>CAITIE010000065.1 GCA_903892355.1 uncultured Pirellula sp. | reverse complement strand
GAGTTCTCCCGACCAACGATTGGCAGCACTCTATACCTTTGCGTCCGGTTTTAAAGTTGAAACGTCCATCTTGCGATAAGCCCTGCCAATCGGGACACTTTGTGATGGAGCACTAAGAGTTCCGAGCATTGACTGTTGGTTAATCTATGCGAGGCCAGCGCATGACTCGTGGTTGCTGCGCGCGTCGGATTTTGCGCCGCCTCATTTTGGAACCCCGGTTTTTCCCAGGGGATTTGCAGGTTGTTCGGTTCCTGTCCTCTCCGTTAGCTTTCTGAAGCCCGTGCTGCAAACCCCTGGTTTTCTAGGGTTTTTCGCATTTCTTGGCAATTGCTTTGGAGTTCTGTACCGCCCATGCAACTCGGTGCATGGCGGAATGCGGCGTTGTATTTCGCGTCGCGCACCGAAAATCGAGTCGTTTTTCGAGTCGCGCGACTCGTCAAAACACTGGGGTTTTGAATGTTTCGGTTCTGGCCCGATCCATACCCTTGGAGGCGGTAGGAATCGAACTATCTGTGTGATGTTCTGAAGCCAGGGGATGTCCTCCCAACGCAGCAATATCGCATGGTGTTCGGCTAGCCATTCCCTTTACACCCAAAAAAGCGTAACACCTAATGGTCCAAAGAACTCGGTCCTTGAACAAGCGAACGCTTTCTTGTCGGAAAGGCACCAGACGTTTCAAGCGTTGTCGCAATGCACCCCAATTGCCATGAAGAATGCTTTATCGCCAATTCGGTCAAGACCGAGGTACTTTGTCATCCGGTCGTCGTAGCTCCCTAATTGGGCCGAAAATCGGTGTTTTCCCTGAACCCATGGGACGTGCCGTTGTCTAAAATGCCGCCACCTAAGACCTCTTTCCAAATCTTTGAGGAACGCGATGATCTTCTACGACGAGTACTCCGATGTCCCCAAGGAGATAATTGAACGGTTCGTCACCGAGCAGCAGCTTGGCAGACTAGTCACGGTGAGCGATAGCGGCCAGGCTCATAGTGGGTTGTATCCTTTTCTTTTTCTTGGTTCCACCATCGAAATGCACTTGAATCGGCGGGACGAGCAACTGGCGGATCTGCGAGCAAATCCAGTTTCTTCGGGAACGCGGACAGCCCACCGACCTTCGGGTAGCTGACACCCTTCAGTGGCCCCTGGATCATGACGCATCCAAGTGAAGTTCTTACTGGAACCTAGCAGAACGCTACAAGTAAGTCCTAATGACCCAACAGAGAGTGACGCTTTGAATATCCACGATATCCCTTTTGGCGTAACGGACTGGTCGACGATTCCCCAGACCGAGCATGCCGGCGAGACGGGCACGGCCTATTGGAGGACATGCCAGTTTGGTCCCATTCGAGTCCGCATGGTTGAGTACACGGCGAACTACCTTGCCGATCATTGGTGTGTCAAAGGGCATATTTTGCTGTGCATCGAGGGAGAGCTTCAAACCGAACTTCAGGACGGACGTGTCTATACACTGCGTCCCGGTATGAGTTACCAGGTGTCGGATTATGGAGAGCCTCATCGATCCAAAACCGTAATTGGCGCCAGGTTGTTCATCGTGGACTGACGAATTAGCTACTCCTCCCGAATCAAGGTACTGTCCCTATGCAATACGACTTCGAAACCGGTCAGGATGAGTATTCGATTTCATGCGACCCAGCCAGAATCGATCTCACGGTCGTCCACAGTTTCCTATCAACCTCGTATTGGTCACTGGGGTTACCGCTGGAAGTGTTGCAACGAGCGATTGCGGGCTCGATTTGCTTTGGACTCTATCATGGCGATTCCCAAGTCGGCTTTGCGCGTGTGGTTACCGACAAAGCAACGTTCGCGTACTTATGCGATGTGTTTGTGCTTGAGGCTCACCGTGGCAGGAAGCTGGGGCGTTGTATGATGGAAGCGATTACGAGCCATCCCGATCTTCAGGGTTTGCGGCGCTTCGTCTTGGTCACGCGCGATGCACACGGGTTGTATGGGAAGTTTGGATTTCGAGCACTAGCGAGGCATGAAGGCTATATGGAATTACATCGACCGGATGTATACACTTCTTGACTGCTCGCTTTGTGCAGTCGACAACCCGCTTTAGATGCCTTTTTTGCCATGTGCGTAGCCTTGTCGCTGTAGCAAAGGGGATACTGTACTCCTTTTGCAACCTTACAAACAGCGCACTAGCCACATGGCTAGGGGTCGTTATCCTAACGAATCGCTTGAGATTCCTGAGAGCGGGTGATGGGATTCGAACCCACGACTTCCAGCTTGGGAAGCTAGCACTCTAGCCACTGAGTTACACCCGCCTGTTCATTGAGCATTTTTTCCGTTCAATCGGATTTTCACACCCAAAGTGGAGAGTATACGCATAATCGGCCCACTCAGCAAATAGGGTTGCTTGACGCGCTGCCCAAACGAAACTAGTTTTACACAGTGAATCCGCCCGTGGCCGACCTGACCTTGGGCTTTCCAGCTGGATACTTACAAGTCATGCGATCCTATCCACCAGAACACCGAAAGCGACTCGCGAGCATGGGCGTGCTCTTGCTTGTGGTGCTCTGGATATTCCCAAGACCCTTTGTCCACTCGCACGAAGCTTTTGAAAACTCATCCTCAGGCGCCATTACGCTGGAGGAGCATTTGAAGGGGTTTCACCCACAAGGCTCCCTTCCAGATAACACCGTCCATGTTCATTGGGTGTTGAACAACGGTTCTATCCTTCTTGCATCCTGCGATGCTCCCTCCCCAACGATCATCACATCGTTATCGTCCCACGATATTTCGGAGTTTGCGTATCGCGCGTCGGACTTGCGCGATGCGGGTGTCGATCTCGTAGCCACGCAATGTTTGTCATTGATCTTATCGATCAACTCGTCGCCTTCGCGGAAAGTCCCACCATGCTCTAACATGGTTCGGGCGACTTTCGAGCCCACTTTGCTTTCTCTCTCTTGCTTGCTGGCCTGCTAACCACGAGCCCTCTGCCATTTTTCTGTGCATTTGGCGTGCCATTGCACTCCGTTCCAGCCCAAATTTACTGGAACCCCCTGCCCCTCGATTTCTTATCGGCCGACCGACGCATTCACCAGATCGGCGATCGGAGCAAGACAACCTCAACACCAACGGATGCTCGCCATGCCATCTTCCTCCAGCGATACGAAAACCTTCCCTTCCAATCGTTCGATGAACCCCTACCTTAAGCAGGGCATCATCATCGCAGTTGCGGCCATGATTGGTGGTTTCGGAAACCGTTGGCTCACAAACCGTCCCTCGGATACTTCCACCTCCAACCGCGGGCAGGGAACCTCTTCAAAGGAAATCACGAGTCCCACGGAACCGAGTATGGCTATTGCAACATATCCTGCAGACCAATGGGATGTGGCGGGGATCCAAGTAAGTCCGGCGAAGCAGAGCGACTTTTCAAAACCCGTTCGCGTCACGGGTAAAATCTCATTGAATGAGGACCGAATTGCTCACATCTATCCGATGGTCGAAGGTACGGTCGATCAAGTCTCGGTGTCGCTCGGGCAAAATGTGAAAACCGATGATTTATTGGTAGTGATCCACAGCCGCGAAATTGGGACGGCCAAACTTGATCTTTATCAAGCACGCTTGCAGCGCGAGTTGGCAATGGTGAAACTCGGCATTCAAGAGAACATCACGACCAATACCAAGCAGCTTATCGCTGCGTTACGCGCAGGACAACCGATCACGGAAATCGAACAAAAATTTCGCAGCAACGCGATGGGAGATTATCGAGAGCGACTACTGGCGTCCTATGCATCGTACATCAAGGCTCAAGCCGATCTGAGCCGACTAGAAGGGGTTCGAGACAGCGGCGCGGTTTCGAGCAAGGTGTTGCTCACTGCTCAAGCGTCACGCGATGCGGATCTTGCGACATTCCAATCCCGTATCGAACAAATCGAATACGAAATGAAAACATCGCAATTATTGGCCTCGCAGGACCTCAAGGAAGCCGACACAAAAATCGCGGTGGCTTCAACCAATCTACGTATCTTGGGATGCTCTCAGGAGGACATCGACTCCATCGATCCGGCGAACCAAGGTGAAGCGATCTCTCACTATCCGATCACCGCGCCTTTCGATGGCACTGTCATTACGAAAGACGTTGCGCTGCGCGAGCAAGTCCGCCAAAGCACCTCCGTCTTAACCATCGCAGATTTATCGACGGTCTGGATCACCGCGGATGTTTACGAGGAAAACGTACCACTACTACGTAGCCTAAGCGATAAGAACATCACGCTACGCAATGAAGCATGGCCAGATCGCACGTTCGATGCTAAGGTGTTCTACACCGGTGAAATCATGGATGAAGCGACGCGTACGATATCGATGCGAGCGACAGCTGACAATAGCGAACGATTATTGAAACCAGGGATGTTTGTGACGGTAGACCTACCAGGAATCACGGAATCGAATGTTTTAACATTACCTGTCGGCGCCGTCTTGGAGCACGAAGGAAAGCCCTTTGTGTTCATCCACATCGGTGGTGATTCTTTCGAGCGCCGTGACGTGAAACTAGGGCCAACTGATGGCAAAGTAGTTGTTATCCGCTCTGGCTTGCCCCCCGGTGAATCGGTCGTCGTCGATGGTGGATTCATTCTAAAGTCACGGCTTCTCGCCGAATTGATGGGAGAAGAGTAGTCCATGGTTAACCATATCATCGATTGGTCTCTCAACAACCGATTTATCGTTATTCTCCTGTCCTTCGTAATATTAGGAGCAGGTTTCTTTGCGGCGAGTACGATCCCGCTAGATGCAGTACCGGACCTCACGAACGTTCAAGTGCAAATCTTGACCAACTCACCCGCCTTGGGTCCGGAAGAGGTCGAGCAGTTCATCACTTTTCCCGTCGAGAATGCCATGAGTGGTATCCCCAACGTGGACGAGATTCGATCGATTAGTAGATTCGGGCTCAGCGCAGTCACGGTTTCGTTTCTCGAAGGGACAGACATCTACTGGGCCCGAAATTTAGTCAACGAAAGGCTTCAGAGAGCGAGAGAAAACATCCCACCAGGAATGGGAAGTCCCGAGATCGGTCCGATCGCTACCGGGATGAGTGAAATTTATCAGTTCGAAGTTCGCGCCGCCGAAGGCGTCGAATACTCCCTTAGCGAACTTCGTACGATGCTCGATTGGTTGATCGCATTTCAACTGCGAAGCGTTCCTGGTGTGACGGAGGTAAATACATTCGGTGGGGAATTGAAGACGTACGAGGTTCAAGCGGATCCCACCAAGCTTCAAAATTACGGCATTTCCCTGGGAGATGTTTTCAAGGCCCTCGAAGAGAACAATGGAAACTCAGGGGGTGGATACATCGCTCACGGATCGGAACAACGTTTGATTCGGGGTGAGGGGCTTGTACGAAGCCTCGACGATATCCGCTCGATCGTTCTCGATAGCCGAGACGGCACCCCAGTGAGGATCAAGGATATCGGCGACGTTCAATTCTCGCCCATGCTGCGACAAGGAGCCGTAACCCGCGATGGTGATCGCCAAGCTGTAGTCGGGATGGTGATGATGATCACTGGAGGAAATTCCAGGCAAGTCGTCGAAGATGTGAAACGTAAAATTGCTGAGATCCAGAAAACACTTCCCAAGGGTGTCGTGATCGACACGTTTTACGACCGAACTGAGTTGGTGGAAAAAACGATCCATACCGTGGCTGAAAATATCGGGCTCGGCGTCCTTTTAGTCATTATCATGCTCTTTCTGTTGCTCGGCGATATTCGTGCGGGATTGATTGTGGCGGCGGCCATCCCCCTTTCTGCAATGTGTGCCCTGGTAGCTATGCGCTACGCCGGGGTATCTGCTAATCTGATGAGCTTAGGTGCGGTGGACTTTGGAGTGATTGTTGATGGCGCTGTGGTCATGGTCGAAAACTGCATGCGTCGCGCGGCATCGTACCACCACCTCAATCGCAACGAGAAAGTTCCATTAGCGATATTCCGCGAATCGGCTAAAGAGGTTGGTAAGCCAATTCTCTTCGCGGGCATCATTGTGATCATTGTTTTCTTGCCCATTTTGAGCTTGCAAGGCATGGAAGGAAAGATGTTTCGGCCGATGGCCTTCACGTTTATGTCGGCACTCACGTCCGCATTGATCCTCTCGGTAACCGTGATGCCAGTGATGGCCTCTCTCTTTCTAGCGCGAAGATTCAAGGAAGGTGAGACATTTCTTTTACGCTGGCTCAAAAAAGCGTATGAACCGATGCTCCAATTCGCGATGTCCAAACCCGGATGGATGTTTGGAGGAGCCCTCGGCCTCTTTGCGATCAGCGTTGCTATCACTGCAAGCCTCGGGATCGAGTTTGTTCCAAAGCTTGATGAAGGCGACTTAGCCATCCAAGTGACCCGCTTACCGAGTGTTTCGCTTGAGACTTCCATCGAAATGACCAAAAAGATCGAACGATGCCTTTTGAAATTCCCACAAGTGGAAACTGTGGTCTCTAAGACGGGGAGGCCTGAGATCGCCAATGACCCGATGGGCGTTTACCAAACGGACGTCATCGTTCGAATGAAACCTAGATCTGCATGGCCGGAGCCGTTGCCGAAGGAATCATTGATCGAAGCGATGCAGGAATCGCTCAAGAGCGATGTTCCAGGAAATGCGTTCAGCTTCACGCAGCCAATTGAGTTACGCGTCCAAGAGCTTGTTGCCGGTGTGCGTTCGGATATTGGACTAAGCCTCTACGGTGATGATCTAGACCTCTTGAAACAAAAGGGGGACGAGCTCGTGAAGGCCTTGAACAAGGTAGATGGATCCGCGGATGTTCAAGCACAACAAATTGCAGGGCTTCCTTACCTCCGTGTTGTGGTTCGCCGCGAGGATTTGGCTCGGTATGGAATCAACACTCGCGTCGTGCTCGATGCGGTAGCTGCGGTGGGTGGAGTTCCGATCGGCCAAGTCTTCGAGGGGCAACGCCGATTTCCATTGCAGGTTCGGCTCAAGCCTGAATGGCGACAGGATGCAGAAAAACTGTCGCAGCTTAAAATTGACGATGGCCGAGGTCGTCAGATCCCGATTTCACAGTTGGCTGATATCGTGGTCCAAGACGGCCCGGTAGAAATCAGCCGTGATTCCCTACGCCGGCGGCTACTAGTGCAATGCAATGTTCGTGGACGAGATCTCGCTGGCTTTGTCGCCGAGGCACAAAGGGTGGTGGAGAGGGATGTGAAACTCCCCGCAGGGTATTCACTTCGCTGGGGCGGTCAATTTGAGAATCTGCAACAAGCTTCCCAGCGACTGGCTGTTGCGGTCCCAGTCGCACTGATTCTGATCTTTGCCCTCTTGTACATGACCTTTAACTCAATGAGCTTGGCATGGCTGATTTATCTCAACGTTCCAATCGCTGCAACAGGTGGAGTTCTTGCGCTTTGGATCCGTGGGATGCCATTGTCCATCTCCGCTGGCGTAGGCTTCATCGCGTTGTTCGGGATTGCTGTCATGAATGGAGTCGTATTGATCGAGCACGTGCGGCATTTGCGGCACTCAGGAGAATCCCAATGGAATTCGGTGGTTCATGGGGCAATCGATCGGTTACGACCTGTTTTGATGACCGCATCCTGCGGTGCATTGGGATTCATTCCCATGGCGATTTCAAGCAGTTCAGGAGCAGAAGTACAGCGACCATTGGCGACGGTGGTTATCGGCGGTTTGATCACCTCCACGACACTCACCCTCCTCGTTTTACCAACCATTTACCGTTGGTTCGAGCCTAAGGAATCTCACGCATAGTTTCCCGTGGGGCCACGCAATAATCGAGGCCAATACCCTCAGTGGGCTCAACATAATTTTTTCCGTGGCGGCTTCGAGAAGTTATCATAGAGGGTACTAAGCGAGCCGCCTCCCACAGACTGAGGCATTCGTCGCGAACAGTGTCGGTATTAAGTTTTTTACTGAGTCGGCATCGATCCATCCATGAATGTTCCAAATCCATATCATCCGTCCAGCTGCCAAGAACACACCACCTTTACGCCACGATTTCCGTCGAATCGAGTCTTGTGGGGGGCCTACCTCTTCGCACCTGCGGTTGCTCCGCTCGCTTTTGTCGCCATGGTGTTCCTGGCGGGTTTTGTTTCTCACTGTTTTGGCATAGACGTCAACGAAGCTTCGATTCTGATCCTCCCGGTGCTGGCACTCACGATTGGTGTTGTGAGCTGCTATTTGGTAGCTGGCGTGCTTGGTATGCCGATCGCATTTTACCTTCGACGACACAACTCACTGAATGGCTACTCTATCCATTTCGCCGCTTTTTGCTGGGCCGTGTTGTTCACCCTCTTCTGCGTGTTCTTGTTCGTTGGCTTCAATTGGAACGGCCTACCTCTAGCGCTGTGCTACATCGGTTTGGGTGTCATCCCGCCTGTCGTTCTCTCGGGAACCGCTTTCTGGTTGCTTGTTCGCGTATTTTCGAAGTGGGAAGCCGCTCGCGCTTAAGGCCGACATTGTTTCCTTTTTCCGGGCATGGATACAGTCAGCATCCATACTCTTTCATGCCATCCGCAGGTTCATCAAACGGCTCGCCCGCGACCATCGGCATTGGACCGAATGATTTCAAGGGTATTACACACCTCCCGCAAGAACACCTATCGGATCCTTGAGTTCGTCCAGGGCTTTATCGACTCATCCCCACATAGGTCGTATCGAAATCTATCCCAAGCTTCCGGGGATGTACTTTGGCAACTTGGGAGGCTCCAGCGAAGCCGAAAGAAGGGGAAGCCGAACGATGCGGGTTATCCGGCTACGACAACGATGCAGAAGAGTCGTTCGATGATGGGAAGCCAGTAGGGACGACCGCGATGATTTCTACCGCGACAGTTTCAGCAAAGGATCATTACGCGAAAGTACCACGATCTTTCCGCGTCGCGGAAACTCAGGAAACTCATCGGAAATTTGATAACGATCGCTTGTCAACTCACGAAGCTCTTGAACACGCTGTTCCTGCACCACAATCACACTCGGGGGATCGAGCTTTGATTGCTCGACGATCTCCTCAATGGAATTGAAGAACTGGATTCTTTGTCCGGCATAATAAACCATACTAGGTCGGAAGTAATTCAATACGGCAATAGAGCCAGCCCTACCCACCCCTTGATGCTGTTCGTTGAGTGCCGTCGCTAAATCCTGTGGAGTTTGATGCCGATCCGCCAAGGGCACAATGATGTGCCAGAAAATCAACATCATCCCCAACGAAGAAGCAGCGAAGCAACTCGTCAGCCATGAGTGACGGCGCGTCGCTAATAAAATGTATCCCACGAGCCCACCGGCAATGAGTGGAATCCCTAACAGACTTACCCAACGGATGGTCGACTGCATCGAAGAATCGATCCGAAACCGGTCCAGCACAGTCGTTTGATTCGATCCGAGAGGAGTCGTTAAAAACGAAGGGCCAATCGCTAGGCAGAGTCCAATCAGTACAAGACCTCCCCATCCGATCCACTGCCAACGCCGTTCCCAAGCATCCTTGGAGCAACTCCAACTCGCAAAATAGTGTCCAATGATCAAGGCCAATGCAGGATATGCAGGTATCACATAATTGGGAAGTTTTGTGCTCGCGATCGAAAAAACTCCAAGATACACGACGACCCAAGCAGAAAGAAGAAAATGCGATCTCCGGCTATCGCACCAAGCGTTTTTATCGAACCACGCAATGGCAGTGGGTAGTGCAAAGGCCGTCCAAGGATACAGACCAACGATGCAGGCAATGATGTAATAGAAAAAAGGACCGCTATGATTGTCCATGGGCTGAGAGAACCGATTCAAATGATGCACCCCGAGAAACTCGCTCAAGAACGCGCCATCTGTTTGCCTTTGCATGGCGACGAACCAAGGCCCAGCGACCGAAGCAACCATAATCATGGCTGTAATCGGACGCATGGCCGCGATACAAGAAACTACGTTCCAGGGCGAAAGAACCACCCTCAGCCATTGAGCACGAGTTAAGGGCTCAATATCTCGAGACTCATTCAATCGAATCGTGACATGTTCCCACCAGTGAACGATCCCGAGGATTGTCACCGGAAAAGCAACACCGATTGGGCCTTTGGAGAGTACAGCAAACCCCATAGAAACGTAGACAGCAATCCAAGTGCTCCATCGTATCTGAAGCACACCACTTCCTATACCTTGTGATACCCCTGTTGCAGGGAATGCGTCGCGACTCCAGATACAGATCGACAAAAGAACGAAGAATGCGAGATGGACATCGGCCGTGGCGGAACGGGCGACAACAGTGAACATCAAACTCGTCGCTAGGGCTAGCGCCGCGAGAAGTCCTGTGTTCGCATCAAATATTCGCTTGCCCAACCAGTACGTTAGCAGTACCGTCAACGTTCCAAAGAATGCAGACATCCACCGGGCACCCAGTTCGTTGCGACCGAACACCTCGAAACCTGCAAGCATCCCCCAGTACATCATCGGAGGTTTGTGCGCGAAAAGCTCTTGATTGAACGTCGGAACAACCCAGTCTCCACGAGAGAACATCTCTGCGGCCACCGAAGCGTAGTAGCCTTCATCTTGGTCCCAGAATCGGCTGTTTCCAAGATTCCAAAAGAGGACGGCAACGGAAGCTAGGCACAGCAACATCCACGGACCAAAGCGGAAATATTGGTCTCGGAGCCAATGGGTTGGCAGATTCGAAGGCATCATGCACTTTCGTGGTTTTTTCTCAGCGTACACGTCAAGCCGCGCGACGAACGCTTACGCGTTCCGGAGATGGTGCACTCGCAGCGGGATCGGCATTAGGTTGTCGAGGCGATGCAGGAAAGGGAATCGTGCTCGGCGAGTCCTTGGCAGTGATTTGTTCCGCAGGTGAGAGGGTGCGTTGCTGAAGCCAAACAGCGCGATCCTTGTGTTGGACTGCGGGGATGTTTTCTGTTTCCCCAACAATGTATAGCGGCCGATGTTTGGACTCTTCATAAATCCGCCCGACATAATCGCCGAGCAATCCAACAGCACAGAGGTTAATGCCACTCAAGCACAATTGAAGTCCCGCCCAAAAGAGTCCGCTGCTCGCGAACGGGATCAGGCTTAGTGAGGCCAAAGCGGCAAGGGTACTCAACGCAACCCCCAGCATCAGCATTCCGGTACCTGCGTACGAGCAGAGCTTCAAAGGAACCGCGGAGGACGACGAGATAGCCGTCCAAGCCAATCGAATCAGTTTGGACACAGGATATTTTGTTTCGCCCGCTACACGTGGAGGGCGATCGAACGGAATAAGGGCTTCCTTCAAACCGAGCCAAGCCACCAAACCACGCATGAATCGGTGCTGCTCGCGGAAGGATCGGATCGCCTGCACAGCGGTGCGGCTGTACATTCGAAAGTCGCCCACCTCCGGCGGGATTCGCTTATCAATCGCGCGTCGCATCAACTGATAAAATGCCGTCGCCGTCGTCTTTTTGAAAAATGTCTCACCCGCTCGCGTGGCGCGTTGGCATGACACGACATCGTACCCTTGATGGAGTTTCTCAAGCATCTTCTCGAGCATTTCCGGCGGGTCTTGCAAATCGCAATCCATGACGACTACCACGTCGCCTCTGGCGTAATCTAAACCAGCCGTCATCGCTGCTTGCTGCCCGAAATTGCGACTAAAGCTGATCAACTTGATGCGAGAGTCACGAACCGCAGCATCGCGAAGCCATTCTCGTGTCCCATCACTACTCCCATCATCCACCATGATGATTTCATAAGAATCGGCAATCGAATCAAGAACCGGTGGAAGCGCCGCAAAAAGGTGAGGCATCACTTCGCATTCATTGAATACCGGAATGACTACGGAAATCAGCACAATCGCGCCTCACAGGGGTTAGAGAGCAATTCTTGACGAAGAAGCCGGGTTCCGAGGATTTAGCAAAACTGGGAAGGGCAGGTCAAGATCGCCACTAACCAACGAAAAATCGAGATACCTCTACCGAACGCGTTTCCAGTCGGGACAAAAACACTCGCTTTGCTAGCTAGTCGCGTCGATAAAGAACGCTCGGGTGGGGAAAGCCGAGTGACTTATCGACGCGATTAAACAGCGTCTCCCCTGAAAGATAGCGTTTCAGATTTTCGCAGATAAGAGTTGTGGAGTCGTCGTAGCGAGGCGACGACTGAGCACCCACATGGGGTGTGATGAGAACATTTGGATGGTCGTAGAGTGGGCTTTCCGGTGGGAGCGGTTCAATGGCCGTCACGTCGAGCCCTGCGCCAGCGAGACGCTTCGAGTTCAGAGCAGCGATCAAATCCTCCTCAACGACACATTGGCCACGAGCGACGTTGATGAGATAACTCGCTTCAGGCATGCACTGGAACACCTGTTGCCCGATCAGCCCCTTCGTCGATGCATTCAGAGGCAGGCACAGAATCAGGATTTGAGCCCACTGAGCCAATTCAAGCAACTGGGTGTGAGGAAGCAACTGATCGACCGATTCCGGTTTGTGTTCCGGGAAATAATCTGTCGCCCGGATCGAGACTCGAAAAGGAACCAGCGTCTCCGCGAGACGTCGACCGTTTCCACCGAGTCCGACGATCCCAATGCGCTTCCCGTGGAGATCGTCCGTGGGTCGACGGATGAACTCGTGCTGTTGTTGCTGCCTATAAAAGACAGGTATGCGCCGGAGCAGGCCTAACAGCAATGCGAGCGTTTGCTCGGCGACTTGATCGGCAAACAGTCCCGATGCGCTGCAAACGACGATTGGGGATTCGATGACAGAGGGGGCCAAGCAATGGTCGAGTCCGGCAGCGGACGATTGAATGAATTTCAAGCGTCCTTGGCGAACCACAGAATCCCAATCGACAGGCACCTTGGCGTGACCGACGAAGATATCCGCATCGAAGATGCGCTCAGGAATCGAGTCCTGAGTCGCTTCAATAATCGAGTACCCGGGGG
The DNA here is from genome assembly GCA_903892355.1 of uncultured Pirellula sp. Lineage (GTDB taxonomy): Bacteria > Planctomycetota > Planctomycetia > Pirellulales > Pirellulaceae > JBKCUI01. The sequence goes on along the minus strand of CAITIE010000065.1, from coordinate 9,501 downwards.
CGGCTTTCTGGATCAGGTCCAGATGCCGAGGTTCCGCAGGGTAGCAAACCACCAATTGCTTCATTACGCCAGATCGCGATCTTCGAAGAGCAACAAACCTAGGAGGGTGGCAAGTATAAAGTACAAGGTGGTATAGACCAAGACGGCCGAAAGAATCGTCCATGGGATGCTAACATCCGCGTCGATGGCACCTTCCATGGAGAACAGGTTCAGGTTCGGGACGATGGCGGAAATCAATTGCGAGAAGAACTCAACTAGAGGCAAGCCACCTTCGGCGGAGGCGACGATGGTCGGGGTTAAGTGCCCGAGCAAGTAGATCGAAAAACAGATCGTGAAGTTTGCGACCAGTGGAAGTCGAGTCCCGAGGGCTACCGAAATCGCACCCAGCACGACCGCTTGGAAGAACGCCATCGCCAAGCCGGGGATCGTTTGCATCATTTCGACGTGGCATTGCTGCCAGTTGGGTTGTTCCAGAGAGGACTCGCGCGCGTCGTAGATCGGTTTGTAGGCGACGGCGAGCAATTCGATCGATCCGAGCACCACGAACATGAAGAGTACGACCCAGAAGACGCCGAGCATCTTGCCGATGATGAACGAGCGACGGTGGATCGGCTTGCTGAGAAGGGTCAAGGCGGTTCGGCCTTCGATTTCCTCGTTGACCGAAGTACTCGCCGACCAGACGGCTTGAAAGGTAGCAGCGATCAAGATCAACGTGATCCCGCAGTCCTTGAGCAGTTTGATATCTTCACCGAAGGTGTGGAACGGCAAGAATACGAAAAGCAGGATAGCGAGGGCGACGATCAGCATCAGGATGACCGGCAACGGTTGAGCCAATTCGCTTTTCGCAGCGGCGAGCGCAATTGCTGCCGTCTTAGGCGAGACAGCTTGCATGAGCATGAACAGCAATCCGAAAATCGCGGTAAACACCGCGACCAGCACAAAGGTTGTCGCCTCGCGCACTGGGGGAACCGTTTGGATACGGATGCGAATTTCCGCGTCGCCGAACTCTTGGTTCTGGACATAAACATCCGCTCCAGAAGCGAGGGGGAGCGGGCATTTAGCGGCACCCATGTTGCGATTCCAACGAAACTCGACACCTCGTTCGACTCGGTATCCGGGCGACCGAAACTCGGCGATGCTCGGGCCATCACCGATTAGCAAGTTCTTCGTTGAGCTGATCTCCAAAAACGCGAGCGTGCTTGGATCGTATTTTACTGCAAGCTTAACAAACGGAGCGTCTTCTTCGCTGACCGCACCAGGGACCTTGAATGGTTGCAGGCTGGTGCCATAGACGAAGAGTTTTGGCACACTAGCGAAAGCAGCCGACGGGTTTTCGGTCAAAGGGGTGCAGGCCAGACCAACGAAAGCAACAACGGCGAGAGCGGACAACAGGTAAAGCCCGATTCCTTGAGAGAAGAGAGATTTGAGTTCCAGCATGAACCGGGTCGACGAACAGTACATCAACGCCCAGGAGAAGATCCCAAAGAAAATCGCCGATGCGATGCTCAACAAAATCAGTTCGTCATAGTGGGCGATTTCACCGTTGGCTTCCCAAAACGTGGGGAGCATCGACCAAGTGAATAGAGCGGCCAGCAAAATCGTCAAAACGGCGGCAACAATGTGGGCGGCCCCACTTTTCCGGAGATCGTCCAGAAACGGCAATTTCGACATCACGTAGTAAATAACGATCAGCGCCGCAAGGATGGCGAGGCCTGCCGTCACCCCCACCCCCAAAAACCAGATCGGCGTTAACCATCTGGACATCCAAAAGTCCGTGACAGCGAGAACGGAAGGTAATGTGGCGAGATCCATCGGCGATCCAGGGAATTGAGCTAAAAGTCAAAAAACTACGACGAGATACGGCTTGTACGCTTCCCGATGGATCCCGGTTCGCTCGCGTTGGAAACTCTCGCAAAAACATCGAAAAGAGGGACTTTTTACCCCTACGATCCGACCGGACCTCACTAACTTCCGGCCGCCACCCAATCGCGTGCTCCCGAGTGGCATGTTTAGGGTGGTACTTCCGCACGGGACGCCGATCCGCGATACTCTAGGGTTCACAGGGCTACGAATCCCTTGCTTTCCTGGAATGAGTGTAGGAATAACGCATGAACGCAATTGCCGCCGGCTTGGATCTGTTCGTTGCTCAGGTGAATGCCGGAAGCTTCCGGTCCGTCCTGATGGGCGGATTGCTTCTTTTCTTGGGCTTGTTCGCGTTGGTTTCACTGGTCGTTCTTTGGAATTTCGGCAGCTTATGGCTTCAAGCGATGATGAGCGGCGCCGATGTTTCGATGTCCAGTTTGATCGGGATGTACTTTCGCCAAGTCCGCTCGGCGGTGATCGTGAATGCCAAAGTTATGGCAGCCCAAGCGGGACTGGATATCGACCGGCGCAACGGCATCAGTACTCAGCGACTGGAAGCGCATTACCTCGCCGAAGGTAACGTCATGAACGTGCTCAACGCCATTATCGCCGCACATCGTGCTGGGATTGACCTCGATTTTGATCGAGCTGCCGCGATCGATTTGGCGGGTCGCGACGTGCTGGATGCGGTCCGCACGTCTGTGCACCCGAGGGTTATCGATTGCCCTGATCCTCGCTACAGCCCAACGGGTTTTCTCTCTGCAATTGCAAAGAATGGGATCGAACTCAAGGTCAAAGCGCGAGTAACCGTCAGGACGAACTTGGAGCAGTTGATCGGAGGAGCGACGGAAGAAACGGTGATCGCCCGCGTCGGCGAGAGCATCATCAGTTCGATCGGTTCCTCGGAAACGCACCTCGCGGTGCTCGAGAACCCAAACCTGATCGCTCGCACGGTGCTCAAAAGGGGCCTGGACAACCAGACCGCTTTTACGATCGTTTCGATCGATATCGCGCACATCGAAGTAGGTCAAAACATTGGAGCGCGGTTGCGAGCGGACCAAGCCGAAGCCGATGTGCGAATGGCGAGAGCTCAAGCGGAGCAGCGCCGTGCTGAAGCAATCGCCCAGGAGCAGGTCATGAAGGCGAAGGTCGCGGAAAATCGAGCAAATCTGGTGCTTGCTGAAGCCCAAGTCCCCAAAGCGATGGCGAGGGCCTTTCTCGAAGGTCATTTCCAGACCCCCCAATAACTCAACGGGTTGTATTTCGACGCGATCGCCCGGCAGTCACGCCCCCTTGGGAACGCACACATCGCGAGCATGCTAGCAATCCAGCATGCGATTTCTTGAGAAATCGAAGTATTGGGTCCTCGATTGGTCTTTGCCTAGTTTCGCGATTTTGTCACCATGCCGATAGCGTTACGCTCTTTAAGTCGTTGCACGGAAGGTCGGTTTTGGGAACGCCATGAAGGTTCTTCTTTTTGAACCCCAATATGTTGGACACAATCTCGCGTATGTGCGACTAATCGCGTCTCGACTCGTTGAGATGAATTGCGAAGTGCATCTACTGACAAGCGTCCAGGCCACTCGGTCCGAGGAGTTCCGCAAGCATCTCGACTCAGTACTGCCCTCAATCAATGTACTGGGTCTTGATCGTTTTTCCGTACGCGCAGGATCGCAAGGGATTCGCGTCAATGGACCTCGCGCGATCGTATCCATGATGCGGTCGTTTCTAAGCGGATTGAAGGAAGTGGAACCCGAGCACGTTTTCATACCCTTTGGAAACCCACTGGCGCATTGGTGCGGGTTCCCCAATCCACTGTCATCATGGTTGCAACGCAATCAGATTGAGACTGAGTTGGTACTATTGTTTGGCAAGTATGCGTACCCGCACACGGATTGGAAATCCGCCATCAAGGAAAAAATCGCTTTGTCCATCCTCGCCAAAGGACCTTGGACCCGTATACATCACATCGTTCCGCATGCCATCGATGTCATGAAACGCCACCCATCGCGACTGACGTCGATTGCGCATCTTTTACCCGACCCGGTCGAGCCTGTACCAATGATGAGTAAAGGCGAAGCGCGACGAATACTAGGCTTGCCACCTCAAAGCCGCATCGTGTCACTGGTCGGTCTCCTAGAGCGACGTAAAGGGGTTCGAGAACTGCTTGAAGCTTTCGAAATTGCCAAGCCGAATTTGCGTGCGACCGATAAGGTGTTGCTGGCTGGCAAGGCAACCGATGAAACACGCGAGTTATTGGCAAATCGATTTTCCCATTTGATCGCCGATGGGTCCGTCCTGTGCATTGATCGTCATTTGACAAGCAGCGAGTTGTGGGCCGCACTGATTGGTTGTGACCTTACGACGACACCGTATCCAGCCCACGTTTATTCCGCGAGCTTAGTCATTCGGGGAGCCGCCGCGGGTGTTCCGGTCTTATCCAATGCGATTGGATGGATGGATGAAACGGTACGACGGTTCCAATTAGGTACTGTTTGCAACACCAACGACAAATACGTTTTTGCTGATCATCTGCAGATCGCCTTGGACGGCGCCGCAGGTTACCGCACTTCCATTGAGGCAAAACAGTTCGTCGCTTTCCACTCGTCGGAGAACTTTGCAGCGAAGCTCACGCAGCGGCTTGCGGAGAGAATGGGAAGCCGAGCGGCAGCGTATTCGACCTGCAACAACGAGTTCGTGCTAGGATCGCCTCGGCCTGCTGCCGCTTAGTGTCCATTCTGAGCGAGTGGGTTTCTGGTGGGGCCGCGAGTTCACCTAATCCATTGAGACGCGTCGATTGAGACGTTCAGGCTAAGCATCTTCCTGAGCGGCTGCCAATTCCGAGTCGGCAATCAGATTTGGTTCGATCACCCGTTTGTTCTGCCAACCGCCTTGCAGATAGCGGTAGGTGAAGAGGATCGCAAGAACAACAACCCATAAACTGATCACTGTCCACCAGTAATAGAGTCCGTCCCAGCCAAATAACCAGTGAAGCAATACCGCGGTGCCTACCGTACCGAATCCCGCCACCACGTGTCCTAACAATACATACACAGTATCACCGGCCCCCTTGAGGGCGCCCGAAAAGATAATCTGGAACGCATCAAAGACGCAGTATGCCGCGATGAAATATAGGAGTGGCTTGAGATCCGGACGCATGGCATCGAACCGAACAGGATCGTTCCCGATGGCGTAGACGTTGATAGCGAAATCCGGAAATCCACCGTATAAGATCACGAAAAAGGCGCTGTAGGCCATGCCGATCATCAACGCGCTTTGCACCATTCGCTTCGCCGTTTTCAGTTGGTTCTGAACCAAGTATTTACCGACCAAAACGCCGACAGCGATCCCAAGTCCGATCAATGGGATAAAGGCGAGAACGTTGACCCCGAGAGCCAATGTCGTTGCGGCAGCGGGCTTCTCTCCGAGTTTACCGACGATCATCATGATGATGAGGAAGCTCCACGATTCCGCCACGACCGATACGCCGGCTGGCCACCCATAATGAAACAAACGTCGCATCAGCGAGTGGTCATAGGTCAAAAGCGGCTTCAGTTGTGGTAACTGCGACCCTGGATATGGAACAACACCGGACAAATTGCCGAACTGACCGCGTCGCAGGTAGGAAAAAGCGAACAGCAGTAACAGCACCAGCTTCACGGTAAGAGCGATGCTTGAAGCGACCCCGGCTCCCGTAACCCCGAGGCGTGGCATCCCTAGATTGCCAAAGATCAACCCGTAATCGAGCACGCAATTCAAGGCCGTCGCAATGGCATCGCTATAAAGCAGTACCATCGTACGGCCGCTACCTGCGAACAAACCTATCAAGGCTGCACTGATGATCGTGGAACAGGCGCCTGGAACAAGCCAGAAAAAGAACTCGGACTCGGAGGCGGCCAATTCATGCGAGTGACCGCTTGCGCGAAAAATGCGATACGAAAAGATGCCGAGTGTCACTAGCACAGGAACGGTGGCTAACGCCATCAAGATCCCTTGCCAAACCAACTGGATGGCTTTATCCAGTCGCTTGATCCCAAGGTATTGCGAAACAAAGGTGTTTGTATAACCGCAAATTCCAACCGGTAGGCAGGTGACCGACCAGGAAAGGGTCCCGGCGGACATGGCCGCGGCTGCTGCCGCATCGGAGAACTGGTAGAGAAACAGTCGATCGATGAACATCGTGATCGAGAACAATCCGGTGGAGAGCATCAATGGCCAAGCGGTTTGTAGCAGTTCGGAGAAATCCCCGAATCGACTACGATCATGATGTTCACCGGGAGTTGAGTTATTTTCGTTCAATCGAGCGTCCATCGGACTGGTAACTGCTGAAAGGGACGCCTGTCCTGCGGATGAAGACGTCCTCTAAACCGGGGCGTCCAATAGTGATGCTGAGAGAATTGCTGGCCAAAGTCTGCATGATGTCCGAGATAGCGATCCCCGGGTCGTCGATCACGACACGGACCTGGTGGTCCGAGGTTTTAGGATCCCATCCGAAGCGTGACTTTAGGACACCGGCTACTAGTTCAGGTTCGTCGGTCATCACCGAAATTACCGTTTCGCCTGTAGCACGCCGGAGATTATCGGGACTGTCGAGTGCGACCAGCTTGCCGCTATCCAAAATCGCCAAACAATCGCACTTGTCCGCCTCTTCGAGCAGATGGGTTGTAAGCAAGACCGAAGTGCCCCAATGGTCCCGTAATTCAACGAGCGCACGCCACAGATCGAGTCTTGCCGAAGGGTCCAGTCCAGTGCTCGGTTCGTCGAGGATCAACGCGCGGGGCTGATGGAGCAGGCCTTTGGCAAGTTCTGCTCGACGTTTTAAACCGCCGGACAATCGTTCGCATCGCTCGTTCAGCCGGTCGCTGATCCCCATCAGCTTTGCCAGTACCTCGATCCGATCCGCTTGTTTCTGCCCCGATATCCCATAGAGTGCAGCTTGGCATTCCATGTTTTCACGGACGGTGAGTTTTCGATCGAGACTGGGGGATTGGAAAACAACGCCAAGCGATTCGCGCACCCGGTTCCGTTCGGTCATGACATCCATCCCGAGCAGTTGGATGGAACCTGATTGCACGGGAACGAGGGTCGAGATCAAACGGAACAGAGTCGATTTCCCACTTCCGTTCGGGCCAAGCAGCCCAAAAATTTGGTTTGCTGGGACATCGAAACTGAGTTCGCTCAAGGCAACAGCGGTGCCATAATGATGTGTGACACGATCGATGGTCAGAGCAGGAACACTCACAGGCATACCCAGCGAATGACCACGAGAATCATGATGGCTGGAAGATAGACCAACGAGGCGCGAAGTAGTTTTCTCGCCGTATCGTTGTTGCGTGCGAGCAAAAAACATATCGAGCAATGTAGTTGCGAACAAGCGCTCAATGCACCGAGGAACGCGATTACCCAACCGGCTGGCGAATCGGGGTAAAGCACTGCCATCGAAAGTGGGATCAAGCAAACCGAAGGAACGATCGCATGCCAAGCTGCCGCGATACCGGTTGGCTCTTCGCGCGTCAGCATTCGGAATCCGGCTTGGGTGTATTGGTCGCGATACAGCCAAGCAATCGCCATGAAGTGAGGGAATTGCCAAAGGATCACGACCGCGGTTAAGGCCCAGCCATTGATATCCCAGAGGCCACCTCCGGCAGCGGTCCATCCGATCATGACAGGTAGGGCGCCGGGCAACGTTCCGACGGCGGTGTTCCACCACGACCACGTCTTCATCGGAGTGTAGACCCAGCAGTAAACGAACCAAGTCGTCAATCCGACCGACGCGGCTGTCCAGTTGCTTCCAAATCCCAGCAGAAGCGTTCCCATAATCACGAGCAACCAACCGAATACCGAGGCTTCCATTGCGGTCAGTCGACCTGTGGGAAGTGGACGGCGTTGCGTACGCGGCATCATCGAATCTCGGTCCCGCTCGAACCATTGATTGAGTACACTCGCGCTCGCGGCCACCATGCTGGTTCCTACCAATGCGCTAAACCAAACCACTGGACTCACGGTAACGGATAGGAACTTGGATGCGAAAACCATCGCGACGGCGACCGTCAAAAGGATCATCAGCGTGATCCGTGGTTTCGACAACGCAAAGTAATCGCGCCATGCCGTACTCTTCCACCGCATCACCATGTCGCCGACGGGAGGCGTTCTTGTAGGGATTTCGGTTTCAGCGACCGTAGGGTTCATGGATTTGAAGTGGGTGGATTTGAATGAGTCGGATGTGGATAGGGCGGACGTGCTTTGACGAAAATCGATGTACTGGGTGGAACGGTAGGAGCCAGCACCAGGAACCAGGACGAAAAGCCCACTGCTGCACGGAGCAACCAACGGAGCAACCAACGGAGCAACCACACGTACCGCAGTAACGAACGTAAAGCATTCCGCGGTAAGTTTAACAGCGGAAGGCAGCCTAAGCTTCAACCCTTCTGGAAATGGTAAACGATTGTGGATTCCTCACAAGTTGACCTTGTCGCCGCCAAACGCGACAAACTAGCCAAACGGAGGCTGCAATCATCAGGGATCCTGTTGCTTGGTGCCCGGTGACAATCAACGATTCCCAGTAACCTTTCGCCGAGATTGAGTACTTTGCGAGCCACTGCGTGAGGTCCGCCCACGGCATCGCGTAGTTGACAATCCAAGTTGCAAATCCGAGGCAAAGCTGCAAAATCAGAAGAAGAAGCAAGGCATTGGCGGGGGTGAGAATCTCTCTGGCGTCACGGCAGGTACCCGAACGGCCTACAATAGCCACCAAAAGAATAATCAGCGTGACCACGGCGGCCATCGTCAAATGGAGGTGGACCAAGGACATAAAACCGCTCGGTGATGTGTCGGGAAGGGCATGCCGCAATTGGGCCCCAAGGATGAGCTGTACGATTGTCGAGAGCAATAGTGCGAGCGAAATCCAACGCATCCCGCGAGAAGGAATCACAGGCCGAGCCGACGCCCAATCGCTCGATGCGGAGAGTGCGAGGAATGTCGCGAATGCAAATACCATCGGACCACCGCAGCCATGCAACATTGCGATAGTTCGACCATCGAGCACAACACGAAATCCACCAAGGAGGCCTTGGGAGATCACCGCCAAAAGCAATCCGATCGCCGCCCACCGATACCATCGCCTCGTTTCGGTACTCCACGCAGCTGCGCAAAGCGCGATCGAAAGGAGTCCAACTAAGGAACCTAATAAACGGTGTCCGTGTTCGATGAATAGATCGAAGGGACCGTACAGCCAAGCGGTCAACGGGTACAAAAATAGGTTGTAACCATAGGTCCCGGGCCAATCGGGTACCGCCATGCCGGCATCGTGCGTGGTTACCAATCCCCCGACCCAAATCAGCGGGAACACACAGATTGTCGTAGCCCAGGCCCAAAACCAGCTCTGTTTCCAAGCGGCTGATGCCCGTCCGTGTAATACGTTTCGAGCATCGCTATCCTTCAATTCCTGGGTAGCACTCATTCCGCAGCTCCTTCCGGCTTCGACCTCATCGTATCGTCCAACGTAGATTTCGACGATGCTACCCTGCTGGATGTGACCCTGCTGGATGTGACCCTGCTGAGGGATTGCACGTAATGCACGAGATCCCAAATTTCGTCATCGGTAAGCCCCGGATTGCCGTTGATAGCTCGCGCTATGGG
>CAITIE010000064.1 GCA_903892355.1 uncultured Pirellula sp. | reverse complement strand
GATCCAATCAAAAGCCGATTTACCACGGATAGCACGGATAGCACTGATTGTAAATGGAGCAGTTCAAAGCCCCCTCTATCCGTGCCATCTGTGTCATCCGTGGTTCCATCCACAAACATCATTAGGCTTGAGTAAACGCGAACGCTCCATGCAAAGCTGCAAATCGACAGAGACCAACCACGGATTCCGCAGAAGACCCATTTTGGAACGGATCCTTACTGTGGTTCGTGGGGTACCTCGATCCAATCAAAAGCCGATTTACCACGGATAACACGGATAGCACTGATTGTAAATGGAGCAGTTCAAAGCCCCCTCTATCCGTGCCATCTGTGTTATCCGTGGTTCCATCCATGAACACTGTTGTACCAATTCCAGACGCCTCCACGTTCCTATTTAAGGTCTTCCTATCCTACCCCCCATGAAGCGTCTTCACTTTTAGCGACGTTTTAGAAGGTTCAACTCCTTAGCAGTCAACGCCTCATGTTCGGATGAGTTACCCATCGCTCCGTTCATACGAACTCTCTCTAAATTCTGCGAATCGATCTTGAACATCCATCTCCCATTACTTTCCTTTCCTCGCCAAGCAGTCACGCCCCCCCTCATTTGAGGGGTTCGCCATCAGCGCAAACAACAGCTCATCGGGAGAAGATTTCAAAACAGAAAAGATTACCAAACCGTAGCCCAGGGTCTTACAAAAGCGTAAGCTAGGTCCTTCATCGTTGGCTTTCAATTTGGCCAACAGGATTACCACTTACCGCCGCGATCGTTTACCGGTGGAGCATTCATTATCGATTTGTTGTTCGGAGGCTTCCTTCATGCACTACCGCAAATCTGGCTTTACACTCGTCGAATTGCTTGTTGTCATCGCCATCATCGGAGTCCTTGTCGGCCTTCTCTTACCCGCTGTTCAAGCAGCGCGCGAAGCGGCTCGTCGTATGCAGTGCTCCAACTACATCCGACAGTTTGGACTAGCATCTCACAATTTCGAGAGTGCATTTAAAACCCTGCCACCACCGCAACACACGAAAGTGTTTACGGAAACGAGCGGTGCGAAAGTCACTCGCACCTCCGAAGCTCCTGTCCAAGTTTTTTTGCTACCGTACTTTGAAGCGGGAACCAAGTTCAATCAATTCAATCTGGACTACAACGTCAACAGCGACGCGGCGATTCATGCCAGCATACCTTCCAGACCAGGCGCTAACGCGGCAGCTCGCGTAACCGATGTCCCCGTATTTCTTTGTCCATCGGATCCCTCAGAAAATAATTACTTCTTGGCGGGTCGCCAGAGCTACCACGCATGTACCGGTGGTGCGAATTTGCGCGGCGGTACTGGTATCGATGGTGTGTTTGCACGTCCATACCCACTCGCGGGTTTCCAAATGGCAGGCCCTCGCTTGCGCGACATCACAGATGGTACCAGCCAAACAGCTCTGTTCTCAGAGGTGATGCGAGGAACTCGCGACTGGAATGCCACCAATACGTTCGATAATACAACCGTATTCTTCACGGGTACGAATTACTCCAACGCAACGTTATTTGTCGATGGCCGAACAGTTCCTCAATGCCTCCCCGGAGCGCAAGGGACCACCGGTACATGGATTCGATACGCGGGACACCAATATTACCGAGCCCTTACACCCAATTTTGTTTACAGCCATACACTTCCCATCAACTGGAACGTCAAACGCACCCCAAACACCGACCAACGGTACAACTGTGGGGTCTCGTTCAATACCCTTCACATGGCAGCCTCGAGCTATCATTCCGGCGGTGTAAGTACCGTGTTCGCCGATGGCGCCGTGCAATTCCTGAATCAAAACACCGATTTTCTCATTTGGCAGGCTCTCGGAAGTCGCGCTGCTGGGGAAGTCACCAGTGCTATCAACGATTGATCGGTTGCTAAGAATCGTATTCGTTCAAAAAGGATTTAGCCTATGCACTCGCGACGAGATGACCTTTGGATATCCAGCCTTACCACCCTCTGTGGATTAGCAATCGTTTTCGGAGTGGGATGCGGTAGCAAAAATATCGATCCAACTAAGGTTTCAGAAACTGCTGGTTTGCCGGACGCAAAGAATGCGCTCCTCGACCTTGCCCAACTCCTGAATGGACTTGCCGCAGGCAACATACCTCCACCGAAAGAGGATGCCGATTTCGTGAACTACGATGTCGAGCACCCAGCGATAGCCACGTTGATCGCCAACAAAACCGTCCTATACAACTATGGGACGACCACGGCATCTAGTGCCTCCGGGACCTCGTGGATCGCCATGCAATCCAACGCAAAAGAGACAGGTGGTTGGGTTCTACTCGACAACGGTGAAGTCAAGGATATGCAAGCCTCCGATGTGTCAGCCCTTTCGCCTGCCAAACCTAAATAGCTTGTCTCGAAAAACTCTCTATAGTCGCAACAACCCCAAACAAGAAAAGCCGAGTTCTGACGCCAAGCCTCGGCGGGCTCCGAATCTAATTCAGGGGAATGAAAGCTGCCTTGCCAGAGCAACTCTCATGGCCGCGTGGGCTACTTGGCCACGCCGCTGGCGATGAGCCGAGCCGCCGCGCGCCGGATCTTGGTCTTCGTGACCCCGGCATGCGTACCTTGCTCGCGCATCGCTTCATGGAGCAGCTGATCGACCGTCAGCGACTCCAATTTGCGGCGTTGGATGTACCAAGCAGTCCAAGCGCGAACGGCCTCGGTCGGTTTCCCAACCAGAGAACGATCCACAAGGACCTCCTTCGTAGAAAGCCTATTTCCGACCCCCGATCGAACCAACTCGATGGGTAATCAGCGGAAAGCGATTGATGACGAAGGAAGTCAATGAGCCATCACACACCTGAAACGAAAAACATGTTTGAAATAAGAACTCGATAAAACTGCGTTCGAAGCAGCGCGAACAAAACAGTTTCGCACCACAACGAGCAGTACCGCTACCGCTCTCGGAGAGAGCCTGCTACAGCATTTGATCGGACCACAAGGTCCCTCAGTGGGATAAAGAGACCTTCAGCCATGCCGCGGTTCGGAGACTTCGAAAAAAATTCACGGAATCTCACTCGCGGCCGACGCACGAATCAATCCCCCACGGCTCCCTCTCCGCCCCCGAAACTCTGTGTCTCTGTGTCTCAGATCCTCTGACACATAAAACCACACTCAATTCACGTTTTACAATCTAAAGTGTGGTATTCTGAATGCGATGTCGATTTCTTCCCATAACTCGCGATGAAAATACTCGCTCGGAGGACCTGTTACCATGCGACTGAATCAAAAGCCAACATCCAATATCATCATTGGAACCGCTCGTTGCGATTTCGCTCGAATTGCAACTTGCATCTTCGTTGTTGCCTACGCCACTGGGAACTTCTTAGCAGATTCAGCCATCGGTCAGGAGGAATCCATTACCTTAGAAATACCGCTGATTCGAAAGATTGAAATCAGGGACCCCGGTATCGACACGCCTAAAATTACGGAGGAGCCTGTTACCTTATTTCTCAATTCCGAGGGCTATGAACTTCGAGAGCCCAAAGGAACACGATTTTATTCAGCTGCTTCCAAAACCTTGGTTAGTCTGGACCACGATAAAAATGAGCATACGAAGATGTCGATGCACGCCTTGGTCTGGTTCCTCAATTCGGAAATCGTCCACCGCCATGCGATGTGTCATGCCTTAGAAACTGCTGGAATCGAGGCTGCAGAGTCGGAAAATTGCACGCGATTCGAATTGGAAAGTACACTTAGCCACATACACCCGCAAGCATCGAAAATTTTTGATGACGAAGAAACGAAGATTGAGCATTCGCTCACAAACGGCGTCCATCGATGGTCACATAAAGACAAAGAGTATGTGTCTGTTACGCTATCACCATACGCTTTAGACGCCAAACAACAGGCATCATTCCGTCGATTCCTCACGCACCAGTGCCAAATTCACCCAGAGATCAGGCTCAAGATCATTGAAACCGGTTCCATCCCCGCAGCATTTTCATTCCTGAATCGGGAGGGACTTCGGGAATCAACAACGACATACACCCTTGAAGGTAGAGTCAGCCAATGTGCCCAGATTCGCTTCGCCCCCCCCGAAAACTACACCGCGGAGGTTAGAGTCCCCAGGGTTGAAACCATCCTGGCCAATCTCCAACAAACCACCATCCCTTCAAAAGAAGCCTTATTGGAGGAGTCTCGAACCAAAGTAAACGCTGCAGTTAAAGCGAACCAAACCGAAGTTGCTGTATTGGAAGCTCAGCGTTATTTCGCAATCACAGACAGTGATGCAGGACTCCGAGAACTCTTGAAACTCGCAGGGGGGATGGGTGACAAAGAAGTCCGACGGATGGTCTATGGGCTCGGAAGCATCAATGAAGTCAAGTCAGCAAAGAAAACTTTAGAAGCAAAAAAGCAGAAGATTGCATATATCCTTGATTACTTTCTCGCAGATCTCGCCATGGCTCAACACCGCACAGATGAGCCTGTACTAGACAATCTGTTCCAATGCTTAGAGCACGATCCATTAATAGTCGGAGCATACGTCGATCTCTGGCGGATTTACTTGAAGGAATGGGATCCATACACCGCGTGGCGTTGCCTCGATGCAGCCAAAAAGATCTCGCCACATCACACCACTTTGTTGCATGCCACCAAGATGGAACGAGCTATTGAACTGGAAAATCCTGATTTCTTTTAAATGGGACTCGCCGAGATTTACCCTATTCAAAAAACACAGAAGGGCTGCCTAGTGGCCTCGTGCTACGAGTCCAGCACTAGGGCTTAATTGGCTCAACCATCTGGTACCTTCTTATACGAATTCGATTGAGCGAACTCGGCAATGAAGGGAACGGCGAGTACGCTGATTTTGTGAACTACGATGTCGAGCATCCAGCGATCGCAACGTTGATTGCGCATAAGAAGGTCGTACACAACTAGGGTACAACGCCCCAAATCAGTTACGCAGACCCATCCTGGATCGCGATGCAATCCAACGCAATAGAATCAGAAGGCTGGGTGCTTCTCGACTACGGCGAATTCATAGAACTTCTCACAGGGGAGGTATCCCCAAGGATCCCTCTCCCCTGAAACCTCGCGTCTCTGTGTGCCGCCACTCATCGCCAAATTCTTCGCGCCTTCGCGACTTCGCGTGCTACACCAACGAATCACACCCCATCCACAACCCCCACATCCTCGCTCGGCGTCGCAGCATCCGGAGACTCCTCGCTCTTCTCCGGCGAGGTTCGAGGTAACAAGCACATGACAATCCCAACCCCTGCGACCAACCCTATCTCGATCGCATAGGCAATAGCCAGCTCCTCGAAGGAATAGTTACCGCTCAATCCTTCCCCCCAACTCAACAACCAAAGTCCAATGGCATGGAAGAATGCTGGACCCAAAAGAATCACAACGAGAAAACAAACTCGAAATCGCCAACGCCGAAGGCTGAATACCGTTCCGAGTTGCAACCAAGTCACGATCGATATCGCGACCGCTAGCCAAACCAACCAAATCGATAGTAGGCTTACTTCCTGGGCTATCGGCCCATCCGAATTCCTCCCCTCAAATGGAAACGACTTGATCGCGATCATCAGCAATGCCGAACCAATCATGGTTCCTAAAAGTGTTTTCAAGGAATATCTGTTTCCCGTTCCTCCGCTCAATGAAGCTCGAGGTTGCCATTCGAAGTTGGAAGACCGAAGCAGGACACTCAATACCAAACCAAGGAGAGAATAAACGGCCGCACCTCCCAAAATACAAAACAGAAAAGCTTCGATCGGTGGAGGCCCCCAAGCCAGCGACATCCCAGCAATGGCCAAGTATGAGATCGCGATGCTCAGGAACAGCCCGATTATCCACCGCGCCGCCCGCGATGCGACGCAAATGTGCAACCATAGCCATATTGCGATGTACTGCGCAAGCCACAAACCGACAAAGAATGCGCCAAGTATTTCAAAAACGGGAAACCAAAGGTTCGATAGGTACGCTCGTCCGAGCGATAGAGAATCACCGACGTACTTGAGCAGCAACGGAATACAAAGCTGTCCCAGAGCGGCCAGGGCGAGCAACCCTAGCCCCCATCGGTAAGCACTCCTAGGAATCCTATCCTCCTCGATCAACGGCAAGCACGACATTGAGGCAACATCTCCGCCGCTCGTTTCGTTATCCCAAGGGTTACTCACTTCATTTCACTCGCCCGAAAAATCTATCATTAAGCCTATGGCATCATCAAGGCAACTGTCGCACTCTTCAAGATACCCCATTGCTCCTTGCAAAAACAACCCGCCCCCAACGATCCCATCCAACATCCGCCTTGAATATCCACGTGCCAACAGCAACCACGTCCGCACGCGTAAAAAAAGCAAGTTCACTCCATGAGCAAATTGGATCCATACACCGCGTGGTGTTGCCTCGATTCCGCCAAAAACCAAAGATGGAACGAACCATCGAACCGGAAAATCCTGATCTCTTTTACCTGGGATACAACGAGATCGACCCAGTCCAGCACCAGGGTTTACCTTGCTCAACCATCTGGTTCCTTCTCGCAGGAATTTCATCGAGCAGATCCGGTGTTAAAGGGGACCGCAAAGCAAGAGATTGCATTGTCGTTACCAGCGGTTCACCTCTTATGTAGCTGGTTTGAAGGGATTACCATTACGACGTCGTATCGAGCCCGAAGCAAAACCATCGCAATCTTTTGCGCCTAGCACTATAGGTCCAGGAAACTACCCAATGGCCGTCTATCTCCTTTGCCGTATTTGTGCAACCGTTTCTCACCTACTTTTTACTGTAGCGATTTGCTCGTCAACTTTTGCGTTGGCCCAGGACGAAGCTAGCACGAGTTCGGACCAGCCCGCTAAACCTGAATTTGAAAAAAAGGAAGAAGACCTTGTTGCCAAGAATGAGTTGGCAGAAGCGGGCAAGCTTGAAATACTCTCTCGATTTACCCTTGCCACACCGTTATGGAACCTCGATGGGTTCGAGACGCTTAACGAGATTTGGGCGGCGGGAACAAGCGATCCCAACGAGCAATCTCGGCTAAAGGGGTTGAAAAAATTCAGCCCGGAATGGTGGCGGGAAATGGATATGCGTTACGGGGTCCATCCACCCGTTGATGAATCTCGCATCGAGGAAACAGTAACACTCGGTGTGGTCCGTACCAAAGCCAAGGTAACGATGACCAATGCAATGGGCGCTTCACCTAACTGCAGACTTTGCCACTCGACGGTATTATTCACAACCACCGATCCAAATGACCCAAAACCGAAACTCGCAGAAGGCATCCCCAACGTCTTCCTTGACTTTGAACGATTGCATCAAAACCTCAGTAAGAGTGGACATACCAGCTCCGGATTCTTATTCGCGAAAAACCTGCCTCGCTTCTTCATCGACTCGGCGGACTTCTACGGCGTGCTCGTCCCACAACTCAGGCCGGACGGCGTGAAACCTAGCTCGTTGCGCTACTACAGCTTTTTCTTGGAGAAGCACGGCTCCAGCTACACGAAGAGCGTGGAAGCCAAAGTTCCACTGATCCCATTCTTGAAACCTCAACCGTGGACAAACTACTACTGGAAAACCCACGGCAGCGAAGGAAAAGGACTCTATGTCGATGGTGGCTTTACGGGCAACGTCGCCGATGTGACTTATGCCATGGCAATCAACCGAGACCATCTGGGAAAGGATTACCTTGAGGCCCGAGAGACCTTCAAAAAGACCGTGCCGTATTATTTCAGTTCTCTCAAAACACCTCGCTATCCATTCATCGAAAGCGTTGACGAAAAATCGGCCGAAGACGGCTTCAAGCTATTCCGAGAGAACTGCGCGAACTGCCACGGAGATTTCGAAAAGACCGCTGACAAGCAGTACAACCTGGTCAGCTTTCCCGGAAAATTAGTCGATCCGAGCGAGCTGGGTACCGACCCGCTTCGGATCAACAACATCTTCGATATGAACATTGAGGAAAAGAAAAAGTTTTTGAGTGGAACCGTCGTCTCAACCCAAAAGTACGTAGCCCCACCATTGCACGGCATCTGGGCGCGAGGTCCTTATCTACATAATGCCTCCGTACCAACACTTTATGACCTGCTGCACTCGGCCTCACGACCTAAAAAGTACAGCATGGTCCCGAGCAGCACCGACCCTAATAATTTCGACCAAAAGCGGGTGGGTTGGAAGTATGTCGATCAGTCCGAAAAAAGCCATGACGAGATACTACAGATGATTAGTCAAGACACATACATCCGTGTCTTCGATCCTGATTGGAGAACCGCGAAACAATGGAAGGATCTCAGCAACGCACTCAGCGAAGTTAAGGGGGTTCCTGTCGATCCGTCGAAGCCCGAACTGTACACCGGGATGCTCAACACAGGACACACCTTCGGAGACGAACTCAGCGAGGACCAACGACAACAACTCCTGGATTTCTTGAAGTGCTTATAGGGGATAAAAGCGCTCGGTCGCGTTGCACTCGCGGAATACGATCCCCCCATTGCGATTTCGCGAAGGGGATGAAACTCGCTAAGGGTTCGATCAGATCGATGCGGATAGTTTGTGCAATCGACGTGTGGCAAGGTCCGTATAAAAGGAATCCTCTTCGCTGCCGTTTTCAATGACTTGCTTCAACCACACGTCCGTATTCACAAAGTCCTTCTGCGACCAATAAAGCTGGGCAATCTGGTATCGGAGTGGCTGCAGCGAAGGTGCGAGCGGAAACGCCTTTTCAAAGGCTCGGAATGCCTCCAGAACCAAAGGCATGTAGGTCTCAAACTCACCCATCGCTCCATAGGCCATTCCGAAATTATCTGCATCCTTCCAGCCGATCAGCGTCTTGAGCTTTTGCTCATGCGCCAATCTTGCCGCTGCCGATTCCGGAAACTCCGTAATCGTTTTGTCGTACCAATGAACTGCAGCTTCGATCGTGTTGATGTACGCGGTATCCACATAGAAGCCCGGTCCTTTACCGGCGATCCAGTGATCTCCATTCTTGAGATACATCGACGCTCTGATGTCATCAACGTATTCAGTCGATGCTCCTGGCAATATTTGCAATAGCTCGGACAAGCGATCGTCGACCAACTTCCCCTCGTAGCTCTGTGGGAATTCTTCCACCAACATCTGCCAGATCTTCACCGCGCTCGTGAAGTTGTTTTCCTCAAAATTGATACGCCCCAAAAGATACATCGCCGCGGACTTTTCCAGAGGATGGATGCCTGATTGGACCAGAAAGTCGACCAGAGCCAACTGCGATTCACGGAGCAATCTGCACTCGTACAACCATATGGCCTTCTGCAATTGCGGTGAAAATTGATCGCGAGCTCGGAGATACTCCGGGGATGGCGACTCCACCAAAATCGAGGCTCGAGGAATGTTTCCTCGCGTGCGCACATTGGATGAAATCATGTCAAACGCAAGCTTGTCCGCCGAGCCTTCGGGCTTCTTTTCCGAAGAATGCTTTTCCAAAGCCCCCTTTTCCTCGCTGCCAGTTGGTATCGTGATCTTGCTATGACAAAACTTACATTCCGCCGTTCGCCCAGCAGCGGCTTCTGGGGCTTTCAACGGCTTACCACATCGCGGACAATCAAATGAGAGAGTCATGACGGAACTCACGTAACGAAAGGTAGGAAGGAAGACCTCCGGGCGAGTGTCAATAAGAGTCGAGTCTTTACCATAGTCGACTCGCCAGCGCGAAAAAAGATGGCAAGGACCGATCATAGCCAGATTTCTGGAACGACGGGAAAGGCCCCCAACATGGCTATCCCCAACTACAAGAGCCGACTCTTCGATCTTAGTCTTCCTGACTTCCCCCCAATCGCCCCAGTTCCCAACCTTGGAGTAGAGCCATGAAACCCCTTCCTCGAATTCCTGGTCCTGAGTGGCAATCGTCCTTCCTGGAGGCGAACAGATTCTATGTGGATATCGGACTCCATATTGTTTTGGCAATTTTCGCTTTAAGCCCGTTTGCATTGCTCATAGTACGGCGTCGCTCGCCTGCAGGTTGGCTCGACTTCTGGCTGCTCCTGTGTTGCGCGGTGGTATTCCCTATCGCTCTCTCGTACCTTGGAGCACAACTCCCGAACTACACAGCCCCGTTTGTGGTCGGCTACACCATCCTCGCTGAAATCGTGCTGGTACTTTCCCTCCTGATGATCGCATGGCGATTGAAGAAGCAATCCAACGGTCGCTACGCATTCAACGTACTAGCCAGCCTTCTCGCATTGGGACTCGTCATCGGGTTGTGCTTGCCAGCAGTCCCCTCCGCCCGCGAGGCCGCACGGCGAATGGCCTGCAGCAACGCGATTCGCCAAGTAGCAGTAGCCTTGATCGATACCCGTTCCACCATCCATGACTTGAGTCAGCTGCCGCCCAACAATGCTGTCAAGGCCGATGGCACACCAGCCATCAGTTGGCGCGTCAAACTATTACCCTGGCTAGAACAGAAAAAACTCTACGAAGAGTACGAACCGAATTTTGCATGGGACACCAAAGAAAACAGGAATGTGGCACAAACGCAGGTAGTGACTTACACGTGCCCGAGTGAGCCCAATTTCGTCAGCCCCGACGGAGGCCGATACACTTCGTTTGCGATGCTCGAAAACTCGGATAAAAGCGCCAACAATCCCAAACGGCTTCCTGTATCAAAAAAATCCGATGATCAACAGAACCGAATTCTTCTTATCGAATCCTGCGGTTCGAACATCGTCTGGACGGAGCCTCGCGACGTCGATGTCGACACGATGGACTGGAGCATCCTTCCCTACAGCAAAGACTCGTACAGAACACCCTGGCGATCGACAGGCATCGGCTCCTCGTACCACGGCAGCGGCGTTTCAGTCACCTTTGCAGACGGCTCCACCCGCTTCCTACCCGCTTCCATCGACAGAACGCTCCTACAGAAGATGATCCACGGCGAGCCATGGCCGATGAGCGAGTTTGACTAGCCAACCTCCAAAAGTGTCAATCCAGTTTTACATCGCCCCAAACGCCCCAGTCCGCTCCGTTGCCGTCGCCCGCGTCATCCACGATCAACGAGAGTTCTCGCACACCTGTCACCGATACTTCAAAGCGATGCAAGTCACCTTCGCTGGTCCGTTCCGATCTCCATAACTCCCTGCCATCCCCCTTGATGACGAACACAACAGTCCCTCCATGCGTGTCGGCCAACCCCGCATAGCCCGTGAGTTTGTCCCACTTTCCACCTAATTCATACGTGTAGTTGCTCGGCGCATGCGCATAGAGCCCTCTCGCAAAAATCTTGCCAGCAACACGTATCACTACAGGATCCTCCGGAAGCCGATTCAGCATGGGGCGCAACCAGCCTACCTTTGCCGATTTCGACGCAGCCTCTGAAATCCAAACTTGCGACGCGTCAATTTCGCTCGGTGGAACCGTTGGCTGCAAGCTTAGGCTACCCACCAATGACCGCGCGATATCGATATCATGCGGTACTTGCGGATGATCACTCGACGTTTTCTCTAACCGCTCCAACTCCAACATCGCAGCCGTTGCATCGCGCCGCTTTACAGCCTGCACCACGGGTCTCAGCGTGAGTCCAGTGCGGTACGAGGAGACGTCAACCTTCCCCTCGGAATCCACCTCGAAAGGGATCGATGCGACTTGATCATTGATCCGACCACCGTTGGACTGGCAAGCCACCACGCGGAGAACCGAGGGCTTACCCTTAGCAAACTCCTCGCAATGCAAGACAAAACCACCATCGGCGTCCGGAATTGCAGTTACCGTTGTCGCATCGTAATCGCCACCTCCCTTCGGATCGATATAACCGACGATCGCGTACACAGGTGGATCGCCACGCACAGTCCCCGAAACGGAAAATCCAGTTCCACTAGCCGTTTGTTCCACCGAGTCAATCTCGACCGTAGCAGTGAGTGGCAGATCGATTCCTTTTTCATTCGAAGTGAAAAGAGGATGGCCCGCGAGCCTCAACGCGTCCGCAAAAGAGAGAAACGAGCCACGCCCCTCGTTGCGACGATCCTCTCCATAGGTTCGATTGCCACTTCCCATGAGAGAAGTCCCCAACACGCCCCCCTCGTCAGAGCGTTCTTTGTTGTGGGGCAATCCCAGCGCATGCCCTAATTCGTGGCAGACTCCACCCACAAAAATGCTGTTGTAGCGACCGACGGAGATATTGCCGTATTGCCCGTCGCGCAGCATGGTCTGATTCTCCGAGAGCAATCGTGAATCGAGCAGCATCGAATCGACTTGCCAAGCGGTCCCGGACCGCAATCCACCAGTCGCGTAATAGGGACTATTCTGTGTCATGACGCGGGAGGATTCATCCCAATTACTCATATTGCAGAACAGAACAATCGTTTCCTGGTCCGCATCGATCCCAGCAGCCTTAAGTGTCCGTAGGCACTCGTTCCGGATTTTGTACCCGCTCTCGACATTGTATCGATCATAGGGCAACGCGCCGCGCACCAAATGCACGTGCAGAATCCCATCCTTCTCTTTGTCCAGAGGAAACGTCATCTCGCCGAAACCGTTGCGATTCATCTCCGAACGGTAAAAGGACTGGATGTCCGTGAGCACGCGATCAAGCCGTTCACGGTATTGGGGCAGTGGCTCTCGATCGCTGGGGGTCCAATAGACCACATGGAGGGTCCTGCTCGAAGGTACCGGCATTTCAGCAAGGTAAGCCTCCCGAATCCGAATCGCATCCGCCGCTTGGGCCGGAAGCGATTCCATACGGTCCTTAGGCATAGGCTTCGATTGCATCACGACAAACTCAAGAGCTTCCATGGCATCTTCATAGGTCGTGGCATGCCCACCGTCGGGCTGGTGCTTCACGAACACAGGACGTGACATGGCCTGAAGTTGCTCCATGAGCCTGAGTGTGCTCGTCGGTGGAACGATGGTGTCGCTACCACCTGTGGTTACCGCAATCGGCATGGTCAAACCATCCGCATGCAGTTCCGCCGATCGCTTCCGGTATTCGCTTGCGACTTCGTCTTTGCTACCACCGTACGACGCTGCAATCGCATCTTGAAACTGATCGTATTCGATCATGTTCGCAGTCCCATTCATCGAGACAACGCCTTGGACGAGCTCGGGGTGCAAGGCCGCGAAAATCAAGGCCGAGGTTCCTCCCATGGATCCTCCGGTAACCAGTGTCCGTTCGATCGAATGCTGCCGTTTCAAATCCTCGATAATCTGTTTCAAATCCGCTTCTGCAGCGGGCCCCATCCACGAAGTCCTCGCGCGGTAGTCCGGTGCAACCAATAGCATTCCATGCTTGAGAGCAACATCGCGCGTCGCTCGGCATTCATCGCGCGGCTCCCGAATGTATTGCCACCGATCCGCGCCATGACCATGAAGCGCAACGATTAACGTCTTTACCTTCGAGTTTCGGAATCCATCGGAGGTGAGCAACACATACTTCTGCTCCGAACGATCAACCGCGGCAACAAACGCGACCTCGGAAATCGCATTTCCCGTGGTATCCTGCCCCGCGAACGTCGTCACCACAAGCCCGAGGAATACCACTAAACCCACAATGAACAGCGCAACGCAGCATCGACGCAACCCGCTTCGGAGAACATGGCTCATGGCTGAGGGTATCCGCATCACGGTTGTGTCTTTTCGAAGACTAGGAAATAATTTTCTTTCAACAGATCCGAACGGTCTGCGATTTTCTTAAACCCGACGGCCGTAATCTCTTTCTCAAATTCGGCCTGTCCCGCACGGACGTGGTTCATGACCCATTCGGTGCTCTTTCCCTCCTCGCGGCGAAAATCGATCAGCACCAACCGGCCACCTGGAACCATCGCGCGATAAAGCGATTCCATCGTTTTCGTCGGAAATTCAAAATGGTGATACGTATCGCAAATGTACGCCAAATCGATCTGCTCCTCCGGCAATTTTGTCGAATCGGCAGTGCAGAGCAAAGTATCGATGTTCTTCAAACCGAGCTTGCGATTGGTCGCCTTAATGTGATCGAGAAACTTTTGTGAGATATCCACCGAGATGATATGACCGTCGGCTCCGACCGCTTCGGAAAACAATCGCGTGAACAATCCGGTCCCAGCGCCGACATCCGCTATGGTCGCCCCCGGCTTGATCTCACAAGCAGCAAGGATTTCTTTGCGCCGCAAATAGACCTCTCGGCTTTCCACTTCAAACTTGCCGATAAAATCGTCGACGTTCGGATCCCGGAACGTATCGTTGATCCCAGGGCGAACACTTTCATCTTGGGAATAGCATGGCAACGCATTCGCCGTGGCAACAATGGCGACAAACGAAATGAAAAGAAACTCGTATTTCATATTGAATCTGTTTAGGTAACTAGGTTTAAAACTACTCGTCGGAACAAACACTACGCTTCATGCAAAAGACCAGGTTAACCGCTAACCGCGAACGACTGTCACGATCAGCAACACAACACCTAACAGGGCGATCATCGCGGTGATCACACCCGAGGTCGAGTTTGGCATGTCCGGGTAGAGTACGCGAAGCGATTTCACATCCCTTCGGTATTCGATCCACCCAAAAAACAGGGATGCGAGTCCCATGATGATCATGGTGATCCCCAATTCTCGCGGTCCCAATAAATCCACGGCTAAACCTCGTGGCGTCTTCCCTGGAATATCGAACTGGAAAAACTTGTAGATGGTAAATCCAAAAGTGATCAGCGACGATGCTGTGCGCACCGATGACATTACAGTCCGTTCATAAGCAACACGTGTTCGCTCGATGGCCAAACGAGTTGCGGTATCGAGTGGAACGGCGGTGGGAATATCGGTTTTGTTCATCACCCCATCGTATCATGCCGACGTGCAAACTCTAGACAGGGCACCCGCCGAGAACAGCAACTTCCGGGAACCGCCTCGATCAAGGCATCTCGAGGAATCCCTAAATTTATCGTGCGTGTGCTCGTTATCGATTCGGCTTCCTCGTGGACGATGACGAGCACGAGCACCATTTCATTGAGCGCGAAAAGGAGCGAAACTCAAAGCCGATCCCGCAACGGAAGGCCCTATCCTTTGAAATTCCTCGATGCAGAGTCGATTACCGTTTTATGGACACCTTGCGATGTGTAATCTGAGTCCCATCTCGAATTTTGTCCGACGGGTAGACGATGACAACATCGTCGGTAGCGATGCCTTCGAGAACTTCCGTCTCTCGGCTCCCTGAGAGTCCTATTTGGATCGGAGTTTTCCTTGCGACACTGTCGACGGCGCGATACGTGAACCGTTTGCCCCCTTCACGGAAAATAGCCCCATTGGGGATAACGACTGTGTCTCCGCTCGATTTTTCGACAACGATCTTGGCTTCGACGCGAAACCCATCCCCCAACGACAGCCTCTCCACCCACGGAGTTTTAAAATCGATGATGATATTCACCCGCTTCTCTTCCACCCCGAGTGCGGATATTTTCAAGAAAGCAGAGGGTTCCACGATTCGGACGACACCGGCGAGGGTGCGGTCTCCTCCCCACCGCTCGATCAGAACAGGGTTGCCTGGTTTGATTTTCGTCGCATACGTGGACAGCACATCCACTTTCAATTCCATTTCTTCGGGGTTCCCAATTTCCAGGATGGGTGAACCGGCGGGCACGAACCCAGCATCTTCGCGGATGACTCGAAGCACCACGCCATCGATCGGCGAGAAGACATTCATCGCCTTGCGATCCGATTCAGGAACATCCTGGGTCGTTAAAAAGGCCGCTTTCGCCATCGCCAATTCATGAACCGCGACCGCTTTCAAGGAGTTCGCGGCCTTGACTTCCCGTTGGGCGATAAAGTAGCGATGCTCCCATTGATCAAAATCCGCTCGGGCGATCGAATTGCTTTTTATCAACTCCTCGGCGCGCTCGTATTCATGCTGAGCCAACTCGAGCGATTCCTTCACGCTCCCTTGTACCTCCATGGCTCGTTGAAGGGCCGCTTCGGCAGCTTCCACACGCGCCTCGCTTTCAGCACGCGTCTTCGCATCCAGAAGATTAGGATCCACCGGCTGAATCGTCAGTAGAGCCACTTTATCTTTTTCTACGCGGTCTCCTGGATGCAGTTCCACGCGCAGCATATTGCCTGAAACCGGGTTGGTAACGGTGTAGCGTTCACGAACGCGGGTCTCCCCATCGTCATCGACAGTGATTTCGAGTCCTTTCCTAGATGCGACGGCAACATCCACTTCCATACTTTTTGGAAGGAATCCGTACACTAGAAAACCGGCAGTTAGGATGACCGATAACGCCATCCCTATTCGAGGCATGAACGACTTTTTCACTCTTTTACCTTCAATACGGAAATCAGATCCAACTCCTTGAGCATTTTCAACACGACCAAGCTCGACGCAATTGCGGACACGATGATGATCATCATCGAATACGCGATCGTGCTGCGACTGATCACCAAAGGAAACCGGTGGCTGTCTGTGTCCATGGCTAACGTCAAGACATAGGAAAAGGCGTATCCGATGGGAATCCCGACAGGAATCGCTGCGATGGTAATCAGGAGCAACTCGATCAGCATGACTGCGGATATTTCACCGCGAGAGAAACCCATCACACGCATCGTAGCCAGATCGCGGGCCCGTTCGGTGAATGAAATCAATGCAGAATTGTAAATTACTCCAAACGCGATCAGCGCAGCGAAAAGGGCGTTAATCGTTCGCATCCACGACGTGCTTCGAGCGATAACCAGTCGAAAATTCTTCATGGCTGCGGTTTTATCCAACACCCCCGCAATCGCCGGCGTTTGCTTGATCGCCGCATACGTCTCCCCTTTTTGCGAATCATCCAACGCCACGAATGCACCCGAGATTCGCTCTCCCTCCTCGAGCAAATCGTGCAATGCACTCCGCTCCATGTACGCCGCGGGTCCTGTGTAATTGGGAAACACTCTCGCGACGGGCAGCAAAACAGTCTGTCGATCTCCTTCCAAAATATCGACTTCGACCCGATCTCCCGGCCGCACCTGGAGCATCTCCGCGAGCTTCTTGGTGATGGTTAAACCACCCCGACGTTCGAACTCGATTTCTGAAGTGTGTTCATCAAGGACTCGGTACAGCACCGGCCGTTCGCATAGCCCCATTAACGAAAGTCGCTCGCTGTGCAGTCCAGATCGCATGCGAATCGGCACCGCACGGAAGGGTTCCGCGTACGTTACCCCTGGGAGATGCTCCACGTCGTGCAACGCGCTTTCCGATGCCGTCTCACGAAAGGTAATCATCAAATCATGGCGTTGTGATTTGACGAATTGATTGTCGATCACAAATTCGATAGTATCCTCCATGAACGAGGATAGCACCAAGATCGCCAACCCCAACGCCACGCCCAGGACCGAAAATAGGGTGATCATGGGATTGGATTCCAAACGGCGAATCACCATCCGGATTCCAGGAGTCATCCATGACGTGATTCCAAGCTTACCCAACCATGGGTGATCGAATCGCTGCGGTGCTTCAGGCCGCATCGCAACCGCGGGGGGAAACTCCATCGCGCGACGGATCGAGCGAAACGTCCCGATGGCTGCGACACCAACCGTCAACCCGAACGCCACCCCCCACTCCCATGTCATGGTCGGCTGGATGGACTCGGGAAACCGGAAGAACATCATGTACAGCCGGAACATGCCTCGCGCCGCATAGATTCCACCTCCAATTCCGATGGCTGTGCCCAGAACCACCCAAACCAGCACCAGCCTCGCATAATGCCAACCGATCTCGGAAGGATAGTAGCCAAAAGCTCGAAGCGTAGCGATCTGCTCACGTTGCTGGTACACCAAACGGGAAACAATAATGTTGAGCAGAAACGCGCTGACGCTCAAGAAGATTGACGGTGCCATATAAGCCATCGTGCGGACCTCTGCGAGTTCATCGGAAACGCGACGGTTGGACTCTTGTTCGCTCCGATCATAGGTACCCACACCTCCGTAAGGCAAAGTCAACTGATCGATCCGATCGATGACATGCTGCGTGTTAGCATCATTCGTCAGACGCACCGTGAGGTTATTGAACGCTCCCTCCATGTTGAAGGCGTTGGCCATGCTCGCGTACGGGATCCAAAGAACACCGTACCGTTTATCGTCCGAGAGGAGCAGGCCGGGCTGAACCACGTAAACAAACTCAGGTGACAGCGCGACACCAACGATTTCCAACTCTTGAACGATTCCTGCAAAGTTCGCGATCAACCGATCGCCGGGTTCAATCCGATGGGCCTCGGCGAACAACTCGCTCACCAACGCTTCGGTTCGGTCTGAAAATTCGGGATACCTACCACGACGGAGGTAGATTCCGTTCATCGATTCTCGTGGATTTTCTTCGAGCGAAACCAGCCGACCTGAAACCGGTTCTAAAACGTCGGGCATATCGAACAGAACCTCTTTCACAATCCGCGTTTGAACCGAATCAACTCCTTCAATTTCATTCAAAGACGCTGCTAATGATTGCGGTGCTCGCACGAGCGGCGTGAACAGATCGGCAAAGCGGTAATTCCGATAGTACCGATCACGGCTCTCCTCGAGCGCGGTCATCGTATTGGTGGACATGATGAAGGTTGCGACGCCGACAGCGATCAACGCAATTATCGCGATGCCTTGTTTCCAGAGCCGACTCAAATCCGATAGGAGCAATCGCATCAACGCATGCACTGAATCACCCCTTTGTTTCACCAAACCAATTCGTTGGCTGATTTCCGAACGGAGTTGGACTGGATGCTCGCGACGCGACCATCGGAAAGCTGCACGACGCGATGCGCCATCGCAGCGATTGCTGCATTGTGAGTGATCACAGCGGTCAAGGTACCAAGCTCTCGGTTGATCCTCGCAATCGCCTCGAGGACGACCGAACCTGTTTTGACGTCGAGGGCACCGGTAGGCTCATCGCACAGAAGTACATCCGGTCGTTTCCCGATCGCACGAGCGATCGCGACCCGTTGCTGTTCACCACCCGATAACTGAGAGGGGTAATGATTCCTGCGATCGTACAGCCCCACCATCCGCAAGGCCTCCTCAGGGGGCATCGGAGCAGTTGCGATATCGGCGACCATCGCCACATTTTCAAGGGCGGTCAAGCTTGGGATTAGGTTGTAGAACTGAAAGACGAAGCCGACATGCTCGCGTCGGTAGCGGGTCAATTCAGCCTCATCGGCATCGGTCAAGCGGTGGTCGCGAAACTGCACCGTTCCCGCGCTGGGTACATCCAAACCGCCGAGGATATTGAGCAACGTCGACTTCCCGCTTCCCGATGCACCGAGGATGACCACGAACTCACCTGCGTACAGATCGAGATCGATCCCACGCAACGCATACACATCGACATCCCCCATCCGGTAGACCTTGGTCAAGCCGCGTGCGCTGAAGATCGGTGGTGCGTTGTAGTCGGTGGAGTTTTCGAGCCGAGTTGATTCTGGAACGATTGCGGTACCTCAGCCTTTGCGTCGGATAAAGTTCTATTTACGCCTTCAAGATATCGCGTATGACGTGGGCGGGGTCCACCCCCGTCAACCTCGCATCGAGGCCTTGGAATTTTGCCGTAAAACGCTCGTGGTCAATCCCGAGCAAATGCAGGAGCGTTGCGTGAAAATCTCGAACATGGACCGGTTTATCGATCACGTTGTAACCGAATGGACATGTTTCACCGTAGCTCATCCCTCCGCGAATCCCACCACCTGCCATCCACATGGAGAAACAGCGAGGGTGATGATCTCGCCCATAATCGGTAGCGGTCAATTTGCCTTGAGAATAATTCGTTCGGCCGAACTCACCGCCCCAGACGACCAACGTGTCCTCAAGCATCCCGCGATCCTTGAGATCCTGGAGCAATGCACCGGTCGGTTGATCGGTTTCCCCGCACTGCGTCCGCATGCCACCGGGAACACCGCCATGATGATCCCAACCTTGATGGTATAACTGAATGAACTTGACACCCCGTTCAGCGAGTCGCCGAGCGAGCAAGCAATTCGAAGCGAACGTTCCCGGGGTTTTGGCCTGAGGTCCATAACGCTCGATGGTCTCCTCGGACTCGCTCGAAAGGTCCGTAGCCTCGGGGACACTCGATTGCATCCTGTAGGCCATTTCGTACTGGGCGATGCGGGCAGACAACTCCGGATCCTGTGTTTGATCGGCTTGGATCTGATGCAACTGTTCAAGCCGATCCAACATCAAGCGTCGGCTGGCGGCATCGACACCTGGGGGATTGGTCAGATACAGAACCGGCTCCTTGCCCGAGCGAAACTGGACGCCTTGATAGCGTGCAGGCAAAAAGCCCGACCCCCAGAGCCGCGAGTACAGAGGCTGATCGACTTTGCCCTTCGTAATCAGAACCACGAAGCTCGGCAAATTATCGTTGTCGCTACCCAGACCATAGTTCAACCAAGCTCCAATGCTAGGACGGCCGGAGATTTGGTTCCCGGTTTGCAAGTAGGTGATCGCCGGATCGTGGTTGATCGCTTCGGTGGTCATCGAACGGATGATCGCTAAATCGTCCGCATGTTTGGCGGTGTGAGGGAGCAATTCACTGAGCCAAGCGCCGGACTTTCCATGCTGTGCAAATTTGAAGATGGAGCCTGCCAATGGCAGACTGGCTTGATTCCCCGACATCCCGGTAAGCCGTTGTCCTTGCCGGACCGAATCGGGCAACGGTTCACCTTGTTTCTCGTTCAGCAACGGCTTGTAGTCATACGTTTCTAATTGGGAGGGACCTCCCGCCATGAATAAATAGATCACTCGCTTCGCGGCAGGTCGATGGTGCGTTGGGTTGAGCAACCCATGGGTCGCAATCCCCGATTCACCAGCAGGACCCGCAACCGAATCAGAACTCGGTTCAGAAGCCACAGCATTCGCGTTTCCGGCCATCAAATCGGCGAGGGCAATACCACCGAGCCCCATCCCTGCCCGCAGAAGCCAATCGCGCCGTCCCAAGGCACTTCCTGCCAACAATGCATTCCTGATCCGCGCTTCGCTCGCCGGTAGCCTGGGATCGCCCGATGGGTTTGGCTCTCGAGGAATAACGCTCATTGGTCTAAAGGTTTCGTTGTTCATGGAATTTCGATGGAATAAATATGGCTCTGACAAGCAACACAAAAGTTCGATTATCGTTTCATGACAAAATCATCGAAACACATCAATGTCTCGGCCACCACCGTGGTCGCCGCAACATCGTTTGCATCCAAAGTGGCGTCGACAGGTTTCTCACCAATACCGAGGAACGCTTTGGCTCCTTCCGGATTGGCTTGGAAATAAGCCATCTGTTCTCGATAGGCTTGCTCAACAACAGGGAGTTCCCGATCGTTCAGCGGTCTCGCCAGCAATCGTAAGGCGAGTTCCTGGAATCGTTCCTGTTCGGCTTGAGGGTAGGACTTGATGGACGCCTGAGCAATCACTCTGGCCGCTTCGATGTATTGAGGATCGTTGAGCAGCACGAGAGCCTGAAGAGGAGTCGTGGTGGTTTCGCGTCGCGCGGTGCAGGTTTCACGGCTAGTAGCATCAAAAGCGAGCATGCTCGGCGGTGGTGCGGTTCGCCTCCAGAAGGTATACATGCTACGCCGATACAGGCCATCTCCAGATGCCTGCTGGTACGATTTTCCGGTACCTGCTTCCTCCCATAGCCCTGCAGGTTGATAAGGCATAACACTAGGTCCGCCAACGGTCTGCACCAACAACCCTGTCGCCGCAAGCGCTGCATCACGAACTTGTTCGGCCGAAAGCCGATGGCGTGGGCCGCGAGCCAGCCAACGGTTGTCCGGATCGCTTGTTTCCCACGCGATATTCTGGGGCGTCGATGATTGGCGATAGGTCGAGGACAGAACGATCTGTTTGCATAGACGCTTGACATCCCATCCGTTGCTCTGAAAGTCGTTAGCGAGCCAATCCAATAGTTCCGGATGCGTTGGGACTTGTCCCTGGCTACCGAAATCCTCAAGACTCGCGACGATCCCTCGGCCGAAAAAAATCGACCAAAAACGATTCACCGCGACGCGACTGGTCAGAGGATTACCATCCGAGATAACCCAACGTGCCAACTCCAATCGATCTGGGGAACTCGCTTCCTTTGGGTCGCGAGAATCTATCCGAGCCAACTTCACAAACGGTTGCGGGGAAACCTCATCGCGGGGTGCGTCGTAAGCTCCACGCTCCAAAATACGAGTCGTTCGAGGCTGTACCGCTTGGGCCATCGTCATGATCTGCCGAACGGACGAGATCCATTCGTTCTCGTCTCGGCGCAAAACCTGCAATTCCTCAACCGCGCGATCGTATTCCGGGATCCCTCGTAATTGGAAAGGATCCCAACGTTCCGCAACCCATTGCAATAGTTCTTTCTTCGGATCGTCATTTCGATCCGGAGATCGATTGAACAGGGACGCCATTTCCGCGTTCGAAAGAGGCCAATCAAAGATTTGAAGCTCATCGATACACCCATCTCGGAAACCGATGTCGCGGAATCGAGCCCCCAAACTGATCTGGACGCTTCCAGCGTTCGAATCCCCCCAGGCACCTCGGTAGCGGAAGTCTCGCGTCAATTGATCGCGCACGACCACGGCGGGAACCGATTTACCATCGACGAAGAGGGTAATTCCTGCCGCAGTGCTGCTGCCATCGTAACGCACCCCGAGTTGAGTCCACGTATTCACAGGAATTGGATCGATCGCCTCGACGCGAATGGCATTTCCTGGCCAGAAATGGATCAAGGAAAATTGAGGTTTTCCATTTTCTAGCACCAACTGCATTCCACGAAACGCAGCGTCTTCGGCCGCTACACTTTGATGCGCGATTACGACTCGACTGGCATGTTGGGCGGGACGCACCCAGAGACTTATAGAAAATGGCGTCTCGCGTCCCATTTGCCATTGGACCGTTTTCGTGGGATCCTCGGGAGCGGTTCGATTCAGCGGAAAACTCACGGCGTCATCGCCATTGAATCGAGTTGCGCTTGCGAACAATCCTGGTTCCGAACCATCCAAAGGAAACGACCATGTCGCTGACGGTGTTGCAAACGTCTCAGCCTCGTTGGCGAGATTACCGTTTGGACGCTCCAACTGGCCTTTTTTGCCGAGTTCGACTACTTGAGCCAATCGCTTCTCAGCATCTAGAATTTTCCGCAGTAGTTCTTCGTGCTTTTCCTTTTGATCTCCGGTGTAGAGATTCAATGCAGGAGTCGGGGTGGCTTGGGTGAAGTGCGAATAGAGCCCATGCTCATCGATGTCTGCAAAGTAAGAGGCGAATGAGTAAAAGTCGCGTTGCGAAATCGGATCGTACTTGTGATCGTGGCAGCGAGAGCACTCGAGCGTCAGCCCCAGGAACGCAGTTCCGGCCGTGACCGTTCGATCAGCGATGTAGACTTGACGAAACTCCTCCTCGATGCTGCCTCCTTCGTTGGTTTGTCGATGCAAACGATTGAAGGCCGTCGCTAACTTTTGGTCGGACGTCGCGTTCGGCAACAAATCCCCGGCGAGTTGCCAAAGGACGAACTGGTCGTAGGGCAAGTTCGATTGGAAAGCCCGAATCACCCAGTCCCGCCATGGCCAAACATTCATATTGACGTCCGCTTGGTAACCGAACGTGTCGGCATAGCGAGCCACATCGAGCCACATATTCGCCATCCGTTCCGCATAGGCATCGGACGCGAGAAGACGATCGACGATCGCTTCACGGGTTCCCTCGGATTCATTCCCCATCACTTCGCGAACTTCGTCGATCGTTGGGGGTAACCCCGTAAGATCGAGTCGAACGCGACGCAACCAACGCAGCGCGGAAGTTTCTTGGGCCGGTTGCAACCCATGCTCTAACATCTTTTGATACGCATAAGCATCGATCGGATTGCGTCCCCATGGTTCCCGTTGCGACGCCGAAGGGGGTTGTAGATCACGGCGGGTCGGAACAAAGGCCCAATGAGGTTGGTAGGTAGCTCCAGACTCGATCCACCGCTTGAGCAACTCCAACTGCTCCGACGAAATCTTTTTACCTGTTTTCGGAGGTGGCATCACCTGATCAGGGTCCTCAGTGAGTATCCGCTCGATGATCATGCTTGCGGCGGCATCCCCTTCGACGATGGCACCGCTGGAAACAGCCGCTTCTCGGTCGTCAAGTCTTAAATCGGCTTGCCTGGCGTTCTTGTCAGGACCGTGGCAGGCAAAGCAGTATTCGGACAAGATCGGTCGGATGTCGCGATTGAACTCAATCGTTGTTTCCTGGGCCGTTGTTTCCTGGGCCGTTGCTTCCTGGGCCGTTGCTTCCTGGGCAAAGCTAGAACCCGGGGATCCCCAAAAAACGGGGAATCCAATCACGTAAATAGCGGTCAAAACTCGCAGAACACCGAATCGAGCCTGGCGGAGCATGGTTCGTACCAATTGGCTTGCGAAGGGGAGGGGAGGAATGGAGGAGCCTTTATTGTACTCCGACCATTACTTTCCGAGAACCAACAACCCCAATTCGTAGCACATAGTGAGAGCCCATGGCGATACCATCGAAGGACAAGCGAGAAGAACACCTCCGAATGCTATCGCCCGAGCGAGATCATTTGCTTCGGGATTGGCCCAGGCGCTGGCAGCGTGGGCAATAGAATGTGCTGCGCTGCGTTTGCACAATGCGAACGATTTTTGACGCATTGCACGTTTGGCATCGCTCCCCATCGCGCGCGTAAACACGATGATGATTTTGGTATTGTCCCTCGCCATTGATCGCATTTCGGTACGTGCCATCGCCAAGCGTAGAGCCTTCGTTCTCGATCGCTTCCAGCAAGATACAGCGCATGGCTTGGTAGATACGTTGCCACTGCGGCTTCGAAAGGGATTCGCATATTTGTTCGGGATGCACTTTGGCTTGATGGAGGATTTCCGAGGCATACAAGTTACCGACGCCCGCAACCAATTTCTGATCGAGCAACGCCGGTTTGACTTGGCGTTTAATCCTTCGGAGCCGATCGATGAAATCGTCGGCTGTGATCGCCAATGCATCGGGTCCTAGAGAATCCGGACCGAGATGTTCCTCGCATTGCTGAGCCGTCCAAAGATGGATGGTCCCGAGACCGCGACGGTCCCAATAAATGAAGCGATCGCACTTGGCCTCAGCAACGTAGACCACTAAGCGAGTGTGCTCGGCAGAGGGTGGATCGGCAATGAGAGCGAGGCCGGCCATCTTTGGTTGCATCACGATCGAGTCCCCGGTGTTGATCCGTACCAAGACTCGTTTTGCGATGCGATCCACCGCAACGATTCGCTTGCCACGCAATCGCGCATGCCAATCGATCGCCGCCGGGGTCATCTGGATCGGCCGATAGGGGATCTCTGGAAACTCGATGCGGGTGATGGAGCCACCGATCGTCGGCAACAATCCACGCCGCATGGTTTCCACTTCGGGTAGCTCTGGCATCGAGGCAACTTTCGGAGGAGATCAACCGCTGTTGGAGGGACGATGGCTGGAAGAGCCAGTTTGGTAGACGGAATGGGGATCGACCAGCAGAGGCTGATCGACCGTGAAGTTATCCGCTTTCAGGACTCGGAAAAAACAGCTTGCGTACCCTTCGTGGCACGCCGCACCGGTTTGCTCGACCACTACCAAGATCGTATCCGCGTCGCAATCGATCCGGATTTCGACCACACGCTGCCTGTGGCCGCTCTCCTCCCCTTTGCGCCAAAGCTTGTTCCTCGATCGACTAAAGTAAGTCGCAAACCCAGAAGAAACTGTTTCCAGATATGCCTCTTGATTCATCCACGCCAACATAAGGACTTTTCCACTCGAGACGTCTTGTGCGATGGCCGGGAGCAACCCGTTGGCACTCAAGGAAAAATCAGGTTGAATCAAAGGCTGAGGCATGGATGGATGCAACGAGTAGCTGTTGGCGTATTTTTCAATGAAGGAATTACCGTGGCGGCAAATACGGCGAATACGAGTTGCCTTCGACCGCGGAGCGAACTGGCACTACTGATACGGTCGGCGAAGAACTTCGTGTGCGATGATGGCCAATCGCAACGTTTGGGGATGCCGAAGCTGGAAGATCAGATCCCCAGAGGAAACCATCGCTTTCGAAGCAGGGGCACCCGTCGGGGACTCCGAGGAGGCTTTATTATCAGCTGGCGAGTAATTGCTGGAGGCCGAAAAGTCGCTGGACCGACCGCTGGAATCCGAAAGAGGTTTGAACGAACCCTCGGTACGGAATACTTCCTTGATGTGGCCTTCCATGCGTTCATCGGCATAGGACAAATCGCTCTCGACGTGGCGGTTTGCAAGGGTTGGCTCCAAGGTCCGGACTTTAGGAATCGGAGTTCCGGTCCGAGCGTTGGCATCCGAGGCTGACGGACTCGCGCTGCCAAGGGAAGAGCTGGCCGGTTGCGGTGCGGACCGTTGAGGTCGAGCCGGCGGTTGCTCAGCCGGGTTCAATGGTGAAATCTTACCCCCTTGCGCCCGCTGCTGCTGACGCTGCTGCCGGCGCTGGGCAGCTTGACGGAGGAAATCGTCGAGTTCGTCGCTCATGATGTTCGCAGTGTCTAGTGCCATTGGCACTCAGTTAAAGTCGTGCGATTGGCAATCGGTTAATGGGATGCCAATGGCAATCGGTTAATTGGTTCGAGCATTTGCAGCTGGGCCGGTGGTACTCGTCCCAGCGATGCTTTGTCGCATTTCCGTGTCCGCGGTCAAGTTCTTAAGCTTGTAATAATCCATCACGTTGATTTTCCCAGTTTGGAGCGATTCCGCGATTGCAACAGGAACGTATGCCTCGGAAGCTACAACGACCGATCGACTTTCTTCGATTTTCGCGATCATTTCTTGTTCGATCGCGACCGCCTCGGCGCGGCGACTTTCCGCCTTGGCGCGGGCGACGCGAGTGTCCGCTTCGGCCCTATCGGCTTGCAACCGCGCACCGATATTTTCGCCCACGTCGATATCGGCGATATCGATCGAAACGATTTCAAACGCGGTCTGGTCGTCGAGTCTGCTTGCAAGAACCGTCTTCGAAATCACGTCCGGGTTTTCAAGAACTACCTTGTGACTATCCGAAGAGCCGATCGCCGAGACGATTCCTTGTCCGACACGAGCGATGATGGTTTCTTCGGTGGCACCACCGATCAATCGTTGCAGGTTAGCCCGTACGGTCACTCGAGCCTTAACCTTCAACTGGATACCATCTTTGGCGATCGCATCGAGAAACGGGTTGGCGCTGTTGCGAGGAGGGCAATCGATCACCTTAGGATAGACACTGGTCTGAACCGCATCCAGGACATTACGGCCAGCGAGATCAATCGCTGCAGCTTCACGGAACGAAAGGGTGATCTGTCGGCTTTTTCTGGCAGCGATCAACGCGCGGATGACTTGAGGCACATTGCCTCGTGCCAAATAGTGTGCCTCGAGTGCTTTGGTGGTCAAATCAGGATCATTGATGCCGGCTTGAACAGCCATAATCTTGCTACGAACAATGGTTCGAGCATCGACACGTCGGAAAAGCATTCCGATCAAATCGAACACGCCTACCTTGGCACCGGTCATCACCGCCTGAATCCACAGCCAGAAGTAGCGAGTGAAGATCGCGATTGCAATAAGAGATAGGATCGCTCCGGCGACGGCGACAAAGATACTGATAACGACGAGAAGGTTCATGCTTTTGCTATCGATAAGGTTTCTAACTCGAGGCCAACGGCGATGTTTCTCAGGGAAAATTACTCAGGGGCTCTAACGCATGGTACTGCAGAGAAGGGGCATGGAAAAGCAGGACGCCGGGGGCCTGGGACCCGATTCGAAGGCCCATTGAGTAAAAACCCCGTGCCGGCAAAGTCGGAAAAATCGCTCCAGCACACAAAACCCCTCACCATTCTACCCATCGTATCCTTTGACTTTCCTGGATTTTCTTGCGGTTGTTTTCCGTGAACTAGTCTTCTGCTGAGTTGAAAAAGTACAACGGCGACCGCGATTAACCGTAAGGGGGATGCACTCGCCGTGTACACCATTTTATCGAATTTGACATAGATGACGCAGACCCCGGTCCTCCCACCTGAGATCCCTGATCAAAATCACGAGCCAAGTCGTGAAACGGGAAAGGTCCGCGCAGCATCCCCTGGTTCCTCACCGGCATTGCCCCCGATTGCTAAGGTACCGATCGAGAATCGAACTGCTGCGAACATCGTTGAAGCCTCAACTCCACCCGAGTTGGAACCGAGCAAAGCGGAATTGCACCCAAGCGGTTCCGATTCACCATTGCGGGATCTCCAACAAGTCCATGCGAAATTTGGAATTGTCTCATCGTTGCACATCGCTTTGAGGGCCAAGTACGGACCATCCGCTAGCCATTCCCTTCGTGTCGCCATGAGAGCGAGTGCTTGGGGGATGGCTTATGAGGTCCGCGAAGACCAGCTCCAGTTACTCGAGTTGGCCGGATTGCTTCACGAGATTGGGAAAATAGGCATTCCCGATCGCGTGCTGCAAAAATCGGAAAAGCTGAACAACCATGAGCAGTCCATGATGGACTTGCACCCGCACGTCGGCGTTGAAATCGTCCGTTCTGCTGGGGGATCCGAGACTCTGCAGAGAGCGATTTTGGGCGTCGGCAAGCGTTATTCTGATTTGAAGGGGGTGGATCTATCCGAAGCTGCGACCATGACGTCGTGCTTGATCAACATCATCGATGCCTATGATTCGATGACAACTCGTTCGGTATATCGCGAGCCGCTAACTCCGACTGCGGCAGTTGCGGAATTAGTACGATGCAGCGGGACACAGTTCAATCCTCGGCTGACCGCATCCTTTGCGGAACTGGTTCTACGGCCTCGGCCCGAACTCGACGCGATGGTTCGGAAACGCTGGGCCATTAACTTGCCAGCCCAGGCTCAGCTCTTGCACTTCCAATCGGCAGCGACCCCTGAAGTTCAGAGCGTGTACGCAGCTCAATCCAGCGCGCTCGATCACACGCTCAGTGACAGCTTTTACCGGCACATGCTGAACAATATGCAGCAGGGAGTGATTTTTATAGACACCGAATTCCGGATCTTGCAGTGGAATAAAGCTGCCGAGAGGATGACGGGTCAGAAAGCGAATGCGGTGCTGCAACAATTCTGGGTTCCAGCCATCGCGGGCTTACGAGACAAAGACGGTTTCAAAATCGCCGACGAGAATTGTCCGTTTGTGGAGCTGATCACCACCGGCGAACGCTGCGAAAGACGGTATTCGATCAAAACGCCGGATTCGAATCTTTTGCATCTGAAGCTCGAGTTGGTTCCTGTCAACAACGAACAAGGAATCCTGGTAGGGGGCGCGATGCTGCTCGACGACATCAGCGAAACGGCTGCTCTCGAAGAGAAAATCGCGACGCTCCATCAGCGCGCGTGCCAGGACCCACTGACCAAGGTTTGCAATCGGGGCGAACTCAACCGCCAACTTCCGGAATTTGTAAAGCAGCACATCGACGGTGTGCCTCAAGGCGCGATCATCATCTGCGACATCGATTTCTTCAAACGCATCAACGATAACTTCTCGCATCAAGCGGGTGATGCAGCATTAAGGATGTTCGCTCAATTGCTTAAAGAATCATGCCGATCCACCGACTTGGTAGCACGCTACGGTGGTGAAGAGTTCGTGATGCTCTGCCCCAATTGTGATTTGAAGGAAGCGACAGACCTCGCGGAATCGATTCGCAGCAAGCTGAGCCGAATGCCAATTGCTGACCTTAGAAACAGTTGCATCACGGCGAGCTTCGGCGTAACCGTAGTGCAACTCGGCGACACCGACGAAACCTCGCTAGGCCGCGCCGACCGCTGCTTGATCATGGCGAAGGAATCCGGCCGTGATCGCGTCGTCGCGATCGGGCTCGAGGAATTGAAAAACAAAGACTACCAAACTTTCTCGCAACCTACGAGTTGGCTGGACTGGGTCGGGTTGTCCACCAATAAGACAAAATTGGAAGCGGAACTGGTTTCCAACGTCACGAAGGAAGTAACCCTCGAGAAACTTCGAGGATTCATCGAAGAGTTCCAAGGCAAAGTCAATCATGTGGAACTCAACCAAGCCATCTTCGATATTGATTGCAGGAACACACCGCTAACGCGTCAAGCCGACCAGCGTCTCGGAAAACACCGCGTCCAGGTCAAATTGACCGAACTGGAAATGAAGGCTGGAAGCGAGAAGAACCAAATCAGACTGGCGACGCATATCCACGTCAACATCACCCCTATTTCTAATCGGGATCGACGCGAAGATGTCGTCATGAATCAGTGCGCGAGACTCATGCAAGCCCTCCAGTGCTTCTTGTTAGCACAAATCTTCGATGAACGCGATCGCGCCGATGTCATCCGAATGGTCAAACCTATTCGCGATTCCAGATACTAGAGTTCGCCATCCGCAACCACTCGCCTGATACATAGTCCTCTCTTCACAGTACTTCTCCGTATTGGCCTGAACGCAACGGACTTACTCAGTACGGGCTCACACCAAAGGCGAGCAAGGCCTTGTCGGCCCGGTATGCTGATGTATGTTGATCGGTTTCTAGGCGGGATGCCACAATCCCGCTATCCTGCGGACCTTTGGTGAACCATGACTCAGTTGCAATTCCCAGACAATGCCTCGGCGACCAAACCGGATACGAACCACACAAAAGCCATCCTCGGTGTGAACGTACTTTCGATCGCGATTCCTCTCGTAGTTGCCCTGTTACTAGGTATCCGTACCAAAATCGACCTCGGGAACTGGACGCATTACTTGCCCCATGCCATCGGAGCTATCAACGGCCTGACCTCGATCCTCTTGATCACCGGTTGGATAGCGATCAAATCGAAAAAGATCGCGTTGCACCGGTTTGCACTGACTTCTGCATTCTGCCTCGGCGGCTGCTTTCTTGTTTGCTATGTCACGTATCATCTTTCCAACCCCTCCACCTCGTTTGGCGGACAAGGCTGGATACGGCCGGTCTATTATTTTGTGCTGATCTCACACATCGTTCTGTCCCTTGTCGTTCTGCCCCTGGTTCTCCGAGCATTTCTATTTGCATTGCTCGGTCGTTTCTCAGACCATCGACGCATCGCAAAATACGCCATGCCGGTATGGCTCTACGTGTCGATCACCGGCGTCCTCGCCTATCTCATGATCTCCCCCTACTACCAACACGGGTCGTAGTTCCCGACACAGATAGCAGCCGAAACACCGGTAGCATCAACTGCCGAAGCTCTTGGTAGTACAGTTCGGGAATGACAGCATTTGCGCGGCGATTCCGCTCGATGTATTGTCGTGTTTACTCCCGTTTTTGCTTGCGGTAGACTCCTGCACGGCGGTGAATCGCAGAACGGCGCGCTCGGATAGCGGCAATATCAATATTGCACAACAAACGGTGGATCAGCATGAAGAGTACTCAGAAATGGATTGTTGTCGCGGGAGCGTTGGGAAGTATCTTCGTCGTCGGCTTCGCCGCTCGAGAAATGCTGTTTGCACAGCAGAATAATCGTCCGCAAAACGACAAATGGGGGCCTAATTCCAACCCGGTTCCGTTGCCCAATCCAAATGCTAGGCAAATCCCCATGCCCGCCATGGTCCCACCCATGCCCGCCATGGTCCCACCTGGCACTACACCTTATCCGCATGTGGTTGCGCCGTACCCAGGCGGCCCGATTGCTTCGCTCCCACATTCGGGCGTCCAGCAATGGACACCAGGCCCGCAGTCGTTTCCTCCATCGCATCCAAATCCGAGTTATCCGACACCTTATCCTCTACCTACGATCTCCGCGTCCACGGGATATGTACCTTCCTCGGTCCACGTATCCTCCGGAGCCTACGCGCCACCGGGAGCCTACGCGCCACCGGGCAACATTCACTTGAGTCCTGCTAGCCACAGCAGCACCCTCGCCACCTCGCGATTGCTTCAGCAATATGCGGCATGCGATGATGAAGCTAAGAAAGAAGAACTCGTATCCCAAATCAAAAAAATTGTAACCTCTGAATTTGAAGAAAAGCATTCGGTCACCAAACGCATGCTCGATTCGCTAGAGAAAACAGCGCAGAAACTCAGGGAAGCGACCGAAAAGCGAGAAGCTAGCAAGGACAAGATCATCGCCGATCGCGTGGCAAGCTTGGTCGGACGAATCGATGGAACGGCATGGGATTTCGACGAGCCTACGGCAACCGAAATCAGGGGTATCGGATTGCCGATGGCATTGAGTCCTGCTTCGGGAACAATGTCCGCCCCCGCCGTGCCCGCCAACTTTCCCCCAACGCAAATGATGCTTCTAAGCACGCCTAACCAATTTCCCGCTCACCCCTACTCGCCCCCTGGCATGCCCAATCCAGCGTACGCTCCCTATCCGAACGCCTATCCATCTTACCCCACTCCGCCACAACCTTCCTACATCCGACCTGGAGCCTACCCCAATCCACCTAGCGTCACCCCAAAACCAGGTGTGTCATCGGTACCCGCAGAGGTTGGTCCTGCTTCACTACTCCCAACGGATCCGAGCACAACGCCGCAGAGCGAGGTGATTGAGGATTCGGCGAATGAAGCCTCTTCGCAGACGACCAAGCCGTCGGAGCCGAGCGAGTGAAGAGCACCCCTGAAGTCGATTGCACTGCGGGTGATTGCACTGCGGGTGATTGCACTGCAGTTTGGATACAACCTGCTTGAACAGGACCTACCCTAATGATTGACTCGCGATAGTGGCTCGCTCTTACTGCGATGACGCTCGGTGAGATCTTCGTTGCCCAACGCCTGGTAAGCCTGAGCTAGTTTGCGATGCACTTTATAACGGTCATTTGGCGGCATCCCTGGCAGCGCCCGTTCCAACTCCGTTACCGCTTGAGCGGCATCACCACGCTTCAACAGAATCGTACCCAGGGTATCTCGGTAGGTCGCGATCTGGGGGGCCTTTGCCACGGCGGAACTCGCAAGTTCCATTGCTCGATCGAGATCTGGTGATTCTCTGGCTGCCAGTAGCCACGCAAGATTGTTTTTGACAAGCGTTTGCTCAGGATCCAGTTCTAGCGTCCGTTCGAGTTGCCGGATGGCCTCCTCGGTATCCTCCTCAAGAACCGCGATCACGCTGAGCGCAAAGTGACCCACTGGTGTTGCTTCCTTCTGGTGCAGCTGCTCATCAAAGAATGCTCGTATTTTCAATCTGTCGTTTTCATCGCTTGCATCTCGATACAACCGCACCATACGATCAAAAACGATCGAAGGATCACGAAGAATGTTGAAGGCTTTCAGCAAATGCTCCAGCCGTGTATCGAGAGGTTGCTGCAACTGATTCGCGCGTTCATACCTAATCAATTCGAGGTTGGCCAAGGCCTGGACGAGGTTCACGTCGTCCGACTGCAATTGCATTCCCGCCCGCACCGTTTGTTCCGCTTCGTCAAATTGCTCGAGCCTAGCCATGGCTTGGGCTAGCTGGATTCTCGATTTTGTATCGAGGGGGTCTTGAGCCAGTCGCCGACGAAACTCATCCCGGGCTAACTTCATCAGTTTTTCCGCGCTATCCCTATCTCGGTTGATGCTGCAGAGATCGGCTGCGGAAAAATAGTGATCCGGGTTGCTGCGAGCTGCCACTTCGAAGGCGCGTATGCATGGCTCAAGTTGACCTGTTGCCCGGTAGTACGTGGCCCAGGCCAAGCTGATACTTTCACTGTTGCGATTTCCTGCTTGGTTCAGATGCCAGAGCAACGACGACGCATATTGTGGGCTGGCACCGCGTGCGATCAGGTTCGCATAACCGATTGCCCGCTGTTCGTGAGCAGGAGGATACCCCGGACTGTCATCTGGCGCCAGAGCTTCGATAAGGGCGTTCCCTCGTTCTAATTCATCGTTCTCTGCCAGCAACTTACAGAACCGAAGCGCAGGCTCTGGACTCGTCCGAGTCCCTTGGGCGATCAAGTGATTTCCGATCGAACGCGCTTTCGCAAAATCGTCTGTGTTGGCCGCTTCGTCAAATTGAAGGATGTAGCGAGCATTGACCGAGCGAGCAGAAGCGACGGCATACCAAACCAAGGAACCCACTAAGACTCCCATCACTACTGCAGGTATACCTGCGACCGCCCTATCACGACGTCGACGGTTTTCCTTGAGCCCCGCAAAGGGGAGCGCTACAATGAACGCAATCCAGTTGAAGATTTTTCGAAGCCAATCGACTGGACCGAGAAAAAGCTGTTGCCACCACGGCCGACGATGCTCTGTCTCAGACGTGTCAAAAGTCGCTTTCGTGGAGAGCCCAATCCAACCCGCCAACTCACCGA
This sequence comes from uncultured Pirellula sp., assembly GCA_903892355.1. Classification (GTDB taxonomy): domain Bacteria; phylum Planctomycetota; class Planctomycetia; order Pirellulales; family Pirellulaceae; genus JBKCUI01. Next base: position 228,258 of record CAITIE010000064.1, on the reverse strand, counting down.
CCGCACGGAACGGAGCCACAATGGTCGCAGCAAGGAACTTCAGAGCGAGCTTGCAGAATCGTAGCATAAGAAAAAATCAAGCACAGGAAAACACAAAGGGAAGCGTATTTCGAGCAACAGAAATTCGGCGAGTCGCCCTATTTTTCTATGATAGCCATGGAAGGCATCAGCACCAACAAAAAAACACCACAAGGTCCCTCGAAGAAATCCTTCTTCATAGGTCCTTCACCATTGAGCGTTCTCGCGATGAGTTCGCCGGAGCGTTCTCGCGATGAGTTCGCCGGAGCGTTCTCTTTTACTTTGAGTAACCGCTCGCCGATTCCAAGCTGACCCGCAGCTTTTCCTTACCGATTTCATCGGTCAGATGATCCCAAGCCTTCTTGCATTGGGCGAGCCGTTTTTCCGCTTGATCGGGGTCTCGAAGAATATCGACCAGAGCATCCCCAAGCAGTTCTCGGTACTGATCGTTCCTAAAAAACCGCGGGGTTAACTCCATCGACAAATGCGAGGACTCCAGACGCTGCATGGTTTGGTAATCGCGATAATCTTCGCGGACCAAATTTCGATCGTGGTCGCTGTCCAGCAATTCAATCCGCGCCGAGATCGGCTGCAACGCGACCCGTTGATCCTCGGAAGCGACCCAGACGAGAAAATCAGCAGCAGATGCCGACTGTCGTGTCCGTCGCCCCATCGAGATGACCAACCCATCCGCACCATTCCATACCAGAGGTAACACCGCAGGCTTCGTTGCCGCATCCTGACGGCTCAATCGTTGTTGCCCATCGGTACTCGGGAAGCCTATCGCAAATCTTGAAGATCCAACAGCGACGCTTTCCCAGGCTTCGACCGGTGTGGCCAAAATCGTCTTGGGCTCAATCACCGCCAAACGATGAAGGTTCTTAGCGGTTCGAACGAACTCCGGCAAATTGACGCGTGCTTGTAATTTGAACAAATCGAACAGACCTCGGTAACGAGATTCGCTGAACGAAAGCATCCACAGAAACCGATCGACGAGATATTTTTTCTGTTCTGCGTTCACGCTCGCAAGCGATTCCCTTAATGCGGCAAGATTCGCTTCGCGATTCGCAAGCGTCACTTGTTCAGCACGTGTGAGAAAATCATCCCACGTGCGAGCGCTGATCTCAGATGTGTTCTGATTGCTGATAATGGCTTGATGCAAATCGAGCAGCGGCTGGGGATCGATTCCAGCAGTAATGGCGATCCACGACGGAGCTCCCAATGGTACAGCCATCGGCTTGCCACCAAAGTTGCTCACACTGCGCCATCGGCTGGGCCAATTCGCATAGGGATCGCCCGCCCCTTCAGAGCTTTCATCGTTCGAGTTCTCTTTGACCAACAATGCGCTCCCATTCAACCTCGCGAGGACCTGCGCTGGCACGGGTGCGATCCATCCCCGATCGAAAAGACTCCCGAGAAAATCCGCGTGGAAGATGATCCCATCGAGCGTGCTGACATCACCAGTCAATAATTCAGCTCGAGTCATTTTGACCATCTGCAAGCCTTGGTCGGAAACAGTTTGCCAACGCAAACTCAGCTCCGATTCTAACTCGGGTGCTTCCACCAACGCGATCTTCAGCGGCGGTAATTGAGCAGCGGAACGTTTGTCGGTTTTCTTCCCGTCCAAACCAGACTTGGCAGAAGCAGAGGTTCCCGAGAAAGGCTTGTCCGCGTCGCTTTCCGGCGTGCAGCCGACCAACATCAAGCCGATTATCAGAAAGGAACCGCACCCAAGCGCGAGGCTGGAGCGAGGGAACTCAAAACCGTGAAATCCCGATCGGATGAAAGTTTTGCAAACCATGCGGTCTATTCTCGCCCCTTGTGGAACTCAGTATGATCTAAGAACTCTATTTCAACCCACAATTCAGATCCAAGCAACAGCATGACCTATTATCTCGGTATCGATATCGGAACTTCTGGAACAAAAAGCCTCTTGATCGATGCGGCAGGCAATCCGATTGCCGAAGCGACAGCGACTTACCCGCTGGCCACCCCAAAGCCCCTTTGGACCGAACAGAACCCAGACGACTGGTGGAACGCAACCAAGTCGACAGTGATCGCCGTCATCAAGAAAGCCAAGGTTAAATCGCATGAGGTCCGCGCGATCGGATTGTCGGGCCAAATGCATGGGTCTGTATTCCTCAACGCCCGCGGCAAGGTGATTCGCCCCGCCCTCCTTTGGAACGACCAACGCACCAGCGCGGAATGCGATGAAATCACTCAGCGCGCAGGAGGCCGCGAAGCCTTGATCCGAATGGTTGCGAATCCAGCCTTGACGGGCTTTACGGCACCCAAGCTCCTTTGGTTGAGGAACCACGAGCCAAAAAACTACGATTCCCTGAAGTACCTTCTCCTCCCCAAGGATGAGATTCGTCGCCGTCTGACCGGTGAATTGGCAACCGATGCGAGCGATGCGAGCGGCATGCTGCTACTCGATGTTCGTAAACGCAATTGGTCCACCGAACTCCTGAGCAAATTGGATATCGACCCGGCAATCTTGGCCCGCGTCTATGAATCCGAAGAAGTCACCGGAACCCTTCGGAGCGACGTCGCTGCGGAACTGGGCCTCTCCACCGACTGCAAAGTCGTTGCGGGAGCGGGCGATTGCGCTGCCGGGGCCGTCGGCAACGGTATTGTTCGCCAAGGGATCCTCACCGCTAGCCTTGGAACATCCGGGGTCGTCTTCTGCCATAGCGATACTCCTCAATACGATGCAGCGGGGCGATTGCATACTTTTTGCCATGCCGTTCATGGAAAATGGCACATGATGGGCGTGACTCTCTCCGCCGCTGGTTCCCTGCAATGGTTCGCGAGCCAACTCTGTTCCGAATTGATGAAAAAGAAAGGGATCGATCCGTACGAGGTTTTGAACCAAGAGGCCGATCACGTCGCCCCCGGCTCCGAGGGTCTCTTCTTCCTGCCCTACCTCGCTGGCGAACGAACACCCCACGCCGATGCAAACGCCCGCGGCTGCTTTATCGGCCTAACCAACAAGCATGGTCGCGGCCATCTGGCGCGATCGGTCATGGAAGGTGTTGGCTACTCGCTCCGCGAAAGCCTGGAGATCATTCAAACCCTCGGCGTGCCGGTCAAAGAAATTCGATTGAGTGGTGGAGGGGCCAAGAGCGCACTTTGGAAGCAAATCCTTGCGGACTCCTTTGGGCAAAAAGTCTGCACCATCAATGCCGAACAAGGTCCCGCATTCGGTGTTGCTTTGCTTGCGGCTGTCGGAAATGGGGAATTTAAGAATATCGAAGAGGCGTGCAAAGCGACCATATCGGTGGTCGAGAAAGTGGCGCCTCGCAAACCCGCACAAAAGAAATACGATGCCGGTTTCCCTGTCTACCAGCGGCTGTACCAATCCTTGAAAGATCGATTCGTCGACATCAGCCGTTTATAACATCAGCCGATTCCAACATCAGCCGTTCGCAATACCTGTTCCTTCGCGCTTGCACTATCAGGAACCTCGAACCATGCGTCGCACCGTGAACCCAATTCTCCTTTTGGTCGCTTGCATCACCGGTTTTGCTGGGGGAGGCATCGACCCTCGAATTGGACTCGCCGAAGAAACCGTTTGGTCGAAAACCAAATTGAGCAAATTGTTTCATGGCGAAGGTGGAACGCTTGCGGATTTCGATGGAGACGGTCACACCGATGTGGCTGCCGGTTACATGGCGTTCTTTGGACCGGATTTCAAAACGTCCGCTGCCATCCATCCGGCCAAGCCCTACAACATCAACGGTTACTCGGAATACTTTTTCGACTTCAACTTTGATATCGATGGCGATGGGGACCAGGACATCGTGATGGTGGGCTTTCCCGGAGCAGCCGCCCACTGGTACCGAAATCCCGGTGGTGCGAAGTCCCGAGAAGGAAACTGGGAACGGTTCACCATCATGGACATCGTCGATAACGAATCCCCATCCTTTGCCGACCTCACCGGCGATGGACGCCCAGAGTTGCTGTGCTGTTCGGGAGGGCATTACGGCTATGCTGAAATCCCAACGGACCCAACGCAAAAATGGAGTTTCCACTTGGTCAGCGATCCTGGCCCTTACCAGCGATTCACGCACGGGATGGGGATCGGAGATGTCAACGACGATGGCCACAAGGACATGATCGCCAAGGATGGCTGGTGGCAGAACCCCGGTAACGCCACCATGGACCTGTGGGCTTTTCACCCCTACGATTTTTCGGGACCGGGAGGTGCTCAGATGTACGCGGTCGATTTGGACGACGACGGGAAAACCGAAATCGTCACGTCTCTAGCCGCCCATGGATACGGTCTTGCGATCTACAAGAAAGCCGAACCCTCCTCGGGGGATGCGTGGGTTCGACAAGACATCATGACCGACAAAATTGAAACATCACCCACCGGCTTGGCGATCTCTCAACTCCACGCTATCGACATCGCGGATATGGACGGAAACAACAAACCGGATATTGTCACGGGCAAGCGGTTTTGGGCCCACAATGGGAACGATGCCGGTGAAAATGATCCCCCGATGTTGGTCTGGTTCAAACCGATCGTGGTTTCAGGTGGATTGCGATTCAGCCCGAACGTGATCGACTCTGACTCGGGGGTGGGCACCCAAATCCTCGTCCGGGATGCCAATGGAGATGGACGGATGGATATCCTCTCGGTGAGCAAGCGAGGCGTTCATCTGCTAACTCAAACCGCTCCGTTGAACAAATCACCCGTCGCACATCCTCGGGATCGCGATGGAGCGGTCGCCGAGTCATCCCTCCCGATCGGCGACTCGTTCGGTGGATTCCGCCCCGCATGGAGCGACAAGGAACCCATGAACCTTGATTTTGAGAGTGGGGATACTATCGACTGGACCGCCTCCGGTGGAGCCTTCTTCAACCAACCCATCCAAGGTGACACACTCGCCGCTCGGAACAAAGATTCCAAAAGCATGCACCTCGGAGAATATTGGGTCGGTTCCTCGGAGGTCGGCACCGATATCGCCATGGGAGACATGGTTAGCCACCCCTTCAAGCTCACGCATCCATGGCTGTCGTTCTTGATCGGCGGAGGTTCCGGAACCGAATGCGGCCTCGAGATCATCGATCTTGCGAGCGGCAAGGTGCTCAGTACTTTCCATGGAAAGCAAAATGATTCCATGGAGCGGATTGCCGTCGATGGCCGTTCATGGGTCGGCCGCCCAATCCAAATACGACTCTACGACAGAAGCCGCGACGGATGGGGCCATATCAATTTCGACGACTTGAGATTGCACGACTCAGAACCAAAGCCCCGATAGCCACAGAGTCTCACCCAGAAAACATTAGCGGTCACGCACCAGCGGCCCGGTGCCCCCACCGTAAAGCTCCCTTTCAAAACCCATTATCCAACGATATTGGCCGCATGCATGGCCGCAGCACAAAACTCAATGTGCTGATCGAGATCCACGCCAAATGCTTCGGCGCCGCGTGCGATATCCTCGCGATTGACTGCAGCCGCGAAACTTAAATTCTTGAGTTTCTTGCGAACGCTCGATGCGGTGATTCCTTCAAGCCGTTGCGGCCGCACCATGGCGCACGCGGTCAAGAACCCGCACAATTCATCACAAGCGTACAGAGCATGCTCTAAACGGGACTGCCGTGGGTACTGATCGCTCAAGTAATCCGCATGGGACAAAATCGCCCGGATGATTTCTTCGGTATAGCCTCGCTCGCGCAGGATCACGCTCCCCTGCAAAGGGTGATCGGGTGGATTTGGCCAACGCTCGTAGTCGAAATCATGAAGCAATCCAACCGCGCCCCACAACTCAACATCCTCACCCAGCTTTGCTGCATACGCACGCATGGCCGCTTCCACCGCGAGCATGTGCCGCTTCAGACTTTCACTAGAAACGAATTCGTCCACCATGGCAAGATTTTTCGATCGATCCAACATGCTTTACGACTACTCAAAAGAAGGTGGGATAGTGTGTCAACTCGGAACAACCACGGCATGGTACCCCGCGTTTGCTCACGAAATACAGGGCACGGCCTTCTGCCAACGCGACGGAGTATAGCACAAGGCTCCACCATCGAGCAGGAAGCCGCAACGCAACCTCCAGAAAACAGCAACCCCCAGAAAACAGCGGAAACCAAACCCCATTCCGATCGGGATGGGGATCGAATTGGAGCGCTGCGGCAATTACAGGCAATTACAGATGGCAGGTAGTGTTGCAGGTAATGTTCAGGTAGTGTTGCAGAGTGCTTCCATCTGGGACTAAGATGGCACGTGAATACGGCCCTCGTTTTGCAAAGGGTCAAACCAACCCCGAACTGCGACGACCGGCGAACATCCAGCGAACATCTATGGTATCCACTTCCGATTCATCGATCCGCGTGGCGACAATCGCCGATGTGCGAGCTGCCGAACCAATCATCAGGCACCATCTTTCACCAGCACCACTGATCCGATCCTATGCGCTCGAAAAGAGACTGGGGCTAGCGCCCCATCGGCGTGTTTGGATCAAAGACTATGGCTGGACCCCGGTTGGATCCTTCAAACTGCTGGGTGCATTGAACTGGATGGCCAACCATCTCCACGAACTGCACGACCGGCCCGTGGCAGCCCATTCCTCGGGCAATTTCGCGTCTGGAATTTCGTTTGCCGGAATGCGCTACGGCAAACGGGTGATCATCGTGATGCCGGAATCAGCGCCTCGGGTCAAGTTCGAATTGACCAGATCGTTCGGAGCCGAGGTCCGTACGTACGACATCACCACCGACCATTTGACCGGAACACGCGATCGGTTGGCCAAGGAAATCGCCGAAACGGAGCAGGCGTTGCAAGCGTCGCCGTACGATGATCCCTTCGTCATCGCAGGGAATGGGGTTGGGGGATTGGAAATTGTCGACGAACTCCAACGGAATGGAAGAACGCTTTCCCATTTCATTTGTTCGGTCAGCGGCGGAGGATTGATGGCAGGGCATGCCCTTGCCATCGCTGATGGATTTCCGAATGCAAAAATCATCGGAGTAGAACCGGAAGGGGCCGATGATTTTCGACAGTCCCTCGCGCAGCAAACACGGGTACGCCTGCCCAAGCCAACCAGCATCTGCGATGGGTTGCTCTCCTACGATGTGGGGGAACACAATTGGCCGATCTTGAAACGATTAGTCCACTCAACGATGGTCTTGTCCGATTTGGATACCCGCCGAGCCATGGCATGGATCTTCGAGAAGCATGGTCTCCGCACCGAACCATCGGGCGCTATCACGACCGCAGCGTTGCTCAAGAGTGACCGCGAGGGAGCCGATGTCGATCTATCCGGGGACGGGGACATCGTCGTGGTACTCAGCGGACGCAACGTCGATCCCGGTACCTTCGCTCAGTACATTCAGGTCGACTGAGCGATTCCGGAGAACATTGACCACGAACGTGATTACTGCTCAATCCACGGCGATTCGCTTTCCCGTTCATCCCACCACAAATCGTGCGGTTCGCCATCGAGCGGCATCCGGATGTTTTCGATTTCCGACCAGAGTCTTGTCACCGATTCAATCGGCTCTTGGACAGGTGCATCTTCGAGTTCGTAGTTGAACCAGAAGGGATCGTCGTCGGACTCTTCTTCGACCTTGACTAATTTCACCGGCAATGGCTGACTGCGCGGCTTCAGAGTAATGATATCTGGCTCGTCGTGGGCAACAACTCGCGGTTTCACAGGCAAGATCAAAGGCTCGGGCGGCTCCACCATGACCGTAGGCGGAGCGACGGGAGCTTCTAACACTACCGGATGAACAGGGTGTACCTCGACATGCGGAACCGGAGCCACGACTTGAACCTGCGGGTAGTAAACAGTCGCTTCACCCGGTTCGCCTTGGTTCGGCAACACGCGGACTTGGACATCGATGCTGTGGAATAACTTCATAATATGTTCATGGCAGGTGAACATGATCACTTGGTGACCGAGAGCGGCAAAGTCACGCAGGACTTTTGCAGCGCTCGTGGCTCGGATCGAATCAAAATTGACCAATACGTCATCGAGCACTAGCGGCAATGTTACTCCACGGCGCGAGTACGCCGCAGCCAGACTGAGCCGCAAGGCGATGAAGACAGCTTCGCGGGTTCCGCGACTGAGGACTTCGAGAGGCAGGCTCTGGCCTTTCTCATTATCGATTCGCAATGCGTTCTTTCCGAGCGGTGTCCATACGCGAACATATTTACCTTCGGTCAATTGCTTCAAGAACGACGAAGCTTCACGGAGTGTTTCCGGTTGCCGTTCGTTTTCGTAGACTTCGCATACCTTCTCGAGCATGCACGTTGTAACGCCGAGGGTTCGCCAATGATTCGCGCACTCTTGAATCTGGCGTTCCAAGCAGGCTAATTCGAGCTTTGCCTCGGACAATCGTCGATCGGCTGCGAGCGTCTTCATCTCTTGCCCGATCTCTCCTTGGCGTTGCAGCAGCTGCGAAATACGTTCTTCAGCACCGCTGATTCTCGTCCCTAACGTATCCCAACGCTTCTCCAGTTCATTTCCTGGCGTGTTGGTGAGAAGACGTTCCACCGACTCGTACGAAACATGGGTACCGAGAATCGCTCGGATACGCGCATCGAGCCCTTCAATCTGACTTTGCAGCTTGAAGTGCTGATCCTTGCGAGAGAGTTGCTCTTCGAGTTGCTGGGGGCTTTCCACTCCTAGTTCGGTGAGATAACTCTGCCGAGCGTTGATCAACCGCTCCATATTTCGGCGAAGTCCCTTTTGCTTTTTCGCAAGCTCTTCATCTTCGTTTTTGAGATCTTTGCGCTGGGCCGAATACTGTTGATGCTGTGCCAGTGTATTGACCAGTTCCTGCAGTTTCTGCTGGGGTGCTTCCACCGCGTTGGTATTGATTTTGACCGCTGCGGAATCGCGAAGGGATAGGCCAGCATCATCTCGCGATGGGCGTCCATCGCGGTCGCGTCGCTCATGGCGGTCCCGATTACGATCGTTGCTGCGGTCATTGCGGTCATTGCGATCGCGCAACGAATCGTCAGCAGGTTCGACAAACGAATCGGTTGGCTCCGAGACGGCAACATGCAGTTGGGTCGAGACCGCTTCCAGTTTCTGCAGGAGGGTCGTCAACTCGATTTTGCGTTGAGCCAATTCGTCGGATTGGGCCTTAACTCGGCGTCGCGTCTGAACCAACGTTTCATAGCCTTCGGCCAGGATACGGATACTCTTTGGAGAAAGGGACTCCGCCAGTCCGAGTTGGCTCAGCGTCTTTTTCCACTGATGGCGAGCAGCCTTGAGATCATTGCTCGCTTCGGCCGCTTGATGCTTGGCCGCTTGAAACCTCTGCCGGGCAGCTTGTTCGTTATGATACACAGGCAGCAGTCCTTCGCATTCCGCGAGTTCATGCTCGGCTTGTCGCATTTGCTGGTCAACGCTCGAACTATTCTCTGGAATAGCGGCAAGCAATTCGGTTTTTTCTGCTTCCGTCTTGCGAATTTGCGAGACCAGTGTTTCCAATTGCGATTCGCAGTCGTTGATATCTCCTTGGGAACCACGTTCCATCGATTTCCACCACATGTAGGTGGCGACCAGGATGATAATCCCCAAGACGGTCATCAGGACTCCCGTGTTTTGGGAGTCGTTGGATTGAAACGAGATCGCACGAGCTGCGGGGGAAAGATTGCCGTTATTGTACCAACCGAAGAAATTGTTCAATCCCGAGAGGAACATGAAGGCGCCGATGAAGAAGGGGACGGCCAACATGGCCACTTTCTCCCAAGAAAACCCGTCGTCGCTTTCGAGGTCTACCGTTTCCCCTTCGAGCTCTTGTCGGTGCACTCCGAGCTTCTCGAGTCGCTCATCGATCTGCTGGTATTTGCGAAGAGCTTGGATGCGGTCTCCGGACGCGCGTATGGCTTCTTGCAAATCATCGTAGTTTCGGACTGACAAGAATGCCTGGATTTCGGCACGCAGTCGATCCGCTTCCTTCTTGTCGTTGATCCCACGCTCGCGTGCTTGTTTCAACCGCATTTGATGAGACCGCACATCCCGCGCAGGCCCAGATAGCTGCCCGATCGCTTGCCGCGAGACATCCGGAAGGTTGACGAGGCGTTTGTCGTTCAAGAGGGCTTGCTGATCCGCGTCGCTGAGGCCGAGCCGTTTGGCATCGTCGATCAATTGCTCTTGAGTTTGTTGCAGTTCAGACTCCAAACGCTGGATTTGCTTCTGCAGTTGCGAGATCCAAGGCCCTTGCTCCGCAGCGGCTTCGATTTTACCAGCGAGTCCGAGCACGTTTCGGCTGAGCGGCAACTCGTCCGCGCGTTTGCGAATGGCTTTTCGTTGCTCGATAAACGATTGGATCTGCCGCTTCTTCTCATCGATCTGAGCTTGAAGTTCGACCAAGCGTTCCATGGCATCGGTAGGCAAATCGACGCGAGCATGGAGCGTGTTGACTTGGGTGCGCAACGAGTCGCGCTCGAACCATGGATCGCGAACTTGGAGCGATGTTTCGATGGTCTTTGCTTCGAGTTCCCACTGATCGATACGCAGCTTGAGTTCATCGATCTCGTTTTGCTGAGTGCGGCGTTGGGCGGCCAGTTCACCCCATCGCCGTCCGCGAAGCGTCAGTTGCTCAATCTCATCTCGCAACTTTTCACGCTTGGCAAACATCGTCGGCATTTGCGCCGAGTCGGAGTCACTCGCGACTAATTGCGTGCGTGCGGCTCGCAATTGCCGGATCACATCGACGAGCGAAACACGGTCCAGCCCGCTCGAAAGCTTGTAGAGTTCGTCCGCCGCTGCGGTATCGTCGAGCGTGCTGAGTTCTTGCAACTCCCTTAGCCCGATCGCGAACACATTGGTAAAGATCGATTCATCGACGCTTCCAAGCAACGAGGTTAGCCGATGTTGGCCTTGGGTGATCCCATCGCTGCTCGTGACTGTCAATTGTCCGATGACGCTCGGGTCATTGAGCGTGGCACGTCTCGCGATTTCGTACCCACCACCAGGTCCAGTGACGCGGATAGCGCCACCTGGCTTGCCGCCATGCACTGGCGGCAGATACCGGTGCCTACGCTCGGTAGTAAACCCGTAAAACATCGTGCGCAAGAAGTTCATCAACGTCGTTTTGCCTGCCTCATTGGGGCCATAAAACACGGCCATCCCTTCGGGCAAGGAATCCACAGAGAGACTTGTCCATACGCCGAAACCATCGATTTGTACGTCGCGAACTTTCATCCTCTCGTTCCTCCAAATCGGCGCGTCGGAGCCAACAAATCCACCTTGTGCCCACGCAACATATCGACCCCCAAGAGCGTCGCTCGGTCGAGAGCAACGCTGGTAACCAAACTACTTTCATCGATGAGAACATTTTGCCAAACCGTTGTTCCCGGTGTTTCGGATTCGATCAACGGTTTCAAGTTGAGCTGTGTTCCCGAACTTTTTTTATTGTCCAAACTGGTCCGAAGGAAATCACCGAGGATTGTGTCCTCCTCCTGCCACTTGGCCGGGTACGATTGAGGCGACAACACATCGATCTCCGTCGACCAAACGCTGCAAGCACCATGACCATACTCGCGACGCAACCATCCGAGGATCTCGTCGATCGCTGCTGGACCAACCATGGCACTATTTTCCAAGTCCAATTCGACCCGCCAGCGTATGATCAGGTGTCGTGTTCCATGCTCACTTTGCAATCGAGCGATCCGTTTGCTCATCAACTCCCGAATATCCCGTCCCATCGCGAGATCTTCGACATCCAACGTTTGCGTAACGTATCGAAATGTGTCGCAATCGGTGGCAGTGATGTTCGCATCATGGTCCCCGTCGACTTCGACGGTCCAAAAACCATGCGCCCCATCTTCGTCGAACGATCGGCCTTGCGTCGTCCCGCAGACTCGCATGTGGGGAGCTTCGCCGTGCAATGCATGCCGATGATGCTCGCGTCCCAATGCCCAATAATCGATCCTTTCACTCAGCAACGAGTCCCGGTCCGCGATTCCGTGGGCAATAGCAATCACATACGTGTCGTTTGCTTCGGTTTGAAACTCCGCCGCTCGAATTGATTCCCGACCGTCATTGGAGCGTCCAACGATGGTTGCCAGCGGAAACCCATTGCGGCGGAACACCACCGACTCGATTTGTTTCTTCGAAAAGTAATGGACATTGCTCGGCAGCGCAACCGCGTCGGGCCAACGCTCCGGATCGTCCACTCCCCCACCAGCCCAATAAACCGGGATCTTACGCTGTTCGAGCCGTTCGAACTGCTCAATGAGGAATGCCGGCCCAACGGCTCCGCTGGAGATTGGATTGAGCAGGTCCCCGGAAAGGAGAACAAAATCAACGTTCTCGACAATCGCCGCCTCGAACACCGCCTCGGCGGCTTTCCAAGGTGCATCGACCAGCGAAGCCTTGAGGTGTTCCGGCAAATCAGTAAGGTCCTGCATGGCTCTTTCCAAATGGAAATCACCTGCGTGCAAAAAACGGATCGATTCTTTGGACATGTGCCACCCTCCCTAGTGGAACTGCGTAAAACGCCATAGCCGTGGCAGTCTAGTGGAAATAGACAGTTTGTGCCAATGTCGATTTAACCTGGTTTCTTAAATCGTTGTCGCAAATCGTTCTCGGCAATGCCCATTAGAAACCATACCGATGCCCCCAACAAGAATGCTAGCACGAAGTGGTTTCCAACCGTCTGAACCTCACCGCATGAACCTCACCGCAAAAAATCGAATCGGCAAAACGTCAGGGGAGTTGGAAACAAGCCAGCGATTCCAGCGGCTTAATAGCTCCATCGTCGAGCATCGACTCCCAAAGCTCTGTTGAGGAAATGCTTCTAATTGCCGAGTCGCTCAACATGGCAGTCGTGTTCGTTACCGAGGTATTGGGGGCGGCCTTGATTGCGTTGCTGCCGATTGCAGGCGATTGGATTGCAGGCGATTGATAGAGCCGGGACGTCGACACGTCGATCGCTGACAAACGAGAGAAACAACCAGCACGAAGCGCCCCCACCTGCGATTCGACTTGCAAGAATCGCGCCGGTCCAGTCGTGGCCATCAAAGCGATCTGCTTGGGGCTCAACGAGAGCATTAGGTTCGACGCCCAGCAGATTTCTTCCCAAATGGACAAATCAGGATTGGACGCGCGCGAGTCGGTACCCAGCATGATCGGGATCGCATCGTTCCATTTCACCGCAGGGTGATCTTGATGTTGAAAATGGGAGTGGGTGCGTGGGCAGTAAACGATACCCATGTGATTCCGATATCGGCTCAAAGAGATCAGTTCTTGCTTGGATAGGTAGTTGCCGTGAACCACGAGGGCTCGCCAAGCGTGCGACAAGGATTGAATGTGGCTGTTGATTGTCCCGACACGAGACCGGAACATTTGATCCATGTAAGGTTCGAGCATGGAGGCAAAAGGCCCCGACCGATCCTGCAACCATTCGAGTTCTTCCTGTGTTTCCGCCAGATGCATGCATATCAATCGCTCTTCGGTATGCGCCCTCATGGCAGCTCGCTGCAACAACGCCATCGAAGCAGTGTAGGGAGCATGCGGAGCGAGCCCTGGCTTTTCGACGGCGGGGCCGATGGACTCCTTGAGCAGTTGCGTCGCCAAAAGTTCCGTTTGATCGCCGCGATTCCGGTTCACATCGATCAGTTCCACGCACGGCAACACCGTCAAAGCCACATTTGGAACAAACGTTTTACGGGCAAACGGAGACAACGTTTCCAAGCATGCCAGGTTCGCTTCGTCCACCCATCGCTGGCTCCAAGGAGCCGTCACCATATCCACGACAAACCGTACCCCGGCCAGCCATGATTCCCGAACACCAGCGTGGATCGCTTTGCGACGGGACTCCAGGCGTTCTTCCTCGGAAGCATCGCGCTGGGACTGTCGAACAGCGATCACCTCCGAGAGCCATTGCGTAAATGACCCCGTGGATCGGATCGGTCGCGATAGATCACTGAACTCAAGATGGCAGTGCGCGTTTACCAGCCCGGGTAGAATCGCGATACCCGGCAATCGAAATTTAGGGATGTTTGCGAATCGTTGCGGAAGCACAGGCCCCACAAACTCGACCTTGCCGGAATCAATGACCAGTACTCCACGCGGGATCTCTGGGGAATCTACCGGTACGATCCAATCTGGCTCGATGGCGACTGCACTCATATTTGCCTTATCGTGCTTTGGTTCGCGAAGGGGCGTAGGGAGCGAAGCCGGTTAGGTTGGTGGTGTCGCCATGTCGGCGAACTTTTTGGAGAGGATATTTCTCGGCCAAGCGAACCCGAGGCCGATCCCCGACAGCAATTCGGTCGGCACGACGCCTCCCAAGATTTTGAACATGGGGCGGTAAAGGGACTCCCAATCCTTGTTGCCGGCTGGGCAGTATTGGCGACCGTTGCCTTCGACGGCCGTGACGCCCGCAATGCGCGATGCGAGCGAAGCCGACGTCATGAAGGAGCCACCAACGCACGTGAGGTCTTGGACGTAGATCTTCATGCCATACTGTTTGGCAGCAGCCGACAGCAACAAAGAATCGGTGATTCCCTTGCACGCCTTCACGGCTATCCCCGAGTAGCCTTGCTGCTTGGCAAACTGAAGCATTTCTAGGTCGGTCAAGGACTCGTCGATCACGACTGGCTTGAGCCGGCTGACCCGGTGCATGGTGACTTCTTTGCGGCTCTTCAGGTCGCGGAGCATCGGCTGTTCGATGTAGTGCAATTTTGCAATCGAATCCCGGCTAAGGCGATCCAATCGCTCCAAGAAGTCGATCACGTAGTCCTCGTTCTCGCAAGCTTCGTTGAAATCGAGCGAGTAGGAGAAGACCTTGGTCGGGAACGCGCGGACCGCGATGCGATCGATCTCCACCACCCGCCCGACATCGGCATCAAGGTCCTTGCCGGTTAGTTTTATTTTCAAATGCGTCAGTTGCTGGGATTTGACCCAATCCTCAAGCGTCTCCGGAAGCCCATCCCCCACCTTGCGATTGAGGTCATCGTTGCTCAATGGATCGAGCGAGCCAACCAGATGGTACAGAGCCAGCGTTGGGGCCGATTTTGGCGAGATGATTTCAGAGAAATGCTTGCCGACAAACTCCTCCCCAAGCCATGTTGAGAGATCGCATCCGACGAGATCTTGGGTGAAGCAATCGAAGGTGTTTGCATCATTCAATCGCCCAAAAGCGTCATGCAACGCGATATCGGTCGGGGAAAGAGCCAAAGCGATCGCTAAATCGGGGATCGCCTCGGTCAGCTTCATGGCCGCAGCCAGTTCGGCAGCCAACGATTTAGCGATCGATTTGAGCTGTGTCGCCAAATGAACGGGATGGTTCGCTGGGTCGAGCGTCTGCGCCGCAACGGCTATACGCTCGGCGAGAACGACCACGGTCTTAAGAGCCATCTCAGGGGAAAGCGTGGCGCTCGGCCACGCCCAAGCGGTCCCCATGGTCATCTCGCCGATACCATGGCTGGTCTTCTTGCGGTTCTTATCCTCGAGGGTGATCGTCGTGCGAAAAACCGTCACGTCCTTGACCACGCGCCCACCAAACTTGAGCGGAAACCGGTAATTGAACGGGTACTTTTCGGACTCGACTTCGACGACGGCTAACTTGGTATTTTTGGACATTTCAGATTCAGCGGAAACACGCGATGGCTATTCAATAGGACGACTCGCTGGCAAAGCAGCGTCGGGTCGACTCGATAGCATAGGCTTTTCGCAAGCCGCTTCGTAAGGGGATCACGCCCGGAAGTCCAGAGTTTTTCTCGGGTTTACACCGATCTCGTGCATGCAACGACTTCCGGGATGCATCGCCAGGTCCGAACCCAGCTGGTCCGCCGCCACCCTGAGATCAGACGGCTGGCAACCGCCCCTCCAACTGCCTCGCAACGTACTTGGCGAGCACATCGGTTTCCAGATGGACAAAGCTCCCGACGCGAAGCGTTCCGAGGGTCGTTACCTCAAGCGTGTGCGGGATTAGTGCGACACTGAAGGACTGATCATCTGCATCAACGATGGTTAAACTCACCCCGTCGATCGCTATGGAGCCTTTTGACGCCATCTGCCGCAGCAAATGGAGCGGGGCTTCGAATCGAAAAAACCGCCACGGCCCTTCTTCCCGTATTTGGCGGACCGTTCCCAGCCCATCAACATGCCCCGTCACGTAATGCCCACCTAACCGGTCTCCAACCTGCAACGATCGCTCACAATTGACTCGGTCGCCGATCCCGATCCCACGAAACGTTGTTTTTGACAAGGTTTCGGAACCCAATTCGAAGTCTGCTCGGGTGCCATCGAGCGCGACAACCGTCAAGCAGCATCCGGCGAAAGCAACGCTATCCCCCAACTGAACCCCATCGGCCAATTTCCCGAGATCGAAGGTGAACTTTTCTCCCGCCCCTTCGGAGATTTTACGGGCCAACAGCACGGTGCCTTCGACAAGACCTGTGAACACGCGGAGCACTCCTCGGACGAGAGATTGAAAAACCCAACATCGATCGAGAATTAAGACTAACGGTCCGTCCGTTTTTCGTCTACCTTCTAGCCAATTTGGCGATTATCGAACAGAATCGGGCCCGCCCGCGTTGCGATCGGGCTGATGACGCCAGCTATTTCATTCACCCTTTCCTAGTTTTGAGTAGAAACCCATGAGTTTGATCGAGCACATCCACGGACGACAGATCTTCGATTCGCGAGGAAACCCGACGGTAGAAGTCGACGTTAGGTTGGTGGATGGCTCGTTCGGTCGAGCTGCCGTTCCCAGCGGAGCGAGCACCGGGGCCCACGAAGCTTGGGAACTGCGCGACGGGGACAAATCCCAATACATGGGGAAAGGGGTTCTCAAGGCCGTTGAGAACATCAACAACAAACTCGCCGATGCGCTCATCGGAGCCGACGCGCTCGACCAACGCGGTATCGACCAAGCCATGCGCGAACTCGATGGAACCCCGAACAAAAAGAATCTCGGCGCGAATGCTTTGCTGGGTGTTTCGCTCGCAACCGCCAAGGCAGCCGCTCAATTCACCAACCAACCTCTTTACCGTTACCTCGGTGGTGCCGGAGCCCACTTGCTTCCAGCTCCGATGATGAACATCGTCAACGGCGGGCAACACGCGGACAACTCCGTCGACGTCCAAGAGTTCATGGTGATGCCACTGGGTTTCAACACCTTCAGCGATGCTCTTCGCGCCGGTACCGAAATTTTCCACAACCTGAAAAAGGTTCTGAACGAGAAGAAGTTGAACACCGCCGTTGGAGACGAAGGAGGTTTCGCACCAGACCTGAAGAGCAATCAAGAAGCTCTCGATTTGATCATGGAAGCTATCCGTCGCGCAGGGTACGAACCAGGCAAGCAGATCTTCATCGCCCTCGATGTCGCTGCGACCGAGTTCTATGATGAGAAGACTAAGAAGTACACGATCGACGGCAAGCAACTCTCTGGAGACCAAATGGTCGACTTCCTGGCCAACTGGGTTGCGAACTACCCGATCTGCTCCATCGAAGACGGTTGCTCGGAAGATGACTGGGACTCCTGGAAGAAGTTGACCGACAAGGTCGGGAACAAGGTCCAATTGGTCGGCGACGATCTGTTTGTCACCAACACCGAACGCTTGCAACGAGGCATCGATTCGGGGATCGCGAACAGCATTCTGATCAAAGTCAATCAAATCGGAACGCTCACCGAGACGATCGAAGCCATTCAGCTGGCTCATCGCAACGGCTACACCAGCATTTCGAGCCACCGAAGCGGTGAAACCGAGGACTCCACGATCGCCGATCTGGCAGTTGCCCTATCAACCGGACAAATCAAAACCGGTTCGGCATCGCGTTCCGATCGGATGGCGAAGTACAACCAACTGCTCCGCATCGAGGAAGAGCTCGGCGATGGAGCCCGATACGCCGGACCATTGTTCCGACGCAAGTAATGGCATAACTGACCCAAAGTCGCTGGTGAAATTGTCTTCCATCGCAATACTCCGTGTTGCGGCGGGATTCAGAATTGCCGCCGATTTCAGAATTGCCGCTGATTTGAAGTCAAAAACATGCGATCGCAGTGGGGGACCTCTCCCACTGTTTTTGCAAAGTGAGTCGACACCGAAAATCCAACCGCACAACTAATCCAACCGCACAACGCGCTGACGAGGCGTGCTCGTCAGGGCCGCCGATTTTTGAACGGCGGAGCGTCAACCATCTCCGTACCTTCTGCAAAGCCAGGTTTCTCGTGCCCCGCCGCACCGATATCAACAAGATCCTTCTGATCGGATCCGGTCCTATCGTCATTGGACAAGCATGCGAGTTCGATTACTCCGGTACTCAAGCCTGCAAAGCCCTTCGCGAAGAGGGATTCGAAGTCGTTTTGGTCAACAGCAATCCGGCGACCATCATGACCGATCCGGCACTTGCGGCCCGAACTTACATCGAACCCTTGACCTGGGAGTTCGTAGCCAAAGTGATCGAGCGCGAGCGGCCTGACGCAATCCTTCCGACTCTTGGTGGCCAAACCGCGCTCAACATTGCCATGGATTTGGCCAAGCACGGGGTGCTAGAAAAATTCAAATGCGAAATGATCGGGGCCAATCCCGAGGTCATCCACAAGGCCGAGGCCCGCGATGCTTTCAAGGTCGCGATGGAGAAGATCGGGATGGAAGTCTGCCGTGGAAGCGTTGTCCACTCGACCGAAGAAGCTCGCAAAGTTCTCGCGGAGGTTGGATTACCGTGCGTCGTTCGCCCCAGCTTCACAATGGGTGGAAGCGGTTCCGCGATCGCTTACAACCGTGATGAGTTCGACTCGCTCGTCCAAAACGGCTTGACATTGTCGCCGATCACCGAAGTCCTCATCGAGGAATCGATCATCGGTTGGAAAGAATACGAGATGGAAGTGATGCGCGATGTCGACGATAACGTCGTTATCATCTGCTCCATCGAAAACTTCGATCCCATGGGGGTCCACACGGGCGACTCCATCACCGTAGCACCAGCACAAACGCTGACCGACAAAGAATACCAACGCATGCGGGACGCGAGCCTTGCGATTATCCGCGAAATCGGTGTTGAAACTGGTGGATCCAATATCCAGTTCGCGATCAACCCCAGAGACGGCAGGATGATCGTGATCGAGATGAATCCTCGCGTCAGCAGATCCAGCGCGCTGGCGAGCAAGGCAACCGGATTTCCGATCGCAAAGATCGCTGCAAAACTCGCCGTCGGTTTCCGGTTGTGGGAATTGCAAAACGATATCACGCGCAAGACCCAAGCTTGCTTTGAACCGACCATCGATTATGTCGTGACCAAGATCCCACGGTTCGCGTTCGAAAAATTCCCCGAGGCGGACTCAACATTGACCACGCAAATGAAAAGCGTTGGTGAAACCATGGCCATCGGCCGAACCTTTAAGGAGTCATTCCAAAAGGCGCTGCGAGGACTCGAGGTCGGTGCGTTTGGCTTCGGTTCCGATACGAAGGACCTGTGGTACTCCGATCGCCGCCCAGACGACGAAGAGATTCGGAGCAAACTCTCTCGCCCCAATCCCGATCGCGTTTGGTTCCTTCGCTATGCCATGCTCAGCGGCATGTCCACGGACGAGATCTACTCAATTACAGGCATCGACCCTTGGTTCCTCGATCAACTTCTAGAACTAGTGCAGATCGAAACACATTTGCGATCCATTGGTTCCATCGCCAAAATCGATGTCGCGACCATGAAGATGGCGAAGCAAGCCGGATTCTCCGACCGGCAACTCGCGGAACTTCTGGCCAGCGATGACGATGAAATTCGCCAATGGCGCAAAGATCACGGCATCGTGGCAACCTTCAAGTCGGTCGACACGTGCGCCGCAGAGTTTGAGGCTTATACGCCTTATTACTACAGCACCTACGAAAGTGAAGATGAAACTCCTCTCAAATCTCCTGGCAAGAAGCGAGTAATGATCCTCGGCGGTGGCCCAAACCGCATCGGACAAGGAATCGAATTCGATTACTGCTGCTGCCATGCCAGCTATGCGCTCCGCGAAATCGGCATCGAGTCGATCATGGTCAACAGCAACCCTGAAACGGTCAGCACCGATTACGATACGAGCGACCTCCTATTCTTCGAACCACTCACCACCGAAGATGTGCTCAATATCTTCGACCGGATTCAACCCGATGGGGTCATCGTTCAGTTTGGCGGTCAAACCCCCTTGAATCTCGCACGAGCGCTCGCCAACGCCGGTGTTCCCATCGTAGGCACCAGCGTCGAAACGATCGAAGATGCCGAAGACCGCGAAAAATTCCAACAGCTGATCGAAGAACTGAAACTCTCACAACCCGCCAACGGGATCGTGCGAACCATGGCACAAGCCCGCGCGGAAGTGCAGAAGATCGGCTACCCATGCTTGGTCCGCCCCAGCTTCGTCCTCGGGGGAAGAGCGATGGAAATCTGCTACGACAATTCCCAGTTTGAACGGTTCGTTGCGGAAGCGTTTGTCGTCGCTCAAGGCCAACCGGTGCTGATCGATCGCTTTCTCGAAGACGCGACCGAAGTCGACGTCGATGCCGTGTCGGACGGGGATGATGTGGTCATCATGGGGATCATGGAACACATTGAGGAGGCCGGCGTTCACTCCGGCGATTCGGCCTGCGTCATCCCACCGTTCTCCCTCTCCGAAAGCGTTCTCTCAGACATCCGCAGCGCCACCTACGCCATGGCAAAACGCCTAAAGGTCATCGGGCTCATGAACGTGCAGTTCGCGATCAAGGAAGAAGAAGACGGCAAGCAGACCGTGTACGTTTTGGAAGTCAATCCGCGAGCTAGCCGCACAGTGCCGTTCGTCGCCAAAGCGACCGGCGTTCCCGTCGCCAATATCGCGGCTAAGGTCATGGTCGGGATGAAACTTAAGGAACTCGGAGTCACCGGCGAACCGGTTCCACGCAGTATCTCGGTCAAGGAAGCGGTTTTTCCATTCCGCAAGTTTGCTGGGGTCGATATCGTTCTCGGACCCGAAATGCGGAGCACGGGCGAGGTGATGGGTATCAGCGACGATTTCGCCATCGCCTTCAACAAAAGCCAAATCGCGGCCGGGTGCGTCCTCCCGACCAGCGGTAATATTTTCCTCAGCATCTCCTCGAGGCAACGCAAGGGGATCGACGTCCTGGCCAAGCAGCTGCACGATCTTGGTTACCGATTGCTAGCGACCACCGGCACCGCGCTGGAGATCGAGCGAGCCAACGTTCCAGTGACCCGTGTGAAGAAACTCGCCGAGGGCCACCCGAACTTGATCGACTACCTCAAGAACGACGATGTTTCCCTGATCATCAACACTCCGAACGGCAAAGGAGCCAGAACCGACGAAGGTCGCATTCGTGCCGCTGCCGTTCAATTCGGTGTCCCATGCATCACCACCCTTTCCGCCGGACGCATCGCGATCGAGGCCATGCAGGCCGCCAGCGAAAAGGATATGACGGTTCTATCCCTGCAAGAGCGATTTGCCAAAGCATAATTTCGCGTTTTTGTGGTTTCCCCTGGGAGTATGGTTTAAGCTGTAAGGGAGCGTGCCCCCGTCGAAGCCGGTCGCGGAGTGCTTCAGGACACGCAATTTGGATCTGGCATGCCGCGTTTGGCGCATGCTGCTTGAACTAGGGGAAGGCCATGTGGAAATCGGTCACGAACTCGCGCTGCGAGTTTTTAGGCTTCATAGTTTTGGTCTGCCTGCTTGTGGGCACCACGCTGCTTTCGGCTGTTTTAACTCCCAGCATCGCAATCGCTCAGGACCTAAGACTCGATCGGCAATTCCCGGAACTCGCTGCTGCGTTGGCACGACGAGATCCCATCGCCGTGCGAAATCAGATCGATGCGCTCGATCCACAATCGAAGCAGCGAGTCCTGACAGCATTGCATGCCAATCGATGGAATCCGAGTGGTGCCGCTCCAGGTGGCGTCCCCGGCGGATTCGCGGGAAATCCGTTCGGCAATCCACAGGGACTCGGAGGTTCCAATGGTGGTGCTGCTGGCGGTGCATCGATGGCGAACTTCTCAGAACTGATGCAACTCATTGAATCGACGATCACACCCGACCAATGGACGAACGCAGGTGGCACATCGACGATGAACCCGTTCCGTCAAGGCGTGCGCATCGACCCAGCAGGTGTGATCGAACGATTGGATCCGATGAAGATCGAGGGAGGCCCGAAGCTTCGCAATGTCCCCGCCCCCAAACCCGACAACTCCTATTCCATCATATCGCTCTCACAACTCGGTGACTGGCAACAGCCAACCAAACTCCGCTGGATCTCCCTGCATCAACTCGATCGCCAACTGAAAGAGCAAAAAGAAACCGGACTCGGCGCGGGAATCGCAGCGGAGTTGCTCGGCGGCTTATGCCGTATCGATTACGTGGCCTACGATGCCTCGAGCCGAGAATGGTTCCTCGGAGGCCCGGCCGGAAACATCGTCGCGGATCCTTCGGGCGTGTTGATTCATAACGACTTAAAGCTACCTCCAGTGCTGCTTGAGGATTTACTTTCCATCGCCCCGCAAGTCCTCCGCAATCGTGGTGAGTTCGGTTGCTCGATCGATCCCGACCCTGATCGCTTAGTGACCGCGTACAAAATGGCCCGTCAACCAGCTTCCATCCGCAATCTTCGGCGCGATCCCGACGGATGGGCTGAAGAATGGAAGGAAACTCTCGGGCGTCAACACGCGAACATCATCGGCTTGCCCGGAGACTCACCGACTGGCTATGCGCTGCTCATCGCCGATGCACATATGAAACGATTGGCCCTGGGACTTGAACCCAGCGTCGATGGCGTGAAAAACTACTGGCTCGAAACAGAACTTCGGGGACGCAAGTCCAGCGAATCGATGGTCCGCTGGTGGTTCTCATGCTTGCAAAGCCGCATTCCCTACGATCCTGACAAGAAGATCTACCATCTCGAATCACCCAACGTTCAGGTCCTGAGTGAGGCACAGATGATGGATGTTAAAGGAGAGAGGAAGGTTTCCGAGCGGCAAGACGGCGCAGCGGACACGTTTGCCAAAAACTTCACAGCTCGATTCGATGCCTTGCAAAAGGCCCATCCGATCTACGGTCGCCTACGCCATATCTTCGATCTAGCGATCGCATTGGAACTGGTTCGAAATGAAATCGATAACGGCTCGGGCGACAAGTTCGAGGTTCTCGGGAACCCAGCCTACGCACCCCGCTTGCCAATCGCTCCCAAAGAGATCGATTCGATCGTGGCGACTCGCAAGATGGGGGACGGATCGATATCAGCCATCGTCAGCGGTGGCGTTTCGATCGACACGCGAGCGATCGTAACACGCCTTCGCGAGCATGCATCGCTCAGTGAAAAATTATCGCTCGAGCGATCCCCTGGCGAATCGAACGAGTCCGAGGATTCGCTCGACAAATCGTTTTGGAGATAGTCTCTGCGGCTAGGCTGAGAGCGTGGAGTGCGATCGACACTCTCGATCGCTTCTCCCAAGTTTCGCATCAACATTAGATGCGGTTGAACTTCACCTGCAGTTGGGCTTCCGTTACGGAACCGCCCATGCAGTACCCGTCACTACACTCGCTTGAGACAATGCTCCTCGCAAGCTGATCGGTATTGGCCCGAGGGTCCACGGTGCGCACGAACCAGGACGGTAGTAGCCCAGTGGGTACTGGCACTCGTTCATCGGGTGAATACCCATGTTGTAAGGCAACAAGGCGAAACTTCCAAAGAAGTTCAAGGTTGAGATCGCAGGTTGCACAACCGGTCCCCATTCATGTCCGTAACGCTCCAACTGTACGTCTTCAAAGTAGAGCGGCTTGTGACATGCGCCGGTGGCCTTCCAAGTGAAGGTTGAATCCGCAAACATGCGAGCTTCGAAGCCTTGATCGCCGAGCGAGCAAGTAACAGGCACACCCCACACCTCAGCGATGTATGCTTGATCTCCATCGCTGAGCTTTCTCAGCAGGTAGGACGTACGCGTTCCATCAGCCTGTTCGATGAGCGCTGTGCCGAAAACCAAATCGATCAAACGACCTTGGGCGACGACTTGGCCGTCGTAGTCGTACCACGTTCGGCTTGGAGCTTTCTCAACAAACGACTCTTTGGTGTAGGAGTTGGTTCGATCGAGACCTTGATACCCTTGCACAAATCCAGGGGACGAATCGACCCTGACATTTTTAATATCCGTATTCATCGCGAAGTTGCGGACTTCATCGCAGTTCGCGATCGATCGATTTTGACGCATTGGCGGCATAGGGGGCAAATCGTCATCGCCAAACGCAGAGTCTTCTGGGACACTGCGATCCGATGGCGAGGTCGGCAAACGCTCAGGTGGCATCGATTCGGGTTGTCGTTGCGGAAAGGGATTCGGAACGATCTGCTCTGGACGCGGCCGCTCGGTCGCAGGTGGCACAGGAACAGAATCACGAAACGGTGGCACGAGGATCGGGTCCCGGCTTGGAATCTGCGGCAACACTGGAGGTGCGATTTCGTTCGCCGTAGGCGGCAAACTCGGCAGCGTTGCCGGTGGCACAACCGCCGGTGGCACGACTGCTGGAGGAAGTCCCAAAGCGGGTTCTTGTGCCGGTGATTGTTGACGAGTCAGCAAGCTTGAAGGGGCTCGGTTCGGCTTGACACCTTGAACCGACCCACGATTCGATGGCCGGCTTTCGGACCGATCCGTCCATGGAGCAGGTTCGCTCGTAGGTACGGCATTGCTGACAGCCGGTACTCCGCCTTGAGCCGAAACATTTTCAGCTTGCTGGAATGCAGCGAGTTGAATGCCCGTCGAGTCTGCAACCGGTACATTGGGACCTGCTGGAATGAGATTCAGCCTGGGGCCTTTTGGCTCGTCTTTCGGTGAGAATTGCTGCGATGCAGAGAATTTTGCGGGCTCGGTAGGAGCTGGTTGTTGAACCTGAGACCATTGCATCGGTGTCCATTGTGGCTCGGATGACCGAGAGGTGTTCCGCGCGAGGCGTTCGGGCATCGAGGGCATTCCTTGGTTTGCAGGAACGGCATCCATGCTTGCCACCGATGGTTCCATTGGAGCCGCCGATGGCTGAGCCACTGGCTCGGCGGACCGTTGCAACGATTGGGTATACGTGGCAGGAGCAACTGCATCGCGTTGCGTTCGGTCGGTCTTCCGCCAACGCTGGACTAAACTGTCTGGCGAGCCCGTACTCGATGTTGACGCTGCCATTGGCAAAGAGCCGTTCGATGGCGCAGCTGTTGGCGCGGTCGCATGAGCAATAGATTGCGCGGTAAACTGCGCGTTAGGTTGTGTTGCGGACGCTGCACTTGGGCGAAGCGGATTGCTTTGCTCACCGCCTGGTGCTTGATAGGGATGAGGGGACCAAGCGGGTGGCGGAGCGGGTTGCTGAGCCAGAGCATCGGCAACTCCGACGCACGAAACGGAGCTCAACAGACCGAGCGATAGAATTTTAGTGAACCATCCGCGACGAGAGCGAGCATGGAGGTGGGATGACCGTGCACCCAAGCTCGCGAGTGAGACTTCCGTGAGACTATCAACTATCGTTGGAGTTGGGTACCTCCGGACTGTAGTTGGGCGCTTCCTGCGTAATGGCGATGTCATGTGGATGATTCTCCCGCACCGTCGCGGCCGAGACCTTGATGAAACGTGCTACCGAGCGAAGATCCGAGATGGTCTTGGTACCGCAGTACCCCATACCGGCTCGAAGTCCGCCCACAAGTTGATACACAAAGTCAGCCAATGAACCTTTGAACGGTACGCGTCCTTCGACTCCCTCGGGAACCAACTTGGAGAGTTGATCCTGTGTCCCTTGGCGATACCGCTCGCTCGATCCTTTGACCATGGCGCCCAGTGATCCCATCCCGCGGTAGGCCTTGAATGTGCGGCCTTGATACAGGATGGTCCGACCTGGACTTTCGGCGAGCCCGGCGAACAAGCTTCCAATCATCACCGTCTGTGCTCCAGCGACGATCGCTTTCACGATGTCGCCCGAGTAGCGGATACCGCCGTCGGCGATGGTAGGAATGCCAGCTTGCGAGCAAGCCTTTGTGGTTTCGTAAATGGCGGTGATTTGCGGGACACCGACGCCTGATATCACACGGGTTGTGCAGATGGAACCTGGGCCGATCCCAACCTTGACCGCGTCAGCCCCAGCATCCATCAATGCTTTTCCACCGGCGTATGTTGCCACGTTGCCGGCGATCACATCGATCGACCACTGGTTCTTTAATTTCTTGACCGTTTCGATGACGTTCGAGGAATGGCCATGCGCGCTATCGACCACTAGGATGTCGACCCCGCGTTGGATCAGCTGTTCCGCTCGTTCGTAATCATGAACTCCGATCGCCGCACCGACCCGAAGACGCCCCAACTCGTCCTTACACGCAGCTGGGTAACTCTTCATCTGGTCGATGTCTTTGATCGTAATGAGTCCGGTTAGTTTGTATTGATCGTCAACCAGCAAAAGTTTCTCCACCTTTTTATCCGTTAAAATTCGCTCAGCCTCCGCAAGCGTTACATTCCCCTGCGCCGTCACCAAATTCTCACGGGTCATCACCGAGGAGATAGGACGATCGCTCGATTCGAGGAACCGCATGTCGCGCCGCGTCAGAATTCCAACCAATTTGCCTGTGGTTTCAACGATTGGGATGCCAGAGACGTTTTGCTTGCGCATCACATCTTGAGCGGTGGCAACACTGTCGCTCGGAAGAAGTGTCACAGGGTCGGGAATGATGCCATTCGCCGATCGCTTCACCTTGGTCACCTCGGCCGCTTGGGATTGGATGTCCATGTTCTTATGGATAATCCCCAAACCTCCCACTTTCGCGAGGGCGATCGCCATCTCGCTTTCGGTAACGGTATCCATCGGCGACGAGAGAAGAGGGATTTCCAAGCGGATCCGCTTGGTCAGCTGCGTGCTGACGTCGACCTGGGACGGGAGAATATCGCTGTAACGGGGTTCGATAAGCACGTCGTCGAACGTGATCCCCTCGGTTGCGAGCTTGTCATCCATCGAGTGTTTCCTCGGAGGCAGTTAACGATCCTGGAAACCGTCGTATTGTGGCAGAATTGCTAGCTTCCGCAACCTCACCTCCACCTAGCTTTCACCTGAAATCGCCTAGGAATTCCCCATCAGGCACCATGAATTTCTGGCGCCAGTACCTTTCCGGATCTTTAGCCAGAATCCTAACAACGGGTGAAATGTGAAGCTTTAACGCTCGGGATGACTTATTTGGCTGAAGAAGATCTTCCAGTTGTTCCGATGATTCCGACCAGAGTGACTCTGCGCTGTGAGTCATCGGACCATTCATTGTGAGGCAAGGCACCCGTGAAAAGAACCATGCACGTTGTCCAGACGGTGGCAAATTCAAAGAATCACCGGACATCGAAATCCCCGAAAACGTTGCGAAAGATGCTTCGGGAGCATCTTCAGTCGACCGGTGTCTTGGCTGCCTGCTTGATGGCGGGCCCAATCGCATTCGCCCAAACGGCACCAGCAGGAGGTCGAGGCACGGCGCAACGAGCATCTGCTCCGGCACGGGCGTCGGGACCCACCAACCCCGCCCAACAAATCCAATTCCAGCAACAACAACCAGTGTCGGCGGCTCCCGCTGTTGGGGCACCCGCAGGCACACTGCAACCGATGGCTCTACCACCGGCCAACAATCCACAAGCCAGGCCTGCGATGGCTCCAGCCGCCCCTCAAGGCACCGGCTTCACTCCGGCAGCCGGTCTGAGCGATGCTCGGCTACAAGTTTATGATATCCCCACCGAGAGTGTCGGCAGCGCAGCCCTTCTCCTTCAATCCCAATTCGGTTCGGATCGCCGCGTCCGTATCACCACCGAGCCCAACAGTGGTCGACTGATGGTCTTGGCCCCCGATGCGACCCAGCGCCAAATCGCCGTTGCCGTCGAAGCCATCAAAAAGCAAACCGGTACCCTCGCTACCGACCAGTACGGTCGCGCCATCCCCAACACGATCCAATCGCGCCAGTACAAACTGCAAAAGATCACCTGGCGTGAACTCGAGGATGGAATCAGTCGAATCGCTGGTTCCAAACTCTCGATCACCACCTCGAACAATGGCGAACTCGCTCAGCTCAATATCGTCACCGAGTCGGGACCGCGCGAGATCATGACGATCGACCGTCGGAACGACGAAGTCCGATTGCAAGGCTCACCGCAAGACGTGTTGGCTTGGACCCAAGTCGTCACCGCGGTGGATTTGGCCCAAATCGATCCGCAGCGTCCTACGCAAATCGTTCCGATCAACCCTGCGACCCCCGAGCGGATCGAACGCGCTCTCAGCTTGGTCCGCAAAGCCTCCTACCAACAACCCCTTCAAGACGAAGCGGTTGGGACGGCTCAATTCAATCCACAGCAAAACCCGAACGGCCAGCAAGACGACGAAAACGCGCCTGGTATGGCGGTCGGCTCGCCGGACAACCTGAATAGCAACACCGGCCTCATCGGCGACGTCGACATCTCGTTCGTCCCCGAAATGGGATTGGTCATCGTCAAAGGTGGCAAGCGGGACGTCCAGCGCGTCCTCGAAGTGATCGAGCAAATCAAAAAGCAAAGCTCGGAAACCCAACCTGAGATCGAGGTTTATCCGCTCAAGCACGTCAACGGCGTGGCTCTCGAACCGGTGCTCAAGGATCTCAACGACAAGGTCTTCTCGCCACGCCAAGGCCAAATCAGTATCTACGCGTTGGGACAGCCTAACTCGCTCCTGCTGATCGGTCGCCCCGAAGCACTCACCGGGATCAAGGAACTGATTGTCAAGCTCGATCAGCCTCTCGATCCGAACAACCAGCTTCGCGTCTTCCGCTTGATCAATTCATCCGCGGTCGATGCTGAAACACTGGTCCGAAACTTCTTCTCGGATACTGGTACCGGAGCACAAGGGGGTGCACCCGGGGCCACGACATCGACCACTCAGTTGAATACGAGGGTCAAGGTTGTCGCGGACTATCGCACCAACTCGTTGATTGTCCAAGCCTCTCCGCGTGACATTGCTGAGGTGGCTCGGTTGATCCTCGAGATCGACGTCGAATCGACACCGGCCGAGAATGAAATCCGGGTGTTCCCGATCAAGAACGCCGTTGCGGCCGACCTGCAACCGATCTTGCAATCCGCGATCAACGGGACCTCCACTGGAGCGACCAACACCCAGCAAGGTGGATTCCAACAACAGCAACCGCAGCAGCAATCGTCAGGAAGTGGCCGAAGCACTCCTCCGAGCAGTCGGCTGTCGATCGTTGCCCGCGAAGGCGCCGAGGTCAACTCGGGCATTCTCGCCGGCGTGGTAATCACCAGCAACCCGAGCATCAACACACTGATCGTCCGTGCACCTTCCAAGAGCATGCCGCTGATCGCAGCCCTCATTGAGCAACTGGACCAACTGCCCAGTGCGGAAGCACGGATGAAGGTCTATCCGGTGGTCAATGGTGACGCGACCAGTTTGGTCACTATCATTCAGCAAGCGTTCGGGCTCCCGGCAACGGGAACCAACACCAACCAACAGCAAGGTGCCGGGCTTTTCGGTCTGCAAAACCTAGCCGCGCTGGTTGGTGGTGGTGAAAGCTCGCTCGTACCACTCCGAATCTCCGCGGACACTCGAACCAACACCATCATCGCATCCGGTGATGCCTCGGACCTCGACGTGATCGAAGCCTTGCTCTATCGGCTGGATGAGGCGGGTGGAAACCAACGGACTACGGAAGTTATCTGGTTGCGGAACGCCAACGCTGCCGACGTCAACGTCGCGCTCACGAACCTCTTCCAAGGACAACGGACTTTGGCGCAGACCTTGACCACGCAAGGTTTCAATCAACAGAACCAGCAAGTCAGTTTGTTCGAACGAGCCGACCGCGAAGTCCTCACGATCTTCGTCTCACCGGAGTCGTCGACCAACAGCATCATCGTCAGTGCAACGCCGCGATACATGAAGCAGATCCGCGAAGTGATCGAACGGCTTGATCGCCAGCAACCGATGATCTTCGTCGAAATGCTCATCGCCGAAGTCGCCCTCACCGACCAATTCGAAATGGGTACCGAACTCGGCTTGCAAGATTCCTTGCTGTTCGATCGCAACAGCGCTACGGGTGGTACACTCACCAGCCCAGTATTCAATTTGCTGACACCCTTCCAACTCGAAAAGGCCGCATCGGGTGGTACCGCTGCAGTCGTTTCTCCGAATCGACGTGGAGCGAACGTCGCCGGTCAAGGAAGCAGCGGTTTCGCGATGGGCAACTCGTCGGCGGGACTCGGTTACGGTGGTTTGGTCCTCGCGGCAAGTAGCGAGTCAGTTGGCCTGCTGTTCCGAATGCTTCAAGATGCGAACCGAGCGCAAGTGCTGGCTCGGCCTACGTTGACCACCATCGACAACAATATCTCGGTCGTCAACGTCGGTAAGTCGGTTCCAATCCTCGGCAACTCGACCAATACGGTCAGCGGCGTTACGCAGAGCGTTCAGTACATCAATACTGGTCTCACCATGCAAATCCAACCACGGACCAACCAGGACGG
Source organism: uncultured Pirellula sp. (assembly GCA_903892355.1). Taxonomy (GTDB): domain Bacteria; phylum Planctomycetota; class Planctomycetia; order Pirellulales; family Pirellulaceae; genus JBKCUI01. Next base: position 197,818 of record CAITIE010000064.1, on the reverse strand, counting down.
GTTGATCAACATGATCGTTGCGATCAGTCGATCGAGCGTTTCGGATGCTGATGGATTAGAACTAAATACTCAGACTGCCGATGGTGTTCAAACGACAAAGACCCCAGCATTCAATCAAACGCTAGCACAAACGCGAGTCACTGCTTACGACGGGCAGACAGTCGTCCTGGGTGGATTGATTACCAAAGAACGAGTGAGTCAATCTCGCCGCATTCCTTGGCTGGCGGATATTCCGATCGCTGGAGCACTATTCCGATTCGATCGAGAGAGCGAAGCTCGCACCGAATTGCTCGTCGTCATGACCCCACGCGTCATCAACTTCAATGATCCCAATAAATTGGACATGATCAAGCAAGTCGAATCGTCGCGGATGAGTTGGTGCCTAGCCGATGTGCTGAATGTTTACAGCGACCAAGGACTCTCGGCTGGCAATGGCCTTTGGGGTCCTGCGACGTCGCCAGTGATCTATCCCGACGTGACCCCAACGGTCGACCGAGAAAACGATCCGAATTGCCAACCAGGAGCACCAAACTACATCCAACCTTCGGATTCGTACATCCAGCCGATGGAGGGCCAAATGCTCCTCGAGGACCCTTCGCAATCGAACCCACCAATGCGAATCGAACCCAATGGATTCAACTCGAGCCGCACACAACCTCAATCGATCCTGCAACTGGAATCGAGCGATGGAAGTGGGGTGGTGAATCCAGCTCGGCCGATGCAAAACTCGTCGTACATCCCGGTAGTCCCGAATGGGAACGGACAAGTGGTCCAGACGAACTATGTGCCTGTGAGTCCGATGTTACCACCAACTCCTAACGCAGTTAGTCCTGCTGCAGGTCCGAGGAAGTAACACGATCCGTCGAGTTCCTTTCGAAGTTTGGCAACGATTCATCGTCACCTCTTGAAGTTGAAAAAATCACCATGAACGCGATGCATAAAAACATTCTTCTGTTGTCTGCACTGGTAGCCGCGTTACCGACAATAGGTTGCGCATCGCTGACCGGAGACACCAAGGGGAAGAAGAAGGATTCGTCGTGGTCTTTCTTTAAAAAGAAAGAGTACCAAACCCCACAGAGCATCAATGCAACGTGGACGCATGACATATTCACCGCGGAGGGAAAACCACCGACTCGAGGATTCGGGGGGCGGATCTATTTCTACAACGAACGTAGCCAAGCCATCCCGGTCGATGGTGAGTTGACCGTCTATGGATTTGACGACACGCATCGCAGCCATGATGGGATGAGCATCGAATCGGCCGACAAGAGGTTTCGATTCACCCCCGAGCAATTCACCACCCACTTCTCCGAGAGCCAACTGGGTGCGTCCTACAGCATCTGGATTCCGTGGGATGCTGCGCCTGGTTACAAGAAGAAGATTATGCTAATCCCAACCTTCAAAACGAAAGAAGGGCGTGTCATTCGTGGCAATGCAGCGACGTTACTGCTTCCTGGACCACCTTCTGAAGAAGAGCAATTGGTGATCCAAGCGTCTGCGAAGAAAGCAGTGGGAACACCCGGTTCGTCAAGCGTGGCACCACTGCAACATCAACCAAAAACCACTACAATCCCGGTACCAGCACGAAGCCTGAAACCGCAGCCCCATTTTTCGCCCGAACAAGCCGCAGCGTACATCGAGCAAGCAACCCGTAGTGAGTTGCCCGAAACACTGTCGAATGGTGTCCACATCCCTGGCCATAATGAGGGAGTTGTGCCAGCATCCAGTGTTGCTCCCGCAGTAATTCCCGGCACAACCACCGCAGATCAAACATTCGTGCCACTCGGCGAATCGGGGAGCGTCCTTCAGTCGAAGACAGTTCCTGCCACAACCGTTGGAACGGCACTCCCAGGTTTCGCGATGGTAGGCAAGCAGCCACCCACCACGAAAGAATCGATGGTAGGAACAGCCTTTACTGGTTCCGCATTGCAGGGATTTGCTCCAGGGTTGGCCCCTGCACCAGGAGCTCATTCTTCACCGAATCTACCCCCGGCTCCAGCTTCATCAGTCGTTCCATCATCTTCTTATCTTTTTCGGTAGCGACGCTACCGCGAAGAACGACCGAGCCATTTTCATAACTGGCATTCACGTTCGGGAATTTCTTAGCAGCGGGTAGGTTGGTGAAGCGAGACTTGGTTCTCGCCGAAAGATCGGCGGCCCCCACGGCACTCATCTCGATTTCAGGACGAACCGAAGCGCGGATCGATTTGCGGCCTTGAGCATTCCCGCCCATCAGCCCCATTCCGAAGTTCCCCCCGCCAAATCCACCTAGGCCCAAGCCACCACGGCCTAGCCCACCGATACCGCCGAGGCCCATGCCTCCCAGCCCACCCATGTTCATTCCACCCGCGCCCATACCCCCTTGGGTCGTTGCGCCGCCACTGAACGCGTTGCCTCCAAAAGCGCTTCCGGAAACACCCGTTCCAAACGCGCTGCCGCCAGCCCCACCTGCTGCCGTAATCGGTTGTGTGTTCAAATTCTGCAGGATCATCTGACCGGTCACACCGGGACCACCAAATGTCCCTGGGAAGTTCGAGGTGTTCATCGCGCCCCCGCCCATGCTCGCTCCACCCAATCCACCTGTCATGCCACCTGTTGCACCACCGGTCATCCCGCCAGTCATGCCACCGGTCATTCCGCCTGCACCGCCGATACCCGGAGTGCTCGAGATGCCTCCACCCGTCGGGGAAGTCGAGAGTTGAGCCGATGCGATTTGCGGAACAGTGGCAAAGACCGAAGCGACTGAGAGTCCAACCGAAATGAGTCTGCGATTCATAGCCGAATGTTCCGTGGGATAGTTGCCTAACGAGATGAACTGCGTTGTTGCTGTCAACCCGCTGGAAAGTCCAAGGTATCGCCAGTACAGGCCAGCGTCCCAAAACTTACAAAACCATTATTGGAGCACCAACTGGCTCCCGACAATGTTTGCTTTCGGATTCTCGAGCGATTTCTATATCGATTTTTCCGTCCGCTCTAGGTGTATCGAATCATCCTCGAAGAGCGCTGCAGACTAGCTCCACGAGGTCCATTTGTTCCGTTTGTGCCGTTTCCTCCCAACGAACGGACGATATCAACAGGTCCGATTATCCGCTCTCTGCTCAGCCATTCTCAACGTTGACACCTTGAAATTGCTGAGACAAGCCTCCAATAACTAGGCCCGGAACCACATCAGTTCGCCTTAGCTCGCTTTTCGCCGATGAAATGGCCGTTATAATGCGGCCCCACCGAGTCAAACTGCTCGGGATTCGCACTTGTTGCAGGAATGTAATCATCACCTCATCGATGCCTTCAGAGCCAAAACATCGAGCCGGATTGTCGGCTGCTTCTCTGGGCTCGGAATCCCCCAATGGCCATCCCGTCAGTGGCTCGAACGGCCGCGAAACCGCGGCAAAGGACGGTCTGGACGCGTTCTTAGGACGCTGGAAAGCCGTGGCCAGCGATGTAGAAGCGACCCTAGTCGCGGCCATCGATCGCTTGGGGGATGACTGCCCGGCCCGTTTGAGGGAGGCGATCGCCTACTCCCTGCTAGCCCCCGGAAAACGCTTGCGTCCGATCCTTTGCGTGTTCGCGTGCGAAGCCGTCGGCGGCGATTCGCAAGCTGCTCTCGGGCCTGCCGCTGCATTGGAAATGATCCACTGCTACTCGTTAATCCACGACGATTTGCCTGCCATGGACGACGATGATCTTCGTCGAGGCCGACCGACGTGCCATATCCAATTCGACGAAGCCACCGCCATTCTAGCCGGAGATGCCCTGCAACCCTTGGCCTTTGAGACTATTTTGCGGAGCCCCCTCCCACCGCACGCAGCCGGCGAAGCCTGTTTGGCCTTAGCCAAGGCTGCGGGTAGTGAAGGGATGGTCGGGGGCCAGATGGACGATTTGCTCGCGGAAAAGCGGGATTCGGCCGCAATGTCGCTGGACGAGCAAAAACGTTGGCTCGATGCCATCCATCGCCGGAAAACCGGAGCCATGATCGCTGCCTCGGTACTGATGGGGGGGATCGCTGGCGGGGCCACACAAGAGCAGCGTGCCGCCCTCGGTTTGTATGGCCGCGCAATCGGAATAGCTTTCCAAATTGTCGACGACCTACTAGACGTGGAAAGCACGGCGGAAAACACTGGAAAGGCAACCGGAAAAGATAGCGTGCGCGGAAAGCTGACCTTTCCAACCGTCTATGGTATTCCAGCAAGTCGCGAACAAGCCCGTCAATGGGTGTCCCAAGCGATCGATGCTGTGGCGCCATTCGGTGAGGCCGCATTCCCATTGAAGAGGCTCGCGCAATACATCCTGGATCGGAGTAACTGATGGCGATGCATGAAATGCTTTCCAAATTGGATTCGGCGGAACCGCTTCAGTCGATGTCGGTGGAAGATTTGGAAAAACTCGGCTCGGAGATCCGAGATGTTCTCTGCAACCTTCTCGCGACTCGCACAGCACACTTCGCGTCCAACCTAGGTGTGGTCGAACTCTGCTTGGCCCTCCACAGCGTCTTCGACTTTCGCAAAGACCGATTGATCTGGGATACGGGCCACCAAATCTATCCGCACAAACTGATCACTGGTCGCTACGCTGAGTTCAAAACCATCCGAGAGCGGGGTGGTCTCATGGGGTACCCCAACCCGCACGAGAGCGAATACGATCTGTTCATGACCGGGCACGCCGGTTGTTCCGTATCCACTGCCCTCGGACTCAAGTCGGGCGATGACTTGATGGACCAAGGAAACCGCAAAAGCATCGCTGTCATCGGCGATGGCGCGTTCCCATCGGGCATCGTCTTCGAAGCGATGAACAACGCCGGCGAACTAAACAAAGACCTGATCGTCGTGCTCAATGATAACAAGATGTCGATCTGCCCTCGCGTCGGCGCAATGGCCAACTACTTGGACCGCCTCCGCACCAATCCTTTCTATACGGGATTCAAGAGCGAGGTGGTCAAGGTCCTCAACAAGCTACCCGTTTTTGGCGATCCCACCGAGCGGTTATTGGCCCAAATCAAAGAAGGGGTCAAGGCCGGGATGGTCGGCGGCATGCTCTTCGAAGAGTTTGGCTTCCGCTACATCGGACCTATCGATGGGCATGATATTCGGTTGATGCGCAAATACCTGGAGATGGTTCGCGACCAAAAAGGACCGACCTTGCTCCACGTCGTCACCGAGAAAGGCCGAGGCTACAAACCGGCGGAAGAAGACCCCGTTTACTTCCACACACCTCCAGCCTTCGAGGACGAGGACGGCAGCCCACGCGTGCTGAGCATCGGCGAAAAGCCCGCCTTCACGAACTACGCCCGCGACGCGATCGCGAATCAAATGCGTCGCGATTCGAAGGTCACCATCATGACCGCCGCCATGTGCCAAGGTAACAAGCTCGAGCCAGTCCGGGACGAGTTCCCAGATCGGTTTTTCGATGTCGGGATTTGCGAGTCCCATGCGGTCGCATTCGCCGCCGGCCAAGCCAAAGTAGGATTGCGACCGATCGTGGCGATCTACAGCACGTTCATGCAGCGGTCGTACGACCAAATTTTCCAAGAGGTCGCACTTCAGAATCTGCCCGTGACCATGATGCTCGATCGGGCTGGACTAACTGGTCCGGATGGTCCGACGCACCATGGTGTGTTCGACATCGGTTACATGCGGGTCTTCCCGAACATCGTCATGATGGCTCCCGGAGACTCCACCGAAGTCGAACCGATGCTCGAGTTCTCGCTGAAGCATCCAGGCCCATGCTCGATCCGCTATCCGAAGACCAGCGCCCTGGCGTTCGAGCGACCTGCACAAAAGATCGAACTCGGCAAAGCCGAAGTCATGCGCCGCGGTACTGACGGCGCGATCGTAGCCATCGGTGCTATGCTCCAACAAGCGTTAGCCGCCGCAGACTTACTCGCCAACGAAGGCATCTCAGTCACCGTGGTGAACGCTCGGTTCATCAAGCCACTCGATGTGGAACTGCTCGGCCAACTCTTTGAAGAATCTCGATTCATCGTCACCGTCGAAGAAGGTGCACTTATGGGTGGTTTTGGTTCCGCCGTTCTCGAGGCTGCGTGCCAACATGGCTGGGACACCCGGATCCTGCGAACCCTCGGATTGCCCGATCGGTTCATCGAGCACGGAGAACGTGGCGAACTGCTTCACGAACTGGGATTGGATCCACAAGGCATCGCGCACACCTGCCGTGAACTGGCTCAGAATTTCGCCGGCTCGCAAGCGGCTGGAGTATAACGCGTGAGCTCGCAACCCGGATGGATTCGCAACGGTCGGGCAAGGCCTCGAGTGGTCGTGCTGGCCGCTCCGAACCGCCCTCGCGTCGAATCCGAGTTGCCCGCGATTCTCGAACATATCCGCATAAGTGCGGATGTAGTCGCTGTTGATACCACCTTCTCCCATCGTTTCGATGCATGCGACTCCGATCTTGTGGTGGTGCTCGGCGGAGACGGTTCGATCCTTCAGTCTGCCCGGCAAATGGGACGCAACCAGCGGCCTGTCCTCGGCGTAAACCTGGGACGATTGGGTTTCCTCGCAGCGATTCCACCCGACCAGTTTGTCGATGTGTGGCCCAACGTGTGCCGAGGCGAGTACCCCATCACCAGCCATCTGATGCTTCAGTGCCGCGTGCTGAAAGGCAACAAAGAAGTCCACTCGATCATCGGGCTCAACGAAGCCGCCGTATTGGGCGGGCCACCGTACGCAATGATGTACATCGATCTTCACATCGATAGTGTCTTGGCCACAACCTACGCCTGCGATGGATTGATCATCAGCACCCCGATCGGCTCAACCGCACACAATCTTTCAGCAGGGGGCCCGATCCTGAGGCGGAACTTACAAGCCTTCGTCATCAGTCCGATCAGCCCACATACTCTGACCATGCGTCCTGTGGTGGATACCGCCGATCGCGTGTTTGATTTAAAACTACAGGGATCCAAACTGCCGGGAGATCATCCCACGGCAAGTGTCGTCGTGGATGGACGGATCGTTTGCCGACTGGAACCTGATTACACGGTCCGTATCGCGCGAGCAAAAGACAAGTTCCAACTGATCAGCGTGCCTGGGCACGACGACTATGAAGCGCTCCGAACGAAGCTGGGTTGGAGCGGAAAACCCCGCCCCGCCGACTAAGCCAATACCGCCGACTAAGCCAAACCGCCCCGATTACGCCTGAGCATCAGAATCGAAACGGACTCGCCTTCGCGTTTGCTAAAGTCTTTCAACCGCATTTAGAAGTTTTTGACACTTAGAAGGTTCCGAAGTTATGGAACATGGTTTTATTGCATGGGCCAAGCAACGGGCGGCTCGGTTGCCCAAGGTCAAATTGGGAATAGGTGACGATTGCGCGTTGCTCGCCCCTACCGGTGAAGACATGGTCGTGACCACCGACTCGCTCTGCGATGGCACTCATTTTGTGTTAAGCGAATGCGGTCCAAAAGCGGTCGGACACAAACTGGTTGCCGTGAATTTGAGCGATTTGGCATCGATGGCAGCAGAGCCCATCGCGGTCTTTTTATCGCTGTGCCTCCCCCGCCATCGCTCGGGGGAAATCGGGGCAGAGATCTTTGAGGGGGTTTGTGAATCGTGCGAGCGGTATCAGGTAGCTATCGCTGGAGGGGATACCAATGTTTGGGATGGCCCCTTGGTGGTTCACATGACGGCGATCGGAAAAGCACCCGTCGGCGGATGCTGGTTGCGAAGTGGAGCTTCGGTCGGAGATGCGATCGTGGTGACCGGTAAACTCGGAGGAAGCATTCGAGGCAAGCATCTAAAGTTTGAGCCTCGGCTGAGCCTCGCGAAAAAGCTTCATGCCCTTGGAATTGTTCGCGGCGCCACCGATATCAGCGATGGCCTCGGGATCGATCTGCTCAACGTGACGGTAGCGAGCAAATGCGGTGCTGAGGTCGATTTGGATCGAATTCCGATTAGTAACGATGCAATCACAATCGCAGAGTCGTCGGGGCGCACACCGTTAGAACACGCGATCGGTGATGGGGAAGATTTCGAACTGTTGCTTGCGGTCCCGCAGGACCGTCTTGTGGAACTTCCTTCAGAAATCGATGGCATTCCTTTGACTATCATCGGAAGTTTTGTATCGCGAACCGGATTGTGGTCAAAGACCCGCTCGGGGATCGCACAGATGCAACCCAAAGGTTACGTCCACAGCTAGCAGGCCGCTCATGGGACCGGCAACGCGATTGCGGCCGGTTTCACGCAACTATTCTCTCGAAGCGTGTACCCCCAATGGTCGTATCGTTTCTCGTCCGTCCAACCGGAGCGTGCGTTCGTGGATCCGAATGATTCAATCATCTTTCAAGCCGAGGCGGGCGAACCAATTCCCTCGCGGTTTGGTCGACGACTTCTCAGAGCATGCATTCCTCTCATCCACGCCACTTTCTTTTTGCAATTGCTGAAGCTCGCGGAGCTTGTCTTGCAATTCCAAACGTTCACGGGCTAATTTGGCCCTCTCGAGGGACATCTCGATTTCCGATTGCCGCTGCTTCTGCTCCCACTCGTGCTGCATCTCTCGAAGTTTCATCCGTTCGGCGATGATGAGATCATCCGCTTCGACGATATCTGCGACGGCAGCAGCACCAATAGCGAATCCGTTTTGCGAGATTGATTGCTGCTCGACCAAATTGCGAAGCTCACGGATTTCTTGTTCGCGGCTGGCGAGCTCTTGATTCTTTTCGGCGAGAATTCGTTGCATTTCAGCATCGATGGTTGGATTCTCTCCCGACTCGTTGCTCGACTCAGATTCGAGTTGCTCGAGCAATTCACGTTTTCGTTCTTCCCAGGACAAGGCAGCGGTACGTTCGTTGCTGGTGGGGCCTTTGAGCGAGGCAAGCCGAGCGACCAACTCTTCGCACTGCATCTTCAAGTTCGACGATTCCGAACGAGCTTGTAGGACTTGACTTCGCAGGTACTCGACCTGCAGCCGCAACTCATCGGCTTCTGCATTGGGTGTCGCAGCGTGGCTGCGGACTAGGTTCAATTCTCCATGCAGGAAATCGACTTGTTCATGAAGCTGGGAGATTTCTAAGCGGAGTTCCCGTTCCATGTCCGACGGTAGCATTGCAACCGTATCTGCGTCGTCATCCGATTCCAATACCGCACGGGACTCGCTTTCGATGAAACTCAGCAGCGAATTGTATTCGTCGCGCGAGTTTTGGAGCAATTCATTCAGTCGCTGGATTTCTTGCTGAGCGATTTCAAGGCCTTCGTCCAGCCTTATGGTGTCTTGGACCAAATCCGAATCGGTTCGGATCGATTCCTGATGCTCGCAATGCGTCGTCGCTACATCGATAGCCGATTGCAACTCGCGTCGCTGCGTCTCCAGTTCCGACCGCTCTCTTTCATAACGCTGGATAGTCTCTACGAACTGCTGTATTCTCGCATCGATCGCTGCCATCCAAGCGGCATGTGCATCGAACATACCACTAGGTAGCCGAAAGTCCGATGGATCTTGATCGCGCTGTGCGTTGACGGACTTGAGCAAGGCCTCGATGGTGTTAAGCTGAGCGGCGACGGGGTCGATTCCTGGATTGGTGCGGCTCGAAAGGACGTTTTTGTCCGATAAACTCGATACTTCGGCCGGAGGGGATGCGAGCACGGACGCGGATGGGCTCGCTGCCCCCGGGATTGCACTAGCTGACAACGACGACTCCATGCCGGTGGAGCTCGCATTGGAGCCCAACGGACTAAGCGATTTTCGAATGGGCGAGCCAGGGACTGGTTGCCCCAGTCCACGTGTCGGGTTCTTGCGTTTGTTTCTACTCATCTGATTCCTAAGTCCCGGTAGAGACTTCTCCTAACGGGTTGAATAGGTTATTTTCGAGCCCTGAGAAGCAAATACCGGGGGCCACCGTCTGTTTGCAAATCGGCATGTTCCATCTGTAAGGGTTGTAGCGGTACGAGGGAGGCACCAGGCATTTCAATGGCGAAATCAAAAGCGAATACCGAGGCGAATACCGAGGCGAAACCCGACGAAGAATCGATGACTTTCGAAGGTGCGATGACGCAGCTGGAACAGATTGTTCGCAAGCTCGAAAGCGGCACGCTCCCGTTAGAGGAGATGTTGGCGGATTACGCCAAAGCCGTCGAATACGTGCAGAAGTGCCACTCCCAGTTGGACGGTGCGCGCCGACGGATCGCGCAACTTCAGAGTGTGCGAGAGGATGGAAAGGCCGTGGTCAAGGCGTGGGATGACACGGCTCCGCTGGCTTCCGAAGGGAACGAAGCCCCATCGCGACGCCGTGGCTCGCATGGAGCTACGTGACTCTTACGCTATTTCTTGATCTCGAAGTCGACGGTCGATTGCCCGAACTTTTTGCTCTTCCGATCCTCGATATTGAGTCGCAGTTGGTAGTTACCCGGTGCGACTTGCTGTGGCATGTAGATTTTGTAGACGATAAAGTAATCGCGTCGATGGTTTTGGCATACCTCTGGCTCCATCGGCAGTAGCTGCTCTGTGATTCGGTTTCCTTTGGAATCGCAGATCTCATAATTGCCCTGCAATTGGGTCTCGTATCCCCCTTTGACCCGTTCCGCCGCTACGTTGTCAACTTCGCAGTAGAGCAGGACGTCTTGGTCCGGAGTAAATTGGTACTTCGGAAATCGTTCTGTCACTCCATATCCGTCGACTTGTTTGCAAAACGCGACCGAACGAACTTCAAGATTACTGATCGAGGCTAGATGTGCGGTCGCCTCGCGTTGGCTATTCATCACCACGCTCCAGTGCCTTGATCGAGCGGGGTTGGCATCCGGATTGCTCGCCTCGTACATTGCTTGCATTTGGTGCCGAACGTACTCTTGCTCTTGATCGGAAAGACGATCGATGGGCCTGAGCGCATCGTCGAGCCGACGCTGGGTCACATACAGCATCCGCAAAGTGATTTCTTGGCTCATTCGCAAGGAATCATCCGCAGGGGCTTTATCGTCGAGTTGCTTTTCCAACAATTCGATCGCTTGGCTGGTTGCTTGATGCCACGTGATCGGATTGGAGGGTGCCGCAGCGGTCGATCCCGGCTGGATCGTTGGGGGCGATGGCACGTTCATTGTCGCTGATGTCGCCGAGACGCTCCCTGAAGCGGTGACGACCGAGTTGTTGCTGCTCGTTGGCGCAGCGGCCGTGGCCGAAACTTTCTCGATGACAGGAACACTCGCAACAGGCTGGATTACCGTTGTGGCCGCGGGCGACGCACTCGCTGCGAGATTAGAGGGGGTCGCAGCAGGCAGCGTGATCTCAGAATCGCTCAGTCGCCGAATCACCGGCTCATCGGGTGCTGTGTTGCCTACCGCAGGGGCGACCATCGTTCCGTTATTGGATGGATTCGAAGATTCCTTATCGCGAGCAGCGGCTATTGTCTTTTTCACCACGTCACGGAATTGAGGTGGTAATGATGCTAGAGCGCCATCGATATCGACATCATGGATGCCAGTGTCTGCAATCGAAGCGCTGTTGTCACCTGCGATCGAAGCTTTTGCGGCTCCAGTCTCGGAGGAGGTTGACGCTTTCGTCGACACCACTTGGCCGGGTCCAGAATCGTCCTTGGGCCCGTAGAACGCTACTGCCGTCTTCGCACCGGTTGTTTTCGAATCGTTGTCCGATTTCGTCGAACCCACCAATGCGACTCCTGCATCGCTCGATGGCCCGATGGCGTTGGAACTCGATGCACTTTCGCTCGCTGCATCCTTCAAATTTTCTCGTTCCGCGATCTTCACACGGTCTTTAGGCAGGATCACGCGTGGGACCGAAGCATTATTCGCGTTCTTTCTCTGTTGCCACCACAGTCCATTGGATTTCGCTGAAGCGGATTCCGCTGCCTGTGCAGAGGATTTCATCGCGTTCTCCGCGTCATCGTGATCCTCTCGGCCAAGCCGACTGCGAGCGGGAGCATCCCAATCGTCTTCATCTTGATTGCGAACCGGCGGACCAAAGAAGTTGCTAAAGCGTTGTCGCATCGTGAGGGGTTGGCACCCCGAGGTAACGACCAAGCAAAAACCGGCGAGGGCGGTAGCCGTTGCACGCAAATTGACGAGCGATCGCATCTTCATGGCAAGACGTCCTGACATCAGGGAGCTACGTTAGGAGAGGGAAAAGGACATGCATCAACGGGTGGTTAGTTCGACGAAAAGGCAACGGATTCCTCGGAGCTTTGGCCAGCAATCTCCGACGCCAGGACTTCGTGGGCGAGGCCTAAATAATCCTCAGAGCCATGGCTGTTGGGAGCGTAGTCGAAAATCGACTGACCAAAGCTCGGTGCTTCCGCCAAACGTATATTGCGACGGATCTTGGTCTGAAAAAATTTCGCCGTGGCCCAGACCGGACTCTGCGACGCGCTGGCTTGCAAGAACTCCTCGACATCGCGACTCACTTCGGCCGCCAATCGCGTGCTCGACTCGTACATGCAGAGGACAATACCCTCTAATCGAAGGCTCGGGTTGAGTCGTTTAGCCACCACCTCGATCGTGCGAAGCAATTTGGAAAGGCCATGCAGCGCGAGGAAGTGCGGCTGCAACGGCAAAAAGACTTCATCGACGGCGGTCAAGGCATTCAGGGTCAATACGCCCAGAGATGGAGGGCAATCGATGATCAAGAAGTCATGCTCTTCCGGTTCGGCTTCGATACGGTCGCGAAGAATCACTTCTCGTCCCACTTCGCCCGCGAGCTCCATCTCCGCTGCTGCCAAATCCAAATTCGCAGGCACAATCGATAGCTGCTCCGAGATATCTCGGCGGACGGCGGACAAGGGGATATCGCTGCAGAGCAAATCGTAAATGCTCTGCTCCTGGTCGGTCACCGTAACGCCCAGGTGCAACGACGCATGTGCCTGGGGATCCAAATCCACGAGGCAAACCTTTTTTCCGCATGCCGCTAAACCCGCCGCGAGATTGACCGCGGTCGTTGTTTTGCCCACGCCACCCTTTTGATTGATAACGGCTATTTTTCGCATGGTTCCTACGTGTGTCCGTGTCCAGCCTAGATTCCAAGTCCGCGACCCATAGGTCCGTGGTGATGCGGGTTTTCACGCGGAAAGCACCGCGAAACTCGCAACTGCGACGGTACCAACATTTCTCCATGCAAATCCAGACCAATCTTGACAATCTGGGCAATTCCGACATCCTGAGGTCCTAAAGATTCTTTGACTTCAAATCCCCCAGAAAAAGGCCTCCACACGTGAGAAAGATTTTCATTGCTGGCAATTGGAAAATGAACCTCTTGAAGAGCTCCGCAACAGCGCTCGTGCAGCAGCTCATGGACTCGCTCAAGGGAATCAGCAATGTTGACGTGGCGGTCTGCCCACCCTCGGTTTACCTAGGCGATTTGGCTGCAACATTGCGTGGCAGCGCGATCGGGTTAGGGGCCCAGAATGTCTACAGCAAGCCGGACGGAGCCTACACCGGCGAACTCAGCTGCGCCATGCTCCAGGACGTGGGTTGCCAGTATGTCATCCTCGGCCATAGCGAGCGGCGGGCGATTTTTGGGGAAACCGATGCCCTCGTGAACGAGAAGCTCAAGGCGGTCTTAGCGGCAGGATTAACACCCATCGTCTGCATTGGTGAAACGCTCGAGGAACGAGAAGCCGGCCGCACCACCGACGTGGTGCGAGGCCAATGCCGTGGATCGCTCGCCGGACTTACCGAAGAACAAATGAAGAAAACCGTCCTGGCTTATGAGCCAGTATGGGCGATCGGGACTGGAAAAACGGCAACTCCTGCCCAAGCGGAAGAAGTCCACGCCGATATTCGCGCCCTATTATCGACTCTGTTCTCACCATCGACCGCCGAGCATGTCATCATTCAGTATGGTGGCAGTGTGAAAGCGGACAACGCATTGGAACTGTTGGGCCAACCCAACATCGACGGCGCTTTGGTCGGGGGAGCCTCGCTGAAGTCGGACTCTTTTACCGCGATTGTGCAGGCTGCTGCTGCCATCAAGAAATAGAGTTGAAGCATAAGACTCGGTCCGCGATGCATTTTTTCGGCGGCATGACTCCTGATTTTCTAGGGTTTTGCCCCGCAATTGCTGGCCGCCCACTCCTCGCATCAACTCATGGATGCGTTGCATCCATACGCCTGGTAACCGGTGGTTAACACAGCCCCGAGCGATGCGGTACACTCATAGACATTACTATTCCTTCATGGTCTGGCGACGGTTGAATCGGTCCCGGTCCTTTAAAACCTCTTTGGGGAAATCCGATCATGCGTGCCAGCGAATCGACCAACCTGTATTTCAGTCAAGCGGCTGATCAGATGCAGATGCCCGATTGGATGCGTAAGTTGCTGACGACACCCAAACGGGAAGTGACGGTCCAAGTCGCCTTTGAACGGGATGATGGCCGAATCGAAACGGTCCTCGGCTATCGCGTTCAGCACGACAATGCTCGTGGACCGATGAAAGGTGGTCTGCGTTACCACCCAGCGGTCGATCTCGACGAAGTCCGCGCTCTCGCATCGCTGATGACATGGAAAACCGCTGTTGTGGATCTCCCCTACGGCGGCGCGAAAGGTGGCATCGGTATCGATCCAAAAACATTGTCGAAACGAGAGATGGAGCGAATGACGCGTTCGTTCGTGGACCAGATTCACGAGATCGTCGGACCCGATTCCGATATCCCAGCTCCCGACATGGGTACCAACCACGAGGTCATGGCGTGGTTCCGCAACCAATGGGAAAAGTACCACGGGTTCAATCCTGCGGTCATCACCGGCAAACCCGTGGAGGAGTACGGCGCACGCGGGCGTGAAGAAGCCACCGGGCGCGGTGTTGGAACTCTCGCGGTGAAATTGCTCAAGCGAATCAATGTAAAGCCTGAGCAATGCCGCACCGCCATCCAAGGCTTCGGAAACGTAGGCTCCCATGCAGCGAAGTACCTGTACGAAGCCGCATTTCCGGTGGTAGCGGTCAGCGATGTCAGCGGCGCTTACGTCAATCCCAAGGGGCTCAATATCCCCGAAGTCTTTTCGTACGTCATCAAAAACAAAGGATCGCTCGAAGGTTACAAAAACGCCGAACGAATACCCGCCGATGAACTTCTGTATCTGGATGTGGATCTGCTCATCCCCGCAGCGCTCGGCGATGTTATTACTGCAACTAACGCCGGCAAGATTCGAGCGAAGACGATCATCGAAGCCGCGAATGGCCCCATCGATCCCGAGGCAGACAAAATTCTCTCCGACAAGCGGATCATGATCCTTCCCGATATCTTGGCTAATGCAGGCGGCGTTACCGTCAGCTACTTCGAATGGGCTCAGAATCGCCAACACTACAAATGGAGCCTGGACCGGGTCCGCCAAGAACTTGATCGAACGCTCTCCGATGCGTTCGAAAATGTGTGGCAGGAATCCTCGACCCGAAACGTTTCCCTCCGCACCGCCGCCTTCATCCTCGCCATCAGCCGCGTGCAACGAGCCTCTGAACTCGCTGGCTGGTTGGTGTAGCCACCGCCGGACGAATCGACGCATTTCCTTCGGGGACCATCGGATTGATAGTCTCCTTCTCGGCGTCTGTCGCAAACCGGCGATGTTTCTTATGATGGGTCGAGCATAGTTCACGTTACGGTGAAGATTGATGGGAGCGGATGCCCGTAAATCACAACCCCCTTTCCTCGCACCATTGGCAAAGGATATCTCAGGATGATTCGCGTGGGACTCATTGGCATTGGCTTCATGGGCTGGATTCATACGCTGGCGTATCGAAGATCCGATCAAGCGAAACTCGTTGCGTTCGCAAGCGGTGATCCCAAGAAACGCTCTGGCGATTGGCGAGGCATCCAAGGCAACTTCGGCCCGCCGGGCGAACAGATCTCGGTCGAGGGTCTCCAAGTCTTCGAGTCCCTCGATCAAATGGTCCGCTCCCCTGATATCGATGTCATCGATATCTGCTTGCCTCCCCATCTTCATGCCCCCGCCGCTGTCCTGGCGATGGAACATGGCAAGGACGTATTCATCGAAAAACCACTCGCGCTGTCCGCTTCCGAATGCCAGCGCGTGCAAGAGGTCTCCCATAAGACGGGCAAATTAGCTTTGGTCGCGCATGTTCTGCCTTATATGGGACCATTCCAACTCGCCACCGAAATCGCCAGGTCCGGCAAGTACGGTAAACCGATCGGCGGATACTTCAAACGCGTTATCTCCGATCCGACCTGGATCCCGGACTTCTATGATCCCGACAAAGTTGGCGGACCACTCGTCGATTTGCACGTGCACGATTTGCATTGGATCCAATTGCTATTCGGCAAGCCTCGCGGGGTTCATGCAGTAGGACGCATGCAAGGGAACGTCGCTAAGTACGTCCATGTCCTCTACGATTTCGGCGCACCCGATATCGCCGTCAGCAGCTCCTCCGGTGTGATCGATGGCCCGGGTCGTCCCTTCACGCACGCATTCGAATTGCACCTCGAAGATGCGACTCTCCATTTCGATTTCGCTGCCTTCTCCGACGCTGCGGAAACCATGCCGCTCAAGATCGTGACGCGCGACGGACAAGTCATCCGGCCGGAATTACCTGCAGCGGATGATATCGACGCGTTCAAAGCCGAGATCGAAGATGTGGCCCAAAGCGTAACTTCGCGAGTCCCAGCACCGCGACTCGATCTGCAGCACGCAGCCGGGGCGGTTGAATTGGCTCTCAAAATCCAATCGCAACTGGCGGCCAATCACTAAGCCCTCGCGTTTTTTCGGACAGGTTTCTCCATGGACTCTATTGCAGCAATCGCGAACGCGATGCGATGGAATCGCCGATCGCAACACGCGGTTTTCGGACTTGCTTTCCTTTTCGGGTGCGCACTGTTCTCAGGAATCTTTGCACAACGGCTCTCCGCACAGGAATCGATCGGCAATGGACTCCGAAAGTTGACCCGTGGCAACTTGACCCTCATCACCGATCTTCCAATCGATCAAGAACTGAAGTCATGGCCTGATGTGCTGCATCAAGCAATCGAACGCTGGGATCAACTCTGGACGGTCCCGGCGGAGAGAAAACAATCGCTGGAATTGACCGTGTTCTTGATTGGCGACAAATCGATCTTCCAATCTGCGGGATATCTCGACGGAGTCCCCGAATTCGATGATGGGTATCAGCTCGCGAACCGCATCTTCGTCATGGAGCAACCCTCGGAGTATTACCGAAGGCACCTCTTCCTCCACGAAGCGACCCACTGGATTATGTACCGATACTTCGGTGGCGCTGGCTCTCCATGGTTTATGGAGGGGATGGCGGACATGTTTGCTACCCATCGGTGGACCGACGGAAAACTGACCCTGCGTGTCGTACCCTCTGATCCTCGCGAAGTCCCCCACTGGGGACGTTTTAAACGGCTTCGCGAATTGGTGCAACGAGGCGAAGCACCCACCCTCGCCTCGGTGCTCCGATTCGGCAATCAACGCGAAAATCGAATCGATCGAATCGATCGAATCGATCGGTACGTGTGGAGTTGGGCCGCTTGCGTCTTCTTCTGGAACCACCCCGAATACCAACGTGCTCTCGCCGACGCCGCCTCGCCACCACTCAATTATTCGATGGACCTATCGGATCGACTCCAAAAGAATCTCGCCGATCGCTGGGCAATCGTAGAAGCGGATTGGAATGGCTTCATCACCGAATTCGATTTCGGATTCGAGCCCCAACGTTCTATGATCGCACTGGGTGAACGGCCGCATCTCGGAATTGCTTCGATCGCGGACCAACCCACCGAACTACCCATCCAAGCCGATCGCGGTTGGCAAGATAGCGGCTTTTTCTTAGAGCGCGGGGAGTCCATCGAAATTCGAGCCAACGGCCAATGGGTTATCTCTACCATCGATCCAGCAAGCCCGTGGAGTTCGTCCGCCAATGGTGTTACGTATCGATACTATCGAAATCAACCCATGGGCCGATTG
This sequence comes from uncultured Pirellula sp., assembly GCA_903892355.1. Lineage (GTDB taxonomy): Bacteria > Planctomycetota > Planctomycetia > Pirellulales > Pirellulaceae > JBKCUI01. The sequence goes on along the minus strand of CAITIE010000064.1, from coordinate 179,954 downwards.
GTGGCCACCATCGCCACCATTCGTGGCGGAGACAAAACGAGCATTTGGAACGTTATCCCCGTTGGAGATGCGACCACGATTCACGCAACCGAAGACGGCGTGCTGCTGCTGAAAATCAATGAGCCTGCTGGAAAGCTTTTCGACAACAGTGGCGAGCTAACCGTTCAGCTCAGCACGCCACGCTAATAGCCGTGTGATGCTCTCACAAATTGCCAGCGATAGAACAGCCACCACATCATCGGTTCGTAGGAGAGGCTAATTCTGGAGTGGCTTTTTGAGGAGCCCGTTGGTCTCGTCGCTGCCGCCCGGCTTCGCCTCGGGAACATCATCGATCAACACCCTCACTGAAGGTGATTCAAGATCATCGTATTGCCCAGATCGAATGCAGTACAAGCACGCCAGGAGACCAGCTCCGCCAAGCAGGATAGCGATCGGGAGGGCAATATAAAGAACACTCATGGCCGCCCCCCCCTGGGTTGATTCGAACCGTTGGTTTCGACGGGCGGTCGCGATAAAGTTTGTTGGGCTGGAAATGTTTTTGCAGACATAGCCATTGCCAGTACGGTCAAACCGCTAATCGGCATGAAAACGGCAGCGATCAAGGGATGAATCCATCCGCTGATTGCCAAGGAGATGGTGATCGTATTGTAAATCAATGAGGCCGCAAAACATCGGTGGATTCCCCGGACTGCGTTTCGCGAGGCGTCGACAAGTCTCGCAATCGTATCGAGTTGGTTGCTCGGAATGTAGATCGGGGCATGCCGCAAACAGTTTTCTCCAGTTCCACGCACAGCGATCCCGATGTCGGCACACGCCAGTGCGGCCGTGTCATTGATCCCATCACCTACCATCACCGTTGTGGGATACCTACTTTTCGATTCACGGATAACAGCCAATTTCTCTTCCGGGCTACACCCTCCTTTGCACTCCACCCAATCGATACCACCCTTGATATCACCGTAGATATCACCGTAGATATCACCGTAGTTACCAACTTCGATACCACCGTGGATACGACCGTCTCGTAGTTGCCCTGCGACTTGGTCGACGACGTCTTGTTGGTCCCCGGAAAGCAACGCGAGCTTCCAACCGCACGATTGCAATCGACGTAGGGTAAAAATCGCTTCCGGTCGCAGCCGATCCCCGATCGTGAATTGACCGATATGGACATCTTCGGCCCATACGTGGATGGTTTGCCAAACGGAACTGTATATCTCACCCCCTTGGGACTCTTCTATCGGTTTAATGTAACGCCTGGCTCTTTCAAAGTACGCTTCCTCCGAGGCAGTCATCAAGCCAATTCGAAGACGCGTTCCGTCCACCCTCCCGCGGATACCCTGACCAAACGTCTGCGACACGCCATCCACCTGAAACTTCCCCAGATCGCTGTGTGGATTCCGCCCGAGAGCATAACTCCGAATCGCTCTCGCAGCGGGATGGTCGGACTGACACTCTAAAGCTGCGATACTAGGGAGGATGTTTACTGGCCCATCCCAGTGGATCACTCTCAGATCGCCGTAGGTCAGCGTTCCTGTCTTATCGAACCAAACAATCCCGGGTTGGGCGAGCCGTTCCAAGCAATTGCCATCCCGAATCCAAATCTGTTCGCGGGCCGCGCGGCCGAGTGTTACCGTGATGACCAGCGGGGCTGCTAGTGCCAAGGCGCATGGACAAGCGATCGTAAGCAGCGCGACAGTATGCTCGACACCGTCACCGGGGCCGGACACTATCGTCCAGCCGATGAAGGTGACGATCGACAAACCGATCACCACCCAAACAAAAATCCCTCCGATACGATCCGCGAGTTGTAGGAGCGGTGTCCGTTTCGAACTCGCCTCGCGAACCAGCTCGGATAACTTCCCGATGCGACTATCGTTCCCAGCAGCCGTAACACGCAACCGAATGGGAGATTGATCGTTGAGCGAACCACCTACAACTTCCTGGCCAACTCCCAACGGGACAGGGCGACTTTCTCCCGTAATGAATGCGGTTTGAACCGTTGTGGAACCTTCGATCACCACCCCATCCGCCGGTACAATCTGGCCGGGCAAGACCTCGACGTGGTCGTCTTTTTGGAGTCGGTGCGACGGGACGCTCGACCGAGTACCATCCGGAGCAATACGGTTCGCGACCACGGAGTTCATCCGCATCAATTTCGACAGGGAGACACCGGTACGATACTGGGCCCGAAATTGGATATAACGTCCGACTCGCAGTAAGAAAACAAGCGACGCCAGTGAGTCGAAATAAATGTGCCCACGACCACTGATCGCCCCGACGAGACTCCCCAAGGTCCCAACGGCCAACCCTAATGCTACGGGGATGTCGACATGCGGGACCCCCGCTCGCAATGATTCCCAAGCCGTACGAAAGAAAACACGACCGGGAAAAACCGCAGCCAGTAATCCGAGCAACGCCCCCACGATCCGGAGAAACCGTTCATGCGACGGAGCGATCCCGGTCGATTCGCCGGCATAAAGAGAGATCGCGATCCACATAGAATTGGCTGCAAGGAAGAACGCTACGGCCATCCCAACCCAATGCTCGCGGCGGACCATCGCGTCCGCTCGATCCTCGCCCTCCCAGGACTCGAGCGGTGATAGCGAATACCCGATTCGCGACATTCGATCAGCGATCTTCAGCGGACTCGTGGCTTGCGGGTCATAGATCAATTCGAGTGAGGCATCGCTCATGCGCACGCGGGCCGATCTCCAACCAGGAACATTCGGTTGCATCTTTTCGATAAGCCACGAGCACGCGGCGCAGTGCAATCCGTCGACGGCGAGCCGAACTCGGCAAAGCCCATCCGCGAGATGCTCGACGCTTACCCCTGCAGCCTCGAGATCTGCGAGCACCGAGGATTGCTTGTCCGCATGTACCGGTGCAATCTCGCTCGAGCGTTGATCGCGAAGCGAGTAGAAAGCCTCAAGCCCCATTTCATGGATCAATGCGTACGCACCCATGCATCCGTGGCAACAGAATACGAGAGGTGCTTCGGTGTAGCGTGGATCATTGAGGCCTGGACCATTGGAGACATCGCTGCTTCCATCGTTCACGCTTTCTTCAAGAGCTCCCGAAAACCAAGTCGCAGGGTCATGAATATTGGTTTCTAACCCGCAGTGAGCGCATGGTGCCACACTGGGCAAACGTGCCCCAACCTCCGGTGCTTGCGGACCTGTCGTGTGGCGGTGGGCAACACTCATGGCTCAATTCCCATCAGGATCCTGATCCGCAACTTTGGATCCGACTGCGTCGTTCACCTCGCAGCATGGAAGTTCCTGCGAAGTCAGCACCTTGAGCGCATCGACACTGATTGCCGGCTCGACGTTCATTGATTGCTCCGTAAGTTCCGAGCGATCCTTTATAGCGACGCCTTGGATCGATCCCAAATCAATGCTTGCACGGCTAGTGGCAGTGTAGATGCCAAACGCGATCAAAACGCATGCGGCTGCGGGCTGTATCCAACGATGCACCGCCGGGCCGAGTATGCTAGCGCCAAACGCCACAAGAGATAACAGGGGAAGCGTCCCAACCCAAAATGCTGCCATCAACGCCATGCTCCGAGGAATCCCTCCAGCACCCGCTGCGGCAATCGCGAAAATAGCAAGCCAACCACAGGGCAACCAGGTACTTACCAGTCCCCACGAATACGCTGCGCTGTAGGGTGATTGCATCGGTAATCGTTTCCGAACAGAAGCCACCAACTGGTTCCAACGAGCCCACAAAACGCTGTGCTGGACGTTGCTCTTGCTGGCCAGCAACCAGTGCATCAATCGACTCACACCCAAGACAATCATCACCGCTCCAACAACTCGAGCGGCGACGTTGGCGTATCCCAAATTACCAGCCAACCCATCCGTCGCTGCACCAATCGCCCCCATCGCCACCCCTAGGATGAGGTAGGTGGTCAGACGCCCCACATGATAACAACTCATTCGAATCGTTCGCTGCATGGAGCCCGCCCTGCACGACTCGGACCTTCCCGTTGCTAATAAGACAAACGGGCCACACATACCGACACAATGCACCGACCCCAAAATGGATGCGAAGAAAACAGCGATTAGCAACTGCATCATGTTTTGCTCCAATCCATCGTTCGATCGAGAAAGAACTTCTCGTCGGCCCCCCTCTTCAACTCAACGGTGACTTGCCAACGACCATCGAGAGACACATCCATCGGCGCGAGATAAATACCCGGCCTATCTGCGACAGGGACAACATGCACTTTGCGATGCGCATTGGCCCTGGTGAAGTGATAAGCATGGATCGAACCGGTACAGCCAACCACCGGTTCACCATTCGAGTCTGCAATCTCGAGAATAATTCCAGAGGGCGTCAACGAACGCTCCACGTTTGTTTTCCAATTCAATGCGTCCGATTGCGACTGAAGGTTCTTTCGAGCTTGCCAGTCGATAGCATGCTCACCATATTCAGGCATCGGCCGAAACGACGGGTCGCCGATCGACATCCAGATCGCCATTGCCGCAACTCCCAGATTGATCCCCATCAATCCGAGGATGAAGGCGATCCAAAAACGGGCTGCTCGCCGTTCCGTAGTTTTCGAAGCTGTGAACATAATTCCCGTGTGGGGTGGCCGAAAGGAATTGGCCCGGGTGTTGCGTTCCTGCACCAACTCTGAAGCAGAATCTCTGCAGAAGGATCTCTGCAGAAGAGTACCGCTGCACGCTCATCCCGCCGAACTACAATATCGCCTCAAACCCAAGGAACCTCAACCCAATCCGGGCCTTTACCGACGATCGCGACAAATTGCCCTCTCCTTCCAGAGCTACAAAATCCAACGTTTATCGAGGCAATTTGTCTCAACAATGAGTGCGAAAACCAGACCTGGTAAGAGTATCCCGCGTGCACGATGACTGATTCACTTCGCCGAGATGCTCCTCCCGATACCGGGTGATTGCGGGTATCATTGGGGCGGATTCAGGCCCCCGACCAGGCTGTGCCACCCGCGTCAAGGATCGGGAACTCGATCCGCAACATCACACCTTCAATTCCGTTAAGTACCTTTTGAGCCTTTTCCATGCCCTACTTCGATACCATCTCTGGCCCAGCACTCGGACGACGCATTCAATTGGATCGACCTGAGTACGTTATGGGACGTCACCCTGAATGTGACATCGTGCTGGAAAGTGGCGCCGTGTCGCGACAGCACGCAAAAACGATCCAGTCCTCCGATGGGTATTTGATTGAGGATCTTGGGAGCCGCAACGGCACGTTTGTGAATGGCAAGCTAATCTCGGGCGCTACCCGGCTTCAAAATGGGGACACCATTCGCATCTGCGATATCGAGTTGGAGTACTGCGAAGAAGCCGAAGCCAGCGGATTGACGGTTTCTTCAGCAAGCGCAAAACCAAACTCCAACCTAGGAATCGAGTTTGTCGACGACGAGGAATCGGATGTAGGGGCTCGCTCTGTCACCGGAAAGATCGATGTTCGCGGTAGTCAGTTTGGCGTCCAACTCGCCGCTTCCGCAGAGGCTCGGCTCGCAGCGATCCTCGAGATCATGAAGAGCCTCGGAAAAGCAGTCTCGCTCGAGGAAGTCCTTCCCAAGGTATTGGATTCTCTCTTCGCGATCTTTATCCAAGCTGACCGCGGTTTCATTGTGCTCAAAGATGAAACCGGCAACATTGCGCCGCGTTGGAGCAAGGCCCGTCGTCCGGATCAAGAAGAAAAACTGCGAATCTCGAGAACCGTCCTTAGAGAGGTGATGCAATCCAAAGAAGCAATCATCTCGCTCGATGCGGGAAGCGACTCGCGATTCGACGGTAGCCAAAGCGTCGCCGACTTCAAAATTCGCTCGATGATTGTCGCACCGCTCCTCGATAGCGAAGGCGAATCCATCGGTGCAATTCAAATCGACACCGTACAGCAAAAAGGGGGCTTTGAAGCCAAAGATCTCGAGATCCTCGTCGGTGTCGCCAACCAAGCAGGGATCGCGATTGAAAACGCACAGCTCCACGAACGGATGGTGGCGCAAAAACTCGTCGAACAAGACCTCGAATTGGCCAGGCAGGTGCAGATGGCCTTTTTGCCTCGCCGCTCCCCAGACATTCCTGAGTACTCGTTCTACCAGTACTACAATCCCGCTCAGCAGATCGGTGGCGATTATTTCGATTACCTCGAACTCGACGAGAATCGTATCGTGATCGCGCTAGCTGACGTCGTCGGACACGGTGTTGCCGCGGCCATGTTCATGGCGAAACTCTCCGCCGAAGCACGCTTTGCATTTGCGACGATCGATGATCCACGAAAGGCGATGGCCCAACTCAACGATCGTATCACTGCTCTCGAAGCAGAGCGATTTATCACCATGTCGGTGATCGTCCTGGACAAAGCTGCGCACAAGGCCACGATTGTGATCGCGGGGCATATGCCGCCGATCATGTACACCAAAGATGGAATCGTCACCGAACCGGGTTCCGAAATCGGTGGCCCGCCACTCGGGATCATGTCCGATATCGAGTTCGATTCCTTAGAGATCGAATTGCATCCCGGTGAGAGCTTGACCATGTACACCGATGGGATCTTTGAAGCTCCCAACTCGCGGCATGAACAGTTCTCCATCGAACGGGTTCGGCAACATATCGAAGTCGCGAAAGGGGACGTCACCAAAGCTGGCGAAGAATTGATCAGTCGCGTCAAGCAGCACATCATCGGGTGCGAGCAAGAAGACGACATGTGCTTGGTCATCGTCGGCAGAAATCGTTAATTGGGATACCCAGCCAAAACAACCTGGAAAACGCGATCTAACTCGACCTTTCCAACACAGTTTTTCCACGGCAACTTCATAACGGCAGCTTCATAACGGCAGCCTTTTTGAGGACTTTTGGCTGCCACATCCCTCCCCCCCGGGTGCTATTTTGATACTTGATCTTGGTTGACTTAACTGTACTATGGGCAGTGTCTAGAACATGTTTCCAACTAGAGAAGAACTCCCCCAGCAACTGCAAGTCTTTTGAAGTAGACAATTTCATGCGAAGACCAACCAAACAAGGCTTTACGCTCGTTGAGTTACTAGTTGTCATCGCCATCATCGGAGTGTTGGTGGGATTGTTGCTACCTGCGGTCCAAGCGGCGAGGGAGGCTGCCCGACGAATGCAGTGCTCCAACAACATACGTCAAATGGGCTTAGCGACGGCCAATTATGAAGCGGCAATGAAACGGTACCCGCCAGGCCGCTTGTCCCCAGACTACACAATCAATGGCGTTGTCCAGCGGAGTTACACCACATACCCAACCACCCTCGCTCCAGGTTCATTTACCGGATTTCGATCCGTGCATACCTTTATCCTCCCCTACATGGAGCAGGGGAACATTTACAACATGATCGATTTTGGTAAGCCGACGGCAGTACGCATGACGACCGGTGGCGGCTTGGTTCCAGTCAATGCCAATTACCAAGCGTATGCAACCGCTGCCGGCCTTTTCTTGTGCCCATCATGCCCCAACACAGGCAAGGTAATCACCGAGAATAACTATCGGTACAACTTTGGTGGTTCGACCCCTTTCGGAGGGTCGCAAGGATCCGATCGCAATGACCTAGCCGCAATGTCTCCTGCAGGATTTTCTTCAAGGGGGAATGGTGCGTTCACGATGGGGTCGGCTCTGAAAGGGTCCGCGTTCACAGATGGTTTGTCGAATACGGTCTTTTTTTCAGAAAGGACAAAGGGGAGCGGAAAGCCGTTGACCGGCCTACCGACACTTGAAGACGTAACCAACATGTTGTCTCGGCCCCAAGGTCTCGTCGATGCTGACGTGATGATGCAAAATTGCGGCTCGATGGCACCCCAAGTGAACGGTGGATTCAATTTCAATTCGATGGGGCGATGGCTAGAAGGCACCGATTTCTCAAACGGTTGGCCATTCGGATTCTACAGCAGCACCATGTACAACCACGTGGCTACACCCAATTGGAAATCGATCGACTGCGGTACTCGAAGTGCTATCCCTGACGCTCCGGGCGAACATGCCATCATTTCTGCTCGAAGCAAGCACACAGGGGGTGTGAATGCTACGATGGGGGATGGCTCTGTGCGATTCGTCAGTGATTCCATCGATTTAGTCGTTTGGAGAGCAGTAGGAACTCGCGATGGCGGCGAAGTTGCGATGATTGATGAGTAAAATTGAGAATTAACAGATGCAATCGAAGTTCGCTGCCACCCGTATTTTAATTGTTTGCTACCTCTGCTGCATTGGTTGCATGGGCGAAAGCTCGACCATTGCCGTTCGGACCGCGCAAGTCGCGTTCGATGAAGCAGTTCCATTGTTGAACGACGATGACTATTCTCAGGCTTTGCCAAAACTCGAATCAGCCATTCAATCCGGTAGCTTAACTGCTGACCAATTCGCGACGGCGCTTTTGATGCGATCCAGATGCTACGCGGCATCCAGTGAATTTGACAAAGCAAAAGCAGACATTGATCTGGCCGAGCAAGGCTCACCGAACGAAGCAAGCCTGCAAATCGCTAAAGGATATCTTTTGGCGAAGCAGGGCAACGAAGCAGAATCGAGATCGGCATATCAAGCGGCACTCGATATCGACCCGGCTGCGTTGATCCCCAAGAAGTGACCATCCCGAGGATTTCAAGTGGTGCCGAATTTGAGTTCCATTCGGTAAAGTTTCCCTCAAGCGAACATTCGGAAGTTCCGATACCAACAACCATGGCGTTACGTGGCATCGCATGTGCCAGGCGCTCAACGACTAGTCCAGGGATGGAATGGAACAATGAAAGCCAGCAAATCGACGTCGGGATGGTGGATGATCGCAGCAACCGCAGTTTGCGGAATCTCTATGAGCAGTGGTTGCCAAGTGCATATTGCTGGTCAAACGCTGCCAAGCCCTTACTACCTGATCGACGATATTCAGTATTTCCCCGCCGGATCTGAGAACAAACTCGCGAATGAAACCGCTGCTCTCAAGGCAGACCGGGAAGAAGCGAAGTCGCGCCGTTAACAGGTACCAGCTCAGTCGCACACAACTGGAAAATGCTAGCACGCAGGCGGGGGTTGGGCGTCTCGAAAACAGGTATATTCCGGCAACGGGTTAGCCTTGAGTTGGGTCGGTGGCGTCCCTGATCGCCTGAGCACGTGCAAGTGAATCTACGAAAAAACCTCGCAAGGATCCATTGATCCGTTCGCGAGGTTTTTCTTTTTACAACGAGCGAGGGTAACTTAGGGATTCCCAGCGAACTGCTACCCTTCGAATGGGGCACGCTGCGAGTAAGCCCCAGCGCGTCTATGCCCCGTACTTGCCCATACGGCCTGCATTGGAAAGGGCCAATGCCATCAGGTACTGAGCTTCGAAATGCCCCAAACCACCGGTGATGCAAGTCGTTTCATTGAACGCCTTGTGCGGGTCAGGTCGGCAGCAATCGGAAACCAATAGGGTTGGTACCGGATGCCACGAGTGACTCTTGAGATAGCTCGGAGTGCTGTGGTCCCCGGTAACGATCAAAACTTCTGGCTTGAGTGCCTTGATTTGCGGCATGATCGCATCGAGCTCTTCAATGCGAGCGACCTTTTCCGTGAAGTTACCATCTTCACCCGTGCTATCGGTGTATTTGAAGTGGATGAAGAAAAAATCGTACTTGTCCCAGTTCTGTTTCAGGACATCGATCTGCTCTTGGAGCGTTTGAGCTTGGCCAACAATATCCATCCCGACGAGTCGCGCGAGACCTTTGTACATGGGATAAACGGCAATGGCTGCAGCTCGGAGGCCGTAAACTTCCTTGTAGCTCGGCAATGATGGCTTATTAGCGAAGCCTCGCATGGTGTGAAAATTGGCTTTCGGATGCCCAGCGAGTATCTTCTTCGCTTGTGCGAGGAACTCTTTGGCGATTTCGGCAGTCCGTTGGCTTTGTGGGTTTTGGGCAACCGGATCGAGAGGAGCCACTCCAGTCTGTTGCGGGTCGGTGTCGGCGACGTTGCCACCGAGGCCCGGAGCGCGAAAGACAACGACGAATCGGTGCTCTTTCACGGGTTCTACGAAAATCTCTACGCCCGGAATTTTGATTTGTCGAAGCGAGATCGCGAGGGGTGCGCTTTCTTCGCTGCTGATTCGACCAGCGCGGCGATCGGTAATCTTGCCCGACGCGTCGATGGTGCAAAAGTTGCATCGGATTGCGACGTCACCTTCTTTGAGCTCGAACCCGATCCCGGTGGCTTCCAAGGCACCTCGACCGATTTGGTAGTGCAACGGATCGTAGCCGAATAGGCCCAAGTGCCCTGGACCACTCCCAGGAGCGATCCCCGGTTTCACCGGAATGCTGGCACCTTGGACGCCGAGCGCGGCGAGAGCATCCAAGTTGGGCGTTTTCGCTGTTTCCAATTCGGTCAATCCACCTGGACTCATCGGCAATCCGCCAAGACCATCCGCGACGAGCATTACAATTTTGCTGCCGTTGTCCAATTGCAGCTCACGGGTCAAGGTATGAATGTCCATCGGGCAACGCATCTCCAGTTGCAGGGTCGAAAAACAAGCAGGGAAGAAAAAAGTCCTCCCAAAAAGGGCTCGATCTCGTTCTCTATTTATCAAATCCCCGTCGAATCACAAGCCGTAATCTAGGACCTTCACCCTCGTCGTTACTGCAACCTGGAATGAGCCTTGCGCTCCAGGCTTGCGGTGCACCATGCCTGCGCCCCTGCTATTGCGACCCTGGTATGTTGTCCGGTTTGCAGTTACTCTGGGAGGAGCTGAAAGCATCGTTAATTCATCGTCAGTTCTCCTGGCAACGGCCAAACATCAAATGAAAAGAATTCCTTCCGGCACCTCGCCGTCTCTCTCTCCATCCTTCCTACATCCCTTCCTACATCCATCCGTGCTCCCTCGTGCACGGAAGTGCATGCCCCTCAATCCACTTAAAATTGCAAAGCTGCACAAAGTGGCATGGATGGTTTTGGGATCCATCGTTTCAAGCTCGATCCCATCGGCCAGCATCGGCGCCGACGATACCTTCGTCCCGTCAGCAGGCGAAGCGAGTGAATTCGCCCAAGAAAACGCTCCATCACTCCCCTTAGGGATCAGCAAAGAACAACCTGCAAGCGGCCCATTCGTGAAGCTTGCCGATGGGACATTCATGGTACCGTATACCCAGACCGTCGAATCGTCCGACATCCGTTTCGAGATGATCCCGATCCCCGGCGGCGAGTTCGTCATGGGTTCCCCATCGGACGAAGTAGGGCGGGCTGACGACGAGGGCCCCCAGTTCACCGTTAAGACGGAGCCTTTCTGGATGGCCAAGACGGAGCTGACTTGGGCCGAGTACAAGACGTTCATGAAGTCGTATGACATCTTCAAACGTCTTTCGAGACAAGGAGTGCGCAAGGCGAAGAACTTGGCCCAAAGCGATGCGATCACCGTGCCGACACCGTTGTACGAGCCGAGCCACACCTACGAATATGGAGATGATCCACAGCAACCCGCGGTGACCATGACTCAGTACGCGGCCAAGCAATACACGAAGTGGCTCAGTGGAATCACCTCGGTTCAGTACCGACTCCCCACCGAAGCCGAATGGGAGTACGCAGCCCGAGCCGGCAGCAAAACCGCTTACTCGTTCGGTGATGACCCGGCCCAGCTCGAGGATCACGCTTCCTTTGCAGAGAACAGCCCCAAGGGCGCCCCAAAGGTCGGAGGCAAGAAACCGAACGCTTTCGGATTGCACGACATGCACGGCAGTGTTTGGGAATGGACCGTCGATCAATTCACCGCCGATGGCTTTGGGGACAAACAAGGGAAATCGCTCGGAGTGCTCGAAGCTATCACCAAACCCACCACGAGAGACATGCGGTGTGTTCGCGGTGGAGGATGGCAAGATCCTCCCGAACGATTGCGATCGGCTGCCCGATTGGGATCGGCCGACGAAGACTGGAAGGAAGCAGACCCGAACGTGCCCCTCAGCCCGTGGTGGTACACCACCGACCCAGCCCGCATGGTTGGTATGCGATTGGTGCGATCGCACGTCCCCTTGTCAGCGGAAGATCTGCAACTCTTTTGGGAAATCGATAACGACGATATTCGCGAGGACGTCAGCTTCCGGTTGCAGGAAGGACGAGGCGTTTTGGGAATTCCCGTCCCCGAGCTGACCGAAGAGTTCAAACGAAAGAAGTAGCTGTGAACCGCCGACAATCGGTGGAAAAACGGTTCCTCTCGATCAATTCCATCAAAATGTCGAACCGCTAACCCGAGACCGAGTGGTTTCGTTAGAATGCTGGGAAATGAAGTCTTCTTCTCTCCTGGCATCTACGAAAATGACCGCTTCAGTTACCTCTAGCCAAACGCCGATCCAATGGGATTGGAACCTGCCTCGATTGTTTATCCGCCGCTGCCGCGAAAAAGGGAGTGGTATCAAAATCTACGACTCTGCAGGAACACGCATGAGCGGCAACGATTTGTTGCTGCGCACGTTGGCTCTCAAACGAATCATTGACCGCGAGGTCCTTTCGGCAGACGAAAAAAATGTCGGCGTCTTGCTGCCACCAACTGCGGCCGCGGTCGTTGTGAATATGGCCCTCGCGCTCTCGCGTAAAGTCGCCGTGAACCTGAACTACACGGTCTCTGAGTCGATCATCAATCGCTGCATCGAGCAAGCCGACATCAAGCACGTCCTCACAAGCCGCAAAGTGATGGACAAGCTATCCATGAAACTCGATGCCGAGATCGTGTACATGGAGGACTTGAAGGACAAAGCCAGGAACTCGGATAAAATCATGGCATACCTTCAAACCAAGTTCATGCCGGAGTCCCTGCTGGCCTCTGGTTTTCAGTTGAACAAAAACAAGCCCGATGATTATTTGACCATCATCTTCACCTCGGGATCGACTGGGATTCCCAAGGGTGTTCCGTTGACCCTCACGAATATTGCCTCAAACGTCCAAGGCTTCGACACGATCATCGGGGTCAAGGATTCGGATTGCTTCCTTGGGATCCTTCCCTTCTTCCATTCGTTCGGCTTTACGGTCACGCTATGGGGAGCGATGACGACACCTGCGTCGGGTGCATACCACTACAATCCGCTCGAACCCAAGCAAATCGCTAAGTTGATCGAGGCTAGCAAATCGACCGTGGTGCTCGGAACGCCAACCTTCCTCCGTGGCTTCCTCAAACGGATCGAGCCGGAGCAATTCAAGACCGTCGAAGTGGTAGTGGTCGGCGCGGAGAAGATGCCGATCCCGCTCGCCGATGCATTCCAAGAACGATTCGGTGTTCGACCGATCGAAGGGTACGGCGCTACCGAATTGAGCCCTGTCGTCGCGGTGAACGTTCCCCCGAACCGCGCGTTAACCCCTGAAGCCAAAAAGGGAACCCGCGAAGGGTCTGTCGGAAGACCCATTCCGGGCGTCCGCGCTCGCGCCGTATCGCTCGATGACGGGCATGTCCTAGGCCCTGATGAAACCGGGATGCTTGAGTTCGCGGGCCCGAACGTCATGCATGGTTACCTCCATCAGCCAGAACTCACCGCAAAGGTGATGAATGGAGAGTGGTACATCTCGGGCGACGTGGGGCATGTGGATGCCGACGGATTTATTTACATCACAGGCCGGGAAAGTCGCTTCTCAAAGATCGGCGGTGAGATGGTTCCTCACATCCAAGTCGAAGAGGAAATCACGGCGCTGGTGGGTGGCAACGAAGAAACAATGACCGTGGCAGTAACCGGTGTCCCAGACGAAAAGAAGGGAGAACGCCTGATCGTTCTCTACACCAATCTCAACGGCATCGAACCTGCGGAAATGGTCAAACGCTTGATCGCCGCAGGCCATCCAGCAATCTACATTCCATCCGCGGACAGCTTTATCCCAGTCGATGCGATCCCGATCTTGGGGACCGGCAAATTGGATTTGCGAGGTCTCAAGCAATTAGCTCTCGAAAAAACCGGAAACCAATAGTTCCTGCAATGATCGGCAGGACAGCCACAGGATAGTCTCATGGATTCCAATCAATCGCCGGACACCACTGACCGTATACCCGCGGGTTACGACCAAAGTGCTGGCGACCCCCCCAAGAGCCAACTGCTCAAGGACAAATCGTTTTGGGGGTTGGCAATCACCCAATTCCTCGGTGCCTTCAATGACAACCTTTACAAGCAGATGATGCTGCTGATGGCACTTCCCGGAGTGGCGGCGGCAGTCAAAGGTGGCGATCGCCAAGGCTGGGCGACGGCTCTCTTCAGTTTGCCGTTCGTGCTACTGAGCAGCTACGCCGGGTTCTTGTCGGATCGGTACAGCAAAAGTTCCATCATCGTCATTTGCAAGTTCGCTGAAATCGGCATCACGCTCTTGGCTGTCCTTGCGTTTCTCTTTTATGGGGATCTCGGAGATTGGGGAACATGGAGCGTGCTGTTGCTGATGGGCGTTCACAGCACCTTCTTTGGACCGGGCAAGTATGGGATTCTTCCCGAGCTGTTCCAAAAGAAAGATGCGCCTCGTGCCAATGGCTTGATCCTGATGTCCACCTTCCTCGCGATCATTCTCGGTGTGGTTCTCGCGGGAGTCATCAAGGATCTGTTGGTCATCAAGAATCCCGATGGGACCGAAGACTTCAGCCGCCTATGGATCGGCTCGTTGGTCTGCACCGCTGTTGCGGTGATCGGAACTGTTTTTTCGATGATGATCCGGAAAACTCCACCTGCTCAGCCCAACGCGAAATTGGTCATGGCCGACTTTGTCGCATCGGAAGATGTTCGCAAGTTGTTCAAACGGGACAAGCCGTTGCTGATCGCGATCGTCGTGTCGAGTGTTTTTTGGCTCACAGGAGGGATTGTGATGCCGGTCGTCAATGCGATCGGGAAAATCCAAATGGGCTTAACATCCGACGGCGCCGTGAGCGTCTTGACCGGCGGACTTGCCATCGGAATCATCGTCGGAGCGGTATGCGCGAACTTAGTGCTCAAGCAAATGAAGGCGGCCACGCAAGTACGGTTAGGCTTGATCATCATGATCGCATCGATGCTGATCCTCGGCTTCTGGCTCCCCGGGGGGAAACCGATGCTCGGTTACGCCGGTTCGTTGCTCTTCCTGATCCTCGCTGGAATCGGTGCAGCAGTGTTTGTGATCCCGCTCCAAGTTTTCCTGCAGCAACGCCCACCTGCGGAAATCAAAGGCCGAATGATCGCGACTATGAACTTTGCCAACTTCGTCGGAATCCTTCTGGCTGGTCCCCTGTACCAGCTTTTTGTCGAAGTATCATCCGGGTTGGGTTGGCCTGTATCCTCGGTGTTTTGGATGATGTCGCTGCTCCTGCTGCCGTTGGCCTTGTTTTATCGGCTACCGAATGACTAGAAGCGACCCAGAGGCTTACTTCGACCGCATGCGTGAGTCGCTTGCGCTCGAATCCGAGGCGGAACGAGCCAGGATGGCGCAGCGACGCTCCCGACGCGCCCAGACGGGTAACTCCAACACCAAAGCTTTGGAATCGCGCGGGGATACGTTAACCCATCTCGTGGTGATCGATCACCGAACTGGACTGGGTGGACGCGCTATTGTCACCTTTGGGAAACGGAATCCGAACCAAGTCCTACCGTGGAACCGATTTCGCGTGGGAGCCCCCGTCGTCGCCTCGGACGAAGTTTCGCTCGATGATGTCGGGAACGGGATCGTCTCCGCTCGCAATGCTCAATCCATCGATGTGGTGTTTGATGAACTTCCCGAGGGAACCTTTTTCCGATTGGAATTGTCCGCCGACGAAGTCACACGAGCACGGCTATTGGTAGCCATGGCCGCAGCTCAACAAGCTCGCGGGCGCGTGTCGCAGTGGCGCGAGCTGTTGCTCGGCGAACGACAACCCCAGTTCGATCTCCCAAAGCCGATAGAAGGTGCCGAGCATTTGAACGCGTCGCAGATCCACGCGGTCCAGTTCGGACTCTCCGCGAGGGATTTCGCGATCATCCACGGCCCACCTGGAACCGGTAAAACCACGACGGTCGCGGAATTGATCCGACAAGCCGTGCTGCGAGGTGAGCGGGTGCTAGCCTGCGCGCCGAGCAATACCGGAGTTGACAATTTGCTCGAGAAACTGATCGGTCTGGGAGTCCACGCAGTGCGCATCGGGCATCCGGCCCGCGTGCATGAATTGCTGCAACACCATACCTTGGACGCGCTCGCCGATTCCGATCCGGCCATGAAGCTGGTTCGGCAGATGCACAAAGAAGCCGAATCATTGATGGCGAAATCTGGAAAATGGACGCGAGGGAAACCGGCTCCAGGGGCTCGTGAGGATTTGCGGTACGAGGCGCGTCGCTTGCGAGAGGATGCAAAGGCCTACGAGAAACAGATCATCGCCTCGATCCTCGATCGGGCCGATGTGATCTGCGCGACGACTAACTACGACCCCGAAGTGCTCGGTGATCGCACGTTTCCATTAGGAGTTATCGACGAAGCGTGTCAAAGCACCGAACCTGGGTACTGGCCTGTCGTGCTCCGGACCGAGCGATTGATCCTCGCCGGTGATCATTGCCAACTACCGCCGACCGTGCTCTCCAACCAAGCGGCTCAATTGGGATTTGCGACGAGCATGATGGAACGGTTGGTCCAAGCGCGAGGAGATACGGTCACTGTGGGATTGCAAGTTCAATACCGTATGCATGAACAAATCATGCGATTCCCATCCACTCGATTCTACAACGATCGATTGAGCGCCCACGAGAGTGTCGCATCCCACATGCTGACGGACCTCGCGCCGGGACTGTGTACCATGTTTCCGGAAGCCCCCATCACCTTTGTCGATACCGCAGGAGCTAGCTGGGACGAAGAGATCGATCCCGAGGGGGAAAGCAAATTCAATCCCAAGGAAGGGCAATGGATCTTGGAACGGGTCGAAGGATTGGTCGAAGAAGGCATCCCGCCCGACGCAATCGCGGTGATCGCACCATACTCCGCCCAAGTTCGATGGCTCCGAGACCGCTGCCGGTACCGCGACGTGGAAATCGATACCGTGGATGGGTTCCAAGGTCGTGAAAAAGAAGCCGTCTTGATCACGCTGGTCCGCTCCAATGACATCGGGGAAATCGGCTTCCTGGGGGACGAGCGGCGGATGAACGTAGCCATGACCCGGGCCAAGCGAAAGCTAATCATGATCGGCGACGGAGCGACTCTGGCTCGCCACGAATTTTATGCCAGCTTGATCGCCTATTTTGAATCGATCGGAGCCTACCATTCCATATGGGAATGGGGCGGTTGACCAAACGTGTCACGAAGGGTGAATACGCTGGGGAGATTCGTTACCGCTCCACCATTTTCGACATTCATGCACCGGATTCTTCGATGTCCACTGGTAAGAAAACACTCCGAGACCAACGCCCACTTTTCGATTTGCAAAAATCGATCCAGCTCGAATTTCTGGGCTGGGACCAGCCGATCGTGCACGCGGCCGTGGAGTATTTGTTCAAGCATTATCGACGCGGGACGAATTGGGATCTGGATCGAATGCTGGTGGTACTGCCAGGCTCGTTGGCTGGCCGACGCTTGCAAGTCTTATTGGCGGAGAAAGGGTCGAAGGAGCGGGTTGTGCTCAGGCCTCCTCGTTTTCTCACGCTCGGTAAATTGCCCGAGGAGCTGTACCACGCGAAATTGCCATTCGCATCGGAACTAACACAGATCATGGCGTGGGTGCGTGTATTGCGAGCGACACCGGCTGCCGAGTTACAACCGCTGCTATTCGAAGTACCAGCGAATGATCATTTGGCAACGTGGATGGATCTGGCCAGGCTCCTTTCGGGTTTGCACCGAGAACTAGCCTCCGACTTGGTCGATTTCCATGATGTCTCCAATGCACTCACCGGGACCGCCGAGGAAGCGCGGTGGCAAGTCCTCTCCAGGTTGCAGCGACGGTATTTAGACGTGCTCCACGAAGCTGGGCTCTGGGATGTCCAATCGGCACGACGATACGCGCTCGAGCATGGCGAAGTCACCGGAATTGATCATGAAGTTGTATTGATCGGTACGGTCGATTTGAACCAAGCCCAACGGCGGTTTCTAGCGGCGATAGCACCCAATGTGAAGGCGCTCGTCGGTGCTCCTGAGTCCTATGCCGAAGGGTTTGACCAGGATGGAACCTTGCGGTCGGAGTATTGGCAGAATCTCGAGATACCCATCTCCGAAGAACAGATTCATGTGCGAACGACGATCAGCGATGCCGCGGACGAATTGGCGATCCAACTCGCTCACCTGGGCTCGACGCACAGTCCCTCCGAGATCACGGTGGGAGTCCCTGATGTGAGTTTGGTTCCTTCGCTGCAGGAGTCGCTCTCTCGGTCAGGCGTTCCACTGCGGTACGGTCCCGGGATACCCGTGCGCAACACGCCTCCGATGAAAGTCCTGCAATCGATCGAGGAGTACTTGATCGACCAAACGATGGAGGCATTTTCCAATTTGATTCGCACCTTTGCGGTGCATGATTGGCTGTTGGAACATGGACGCATGGTGGTCGAGTCAGAATCCTCGCAAAATGCTCAAAACACGACTACGACTCCCCCTTCGAGCGAGATCCGGGAACCACGAACTGTGCCGATGCCGTCGAGATTCCTCGCCGCGATCGATGGGTACCTGGCAGCGACCCTTTTGCGGTCGGTGAATGTGCCTGAGTGGCCTTACGCCAAAGGTCGCGCCGAATTTGTTGCAACTGTTGAGGCGATCGATGCGTGGCTAAAACCCCTTCGCGAAGGAAAACGTCGATTGAGCCAATGGGCAGAGCCTTGGCGGCAGATTTTTATCGAATTGTACGGGCGATCCACCGTGGATCGCGATCAATCGGATGGGAATCTCATCTACCGTGGTTGCCGGGCGATCAACGAAGTCCTTGATCGATTGGCAGCGGTTCCGTCGGCCCTCGATGCAGAGATCGATCTTACCGAATGCTTGGGGTGGATCCATCAGCAGCTGCACTCGGTGCAAATCCCGCCGTTGGTAGATGATGCTGCGATCGAGATGATCGGATGGTTGGAATTGTCGCTCGACGATCGGCCAGTGCTGATGCTCACAGGCATGCACGACGGCGTACTTCCCGAAAGTGTGAACTCCGACGCGTTCTTACCCAATCGACTTCGAAGCGAACTCGGCTTGATCGATAACGCGAGGCGTTACGCTCGGGATGCTTATGTGATGCTCACCTTGCTCCATACGCGAGAGCATCTTGAGTTCATCATGAACCGCTTGAGCAGCGATGGCGACTCATTGACTCCTAGCCGATTGATGATGACGGTTCCGACGGAGAAACTCGCTCAACGCGTTACGATGTTGATTTCCGATCCCGAGCCGAGCAATGTTGTCATCGAAGGCTGGAAAGCGAGACATGGGCAATCGAACGTACCGATTCCCAAACCCGATCCAGCGCGTCGCATCCACGACATGGCGGTCACCGACTTCAAAAAATATAGCGAATGCCCGTACAGGTTTTATCTAAGAAAGATCGAACGGGCCAGCGCGATCGACCATCTGCCGCTGGAACTCGATGGAGGCGGTTTTGGCGATTTGGTCCATAAAGTCCTCGAAGGATTGATTACGTCCGATGTCGCAAAATCGATCGACCCTAAGGCGATCTCCAATTGGCTGAACGATGAATTGGCACGGGTCGCACGAAGAATGTTTGGTTCATTGCAACCACCCGCGTTGGTGATCCAGATCGAACAAGCAAAGTTGCGGTTCGAGGAGTTTGCGATCCATCAAGCGAACCACGCTCGCGATGGCTGGGAAATCAAATACATCGAGCACACGGTGGAGCGAGGAAAAGGAATCCGATGGGAGTTGCCCGCTGGAATCATGGAAATCCATGGTCGGATCGACCGTATCGACTACAAAGAGGAAACCGGCGAATACGCAGTCTGGGATTACAAGACGGGGGATACCACCGATGAGCCTCGAAAGAACCATCTCGCTTCCGACGGTACGTGGCAAGACTGGCAACTTCCCCTTTATGGAAAACTGATATCCACGCTGCAGATCGAGGACCTGAGCAAAGTTCGATTCGGTTATATCTTGCTCCCCAAGAACGCGAAACAAACGCGATTTATAACCGCCGATTTCACGCTGGAGGAGCATGCCGCAGCCATCCAATCGGCCGAAGAACTCGCCAATCGTGTTTTGGAAGGGGTATTTTGGCCGCCGAGCAACAAGATTCGTCTGGACTGGGATGACTACAAAGGGATCGTCCAAAGGACAGTCGTACGTCCGTGGAGCTGGGATCTCGAGGAAAAATTGCAAGCTGAGGCAGCGGAGCGAAATGGAAGCGAACTACAGACTAGCGACGAAACTCAAACAAGCGGCGAAGCTCACGCGTCAGGCAGCGAACCAGAATCGGAAAGCGGGCCGAACGGTACTCCTTCGATAGCAAGCTTCCAGGATTCGAAACTCGACGTTCCTCATCCTTTGACCGAGCGGCCGCACTTGCTGAAAAAAGTTCCCGTGCCCACGCGGATTTCCGTGGAGCCGGTGCTCGCCGAAGGCGTTCCGCCTGCGGAGTGGTTCGATCCCTCAATGATCCTAGCGTCGGCGGGTACGGGTAAAACGTACCAGCTCGCCTCGCGGGCCATTCGATTGCTTTTCACCGACCAACCTCTCGATTCCATTTTAGCCACCACGTTCACACGGAAAGCTGCGGGAGAAATCCTACACCGCGTTTTGAGTTGGCTGGCCGATGGATGCGAGACCGAGGAAGGCTTCAAACGGCTTTGCGATATTTTGCAACCGATGAAGATCACCCATGAAACCGTGCGGTATCAACTGTCGCGGCTCTGCTCGCATCTCCATCGATTTCGAGTCAGCACTCTCGATAGTTTCTATTCACAGCTCGCAAAGTCATTTGCGCTCGAACTGAAATTGCCACCCGGTTGGACACTGATCGATCCCGTGCAGGAAGAACAAGTCAACCGCGAAGCGATCACGCGGATGTTCGATTCGATCGAATACCGGCACTTGCGATCATTGATCTCACAGCTTTCTAAAGGCGAGGCGGTTCGAGGCGTCCGCGCGGAAATCGAATCGGTCGTCGCGGACGCGTACGAACTCTACCGACAAGCCCCCAAGGAAGCTTGGACTCGGATGCATGTTCCATCGGCACCATCGGAGGAACGAGTCAACGCAGCCTTGCAAGTGCTGGAGCTTACCTCCATGGTGAATAATCAGCAGACCAAAGGAAAAGACAAACTCCGCATCCAATTCCTCGAGAGCGACTGGGAAGGCTTCCTGACATCCACGCTAGCGCTCGCCTGCCTTGAAGACGAACCAACCTACTACAACAAGCCGATCAGTGTCTCGATGCGCGACGCAGTCCGAGTCTTGTCAGGCTATGCCCTCACCTCCGCCTTGACCTACCGACGATTGCAAAATGAAGCGGCGTACCAAGTCCTGGTGGAGTTCGATCGATGCTTGAGGGAGATCAAGCAAACGCGGCGGATGGTTACGTTTAGCGATGTCGCTGAACGGTTATCGCAATGGATGCGAGCGACGGTGGAAGCGAACCGATCCAAGGAAGTCGGCCAGCCAGTTGCAGTCGGTGATGCTGTTGCAGACGGTGATGTTGTTGCAGTCGGTGATGTTGTTGCAGTCGGTGATGTTGTTGCAGTCGGTGATGCTGTTGCAGACGGTGATGCCGCTCAAGAAACGAGCGACAACAAGCCTAACATGCAAAGCATTGCACACCGCATGGACTGCTCTGTCGACCATCTGTTGCTCGACGAGTTTCAAGACACCTCGCCCGTGCAATGGGGAATCGTCAAACCCTTCGCAGAAGCGATCGTCGAGAACGTTAATCCTTCGGATGGTGCGAAGTCATTCTTTTGCGTTGGAGATACCAAGCAAGCCATCTATTCATGGCGCGGAGGTGTCTCCGAGATTTTTGAGTCGGTCGGGCAGCAAATCAAGAACGTCAAGGATCAAAAACTCACCGAGAGCCGTCGCAGTTCCTCAGCAGTGATCGACTTTGTGAACGAAACCTTCCGACGGTTACCCGAGCACGATAATTTCATCGGTGAAGATGGCAAGAAAAAAGAGGACGGCCGTCGGCATGCGTTGGTCCAACAATGGCTGGATCGGTATTTCGCCGATCACAAAACGGCCAAAGCGGACTTGGCAGGGTATGTCGAGTTTCGGAATGCCAACGTGCAAGAGAACAAAGATAACGAGGGGTTGCGGAGCAGCCCCGACCTTTTCAAGGAGGTGGCGGAACGCATCGCCGAACTGCATCGCGAAGCCCCGCACGTCACAATCGGTGTGCTGACGCGGGCGAACCGAGACATTGCAACCATCATTTCCAGGCTTCGGGAGCTGGGTGTCGAGGCGAGCCAGGAAGGCGGAAATCCCCTCACCGATACCGCACCGATCCTATTGGTCATGAGCGCCTTGCAACTGGCGGATCATCCAGGAGATACGTTAGCCCATTTCCATCTCAAGCATTCTCCGATGATTCGACTGTGGGACGAGTCGCTACAGGGGGATCCCAATCGGCTCTCTGCAAATCTTCGTGAAAGACTGGCAGCATTCGGATTTGGTGGATTGGTAAGCTGGCTCGTCAATGGGATCGCGGAGGAATGCACGGTACGGGATCAACAGCGCATGCAGCAATTGATTGAGGAGGCGTACCGGTTCGATACCTTCGGCCAGGCTCAGATCCATGAGTTTCTCGATTTTATCGAACGTCACCGCATGGCCTTGCCAGGGGAGAGCAAGGTTCGGGTCATGACGATCCACCAATCGAAAGGACTCGAGTTCGACGCGGTGTTTTTGCCAACGCTCGACCAAGCGATCACACGTACCACCAACGACTACATCGTCATGCGTCCCGACCGAATGTCGGCGCCGATTGGGATCATGCGTTCCATGAATCATCAGCTATTGAAGTACATGGGCGAGGCGTGGCAGGTCGCCCATGCGGAAATGCAGCAGCAAAAACTCGGAGAAGCGTTGTGCTTGTTCTACGTCGCGCTGACCCGTGCACGACAAGCGTTGTACATGTACACATCCCCTTCTAAGACTCAAAAGAAGCGATGGGGATCGGTTCTTCATTCTATTCATGCCTCGGATCCTGCGGCGTGGGAACAACCCGGTACCGTTATCGTCGAACGAGGCAAACCGCACTGGTATTCGACCGAAGTGGATGGATCCTCTGTGAAAATGCACGCGGCCGCAGCCTCGAAAATCGTCGAACCACGTCGGGTCCGAGTTGCTTTGGCGCAAGGAAAGCCTGGAGCGGAAAAGGCCGACTGGGTCGCTCCTAGCCAACTCAAGGAGCGAATCAGTTCCGAGATAGCTGCCTTGTGGAAGCCGGAAGAGGTTGTAGGGACCGTCGTCGGAAAACTGGTACACCGTTGGTTCGAAGAAGTACGCGGCTGGATTGAGGACTTCCATCCCACAAAAAAGATGCTGACGAACATCGCGTCGGCGACGTTGACCCAAGAGGAAATGACGCAACTGCGATTGGGTCAGTGGATCGACAAGTTCATGGCGTATTGCGAATCACCCGAAATTCGCAATGCTTTGAGCCGCGACCGCTATTCCTCGTGGAACCAGCCCCAACTGCTGCGACTGCAGGTAAGTACCGAACGACGGTTGCTCCAATTGCTCGATGGGGCCTTGATACGAGGAGTGATCGATCGATGCGTGCTGGGGCTCGATGGAGATCGAGTAATTCGCGCCGAGATCCTCGACTTCAAGACCGACCAACGAGGCGAGGGAGAGGACCTAGGGGCCTGGATCGAAAGCCGCAAAGAGGTTCATGCGCCGCAATTGAACGCATACCGTCGAGTTCTCTGCCGGCAGTTCTCGCTCCATCCGGATCTCGTCCAATCGACGTTGGTTCTGCTGAGCGAAAACAAGGTCGAATCGATCGGAAACGATTTTTAGCAATGAAGTTATCATCATTGAGTAGGTCCGATGGAAGAGGACCATTGGACAGTTGATCGGTTCTAGGTAAGCTAGCTTCGGGGGTTTGGGGAGCGAAGCGATGCAACTTGGTTGCGGCCCATAAGAGCAAACGAACGAAATTGAATGGGAATGCGTCGAAGGCCAAAATACTGTCAGGAAAGCGCCTTTGATTTTTTCGAACTGGCGTTAGAGGCACCGAAATCCTCAGAGCGATTGCTCTGCGGGGCGTTGGGTATCGCACTTCACTTCTTACCCAATCAATCCCCTGTCGTATCCCTCGAAGCGATCGAAGAGTTGGCGTCGACCGTCAAGCGGAGAGTGCATCATCCGTCCCCAGAGGCATTGGTAGCCCAACTCCACGAAGTGCTCTTTGACGAGATGGGATTTCGGGGTGACCCTCAACATTACTTCGAGATCGACAACAGTTTGATTCCTCGTGTGCTCGAGACCAAGCGAGGATTGCCAATAACACTGACTCTTGTCTACAAATCGGTTGCGGAACGTGTCGGTTTAACGGTGGAGGGAATTAACAGCCCAGGGCATTTCTTAGCCCGTGTTCATGTGGGGAACGACCGGATGTTGGTCGACCCGTTTCATGGTGGTCGTTTACTTTCCGACGGCGAAGCGACACAAATGGTCGAGCGCATCGTTGGGCAATCGAGGCAACCAGGAGAAGAATGGTTCCCCGTTTGCAACGAACACCAATGGTTGCATCGGATTCTCAATAATTTGCGTTCGCTCCTGATCCATTCCGGAAGTTCTAGGAATGTCGCAGCCATGAGAGAATTGCAAGCGGTGTTGAGCGACGAAGGGGGCGAACAGGTGCCGTCCTAAAGGCTTTGCGGGAGAAACCAGAGCGCAGCGACTCGTTTTTTTCTTGGACGGGGGCTAACTCCACCCTCTTTTCTCGCGGCGGGTTCTCCGCCTGGATTGCCGTGACCGGGGTTCTACGGGTAGGATGCTCGTCTAAAATGGACTTTCCATTGGGCGTTGCTCCAGAGGTCGTTACGGCATGCGTTTTCGATCCCCGAGACGTTTAGGGCAACGCGTTTAGGGCACCGCGATTCGGGCGCCGATGGAATCCATGAACAATTCCGTTCTATTTGCTAGAGGAAATCACCGAGGATGGCCAAGCCGAAAGTGCTCGTAGTCCGTGCACCGGGAACCAATTGCGATGTTGAAACCGCCTACGCATTCGAACTTGCAGGTGCCGAGGCCCATCGATTGCACGTGAACCAGTTGATCGAGCATCCAGACTTGGCTCGCAGTTACCAAATTCTTTGCTTCCCAGGTGGGTTCAGTTATGGGGACGACATCGCGGCTGGTCGGATCGCAGCGGTTCAATGGCAGACCCGTTTGGCCGAAACTCTGGAAATGTTTCGGGAAGAGGATCGGCTGGTCCTCGGGATCTGCAACGGTTTCCAAATCATGATGCGGTTGGGGATCTTTTTCGATTCCGGGCTGACGAATCCCCCGGCGACATTGACCTGGAATTTGCAAGGAAGGTTTGAGTCCAGGTGGGTACATCTCAAGCCAGAGTCGAATCACTGTGTATTCTTGAGAGGCATCGAGAAGATTTACTTGCCTATGGCCCACGCCGAAGGCCGCTTCTTGATGCGCGACGAACAAGCTCGAACGATGCTGCACGAGCGCCATCAAATCGCGATTCGCTACTGCAAAGCGGATGGCCAAACATGCGATGCAGGGCTAGCCTTTCCAGACAATCCGAATGGGGCCGAGTGGAATGTCGCGGGGATTTGCGATCCCTCCGGGCGTATTTTTGGTTTGATGCCCCATCCCGAACGATTTCTGTTCCCGACCAACCATCCATCATGGACGCGATTGAATCCATTGCCAACTCACGGCGAAGGACTCAAGATTTTCGAGAATGCAGTTGCTTACTTCGGATAACACATGAAGGTTCTCTCGAGTCCGGAAGATATTTATGCCCAATTGGACTTCGCGAGACGCCATGGGAAAAGGATTGGGCTCGTTCCTACGATGGGAGCGTTGCACGATGGGCATCTATCGCTGGTTCGAGAAGCCAAACGGGAATGCGAGATCGCGGTCACCACTGTCTTTGTGAATCCATCGCAGTTTGGTCCGAATGAGGATTTTGCCAAGTACCCCCGCACGCTCGATTCGGATCTTGAGAAACTCGCATCGGTCGGTTGCGATTTCGTCTTCGTGCCGAGCAAAGACCATATGTACCCGCTCGGGCACTCTACGTTTGTCGAACCACCCGCTGTTGCAGCGAACTGGGAAGGGAAGATCAGGCCCGGCCATTTTCGAGGCGTGACCACGATCGTCTTGAAACTTTTCAATATGCTTCCAGCCCAAGTCGCATATTTTGGCCGCAAGGACTACCAACAAGTCGCCGTGATCAGCGCCATGGTACGCGATCTGAACGTGCCAATACTCGTCCAGTCATGCGAAACCATCCGAGAACCCGATGGCTTGGCAATGAGCAGCCGCAACCGGTATTTATCCGCAACCGAACGGGTGCGGGCCTTGGGATTATGGCATGCGTTGTCACAGGCGCAATCCATGATTGACGATGGTCAACGGAGTGTTTCGAGAATCGAATCGGCGATGAACGAAGTTTTGGAAAAAGCTCCTGTCGATTCGATCGATTACGCCGCCATTGTGGATCCCGATACGATGGAGCAACGGTCGGATTTGGATAGCCCAGCAGTAGCGATCATAGCGGTACGAGTCGGGACGACGCGCCTGATCGACAACAGCCTACTTCAGGTACAATGAGGCGCGGGATCGTTTCCTTCACCGCTTGCCATTAAGGAGATTTCAGCATGCGGCAGACGTTGTTCTACCTACCTCACACGATCGGCCCATTGCCCATGTTCGGCGTGGTTAGCTGGTCCGTAATTGGGCTGCTAGCCTACATTGGGGCACTGATCCTTCTGTCCAGGAAACATGGCAACATTCAGGATGTGGTTCGCGATGGAGTCGTGAATTGGGGGATTGGAGCAGTGATTTTTGGAATCTTGCTACCCGCCATGGAAACTCGCATTCCCATCGACGCCGGAGAGGAAATGATCGTCGGTCTTCCGGTCCGAGGGTACGGTGTCATGATGATGCTCGGGGTCGCCTGCGCTGTATGGGTCGCAAAAAAACGGGTTGAACGCCTTGGGGTCTCCCTCGATGCATTCATGGCGCTCGCCCTATGGACTGTCGTCAGTGGTCTCATCGGAGCCCGGCTTTTTTACATCGTACAAAAATGGGACGAGCTCGGAGGGGACACTTTGATGTCGAAACTCTGGGTTGCACTTCAATTCACCGAGGGTGGATTGGTCGTCTACGGCAGTGCTATCGGTGGGCTGATCGGTATCTTGATATGGACCTATCGCAATCGGATAGCACCGATTCCACTGATTGATGCAATCGTACCCGCATTTTTTATCGGACTCTCATTTGGTCGGATCGGGTGCCTTCTGAATGGTTGCTGTTACGGGGGGATCTGTGAATCCGAGTTACCCACCATTGCGTTTCCTCGTGGAGCACCCGCGTATGTCGATCAACTTCACCGCGGTTTACTCCTCGGCATACACACCGCGGGCAATTCCGATCAAAACGCTCGCATTGAACGAGTCGATCCAGGTAGTTGGGCCGAAGGGCATTCGATCCGCCCGGGCCAGTTGATGGACTCGCTCGAGTTTCACTCCCTGCCCCCCCGAACCGCGAGAGACGTGCTGGCATTGCCGGAACTCGAAGGCTCGATCGAGGTCGATCGCAAAGGGTTTCGCCTACAACCGGAAGACTTCCCTCGCACAAGCCTGCGGGTTCACCCTGCCCAAATCTACGCATCCATCAGCGCATTCCTTCTCTTCCTTTGGTCATCCTCCATCCCAAATTGGCATCGCCGATCCGGATTAGTGTTCGGTTCCAGCTTGATCGCATACGGTATATTAAGAGTGCTCGAAGAAATTATACGAGTGGATGAAGCCGGCCAGTTTGGGACTCAATTGAGCATTGCGCAGTGGATTAGTATTCTCGGCATCACCTCCGGGGTCATCATGATCATCATGGCTTTTCGAAGACCGAGTAACGTTGCCATCTCCCCCATTGCTCCTTAGGTGGGTCTATGTACCAACTGACGAAAATCGCATCGCTGAAAACCCCGGAGGCGTTCCGGCAGCACACAGCGTTCTTGGGCATTGAATTACCGATCGACGACTCGCTCGAAATCGGGGATGCGTCCCCCTTATCCAAAGGCGTTCTGTGGAACGGTCGACGGATTGGTAACAGGATCGCGGTGCAGCCGATGGAAGGTTGGGACGGGACATTGACCGGCGGGATGACGGCACCCATGAAACGGCGTTGGGAGCGGTTCGGGGAATCGGGCGCAAAACTGATCTGGGGTGGCGAAGCGATGGCGGTCCATCCCGATGGACGTGCGAACCCAAATCAACTGGTGATCCAAGAGAGCAATCGAGAAGATATCAAGCTGCTGCTCGTATCGTTGCGTCAATCGCACGTTCAAGCCTACGGAGACGATTCGGACTTGGCCGTTGGTTTTCAGCTGACTCACTCCGGCAGATTTTGTCGTCCGACCGACCACCATCATTGGAATCCGAGGGTCGCTTATCGGCACCCATTGCTCGATCCTAAATTCGGCGTCTCGGACGACTCTGCGGTTTTGAGCGAGCCAGAGCTCAAGCAGTTGGTTCGCGACTACGTGCGAGCTGCCGAAATTGCTCGCTGGGCAGGTGCGGATTTCGTCGATATCAAGTGCTGTCATGGATACTTGTTGCACGAATTCTTATCTGCGAGGAAACGCCGCGACGGATACGGCGGACCATTAGCGAATCGAGCAAGACTCCTGCTGGAAATCATCGAGGCGGTACGAAAGCAGATTCCTGAACTGGGAATCGGCGTTCGACTGAGCGCGTTCGACATGGTTCCATTCGAGCCCGATCCAGCAACAGCGGTCGAAGGGAGGCTCGGGCAAGGTCGTCCGCGTGATTATTCGAAGTTGCTTCCCTATGCCTATGGATTCGGCCTCTCGGAATCCGACCCCCTGTCCATGGATCTAACCGAGACTTTGGTTCTGATAGGCTGGCTGAAAGATGCAGGGGTACAACTTCTCAATGTTACCGCCGGAAGCCCTTATTACACGCCCCATCTACTTCGCCCGGCTGCATTCCCGCCATCGGATGGCTACCAGCCGCACGAGGACCCTTTGATTTCCGTTTCCAAGCATTTTTCGGCGACGCGACAAATCAAACGAGCCTTTCCCGAACTACTCGTGGTGGGATCGGGCTATTCCTACTTGCAAGAGTACTTGCCTCATTCAGCGCAGCATAATGTACGCGAGGGCTGGACCGACTTCGTGGGGTTGGGCCGCACCGTGCTGTCGTACCCGCAGGTACTGATGGATTCCATCCTCCAGCGAAAGAGTCAGCGCAAGCTAATCTGTCGGACGTTTTCGGACTGCACTACCGCCCCTCGTAACGGATTGCCCTCAGGGTGCTATCCACTGGACGAGTACTACAAAGGCACTGAGATAGCGGAGGCCGTGAAGAAGATCAAGAGTGCCTTTGGCGTGTGAGCGGCCAGCATCTTCGTATCAAAATTGGGAGTTGTCTTTCATCGACGCCCAAAAATGGATTTCCGGGACCCGACGAGAGAGCATGTCTGCAAGCTGTCGCATGGCGAAGAACTCACTAGCAAAGTGGCCGATCATCACCATCGCGACCCCCAGCGCTTCGGCCTCGAGGCATTGATGGTAAGTCGCCTCGCCGGTAAGGAAGGCGTCGCATCCACGCTGGGCAGCCAGCCCCACCATGCTTCCTCCACTACCGCAGACAATGCCGATGCTCGAAATGGATTGCTGGAGTGGATGCGTCGCGCGAGGGCGAATGGCTGGAAGCGAGAGCTCCAGTTTTTGAATCAGTTCCTCGAGGGTGAATCGCCTGCTAAGCTTGCCGTATACTCCGGTGCCGAGCCCTTGTTTCGCCAATTCAGGATCCGCAGCGGGCGTAAGTGGTGTTGGCGACTGGACTGACAGCATCGTAGCTAACTGCCGGTTGATTCCGTGAAATGCGTTATCCCAAGCGGTATGGGGAGAGTAAATCGCGAGATTCGATCGGATGGCCTTGAGTAACAATCGCCCAGTCGTCGAGTGCGAGGTTATCCTCGGGAGCGGCTTGAAAGGAATCGGATGGTGAGAAATGATCAGATCAGCACGCTCTGCGATGGCTTCGTCGAGGCTAGCATCAGTGATGGTCAAACACGTCATCACCCGCTCTACGGATGCAGATTCATCGCCGACGAGCAACCCAACGTTGTCCCACGACTCCGCCAAACGGACGGGGGCGATTTCATTCAGTGTTTGGCACAGTTCTCGGAGCAGCATTATCGGCGATTGGATTCAAGACGGTTAAGGTTGCTGTTGGGAGACGCGACGGAAGGGGTAGCGGAAGTACCGGAAATCGCTGGCGAAGAGCCGGCGTCGTCTCCGACTTGGGGATCCTCTGCATCGGCGTTTTCGACTTCCGGTTCGATTTTGATCCGATAGTTTAACACGCGACGTGTACCAATTTGTTCGCATCGCAACCATAAAGTTTGGTTGAGCAATTCAGACGCCTTAGGTAACACGAGCGTTTTGGTCGTTCGGTCCACGACGCGAGGAATGAGCACTCGCTCCCTTCGCCGATCCGGGATCAAAAGCATGCAGTCGAAACTAACAGGTGTTTCGATGTAGTTGATGACATCGATATCGAGCCAGAGTTCATCCGCATCGCTGATGCGGTAACGCGTTTCTATGTCGACTTCATCATTACCGATTCGCAGCGTCTTTTCGACTGCGAATTGAACAGAAGGCACACCATTCATGGAGGCGATGATATGGACCGGGGTATCGAGAGCGCTGATGTCAGACCGCAATAAAACTTTGACAGGTATCGTGCCGGTAGATTTCGGCCCGACCTCAAAGGTTGCGGATTCCACTTCGTTTGCCAAAACATCGGGTGCAACAAGCTCAATTCGCCCGGATGCGGGGTAAGAAAATGGGTTCTTGAAGATGACTTGGACTTCCTGGCTAAGGCCAACCAGAGAATCGATTCGTTTCGCATCGAGAGCGAGTCCCATCCGCCATAGTGCGACTTGAGTGTCGACGCCTTTGATGATTACCGGCCATTGATCGATCGGAAATCGATGTTCAGGGCCAAATGGCGTTTGGATGGTTTGTATGGGTACAGGCCTCCCCCAAATATCGCAAGCCGTTGCATTGGTTCCGAGGAAGAGTTGCTCTTGGGTTGGCTTTGAGGACCAAACCACGAGGCAGCTGTTTTGCTCGTCCGAGAGCAACGCATTCTCCGAACCACTCTTCAAATCCAGCTTCCCAACGTAGGACTTGCGCAACAGCGCATCGATCATCGTTCGGTAGGGCAGGAACATTTCGCGGGGCGTGCCGTCGGGGGACAAGAACCCAGTCGCATCGGAGAGTGGATCGGAGATCCATGCAACCGAACGACCATCGGGCTTTCGGATAGAAGCGATCATGCGCGAGGCCAAATCCTGAGTGCGCACACTCAGAGTGTACTTCTCCGACGATACCGGCGTGATACTGGTCCAGGGCGGGAGTGTTGTTCCGGGTTCCGAAACGCTGAGATCCCATTCGCTCTCCGAGATACCCAGTTCATCAGAGATTTGCCAGCGATCAATATTTCGATTAGGGGGCGGTGCAAGCCACGGGGTTCTTGGAGCGACGATCGAGGCTTCAGGCGCGTACCTTCGAACTAGGGTCCGCAGGCCCTCGATTGAATTGGCGTATCGCGGGTTATTGGCGAACTGAACGTCATCATCGTACCCGATTTGAAAGTCGAGAACGCGAAGGCACATGGCTCGGAACACTGGCTCGAGCAATGGTTGCCAGATGGTGGGATCCTCCAAGGCTGCCGTTTGCAAATACGGCTGCAAGGGATCTTTTTCGATGGATTGTGAACCTAATGGGGAGTGAATAATACCGACACAGGAAACATCCGAATTTTGCAATTTGTCGATGGTTTCACAAAACAGTTTCTGCGTCTGGAGCGATTTATTGTCAAACCAGATCGGTAACTTGATCCGCCCCGTGCGTCCTTCTTTCAACAACTCCATGAAATCCTCGGTCTTCCAACGGTAAGCTGTTTCGTTGAGTGTCCAACCAAAACGCAAATCGGGCTCCAGAGACGAGAGCCGAGGAAGAACCACAAACGATTCGCTTCGCTCAAAGAATACTGTTGAGAGCTGCTTGAGCTGTGTCACCAGTTGGTAATACCCGGGTTGAAGGGTATCGATTGACCACTCGCACTCCCCCTTCCAATGCACTGCTACGCTAGCGCTAGAGCCTTGAGACCTCGGCGAGGCTGTTGGCGTTTGCACCATTAACGGTTTAGAACTATCCACGCGTTGAAGTTCACGCGTGGTACGATCGACAACACTCCCATTGTGATCGATCAGCTTCATCTCCACTCGCATCGGACCACTCTTCAATCCCGAGGCTAGGCACTTGAGATCCACCGTCTCACGGGTGCTGTACATTCGATTTGCGCGATTGAGTTGCAAATCAATCTTTGGCATCTGAACGACACGAACGCGGTCGAACCCAAAAGAACCGCGAAACGCATTGGAAGAGTTCGGTACGACGGTCAATGCGACTTGCACAAACGCGATCCGCGGATCCTCTTGATACGCCCCTGTTGTGCGTACCCGCGTCCACTCCTTGACTCCTGAAATCGCGTTGGTCTTGGTGGCAAAAAGGAGTTGTCCCCTCGAATCGAGAAATCGGAGTTGCCCATACGCATCGAAGTACTCGCCGTCCGATCGGATATCGACTTGCAACCCATACAAGGAATGCAAGCCAACGGGAACCTTAGGGGAGTATATCTCTGCCGAACCGCCGTCCATCTCGATCGACAGAAACGGGTCGAGGAACGTTCGCTCGATGAATCGGTTGACCCCGCTGGGGATCGATTCCGGGATGACCTCCCAAGGCCGTTTGTTGGTTTCCCACGCTAGCACCACTTGTCCCAAAGATCTTCGAAGTCGCTCAACCTCGGCCACCTCAACGTCGCTGGTGGACTTTTTGCGGATCTGAATTGGGATAAAACCTGGGTGTTTCACATCTTTTCGACGGACCCAACCGTCGGGCCAGCCATCCTGTTGGGAATCCTCCTTGGTACCAAAATCCCACTTAGAAATGGTCTCGAATCCGTTGGGCTCCTCGGAATGCGTGGACGGGGAATGCCAGACGGATACAATGCAGACCATCAGGCTGAGAGCTTGATTGAGAGTTCTGCGTCGATGGAATTTGGAGAGTACTTTGCCAGGCATTCGAATCGGCATTCAACTATCAGGTTTGAGACTACCGTTTAAGCAAGCTTTGCATGTAGCAGCCCGTCTGGGGGTCGATTCGGTCGAAATCGACGCCCGTTCTGAGCTGAAGCCTTCGGAACTTGTCGGCACCGGTTTGCGACAAGTTCGCAAAATGCTGGAAGATCTGAATTTGCGTGTTGCATCGGTTAAATACCCCACCCGTCGCGGCTACGAATGCACCGAAGAATTGGATCGCAGGATCGAGGGTACCAAGCAAGCCATGAAGATGGCCTATGACCTGGGCGCGAACGTCGTGGTGAACAGCTGCGGTTCGATCGACGATTCGCTGGATTCACCCTCCCGGCAGACCCTTCAAAGCGTCCTCGCCGACCTTGGCAAGTACTCTCAACGCATCGGCGCGTTTCTGGGTATCGAGACTGGAGCCGAACCGCTTGAGAAACTGAACGGACTTATCGAGTCGCTCCCGGAAGGGAGCGTTGGGGTAACGTTGAATCCAGGCAATTTGCTGGTCAACGGTTTCAATCTCGATGGCCTCAATAGCATCGCGAAGCATATCATGCTGGTGCATGCTAAAGACGGAGTGCCGGATCGCGCTCGCGGCCGCGGCACCCAAGTTCCATTGGGATACGGTCTTGCAGAGTTCCCGTCCATCATCGCCGCCCTCGAAGAACATGCCTACCGAGGCTATTTTGTCGTCGAACGCGACCTCGCATCCGACCCCATCCAAGAGTTCCGTACGGCAGTCTCTTTTCTGAAAAACATGTAACCCTTCCAACCTTTTGGATCAACCACTTTTAGGAGTATACGTCTCATGTCGATCTCGAGTGGCGTTATCAAGAACCTGTCCGCACGGCGCGCTGTGTTTGGACTACCATGCATTGTTTTACCATGCATCTTCGCAGCCGTTTGCGGATTGCTTCTCGTCCAGCCAGCGGTACCCGCAGCCGCTCAAGATTCACCTGCGGCTAAGAAGTCAGGAACGCAACCGCCCGTCGCTGAGTTCGAAAAGTACCTTAGCAATTCCACGCTGACCGGTGTATTCACCATCGATGGCCGGCCCCTCAACAAACTCGAAGAGGAGCGTTACGAGATCAAGAGTGCGAAGAAGGTCGAGGGGGAGGATAACCTGTGGGAAATCACCACCCGTATCAAGTACGGCGATAAAGACCTCACCGTGCCAGTGTTTGTCAATATCGAGTGGGTTGGCCGAACCCCAATGATCGTCCTCGACAACATCGCCATCCCAGGCCTCGGCACTTTCTCGGCTCGTGTCGTTTTCCACGACAAAAAATACGCCGGGACCTGGAAACACGACAATGTCGGGGGGCATTTGTTCGGCCGCGTGGAACCTGCAGATGCCAAACCGGCCGAGTCGAAGTAGAATAGGAAGGGTTCCGCCCAGCCGAATTTCGGCTCCCCGCAACTTCGATTCGCCTCGCCTCCCTCCTTCTGTTCCCCCTTCGTATTCCGTATCGACAACCATGCAAATGATGCTTACCTTTTCCCGTCTGGCAAACATGGCGGTTGCAACAACCGCCATTGTTTCTTGTTTGTTCTTCCAAGGTCTGCATTCGACGAGAACACTGTCGGCTGCGGAGTTCTCGAGTAATAACACGATGACGATTGAAAAGAAACCCTTCGGTAAAACGGCAGACGGAAAAGAAGTCACGCTCTACACGCTGACCAACGCTTCAGGCAACACCGTCCAAATGATCGACTACGGGGCGATCGTGGTGTCGATCAACGTTCCCGACAAATCTGGAAAGCGAGTCAATGTGACGGCAGGATTCGACTCGATCGATGGCTACCTGCAACGGCATCCCTACTTTGGTTCCACCGTCGGTCGATTCTGCAACCGTATCGCGAAAGGAAAGTTTTCGCTCGACGGAAAGACCTACTCGCTGGCAATCAACAATGGGCCTAACCATCTTCATGGCGGCGAAGTTGGATTCGATAAAAAGATGTGGCAAGTCACCGAGTTGAATGCGGACGGCAGCGTCGGGCTCAAGTTCACCTTGGTCAGCCCGGATGGTGATGAGGGCTACCCAGGAGCATTGACCACCGTCGCTGAATACATCTGGGATAACCAAAACCGGTTGACACTCAACCTGCAAGCGACCACCGACAAGCCTACCGTGGTGAACTTGACCAACCATGCCTACTTCAATCTGAGTGGACCTGGCTCAGGTACGATTCACAACCATGAGTTGACCCTCTCCTGCGATCAGTACCTTCCGGTCGACGAGAACATGATCCCAACCGGGCAATTGGCTTCGGTAACTGGAACCCCACTCGACTTCGTTGCGGCACACAAAATAGGCGAACGGATCGCAGAACTCAAAGCCACCAATGGCTACGACCATTGCTTCGTCGTTCGCGGGAAAGCCGGTGAACTCCGTCCAACGGCAAAGGTTGTGGACCCAGCAAGTGGTCGGACGATGGAAATCCAAACCACCCAACCCGGCGTGCAACTGTACACTGGAAATTTCTTGGCCGGTACTCCAGGGAACGCCAACTACAAGGTTCACGAAGCCTTTTGCTTGGAGACACAACACTACCCCGACGCGCCGAACCAACCTGCGTTCCCAACCACCGTGCTGAAGCCGGGCGAGACGTTCCGCGAAGTCACCACGTTCACGTTCGGCGTTGCAAAGTAAAGGACCACAGGGTCCATGCGTACTCGACGCCCATCCAATCAACCCAAACATAGCCCCGCGCGGGGATTCCCCGCGTGGGGTTTTTTGCTTGACCTCGCTGCAGGGATCGCAACCTTCATGACACTTACTGCTGGCAATTTGTCCCAGGCTCAAACAAGCTATCTGCTACCCCCAAAAGAAATTGTTGACATCATCGATGTTAAGCCGGACCCAGCTATCGTATGGAGTTCCGACGCCAAATGGGGTGTGATGGCGGAGCGAAACGCCATGCCCGACGTTGCCGATCTGGCGCGTCGAATGCTCCCCCTCGCCGGTACCCGAATCGATCCAGCAGCCAACGGGCGATTCCAGACCGAATTTTACCACGGGCTCCTTCTTCGAAACCGGGAGGGAGATTCCGTCGTGCGGATACCCATCGATCCCGATGCAAGGATAGGTTCGATCTCGTGGTCTCACCGATCGAATGTTTTCGTCTTTACAAAAATCACCGATGGCGGAACCGAGCTTTGGCATGTCGATGTCACCAAACCTACCAACCCTGTTCGTTTGACCGATCGATTATCGACTGTCTTGCAAGGGATCGACTGGACGCCGAGTGGACAAAGTGTTGTCTGCGGAGTGGTGCCAAAGAACCGAGGCCCAGAACCCAAACCACCTACAGTTCCCGAGGGGCCGATCATTCAGGAGTCGACTGGCACCAAAGCCCCAGCGCGGACGTACCAAGACCTTCTGAGCAATGCGTATGACGAGCAATTGTTCGAATACTATGCAACGTCGCAAATCGCTATCGTTGCACCGGGACAACCTGAACTATTGGTTGGAGAACCTGGACTGATCGATTTCGCTGCGATTTCACCCGATGGTGATCATCTATTGATCACGCGACTCAAGAAACCGTTCTCCTACCAATTTCCATCGGACTACTTTCCGCGCACCATCGATGTCATCCGTTTGGATGGATCCGTCCAATACCGTGTTGCGGATGTACCATTGGCAGAGAACATTCCCATCGAAGGCGTGCGTACGGGACCTCGCTCGATCCAATGGTGGCCTGGCTTTCCTGCCCGATTGGTTTGGACCGAAGCGCTCGACGGCGGAGATCCCAAGAACAAGGTTGAACATCGGGAACAATTGTCGTTCATCGATGCTCCTTACAAATCCGCGGCTAGTCCACTGTTGAGATTAAAACATCGATTCAGCGGTCTTACCTTCTTTGCCAAATCGAAGTTGTTGATGACAACGGAGCTCGACCGGGACCGCCGTTGGACGACGTCGCTCCTGCACGATCTCGAATCGCCCCATGAATCACCCAAGGTATTTATCGATCGCAGTGTTCGCGATCGGTATGGCGATCCCGGACGTGTGCTGGTCAAACCGGACGGCAAAGGTTTTTCGATCGCGAAACAATCGGGCGATTGGATTTTGATGGCAGGTATCGGTGCGACCCCCGAAGGAAACCGACCGTTCCTTGACCGTCGCGATTTAAACACGCTGAATACCGAACGATTGTGGCGATGTTCTGCCGACCACTCCGAAAACGTTGCGTCGTTGGTCGAGTTCGATGGGGATGAGCTGCTGGTGGTCACCCGGCGCGAGAACCTCACCGAACCACCGAACTATTTCCTCAAAGATCTCAAGCGCAACGAAGAGAAACGCTTGACCCACTTTGTAGACCCAACCCCGCAATTGCGAGGTATCAAGAAACAGATTGTTAAGTACCAGCGAGCGGATGGCGTCCCGCTGTCGGCGACGTTGTACTTGCCAGCAGACCACAAGGAAGGCGATCGGCTGCCGCTGATCGTATGGGCGTACCCGCTCGAGTTCAACGACGCCAGCACGGCGGGACAAATTTCCGCGAATCCCAACGAGTTCACACGGATTGGAGGAACCAGCCATTTGTCGCTGTTGACCCAAGGGTATGCGATCATGGATGACGCGACGATGCCGGTCATCGGCGATCCCGAAACCATGAATGACACCTTCCTCGAGCAAATCGTCGGAGCGGCCAAGGCGGCGATCGATCATGCGGTGGAGTTGGGGGTAGCGGACCGCAATCGCGTCGGTGTCGGTGGGCATAGTTACGGCGCCTTCATGACGGCGAATTTGCTGGCGCATAGCGATTTGTTCAAAGCGGGTGTCGCCAGGAGCGGCGCTTACAATAGGACGCTCACACCGTTCGGTTTTCAATCGGAACGCCGACCGCTTTGGGAAGCCAAAGACGTTTATGCTTCGGTTTCCCCATTCATGTTTGCGGATCGGATCAAGACGCCGATTTTGTTGATTCACGGCGAAAACGATAACAATTCGGGGACGTTTCCTATCCAGTCGCAGAGGATGTTCCAAGCGGTCAAGGGGAACGGAGGGATTGCGAGACTGGTGATGCTCCCTTACGAAAGCCACGGGTACCGAGGCCGCCAATCGGTGCTGCACACGCAAGCAGAAATGCTGAACTGGTTCAACCAGTACGTGCGTGACGCCAAGTAATCGGCCCCAATCGCGCGATCAAAAATCCGAGCCACGCGTGTGAGCAAGTGGCGGCTGGACGCTCTAACCCGATATCCCCCGATGCTAGTCATGATCAACATGTTGGAACGAGCAGACCCCAGCGTTCCACGACACGGCGCTCACGCTTAGGTCTCCGATGAGATTCGCTTTGCGAATCAAATCTGTTTGGCAGCATCGCGCCTTGGAACCGGCAATTCAATAAAAAACAGGCATCTCGAAAATCATTGGTTCTGCGTGACCAAACGTGTCCCGAGCATCGCGATATTAATGGTGCTCGCGGCGATGGATCGATCTCCCCGCCCTTGAAGCTGCTCCCCTCGCGGCAACAAGGCGTCTCACTCCTCAACGCGATGCGGTCCCCGAATCTACTGAAAAGCAAATCATTCACGGAGGAAACCAACATGCCAAAGTTTTACGTTCAGAGCGGATCCTTGCGAGCGGTAATTCACAGCGCTGACCAGCGACGAGCCGCATTATGGGTGATCCAGCGTGCGATGGATCCAATCCTTCCCGAGGAGCATGAAGAAGTATTGGTCGGTTCCGTCGGCGAATGTGACACACTGGAACCAAATCCACAAAATGACTTCGTTGCACTCGGACCGGCGATCTTTCTAAGCGAAGTCGGGTTCGATCGAGAGGACGCGACGCAATTCGATACGCTCGCGATGTTCAGCCAATGGCACGACCTAGTTCGAGCCATCGATCAGATCGCTTGTTTGGTTTAATCACCCGAGCGGAACCAAGCCAGGCACAAACGGCATACGCCAATTATAAACGGCAGTTGTTGATGGAGAACTCGAGGATCGCGAGGGCGCCGAGCTGTTCTAGCTTTTCCATGATTGGAATCACTTCGCTCCGCTTCACCATGGCTCGAACAGCACACCATGCAGGATCCTCCAAACTGGTAACCGTCGGCGACGTGAACCCCGGCGTGATCGCCTCGGCAGATGCCAGTTTCTCGCGAGGTATGTTGTACTCCAGGAGCGAATAATCGCGAGCGATGACGACCCCTTCCAGTCGCCGTACGATCCGATCCGCTGTCGTGGCATCCCGGCACTTGGGACTCTGGATCAATACCGTCTCATAGTGCCCGATGTTCTCAAGGATTCGCAGTTGGTTCGCGGCGAGCGTACTGCCGGTTTCGACCAAGTCGACGATGGCATCGGCCACCCCGAGAGAAATCATGACTTCAACCGAACCGTTCAGATTGACTAAATGAACAGGGGCATTGTGCTGGTTCAAAAAGTTTCGTGTCGTGTTCGGAAAACTCGTCGCCACCCGCTTGCCCGCGAGGTCCTCAGGCTTCTGATACGGAGAGGTCGTCGGAACACAGATCGCCAGTCGGCAGCGTCCGACCCCCAACTTCATGCGCACATCGACCGAGACTTCGGCCTCTTCCAACAGATCGCTGCCGGTGATGCCGAGGTCGATTGCTCCTTCGGCGCACAATGTTGGGATGTCATCGGTCCGCAAGAACGTGATATCGGCGGGAATGCCGCTAACCCGCGCGAACAACGCTCGCTCTTGACGCCGAAACGACAATCCCGCTTGCTGCAACAGCTCCATAGCCAACTCGCTCAAGCGGCCTTTGCTGGGAACACCGATGCGTAACAAATTATCACTGAGGCTCATTGGTTTTCCCCAAAGTTCGATTGGCCTTTTCTTGAAGTCCTGATACACCCTCGCGACGTTCCAGTTCGGTCCGTAAATCGTCGATAGTAATCCCCCGACTCGCCATCAAGACCATCAAGTGGAACACGACGTCGCAGGCCTCTCGAATGGTGTGTTGACGCCCCGAATCCCCTGGTTCCGCCGCTGCTTCGATCACCTCGGCAGCTTCCTCGCGAAGCTTCTCCCCCATTTTGGGAATTCCACCACGAAGCAGTTTGGTCGTGTAGGATCCTTCGGGTAACAAAGTGGCTCGTTCAAGCAGCTGAGCCATGAGTCGGTCTAGGATATCGTCGCGCATGGTTGTCCAAAGTTCGGTCCTGGTGAGTGTCCAAATGCGGACGAACCCACGTTTTGCTGCAAAATCGTAGGCATTCCCATCCGTTTTGTCGATTCCAACTACTTGGCCTGTTGCTAAACTGAAGTGGAACCCGACGAGGAAAGCACGGCTAGAGGTGAACCGGTATGTCCCCTGAGCAAATCGAAGCTTGGATCCAAAAACCATTAGAAAATGCGGTCTTTTTGACCGGTCCGACCGCGTCCGGCAAAAGCGAAGTCGCCCTCGAAGTGGCCGATCGTCTGGGTGCGGAAATCATTTCGGTCGATTCGATGGCGGTCTACCGCGGGATGGATATCGGGACGGCGAAACCATCGGTCGAGGCACAGCAGCGGGTCCCGCACCACCTGATCGATTTGGTGGACCCAACCATTGACTACAGTGTCTCACAGTTTGTCATCGACGCCCATCGCCGAGCCGGTGAGATCCGCTCTCGCGGCAACCGGGTACTGCTGGTCGGCGGTACCCCACTGTATTTAAAATCCTTGCTCTGCGGTATGTTCCAAGGCCCACCCGCCGATTGGGAATTTCGAAACGCGGTCCAAGCGGATATCGACGCTTACGGTCTGGATGCACTCCGCGAACGGCTCTACCAAGTCGACCCCCTCTCGGCGCACAAAATCCTTGCGGGGGACGCACGCCGGATGATCCGGGCCTTGGAGGTCGCAAAAATCACAGGATCGCCACTGAGCCACTGGCAGACTCAGTTCGAGCGATTCTCAATCCCGAAAACAAGCCATGCGATCGTTCTGGCCTGGGACCGAAGCTCCCTGCACCAACGGGTAGAGCAACGGGTCGACCGGATGTTCGAGCGAGGATTGCTCGACGAAGTTCGACAACTGAGGAGCAAATACGGGCAACTCGGCAGGACCGCATCGCAAGCAGTCGGTTATAAGGAACCGATGGAATTCCTCGAGGGCAAACTGCCGGAAAAGGAAATGGTCGATCAGGTCAAAGCCCATACACGGCAATTTGTACGCCGCCAGGAAATCTGGTTTCGCTCGATGCCGGGGATGACTCGGATTCCCATCGGTTCCGATCGGGATCTCGAAGTTGCACCGCACGCGATCGCGTCAGCGTTGGAAGATAGGCAAGTAGCCTAAATCGAGTTGCAGCATGATTAGATTGCATGCTGAAATGTAGATATCGTGGATCTGTCCATCCCATGAACCATCGGCTGTCTGCATCCCTTCAATTTGGGTGTAGAGCCGATCTCGGAACGGAAGCCACTCTTCGTCCCCTTGGCGATAGACGACTTGGCTGTAATACAAGTACGTGTAGTGCCAATGCCCGAACGCATCGTCGACCCGCTTAATGTCGTACAGTTCCTTGCGACTGTAACTCAACATTTCCGGAACCTTTTTGCTCTCGTAGTCCCCAGCGTTGTAGAGAGCGGCCAAGCTCGCCGCTGTGATCGCGGGCCGCGAGCTTCCCATTTGTTGGCTTGAGTAACTGATCCCGCCATCGGAATTTTGGCATTTGTAGATGTAACGCTTTGCGGATTCGATGATCTCACCGGGTACGGCAATCCCCGCATTGCGACACCCTCGCAACCCTTGCACCTGGGTGATGGTCGTCGATCCTTCATCGTAGTCTTGGCCATCTTTGGCACTGATATAGCCCCATCCGCCCGCTGGTGTTTGCGCCCGACCACAAAACGAAACAGCGCGATTCAAGACATCGACGAGGTCATCTCTACGGTCTTGCAACCCCTCCTCGCCGAGAACTTGCGAGAGGAAGAGCATGGAGAATCCGTGCCCGTAGGTGTAGCGTTGATCGTTGTCCGGATCTCCGATCAAACCATTCTTGCGAGACTGCCCGAGCAAATAATCGGTGGTCCGGCTCAATTGCTTGGCATAGGGGCCTTGGGTGACGGTCGATCCGCTGCACAGTAACGCCAACCCGGCAAGCGCCGAAACCGCCACAGGATATGGTGGCGTGTTCCATTGCCCACGCGAGGATTGGGTCCGAGCGAGGTAGTCCAAACCCCGTCGCGTGGCCGATTCCCATTTTGGATTTCGGCCAGAACCATTGGCCAGCAGAGCAGAGTTTGCCATCAGACGCCCACCCACGACCGCTTGGGAAGCCAATCCAGTAGCTGCTAATCCTGTAGCCAAGGTGCTACGGAGGAAATGGCGTCTGGATTGGATCGATGGTTGCGAAGGGGTCATGCTATCTCTTTCTTGCTACGGCAGCGTGTGTGCACTGACGCGTGTGTGCACTGACGCGTGTGTGCGCTGTATTGTATGCCGCAATCGATACTCGGCTACGAACTTGCTTCTGCGAACAACGGTGTCGATAGGTAACGTTCACCGAGACTGCACATGATGGTCACGATCCGTTTCCCCTTCCACTCGGGGCGCATTGCGAGTTGGGCTGCAGCCCACATGTTCGCACCGCTGCTGATACCTGCCATGATCCCTTCTTGCCGATGCAGTTTGCGTCCCCATTCGAATGCCAATTCATCGTCGACTTGAATCACTTCGTCGATGAGCGAGGTGTCCAAATTCTTCGGCACGAAACCTGCCCCGATCCCTTGAATACGATGCTTGCCCGGCTGGCCTCCACTGATCACCGG
The DNA here is from genome assembly GCA_903892355.1 of uncultured Pirellula sp. Taxonomy (GTDB): domain Bacteria; phylum Planctomycetota; class Planctomycetia; order Pirellulales; family Pirellulaceae; genus JBKCUI01. The sequence goes on along the minus strand of CAITIE010000064.1, from coordinate 137,005 downwards.
CGACTGCTTGGGCTCAACCGCGATCGCCTTAAAATTGGGATTGAGTTTCTTGATGTAGCGAGCGACACCTGTGATCGTCCCTCCCGTTCCAACTCCTGCGACAATCGCGTCGATGTTACCTGCGGTATCGGCCCAGATCTCTGGGCCCGTGGTGCGTTCGTGAACTGCAGGGTTTGCTGGGTTCTCAAACTGCTGAGGCATCCAGCCATGGCTATCGGCAGCGACCAACTCGTTGGCCTTGGCAATCGCTCCACGCATCCCTTCAGCGGCTGGAGTGAGAACCAGATTTGCCCCCAAAGCTTTCAGCAATGCGCGCCGCTCGATCGACATCGACTCCGGCATCGTCAACGTCAAACGATAACCTTTGGCTGCGCAAACAAACGCCAAGGCAATTCCTGTGTTGCCGCTGGTGGGCTCGATAATGTGCGTGTCAGGTTTGAGGCGGCCACTCTTTTCCGCATCCTCCACCATCGCCAATCCGATCCGATCCTTGACACTCTTCAGCGGATTGAAAAACTCGCACTTCGCAAAAACCGTCGCAGCGTCCGGAGGCAGGAGTCGATTGATACGGATCATCGGGGTGTTGCCTACACTCTCAACAATGTTATCAAGGGTTTTTCCTACTGGCATGGTGGCTACGGCTCTCTGATTTCTAATGAAGTTGAATCGGGTGAAAGTTCTTTCTACAGAACCTCGAGTCATTCGAGGTCCACGTATTTGCTCCTGTAGTGTAACGATTTTCAGAGTCGACGCCCACATCGACTACCCGCTCGCATCAATTCCCGTCAGCAATTTATTTCCAGCGTAGCACTAGTCCAAAATGCGTCGGATTCGCTCGGTTGCGACCCCTGGATTCTCTGCCCCCCAGACCGCGGAACTGACCGCTACGCGGGAGAACCCCGTATCGAGCACTTCCTGCAAATTGCCCACATGGATCCCACCTATCGCATATGCTGGGACCGCCGCGCTATTTGCCGATAGAACGGCGTGCGCTTCGCGAAGAAATCGCGTCCCCGAAAACTCCTGGAAGGACTTGGTATTGGAGGGGAAGGTTGGTCCACAACCAATGTAGTCCACGCATTGCTCGATAGCCCTGCGGACTTGGCCGACATCATGGGTGGACCAACCGATGATTTTGTGGGAGCCCAGCAGAGCTGCTGCGTCACTCGGTGGAATATCCTCTTGCCCGACATGCACTCCCCACGCATCGGTGACATTCGCGATATCCACACGATCATTAATGATCACTCGGGTCCGACGGTCATCTAAAGCATCCATCGCACTGCGGGAGTATGCAATCAGCGTTTCAGCCGATGATTGTTTGTCTCGGATTTGGATTAAGCCAACACCTGCAGCAGAGATTTCTCGCAACCGATCCAAAAATTGACGGAGAGGGAGTCGGCAGTCGACCAAGACGTACAATTTGGCTTGACCGAAAAACGATGCATCACGAGCAAGCGCCAAGCGAAGTTTTGCATTGGTGTCGTAGACCCGATAACGGATACCCTCGAAGGCCGCCGCGGAATCTGGGTATGCGAATTTCGCCGTTTCCTCGAGCACCCTCAGACCTTGCTCCACGCGTCCCGACGCACTTGCAGCAATCGCGTCCAAACCGTCCGAGCGATCCCGTTCAGCAGCTGTCTTTTGAGTCCGCCCAACATCTTCGTCCGCATTCCTAGCCGCCAGCATACCGTTGGAATCCCACCCGCTCGAGGCTTCCAACAAGGTATGCCGGTACCCTTTGTAGGCAGCCTGAAGTTCCGGAAAGCTGTGAAAGCGAGCAAGATCCTCTAGGGTTCTTAAGCCTTCGAGAACTCGGTTCCGATTTGCGTCAAGGATTCGCAGTGCGACGGATCGCTGGGAGGTTTCACTCATGGTTGTATGCTAACGACGAAGCCCCCTCATGGGCAAGATCCTCAGCCCAAAGACGAACCCAATCGGCGATTTCAGTCTCTTGATATCCAGCAAGGCGACCAAGTATTCTCGACCGGTAACCTCCCAAGACGATTGCGATATTCCGATTTCGCCGCAGGTAATATATCGGCATCAAAACCGCTTATTCGTCCTTTCGATCGCAGATGAAATCGTGAACGAAAAACTTGTAAATCAACACACAGACCAAGATGAGTTTAAGCAAGAAGAGGAGATGCATTTTGGGATACCTTTCCTGAAACATGAGTTCATCGAAACGTAGATGCCTCCTCTACGCCAACGAGAAAAAACAATGAACCAGCATTTCGAGGCGGATAGGAAAAACCATACCCCCCCTCCCACTTTCGATCCGAGTCCCGTGTCTCCTAGCGCCGGCAGAGGGCGTTCCCTCGATGCCATGATTCCAGACTTGGGCAACAGACTGCGAAAGCGACGGGGCTCCCCCACTAGGAGCCAATCCCGGCAGCCCTCCACTTGAATTTGGCACGTGGACAAAACGTGTGCATGATGTAAACTGCGGGAGGGTTTTCACAACGAAAACACCACTGCCCCAGTAGCTCAGTTGGATAGAGCGCGGCTTTCCTAAAGCTGAGGTCGCAGGTTCGAATCCTGCCTGGGGTGTTGGTCCACCAACTATCTTGTTGATGTTCTGCTGAGCCGTTGCACCCCTTCTGCAACATAAAACCATTGTGAATCAAGAGTTTCTCCGCCAAGCGATTCGACTTTCTCGCGAGAAAATGGAAGCCAATCAAGGGGGGCCCTTCGGGGCTGTCGTGGTACGAGACAGCCAAATCATTGGCACTGGCTGGAATCGTGTTACCTCCACCAATGACCCAACGGCACACGCCGAAGTAGAAGCCATCCGCGATGCTTGCCGCCGTCTGAACACGTTTTCCTTAGAGGGATGTGAACTCTACAGCAGTTGCGAGCCATGCCCACTTTGTTTGGCAGCTGTTTACTGGTCTAGGTTGGATCGCGTCTATTACGCCGCAACCTGCGATGATGCCGCGATAGCTGGATTCGACGATAGGAGTTTTTACGACGAACTCCGGAAGCCCGCAAACCTACGCTCAATCCCATTGCAACAAGCTCTACGAGAGGAAGCAGTGGATGTCCTGAAAAGCTGGTCCGCAAAGGTGGATAAAACACCCTATTGATAGATCCTTCCCTCGAAGCGAAAGATCTCCAAGCTAAGCTTGGAATCATCCAGCCGGCACGCATCGATCGAATCACGAATCCGTATGCATATCGCATTTGGTAAATAAAAAACGGCTTAGCAATTCAGCTAAGCCGTTTTAGGTATTCGCAAAAGCGGCCGAACAACACTACTTAGTTGTCAATCTCGTCGCCCTTGGCACCCGGTTGCGATGCCTTGACCGTCGACTTGTAAATCAAATTCTCACGATACCCTTCCGCATCCATGAGAGTGAACCCAAGAAACAATGCGACGAAAATCAAACTACCCAGAATGACGATGGCATTGAGGGGCTTATCCCACAGCAAGTGCATGAAGAACAGGATTACCAGAGCAGCCTTGACCGTTGCGATCGTCAGCGACAACCAAATTTCTGCGTTCCCGAGGTCGAACTGGGACTGATAAACCGTCAACCCGGTCAAAACCAGCAGAGCAAAGAACACAGCCAATAGCATCCAAATCGGCATCGGGTGGGAAAAACCAGCGTGATGTCCATGACCATGTGCATCGCCGTGCCCATGCCCGATTCCGTGGTCTGTTCCGTGATCCGAATGTGTTGCGTTGTGAGCCATTTCCAAATACCGATTTCGAGTGAACGCCTAACCGACCTACACCTACCCGGGGACCCTAGTCGAGACAGGCAATTGAATCTCTGTCCCAGTTATGATCCGCTTCCACGCCTTGGCGGCGTTTCAAAGACTGTTTAAGTGATCAAATAAAGGAGCGGGAACAAGTAGATCCAAATAAAGTCGACCAAGTGCCAGTACAATCCCACATTGTCCACAGGGCCAAAATACTGGTCATGGAACTCTTCCCTGGCCGCTTTGACAATCAACCAAGTGATCACGAGCATACCACCGATGATGTGGACCGCGTGAATGCCTGTCATGCAGTAGTAAATACTGAAGAACAAACCAGCCATGCTTTTTTGATTGACGCTGGCATCGGGTGTCTTCAACTCTTCAGCCATGACCTTGACATCTTCAATCGACTTATGTCCAAGAGCAATGACTTCGCCTCCTTCTTTCTCAGGAAGCAACTCACCAGCAGAGTGGTCTTGAGAATGGTCATGCGAAGTTCCGGGGGCATGCTCGTGCGCTGCATGCTCAGCAGCATGGTGGGTCGTTTCCTCTGCTTCCAAAATTCGCCCCAACTGAACTCCACCGAAAAAGCAAGCTCCCGCAACCAAGATCGGGCCAGCGACCTTCTGGTGGAACTTGCTCATGGTCGCAAGCGAATAAATGTAGTAGACACCAGCGATAATCGTAAGAATCAATGGAACGATGCAAAGGCTTCCCAAATACCCGTGCTCGCCGTGCGCAGCACCAGGAATCTGAGACACGTAGAACTTGCCAGGCAACAACCCCAGTTCCCACTTGTGACTGTACTCAACAGCTTTCACACCCAAGAACATCGCCGCGCAACCGAGAGTCGCTCCAAGCATGCCAACCAGCAGTTTGTGTTGCTTGAGTTGTGCAGCACGAACGGCCCAAGCCATCGTCAGCGAACTGAACAGGAGCACCCCTGTGTTGATCGCCCCTAACTTCTCGTTGAGGAAGCGACTGCAAAACTCGAACACTTCAGGGTCCCGGTTTCTGTACAGCGAATACGCACAAAACATACCGCTAAAGAAAAGGACTTCAGTAACGAGGAACAACCACATTCCGAGCTTACCCGCATCGAATTGCTGTTCAGCGTCATCGAAGTGGTGCGCAAGCCATGCAGGATGGTCGTGGTGATGATCCTGAGCGTGCTCGGATTCGTGTGCGGTCTCTTGGATTGCAGTCATTTTTCAACAAAGAGATGGTGTAGGGTTTTCAGTGGGGAGGAAACTACGACTTCTTGACGTAGCCACCTTGCTTGGCATCGTACTCGATCCCGTTGAAGTCGTACGGATCTCCAACGGTTGGAGCAGTCGCGAAATTATCGTGCGGGGGTGGCGACGAGCACACCCATTCCAAGGTTGCACCACCCCAAGGATTGGTGGGGGCGCGACGACCGTAGAACAACGAATGCAACAGAACTAAAAGGGCTACCAACAAACCAATACCCAGGGTTAGCGAGCCAATCGTCGACAGTCGATGCAAATCTTGGAACTCTTCCAAATACGTTGCATAGCGTCGCGGCATTCCTCGCGTGCCGAGCACGAACTGAGGAAGGAACGTTAGGTTGAAACCAACGAACACAATCGTCGCAGAGATCATCCCAAAGGTCTCATTGAACATCTTGCCGGTCATCTTCGGCCACCAGTGGAACAACCCGCCCAAGAACGCGACGAGGGTACCACCCATCATCACATAGTGGAAGTGCGCCACGACGAAGTATGTGTCGTGCAAATGCATGTCCAACGCAAGGGCACCAAGGGGCAACCCGGTCAAACCACCGATCGTGAACAAGAAGATGAACGCCAGGGCATAAAGCATCGGGGTGTTGAGCGACACGGTCCCTTGATACATCGTGCCGAGCCAGTTGAAGACCTTGATCGCCGAAGGAATGGAAACCGTGAACGTCAACGCACTGAAAACAATGGTCGTCACATCGGCCATGCCAGAGGTGAACATGTGGTGGCCCCAAACCAAAAACCCGAACAACGCGATCGCGATCGAGCTGTAGGCGATCATTCGATATCCGAAAATTCCCTTGTGGCAGTGCACGCTCATCAATTCACTGATGATCCCCATCGCCGGCAGAATCATGATGTAAACCGCTGGGTGGGAGTAAAACCAGAAGAAGTGCTGGAAAGTCACCGGATCCCCGTTGAGCTTCGGATCGAAGATACCAATCCCAAGCAATCGCTCGGCCGAGAGCAGCAACACGGTAATCCCGAGGACAGGTGTCGCGAGGACTTGGATGATCGACGTGGCATACGTCGCCCAAAGGAACAAAGGCATGCGGAACCATGTCATTCCTGGTGGACGCATGGTGTTGATCGTCACGATAAAATTCAACCCAGTAAAGATCGAACTGAACCCGAGGACGAAGACGCCGAAGGTCGCTGCAAGGACCGCCCCACCTTTCTGGGTTTCAATACTGTAAGGCGTGTAGAATGTCCATCCGGTGTCCAGTCCGGTGATCGACAACGCTGTCAGGAACAACACCAATCCGGTAACCCACAGATAGAAACTACCAAGATTAAGCCGAGGGAAGGCAACGTCCTTGGTACCCAACATGATCGGTAACAGGAAGTTACCGAGCGCCGCCGGAACGCTCGGAATAATGAACAAGAAAACCATAATCGCGCCGTGCAGCGTGAAGACTTGGTTGTAAGTTTGGTTTGACAACCACCCATCCTTGAAGTTCCAAAGATGCAATCGGATCATCAAAGCAAACATCCCGCCCAATGCGAACGACGACATTACCCCCACTAAATACATCAATCCGATGCGTTTGTGGTCGAGCGTCAACGCCCAACTCAAAAACCCACTGGTGTGGTTTAAAAAGTGATGTTCTGGGTAAGTCGAGCCATCCCCGGATGCTGGTGAAACTATCGGCCGATCTGCAACACTCATGTTTAATTCCAACCTGTCGTTTTGAGCAAAAACTCTAGCGGTGGTGTTTTGTTGTTATTCGTAAACCATCCCATGAAATCGTTCTACTTGCCAGTCTTGGGCTGAGCGTTCTCAAGGGACTTCATAAAAGTGATCAACGCATCGATCTGCTCGTCTTTGATCCGTCCAGCGTAACTGTTCATCGGGGACGCAGCCCCATACCCCTTACGCTTCTTCGCGGGTGGATTCAAAATCGATTCGCGAACGTAATTTTCGTCGAATGGGACCGACTCCCCGGACTCCAGAGGAACCGATTTGCCCCAAGACCCATTATAACTCGGTCCAGGCCCATTTGCCCCTTCATCACCGGCATAGTGGCACGTCGAACATCCCAGCCTCTTGTAGAGAAGCTTGCCTCGTTCGAGCGGATCCTCCGGTTCTTGCACGGCTTTTTCAAGAGCCTTCTTGTACTCCTCTTCGCTGACCACTTCAACCTTTGCGTTCATGTTGCTGTGGTTGTCACCGCAATACTCGGTGCAGAACAAATCGTAGATTCCAGTCTTGGTGGTATGGAACCACATGTAGTTGTATCGTCCCGGCACCACGTCCCGCTTCGCCCGGAACGCTGGGATGTAGAAACTGTGTAGCACATCCTCTGATCGCATGATCAACTTGATGTCTTGATCGACTGGCAATACCAACTTCGGATAATCGACAGAGCCGATCTTTTCGAAGGAGTTTTCGCCGCCGTTCTCGTACTTGAAGGACCACACCCACTTCTTGGCCGTCACATTCACGTCCACGGTCCCCTTCGGAATCCGCGCCATGTCGAGATAGCCTACGGCACCCTCCCAGAAAATCCAGACAACAATCGCTGTCGGAATCACCGTCCACGTGATCTCAAGAGGGGTGTTATGTAGAGCCTCCGGGGACCCTCGATACCCAGGCCGCTCGCGAAAAGCCCACATAAAGTAGACCATCGCAATCACGATTGGAACGAAGAACAGAATGCAAATCCAGAGAATACCGGTGAACAAATAGTCCACCTGCGGAGCAAACGAGGAAGCTCCTTCTGGGAACCACGCGTAGGGCGCTACTTTGTCGGCAAGGATGAATGGCATATCTGACGCTATCGAATACATAGGATCGGAGTTTATTGTTGTATCGTATCGGAGTTGCTATCGGTTGTCGTGCGACGATTCGTCTCGCCAAGCGAGTTCGTTTCACCGGATCGGCTTAAGTCCACCGGAGTCATCACGCGAGAATCAGCGTTTTCCGCAACAGAACCGCGCGCTGCTCGGTTCCTGTGAAAAAACCAGAAGGGTATCGAGGCCGTCAACCCTACCGCCACGAAAATCCCGGCAGCGATCGAAAGCAGTCTCCGGGCACTCGAAGAATACCTGTTCTCCATCGCATCGTAGTGCACGCACCACAACGCAATCATATCCATCGAGGACCCTACTCGGCCTTCGCCCGCCTCGACAATGGCCATCTTTAATGTGTTTCCTGTCAATCCTAGCTCATACAAGTAGCGAGTCAGGCGTCCATCCGGCGAAATGAAAATCGCCGTCGCAGGATGGTTATATTGATCGTGTTTCGCGTCGTAGGTGTACCGAAATCCGACCGAATCGGCCAATTTCGCAATACTACTGGACTCCCCAGTCCAAAATTCCCAGCCGTCAGCTCGATGTTGGCTAAACAGGTCCTGGCTGTACCGCTTGTGCGTGCCAGCGGCCTTATCACTCGACTCCCGCGGATCAATGCTAACTGATATCACCTGGAAATCCCGACCCAACCCGAGCGAGGTGACCTCGTTCAGACCTCGCAAAAGACCATTCAATTGCGCAATGCAGAGCCCCGGGCAATTGCTGTAATTCAACGTTAGAATCACCGGTTTACCCCGCCCCAGGACCTCTTTCAGGCTGGTCGATTGACCAGAATGATTACGGAAACGCAACTCCAACGGCAAATCGTTGGCTCCCAGCCGCTCGTCGACCCTCACCCCGTCCATTTCCTTCGGAAGCGAGTTCGACAAATAATCGTAGTCCGCAAATAACCGATCCACCACTAGACCAACCAACAAGGCTGGCAGCAGCAAAGACCAAATTTTCAGAACCAAATACCTGTTCATTATTAGCTGATCGACTACGTTCCCGCAGGCGCGGATGCTCCAAATTCCTTGATCACGGCCTTTGCAGCCTCGCTCACGGGAATGTGGATTACTTCCTTCATCTTAGGTTGCTCGCCCTTCGCCGGTGGTGGTGCGGACTCATCGACTACCTCGGCTTTACTATACCCGTCAAGAGACTCCAATTGTTCACTCTTCACCTTGGTCGGCTTGTCAATTCCCGATGCGGTGCGGCTATTGTCCATCCAGTTGACCATGTTGTAGCAAAGGGCTTGCGTCCCTTGCAAAACGATCACCAATACCACGATGCTGAGGACCGCAGAGTAGGCGATCATGTTCGTGTTGAGGTCGTCGTAACGTGCCATAGGTTTTTAGCCTCCGAGTCTTCCCGTATCAGTGTTTATCAGTTGTTTACAAAATTGGATTTGCGTAGGTCAGCGACTCAGGTAGCCGCGGATCCCGCATCGGAACAAGCGGAACGTTGGTGGCGCGAACCAGGAAGAACGCAAAGAAAATCAAAAGCATTCCGAGCCCCCCCAGCAGGTGACCTGCGAGCGGGATCAAGCTAAATGGGCCAGCGTTCGGCATGATCAAGAAGGTCATGTCGAGCCAATGGACAACGAGAACCCAGATGGCCCAGAACACGAGGCCCGGACGATTCCGCCGTACATGCCGACTCATCGTGCCCAAAAATGGAATGGCGAAGTGCAACGGGATCAACCCGTAGGACAAGTACTGCCATCCATCCTTCAACCTTACCGCGAACCAATACGTCTCCTCCGGAATGTTCCCGTACCAGTACAGAAGCAACTGGGAAAACGCTATGTACGACCAAAACATGATGAACCCGAACATGAACTTGCCCATGTCATGGAAATGCTCCACAGAGACCAAATTCTGAAGCTTGCCTGCCTTTTGCAGACCCGCATTGATCAGAATCATGGTCGCGAAAAAGGCCATCATCCCAGCGGCGAAGAGATACACTCCAAAAATGGTGCTGAACCAGTCAGCGTCGATGCTCATCACCCAATCGAACGCAGCAAAGCTCGCAGAAAGGGCAAAGATCATAATGCAGGGACCACTCCACTTTTGCCGGAGCAACGAATGCTCAATATCCCCAGATTCGTCTTGCTTGCGGCTCTGGGAGTAAAACCAAGCCCCCATCAGGGCCCACAATCCAAAATACAAAACTGCCCGCAATGTGAAGTAGTTTTTGGTCAGGTACCCCACGTCGATCTTCGCTTTGATCACACTGCTATGGACATTCTCCCTCACATTCCACTCGTAGAGTGCGTCGCTATTGGCATACAGCAAAACGATGATGGGAACGAAAAGGACCGCCAAAAACGGGATGGTCGACATGATCAATTCTGCAATCCGACGAATCGAAGTGCTCCACCCTGCGCGGGCGACGAATTGAACCAGGATAAAGAATAAGGCTCCCAAGGCGATCGTCATGACATACATGAAGTTCGCCAAGTAGGAATGCGTCACGAACTTGAACGCGGCTGCACCGTCCGATTTGTCAGCACCCTGCGTGAAAAGCGCAAACACAGCTCCTGTCACCAACAAGGCGAGTCCTGCAGCAAACAGGATCGGCGACTTGTTCTTCCACTGGCTTGGCAGCACTATGGTTTCTTTGTCGTATTGAAGGCTCATGGAATTGTTGCTAACGGTTGTTTCGAAATTGATGTGTGATTGCTTGATAGGGTTGGTCATTGCATAGCCTGGTAAGCCATGCTTTGCCGAGCGGGGCTACTTGGACTCGCTCAACTGACTTCGCTGTTCCACAGGAACGTCCTCGATCGTTGCATTGCGGGATCGCTGCAACGCTTTGACATACAGCACGATCGCCCAACGTTCTTTCGGTGTCAACGACGAGGCGTAAGATGCCATCTTGCCTTGGCCTTTGGAAATCGTGTGGAAAATCTGCCCCACAGCCTGCTTTTGAATGCGATCCAAATGGAGAGACGACGGTGGCGTCCAAGTGTCCTGGAGCAAACTCGCGGCGCGTTGAGCTACCAACCCATCACCAAACCCTGAGTAACCGTGGCACGTCGAGCAGTATATGTCGTACTTGCTCTTGCCCAGTTTCATATGCTCTTCGTCCGCTGCGATCGGCAAACGATCGATCCATGGCAGGTTCGGAGTGGCTCCCGCTGCAGGTGCAGCCGGTGGTTGCGAGGCCGGTGCAACGGCAGTATCCGCTGGCTTTTGCTCGGCCGCCGCTTCTGCAGGCTTCGCTTCTGCAGGATTTGCATCCGCAGCGGATTCTGCCTTGGCAGGTTCTGTCGCTGGAATCGGGTCCTGCGCCGGAACTGGGTCCTGAGCTGCAGTGTCTTGGGTCGATACCAAGATCGGGTTTCGGACCTCTGCTAAGGTCACTTTGGAGGGATCCCAACCCAGGTAAAACGGATCTTGCTCGGTCAATTGACCCCGGGCGATCGTTCCCTCAACCTGAGGACGCATGGTTCGTCCATCGGCGAAAATCGTGGTCGTTTGCTGCGGCTTCTTCTTGGGCTGGAAGTCCATGTCAAAGAAGACGTGCCATCGAGGCAGGTCGCTAAATCCAGCTCGCATGTTGAGAACGATCATCGCTGGGATCAAACCGGTCAGCACGAGCAACAAGGCTCCCAGCCAAATCGGTCGCGGCAACGTGGTCGGCGAGGGATCCTCCATCACTTCGTCAAGCGAATCCGGATGAGCCGACGAAAGCAGCTCTTTTACCGATTCGCGGTTGTAATAGCGATCACCCGCGTCGACGTACAGAAAGAACCTATCATTGGTTGCTCGGTCGAATCGCGGGTTGGTGAAAATGGGGTTGCTCAACCGTGGCAAGCCATTGAGGGCCAACATCCCAAATACCGACGTGAAGGCGGAGAACAGAATGGTTAATTCAAAGGAGACCGGAATCGAGGCCGGTGTTATCCCGAAGGGTTTGCCCGAAATGATGTACTTGTAATCAACACCATTCATCCACCACTGCATGAGCAGGGCTGTCAAAAGACCTGTTGTACCCGCACATAGAACGATGAAAGGCAAAATCGTCGGCTTGATACCGAGAGCCTCATCGATTCCGTGCACCGGAAATGGTGTGAACGCATCGGTCTTGGTGTACCCTGAATCACGAACCTTGCGAGCCGCTTCAAGCAACGCATGCTCGTTGGAAAACTCCGCAACCCACCCCGTCGAACGTGGTGGCTTCGGTTCACTGGTTTTTCGTGGCTTGTGTTCACTCATAATGGTTATCGAGTTGTATCCGCGCCCAATTGTATCTTATGGTTTTCTGCTCGCTTCGCTCAGATTCGTCCGAGTTCTAGCGAGCGCTTTCTATTCCGCAGGTTTCCCTGCTTGAATCCGGCAGCGTCGGGATTCCTCCGACACTACCGTCTATATCCTTCTAGTGCCCCGCCCCATGATGTCCATGGCCGTGAGCCTCACCCAACAATTCAGCTTCGACGTGGGCGGCATGCTCCGAAGCAGCCATGACACCTTTCACTTCCGAGATCGCGATCGTCGGAAGGAACTTGCAAAAGAGCAAGTAAAGTGTCATGAACACGCCGAAACTGCCGAAGAACATCAATCCGTCATACATCGTCGGGTTGTAGTACCCCCACGACGCTGGCAAGAAGTCGCGACTCAAGGAGGTCACCGTGATCACAAACCGCTCGAACCACATCCCGATATTAACGAAGATCGAAACGATCCACATCGCGACGACGTTGGTCCGCATCCACTTGAACCAAAACAACTGCGGCGAAATTACGTTGCAGGTGACCATGATCCAGTAAGCCCACCAATACGGACCGAATGCTCGGTTGATGAACGTGAAGCTCTCGTACTGATTTTGGCTATACCAAGCCATGAAGAACTCTGTGCCATAAGCTAGACCAACCAGCGACCCCGTGGCCAGGATGATCTTGTTCATGTTATCCAAGTGCCGGAGTGTGATGAGATTCTCAAGCTTGTAAATCTTCCGCATTGGAACCAACAAAGTCACCACCATCGCGAAGCCGGAGAAGATAGCACCTGCAACGAAGTACGGTGGGAAAATCGTGGTGTGCCAGCCTGGTAGCTGCGAAACGGCGAAGTCGAAACTAACAACCGTATGCACCGAAAGAACCAGCGGTGCCGCCAATGCTGCCAGAATGGTGTACGCTTTTTCGTAAACCAACCAATGTCGGGACGATCCAGTCCAACCCAAGCAGAGCAGACTGTAAACCATCCGGCGAAACGGCGATTTGCTCCGATCACGGTAGGTAGCCAAGTCGGGAATCATCCCCATGTACCAGAACACCAGCGATGTCGATGCGTACGTACCAACCGCAAACACGTCCCACAGGAGCGGGCTGCGGAATTGCGGCCACATCCATAGGTTCAAACTAGGGTACGGCAACAACCAAAACGCGAGCCAAGCACGACCGACGTGAATCCCAGGGTATATCCCGGCACAGATGACCGCGAAAATCGTCATCGCTTCCGCCGCACGGTTGATGCTCGTACGCCAGTTCTGACGGAACAAAAACAAGATCGCAGAAATCAGCGTACCCGCGTGACCAATACCGACCCAGAACACGAAGTTCACGATCGGCCACGCCCAGAACACCGGGCTCATGTTACCCCAGATACCAACCCCCTTGTAAATCAAGAAGGCGATCAACGACAAAAACATCACCGCTGTGAGCGACGAGAACCCGAACAGGATCCACCAAATCTTTGGCTGCGGATCCTCGGCCACTCGGCAAACCATCTCGGTCACCGAGGTATAGGTTTGATTCCCGGTGATCAGCGGTGCACGACGACCAGGAATGTCGTTCGTGTTGTCGATTTCTCTCGGATTGTAGGAACTAGCTATGGTGGCCATGGTCACCTGATGAATGCGAGTGGTCTTCGTGATTGCCCTCTTCCCCCGGTCTCGAGGGATGGAGCTGACTATGGGTTGCGAGCCGCTTTGGAATATTGCGGATTCGCGAGAGATACAACGTCCGGGGCTTGATGTTTAGTTCTTCGAGAACCGCATAAGCCCTGGCGTCATTGTGCAACTGATACACGCGACTGGTCTTGTCGTTCAAATTGCCAAAAACGATCGCACCCGTTGGGCACGCTTGCTGGCAAGCCGACTGGATATCGCCGTCGTGAACAAGACCGTCACCCTTGGTGCGGCTGTAGATTTTGCCGTTCTGCACACGCTGGATGCAGTACGTACACTTCTCCATAACACCTCGACCTCGCACCGTTACTTCTGGGTTCAGAACCAACGACTGCAACTTCTTCGAAGCTTGCTCGCGTTTGTCTTGCCAACCGTAGAAATACCCGTACTCGGTGTTGTAATTGAAGTAGTTAAACCGACGCACTTTGTAAGGGCAGTTGTTCGCGCAGTACCGAGTACCGATGCAACGGTTGTAAGCCATCGCGTTGATACCTTCCTCGGTGTGAACCGTCGCCGCAACCGGGCAAACTTGTTCGCACGGTGCCGTCTCACAATGCGCACACGCCATCGGTTGCATGACGACTTTGGGATCGACCGGCGTATGCAAATTCTCGAGCGATGAGTTCGGATCGACGTCCGCTTGGAAGTAGCGATCAATTCGGAGCCAATGCATCTCACGGCCGCGAATCATCTGCTCCTTACCAACGATCGGCACATTGTTTTCAGCTTGGCAAGCAACAACGCACGCGTTGCAACCGATGCACTTGTTCAAGTCGATCGCCATGCCCCACTTGTGATTCTCATCCACCTTGGGCTCTTGCCAAAGGGAATTGTTGTCAAAGTGGTGCTCAACAATATCTTTCGTGAACTTTGGTTTCTCTTTGTACTCGTGCAATGTTCCTTCTCGGATCAACTGAGGCGCCCGCTTTGCGGTTTCCCCCATACCGAGATCATCCATCGCAAAGTGGTCTTGGCTGGTCGCCAAGCGGTACGGCTCATTCGTCGAAATCGCCGAGATACCGGTGTAAATGGCCGCTTGATTCCATCGGCGAAACGGAGCCAAATTGGTCCCGACAGCACCGGCAATCGAAGCCCCATACTCCTTGATCCGTCCATAACCCAGGTTCACGGTAAAGGAACCTTCTGCGTGACCAGGAACCAAGAAAACAGGCAGCTTGACCCTCGCGTCTCCCAGCTGCAACGACACCAACTCCCCTTGCTTGAGCCCCAATTGGGCCGCAGTCGAAGGAGAACAAATCGCCGCGTTATCCCACGCGAGCTTCGTCACTGGGGCCGGACACTCCTGCAACCAACCATTGTTCCCCACACGACCGTCATAGATCGTATCGCTCGGCAAAATCAATACTTCGAGATTAGCCTTGTCCAACCCCAGCTTTACGCCACTGTCCGGCAGTTCGTAGTTGCGGGTGGTCAGCTTATCGGCCATCAAAACCTTGACGTCCGCCTTGATCTCACCCGTGTACTGCTTGGCAGTCGTATTCGGCATGTACCCAGCATGGAGCGACTCACGCCAAGTGCGATCATCGAGCTTGCCACCAGCTATCGCAGCCGCCGTCTCCTTAACTATGGTCTGCCCGTCGACTACCGGCAACCCGGCGAGCATCGACATCACCTCAACCGCACTCTTTCCGCTGAGCAATGGATCGATCGCAGGCTGGCAAATCCCATAGGTGCCATCGAAACCGCGCACATCCCCCCAGGACTCTAACGGATGCGTCTCGGGAACAACCCAACGAGCATACTGCGCTGTCTCATCGTCGTAGCTGGAGAGGTAGACGACATCCCCATTTTTGTCACCGATTAGCTTCATCGCGCCGGCGAGATCAACATCACCCGCAACGGAGAAAACAGGGTTCGGTGCAAAAATCCAAAGCTTATCGAAATCCCCAGCGCGGTTCACAAAATCATCGAGCTTGACCGAGGCAATACCCTGGAGCTCATTCGGAATCTCGTGCAGCAACAGAGTCTTGCCGATATTCCCAAGCTTGGCATTGATGCGAAGCGCGGCAACTTGGACATTCAGCGGTTGGTGCGAACCGACGCTCAGCACCGCCGCCCCCTTGTTCGCCAGCAAATCACTCGCAATGGACTCGACAACACGGGAAACCTTCTCTGCCTCCGTGAGTTTGTCGTAGCTCTTGCCCTCCTCCTTGTCTTCGACAATCGTCCCCGCGTCGATCGCTTCTTCGATTCCTCGAAGCAACGCAGCAATCTGAGACGACTGAACCGCAAGCCGGAAATCCGCCGCTGTACCGGTCACCGAATACTGCGACTCAGCCACATACAGCCGATTCATCCACGGACCATTAGGAGACCGATGATTTGCAAACTGACGAGCATAATGAACAGAATTTGGATCAGAGCCAAACAAGTCTGAATCCAGCGAAACAATGACTCTGGCTTGATCCAAGTCAAAGCTCATGGTCGTTCCAACGGCGCCGACCGCATCGAGAGCCTTGGACACATTCCCGGAGTAAACCGATTCGTATCGCACGACCGTAGCCGCGGGATACTTTTTCAGAACCTCCGCCAGCACGCGACGTCGCGATGGGCTGCGCGAGGGCTCAACAAGAATCGCCAACCCCTTGCCATCGCCGAGACGCCCGGAGGCCGAAGCGAGGTACTGCTTGAATACAGCCCAACTGTCATCGCGATCTTCAAGAATATCCGAATTAGCGATCTTAGGCTTCGCTTGCGCTGCATCGCGCTGCAACACCAACTCGACCCGGTCTTGATCGTAGAGCGACAAAATCGAGGCCTGGGTGAAAACATCAGAACCCGCCGATGCGAGCTTCTTGTTCTCCGCGAACTCCTTGGATTGGACGTTTGCGTACGCCGGATGCTCCGGGTTGCCATCGACCTTGACCGGACGCCCATCCAGGTTTGCAACCAACGCGTGCACCACGCGCCCAGCCCATTCAAAGTTCGTTGCGAAATGCTCCGGAACACCGGGCACACGACCTTCTGGCCGCATCACAAAGGCTGCAACCTCTTCGCGGTTGTACCGGCAGCCCGAAAGCCCACCGAGCGCAAGAGACGCACCCATCAACTGCAGCCAGCGCCGGCGAGAAACCCCTTCGGGAAACTCCGATGCCGCTTGAGGAAATTCACGACTAAGAAACTGTTCGAACTCTGGTGTTTTCTGAAGCTCGTCTAGGCTGCGAAAATACCGAGTTCTGTGTTCGGTCCCAGATAGACTCATCGGTGACAAACCGCGCAATTCGTTTGAGGATTGATGTTGTTCGCTTTTCTCAGCTCTGCGCCGAGCGCCAATTGTTTTTCTTCGCTGCCTGCAGACCAAGCCAAGTTGGTCACCTCTTCCACCGGCCGAAGGTGAGGGTCAGGATTTCGGTGGCAGTCCAAACACCAAGCCATCGATTGATTCTTGGCCTGGTACACAATGTCCATTTGATCGACGCGACCGTGACAGGTAACGCAGGAAACCCCGCGGTTCACGTGAGCCGAATGGTTAAAATAAACATAGTCGGGCAACCGGTGAATCCGGACCCAGTCCACCGACTCCCCAGTCCGCCAACTCTCGCGCACAGGCTTCAACTTCGGAGACTCCGAATGGATCGCCGACAACTTAGGTGCCCCTGCCGCCGTCTTTGGACTGTGGCAGTTGATGCACGTTTGCGTGGCCGGAATCTGCGAATGAGCCGATTTGTCGACCGAAACATGGCAGTACTTGCAATCCATCTTCAATTCCCCAGCATGCAACGCATGGCTGAAAGGAACCGGTTGGAGCGGTCGGTACCCGGTGTTGAGAGTTTCTGGGCTAGTTACGCCCAAGAACAAAACGCTCGCGTAGGCACCGCCGGCGAGGATCAATACACCCAAAAGGGCCAAGAATTTATTGGTCCATCTGGGGAATAGGAATCGTTGGGACATATTTGAAAGACGAGTATCTGCGAAAAAATCGAGACGGTAGATAAAAAATCGAGACGGTAGATAACGGTAGATAATCGATACGGTTGATGCAGGTGCGTGGGACGACAACCTCTGCCGCGCCACAAATAACGCATCTTCTGACGACCACGAAGTGTACTGACTACCCGAAGTTCGCAAAAGATGGCCACGAAAAACAATGCATTCCGGACGCTGTGGCATCGACGGTTTTCGATGCATTCTGTTGGTTTTCTCGGCCATGCTGCCGATTCGCGACAATTCGTCGCATCGCTTTCGCTCTGTTCGATACCGTTGGTTTCCGCGCTCGTTTTTTAAAGTTCAGCGAGCAGATTCATTCGGTGGAACATCTGGGGCGGATAGGGGGTCTGGGGGAACAGCCGGCGGATTGACGGGATCCCCGCCATCCCCAACCGAATCTTTCATCGCTCGGTAGACCTCACGCCCCTGAGAGTACTTTTTCTTATTGGGGGTTTGCTGCCTAAGCCATTCATCGATCGCGTCGGGACGAGGAGGATTCTCGGCGCAGAGAGCCGTCAAGCGTTCCAATTGCTTGCGACACCAACCACAACCCGTTCCAGCCCCTCCGCATTCGTGCAATTGACTGGGGGTTCGAATCCTGTGGACACGAATGTAGTTGAGAACTTTTCTCCATGAGACATGGAAGCAAAGGCAAAGCTCATCGTCGGCTTCTATGATGGAAACTCCGATTGAATCCAGGATGCCCCGAGCGGTTCGCTACTCGTTTTCATGCTTGTACTTATCGAGCTTGCGATAGAGCGTGCGAGCTCCGATATCGAGTATTTTCGCGGCTTCCTCCCGGTTGCCCGCCGTGAGTTTGAGGGTTTCCTCGATGGCCCATCGCTCGATCGAGTCCATCGTTTGCCCTACCAATTCGCTAGGACCTTCGGACCCTTTTCCATTGCCGAGCCCATGGGACGCGTTCGCAGCGGATTCGGAAGTGCTTCCCGATTCCATCGTACGGTGGGAGAGATTCGCAGCGGAGCTCACGGAAGGATGGTACTCGAGCAACGGCGTGGGATCGGATAGTTCCGGTGGCAAATCATCGATATCGAGTTTTCCATCGGTGTCGAGGACGACCATGGTCTCTACAAAATTGCGAAGTTGCCTGATATTCCCAGGCCAATCGTAAGAATAGAACTTGCGAGTAACCGCTGGTGAAAAGTTGCAGGGCCCTCGATTGTGCCGACGGATAAACTGCTTTCGAAAATGGTCCATGAGGGGAATAATGTCGTCTCGGCGTTCCCGAAGGGGTGGCAGATGAACCGTTACGACCTTGATCCGATAGTACAAATCGTTGCGGAAGAGCCCATCGTCGATCAATTTCTCGAGGGGTCTATTGGTCGCCGATATCAGCCGCACGTTGATCTTGATCGACTTATTGTCCCCAACCCGAGTGATTTGATGTTCTTCCAAAACCCGCAGCAGTTTGATCTGCGTGCTCATTGGCATGTCGCCGACTTCGTCGAGGAACAGCGTACCGCCATCTGCGTATTGGAAGGCACCTTCGCGATCGGTAACCGCATCGGTGTACGCACCGCGAACGTGCCCAAACAATTCGCTTTCGACCAAATTCTCTGAGACGGCACGAACGTTGAGAGCGACCATTCGCTTGGCTTTTCGTGGGCTATTTTGATGAATAGCCCGCGCAATCATCTCCTTTCCGGTACCACTTTCGCCGGTAATCAGAACGGTCGCATCCGTCGGCGCAATTCGCTTGAGTCGATCGATCAGGTGCTGCATTTGGGGGCTGGCGAATACGATCCCCTCAAAGCCAAATTTTTCATCCAAGCGGCGGCGAAGCTCGATATTGGTTTGCTTCAACTGGACTGCTTCGACGGCCTTGGCTGCGATTGCCCGCAAGCGATTCGGGGTGATCGGTTTCTCAAGGAAATTAAATGCCCCTAACTGCATGGCCTCGACCGCCTTGGTGACCGTTGCATGCCCTGTCACCATGACGACTTGGGCTTCAGGCAGCAGTTGCTTGGACAACGCCAAGACTTGCATTCCGTCGACATCGTTCATGACCAAATCGGTGATCACGACATCGTAGGTGTTTTGCTCCAGCATTCTTTTGCCATCGGGCCCGCTGGTGGCGACATGGCATCGGTAGCCAACACGTTCCAAACTCTCGGTCATGGCCCTCGCATGCGCTGGATCGTTATCCACAATCAGAAAGACAAATTCGCGAGGATCTAGCTCAGGGGGAAGCCCCGACTCGATGGGAAGTGTGGTTGAGGGATTGGCGTCGTCGATTTGCATGGAATGAAGTATACTCGGAAACCGGATCGGTCAGTGGCCCCTATCCGTTAGGCGCTGCTTGGGTTAAGACTTCGTTGGCTTGGGCTTCCTTGGCTAGGGCGGCCCAGGTTTGGGCTTCCTAGGCAAGGAATGGGTGACTCCACGATTTTCGACAAAGCTTTGGATTTGAAAAGGACTCTGGGATATGGCCGCAGGCATTTCATGCCGAGGTGTTCGTGGTGCGACGACCGTCGAAGCTAACTCGCGGGATGCGATTCTTAAAGCGACTCGGCAACTGTTGGCCTTGATTATTCGCCGAAATGGGATCGACCCTAAGGATATCGCTAGCGCGATCTTTACCGTCACCCGGGACCTCGACGCGGAATTTCCCGCTCTCGCTGCGCGGCAACTCGGATGGCTCGATGTTCCTTTGCTCTGCGGCTATGAAGTCGAAGTCCCAGGCTCGCTGATGTCCTGCGTTCGCATCCTGCTTCACTGGAACACCGACCGCGACCAAAAAGAAATCCATCACGTCTACATTCATGATGCCGTGTCCCTCCGTCCCGACCTGAGCAAACTGCCGCCGGTCGATTGGAAAGAACTCGAAGGCTGGATCACCGAACAAATGGCCAGCCGCGATCCCAAGTAACGCAACTTGGTCATGCAACATGAAGGAATGCACCTAAGTAGCCCACGGAAAAGTAGCCCACGGAACACGCATTCATGCAGATACAATGGCTTTTTAACGCGTCGCCCAGCGCTTTGCACGCCGCCGAAGCTTGCTATCGATTCCCTAGCCGAGTCCTTGACCCAACCGTCAGCCAAGGCATGGGAGAATACGCGGACCGATTGGGACGCTGGATCGATGGCATTGCCGCCTCAGAGTCCGACCGTTTTTGGAAGGAATTGATCGCCACGGGAGCCGCCATCGACTCCAATCACGATCTCGCCGCGTTGGTTCTGCGCAAGCGTATCGGCGGCCTGGTCCCCGCAACCAATATCAATCAACTTTCCGGGCTGATCACCGATGTTGAAGCCGCATTCAAACTCCTATTTCCGAAATACCTTGAGCAAACCCCGCTCCGGCTGCGCCCGTTGCAAGACCATTGGCTCGGCTTCGGTTCCGGCTTGATGGCTCATATCGGACGAGTGACGGAAAAGGCATTGCTGGTCACCGAGTGCCGTGCCATCGCATTGCAACCGATCCTCGGCGGTGATGGAGTATCGCACATTGACCAGAACTTGGTCAGGATCGAAGCGGTACTGACCAACCCCATGGCGGAACTTCCCGAAGTCGTCCGCTTGGCATGGCTCATTTCCCAATTGCAATTGGATCTACCTCGATTCAGCGACATCCTCGGACCAGGACTCGCGGGCAAACTCGGTCCAATCGCAATGCTACCACCCACGCTCGCCGCAGCGGAGGTTCTCGAACTAAGTCGATGCGATGAAGCCACCGTCGAACTCGCTATCGAGAACTGGCAAATCGCTGTCCCCAAAGGAATGGAGCCCCATACGCAATTGATCCCTACCATGATGGACTGGTGGGAGACCTACCTGCAAACCCGTCCAGCTTGGGAGTTGGCTTTGCGTGCCCTTGCCAAAATGCTCAACGTTTCTTGATGGGTGACGAGGAATGCACTGCGCAGTGTGAATAATGCTGCTACAAACTGCGATACCTGATCACTCGAGCGCCAGCCACTTTAAGAGCAGACAGCACAAGTACGAGTACCGTCCGCGGGGCGGACTGAGCATGAAGGCTTTTATCGCCGATCGCCGCTCTCGGCGGTTAGCTGCAACACGGATCCAATCGTCTCTCGAACTGATCCACGTAGATGGGGGCGACTGTCGCACGACAACTGGCGACCCATAACGCACCATGGTCGACGAAATACAAGGCATCTTGTGCAAAATCTTTGCCAATTCGATGGGCGTCGGCAAGCGGTATCGCAACCGCCCAACTCGGTTCCGCATGATGTGTGGTCGGCGAATATCCGACCACACGCTTTAGAAAAGCCGGCAATGTCGCTTGCAGGACGATGAACAACTTTTGATCCGCCAATGAATTCCGCTCCTCGCTCCAAACCTCTCCTGTCGTCGCGTAGGCCGAAAGGATCACGAATTGCGAGGGCAAAACTCCCAGTGGAACTTCACTACGAAATCGGGTTTCAAGGTACGCAGGATGCATGGAATCAGCGAGTGGGAATTACTTTCGAAGGCAAATAGAATAGACTCCTACAAGCCGCCTAAATACGGCGCAGGGGAACCCTGACCATAGTATATTAGTAATCACGCTCGACAGTATCTCTGGGGCATCGGAAAACGGTCAAGGCATCGTGATACCCCAACTCTCCCCTCAGCGTACCCTCCATGAAAACGGCATGAAAGAAGCCTATGCGATGAACGCGAATTGCTCCGACCAACACTCCCGCCTTGCCCGCCTAGCATCAACGATACCGACCCTAATGATACTCGGGATGTGCGCATTGTTCGGAGTTGCATTGCACGCCGCACCAAATCAGGAAGAAAATACCGCAACGCTATCCTGGACCGTGGTCGTCCCAGAAGACACTCCGGCAAATGCCGAACTCTACATGGCTGGAAACACCGACATGTTGGGGCCTTGGCAACCCAAAACCTTTCGACTCGAACGACTCTCGGCACGCGAATTTGCGTGCCAACTCAAACTACCGATCGGTATTGAGCTTGAGTACAAATTCACGCGAGGCAGCTGGGGTACAGTTGAGAAAACCAAGGAGGGCGCTGAGATCGCAAACCGCCGTGTACGAGTTGCTCGTGATGCGAAGATCGCGGTCGAAATCGAAGGATGGGCGAAACCTGCAGTTGCTAAACCCAATACGGGCACCGGTGATCTTCGTTGGTTGGATATCGATAGCAAGATTTTAAACGGCAAACGACGCGTTACGGTATGGCTTCCTCGTGATTACCGCGATCATTGCATGCTCAGGTACGCAACGCTCTATTTTTTAGATGGGCAGAACGTATTCGATGCATCGCGGGCTGCTTTTGGCGTCGAATGGAAAGCCGATGAAACCGTCAAGCGATTGATGGATGACCAGCGGCTACAGCCATCCATTGTCGTCGCGATTGACAACTCTCCAAATCGCTTAACCGAATACTCCCCCGTTCCAACAACGCTCAACCAGCAAGTCGTCGGAGGAGATGCCGACCGATACTTGCGGTTTCTTTGCGAGGAAGTCAAACCCCTGATCGATCGCGAGTTTCGAACCATCGATACGCCCGAGCACACCGCCATCATCGGCTCTTCGATGGGTGGGCTCTTTGTTTTGCACGCGTTGCGGGTACGCAACGATGTTTTTGGTTCAGGTGTCGCGATGTCACCCACCTTATTTTGGGGCCATGGACACACGCTGAAGGCTTATCAAGCATGGGGAGAAGGTGTAGCACGGCCCGCGACAACTCTACCCAACGACAAAAATGATAAGCCTCTCTCTCCTGCGATTCGGCTTTGGATCGATATGGGGAATCGTGAAGGAGAAAAAAATGAATTCGCGGGTTCAGAATTGGTGGATTCCGTGCGTCGACTCGGACAAGTGACGGAAGGACCTCTCGCCAAACGCATCAAAAGCCATGTATTTATCGAAGAGGGCGGAGAGCACAACGAAACCTCTTGGGCGCGACGGTTGCCAGAGGCACTTTCATTCATCATGCCAGAGACAACAGCACCTTAATCACCGCGACTATCGCGACCATCGCTCCGGAAAGATCCTTGTCGAGTTATCCACTTCAAAACGTTCAATCGCGTTCGTTCATAAATAACGTATCATCAGCAATCGGCGTCAACCAATCGTCTTAATAAAATTACGAGCGCAAAGCGATTGAATCCTCCAGTAGCCCTTGGCAGAATCCGCTCATGAAAACAAAGAAACGAAACACGCGATCTAGTTGGTTGGCTGCAGCGATCGCCTTGTTGTTCCATGGCATTCATGGCTTATCGATTGGGAATGCACAGGACCCGGCGCTCCATGTCGAACGTTTTCCAGCGCTACCACTCGAAGAGGCACAGGCTGCGATTGAGCTAGTCCCAGGTTACTCGGTGGAATTGGTGGCCAGCGAACCGATGGTGACCAGCCCCGTCGCGATTCAATTCGATCCGCAAGGAGCCATGTGGGTGGTCGAGATGGTTGACTATAGCGAGCAGGAAACCGATGCGCTTGGGAGAATTTCGAGACTTGAGGATCGCGATCATGATGGACGGATGGATCACGCTGATGTCATTGCTGAAAAAATCTCCTGGCCAACCGCGATCGCATGGGTCCGCGGGGGTGTGTGGGTCGCGGCACCACCGCACGTGCTCAAAGTAGCCCCAACTCGTGGGCCATCGACGAAGCCTGGCGTCTCATGGACGGCCGAACCGATCCTTTCGGGCCTTGGGCGGCAGAATGTACAAGGCATGGCCAATTCATTTCGCTGGGGGCTCGATGGCAAATTGCATTTATCGACCAGTTCCAACGGAGGGCAGTTGCTGTTGCCCGCAGGTTCCCCGTTGCTTGCCTCCAACCCAAAGCTCGCCGACAGCCCCCTTGGAGTCCAAGGTCGAGATATCGGTATCGGCGCTGACGATGGCACCCTCCAAACGTTCGTGGGGTACGGACAACATGGCATGGACATGAGCCCTTGGGGCGATCGCTTCGTCTGTAGTAATAGCGATCACTTGCAACAAGTCGTCGCGTGGTACTTACCAGAACTCACCGATGCCTCGTTGTCCAAAGGTGTTTCCTGGCGTCGAAGCATCGCCATTGATGGACCGCAGGCAGAAGTCTATCGCATTTCACCGGTCGAATCATGGCGATTGATTCGGACACAAATGCGTCTATCGGGCGCCTCGAGTGGATTGCTCGAAGGGGGCGGACGCGCTAGTGGTTACTTCACATCGGCGACCGGGATCACGATCTACGATGGAGACCAATGGGCTGAGGATCAACTGGCACAGCCGAACAGCATGCTGGCATTCATCGCCGATGTCGGCAGCAATCTCGTCCATCGGAAACGGTTGCGGCCTAACGGCCCCGCATTTCTTGGAGAACGCATCGATAACGGAACCGAGTTCCTTCGTAGTCGGGATACTTGGTTTCGTCCTGTTCAATTCGCTAACGGACCGGATGGATGTTTGTACATCGTCGACATGGCAAGAGAGACCATTGAGCATCCAAAAAGCTTACCGGAACCAATCAAGAGCCAAGTGGACTTAACATCTGGCAGAGAACGAGGACGGATATGGCGTGTGCGAGCTACCGAGCGTCCGATTCGACGTGAGGGTGTCGACTTACTTTCGCTGCCTAAGGAATCGCTGGTCCAACTGCTAGGCCATCCGAATGGATGGCACCGAAAGATGGCGTCGCAGCTTTTGTTGGAACGTCGCGAGGAATTGGAGGATGTAATTCCCGCACTGAGAGAAATGGTTCGCGATGGCAATCCAGCTATCGCGCAGATCCATGCATTGTCAGTCTTGGCACGCATGGACGGGAAACTCGATGCCGACACGTGGCTCCGCGCCCTTCAATCCACGGAACCATCGGTTCGATTATGGGGATTGGTTTTCACCCCGAGACCTACCCGATGGACGCCGGACGTAGTCGCCATGGGAATGCGGTTGTTGCAAAACGAATCCGATCCCAATGTTCGCATCGCAGCATGCGTCCGCGCTGGCCAACTCATCGCCGATCCGACGCAACGAGCGGAACTTTTGGTTTCTTGGATTCGCGGCGATTTGAAGATCGACGAATCGAGGGCTGCTGTCGAGTATGCTTGTCGTGGCGAGACAGCACGCCATGTCTGGGAAAAGATGAAGTCGCGATTTTCGGAGCCGAGGATTCAAGGCTTGGCGTCGAACTGGATCGATGGTTTGTTGTACCAGATGCATCTGAATGGCGATCTTGCCAAGGAGATCCAGAAATGGAATCCGGAACAAACGGACCGTTCGTCCTTACAAATTCTGAGCGCTGTTGTTCCATCGATCGGGCGACTTCTTGAGCGGCGTTCGATCGCTGCGGGTACGGAATCCTTCCAAGCGATCCAGGTGCTAGCGCAGCAACGGATTTCGCGGAATCTGGCGGTCTTGGTGGACACCAACGCCTCAGAATCACAATACATCGAACTCTTAGGTAAGAATCGGGATGAGAGACAAGGCTGGATGCGGATCGCCGCGACGTTTTCAAACGATGAAAAGCAAGTGTTGCTCAAGGGGATCCTCAAGGCGTGTCCTTCGATGGAGATTCAAATCGATGCCATTGAAGCTTGGGCCGGAAACGATGTGTCGTTACAACGCCTGTCGATGGAGCAAATCAACGAGGTGCCTCCGTTGGTCGGTCAAGCGATCCTCAGAGCTTTGATTCGTAATGAAACCGGAGCGGCGTTGCTTTTGTCGACGCTAGAGCAAGGGAGATTCGAAAGCGCACAAGTACCTGCGTGGGTCTGGCAAACCTTAAGGTCATTCCCAAGCGAATCGATTCGCAAACAAATTGAGACTTGGGACAAAATTTCGGAGGTGAGCTGGGAATCGATCGCGGACGGATACAGAGCGGGATGGAAAGAGCCTGGTTCCAAAGAAAATGGATTGGCGCTATTTCAAAAATGGTGCGCTTCGTGCCACCGGATCCATAACGTTGGGATAGAGATCGGTCCATCGCTTGAATCCTATCGTGTTCGTCCTAATGAAGCGATTGGACTCGCGGTTGCAGAACCGAGTCGTGAGATGGATTCCAAGTACGAACAGCACCAGATTCGGACTCAAGACGGACGCGTGATCGTCGGGATTTTGATGAGCGCTAACCAGGATTCGATTGTGCTTCGTACAGCACAAAACGAAACGGTTTCCGTCGCGAGGTCCGATGTCGATCAGTGGAAGACCATTGGTAAATCGCTAATGCCTGATGGGTTGATGAAGGAGCTCAGCCCCGAAGCCTTTAACGACTTGATCGCGTTCCTGCGGACTGGTGGAAATTAGCCTCGTTCTACCGTTACGAAAGACACCGACGGCTAGCGCCAATGTCGCTCACCGTGCAGGTGGGGACCTAACCGCAAAACGTGTGCTTCGCGACTGTCCACCAACCGTTGCGATCCAAACTTCGGTACGGTGATGTCGGCTCTAATGTTTGGATCAGATAGCGATGCGCCGCTGCCAAGTTATGGTAGGGTAGCGATGGAAAGATATGGTGAAGCGCATGGTAACGAATCGAGAAAGGGAACAGAATCGCCGTCATCGCGTCCCGACCGGTATAGTTGCACGAATCCAAGATGTGATCCGACATGCTCACTGCATCCCCATGGCTGTTCCCATGGTGATCTCCCGCCAATCGCAAGGTATTCATACATAGCACTCCAAAACCCAGTGAATACAGGAGTGGCAATCGCGTCCAATCGGTAATCCCTAACGCGATCACAACCAGGATCTGAGTCGCTCGCACCCAACAAAGCCACTCGACGATCGCAATGTTTCTCCGGTCCACCGGATTTAGCTTGCGTTCATAACTCGGATTGAGGGCCATCGACAACGATGACGCATGAACCAACGTCCACTCTCGCCACCCGTGGACCAACCAAATCACAGGCACCAACAAAAACCTAAGGAATACCACCAGCGGCGTGATCAGCATCTTGCCAAAGAGCATGAGAACACCCAAGATGTTTCCGCGATGGTACATACTCAAAAAATACTCGGGATCATCGGAAGTTCCAAAGTAGTGAGGGCTGTGGTGATCTCGATGATGCCGGGTAAAAAAAGGAGATGGGGAAAAAATGATGACCCCAGCCAAAAGATTCCAGGCCAACTTGTAAGCGTTCATTTCACCATGTTTCAAGTGGCACACTTCATGAACCAACGACCCGAGTCGGTACAAAAAGAATAATGCTACGGGGTAGCTGAGCAGTTGCTGCCAGGATCCCATAGTAGCCCCGAGGAAAACGGCAGAGGCAACATACGCTGGGATGAGACAACCGAAGAAATCGATCCAGTAACGCCATGCGCTCGGTTGAAAAAAATCGCGACCACTATCGCGAAGTGTCGCCCGAACGTCGCTGAGCCATCGTTCGCTCGAATCCGCCTGTGCGGTTTCGCTGTTACCAGGGATTGGAGTTCGTGTCAAAAGTTCAACGGGCAATGAGTCGACAGCCAATGAAGCATTGGCGTTGTGCATGTCTGCCACGAGATGTCGTCCTGCAGGTAAACAACCTTGACCACACGTTGCAAGGGTCGTTGAATGCGAAGCATTCGCGTCCCCAATCTAGGATCATGGAACGACTCTCCGTCTGTCTCCGTCGATGGTAGTGAACCAAGGTGATTCTCGCAAGGACTCGCCACCCCGCTGGCGTGTTAACGCTTTACAATCTTGCCATGAAAGCCATCTTTGCGTTGGAAATTTGCCGGTTTACCTCCCTTTCCTGCTCAATTGCTAGCTATCGCAGCATGGTCTACACAATGTACGTTGCAACGAAAAGTGGGCGTGTGTAGCATGCGACTGGCGATACGATCGCAACTCAAGTTGCAATCGCATCGCTAATTCTGTTTTTTCACTGCAGTATTTTTCCACCGCTATATAACGCAGCATAGAGGAGTACCTAATGCGACGAATTTTGACATCCAGCGCAGCCATCTTGTTCCTAAGTGGAATCGTCGTTGCGAACGCGACAGCTCCCAGAAAGACGGCCAAAGAAGTCATGAAAGCGGGTTTTGCCGGCGACTCGAGCTTGATCAAAAAAGTACTCAGCGGCGACTCGACCGACGAAGACAAGAAAAAACTGCTTGATCTGTTGGTCGATTTGGTGGAGAACGATGCCCCCAAAGGGGATGCGATCGAGTGGAAGATGCAGTCAGGAGCTGCTGTGTTAGCGGCTGCAAAACTCGTCACTGGCCGCGAAGGCAGCCTTGAGGAACTCAAGACGGCGACCAACTGCAAGGCTTGTCACGACAAGTTCAAAGGCAAGTAGCATTCGTGTCGATTGCTCGTCTGGGCTAGCTGGCACCCTTCGCATTCCGCTAGCTGGCCTAACCTCGGAAACGCTCGTAATCGATCGGCACCGTGCAGTCGATCGTTTCGTCGGCCGGCGGGAGTGGGTATTTCACGCCCGATGCGCAGTTGAACAAAACGCATCGGTCGCTGCTCTCGATAAGCCCTTGCGCCAGCGATTGTTTCCAGGCTGCATAGGTCGCTGCACCTTCAGGGCAGAGCAAAAACCCTTCTTGCTTGGCGACCTCATCGAGTCCCTCTGCGATGGACTGGTCGGAGACCGACATCGCATAGCCACCACTTTCACGAACTGCACCCAAGATCAAAAAATCACCGACGGCTACCGGGACACGAATCCCCGCCGCGATCGTATGCGCGTTAGGCCAAAGATCCGCGTGCTGGGTCCCTTCTCGGAATGCTTTAACAATCGGTGCGCAGCCGTCCGCTTGGACGGCAACCATTCGGGGTAATTTGCCTGTGAGCCACCCGATGGACTTCAGTTCCTGAAATGCTTTCCACATACCTATCAAACCGGTTCCACCTCCAGTGGGGTAGAAAATCACATCGGGAAGCTCCCAACCCATTTGGTCGGCTAGTTCCAAACCCATCGTCTTTTTCCCTTCGATCCGATATGGCTCTTTGAGGGTGGACAAATCGAACCAGCCCATGGCTTCTTTCCCTTGGCCTACGATCCTGCCGCAGTCATTGATCAAACCATTCACTCTCCACACGCGTGCTCCTTGCGCGGCGATCTCGCGCACGTTGACTTCGGGGGTATCGTGGGGACAGAAGACAAACGTATTGATCCCTGCGCGGCTAGCATATGCTGCCAGCGCTGCTCCTGCGTTTCCATTGGTCGGCATCGCAATCGTCGATATCCCCAGCTCCTTCGCCATGGAGACCGCGACGCATAAACCACGGGCCTTGAACGAGCCTGTCGGCAATCGACCTTCATCCTTGATCCACAGCTCCCCTGCGCCTTGCTCCAGTTTCGGAATGCGCACCAGTGGTGTTTGGCATTCGCCCAAGGTGACGATGTTTTCGGCCCGCCGCACCGGCAGAAACTCGCGATACCGCCATAGACCTGGAACCCTCTCCGCAATCGTCCCTTTGGTAACCGATCGCGCGATCCCGCCCAGATCGTATTTGACCAAGAGTGGCCGACCCGCTTTGGAAAGCCCTTGCACGGTACCGGCGGGATAGTGATCCCCTTTCAATCCGCATTCGAGGTGCGTGACAAACGTTGGTAGCTCGTGGAAAGGATCGGTTTGAAGTTGCATGAAGGATCGTTTTCTATCGTAATGTCGCCGAGATCCAATGGATTATTCGCCCGGTCCGAAACGCGCGGCATCGCCGCGTCGAATCGGCGAAGTCAAAGGCGACCTTTGTTGATAATAGGCATTTGCTAACGCGGCGATCGCCCACGCGGTGGCTTGCATGGAGATGAACTGGTCTGTCTCATGCGGATCGCCATTATCAAAATACTGTTGTACGGGGGTAGCCCTGCTCGAAACATGCCAGGAACCATCTCGATTTTGAGTATCGATCAAGTACTCGATACCGCGCTGGTACCAGCTAGCGTTGAAAGCCCCAAATTTTTCGTACATCGCGGTTTCTTGGAGCAGGATCAAACTCACGCCGGTGGAATAGGCATCGCTTTCTCGGCCAGAATCCTGGCCCCAACCGCCATCTGCGTTTTGCTCGGCAAGTAACGACTTGCGAAATCGATGCTGAGCTGGAGCATGCAGGGGGAAATCCTTTTGAAATGCCTGGTATTCTTCCATGCCTAACGCTGCATCTTTTTCGGACAACTCGGCTTCGAGGAAGGCCTTCCAAGCCAACGGAGACAAGGCTTTGCTGGCTCCATCTTCTACATTTCCGGACGGGCCACCTCCATAACCAGTAGGGGGTCCACCTCCAAAGCCAGGGGGGCCACCAATACCGAGCGATAGTTCCAGAATGCCGTGGATCGAGTCGCTATTCTGCAATTCGTACTGGAGCCAAATAGCCCCACAAATATCTTCGGTCGTAGTCGGTTCGGGTTGCCGAATCATCCACAACCTGGCTCGATGCAATGCCCACACTATCGGGCGGAACTGCTCTAAGTTCTTGATACTGTGGAGTTGGGATCTCAGGTTGCGATTCAATCCCGACACAACAAGCGCCGTTGCCATCCAATCCGAGGATGCGGCGGGTGGACGGACTGAATGCACGCGCCACCGCCCATCGGGTTGTTGAGTCGCCAATGCATTGCTGATCATCGCGTGCTCGAGCTCTCCCCAATCGGCATCACCAACATCGTGGGTCCAGAGTCCGTAGCCTAGGGTAAGTCCTCGTCCATCTAGCTCCTCGCCCGCTCGAAGCTTGGGAAGTTCGCGTTCAAAACTCTTTCTGCTGAACTCGAGGATTTGCTGCGCTCGCTCTCGGTCCTTGGAACTGAACAAGGCGAGTTTTCCATCCGCCTCACGGGCTTGGGGATTCCCAGCTACCATGCGTAACGCAAACAAGGGAACCGCTTGGTGATGGCACGAAAAACAATCGCGATGCTTTGGGTAGTTCTCAACACTTTTACGGATCAGCTCCACACCGCGCTCGATCGCGAGCCGATGAGGACTCTTTCCAAATATCCCGGCAACCAATGAAGAGTTCTTCGAAGCTGGCTCTGGCGCGGTAGGCTCTATCTCTGATTGCTTTGTATCGGTTTGCTTTTTCGGAGATCGCTCTTCTTGAGAGTAAACACAAAGTCCAGCCACCATCCAAAGAGCCAACACGAGAAAAGCGTGAC
The DNA here is from genome assembly GCA_903892355.1 of uncultured Pirellula sp. GTDB lineage: Bacteria > Planctomycetota > Planctomycetia > Pirellulales > Pirellulaceae > JBKCUI01. Next base: position 105,371 of record CAITIE010000064.1, on the reverse strand, counting down.
TGGTGGTCTTGTTCGATGGCTCACGCAAAATCCACCAAAGCGATCCGGAACCTTGTGCCTGCATGATGGCTTCCTCCGAGAGTTAGAGCGTTCCTGGAGTCCGAGTTGGGCGACTGTCCAATCCTTCATGAGTATAACCGCTTTCCAGGCTACGATTCGATTTTGAGCAACTCTTTGGTGCGAGAATCTTCCCACGTGCTCATTGAGACACTAATCGCACCGAAAGGAAAATGGTAGAATGGGAGCGTTAGAAAGTACCTCATGCAGACGGAGCCCATCATGGCCGACGACCTAGCAACCACGTTGATGAATTTGCACCGCGAACTTTCGCAGAACCCCAAGCTGGATCCGCAGACACTGGAGGCGTTGAGACTGTTGGTTGGGGATATCCAACGAGTGGTCGATAGCCAATGTGGTGAAGATGCGGAGGAGCCCAGCGAACCGAGCGACCACACGCTTGGTGAACGCCTCACCGCGATCATTGAGGGTTTTGAACACGAACATCCGCAGTTGACGCAGACGTTATCGATGGTCGCAGAGCGACTCGCCGACATGGGGATCTAAGGACCGCGACGAAAGATTCGGCGGCCCGAAATCAATCGTACCCCAGCCGTAGCAACCCCAGCCGTTTACAGTTTGCCTGCGATCCAGTTGGGCATCAATTCCCAACCGTTCTGGATCTGCACACCCGATGCAGCAGCAGCGACTTCATCGTAGCTACCTGGACCGCAGGGCTTGATTCCGGTCCCGCACGACGCGAACGGTACCCAACCGTGGGCGTGTTTCTTGGTGCTTACAGGGGTGGGATGATCGGGGGTGATCAAAATCCGATAGTCCCCGTGCCCTTGGAGCGCTCGATGGATGGGTGCAACGATGTCTCGATCGATCGCCTCTAAGGCTTTGATCTTTTCATCCACGCGTCCTTCATGGCTCGCTTCATCGGGAGCTTCGATATGGACACAAACGATGTCGTACTTGTTCAAGGCATCGATGGCCGCTTGACCTTTGCCCGCGTAGTTGGTGTCGAGATACCCGGTAGCGCCCGGAACTTCGATGCGGTCCCAACCCACGAGGGCCGCGAGGCCTCGAAGTAGATCGACGGCAGTGATCATGGCACCACGCAATCCGTAACGGGACTGGAACGATTCCAAGCTTGGTGTTTTACCGAGTCCCCATAACCAAAAGTGGGTCGCCTCGCGAAGCCCCTTGGCCTTGCGTTCGGCATTGACCGGGTGGGATTCGAGCATCTCCGCGCTTTGCTGCATCAACTCGGTCAGCAAATCGCAGCCGGGGCCTCGAGGGAAATCATCGAGGACACTGCCATCGGTCAAATCATGTGGGGCTGATGTTTTTGTTTCTCGGGAGAATGGAGATGGGGTACCTGGTCGTCCTCGGTACATCAGCAAATTGCGATAGCTGACACCGGGTACGAACTCCCATTGGCCACTTCCTAAAAGCTTTTGAGCTGTTTCGAGGATACGGCGGCTTTCATCGGTCGAGATGTGTCCTGCAGTAAAATCGACCATGATTTGGTTGAGGATGGTCACCATATTGCATCGAATGGCCCAATCGTCAGGCCCCAGCGTGATCCCTTGCGCGGCCGCTTCGATCGGTGCTCGGCCGGTGAAGAATCGGTTCGGGTCGTAGCCGAATAACGTCATATTGGCGACTTCGCTACCAGCCGGTAGATGCGGGGGAACATTGTCGGATTGACCAACAATTCCCGCCCGAGCGATCGCGTCCATGGCCGGGAGGTCGGCGGCTTGCAAGGGGGTTTTCCCACCGAGGGAATCGACGGCGAAATCAGCGCATCCATCTGGGATAATGATGGCATACTTCATGAGTTTTTTTGCATCCGTTGTCGTTGGTGAAAAAAGAGTAGCCCTAGTGGCCCCCTTCGGTGACTCTCAATTTGACGCTATCGAGCCCCACACTTGGCAGTTTACGAATTTCATCGTGTGCGATCGTCGCATCTGCTTCGGTGCATTCATGGGTCATGATGATCAAGGGAACTTGGCGTTCTTCGCGTGACTCGCTCGGCTCATGCTGGATGATGGACGATATGGAAATCTTGTGCCAGCCTAAAATCCCGGTGATCTGAGAAAGCACCCCAGGTTCATCGGCTACGATGAAACGCATGTAATAGCGGCCCACGGTTTTTTGATACGGTATCACTTCAATTTCGCATTGACGATCAGACCACAGTTCCAGTCGACGGAAAGTGATGTCGGTTCGACCAGCAGCAGTATCGATCATGTCGGCCACCACGGCGGAGGCGGTCGGCATCTGACCCGCACCCTGGCCGTGGAAAAACATATCCCCAACCGCGTCGCCAACGACGGTGATTGCGTTGTATGCCCCTCGCACCTCGGCCAGCGGACGACCGATTCGAATCAAGGTCGGTGAAACGTGCAACTCTAGGTTCTCATCGATCAATTGGGCCGTCGCGATCAACCGAATTCGATAACCGAGTTGATAGGCATATCGGACATCATCGAGATCAAAGGCCTCCAACCCACGTCGATAGATTTCTCGCCAACGGACACGCACTCCAAAAGCGAGGTGGGCTAGAATCGCCAGTTTCTGGGCGGCGTCGCTACCATCGACGTCCATGGTCGGATCGAATTCGGCGTACCCCAAACGCTGTGCGTTGGCCAAGGCCGTGGCATACTCGGCCCCCTTTTCTGACATCTGGGTAATGATGTAGTTGCTGGTCCCGTTGAGAATTCCTCGCAAGGAAACGATTTGATTTGCGGAAAAGCACTGAGTGATATTGGCGATGATTGGAATACCTCCACCGACACTCGCTTCGAAGGCGATTGTCCGGCCCAGCGATCGAGCGCGATCGAACAATTCTTCGCCATGCTGAGCCAGCAGCGCCTTGTTCGCGGTCACCACATCCTTTCCCGCTTCGAGCAACTGCAACATGATCGTCCGCGCTGGTTCGATACCGCCGATCAAGTGAGCGACGACTTCGATCTCTGGGTTCTGAAGAACCTCTTGCAGATCTTCCGTCAAAATCCCAGCGGGGAGCTCGATTCCTCGATCCTTCGACACATCCCGGACGACCGCCTTTTCAAGCCACAGAATCCGACCGGCGTGGCGCGCCAATCGGTCGCCGTGATCAAGGAGCAATTTAGCGACGCCGGTTCCAACAGTCCCCATGCCGACGATGGCCACCCGAGTCTTCTCCATCGGATTGGTGGCTGTAGGAACGTTTGCTGTGGAGTGGTCTGCGCTCACCAATGTGTCCAATCTACAAGTATTCAACCCGATAAACGGGCCCTAAGAAAAACTCCATCAGCAATCACGGGCCCAGCCGGGAAACGCGAAGGAAACCCAGGGGGCCCAATGGTAAACCAACTCCCAGTTCTCGCAATCCGCCAGCCCTCTCGTTCGACACTGACAAGCGTGAAAACAGAAGAAAACTCAGCGAAAACCGCAATATTGCTCCGAATCACCCAGCCCTCAGCCAGCCGCCGAAAAAAGAATATCGTAAATTTCCGAAAAACCTTCCGGAACCATCACTCGCGGACCGTGTTTGCCTACCCCTATCCCCTGGGCACAACCATTCTCTCCGAGATCGGCTTATGCAATTCCTCACAGTAATGCAATTCCTCACAGTAAAACGTCCCCGAAACGAGTGCGGCACGGTATTGCAGCACCACTCCGTATCGCCCCTTTCGCGAGGCTTGTTCGCAACTGCTACCTGCATCGCGATCCTTGCGGGCTCGATGGTCATTGCCCAAGAACCTCCCAGCGGCGGGGAATCGACTCAACCAAGCACCCAGGGGGAAAGTCCCCAAGCGGCGAAGATTTCCCCGATGACCAAAACGGGAAAGAAAGCCGACAAGAAGCTGAGCAAACAGGAGCTGCAGTATTTCGAGACCAAAATTCGGCCAATCCTTGTCGAAAAATGCTACTCATGCCATTCTCTCGACGCGAATATGGCCGAAGGTGGACTGAGATTGGATTCCCACGAAGCCGTGTTGCGGGGTGGTTCGAGTGGTCCAGCAATCGTGCCGGGGGATCCTGCAAAGAGCTTGTTGATTCGAGCGATCGAGTACCGGGACTCGGACTTTGCGATGCCTCCCGATGAAGCTGGCGGTAAGCTGAATGATGCTCAGATCAAAGAGCTAAGCCGCTGGGTCAAGATGGGTGCGCCGGACCCTCGCGAAGAAGCGGAACACGTCCGGGCAAGCTTGGCTCGAAACGAACTCGTTGAGCAAGCCAAAAAGTGGTGGGCCTACCAACCCATAGCATCCCCCGCGGTGCCCACCATTAGCGCCCCACTCACTACCCAATCATCCCCACTCACTACCCAATTATTAGGTAGCGAGTGGGCATGGAACGACATCGACCGATACATCCTGGCCAAGCAATTGGAAGTCGGGGTTCAGCACGCCGACGATGCAACGCCGGAAACGCTTCTCCGCCGACTCTCCTTCGATCTGATCGGTCTACCACCCTCTGTGGAAGACGTTCAGCAATTCACGCAAGCCATAGAAGCTGGTACGCCTCGCCAGCAAGTGATCGCTGCGACGGTAGATCGACTCCTGGATTCTGATCAGTACGGGGTGCATTGGGGCCGACACTGGCTCGATGTTGCCAGGTACGGTGAATCAACCGGCCGGGAGGTCAATCTCCCCTACAACCAAGCGTGGCGATACCGAGACTGGGTGATCGATGCGTTCCGAAACAACAAGCCTTTCGACCAGTTTTTGATCGATCAAATCGCAGGTGACTTGCTCCCCTCCGACAACGATCGCCAAAGCGCGGAACAATGCATCGCGACGGGATTCCTGGCGATCGGTTCTCGCAACATCAACGAGAACAATCCGAAACAATATGCGGTCGACGAAACGGACGAACAGATCGATGCGGTCTTTCAAGCCACCATGGGTACGACGCTGGCCTGTGCTCGCTGCCATGATCACAAATTCGATCCGTTCACCCAAAACGACTACACCGCCGTCGCAGGGATCTTCTTGTCGACCGACACACGCTTTGGAGCTTCCGGTGGCAACAATGCCCGCAACAGCGCTGATGCGATCGAACTACCTGCGACTTGCGGACTTCCTGCACTGGATCTTCCGTATTCCGCGAAGGACATCGCCAAGAAACGCGGAGAGCTTGAAAAACTCCGCGAGGAAATCCGCTCGATCATCAACTCGCTCGAGAGCAAGCGTAAGCAAGCGAAAAACAATGGTGTTGTGGACCGCAGCAAGCAGCAAGAACTGAGGAAGCTCGGAAACCAAGCGCGAGAACTTGAGACGCAACTCACCGCGATTGATGATTCAGGAAACGTCCGGCTTTTAGCGATGGGGGTTCAAGACAAGCCGAAGGTGGCTGAAAAGGAAAGCGAAGAACGCATTAAGAAGGCTCGCTATTTGGGGGCCCAGCGCCGAGTTGCATTCCCGATCATTGAGGACAGCCCCTTCTTTTCGCGAGGCGATATCGGAATGCCCGGCGCGAAAATCCCCCGTGCGGTACCGAATCTTTTCGGAAACGCCAAAGCGTATCGGATCCCGAACAACACCAGCGGACGCTTGCAGTTGGCGAAGTGGATTACCAGCGATGAGAATCCGTTGACACCTCGCGTTGCTGTGAACCGTATTTGGTGCTGGATGCTAGGCCAAGGCATCGTCGATAGCGTCGATAACTTCGGTACCACAGGAAGCAAACCTACTCACCCGGAACTGCTCGATTACCTATCACGGCAATTCGTCGACGATGGGTGGGATGTTAAGAAGATGATCCGTAGGATTGCGACCAGCCGGACCTACCAATTGGCCAGCGGACAGTCTACCGATGGTGCGATGGAAAAGGACCCGGAAAACCGTCTGTTGTGGAGAGCGAAAAGCCGTCGCCTTCAAGCGGAAGAGATCCGCGATGGGATGCTCCATGTCGCAGGCCGATTGGATGTGAATCATCACTATGGCACGACGATGGCAAAGAAGAACCTAGGTAATCGCATCGATGTAAGCTTGGGCCGCAAGCGGAACAAAGGGGAAGTTGTTACCGACGATATCTGCCGCTCGATTTACTTGCCATTGCCGCGTGCCTCGTTGCCCGAAGTCCTGGAGCTATTCGATCTACCGGATGGCACCGTGGTCCAAGGTGTTCGTGAGGCAACAAACGTTCCATCGCAGTCCCTTTACCTACTCAACAACCAAACCGTTGCGGGCCATGCGGGTGCCGTGGTTCGGAAAATGACGGAAACCATCCCTGGTCGCGGGTCTGAAAATTTCGATGCGAGGGTGACTTACCTCTACGAATCGATCCTCGGCCGCCAACCGATAGGTGACGAAGTCATCCTCGCCGAGGAATTGTTTCGCAGCTCCGAGTCGAGCGAAGCGGCCTGGGTGAGCATGGTCCGCGGTCTCTTCGCAACTGCGGAGTTCCGCTATTTGGATTGATGCTGCTACGCAATCGTTGAACGGTAAAAACATCGTTGAACAGTAAACTCGTTCCCTGTTTCTTAAAACGTTTCTCTGAGGAATCCAATGATGTCCATGTGCAAGACCAGGCAATTGCTCCTAAGCCGCCGAAGCGTTCTCCAAAATACGGCATGCGGTTTTGGCTGGCTGGCGTTTACTGCGATGCGGGCTAAAGAAACCATGGCGGGAACACGGCGAACGCCTGGAAGCACATCTTCTACTCCCACCGTCGCAGGAACCGCGAAACGGGTGATCTTCCTAAGCATGCGTGGAGGGCCATCCCATGTGGATACGTTCGACTACAAGCCGGAATTGGCCAAAGTCGATGGGCAAGCGGGACCGCGTCCGGGGAGCAAGTGGATGAAATCCCCATGGGCTTTTTCTCAGCACGGCGAAAGTGGTCTCTGGATCTCAGAACTTTTTCCCGAACTCTCCAAAGCAGCCGACTCGTTGGCCATCGTAAACTCGATGCAAACGGACGTACCGGCTCACCCTCAAGCTACAATTCGAATGCATACCGGGACCAGCCAATTCGTACGACCGAGCGTCGGGTCATGGGTGCTCTACGGATTAGGTGCCGAAAATGAAAGTCTTCCAGGCTTCGTGAGCATCGGACCGACAGGAAGCGCCCAAAATTATGGCAATGCGTTCTTACCAGCGAACTATCAAGGGATGCGGATTGGTAATGGAAACCGCGAGGTCGACGAAACCCAGATTTCCAACCTAGCACCCATTGTCGGCAGCGATCGTCAGCGTCGTGAACTGGATTTCATCCAAGCGATGAATCGGAAGAAACTCGAGCGAGACCTCGGCGACCAAGAAATAGAAGGGGTGATCCATTCGTACGAGTTAGCGTTTCGGATGCAGTCTGAACTTCCCAAGGTTATGGATGTCAAGTCCGAGTCGGAGGAGACCAAGACACTCTATGGATTGGATCGCAAGGAAACCAAAGCATTTGGAAGCAAGTGCTTAATGGCACGCAGGATGGCTGAATCGGGAATCCGCTTTATCGAGATCTCTCATGGTGCATGGGACCATCACAATAACTTGGTAAAGAACCTGACCGATAACTGCTCCTCAATCGATCGACCGCTCTATGGGTTGCTTACCGATTTGAAGCAACGCGGCCTGCTCGATGAGACGCTGGTCGTCTGGACCGGTGAGTTCGGTCGTACTCCTTATGCCCAAGGACGCGATGGCCGCGACCACAACCACAAAGCATTTAGTTTGTGGATGGCAGGTGGCGGAGTCGCTGCAGGAAAACACTACGGCGTCAGCGGCGAATTTGGGGTCGAAGCGACCGAGAACCCGGTGCCTGTTGTCGATTTCCATGCAACGCTGTTGGCACTGCTCGGATTGGATCACGAACAATTGACCTACCCCTACGCCGGTCGCGACTTCCGATTGACCGACACCAAGGGCAGAATTATCCGTGAACTGATCGCATAATCGCTTGGCCGCCTTTGACGAAGGCGACAACGTCTGGAGCGACTTAGGTTCGCGGAAACTGGAAATATCGGCTGTAAAACACTCAACGCGTCGTGACATTCACAGTCGAATACCTAACAAGCCGACTGGATAATGCGAACAACGTTGGAGCACAGAGTCCAACAAAAATCCCAAGAAAAAATCACTCGATGGTCGCCAGAAATGAAACTGAGCAACCTTTGTCGCCAAACAGCATTTCAGACTGATCGGCGTTTCAAAAAGCAGAAGCAAGTCGTACGATTCAGCGACCAGACTCCCAGTTGCAAGTGTTTTAAACACAGCAAGCGGTTGAGCCATTACCACCAATTCGTGCACGTGGGAGGTGCTTTCAGCGTTGCACCCTCGAGATAGTCCCATTGCATCGTATGCCGTGGACAAGAGGCACCAACTCGTTGACCTACACCGAGCCTTTCTGAGTCCCTAAGTTGCCAATGGATTCCAGTCGGAGCCAATGGATTCCAGTCGGAGCCAATGGATTCCAGTCGGATCGATCTTCCAGTCGACCGGATCGCGCCTGAACTGCTGAGCGGCGCGGATTCGCTTATGCGATCGTCGTAGTGGCCATCCCCCAGGCTTGCTGGTTGAGTCGGATTCCCCATGACAGCGTTGAATCTAAAACTCCTTCAGTATCCAATTAAAATGCGACTGCATACCCGCGAGAGCGTTTGTACTTTCAGAATCAGGGACTTATTGAAGTTGCGTTCCAGCGCGACCGCTCTTGAAAATCAGCTTCATTCTCTTTCGTGCTACGACTGCGGACCAGCAACACGCTATGGTTCTCGAAAACCGACGCGCCCCATACTTTTTGCTTCTGCCGCGAAAGGGCTGCTTCTTTATCAACTCCACAAATCTGATGCACCCCTGAACGCATCGACTCGTGGGCAACTTGCGCCATCAACGCTGGTGAATCACCAAAGGTATTGGCTGTTAACAAAAAGGAGGATTACGTCTATGCCACTCCAGCGATCGCTGATGGTATCCTATTTGTTCGGGTGCGTTCGGCCCGGTGCGCATTTCGGGCCCCCCTTCGCTTTTCGAAAGTTCGATCATGACACCTAAAATCGCAATAAATACTAGATTGAAAGTAGTTTTAGGGGGGATCCATTGTTTTGTTCCAGCATTGATTCTTATCATCGTGTCCTTGACCGTTGCAAGTAATCTGCAGAACGAAACTGCGAACTCGTATCCTCCGTCGCGTATCGGGAATTTGATACAGCATGTCTCCGTCAATGTCGAACCTCAAATTCCAGTAGACACAGGGCACCCCGCTTTCATGAGCCCGCATGCGTCGCCAATTGCAGTCCATGGCGGCTTGGTCTATGTCACCAACACACCCTCCGATACTGTGGATATTATCGACTCGAGTAGCCGCGCTGTCGTTGCCCGAGTGAATGTAGGAATCAATCCTGTTGGAATCGCCGTTAGGCCCGATGGAAAAGAAGTATGGGTCGCGAATCACATCTCGGATTCGGTGAGTGTCATCGACTCCGATTCTGCCAGCCCTACGTATCTTCAAGTCGTGTCAACGATTCAAGACTTCGACCCCGATACGAAGTCGACGCGATTCGATGAACCGGTTGGTATCGCTTTCGCTACCAATAAAAAAGCCTACGTGTCTCTCTCGTCCGAGAATACGATCGCTGTGATCGACGTCGAAAAACGTGAAGTTGTGAAGTACCTGAGCATCAACGCTCAAGATCCGCGAGCGATCCAAGTCCGTGGCGATCGTTTGTACGTACTGCCTTTTGAATCCAACAATCAGACTCAGCTTTCCGGCGGAGCGAAAGACAAGATTGACGGTAAGCTAGTCACCTTTGATATTTGGGACCATTCGGTTTCTAACAATAATGTTCTGTCGATCGGTCACAGGGTGGATATCGTCAAGCATCCTCGAGTGCCAGATCGGGATCTGTTCGTGTTCGATACGGAAACGGACAAACTCGTTGAGACGGTGAACACGCTAGGCACGTTGCTGTATGGATTGAGTGTTGATTCCAAGGGGCGTGTTTATATCGCGCAGACCGACGCGAGGAACGACGTCAATGGGCGAGCAGGGACCGAGAAGCATGGACTCGCTGAACTCGATAATCGGGCTTTTCTCAATCGTATTACTCGCGTTGAGTTCAGTAGCGAGTCCGCACCGTCACCAACATTTTTCGACCTCGAACCGTTGCCACCGGTCGATCCAGCGCCAGGGCTAGCCTTGGCAACGCCATCGGCGATTCAGGTGAGCCATGATGATGCAACGTTGGTTGCGACAGCATCCGGTTCCGACAAACTGTTCACCGTGAACGCCAGCGACGGCAACGTCATCGGCCGAGTTGACGTTGGTGCGGTACCGGAGGGAATCGCACTTGAGTCAAGTTCCGATGGCAAGCCATCCCAGGCGTGGGTGCTGAATGCAGCCGCAAACACGGTGTCGCAAGTCGACTTAAGCGATCTGGCGAACCCCAAAGTCTCGGCGACCATCACGCTCGAGGATCCCACGCATCCGGCGGTCAAGCGTGGACGGATCGCGTTTAGTACGGCTTTGGCGTCGACGACTGGGACCTTTTCCTGTGCCAGTTGCCATCCCGATGGTCATACCGACCAATTGCTCTGGGTTCTGAAAACTCCCATCGTGACTGGTGGTGATCAAATCATGCCGCGGTCCACGATGCCCGTTCGGGGTCTGCGCGATACAGCCCCATTTCATTGGGATGGCATCCCAGGTGACCCGTATGGTGGAAATAATAGCGCCCACGTTTATGAGAGTGTCGAGTCGAACTCGAGTGTAGATCGCCCAGAGAGCACGACGCGGCATTTGGTCGACGGTGGGCTCGGTTCGACCATGATGAGAGTCGGCGACGATACAGTCAATGATGAAGGCAAGGCGGGGAAACTAACGGCGGCAGAGCGCGATGACATGGCCAAGTTTCTTTTGAGTGTCCCTTATCCACCTGCGCAGCGTCGAGCGTACACAAACGAGTTGTCCGCCAATGCTGCTCAAGGATTCAAGCTGTTTCACATCGACGGCGACAACGATCCGAGCAAGCCGCAACCAAATCGTTGCGGCGATTGCCATCGTATGCCGTTTTTGGTCAGCACCAACACGCCCGGAACTGGGATGGATGCGCCGACATGGCGAGGTGCCTACGATCGTTGGCTGATTCTTCCACAAGGCCGACTCAACGTGATCGACCTTGATTTTTATGAACGCGTCGCACAGCAAGGTACACCCGAAAAAAGTGTCTGGCAGTTCTCATGGGCCGGCCGCGAACGCTTTAATCCCGTGTGGGATATGGTCCTCGAGGGAAGTACTGGTTTTTCTGGTGCATTTGCACGTCAGGTCACGCTGAACGTCCAATCAGCAAAGACAGAGTTCACGAAAGAACTTCTCGAGACTCTCGAACGCGCGGCACGCGATGGTAGTATTGTGTTGCAAGGGGAGGGAGTGTTCATCGATGAGGGGAAAGCAGCGTCGATGGCGTTTCAATTTGATCCGAGGCCCGAAGGCAGCGGCTATTTCAGTCGCTCTGGTGATCGCCAAGTCGTATCTCGAACCAAGTTGATCTCACTAGCATCGGAAGGTCGGTTTGTTGGGACCTTCACTGCGCGATTGGGCAAGAATGTCGACTACGACACTCCGCAGCCAGCACTTTGGACGCTGGGTCCCATCGAGAGTCAACGGGGCAAGCAAGAGTTCCCAGTGCTGTTTGATGGGAATCGAGCCATGGCTTTGAGCGGGCGGCACATTCTCGACAATGCGCGAATTGTTGTCGATGGTCATCGTGTTGACGGTTCTATCCGTCGTGATGGTGAGACCCTCCGGGTTGAGTTAACAACGTTGCCGCAACTTGGGATGCACTTCTTGCAGATTCAGAATCCCGAGGGATTGCTGAGCAATGAATTTATTTTCAAGGTGGTCGACGGCGCTACGCGAGTGATTGAAAAAAGGCGAACGCAAGAGCGTGCCTATGCGGCTATTCGAAATGCACTTGGAGATGCAATTGCCAAAGGAGAATTGGCTGAAGTCAAGAAGATACTAGGGGGTGGTCGCCAGATCAATGCGCGACGCCCTGAAGGTGGTACAACGCCATTAAGCAATGCGGCACTTTATGGTCACCTTGACATCGTCAAGTACTTGATCGAGCGAGGCGCCTATGTTGAGGCTACGAATGACGATGGCAACACTCCGTTGCATGTCGCGGCATTCCTTTGCAGGACGGAGATCGTCCATGCGTTGCTGGAAAACGGCTCCGTGCCAACAACTAAGAACAAGCGAGGAGAATCGCCGATCGATGTTGTTTCCGGGGATTGGAACCAAGGCCTTGCCGATTTTTACTCGGGTCTCTCTCAATCCTTGAAACTCAACATCGACCTTGAGACGATGAAGGCGGAACGGCCAAGGATAGCTGAAATCCTGAGGGAATCTGCAAAAGAATAGTTATGAGATCCTTTTCGCACTAGCAGCTTTGCTTTTGGACTTCATCGCTGCGACTGATAAGTCAGGCGATAAATCGCAATTGCTCAGCGATGAGCATGACGTTGGTGAACTCTTTTAGGGATGCGGAGGAGTTGTATCGGTATTCGGTAGCGTTTCCACAAGCAGAAACACAAGTGGTGCGTTCCAATTAATGGCAACTTCGTTGGTGGTAAAGTTCTCCTTGACATCGTTCCATTGCCGTGCGGGAGGCTTTTTTTCTTTCGCATCCTGAGCATTGGGACCGCCGATGAGCATGCCTGGCCAAGGCTCATTGACATTATCTGCTTCGCTGGGGCGGTGATGAGGATTCATCGGCCAGCGACTTCCGACCTGCGTCACATAACTTGTGTTGAACGTGTTCCGACCGAGCAAATAGTGGAGAGTGTCTTGAGCGGCGTTGGCATACTCAGGCTTGGGTGATATCCGATTGGCAAGTCGAAGCATCATGCCGTAATTTCCTACCAGGGCATTGGATCCCCAAATGTAATTGTCCGTGGTCAGTGGAACTCGATAGCCATTCCTCGAAATCCGCGATGCTATTTCGTCAGCGGCGTTGAGCGCCTCGCGACGGATCTCTTGCTGAACCTTAGGGTCAACCGGTTGCCGATTCTCTAATGCGTAGCCATAAAGCCCCAACGCATGTACTTTCTTCCATTCGTGTGGAAAACCCGGATTGAACATCGGTTGAAAGCGTCGATAGTTATTGAGAAAGTAATCGTGGTAAGGGGCCTTGCCGGTCGTGCGAAACAATTCCGTAGCAGCCCATAGTCGCTCATCGCTCGCGTCATCGTCTTCATAGGCACCCGTTTCGATACCATTTGGATTTGCGTAAAAGTGGCTGTCCGGCGTCGACTCCAGCCAAACCCATCCGCGTTCAGCGGCGGACAGGCAACGATCTGCGAGATCAGGATCAAACTGTCTGTAAACGCGTGCTGCAATCGCTGCAACTGCCACCAGGTCGCCGGTTGATTGGGTTGTCAAATAGGGAGATTTCCCGCTACCGACAATCAACATGGGCGCGTTATCGGATTCGGGCAGGATTGAACCTGGGAACTTGGCTGTGGTCTCTTTGTGCCAAACCCCACCACTTTCGTCCTGCATCTTTAGCATCCATTCCAAATTCCAACGGATCTCGGCAAGCATATGTGGCAATGGGCCATTGGACTCAGGAATCATCAATGCGAATTTACGGAGCTTCTCTGCGTTCAATTCATATGCCCACAATAGAGTTCCCATCGAGATTCCGGAATTTATCATGTAGCGACCAAAGTCTCCCGCGTCATGCCATCCACCGTTCATCGATCTTTTGCCTGTTCGACCCGTCGATGGATCAAACACCGCATCGGCTGTATGGCACCGTGCGTGGTGAAAGTGAGCAAATTGACCATCGAGCTTTACTTCCGTGCCGCAACGTTGGCCGGTGTAAAAAAGCATGGACATTTGCAAGGGACGATTAAAGATGTCATTGCCCACACTGAAGTCAAAACTACTACCGATGCCTTCGACATCCAAGTAGTAGCTACCGGGATTGGTAACCTCCGTCAAATCGACCCACCGTACCATATCCCCAGTATCGGGGTCGAACGAAGCTTTTGCTGCCGAAAGCGAAGCGACGATTTCATGGTTGCCCGATTTACGAACGGCGATTCGGCCCTTCGGTTCAGCCGTCAGAACAGCGATTTTGGTTTCGTCGACTAAGTAGCCAACTTGGCAGACTTTAATTGCGTCGCTGGGCTTGCGAACGTTCACTGGGGCGTCCTGCTCCTCGATTGCCTCGTCAACTGGGGCTCCGGCATCAACCGATGCATGGAAACCAGTGGAACCAATCAGGATTGCCAAAAGAGGTAGTGTCGCGAATGGCTTCATTCTTCAAGGAGGGGTTGTGGGTAAAGAATTGCAACCTCAAACGTGTTGATATTTTGGAACATGGACTTAGCTCCTGTCTTGAACGGCGGCCCACGCAGTTTGAATAATTGAGGCGTAGGCTGCTCTGAATGAAACTCTGCATGATGATTCTATGGCGCATGGCAATTCGAAGATGCAATGCGAAGATACAATGTCGGGATGAAGTTGCTTTTTCGCTGGTGCTAGTTGAATGAGACATGCATCGAAAAGAGAGTTTCAACTTGCGATTGCATCAGCGAATACCGATGTGTTTCGCCCGCCAACCGCTCGGTGTCGAACCATACTGCTCCTTAAACTGACGAGACAGGTGAGCTTGGTCGCTAAATCCTAATCGTTGGGCAATTTCAGCAATCGAGCTAGGGGATTGAATTAATGCAGCAGCGGCTCTTGCCAAACGGAGCTTGCGATGAAACTGCATTGGGGATGAATGGAGATGCATTCGGAACTGCCGTTCGAAAGCGCTCACGGATAGACCAGCAAGCTTTGCCAGACCGTGGTTGGTGAAAAACGCAACAGACTCGTCCTGCAGTGCTTCAAGTGCAGGTGCCAATTGCGGTACCGGAAACTCAGGACCCTTTAGGTCCTTAAGGAGTCTCGCTATCCCCGCAGTTGCCGCGAACTCTCCTTTTTGATTTCTCAGCGGTATTTTGTCAGTCTGAAACCAACGAAGTGCCCGGTCGTAACCACTGACCAGTTCGATTCTATTTCTGACCCTTTGGCCTTGAAGAACGAGCCTGTCATCGGCCCGGAATGCCTCTGCGATCCAAGGTGGGGAAAGATCATAATCGGTTCTGCCGATCGCTTCATCCATCGACGTAAGGGAGTAACCCAACTGAAACGTCTGATTCACACGCAGATATCGACCCTCGGTGTCTTTGATCCAAAACTGTGTGTCTGGCAGACAGTCGAGCAGCAGGAATGTATCGGTCAGCTCCAATTCGGAAAGTCGTTTTGAGAATTCACGATTTACCTGTAGTCGCCCGGCATTCATCGCTCGTTTATGCCTCATCAGTCACGATGCTTCGCGAAGAAATTCTAGACCTCTGGCCCTGACGATAGGCTTGGGCTGAGCGGCGAGATAGAAACTCATGTCGCCGCCGTTGGACATTCCAGTAGAGAAAATCGAGCGAGGATGCCGGATCTGTTTCCATTCGAAGCATCATGGTTGGTTCCACGCGGATCGCAATTCGTGAACCTGTAGCTTTTGTACTTTGGCGGTTCCTCCTCGGGTTTCGAGGAAGATTCTCCGGTTCTCAGGCTTTGTATTAAACGGCATCGGCATGTAGCAAAGCCCATCGCTTGCGAAAACCTCGAGTCCCGTACGATCGCAGTAAATGGTGAGTCTTAGTTTGCCATCGGTCAGCGGCGCTGGTGCGCGATGACCGTTGACGCTGAGTTCCTGCTTCTTGGGTTCGTAGATGATCATCGCATCGCGTATATTGAAAACAATTTCGCTTGCATCACCTGGTTCGATCTCGGTGCGTAGTTCGAGGAGTTCGAAGTTGACTGCGTCGAGCGGGTTTCGATCCCCGGGCTTTAGTGCGATTGATTCCAACGTAGTTGTTTTCGCTCGGAGAGACTCGAGTTCCCTCACGGGTGCGAAGGTCAAGCGAGGCCCATCGGTTGTGGGCACCAGCATTAGTTCCAGCGGAATCGTCATTGATTGATTGAAACTCATGCCCCGAGTCTCGGTCTGGAACCAACCTATTTGGATCCTGCGACCGTCCTTTGTGGGTATGTCACTAAAGGTTTGCGGGGCATAGAAACCACGACCCCGGTGTCCTGGCAATTTCGTTTGTTCTGGTTTGAAATCGATTCCGTCAAACGTGCCGATCGCGTACTCGCTATTTGCTCCGAGGAGTACCCACTTCTTCTCTCCCTTTTCGCCCCTGTTGGGGGCACCTTCGATGGGCAATTCGAAGAAGTCTGGGCACTCGAACAAAAAGCCAGTACCCGCGATCCCTTCGGTGATGCTGGCCAATTTCCACTCTCGCAAATTAGGAGATGTGAAAAAGTGAATGGTGTGTTTGCCTTGCAATTCGACATAGAGCACCATCACCCACTTTTGCGTCGGCTCGTGCCAGAAGACTTTTGGGTCGCGATTGCCACCGGAGATCTGAGGAAGAACGGGGTTGCCGGAGTACTTGGTAAAGTTTCGGCCGTCGGTACTGTAAGCGATCCCCTGCACGGTGGGGTTTCCTGCGGCTGTGTAGATCAGAACCATCGGTGGTTTGCCTTCTTTGCCAAACCCGCTGGTGTTCTTCCAATCCACGACGGCGCTTCCGCTGAACATCGGCCCCATTTCGTCTGGCAGAAGCTTGTCGCCGAGTTCTTCCCAATGAACGAGGTCTTTGCTGACCGTATGGCCCCAGTGCATATTCCCCCATCCCCAACCATATGGGTTATGCTGGAAGAATAGATGGTATTCGCCGTTGTAGTATACGCATCCATTCGGGTCGTTGTTCCAACCTCGTTGAGGTGAGAAGTGGAATTGACCGCGCAGTGGTTCTCGATAAAGCGAAACCGAATCTTTGAATTGGTCGCTCATGTCGAGATTGCTAAGGGCCGACGATCCTTCCGGCAGTTTGTCGACACGAAGGGTCAGCGATTTTCCTTTCCACGCGGAGATATCCATCGATGCCCACCAGTCGGGTTCTGCGTCGGCCAATTCAATATCGTTTCGCACGACGCGTTGACCATCGACGAGTAGCGTTAGGACTCGTTTCGACGCTCCATTTTTCACTGGAATATGCAGGTAACGGGCCGTCGAAGTGAGTGTGCGCTCCGCATCTTTGATCAAGCCTTTTGGCTTGGTATCTGTCTGTACGATATGGTCGACATTGATGTGCCCCCAGCCACCTTGGGCATCATCCACAATGCGAAGCGTGGCGGTTTTTCCATCGAACTCCGACACGTCCCACGAGTCCGATTGAAGCGATTCGCTACCTCCTGGTTGGTCATTTGGGCCGGTAGCGCTGCGAACGATCTTGCCGTTGACCAGCAATTGCATGGCGAGTTTTTCAGGATTGTTGCCGCCACCGATCAGAAAAGCGATGAAATTGCGTTCGATCCGGAATGGAGGTGACGTCAGCACCCCTGTGGTGTTGTCCCCTTGGAAAAAGGAGTTCACCAGTCCTCTTCCTCGAAAGCCATCGACATTCATTTGTCCGGGGAGCGTCCCTTTGGCTGGCCCTGGTCCGAAAGCTTCGCCCGTCACTTTCCAGGGCTCGTAGGACTCGGCTTCAAAATCGGCGATAAGGATGTCATCGGCGGCGGTCGCGTTGGCGCTGCATGCAAGCAAAACCGAGAGGACAACGGGGCAATAAGAAATACGTTTTAACATAGTTGTTGGATAGGAGTTGACGGGGTCTTAGTTGAGCGATCGAGTTCATCGATCACGTTTAGCGATGCCCTTGTTTGCGTCGGAGGGTATCGAGCAATACAGCGATCATCAGAACCGCACCGAGGACAATCTTTTGGTTGAAGGGATCGACATCGGTTAGATTCATTCCATTTTTGATCACAGCGATAATGAAGGCTCCGATCAGAGTTCCAAAAATCTTGCCTTGTCCCCCCATCAGCGATGTCCCACCGACGACTACCGCTGCGATCACCTCGAGCTCGTACATCAAGCCAAATTTTGGATCACCTGCGGAGAGTTGGGATGTTAGGACGATTCCCCCCAGTCCTGCCAGTGCTCCACAAATCGTATAGACCGCTAATTGAACGCGTTTCACCGGCACGCCGGACAAACGTGCGGCTTCTTCGTTCCCGCCAATCGCGTAGATGTATCGCCCCAACACCATGCGCGACATGACAACGTGAGCAATGACGTACAATACGAGCATCAGCAGGATGGGGTTGGGGACACCGAAGATATGCCCACGGCCCAACCAAAAGAAGCTGGAGGGTAACTCCGGTATCGACTGGCCCATGGAGAGCTTGAACGACAACCCGCTGGCCATCATCATCATGCCGAGTGTCACAATGAATGGTGGGATGCGAAAGGCAGTGATCATGAAACCATTGAAGGCACCGGCCGCGGCGCAGACGGCGATGCTGGCGGTTGAGGCGATGAGCACCGCTGCAACACCTGCAGAAAGACCACCGAACCAGTCTCTGAGTAGAATGGAAACGCAGACGGAGGCGAGGGCGACGAGCGAGCCCACGGAAAGGTCGATGCCAGAGGTGATGATGACCATGGTCATGCCGATGGCAATGATGGCGTAAATTGCAGTTTGGTTCGCAACACCCAATAAATTGGAAACCTTCAGGAAGTCTGGCCAGGTATACGACCTAGGCACGACGCATTTTCCCAAGCCCACTTCTGGAAAGCGATCGTAGACGGTCCATTTCGCGGTAACGTCGTTGGCTGCGATGGCGTCGATCGCCTCACCTGACTTGAGAGCTTCCTCGATGGCTTGCTTTGCATCTGGTGCAGTGCCACGAACTGTCGCGAGGACCCTGGCACCGTTTTCCTCCAGCCGTTTCACGGCAGCATTGGAGAATTCAATGTCTTCGGGAGTGTTTCTGGTGACCACCACCACGCGCGGTTTGTTGTTGCGTTCGAGGATCAAATCGGCGACTTGACGACCAGCATCGGCTCCAGTCGGATGCTGCTGTTTCAACGTTAGCGCACTGAAGAGCACGACGAGTAGCAGCAAGACAAAGCTCATGCCGTAATCGCGCACGAGAGGATTTGTTCCCAGGGATCGAGTTATCGCGTTATTCATCGACTTATGCCACCGCCATTTCCATGATTTGTTCCTGAGTTGCCGTGGTTGCATCTTCAATCTCGCCAGTGATCTTGCCTTCATGCATCACAAGGATCCGATCGCTCATGCCGATCACTTCGGGCAATTCAGAACTTATCATGAGAATCGCCTTGCCTTGCTTTGCGAGCTCGTTGATCAAAAGATAGATCTCGTATTTTGCTCCAACATCGATGCCGCGGGTGGGTTCGTCGAAGATCAACACCTCTGCGTTGCGTTCGAGCCATTTGGCGAGAACCACTTTCTGTTGGTTTCCCCCTGAAAGATTGCGAGCCAGTTGCTCTTGGTTGGGTATCTTGATTTGGAGTTGGTCAACATACGTGGAGAATGCCGACCGCTCCTTGGTTTGGTCGACAAAACCGCACCAAGAGAAATCCTTGACATTAGGGAGTCCAAAATTCTCGCGGACGCTAGACGTCAATATAAGGCCTTGGCCTTTTCGATCTTCGGTGAGTAGACAAATCCCGTGGCGTATCGCATCGCGAGGGGAGCGTATCTGGAGTGGCCGACCATCCAGCGAAATTTGGCCCGACTCAAAGCGATCGGCACCGAAAACAAGACGGGCTGTTTCTGTTCGTCCAGCGCCAATCAATCCTGTCATTCCAAGTACTTCACCTGCCCGAATGTCAAAGCTGACATCGCGGACCATGCTTCCTCGATTCAGATTCCGAACACTGAGACGAATTTGATTCCGAGTGTGTCTGATCTTTGGAAACTCATTTTGTATTTCTCGGCCTACCATCCATTCGATCATCTGTTGTCGGGTGAGAGAACGTGTTTCGCCTTCGCCTGCGAGCTGGCCATCTCTCAGGACCACAACTCGATCCGAGATGTTGAAGATTTCATCGAGACGATGGCTGATGTAGATAACCCCGATCCCCCGGGACTTTAAATCGCGAATGATGCGAAACAATCGCTCGACTTCTTGGGGAGTGATCGCCGCCGATGGTTCGTCCATAACGATCAAGCGAGCATCTTGGGAAAGGGCTTTGGCGATTTCAACCAGTTGCTGCTGCGCGATGGAAAGTTCGCCGCATGGCGTATCGACAGGGACTGGGACACCGATCTGTCCGAACAGTTCTTCGGCGCGGCGACGCTCCGTATTGCGCTCAACGAAACCGGAGGATCGCTCTCTTCCGAGGAAGATATTCTCCCACGCAGACAGACGGGGAACCAAATTGAACTCTTGGTAAATCACACCGATACCGGCCGAAATTGCCGAGATGGGACTCGACAGATTCACCGGCTGACCGCAAATACGAATGGAACCTTGATCGGGTTGGTGGGCGCCACCGAGCATTTTGATCAGCGTGCTTTTTCCAGCTCCGTTCTCACCCAGCAAAGCCAATACTTCGCCAGATCTCAGCATAAGATCCACGCCTCGCAACGCCTTGACCCCGGGAAACGACTTTTCGATTCCCTGCATTTGCAGAAGTGGCGTTGGCGAAGATGCTGGAGAGTTGGTCATCGCGAGTTGATGGGTTGGTCGCTGGTTTTTAGACGTTTCAGGTTATCGTTGTCATTAGTCAATTTGAGCAGCAGCATGGGCTTGGGAGCGGGACTCGTTTACAAAAGCAATTCTCGTTGGATTTGGCGGGCAGCGACGGCGCACATTGGTCCGATTTCCACGAACCGTTTCTGAGGCAGTCGCTTGGCGGGCGACATAACGGTAATTGCACCGAGAGCATTATTGTAAGGATCAAGGATCGCAGCCGCGACGCATCGGATCCCTTCGATCCCTTCCTCCCAGTCCTCCGCATAGCCTTTTTGGCGAACCGATTGTAAATCAGTCAGCAGAGCGCTCTTTGTGGACTTGGTGCTGTCGGTAAAGGCTTTTAGTTCGATGGTCGACAACCAATGCTTGAGGTCGGTGTCAGTGAGAGACGCGAGGATCGCTTTGCCCGGAGCGCAGGAATAGAGAGGGACTTGCATTCCAATCCGCCCCATGACTTGCACCGCTTCCAGTCCTGATACCTGTTCCAAGACCATTGCCTTATTTCCGGCACGGATAACCAATTGCACTGTTTCGCGGGTTTGGTCGCGCAAACGAAGCATTTCGGCATAGGCACAAAGAACCAGACTTTTGTCCATGCGTCTCGGTTGGCAGCTTTCGATCAATTTGCTGGTCAAGACATATCGGCGATCTTCGTCGAGCCTTTGCATATAGCCGAGGGTGACGAGGGTGCTCAGCACTCGGAACACCAGATTGGCGGAACAACCGGTGGCTAGCACTACTTCGGATTGAGTTAATCCCGTCGAATGCCGACCGACGGCTTCGATGACCGCCATCGTCTTCGCGGCGGTTGGTGCAGGGAGATCTAATCCCGATAGAGTTTCAAGCCCTCCGCTATCAATTGCTTCCACAGTTGTTACCTTGCCATACGATGGTAGCTGGATGCTTCAAAGCCGATAGAAGTTGGATGCCCATCGCGATACGTGACCCAATATCCAGAAGCTGGCATGATTTTCTAAATGCAGACTCCTTTCTGAATGTAGAAGCAGCTGTCTTTTTGTCAATGACAATTGGAGCGATGAGGCATCGACAGCCCGGATTTGGCTGCCCAAGGATCAAATTAGCCTTCGTTTTAGCCTTCGTTTCAATGGCCATTCTGAGAAAAGGCATCCACGCAGAATGAACATTCGTCGTGCGGTGCCGCATCGCTCTGTGGGGTGAGGTCCGATATATTGACGCACGATTACTTTTACACACGGTTATTCTGTGGCACGGTTATTCGTGGCATGGTTATTCTGTGGCATGGCCGTGAAGTAGGTTGCCGCAGTATCCATGCAAGAGGACGCTCCCTTCAAAAGGGCGATTGGAACGAATGAAAATTACTGGAGTTGAAACGCTCGTCTGTCATGCACGGATGCGAAATTGGGTATTTGTGAAGGTGCTGACGGACCAGCCGGGGCTTTTTGGCTGGGGGGAGGCTACGCTCGAATGGCATACGCGAAGTGTGGTTGGTGCGGTCGAAGATTTGTCTCAGTTGTTGATCGGTGAGGATCCAACGCGGGTCGAACATTTGTGGCAAATGATGTGGCGCCAGCACTTCTGGCATGGAAGCGGTATCGTGCGTTCGACAGCCATCGCGGGGATCGATCTCGCGCTTTGGGACATCGTGGGCAAGGTGCACGGGGTTCCCTGTCATAAGCTTTGGGGCGGCCCGGTTCGGGACTACATTCGGCTCTATTGCCACCTGGGTGGCGGTGACATGGAGAGCTTCTACGAGACCCCTGTCGACAATGCCAAACGTTTTGGTGAATTGGCGCAACAGGCCGTCGCAGAAGGGTTCACCGCATTCAAGTCGATGGCTGTTCCGTCGACCATGCCGATCGAGGGTCTCCGGCCGATCCGAGCGGCGGAGGCATGCGTTGCGGCGATGCGTGAAGCGGTTGGTGAGAAGATCGATATCATGGTGGACTGCCACGCTCGACCATCCCCTGCGATGGGAATGCAGTTCGCCAAGGCGTTGGAACCTTATGGGCTCTATTTTCTTGAAGAGCCATGCTGGCCTGAAAGCATCGATGGGCTCGCGGCGATCAATGCCGCAGTCGCGACGCCGATCGCCACCGGTGAACGGATCACCCATTTGGCCGCATTCAAAGACCTCTTTGCCGCGAAAGGCTGCGAGGTTTGCCAGCTGGATATCACGCACTGTGGCGGTTTTACCGAAGCTCGACGTGTGGCGGCGTTAGCGGATGCTTATCGCATCGCGCTCGCACCGCATAATCCCCAAGGGCCAGTAAGCACAGCGGCATCGATTGAGTTTGGATTTGCGCAACCGAGTTATATCATTTGCGAATCCGTGCATAACGATGTTCCGTGGCGATCGGAGATCGTCGACGAAGGCTTCCAGCTCGACAAGACGAATCGCACGGTCACACCCAATACTCGCCCAGGATTAGGCGTATCGATCAACGAAGAGGCCGTTCGCCAGCATCCCTTTCAGCAGGAGGTTTTGCAACGGGTCTTTTATGCCGATGGTGGAGTTGGCGATTGGTAACGCATGGTGTATCGCAGGTCGGAAGAACAGATCAAATTGACAATAGCCCAGACTCTTTTGCTGGTGGCTAGTGCCTAGTGGCGTAGTTTTTTAGCGGAGACAACGAGAATAGCTCGCTGATCACTGTAGTAGCGGGCGACTGATTCGAAGAGGATGAAAGATGATGATGGGAGCGAGTTTGCTACATGGAGTGCTTCCGGTGCTCCATACACCGCTGCACGAAGATGGGACGATCGACGTACCGACCTTGCAACGCGAGATGGACTGGGCTTTCGATTCCGGCGCCGATGGTGTCGTCGTAGCGATGGTTAGCGAGATCTTGCGACTCGGTTATCACGGCCGCCGGGAGCTGGCCAATCACGTATGTGCTGCGGTTGGAGGACGAGGCTTCACGGTCATCAGTGTTGGGGCCGAAAGTACTCGCGAGGCGGTGGCGTTCGCGGAGCATGCACAAGAGCTTGGGGCATCTGCGGTGATGGCAATACCACCTGTGGCGACGTCGCTCAGCAGCGAACGCACCGGTGAGTATTTCGCTGGTATTGCTCGCCATATATCCATTCCACTCGTTGTCCAAGATGCATCGAGCTACGTCGGAGCCGCCATCGATCTGGGAGTGTACCTGCGGCTACTCGAGGAGTTTGGCGAGGATCGAATTTTCTTTAAGCCCGAAGCGAGTCCACTGGGGCCAAATCTTTCGAAGCTTCGCGATGCGAGTTCCGGCAAAGCTCGGATCTTCGAAGGCTCTGGTGGGATCAATTTGGTCGATTGCTATCGTCGCGGCATCGTCGGCACCATGCCGGGTACCGATTTGCTCGACGGGATTGTCGCACTGTGGCGCGCGTTGCAATCGGGTGATGAAGTTCGAACCTACCAATTATCGTTGCCGATTTGCGCAATCACGGCGTTGCAACTCCAAGCTGGACTCGATGGGTTTCTGGCAATTGAAAAATACCTGATGATGAAACGAGGTGTTTTTAAGAACACGCATCGGATTCAGCCAAGCGGTTGGGAACTCGACCCGGAAACCACCGCCGAGGTCGATCGCTTGTTCGCGATCCTTCAGCAAGCCCTTGTCCATAATCACTAAAGAGACGCCATGTCCAGGGCTTCACCGACTCCCGACCCTACTCCCCTCAGCCCGACTACCCCCGATCCGGCCTCCGACGCTTTGAGTGCGGTTGATGCGGTTAATCCGTATCAACCATCGCAGATCGGAAGCGATCAGTCCGACGAGGGTGCTGTTCGTCAGGGACGCTATCAAGTCCTTGCGCTGCTCTGTGCTTCAGCGGCGATCGCGTACATCCAACGTGCCGGACTCAGTGTGCCCGCGGTAGAAATCGCAAACGGCCTGGAATTTACAGACTTGGCGAGTGGCATGGGGGCGATTCAATCTGCATGGTATTTCGCATATGCGTTGATGCAGATTCCGGCCGGATGGTTGGCGGATCGGTTGGGGAGTCGAACTGCGCTGGCCATGTTTTCGGTGGCGTGGTCGCTAGCTACTTTTTTAAGCGCGTTTGCGACCGGTTTTTATTCGTTGTTGGTTTTATGGAGCTTGATGGGAGCCGCACAAGCCGGTGCGTTTCCGTGTGCCGCAAAAGCGCTGGGGCGAATTTTTCCGAATACCGAAAGAGCCCGTGCGACCGGATTGTTGGCCGCCGGAATGACCATTGGTGGAGCGATCGCGCCGGTGCTGGCGGCTGTTTTTCTGGAGTGGCTTTCCCCATGGGCGGAGTTGTCGTTGGGAATTGCTCGATGGCGATTGCTGCTGGCTGCGTACGCAATTCCAGGCATTCTTTGGACCATGCTTTTTTTGTTAGTGATCCCATCGTCCAAACTTCCATCGCATGAGGCCGGAGAGAGTGGTAACTCGGGAAGCAAAGCGAATTATTCGGTCGACTGGTCGCGATTGTTCAGCGACTTGCCGATGGGGTTACTTTGTGCCCAGCAGTTCTTTCGAGCAGCCGGTATGGTCTTCTTCATGACATGGTTTCCCGCATTTTTACAAAAGACACGCGACGTATCGCTTTTGGGTTCTGGTGTGCTGACAACTGTCGCGGGGATCGGTGCCGTCGTCGGTAGTTTAACGGGTGGCTTTTTCTCCGATTGGTTGCTCAAGAGGACGGGAAATCCACGGTTGAGCCGACAAGGGATCGCCGTTTTGGGGATGGGAAGCTGTTCGGTGTTGATCGTGCTTTCGTTCTTTGTGCAGGACGTCAATCAAAGCATCGCATTGATTACCTTGGGAGCGTTTTGTGCAACATTTGGTGGGGTGAGCGGGTATACGGTGGCGATCAGTTACGGTGGACGAAATGTCGCCACGGTTTTTAGCACCATGAACATGTTCGGTAATATTGGGGCTGCATTATTCCCATTGACTGCGGGGTGGTTGGTAGCCGTTACGGGCAATTGGAATTTGATCCTCTTCTTTTTCGCCGGCGTCATGGCGATCGACGCCGTATGCTGGGCATTTCTCAATCCGCAAGGAACCCTTTTTGGAGATGACGATGGACGTAGTTAGAACGCCCCAGGCTCGTTGCAGGGTTGCTGTTGCAAGATGCGATATCACACCGCCGGTCGGTATTTATCATCGTATGTGGGGCGCAGCGCTTCACGACCGCGCGACCGGTGTGCATAGGCCACTTGAGGCGACGCTGCTATGGATGGAGCCGATGTCCGAGTCCCTCGGTAGTCCGCAATTGCTGTTGAGCCTGGATCATTGCATTCTGGATCGACAGGAACTGCAGGCGATTCGAAAGTCGATTCATCAAAAGACAGGCGTTCGTTACGAATGTATTTCAATAGCGCTCTCGCATACCCATGGGGCAGGTTGGATGTCGCGAACGCGCAGTGAATTGCCAGGGGGTGAGTTGCTCGGCCCGTATCTCGATCAATTGGCCGAACAGATGGGGGAACTTGCGGAGGAGGCCCAGCAACGTGTTGGTCCAGCCTTGATCGTGTATGGAAACGGGCGATGCGATCTTGCACGGCATCGCGACTATATGGACGAGCAACGCCAGCAGTTCGTTTGCGGTTTCAATCCCAGCGGTAAATCGGACGATACAGTGATGCTGGCACGAATCCTCGACTCGAAAGGGAGCCCACTCGCGACGGTAATTAATTATGCCTGCCACCCAACCACGTTGGCCTGGGATAATACCTTGATCAGTCCTGATTGGATTGGAGCTATGCGCGAGGTTATCCAGCGAGAGGAGGGGGGGCCTTGTTTGTTTTTGCAAGGGGCGTCCGGGGACCTGGGTCCGCGAGAGGGATTTGTCGGCGATACGGCAGTCGCCGATCGGAATGGTCGTCAAGTCGGCTACGCGGCGCTTTCGGCACTAGCAGCCATGCCACCTCCGGGTACGGAGTATAGGTATTCAGGCCCCGTGATTTCGGGGACCGCGATCGGCACTTGGCACCACGAATCGATACCCGAGGATGCTAAGGGAGCTTTGGATAAATGGCATTGGGAGACGCTGATGGTAGAGCTTCCTTACCGCCACGATCTTCCAACGGTCGAGCAGACAGTGGCAGAGCGAGAGCATTGGCTCGCGGAGGAGGGAAAGGCGCGCGAGGCTGGAGATGAGCGACGCGTGCGAGATTGCCGAGCTCAGGTGGAGCAGCGAACGAGGCAGTGGAACCGCTTGAACAACCTCGCCCCTGGAAGATCGTATCCCCTGGAAGTCCAGTTAGGAATCATCGGCCAAGCTGCCTGGGTCTTTGTCCCGGGCGAGCTCTATCAAGTCTTTCAAACAACGCTTCGCGAACGGTTTGCACCGACCCCAATCTTTGTGACAACACTCACCAATGATTGGCAGCCTGGATACATTCCGCCGGCGAATGGCTTTGGGTATGGCATCTACCAAGAAGTCATCGCAGCTACATCGCCGGGCTGTCTGGAGACACTCATGGAGTCAGTTTCTAGAAGATTAAGGGAGCTATTGCAACGTTAGCGGCTCAACGTTTAAAGGGTGCTGATGGGGCGATCGAAATTGGGAGCGAAACGTTTGCGGAGGATGTACACGAGCAGACCTGAGCCCACGACCCCAAGGCTCCATAGGAGGGATTGTCGGTCCGCGGTCGCCAAGACAAAGATCCAACCGACGGCTGCGATGAGGCTGGGTATTGGGTAAAGCCACATTCGAAATGGAAAGTGAATGTCTGGTCGGGTGGTGCGCGCGATGTGCAAGGCCAGTATTTGCCCTAAGAACTGGACAACGATTCGTACGCACACGGCGGCGCTGATGACGGTTCCCAAGTCTAGGAAGCAGAAGACGGAAGTAAGTCCCGCCAATGCTAACAGAGAAGCCCACGGGTACCGACCGCTAGGATGCAATTTGCCAAACACCGGAAAGAAGTCTCCTTGCTTGGCTGCGGCATAGGGGATCCGTGAATAGCCCAAAGTGATCGCGAACATGCATGCCAACGCGGTCCATAAGATTAACCACGTAAAGAGTACCGCCCAGCTTCGTCCGTAAAGCATCTCCATAAAATCGGCTGCGATGTTTTTAGATTCCATGGCGATTTGCCACGGTACTACAGCGATGATGCAAATATTCATGGTCAGGTAAATCAAGGCGATAATTATTACGGATCCCATCACGGCCCTAGGTATGGTTTTCGCTGGCTCGCGTACTTCGTCTCCTAAATGGCAAACGTTGTAGTAACCAAGGTAGTCATAGATCGCAATCAGCATGGCTGCACCCAGACCTGTCGCGAACTTCTGATCAAGTTGAAATGCGTCTGGTGGAAATACGATTTTGCCGAGGTCTAGATTGAAAAGACCGCTTGCGATGACGATAGCGACGGTGAGCAAGGTTCCAGCTGTCATCACGACCGAGATCCAACCGATGCTATGGATCTTTCTGCATAGGAGTAGTGTGATCAAGCACACGGCGATGACACCGATCCAGCGAGTCCCACCGGGAATGTTCTCAAAGTTGCTGGCCAGCCCAGGCATCGCGTACTCCAGGTAACTGAGAGCTCCGATGTAGCCGGATGCCATCTCCATCGCGCCGCTAACCATGAATTGCCAGATGAAAAGAAAGGGCAGGACTCTCCCCCAAGGATAAACGCTGTAGATTCGTTTTAGGAAATGGTACGTTCCACCGCTGCCGGGGATGGCGGCTCCGAGTTCACTCCAGATCAATCCATCGCACAGGACTAAGATAGCAGCGAATACCCATGCAATCATCGCTTGCGGGCCTGACATAGCAGCGATGAAGCTTGGGATCGTAATGAAAGGACCGATGCCAACCATGTTGGCGATATTCAATCCCGTGGCTTGGACCAAGCCTAACCCACGATCCATCTCCTGAGGCTGGACCGCATGCGATTGATCGGAAGGAACCGATTGAGGCAAAGGTTGAACGTCCATCGATTACCGGTACCTTTCAGTAAACCCAATCAGCCTATCGTGGAGGTTCTTAAGGATTCAACCCAACTTGCAATGGGACTTCGCGAATTCCCCACCTAAAAGCCCGTTGAAAAACGATTGAAACTGAAGCGGCTTAGCGCAAGCTACCCGGTTTCTCCTAAACCAACGAAACTTACCGGACGGCTCACGCCGTTCCGCTTCGGTTTTTCAACATGCTGCTAACTTGTCGTGGATCTTGCTGAAAATCCTACCCGGCTTGTTGCGGCCTCCGCAAGATTTCCTGCACGATGTGCCTTCATCTCGTCGTGAAAAATCGTGGCAATCACTGCGGCGACTGGGTGAAGCCATTCCTAGTGTCACCGATTGAAATCATGCAAGGATTGGTTTGACGACATTGCCGGCAATATCTGTCAGTCGATAATCGCGTCCGCCGTGTCGATAGGTCAGTTTGGTGTGATCCAAACCCATTAGATGCAGGATGGTTGCGTGCAAATCATGGATATGAACTTTGTCTTGCATCGCCCGGAAACCGAAATCGTCTGTTGCACCATACGCCATACCGCCGCGGACACCGCCGCCAGCCATCCAGACGGTGAAGCCCCATGGGTTGTGATCCCGTCCATCCGAATTCTCTGTCGTTGGGGTTCGTCCGAATTCGCCTCCCCAAAGGACGAGGGTATCATCGAGCATTCCTCGTTGCTTCAGGTCGTTTAAAAGGGCAGCGATCGGTTTGTCGATATCTTCGCATAACGAACGCGTGCCATTGTTGTGGTTCGAGTGCGTGTCCCACGGTTGCCCATTGCCGTAGTAAACTTGGACGGTTCGCACACCGCGTTCCACGAGTCGTCTGGCCATCAAGCAACCGTTTGAGAAGTGGGATTTGCCGTACGCCTCTCTCGTTGTAGCGTCCTCTCTTTGGATATCAAATGCGTCCGCAGCATCCATTTGCATGCGAAATGCGGTTTCCATAGCATGGATCCGGGATTCGAATTGAGGATCAATTCCAACAGCGGTTTCCAATTCGTGATTCAAGTCCCGCAGCAGGGACAATTGTTTGCTTTGAGAATCCGCTGACCAGTTGTTGTTTTGCAGGTAGGGGATCATCTGATGTGGGTCCAACTGGGAGTGGTTGATGTAGACCCCTTGGTGTTTGGCGGGCAAAAAACCGTTGGACCAAAGCTCTGCGAACCGTACCGGTCGACCTGGGCAAAGAGCTACGAACTCGGGAAGATTGGCGTTCTCTGAGCCTAAGCCATAGGACAGCCAAGCTCCAAGCGTTGGGCGATTTGGAGTGAGGGTTCCATTGTTCATCATGAACAATGCGGGTCCATGATTTGGATTGTCGGTATGCATCGATCGTATCACGCACAGATCATCGGCAAATTTCGCTGTGTGGGGTAGGAGCTCGCTGATTTCAAGTCCGCTTTCGCCGTGCCGCCCAAACTGAAACGGGACAGCCATCAGCGCTCCGGTCGGTCGTTCGGTTCGCAAGTCCGAGCCTTCGGGCTTTTGCCCCGCGAATTTGTTCAAATCGGGTTTAGGATCGAAAAGATCGCATTGGAAAGGGCCACCATTCATGAACAGGTGAATGATTCTTTTGGCTTTCGGCTGGAAATGCGTTGCCCCTTGTCCGGAGACCTGCGGCATCAAGTTCGCTAACGCGATCATCCCGAGTCCTGCTCCGGTGGATCGGAGGACTGTTCTACGGTCGAAGGTTGTCAGGGGGCTTTTCATCGTTTACTGCGGTCGTTTAATCCAAAAAGTAAAATTCATTGCTCGCAAGAAGTGTTTGAGCGAGCAGTTTCCATTTTTGGTTCGGATCCAGTTCGGAGTTGGTTTCTTCGAGAAATGCGTTTATTTTGCTCGATTCACGATCCGAGGGGTCTCGCTGGTAAAGCCATTGGAAGAGTTTTCGGATGCGGGCCGAGTTCTCGGGGATATTTTCTCGCTCCAGGCGTTCGATCAGCGCTCCAGACCGCTCAATGATGAATTGGCTGTTGAGCACGTAGAGTTGTTGCAAGGGAGTGATGGTTGCAATACGGTTCGGGCTGTGGGTAAGCGGATCAGGGAAGTCGAATAGTCGCAATAGATCATTCAATTCGCGACGACGCACGCTCAGATAGATGGTTCGGCGTCCTGAAGATCCGTTAGCCGATACAGCAGCAGGGCCTCCGAGGGATGAGTTCAATCCATCGGTGACGTGGAGCAAACTATCACGCCACGCTTCGACGTCCAATGGGCGGCGTGGGAACGAGGAGTAGTACCGCTGATCAGGGTCGCCGTCCAGGGCTAAGCCGCGGGCTTGTTGATACGTTGCCGATAAAAGGATTTCCCGATGAAGCCACTTTAGTGACCAGTCGTGCTCCATGAAGCGATACGCTAGATCGTCCAAAAGCTCGGGGTGGGTTGGCCGTTCGCCTTGTCGCCCGAAGTCGCTTGGTGTCTCGACCAATCCACGACCGAAGTGATGCCTCCAAACACGATTGACGATGACGCGAGCGACGAGGTCTTTGGAATCCGAAGTGATCGAATGAGCCAAATCCAACCGGCCGCTTCCGGAGTCCCATGCCTTGGTCGCTGCTTCCGAGCGTGCCAGGACAGATACGAAGCGTCGTGAAACTGGCGGACCCAACTTATTCGGGTTGCCTCGGATCTCGATCGAGGCATCTCGCATGTCGGACTCATAGACAATCTTGCTGCCATGGGCTCCATCGGCTTTTCGGACTTCGATGCGAGCGTCTCGTACGCCTGGAGTCAGCAGGGAATCAAATCCGGCGATCGACTTGGCACTCTCGATCCTCTTCTTGAGATCGTCAGCCTTGGCCTTGTCCTCTTCCTTGTCGCTAGATGCGATTTTTTGCAATTCGGTCTGAAGGGACTTGACCGATTTATGGGCTTCGACGACGAGGGCAGCATCGATGCCGTCTACCAAGGCCACGTCTGCGGGCTTGGTATTGGCGAGTACACCAGCGATGGCGTAGTAGTCGAGGTTCGTGAGCGGATCGTATTTGTGGTCGTGGCAACGCGCGCATGCAAGGTTCAATCCGAGAAAAGTACTCGTAACAGTATGCACGCGTTCTTCGATTTCATCCGAAACGATGGTCTTGATGATTTCGACCGGCAGTTGAAGTTCTTTCCAGTAGGAAGGGCTCAGCCCTAGAAAACCGAGTGCGGCGCGATCGCTTGCCGTTGCATTTGGAAGTTGATCCGCTGCCAACTGGAAATGAATAAATTGGTCATAGGGCAGGTCTTTATTGAGAGCTTCGATGACCCAATCGCGGTACGGGTAGGATGGCCCGATGGTTTCAGTCCATTCTTCCATCGTGTCGCAGTATCGAACCAGATCGAGCCAATAGCGCGCCCATCGCTCGCCGTATTGTGGCGACGCAAGGAATCGATCCACGATCCGTTCGAACGCATCGAACGAACCATCGCTTTCAAACTCGGCGACTTCCTCATCGGTAGGAATGACTCCCAACAGTCCAACCTTTAATCTTCGCAATATCGATCGCTTCGAGGATGGTTCGGAGGGAAGCATTTGCAAACCTTCGAGCGTGGCGAAGACGGCGTGATCGATTCTATTTTTCTCCCATGGATTTGGAGGCCGACTGGAGTAGTGCGTATCAAAAGGTTGGGTGGGGAGAAACGCCCAATGAGTTCGTCCTGCTTCGATGTCTACGGAGTGCTGGACGGCTGCAGTTTGAGATTCGCTGGGCATGGGGGCGCCGCGTTGTACCCACTGTTCGAGTTTAGCAATCGCAGCATCCGGCAATTTTCCTTTCGGTGGCATTGCAGAATTTGGGTCTTTGTAACGGACCACTTGGATGAGCAAGCTTTCATCGGGCTTTGAGGAAACCAAAGCCGGTCCGCTGTCTCCTCCGGTGCGAATGTGGCCAGGGGTGTCTAGCCGAAGGCCGCCTTGCAGAGGTTTAGAGCTTGCCGAGTGGCATTCGTAGCAGTGTTCTGCAAGCAAGGGGCGTATCTGCTGTTCAAAGAATGCGATTCCTTCTGCGTTCTCGATCGCGGGAATCTGCGTGGATTCGCTGCCGTTGATTGCGATGACAGCTTGGCTTGATGTTTGCTGGGTGTCTTGTGCTGGCGTTTGGCTGAACAGGCAACTGAACAGGCAAATGGGGAGCCAAAACGCCGACAGCCGAAAATACAGGTAGGGCCGCATGCGATTGTCCTGATGGGGTGGGAGCGTTCGAATTTAGCCCTTACGCATGTCGAAAGCAACTGGCATTGTGAGAAAGCTCAAGCTTTACGCGGATTGTGTACTCTGGGGAGGAACGGGCTAGGTATGGGTTCGGGATCGTTACAGTTACAGTACCTAACGTTACCTACATGACCTACATGGGTGCGGAACACACCGAAGTGGAGACGGTGTCGAGCAACGAATATTTTGATCTATGCGAAAGGTCTCGTGATTTACGCGTCGCGATCGGTTAGGATATCGTCGGGTGCTTTTCGATACTTGCATCGGTACCACATGTGCAGGGAATTAATGTCCAACGCCAATATTTCTTCCAGCACTTCTTCGAACCATTCGGTCGGGAGTTCCAAGCCTGTTACGGACATGCTTTGGAACCGGGACTCCGATGCGCTTGAAAAATTGATTGAGTGGTATCGCCCGCTCCTGCGTGAGATCGCGGAGGGGATGCTGGGGAAGACGCTCGCAGCGAAAGTGGATGCGTCGGATATTGTTCAAGATACCCTCGATGGTATTTCGAATGGTTTCAAGAATCATAACCTGCAAAACCGAAGCGAGTGGAAAGGGTATTTGCGCCGCGTATTAGCTCGTCGCGTGGCCGATGTTCGGCAGCACTTCCTCAGAACTCGGAAACGCGATATCCGTCGTGAGCAAATCGATCTCCAACATGAAGCGATCATGCAATCCGTTGTGGATCCGCGAGCGGAATCTCCCTTGGACAAATTGATCAGCGACGAGTTTGCCCATAAGGCCATCCATGCATTTAAGCGACTACCGAAAGAATTGCGCAAGGTTTTGCGCTGGCGATTCCGGAAGGAGATGACGTATGAGGAAATCGGCAATCGTGTCGGGCGCACCCCTGATGCCGTGCGAATGTTAGTCAATCGCTGTGTCCTCGCGATTCGGAAGGAAATCGAACGCAATGACTAGTTCCTCGAACGCCAACGTGGACGAGATCCAACGCATCTGTGAGTGGATGGACCATTCCGACTGGAATGTGCTGGACCGAGGGTTGGATTCCAAGCGAGATATTGAGTTTTGCACCAAGCTATTGCAGCAGACATCGCTCATCGAGATCACAAGCTTTGGTGTGAATGCATCTTCGACAAGCCCTCCCGACTGGACGGGCGGCGATCAAGAAGGGTTCATCGAAGATGCGCAAAGGACCGTTGTGCCGGAGACGACATCGATCGCGCAACGCTTTACCAATCCGAAGTTGATTGGAACAGGTGCTTACGGCATTATCTTCTCGGCGTTTGATACGAAGTTTCAGATGCCCGTGGCGCTGAAGTTTCTGCGTCCTTCCAAGTCGGATTCGGCAGACACACGGAACCGTTTTTTTGGTGAGGCTCAAACGACAGCCCGACTTTCCCATCCGGGCATCATCCGTATTTACGATACCGGAAAATTGGAGGGCCTTCCCTTCATCACCTCGGAGCTTGCGGATTCGGGGCCGCTGACCACATGGCTGAAAGCGAGGAACCAGTTGCTGTCAACGCGCGAAGCGGCCAGCATGGTGGCGCAGGTTGCCGAAGCGATCCAGTACGCGCATTCGCGTCTGACTCTCCATCGAGATATTAAGCCGAGCAATATTTTGTTGGTGAAGGGTGCTTCGAAGGATACGGAGGGTTTGAGAGTCCGGCCGGTCGTTACGGATTTCGGTCTGTCGAAGCGATTGGAACCGATCCTCGGGCGCGACCACACGCACGATGGATTGGTGATCGGGACGGTGCGTTATATGTCTCCCGAACAAGCCCGTGGGGATATTCGTTCCATCGGTACCACTTCTGATATCTATTCATTAGGAGTTGTCCTCTACGAACTGTTGGCGGGAGTCGTCCCATTCGATAACGCTCAGGATCGTGTGGTGCAATCGATGGTCATCCATGCTGAGGTGCCGTCGCCATGGATCCACAGGCCGAGTATTCCTCGAGACCTCGAAGCGATCACAATGAAGTGTCTGCGGAAAAATCCAGCGGATCGTTACCAAACGGCGCAGGAGCTAGCGACCGATTTGCGCAGTTTTTTGAATGGTGAGTCGGTGGCGGCTCGCAAGTCGACGCCGCTTCGGAATCTTGTGCGCACGGTGAGAAAATACCCTTTGGTTGCTGGTCTGATGGTCTTGTTGTTTGGGATAAGTACCATAGCGGCGTTGGTTATCCAACGTTCTCGGAAACTGGAGAGAGAGACCTCGGATTGGGCACTTGAAAACATAGCTCGTGTGGGAAGTACCTTTGGTGACCGTATTCTTCAAGGAAATCGTGTAACGGCAACGAACCTTTTGGAAATCCTGGAACCAGAGATCCAATTCCTCGGCAATCAAGTGGAACGAGGGGAGCAAACCCCTAGGATCCTCCAAACGCTATCTGTTTTGCGGCATTATGCGTCGATCAGCTACTCGTCCACCGGAGAGTTCCGACAAGCGTATGAGCAGCGGTTGAAAGTCATCGAAATCCAGGAGCGACTGCTGTCGCTTCGGCCTCGCAACTCCGCCCGACTCCGGTTTCAGATGGCCCACTCGTACTATTGGTTGGCCAGTCTTAGCCTCAAAATGCTAGACGACCGTGGATATGAAACCCAGCCTCCTGATCTTCTCCTCGAACAAGGGCTTGCGATCACCGGGGAGCTATTGAAGGCGAAACCGGACGATGTCGATGTGGCGGATTTGGAAAATGCCATAAGATATGAAATGGGGACCTATTTTCAACAGGTGCGTCGGTACGAAGAAGCCTGCAATACCTACGACCGGGTCATTCGCGATTCGACGACTCTCGCCAAACACCATCGGGGTCGGCCGTTGCTCGCGGCGTATGCCATGAGGTGTTATAACCACAGCGCGGATATCTGCGAATTGCGAGGGGAGTATTCGACTGCCAAGGAGTGCTATCGTTCGGCCAAGGCGTTCGTAAAAGACATATACCAAGACGCTTGGGACCAGAGGTGGACCGTCCGTGATGTCGCAGACCTGTATGCCCAATCGGCACGATTTCTCGCGCGTCGCGAGGAGTTTCAGGAATTGCTGGACGAAACGAGGGAGTGCGAAGACTGGTTTTCTGGAAATAGAGGATATTTGTTGGGTGAAAAAGAAGGTTGCCTTCAGTCACCTGAGGCCTTTGACTATTGGGTGTTGGCATATCGCAGGTTAGCCGCCCAGCGTCTAAGTGACGACGTTGAAGTCCAGCGGATTACGCATCGAATGGAGTACTTGGCACAAATTGTTCGAGGACAATCGATTGATCTGACGAGCATCCGGGAATGTCTCGCTGAAGATAGTGTCGCAACGCCTGAATTGGATGCCGATGATCGTCGTGAAAATTAATGGATGGCGTTCAGGATGCCTTAGAAACATTGGCCCTGGGCGACGATGACCCGAGGTTGAATAAGATCACTTCGGAAACAGAACGCCAGCTCGATGATGCCGTTTCGAATCTTGGTGCCTGTATGTCTTGTAATTGGACACCGAACACAGTATTCTCGGACGTTCGGACTCCTAAATCGAGTCCCCCCTCCCAGCAAAGTTAACTTTGCTCCCGCCTTCCCAACCAATGGTCTGTGTACGTGGCTGTTCCGGTCTTTGTAACACCCTTGATGGCTTTCCTATGGCTCAGTTGCTGCGCATTTGCGGCGTCGGATTTTGAATCGGAAGTGCTTCCGATTTTGAAACGGGGCTGTGGCAAGTGCCATGGCCCAGACCTGCAGGAATCCGGGGTGCGGGTCGATAATCTCTCGACCGATTTGGTGAATGACCGGGCGGCAGCGGAACGATGGCATGAAGTTCTCAATGTGCTTCATTCGGGCGAGATGCCACCGCAGGAGGAACCGCAGTTGACCGAGGTGGAGCATGAGACGTTGGTCCGTTGGATTTCGGGAAAGATCCGAGAGGCCGTGGAAGCGACTCGCGACACCAGCGGACGAGCAGTGTTACGCCGATTGAATCGTGTTGAGTACCAAAACACCATGCTCGATTTGCTGGGACTGGACATGGATTACACCCGTGATCTGCCTCCAGATAGCGTTTCCGCGGATGGATTCACGAACGATGGCCGCGCCTTGGGCATGTCTGCAATGCAGCTCGAATACTACCTCGATACAGCGCGACGCGCTCTCGATCGCGTTATCGTCAGTGCCGCTGCGCCCCAGGTATTTCAGCACGAGTTCACCGAGAGCAAGATCGACAACTGGCTTGGAAATGCCCAACGCTCGCAACGACTCGGACGTCAGCAGGAATTTCTAGCCAAGATGAAAGATGATTACCCTGAGGTTGGGGATTTCGTCGTCCGGGTCAAGCTCAACGCCGAAATCAAGCCCGATAAAGGGTTCCCTCTGCTGGAAGTCTCGGTGGGGTATCAGCCGGATACGGAAATCCTGATGCGTGAGTTCGAGCTTGTGGAAATCACCACCGAAGGATCTCAGACTCATGAGTTTCGAGGCCGTTTGGAAAACTTTCCCTTACCCGTGCGAGGTCAAGGCAAATTCCCTGGCTTGGTAGTGCGAATCCGCAATCGCTACGACGATGGCTCACCACTTCCCAAGGAGCTAACCGACAAAAAGCAAGAATATCCGGACGAACCAGACTCGCCAGTTATCGTTGTCCAATCCGTTGAGTTTCGCGGTCCGTTTTTTGACCAGTGGCCACCTCTTAGTCATCGCCGAATTCTTTTTGAGTCGGGTCAAAGGGAAACGGATGAACGAGATTATGTGCTCCAGGTATTGCAAAGGTTCATGGCGCGGGCATTTCGTAGGCCTGTCAGCGATTTGGAAATCTCTCGCATGATGGAGTTTCATGATTCGATTCGAGGGGATTTTCCGACACTCGAAGAGGCGGTGCGCGAGACGCTGGCTATGGTCCTGATCCAACCGGATTTCCTGTACCATTTCGAACCTTCCGGTGATTCCAAGCGGCCGATCCAAAGCCATGAATTGGCATCGCGTTTGTCTTACTTTTTATGGAGTTCCATGCCCGACGAGCCATTGGAAAAACGGTGTCTCGACGATCGGCTGATGGACCCAAAAGTGATGGCTGCAGAAGTCGATCGCTTGCTCGATGATCCCCGCTCGATGTCCTTCGTTCGTCAATTCACCGATCAATGGCTACACCTGGAGTACATGGACCGAGTCGCGGTGAATCGGGAGTTTTATCCCCAGTTCGACGACTCGCTCAAGGAGCAGATGCGGGCCGAGACGCATGCGTTTTTTGCGGAGTTGATGCATCGGGAACTGAGTGCGCT
The DNA here is from genome assembly GCA_903892355.1 of uncultured Pirellula sp. Lineage (GTDB taxonomy): Bacteria > Planctomycetota > Planctomycetia > Pirellulales > Pirellulaceae > JBKCUI01. The sequence goes on along the minus strand of CAITIE010000064.1, from coordinate 67,482 downwards.
GAATCTGCTGTCATCGGACTTTGCGATGTTGAATGAGCCGATGGCGAAGCATTATGGCATTTCCGGAGTCTATGGACGTACGTTCCGCCGTGTGGAACTGGGGGCAGGTTCCCATCGTGGAGGATTGCTCGGACAAGCGGGTATACTGCTAGGGAATTCTACCGGTGCCGATTCGCATGTGGTCCGACGTGCGGTCTGGATTCGAGACCGATTGCTCAACGACCCACCATCCCCACCGCCTCCCGATACGCCGCCGCTCGAAAAAGCGGACCCGGAATTTTTAAAGCTTTCTGTGCGCGAGCAATTGGAAATCCATCGCAGCCGCGAAGCCTGTGCGCGTTGCCATCGCGGAATCGACCCTTGGGGGATCGCCCTGGAAAACTATGATGCGATCGGGCTTTGGCGGGACGAAGTTCGCCGTAAAGTGAATGGGAAATTCGAAACAGTACCGGTAAAATCTGCCGATAATCTCCCCAACGGCGTTCCGCTCGATGGGGTAGAATCGCTCAAAGCCTACTTGGTCAATCAACGTAAAGAGGATTTCGCCAGATCGTTGGTGACCAAGCTAGCGACGTATGCCTTGGGGAGGCGATTGGAACTCGCCGATCAAGCTACCATCGATCAATTGACCACACAGTTTGCAGCGAATGATTATCGTATACGAGGACTCATCCAAAGCATTGTCGCCAGCAAGCTCTTTTTGACCAAGTAGATTTTTGACAGAGTAGCAGTTTGGCCAAGCAGAGCTCGTGCAACGTTTTGGCAGCCACAGATCCTGTTCCCAGTTCCCAACCTCACCCTCCAGTCAACGAAACCATCGTCCCAAGAAGCGAGAACCCATGATGCATCTCGATCGACGTTCCTTTCTGCTTGGTACCGGCGTTTCACTCGGGTTGCCGTGGCTTGAGTGCATGGGCGAGGCCGCAGAGCCCCAGGACTCTGCCAAGCGAATGTGCGCGTTGTACTTTGGGTTTGGGGTGGGATTGCCTAGCGAGGATAGCGAAGAGGGAAAGTGGCGTTGGTTTCCTCGGGGGGAAGGTAAAGATTTTCAATTCACCGATGTGCTCAATCCGCTTGAGCCCCATCGCGACAATGTGACGGTGCTCGGGGGCCTATCCCATCCCAATGGACGCCGCATGGGTGGTCATGACACTGCGGATACATTTTTGACGGCTTCGTATTTGAACAATAAATTCCTGCGCAACACTGTGTCGATTGACCAGCTTGCAGCACGCGCGTTCGGCGATAAAACACGGTTCGCATCTCTGGTCCTTTCAACCGATGGTGGTGTTGGTGAACCGACTCGATCGAGCACCTTGTCCTACGACGATCAAGGCCGCCCCATTCCAGCCATGCACCAACCGCAACAGATCTTCGACCGTTTCTTTGGAGCGGGCGATGCGGATTTGGTGGCGAGCCATCGTCGGCTCAAAAGCACTTCAGGAATGCTCGATCGTGTCCTCGAGGATTCGCGTTCCTTGAGAGGGAAACTCGGGAACCAAGATCGCGACAAACTCGATGAGTATCTGGAATCGGTTCGTCAAATCGAAGAACGTGTTGCAAGATCTCAGCGTTGGTTGAATATTCCTCGGCCTGAGTTGAGTGACGAGGATCGCAAGATGCTAAAACTCAACGCGGACGACCAGGCTCCTAAAGACTTCATTCGGACCATGTACGACTTGATTTATTTGGCCTTTCGAACCGATTCCACTCGTGTTGCGACGTACCAGATCACGAATATGGCGGATTGTTCATCAAAGGCGGCCAAGTTCCCGCAGCTGGAAGGCTTTAAGAAAACACTGCATTCATTGGCGCACGACTGGAACAAACAAGGTGGCGCGGAGGAACTAGGCCGGTGGGATCAGTTTATGGCGCAGCAGCTAGCCTACTTCCTCGATCGCCTTTCTGGGGCACGGGAAGGGGATGCCTCGTTGCTCGACAGAACGATCGTTCTTTATGGTAGCAGCAACAGCAACACCCACGAAAACAAAAATTACCCGCTCGTTCTCGCGGGCGGACGATCGTTGGGGTTCCAGCACGGTAGGTACATGAAATTCAACGAAGATGTACCATTGTCCAATTTGTTCGTTACGATGCTGAATCGAGTGGGTGTCGAAACCGGTTCGTTTGTGGACAGCAATGGCGAGATAACCGACCTGACGGTTTGATTTTGAAGAGACCTCAATTCGCCGCAACAAGTGGATCGAGAAACTTGAAAAACTCTCGGGTCGCCGGATCATCCGGTTTGCCGAGGTCGTCGTTGAGGCGACTATGGTTGCTGTCATTCTTCCCAAAAGCAAAGGCGGGAATGCCCGCTGCTTTTAGAACGTTCTCAAGCCGCATTGCTTGGGCCCGAGTGTCTGGATTTCCGGGGAAGTACAAGATCAGGAACGGCGGTATATCTTTCCCTTTGGCGACATGCGTGACGGCCGAAAAGTCGACATGCTTCTTTGGGTCGTTACCAAATTTCTGTCGATGCCCAAAGGTGAACATTTCACCCCCGTACAACGCTTGCCGATGTTCAGCGGTCATGATTATTTTTGGAATGTCGTACGTGTCTCCGTCGACGGGTATACATCCTTTGAGAACTTTGAACGACACTCCTTCATCTTTCAAGTAACGATCGTCGATACATACGAGCGCTGCTAGCTGAGCACCCGCTGAATGACCGCCGACGAAAATGCGATTTGGATCGCCGCCATATTTTGAAATGTTCTTGTGGACCCAACCGATTGATTTGGCGATGTCGCCGATCAGTTCCTCCATGCTGACTTCCGGCAGAAGTCGGTAATTTGTCGAGACGACAACGAATCCTCGTTCGGTCAAGACTTTTGGTTTGAGTGCCACATCACTTTTGTCACCCGCCTGCCATCCCCCGCCGTGAATCCAAAACATCACAGGCAATTTCATGTCGGTGGGTGAAGTAGGTGTGTAGATGTCGAGAACGTGCCGTGCATGCCCGTTCTCTATGTAAGGAAGGTTCGATGTCAGTTTCTGTGCGTTTGCGATATCGCAAACGCATAGAAGCGGAAAAAAGAACGCAACGATTAGGGATACGCGGATCATGGCAATTGGCCTTTGCAGGAGCTGTTCCAGGGGCTGTAAGGATGGCACGTCATCGTTACTTTCCAGCCTTCAGAGCAGCCTGGGCGTCGTCGATGAGTTTCTCGAGTTGTTCTTTATCGACGTTGTCACCTTCAACGCCGTTTTGTGGGATTTCTAGGTTGGCTATCCATGCAACGCCGTTGAGTAGGATCTTTCTGAAATTGTCGTTGCCCAAGTTTTCGTGCAGATGCAATCCGGTGAAGCCAAAGCCCCGACCTTTGTCTTGCCGTTGATATGCCCATGCCATATGTTGGATTTTGGCATCGGAAACTTCTTTGAAGACCGCTGGGTTTCCTCCCCGCTCGCTGGTTTTTTCAGAAACGGTACTGATGGGTGGAACTGCGGAAAGAATCGGTGTTACTTCATCCATGTCATTCACAAACCGCATGTGATAATACCATTCGTCGCGGACGCTGAAGGGTTTTACACCGCGCGTCGTAGGATGTTCTGGGATTTCCTTGAAATCCGGTTGCCACCACGGATTGACCGACCATTCCGTTTCGAAGTACCCACCCATCCAGCGCAAGTAGTTGTCACCTGCTTCACCCTTGTTCACCTCGACGCCAAAATGCATCGCCATGAAGCCGGCTCCTCTTCGTACAGCGGCGGCAATCTCGCTGTCGGTTGCGGCGCGTTGCCCATGGTTCAAGCTCACCGCAATTGCATCTGCGTGAGTTAATTTCTTGGGCCAGTTGTTCGTGGAATAAACCACCGCATGGACGTTTGGATACGCCGCATTCAACTGCTTGGCCAACAGGATTGAGCCCGCCATGAACTCGTGATTGCCTCGGCCGCCGTGGGTCCCGGCGTCTGCGATGAATACGATTTTCTTGACGTCTTTGCCAGCATCAATTTGTTGCTGGTAGTCGAAGATACCTTTCTCTTGAGCCAATACACCGCGAAGGCAAAAAACCAACATGAAGACGGCTAAGCCTATTGAAGTTACTGAAGTCCTAAACATGTAGTGGTTCCATGCGTGAGTTGTAGGTTTTCGTTGTGCAGTTGCGGTAAGAATCGCATCGACGGACTAGTTCTTGAAATTAGGATGCTTGGAATCGCCAAAAGACTCCATGTACGCAAGTAGATCCAGGATTTCGTCTTGGGTGAATGTGTTTAGCAAACCTGCTGGCATCGGCGAAACCTTTGAAAGTTTTCGTGACTCAATCTCCGACTTTTGGATCTTGACCGTCTCTTCCTCTAACGGATTTGGGCGAAGGACGAGATGGTCGTCAGTCTCTTCCGTAATGCGACCGGAAAAAATCCGACCGTCGTCGGTTTCGATGGCGGTGTTCATGTACTGTTCGGAAAGAACTTTTGATGGCTCGGTGGATGCCTCCAAAATGTCCTGGCGTTTGAATCGGGTTGAGACGGCCGTCAAATCAGGCCCAATCGCCCCTCCTTGATCGCCATAGCGGTGACAAGCGATGCATTGGGCATCGTTGAAGATCTGTTTCCCGCGAGAAAAATTCCGGCCTTTGCTCACTTGATCCAACAAGGGTTGTAAATCGGCAGTCGACCATTCCTTGACCAAATTGCGTGGGGGACCTGGTTTGGGCTTTTGTTTGCCAGAGTGCAGAGCATCGTAGGCCGTCAGTACATCGCTAAGCGCGAGGATCTCGTCAGGCGACATCGTGAATTTTGCCTCTTCGTGCGCATGGGACATGAAATTGGCAAAGCTCGCGCCGTTATTGAAGCCTATCCCCGCTTCTTGAAACCATTGATTGACCTGCGCCGGATGCTCCTTGGAGCGTCCTTGGTTCCACCACTCGAGATAGGCTCTGCGAAGGCCGACGTCCCATCCTTTTTTGACATTCCGTAGGTGCACCGCATAAGCAACCTGTTCTTCTTGCGTTGGCGCTGCCTGCATCAACGAAACCGTCTTGGCAACAACACCAGGAGCCTGTAGTGCGATCAAAATTTGGCATAGTTCGCGATTGACCGGTTCGCTCTTAGCAGGGTACATCGGATCGATGTCTGCGATCAATTGCGTCGCAACAATCCCTGTCGGTACTCCTTGCCGTGCGATGGAGACTTCGATCACCCGTAATTTGTTGAGAACCTGTTCCTCTGTCAGTTTTTCTGATGGGATTGACGTCAGCGCTTTGAGGAGGGCTGGTTGGGTATCGGGAGATCCGAACCGGGCGAGTGCCAGCAAAGCAGTGAGTGCAGCTTGTGGGCGTTTTTCAGCGAGGGCTTTGGATTGCCACTGCGATACCGGATTGCGTTCGATGGCTAATCGGGCAGCATAGCGAATGCTGCGGTCGGGGCTGTCCAAATGAGTCCAAGCGAACTCGATCGCCGCAGGATCTTCCTTAACATTGAACGCCTCTAGTTTACGGCGCAAGTCTCGTGCCTCAGCACCTACTTTATTTCGCAACTCCGCAGAAGCCAGTGGCGTTGCAGGTTCGTTTCCGGTGTAGGTGACGCGGAACAGACTCGCTTGTGTACCACGACCACCGATCGTGAAGTACAACGATCCGTCGTTGCCGATGACCACATCGGTGAGATTCAGAGGTACTCGTCCACCTATTCCACGTAGCGATTTGGGGGCAACAAAGTTTTCAAAGGAACCTTTGTAGCTCGCTCCATCTGGGGTCAAGTGGACTGCCATCAGGCGACCGTAGGTCCAGTCGCAGATGTAAAATGCCTTTTGGTATTTTGCTGGGAACTTAGCATCCGTACCGAAAACGACACCTGTGGGACACCCGATCCCGATGGTGGTCGTGTGAGGCAATCCGTCCGCGTAATGTTCTGGCCATTTTGCACTCCCTTCGCGGAAGCCGTTATCGCCGCCGCGTACGCTGTGGAAGACGTGGGTTGGTCGGTACCAGGGGTTCCCCCAGTCCCATTCCATATCGCTGTCAAAACCAAAAAGTTCGCCGTCGGCATTAAAGCCAATGTCGTAGGTATTTCGTTCGCCCGCGGAAAACAATTCGATGTTCTTACCATCCAGATCCATCCTCGCCACGTAGCCTCCAGGTGGTTTGGCACCGGCTCCGAAACCGTTTCCATCCTCCATTCGAGGCAACGCTAGGTCGTCACCATAGCTGCGATGTGGCGAACTGGTCGCGAGATCGTTAGGGACTCCAGTGAAATTTCCGCAGACCGCGTAGAGCATTTTGTCCGGACCGAGGACCAGGCCGTGCGAGCCGTGTTCACCAGATCCACCTTGCCACTCTCTCAAAAATTCAACATCGTCGTAGCTGTCGCTCCCTTTCGTGTCCTTGCAACGGTAGAGCGCAAAGCCTTTGTTACCACTACCGCTGATGTACAGAACATTGTCGATGAAAAGCATGCCCATCGTTTCGCTTACGGGGATATTCAAGATCTCCTGTTGGACGACTTTGCCGTTATCGAGCGTCACACGCGTGATGGGCTGACCACCTTGACCGCCGAGCAACAGTCGACCTTTCGGATCTTTCGCCATACAGATCCAGGAACCGTTTTTCGCCGCGTCGGCGCTGAGAACATGCTCGATCGTAAATCCGGGTAGCGTATCGAGAACTTCTGCGGCGTCGTCGAGGTTGATTGGTTTCGAGCCATCCGCGGGTCCATACACCGCTTTGGTGATCACCAGCTTCTGCCCAGCGGTCGCAGCGATTTCGATTTGACCGTTCTCTCCAATTTCCTTCATCAGTTCCTGATCGCCGACACGGTACTCGATCGTCAGTTTTTTCGGAATTCCTGGAGCTGTATCGCCGAACGTTTCATTGCTCGCTTGGATGACAAGCTTGTTTTCCTTGACCGCCGATGCAACTTTTGAGGTCACATCCGTTGCATCTGCTGCCATAACAGGAACTGCACCGAGTGCGATCGAAAGGCCCGGATGCACGATGATTGCATACAGAGCCAATGCATACAGAGCGATAGCATGCCGTGCGATTGCATGCCGTGCGATTGCATGCCGTGCGATAGCATACAGTGAAAACACTCCAAGTGCTGAACGTGTGTGTGCTACAAGGGGGAATTGTGCGAGCTTCCAATGAAAAATCATGTCGAGCACTTTCTAGAGGAACAAGGGTGATCTGGCGTGGATGAAATCACCGTTATTTGGAATCATTGTGAGTTGAGGTAGATAGGTTGATCGATCGGAACAACATTGTATCTCACCGGAACGTCGGGGTCGACGGTCTAGCCGCCGCCTCCGCGGTTATCCTTTCAACCATGAAGTACTGGCTGCTCGTTTCGCTGGACCACGAGACGCTATAGTTCGACGTGGGACCATCGATGTTTAGCGCATTGTAATCTGTTGTCAGGCTGCTGGATTTATACGGGAACGGAAGCGACGCGCACGGTGCGTTCAAGCGTTGGGCCTACGAACGAGGTAATCGAGGCGCGCGTTTGAAAATGATCACACTCGCCATGGCTAGCTGATGGTTATGCGAGGATGGTTCGCAACACATCCAATGTACTTTGAGATTCGTTATCTTTGTTGGGCAGTTCTGACGGAAGCACAAAGCAAAACGTACCGCTGGGAGAGGCTGGGATGCGGATCCTACCCTATGCTTTGAAGTCGCGATCTATGATTTTGGCAACCATTTGCATCGCATTCTTAGGAAGATTGTGACTTGTGGTAGACTAGGCCTATGAGGTTTCCTGATGGCTTTCGGAATAAATCAAAGCTTGGCGGTTCCGTTGTGGAACCTCCCCAGTTCGTCTCCGGTGTTTGGAAGCGGTCGTGAAACGATTCAAGCAGGACGCCTTGCAACGTGAAGATAGGTCACGCGAGAACCAGCGAACATGAAACAGAGAATCCTGATCTTATTTGCTTTTGCCAACGCGATGGTGTACGCCCGTGCTGAGGACTTCGATGCCAGGTTGAAGCCATTGCTCGCGGATAAATGCGTGAAATGCCATGGGCATCAACAAGCCAACGGGGAGGTGAACCTGCAAGCCATGGATCCAGTTTCGCGATTTCTCGGTAATCCCGATTTGATCCAGCGAGTGCTCGAAGCGATCGATGAGGGGGCGATGCCACCCGATGGTGAGCCAAGTCTCAATGCGCAAGACCGTATGGATGCAGTTGCCATTCTTAAACGGATGCTGCGTGAATCGAGCGAGCAAGCCCCTTCGGTGCGTATTCCCATTCAACGCCTCAATCGTTTCCAGTACAACTACGTCGTTCGCGATCTGTTCCAAATCCAGCGGGACGTATTTGCATTGCCTGAAAAGTTGATGACGCGATACGATGATTATCTACGCGAGGCGTTAGGTGATCCGAACTCGGGGCGAATCCCCGATGTCGTCCATGTCGCCTCCGATTCGTTGGCTCCCCTGGTTGGTTTGCAGGATGTGAAACCATTCCCGAAAGATCTTCGCGCCGAGCACGGGTTCGATAATCAGGCCAATCAGCTCAATCTCTCACCTCTATTGCTCGATTCTTTTCTAAGGTTGAGTGTGTCTATCGTTGAGAGTCCCGATTTTAATGAGAAGACCGTGGGGGTCTGGAGAGAATTTTTCCAAGAGCCACCGCAAGGAGTTGATCGGCACTTCGAGGTTCGGGGGCGGTTGGAGAAATTCTTAAAGAGGGCGTTTCGCGGTTCCGTCGACGAGGATGTTCTTCGTCGATACACATCGTACGCTGAGAGCCAGATGGATCAAGGCGTTCCATTCACGGACAGCATGAAGAAAGTCGCTTCGGCCGTTTTGTCGTCGCCATTGTTTTTGTATCGATTACCAGCGAGCGATAGTGCTTTTGATCCTCATGTTCTGGCATCGCAATTATCCTTTTTCCTGTGGAGCAGCGGTCCGGACACGGAGTTGCTTGCATTGGCAGAGAATGGCACGTTGAGCGATCCAGCAGTGCTGAATCGAACCGTAGTGCGGATGTTGAAAGATCCAAAAATCGAACGGTTCTTGGACTCGTTCCCGACCCAGTGGATGCAGTTGGAGAACCTGATGGCAGCCACCCCTGACCCTAGGATTAATAAGTACTTCAGCCTAGATCGGGAGCGTCCGGCGAGTGTGCAGATGGTGCTCGAGCCTCTGTTGCTATTCGATACGGTGTTTGTGGAGGATCGTCCCCTGTCGGACTTGATAGCCCCAACCTTTTCTTACCAAAGCGACTTTTTGAAGACTTGGTACAGGGATCCGTTGAAGCCGCCTGCCGTCGATGCCGAGCGGATCCGTATCCACAATCAAAATAGCGACCAGGAGCGGGTGAGACTTAAATCGGAGATTGTTGCATCTCAAGCAGAGTTGAATGAACTCATTGAGCCTGTTCGAGCGCGCGTGTTGGAGAAGCGACGCGAGGAAGCAAAAGCTGACTCCCGTGCGGATTTTAAAGCTTTCGCCGCGTGGGATTTTGATCACGGTTTGTCGGATTCCGTGCGTGGGTTGAACTTGAAGGCTCACGGTTCAGTCGTGCTGCAGGACGGTTCCGTGATCCTAAATCAATCGTATCTCCAAAGTGATCCACTGCCGATCAGCTTAAAAGCAAAGACGCTTGAGGTTTGGTTTCGCCTCAAGGACCTCGACCAGCGTGGTGGAGGTTTGATGGGCATTCAAGGACCAGGGGATTTATTCGACACGATTGTGATCGGCGAAAGAAAAAATCGACATTGGATCTCAGGGAGCAACGGATTCAGTCGTACGGAAGATTTCCCTGAGTCTTTTGAAGAGACAGCTACAGGCGAGCTAGTGCATCTAGTGATGGTTTATGCCCAAGACGGCACAACGGCACTTTATCGTAATGGTAAACCCTACGGCAAGCCGTATCGAAAAGGGGAAGTTGCTTTTCCTCACGATGAGTCATCGGTCCTCTTTGGACTGCGGCATCTACCACCGGGTGGCAATAAATTCTTGACTGTTGCGATTGATCAAGCCCGGCTCTACGATCGGGCACTCTCGATTTCGGAGATAGAAATGTTGGCCGATGGTAATCCAGAGCACATGATCGAAAAAGAAATCACTGCGTCGCTTACCCCCGATCAGCGATTGCAACAACAGAAACTGATTGCAGAGATCCAGCGAGCGAAATCGGAACTGGATGCAGTTCCGGGAAATCTCGACTTGAGCAAGGTTGCCATGGAAGTCGAGCGAACGTTCGAAGAGGGGTTGAAGAACCAGCTTCGATCCCGTGAATTTCGGAGAGTTGCCACGGAGGATCCTCGTTATGGTGGGATCATCACCAATGCAGCCATGTTGAGCATGACCTCTGGGCCGCAGCGCACGCACCCAGTTGCTCGGGGAGTTTGGATCATCGAAGTCATCTTCAACGACCCCCCGCCTCCACCACCCAACGATATTCCTCCCTTGGATGAAGATTCGGGCGCTAAGGAATTAACCATTCGAGAACAGTTCGCAGCGCATCGCAAGAATCCATCGTGTGCTGGATGTCACACGAAAATCGATCCGCTGGGGTTTGCACTTGAGAATTTTGATATCACAGGTCGCTGGCGTGACCGCTACGGCAACGGGCGTGCTATCGATTCGAGTGGAAAGTTGCTTCAAATGCATGAGTTCGGAGATGTGGTTGCATTCAAGCAATTATTGATCGATGAGAAACGGCGTTTTGCGGAGGCGTTCACGGAGCATCTTCTTCGCTATGCGCTGGCTCGGGAACTCACCCCGCATGATTCTTTGACCATCGAATCGATCTTGGAAAAGTGTGAGCAGGACGGTTTTCGGATCCAATCACTTATTCGAGAGATCGTGCTGAGCAAGTCATTTCGAGGAAGCAGATAGAAATGCGAGTATGGCCGTAGGACCACATTCGAAGATCCGACAAAGAGAGCAGAACTAGGCTATAATCGAATCCCAACCAACGTATTCTTTACTCAAAGATCACAGCTATGAATCTATCGAGACGAACGTTTTTGAAGGCCAAAGGCTCGGTGCTAACGCTGCCCTTTTTGCCGTCGTTGGTGAGCGCTGCCGAGGGTCCACAGGTTTCGCATGGCGGGACTGCTGGAAATCGGCCTAGCAAGAAGCTGGTCCTTGTTTACATGCCCAACGGTATTGTGCGGCGTTGTTTTTTTCCTGGCGAGGAGAATGCAGAGCTTCCCGATTTCATCGGAGGCTTCGACGCAGACAAGGTCAAGGAGCAGCGTCGACTCAAGAACAAACCTGGCATTTATCCGCTTGAACTGACCTCGACCATGCAACCGTTGGGGACGCACAAGAACGACATAACGCTGATCACTGGGTTGGACAGGACCTACAAAGACGGCCAAGACGTGCATGCCCAAGGAGCCTCGTGCTACTTGACCAGTTTGTCACCCGAGCAAGCCAAACGGCAGGGGATCGCTCATCCCAATGGACGCAGTTTGGATCAAGTGATCGGTGATGCGGTGGGGCAGGCGTCGATCTTCAACACGCTTGAGATTAGTTGCAACGGGTTTACAGCGCCGAAGGAGCCGATCGAATTTGACAATATCTCTTGGTATGGTCCCGGCAAGATTGCTCCTTCGATTCGTGAGCCTAAGAAACTCTATGACCGGTTGTTCCTGCGAGATAGTTATCGTAACCATATCGCCGATGTTTCGGATCTGGTTCTCGCAGATGCCAACGCCTTGATGAAAAAGCTCGGGTATGACGATCGCGCGACGATGGACGAGTTCATGGAAATGATTCGTGGCATCGAATTGCGAATAGAGAGAATGGACAAACTCCTCTCGGATGTCGACATCAAGGTACCGAGCAATGAGGTGCTACCGCGAGGCGAGTACATCCGCCTCCAAATGGATTTGATGCTGCTGGCATTCCAAATGGGGATCACCAATATATGCACCTTCATGCTCGGCCCTGAACGGTGGGATGCGACACTCATGTATGAAGGAGTGTTCGACATGCCGGTTCAGCATCACAACATGACCCACAATCAGAAAGGGGATGGATACAAGGATTTGCAAAAGATTGATATTTTCCATATGCAGCAATACGCGTATCTGATTCGACGGATGAAGGAAATTCAGGAATCCGACGGCAGTACGATGCTCGATAATTCGCTGATTGCGTACGGTGCTGGCCTGGGGGATGGCGCGACGCATCAGTTTTTTGATCTTCCGATGATCGTAGCTGGCAAGGCCCAAGGGCAGATTAAGCAAGGACGATTTATCAAGATGCCCAGTGGAACGCTTAACTCCAATCTATGGCTGACCATCGCTCAACTGATGGGGCTTGAAATCGACTCGTTCGCCGATAGCACCGGAGTTATCTCTGAACTTTGGGCGTGATCGTGGGTGGTTCCTAGCGCTAGGTAACTCTGCAGTTTATTTCACTGCAGTTTGTTACTCTGCAGTGTGATTACTCTGCAGTGTGATTACCCGTGTCGGGCAGAAATCATTCCAGCACCTGCGATCGCGTGGTTACCGAAACCCGGATCTGCCGATCGAAATTATCGGAGTTCCTTCAGCCATGCGAGCGAGCCTTCTTGCCAAGCGTCCCACATAGGACCTTTGTAACCGTTGAGTCCATGCCCACCCGAAGGAAGTTCAAGGTACTTTGACGGGATTCCATTGGCCTGGAGAGCTGCAAAGAGTGCTCTGCTGTTTTCGGGTGGTACAGGAGCGTCATCCAAGGCATGCGCTAAATATGCTGGCGGTGTGTCGGCCGTAACCTGCAGTTCGTTCGAATACAGATTGACCAGTTCCGGCGATGGATCCTTGCCCAAAAGATTCTGTTTAGATCCTGAGTGTGTTTTTTCGCCAAAGGTCACTACAGGGTAAACCAGGATTGCAAAGTCGGGGCGGCAACTGAGTTGGTCGGTCGGATTGCTTGCCGATGCATTGCCGCGATCAAAGTGAGTTAACGCGGTTGAGGCCAGATGCCCACCGGCGGAAAATCCCATAATCCCGATTCGCGACGGATCGAGGTTCCACTCTTTCGAATGAGCACGCACGGTGCGAATAGCGCGTTGGGCGTCGAGCAGAGGGACGGCGTGTCGTCCGGCGGGAAGTCGGTATTCCAAGACCACTCCTGTGATACCATGTTGGTTGAGCCACGATGCAATCCCATGTCCTTCGGGTCCAACGACGAGACCTCCATATCCACCTCCTGGACAAATCACGATTGCGGTACCGTTCCCATTCGACTTAGGTTGATGCACCGTAATCCATGCATCGGCATCTTCGGTCTTCCCATCGCCGATAGGTGCACGCCCTTCCCAGAGTGGGATACGTTTTGCTGCGGTTGGCGTTTCGGTGGAAGCCTTGTCTTGCGCATGCAGCAAGGCAGGGAAAAGCAACAGGAAAGAAAGCAAGGTTGGTTTCATGAGAGCTACTGAAAAAGGGTGGGTGGTTGGGATTTCGCAGGGAGTTGATAGCACAGTTCGATGATAGCACAGTTCGATGATACCAGAGTCCTCAGGAAACTGATCCATTGTCCCCGGAGCAAAAAACCACAAATCGCCGCTGTCGCTTCCCATGCACCTATCCAGCTTGATCCGTGGAAGATTAGAGTATTTTTTCCCACTGGCCCCTCCGATCTGGCCCCTCCGATCGATACCTTTCCCACCTCATGGAGTGCCTGTTCCGCTCACAGCGATTCGAACTTTGTCAAGGCGAAGGTTATGATCGGCGCGGGAGCGGTGGACCATCCAACGGTTCATGGACAGCCGACTGAGTTTTTCGTTGAAGCCGATGGGGGAAGACCATCCCATTGCGTGGACGAACCAGCCTAAAACAGGTGGGCGTTTCTTCTACACAGAGTTTGGTCATGACATGCGTTCCCTGAGTACTCCATTTGTTCGCCAGCATATTCTCGAAGCCCGATGCAAAGTACACGATGGTGCATCGGTTTTTTCAGGAAATACGCGACGGGCTATTGCTCCAACAGGAATTGACCAAGATTGCAGAGCATCGCGCCTTGGAAGACGTGAAATCGCTTGCATCGAGGGCGTTTCGTCGGCCGGTGTTGGATTCTGAGTACTCAGCCCTTCTAACCCTCTACAAGAAGTTGCGAGAGGATGGGCAGTCGGTTGCGGCGGCGGTTCGGGGTTTGCTCATCACAGTATTGATGTCACCTAGCTTCAGTTATCACCAAACCAGCCTGAATGGGATGGATGGCGTTCAACCGCTCGATAACTACGACGTGGCGAGTCGCTTGAGTTTCTTCTTGTGGTCATCGATTCCTGACGCGGTGCTACTCGAGAGTGCGGCGTCAAGAAAGCTTCAGGACGATTCGGAACTGCGAGCACAGGTCCGACGCATGTTGAAGGATCCGAAGATCGAATCGTTTGCAAGGGAGTTCCTCGGTCAATGGCTTCGCTATCGCGATTATTTAGAAAAGGATCCGATCCTTGCCGATGCGTTTCCCGGCTACAGCGACGAGCTTCGATCAGCCATTTTTGACGAACCAACACACTTAGCAACCTATTTGATCCAAAAAGATCTGCCGATAACGGAATTGCTCTCGAGCGATTTGACCTTTGTGAACGCAGCGTTGGCCAAGCACTACGTGGGTGAGTTGGAAACTGGTTCGCAAGTTGGATTCTATGAAGGAAGGGGACGGAACCGTCCTGGACCATTCGTGCATCATGTTGGCGAACGAGCAATGGACAGCTTAAAATAGCCCGAAAATCCCGATGGTCATGGCGGGGGGACTTGGTGGCACACTTCCAACAGGACGAAGCTTGGACTATGAAAATGCCTCGAATCGCAAGATGTCGTCGCTGCTCTTGAGCATCATGGATCGTATGGGAGTGGCATTGCCTGCCTTCGGCGACGCAACCGATCGACTTGATGGAATCGGATAAGATGATTTTCCGAAGGATGTTTTTAGGTGACTACTGAGAGTCATCGGCTACGTCACATGGGATCAGAAAAGGGAGCTTGGAATGTTGCAGCGCGCAATCGTCGAGAAGATTCAGCCGAAAAGATTCCTTGATGGAGGTTGGGGCATTCCTAGTGCTTCCTTTGCCGTTCTTGGTATAGCAACAATGCTGTTCCCGTCATTGGTTCCTGGGGTGGTCTCCGGTGCGGAACCTGAGCGGATCGCGCTTTGGCCGAACGGGGCTGCGGGATCCGAAGCGAGAAAAAACGAGCCAGAGAAGGAGGACCGTGCGAATGGCGCGTGCAATGTGACCAACATTCACGCACCCTCGATCACGCCGTATTTGCCCAAACCGGAGGTCGCAACGGGGACAGCGATCATCATCGCGCCAGGGGGTGGGCACAGGATGTTGTGTTTGGGGCACGAAGGAGACTCGCTGGCGGAGTGGTTCGCCGAGCATGGAATTGCGGCGTTTGTACTGCGGTATCGATTAGCGAGGGAGGAAGGCTCACAGTACACGGTGGACGATCATGCCATGGCGGACACACGCCGCGCATTGCGGTTGGTGCGCAGCCGCGCGAGCGAATGGAAGATCGACCAAGACCGCATTGGGATGCTTGGTTTCTCGGCGGGTGGGGAACTCGCAGCGTTGGCAGCCATGGAGAATGACGCAGGCAAATCCGAGAGCGCGGATTCGGTGGAGCGGGTGAGTTGCAGGCCTGATTTCCAGGTGCTCATCTATCCGGGGAGTTCCCATCGGTTCACGGTTACCAAGGGGATGCCGCCGGCGTTTATTGCCTTAGGGGCTAAGGATCGCGATGACATTTCGCTGGGCATGGCCAAGCTGTATCTACAGTACAAAGAGGTTGGGATCCCATGTGAACTTCACATTTACTCGAACGCCGGGCATGGTTTTGGGTACCGCGCCGACGCAAACCACGCAGCCGCTCAATGGCCACTACGTCTCCGCGAATGGCTGGTCGATAGTAAACTGCTTGTTGACGCAAATCGATAGATTCGTGGAAGTGTTTGCTTTGCACAAGTTCGGTAGGTTCCATCGTGCTCGTGCTCAGTCCGCTGTGACGGACGGTGCTCGTGCTCGTAATCGAAAACCTTTCGTGCATGATTACTTTTTGATATCCGCCACGTTGTTGGTCACAATGCTCCATCTTTATTCGCCCCAACATTGGCAATTCCCATCCAGTCAACGCGTTGACGATCACGGAAAACGACAATCGTTCCATCCATCGAGCACGAGCAGCGTTTCACTGAGCAGGAGGACGAGCACGAACAGCGGCGGGAACAGAACCGTTCACCGACGTAGCCGATCGGCGGCACGCATCAAGGAGACTTTTTGGGTGGCCACTCGATGATGGTCGTCGTTCAAGGAAGAACCTTGCTCACGGTTACTCCGCCGTCAGCGGAATGGTAGAGCCCATCGGTGTGTAGGAAATACCATATCTTGCCTTCGGACATATCGCACGCCGCTGCGATCAATCCGTCCATGGATGGTTTGGCGTCAGGTTGAGTTCCTTGCGGAGTTAGCCATGACCATTCAAAGGCCCATCGTTCGCTGACCGAGTAGCGTCCAGGTCGCTCCGGAGCGAGGGGGCCAGCGATGAATCGACCGAACTTCTCGTCTCCTTTCGCTGCGGCAGCGACCGCGGTGTAGGGACGAAACCATTCCAGGTTCTTTTGGGGTGGGTACAACGCCATATGCCACCCTTCGAAGACTTGGGTTTGGTAACCATGGCTCGTTGCATAACGCATTTCGTTCGTCGATTGCATCGCCTTGTCAAACGCAACGTTGTAAAAACCGCAATCGTCGCGTTCCTCCGATAAAACAGTCGATTCACCATCGTCCCGTGTGATGTAGGACTTGGAGGTACCAGCTGGCGTAAAGGTTCTCGGACGCCCGCGTCCTAAATACTCCATCCACGGATCCGAGCAGGTGGTGACACACAGATGGGTCTTACCACGCGCCGGAGCGGGATAGTGCTTTTCCCATGGCCAAACCACCACCGCAGTGATGCGCTCGCCTTGGCATCCAAGCGATGAAAACGTTCTGCCTCCATCGGTGCTCCTAAAAAGGCCTTTCGATTCACATCCCACGAAGATTCGATCCCGGTTTCGATAATCGATTCCGAGGATTTCACCACACAATGCCGACGGTCCATCGCCATCGAAGTCACCAGAGAAGGGCAATTGTTCCCAGTTCGCACCGCCATCCGTTGTCTTCCATAGTTTTCCATCCGTTAGCTTTCCATCCAGTCCTTTTCCACTCGCTCGATAGATGATGTTCGGGTCCATCGGGTCGATTGCGACACTCCGAACGCATAGATCTGTGCCCGCGAGTGCTCCATTGATTGGCTTCCAGGTCGTACCACTATCGCGACTCATGAGCAAGCCACGATGGCTGGAACGGACGACAACGATGCGAGGGTCCGATGGGGCGGTAACGACACCGGTCCAGCGGTCGCCTGAGGTGTTGGTCGCCGTCACGACGTGAGGTAGCTCGGGTAGAGATTCCCCACCACGACGGATGGAAACGGAGGAAACCGATGCAAAGTAGTGCGCTCTCGCATCTTGAGGCAACGCGCTAAAAAACAATCCGACGTCGAGTTCGCTGGCCATCTTTTTGTATTGCAGAGCGCCAAGCTGCCATCGGTCACCGTTATCGCTGGACCACGCCGTCCAGATGTTGCCTCGTCGTGCGATTCGGAGAAAGGCGTGATTTCGGGGCAACTCGTAGGACGAGATTCTGCCGGCGCCGAAATCGGTGAAGTCCGCGGAGCTTCGAAGTCCATCCGCTGCCGTTTGAACGAGATGAAAATCGCGTCCCCATTCCCAGTTCCGTTTTTCTCCATATTCTCGCGCGGTGAGCCCAACCCAGGCGCGACGATTCACCGGCTCACCGTTAACGCCGTTGTAATGTTGCACTCGGCATTCGGCCACAAAATCACCGTTGACCCGTTGGGTAACGGTATGCATGCCGTTTCCAAAGAACTGGAACTGATCGACTGCCGTCTGCCAGATACCGGAGGATGACTTGAGATCCCCAACATTGCGAACGGTCCATGGTCCATCAACCTCAGGCCCCTCGTTGAGAAGGGTTTGCGCCTTGGTATCGAAGGTTTGTCCATCTTCGAGGGTTGTGCGGGCCCATATGGATGAAGTTCCACGCGGCAATGGACCTCGAAATAGAAGTTGATTGGAGGTGCTGGACGCTAATTGCCATCGATCCAGGAATAGCTGTATTTGGCGGATCGGCAGCGTGCCTGCTTGACCGGCAACCGTGATGGAAGCGGTGCCATCGCCGTGCGACTGAGTCCCCAGTTCAACGCTGGGAAAGCTTTCGAGGGATGGGGTGCAAAGTTCATCCAAGGTGATCGGATGCTTTGGAATGCCAGGCCCCTCGAGGCATATCAGAAAGTTTGTAGCTGGCAGTTGATCGACCAGGTACTCCACGGAGATCGGGTGCACACCGGATGAGAGTGGAATTGCGACCGCTTTTTCTGTGGTCCCGTGCTGCCCATCCCATGCGAGGGCTGAATGATTATCGAGTTCGATGCGATAGGCTCCATCGATCTGCGCGCTCAGGATGTAGGGACCATCGCTGGGGATGCGGAGGAATCCCGAATAACGGATAGCAAACCCTTGGTCGCGATCTTCGCGAATGCTAGTGTCGAAGCCTCTCGCAATTCCTTCGCGTCGTTTTTTACCGGTGTTCATTTCATCGAGAGTGATCCACGCGTGCTGTTCATCGGGCTGTTGGGATGGCGGGTTGAAATAGTTCAATCTCCGTTTCTCGTCCTTGGTCCAGAGTTCGTATCGGAGGCCTGGAACGGTTGGCTTTGCGAGTGGTTCCGTGGCACGGAGTTTGATCATGGCAATAGGAACGATCGCCGATTCCGAGGTTTGGTCGAAAATGTCGGTGATACGTATCCGTACCGCGGCGGGCGAGCCTTTCGCGGGGACCAAGGCATGCCTTGCGGTGGGCATCATTACCGAGTGGGTCCCGATCGGCTCACCATGGCAATCGGGATTGTCAAAGACCTCCACTTGGAAAGAAAGTGGTGGCGATGATCGCGGGGGGATATCCCACGATACTGCGATGGTTCCACCTGTTGCCATCGCGCGCAGATTCTCCAGGGATGGAATATCAAGTTTGGGCCGAGCGGGTTGCTTCGCTGTAAAGGAATGAGATTGGTTCCCATCGAGAGGCTTCCCGGAAAGTTGGAGGGGCAGGTTGTCAGGCCGCTGAGCGTATTCGATGGCGGTGTACTCGTGGCCTCCTTCTGGAACTGTGTTCACCACCACGTACTCGGTCTTGTCGATCGAGATGGTATCCGACGAACGCCAGGAGCCTTGTTTGCGGTAATATCCGAATCGGCGATGCAGCGAGCGGATGGCTTTTTCGCTAGTGAGAGGTTCGAGGAAGCCACTGTTGCCGGTGAATGATGTCGCGGGGATGGGGAGTTGAGCGATACCGATCAGATGCCATTCTCCGGCGCGTTGATCTTTGATCCATCGACCGATGAGGGCGTTCGATTCCGGGGCGGGTTGCCAAACGCGAGAAACCATGGTGTACCAAGTGTTCCGCTGCACAAAAGGCCAGACATGAGCCCCGGTAGTACCGCTGCTCCCTTCTCCGCCGTAATCGTTTTTGATGAATAGGTTGGGGGCGACATCGACGAATCGCACAGGGGTCCCAATGGTGTCACTCCCCCAAAACGTCCAAACGGAACCGGGGCGAAACGCGTCTTGCGTCGAGGCGTCCGGATGAGGCGTTTGGTCTTTTCCATCGGCGAGATAGCTGGTGAATCCGGCGTAGAAGGAGAGGTTGTTCGGCTTTGGGTTGAAGCTGGAGTTCCAGTTGGCAAAGTACGAGCCGGAAGGCCAGAAAGGCCATCGCAGATCCATCATGATGATGTCTGCGCCATCCTCTATGTTTTCTCGGTACCAGGTCGCGTGAAGGGGTGTCAGCGAGAGTACGAAAAAAACGACCGCCATGAAGGCGAGGCTCTTTGGATTTCGAAATAGAGAGAATCGGTGTCTGGGAGGAGCCATTGGATAATGATTGGGCGATCGAGCTATCTTTGAGTTGGAAGGCGGTGCAGTACTTTCGCCTACCTTGTTTTGAAGCGGTGCATTTTAACCGCAATGGGGCTGATTGCTAAGATTTCATAGGAAAGTCTATTGGCATTGCCAAAACCTTGGCGGAGTAATGTTTGATAATTGCTGCGCAGATCGGTGTCGGTTATCTTGGTCCTCTCTGGACCTTTCCACCCAAGAGGCGACGACCCTCTCCTACCTATTTTTGCGGATGTACATTTCGGGATAGATCATCAAATGAAACGATTTTTTTGCTGCGTAGCTGTACTGGTATCGAGTTCCTGGACCATGGCTCAGGATACGGTGGATCCATGGATCAAGAAAAAGGCGGATAGCTTTCGACCATTATCTGCAGAGCAAAAGGCTGCTGTAGAGAATGCGGTTCCCGCGGAATCTACTGCCAAGCCGAAGAAGGCACGCCGCATTCTCGTCTTTTATCGATGCGAAGGATTCATCCACGGTTCGATCCCATATGCCAATCTCGCGTTGGAGACCATGGGGAAAAAGACGGGTGCCTTTACGGTGGACCTGGCGGATACCTACGATGTTTTCAATGCTGAAAACTTGAAGAAGTACGATGGGATTCTGTTGAACAATACCACCGGAATGACCTTTGCAAAACCGGAACAGCAAAATGCATTCCTCGATTTCATCATGAGTGGCAAAGGCCTCGCTGGAATCCATGCAGCCAGCGATAACTTTGGACGGCATCCCGAGTGCCGTGCGATCGTCGGCGGTGAGTTCGGAGGTCATCCATGGAATGCAGGGGGTACATGGGCATTCAAGTTGGACGATCCCGATCACGTCCTCAACAAGGCGTTTGGAGGGAAGGGATTCTGGCATACCGATGAGATCTATCAGTACCAGCCAGCGACGTTTGTCGGAACGAAGACCTTGCGAGTCCTCGTCAGTTTGGACATGAAGCAAGATGAAGTTTCTAAGCTCATCAATGATGGTCCACGCGAAGTCCCCGTGTCGTGGCTGCGCAAGGCAGGAGATGGTCGGGTTTTCTACACCAATTTTGGCCATCGCGAAGACACCTTCACCAAGCCGATGATCCTGAAGCACATGCTTGATGGGATTCAATATTCGCTGGGTGATCTCGATGCCGATGCGACCCCAACTGACGCTGCTCCAAAGAAAGACCCGGCGTATTCGCCGGCAAAGCCTTAGTGGGGCTCGGGCCTGAAGCCCGTGCTTTAGGCAATGATATGCATAATAAACGGGAACAGTAACCGTAGAGCGGTGTTAACTCAATCCGCTGGGGTTATTGTGGTTTCTTGTGGCGGTTCGCTTGAGCCCTATTTGTCGTCACGACTCCAAATTCGTGACTCCAGGTTATCGTAAAGCGGACCTGTCACCACATCAAAAGCTTTCCATTCAAAAGACATCTTTAGCTCTATGTTTATGCTTTCTAGAAAAACGATGGTAGTGTTGAAATTGTTTCAATCGGCATTTGCGCTCGGTTGCGTCTGTGTGCCGTTATCGATCGCCAATGCTCAGTACGACGGTGCTGTGCCGCCTCCAGAATCTCTCCAACCAGGATTTAATTTGATTTCGGCGAATCAATGCGAGGAGTGGCTGAATATTTTGGCGGGGCCGGGTTTTGAGGGACGTGGTACTGGGCAAGAGGGGTACGTCAAAGCCGCCTCTTGGGTTTCAGGCAAACTGGCGGAGTTCGGACTGAAGCCCATGGGGGATGCGGGCACCTATTTTCAAATGTTGCCGATGAGTCGACTTCATGTCGATGCAGCTCAATCCAAAATCACCGCAATGAGCGGGTTCTCGCTCGGATTCGATCAAGCGATCGGATTGGATCGATTCGCTAACCAGCCAGAGTACTCGGGGAAAGTCGTGTTTTTGCAGTTGGCGGGCGAAGGAGCAAAGCTGGCGGATGATTTGTCGCTGGAAGACAAAGTGGTGATTCTCGTCGCGGATGACAAAGGAGCGGGTGCGATCGCGTTTCCTCTGAACCGCAAACGCCCTGCGGCTGTGCTTCGCGTGGCAGACACCGTGACTGCGTCGACACCGCAATTGGAGCGACCTGAGGGACGGCAAAGGGCGAGCGGTATCAGCGGTAGCATTACCAAGGATGCTGCGAAACAGATCCTCGTTGCGGTGGGAGGTAATGAAGAGTGGCTAACCATCCCCGAGGACAATGCGGTCGATTCGCATGCTACGGAGGTCGAGCTTAAGGTCGAATTAAGAGTTCGCAAAGAGCCGATGGCGGTTCCCAATGTGCTGGCTTGGCAGGAAGGTTCCGACCCAGCGCTTCGTGACGAGTACGTCGTGATCGGAGCGCACTTGGACCACCTCGGCGTGCGAGGCAACGAATACTTTCCAGGCGCGGACGACAATGGTTCCGGGTCAACGGCCCTATTAGGAATCGCCAAAGCGATCGCCTCAAACCCAACCAAACCCAAGCGCAGCATTCTTTTTATGTGGTTCGCTGCAGAAGAGATGGGCTTGATCGGTTCTGCTCATTATGTGAACAATCCGCTTTTGCCCCTTGAGAAGATGGTTTGCATGCTCAACGTGGATATGGTTGGACGGAACGAGGAAAAGCAGAACGAACCCGCTAGCGAGAATGTGCGTTCGTTGCACTTGGTCGGGAGCGAAAAAGGGGACAAATCACTCCATGCGATGATTCTCGATGCCAACAAATCCGTGAATTTTGAATTTGAGTTTGATGAGGAAGGTGTTTTTGGGAGAAGCGATCAGATCAATTTCTTTCGCAAAGGGACCTCGGTTGCGTTTCTGTTTGGTGGGTTTCATCCCGATTATCATCGAACAACCGACACACCGGCAAAGATCAACTATTTCAAAATCGCCTCGGCAGCGAAGCTCTATTTTCTTGCCGCACACATGGCCGCGGAGCACGGACCATTTCCTGCTCCTAAAGAGGAACCCGCTGCGGCGAAATAGTTTTGCTATTTCAGGTTACGCAATCACTTCTTGAATCACCTGTGAGGGTTGGACTCCGGTCAGTTTTTGATCGAGTCCACCGTAGTAGTAGGTGAGCAGATTATGGTCCAGCCCCATGAGCCGCAGGATCGTTGCGTGAAGATCACGGACATGGCGGCGGTTGATAACGGCTTCGGCACCGAGGTCATCCGTCTCTCCGTAGCTGCAACCACCCTTTGCGCCGCCACCTGCTAGCCAATAGGTGAAACCTTTCGGGTTGTGATCACGCCCTCCTTGGTCTCCTTGAGATACCGGTTGGCGTCCGAACTCGCCTCCCCATACGATGAGCGTTTCTTCGAGAAGGCCGCGTTGCTCAAGGTCGGTAAGCAATGCCGCAATTGGACGGTCGACTTCTGGGCAATGGATTGCAAGGTTCTCTTCGACGCCAAAATGAGCATCCCAGTTTTGTTGCTGATGCCCGCCGCCGCTGTAGATTTGCACGAAGCGTACACCGCGTTCGATGAGTCGTCTCGCGATCAAGCATTGACGACCGAAGACTGATGGTCCGAGCGATAATTTATGGTTGCCGGCCGGTTCCATTAATCCATACATCTCATGGGTCGATTGGGTTTCCTGGGACAGGTCCAATGCCTCGGGTGCACTGCTCTGCAATTGAAATGCTAACTCATAACTCGCGATACGAGCCTCTAGTTCCGAGTACCCATTTCGTTCTTCATAGTGCTTTGCGTTGATCGCTTGAAGGGCATCGATTTGGGCTCTTTGCATTTCAGACGTCATGTTTCCAAACGGAGTCAGGTCCAAGATCGGTTGGTTGCTGGTTCGGAAAACGGTTCCTTGGTGGGTGGCTTCCATAAAGCCAGAGCCCCAATTGGGGGCGCCAGGGATCGGTCCACCTCGAGGATCGAGCATGACCACAAAGCTCGGCAGATTTTGATTCTCGGAGCCCAAACCATAGCTGAGCCATGATCCCACCGACGGGAAGCCTTGAGTGATCCGACCGCAATTCATTTGCAGGTTGGCAGAACCGTGGGCAAATGAGTCTTGGTACAGGCTCTTGATCACCGCGAGTTTGTCCATGTGCTTAGCAATATGTGGAAATGCATCGCTGCACCATAGACCACTTTCTCCGTGCTGTTGGAATTTGCGTTTGGAGCCAAGGAGTCTTCCGTCGGAAACCGAACGCCGCCTCAGTTCGATCTTTACCGACTCCCCATCTCGCTTCTGAAGCTCTGGTTTGTAGTCGAACAAGTCCATTTGGGATGGACCGCCGTACATGTAGAGGAAGATGCAATACTTGGCTTTGTGAGGGAGCAAAGCCCCGAGTTCCTGGGCTTTGCCAACGGGCAGGCGAATTCCCTCAGCCGCTAATGCGGGATTACCGTTTAAAAAACCATCGCGCGCGAGCATCGAGGATAGGGCCAGACCGGTGAAGCCGGCCCCTGTATCCCACAGGAAATTGCGGCGACTCGTTCGAGGTCGACAAGGGAAAATATCGGCGTCGTTCTCAATCGACATAGACGAACTCGTTCAGGTTGAAAATGGAACGGCAAAATGCAGCGATCGCTTGATAGGTAGCCCACTCGTCAACCGGAATCGATTGGGCTTCGAAATTGGTATCCGATCCCCATGATGCAGCAATGGTCTTTTCACCGAGTTGAAGCTTCATATTGCGATATTCGATCTCAGATCCCCAGGTTCGCAACCCTACAAGGTCACCTTGCAGTGGCGAATCCAGTTTTCGATCGATGGTCGGAGAATTCGACGCGTCGATAAAGATCTGAATACGATCGTGGGACAATCGAACGCGGAGTTGATGCCAGTCGTAGAAATCGATCGAAAGTGGAACTTCTTCGAGCGGAGTCCAATTGTTGCGATGCTCACCGAAGAGGAGCGTTTTGTGAGTGGCGTTCAGACTGATCTCATAACCGAGCCAGTTGTCGGCTCCGATTTTGGGATCGCTGACACGTGCGATCAGTCCTCCGATGTTTGAACGGTCCTTATTCATTTTCATCTCCACGGAAATCTCACCGTCCACCATGGTGTGATCTGCACAAAGGAGTTTAGCGCCGTTGTTTTGAGATATCCGTAGTCGGCCACCCTCGAGCGGTTTCCAATCGCCATCGTAGGATGTCCAACCGGCGAGTGTTTCCGGCGATATTTCTGTTTTGCGCATTCGTGCAAGCGAATGGTGAACTCCATCCACGGTCAGTACCAACGGGTCGAGCGTGAGCGACCCACCCCAGACTGCAAAACCGAGTCGTCCCAATTTGGGGACACGCCCAGACAGTTTCTTTTCGATCAAGGGCGTTCCTTCGAGGTTTTCTCCAGTCCAGACTCGCAACCAATCGCCTTGGGTTTGGACTCGGATTGGAATCCATGTCTCCACTGGCGTTGGATGCGCCAATCGGAATTCCTGATAGCCGCTCGGATCATCGTTCTCACCCATACCTTCGAAGAAGACCCATCGTCCTCGGGTCGGTTCCAGACGAAGGCTTGCACCTCGCCAAGAGTTAGCGTCGACTTCGCCTCGTACGATGATTGTGGCGTTTTCGACGGTGCGATCGAGTCGCAATCGGCCTCGGAACTCACCGTCGGAGAAGGTGTGGCCGTTCCAAAAGGCGTGTGGCCCAAAGTTTTTGTCGACGACGTCAATGCCTTCGTACCCACCGCCCCAGACCCCGGATCGGTACTCCCAGCGCTCGCGTGGGCCAATCAAGAAATCCGTGCCTCGCAATTGGGATCGGTATCCTGAGAAAAGCGATACCGGAACATCCGGTCGGAAAACAACCTGTTCCGACATGTTCTCGTACGCTCTCTTAAGTTGCTGGACCATTTTGATGCTGATGGCCAGCTCATCGCCCGTGGGGGATCGTTGCAAGGTCCGTCGATAGATATCCGCGATGATCGCTGAACCTTCCTTCTCGATATCGATAGCAGAGCTGCGGTCTTTGTATTTCTCAAGGACTCGGTCGGTAAGGTGTTCGGCGCGTTCGGCGGTAAAGCGACCATTGAGCAGGAGCAATGCTTGTGGAGCCACGGTGGTGGTCGCGCGTTCGCTGAGTGGTGAAGTTGTATTCGAATAGTCGAGCGATTCCAGCAACGGATCCCGGACGCTTCGTTTCACGATTGCATAGATGCTGCGTCGGGTTTGTTGTTCGGAGTTGGAAACTTGCCAATCGAGGCCTGGTTTCGATTGCCCTGCGAGAACTTCGCCGCTCAGTTTGGGATACATTTCGCGTCCACCGACGTTAGTGTTCAACTCACCACTCGCAGCGAGCATGCTGTCTCGAATCGACTCCGCCTCCATACGGCGCAGGTTCTGCCTCCACAGGTATTGGTTGCTTGGGTCTTTTTCAAGGGCCAGCTCACGGACTTTGGGATCCGACGGAAATCGGGACGAGCGGCGGTAGGCTTCCGACCGCAGGATCAAGCGGTGGATGTGCTTGATTGACCATCCACGTTCGATAAATTCGGACGCGAGGAAGTCGAGCAATTCGGGATGGGTAGGTAGAGAGCCCGTCTTTCCAAAGTCAGACGTGGATGCCACGATCCCACGTCCGAAATGGTAGTGCCAGATGCGATTCACCATGACGCGTGCGGTCAATGGATGAGAGGGATCAGCGAGCCATT
Organism: uncultured Pirellula sp.; assembly: GCA_903892355.1. Classification (GTDB taxonomy): domain Bacteria; phylum Planctomycetota; class Planctomycetia; order Pirellulales; family Pirellulaceae; genus JBKCUI01. The sequence goes on along the minus strand of CAITIE010000064.1, from coordinate 40,995 downwards.
TCGCCAATTGCAGTCGGCGACCGCTGGTTGGAAAAAGATCTCGGATCGGCGATTTGGATTCTGATTGTGGGGGTGGTGGGTTTGGTGGTATTTCGAGAGATGCCGTAGCGTTGCTGGAATCTTTGGACGCGGTTGGGGCGAGGACCGATAGGAATCCCGGTTGGACCTCGGCCCCGGGGGTGGCTGCAGAGCCTCGAACGAGAAGATGGGTCGCTGGAGGTTGATTGCCGTGTTCGCGGATGGTTAATCCCCACTCCATCGAACGAAGATTCGCATCCATCACCTCTTTCTGAAGCGATTGTTTAGTCGCATCATCGGTCGCTTCCGCGATCGCTTGATCGCGGTTTTTTTTCTTCCTGAGAAATGCCTCCACCTCGCGTCGGATGGAATCGTTGTCGCCGATTGGGAATGCAGAGGCGGAGTCCAGGCTGGTATCGGGATTGCCGTAGGTCTTGATGTTTCTGATGAAGGAAAGCATCCGGTAGTAGTCCGACTGGGGGATCGGATCGAATTTGTGATCGTGGCATCGGGCGCACCCGGTGGTCAAGCCGAGGAACGCGGAGCCAATGGTAACCATGATGTCATCGAGTTCATCGAATTGAGCTTGGCGTTTATCATCCGGCTCGTCGTCCCAGACTCCTAAATGGTAAAAGCCCGTCGCAATGCGGGAGGTTGCATCGGCGTCTCCCAATTCGTCGCCCGCCAATTGTTCTAGGAGGAAACGGTCATAGGGTTTGTCGCGGTGGAAGGCGTCGATGACATAATCGCGATACCGCCACGCATAGGGTTTGTAGCCATCCCGCTCATAGCCATTGCTTTGCGCAAAGCGAACCACATCCAACCAATGGCGAGCCCAGTGTTCTGCGTAGGCGGGGCGTTCGAGCAGGGAGTCGATCAATGCATCGTAAGCGGCCGCATCAAAAGTACCCGTATCCGCGCGAAGGCGTTCAAGCCAATCTGTAAGTTCATCGATGCTGGGTGGCATGCCTGTGAGATCGATAAATACTCGGCGCACCAATTCGCGATCTGAGGCTTGTGGATTGGTTGGAAGACCAACACGTGATAGCTGCGAGTTGATCCACGAGTCGATAGGAGACCGTAGGGAAGAAGTCTTATCCTCTTTAGGCTGGGAGACTTTACGTAGGGGTAAAAAGGACCAATGCGACCGATCCTCGGGAGTGATGACTTGGGATTGTCTCGGTTTCATCACTGAGGGATTGGTTTCCGCGGGCCACGGCGCACCGGCGAGAATCCACTGCTCGATGGGTCGGAATTTCGCTGGCTGGAGTTTTCCAGTGGGGGGCATCTCGAGACCTTCATACCGTAACGCTTGAAGGATCAAGCTGTTTTGCGGGTCGCCTGGGATAATGGCTGGGCCACTGTCGCCACCGACGAGCATATGCGAAAGGTTGTCGAGCCGAAGGTTTCCTTTTTGCTCGTCGGGGCCATGGCAGCGGCAGCAGTGTTCGAGAAAAAAAGGCCGGACCTTGGACTCGACCAATTGCAGTTGTTCTGGTTGCAACTGTTCTGCAGTGAGAGCGGTTTGACCGAAGGCCAAGGCTCCGAGGATTTCGGAGCACGCCACCGCAATGATTCCGATATGGAAAACGAATCGACTCAAACAAGCAACGTCGAATATTTGCATCGCGATGAAAGAGACTCTGGTGTCGAACGAACGGAGTGGCAGAGGACTTGCCCAACCTGCGTTCTGTATTCTAGCTTGCAGCGGTTATGAATGGGAGCATTACCACTGGAACCACGTCGTTTCAGTGGCTCTGCAACTCGGATTGGTTTCGGTTGGGTTTGAGAAAGACCAGCAGCAGGATGGAACCGAGGATGGTGCTGACGAGGGAGCCGAGCAATGTTCCGAACTTGCCCGCAGCTTCGAGTTCGGGGAACTCATCGGTGGGAAAGGATAATGCATTGAGGAAGAGAGACATCGTGAAACCGATACCTCCCAAGCACGCCCCCCCTAAGAATACAGGCCAACTCACCCCGGCCGGGAGCCGCGTAAATCGCAAGGCGATCGCGATGTAACAAAAGAGAAGAATGCCGAGGGGCTTTCCTACGAATAAGGCAACAGCGACGGCGATCGCGACGGAGTTTGAAAGAGACGACGTTTCCAATTCGACTCCCGCGTTGGCCAATGCGAAGATGGGCATCACCAAATAAGCGACCCAAGGATGCAAACCCATTTCTAAGCGATGCAACGGAGAATGCGATTCGCGGGCAAGGAATTGCAACTGCTCTAAGTTGACAGGGAGGTGTTCCGTCTCCGGATCTGCGCCACGCAGCTCATCCCAAGTGTCGGAAAGAATTTCCACAAAGGTGCGATTACCGATCCAAGGTCGGGAGGGAGTCATCAGGCCGAGCAGGACGCCTGCAATGGTGGGATGGATCCCAGCATGATGGAAGGCTATCCAAATCGCAATCCCGACCATGACGTAAATAGCGATGGACCGAACACCGATCTTGTTCAACAGATAGACCAACGCAAATCCTGCGAATGCGGCGAGGATGTATCCCCAAGAAATGGTTTCCGTGAATACGATCGCAATCACCAGGACTGCAATGATGTCATCGACGATGGCCAAGGTCAGCAAGAAGATCTTCAAGCCAAACGGGACACGCGAACCGAACAACGCCAGAATACCGACCACGAAAGCGATATCGGTTGCCATGGGAATTGCCCAACCACGCTGGCCTGGTTGGCCCCATTGCATCGCCGTGTAGATTGCTGCTGGCGTTACAACACCACCGATCGCGCCAAAAACCGGAAGCAATGCCTTGCGAGGATCCCGAAGTTCACCCGCCACGATTTCGCGTTTGACCTCGAGTCCTACCACGAAAAAGAAGATGGTCATCAAGATGTCGTTGATGACCAAATGCCCTAAGTCCCCTTCGATTTTGAAGTGTCCGAATGCGATCGATATCGGGGTATGCCAAAAGGCTTCCATCGCATGGGACCAAGGAGAGTTGGCGATCAGCAGCGCCAAGATGGTGCATGCGACGAGGACTAAGCCGCTGGTGGCTTCAATATGGAGGAAATGCTTGACCGGTACCAACCATCTTTCAACCGGTGGGACGGGGATCTTTGCATTCTTTGGCGGGGATTCATGGTGCGACATGCGAGCGGTTTTACAGGCTGGAGCGAGTTAACTCCAGGGGACTCTCCCTGGCAATTCAGGGCGGACTGGATCGCAAGTATTACCCCGCCCCGTGGGAGCCTGCTCAGCCTGGGGGACTTTTAACGAAATTGACGGTAATTCTGATTGCCGAAACCCTGATGGCCGATAACCGACGATACAAGTATGTCGATTTCGAAATGACAGCATTCGTCTCAAAACAAAGTCTGAGTGATTTCCGTGATTAATGCCCCCTTGGAACGCTTGAAAGCCGGTGCCACGCAGTGGTCGTCAAGCCATTCCGGGGACGCTGTGTTTGCACGCGAAATCGCGAACGAGCTGCGAGGTCCAGGAAGTGCCTTGGTTGTCGCGTGGCTGCTTTTGCTTTTCTTAGGGAACTGTTCCAGAGTTGGAGCTCAGCAGTCCGGGTTTGATCCACCCGCGAACCAGCAGGGAGTGGGGGCGATGCCTATACCGCTGGAATTGGAGCGTGCGATCTCCGCCCAACTTCAGTCGACCGACGCGGTGAATCTCGACATGGGTGGCAATACCCTTTCTCAAGAAGCATGGGATGCATTGCAACGGTCGAATGTGGCACCATTGCCTGCTCCTCGATCGGCGGGGAGTTCGTCAGGCGGAAACATGATCCCATGGGTCAATGCGCCACGTGCTGCAGGCCAAGTTCAGCTCCAGGTACAAAACAATCTTGTGCATTTGACCAGTCGCGGCGCTACGGTAGCAGACGTCCTGGCCTTGATCTCGGAGCAGATGGGATTGAACGTAGTTACCGCTGAGGATCTGAATCAGCGGGTCAATGTAACGCTTAACGGAGTGTTGCTCGAGGATGCCCTCAACTCCATTCTGAACGTCAACGGTTTGGTGTGGGCGCGTCAGAATAACATCATCACCATTTCGACGGTAAACCCTGAGAAGCAACTATCGCCGAATGTCCAAGGGAAAGCGATTCAGGTCTACTCGCTCAACTACGCATTGGGTGAGGACCTCAACCAAGTGATTTTGGGGCTTCTTTCTCCGATCGGGAAATCGTACGTCATCAAAATCAATCAAGAAGAGCAGCGATCTTCGAGAGAGCAATTGATCGTGGAAGACATGCCTCCCTACATCGAGAGGATATCTCAGTACATTGCCCAAGTCGACGTAGCTCCGCGGCAAGTAATCGTTGAGGCGAACATCTTGCAAGTGGCCCTCAAGGATAGCAATAAGAATGGTGTCAATTTCAATCATTTGGCCCGAATAAGCAATTCGACGGTAAACTTTCAAACGTTGGGGTTTGCGACGCGAGGGAATCCGGTCGGTGGGATGGAAATCAATGGCACCGATTTGACAGGCTGGATCGAATGCTTGAAATCGACGAGCGATACGAAGACGTTGGCATCTCCTAAGGTTGCCGTGCTCAATGGACAAGAAGCAAAGATCTCCGTTGGTGGGAAACTGGGTTATTTGATGACCACAGCAACCCAAACGAGCACGCTTCAGAGTGTCAGTTTTCTTGATTATGGGGTAGTGCTGACGGTTCTTCCGATCATTACCGAAGATGGTCGAGTATTGTTGAAGGTTGCTCCTCAGGTATCAACCGCTCGCATCAATTCGACGTCGAAGTTGCCTGAAAGCGAAGCTACCGAGGTTTCCACCAACGTCATGCTCAACAATGGTCAAGCGATTGTGATCGGGGGACTCATCAAGGAAGAAAAGGATGATGGGCAGGCCAAGGTCCCATTTTTTGGCGACATTCCACTCTTGGGTCGTTTGTTCCAAAGTCGATCGCTGGTGAAAGAGCGGAGCGAGATCATCGTGACGCTATTGCCACGCATCGCGATGCCAGGCGAGTGCGAATGCGTCGATTACGACAGCCAAATCGTCCAAGCGAGCACACGCATCATGGATCGCAGCTTGAATCCAGTCGATCGTTCGGCATGGGAAGGCCAAGTGATTGGTGCGGCGGACAAGCGGAACCAGTGGTGGAGGTTTTGGGCAAAGAAAGAGCCGGTGCAACCGGCAGTCGCTCGAGGCTATGCGCAACCACCATCGATCCCGATGAGCGAACAGCAACCTGCATACAATGCCCCTTGGGGGAGTTCTCCTGCGAACTTGATTCCGGGCGCACCAGCCATGATGCAAGAGTTGCCTAGTTCGTCCCATCGAATACAGCCTGTTATCCAGTTTGGCCCTCAGGTGAACAGCAATAGTTTGCAGGCAAGCACTCCCGCAGTTCAACCTGTCCCCCAGCCTTACTTTGTTGAGGTTCCTACGGGGGTGGCACCCGTACCGCTGACTGGGTTCCCAGGCCCCTAACGCTCAATCAAAGTGATTAATTAACGGCGGTTGTCGGACCCGGCGATGGGGCTTCATCGATGGAACTAGGGATCAACCGCATCGGCGTGAACGCCGGATAAAACCCCGGCGGAGGATTTAAGATCATGTCCGAGGGAAAGTTGATATCTTTCGTGGTCGTGGTGATTGTGAGGCCGTTCTTCGACAGGATCGGCCCCGTAAGGGAGCGGATGGTTCCCCAGCCTGCCGTCGCATTTCCCAATGTGATGCTGTTCGTCGACAGGATTGCACCTCCGATGGAGCACGGAAATACGTCGGCGAAATCATCGTCATCGACGCCGCCAAAGGGAGTGTGCGACGGGTTGTAATTGCACCATGTGTCGGATTCACGCAGGTTGTTGGTAAAGAGCGAGTCCAGGCGAGTTCTGTCGACTACCGTCCCATCGACTATCATTGCCGGATAATTTCTTCCCACGGTTTCCCAACAGATGCCACTGAAAAGTTCCACCGATGGGCAATTCTTAAAAACCAGCGTAGATCGGATTCGGGAATTTCGAATTCGGATAGTCTTGTTACGGCAATCGACGATGTAGATGCCTGAACTCGCCGGTGCGATGTTGTTGATAGAGAAAGGATTGTACGTGTCGCTCAGGACCGTATTCTCGATGTACGTGTACGCCCCGGATTGATCCGTGCGATAAAGTCTAAATGCGTCGAACTTGAACCCAACCGTGGTGTCGCTGACGAGGGACAGCTCAATTTTAGAGGGTGGACTTGCTGGGCTTGGGAAAGCGAATGTAGGGATATTGATCCTGGTCCATTGACCTGCATTTGGCTTGACGGACGAGGATTCAATCCAACTGACGATCGTGTCGTTTTTTCGGTAAACGGAAATGCGTAATTTAAAATTGGTTCCTGCGTTATCGGGCTTGATATAGCACTCTCCTGTATATGTCCCACCAACAACCATAAGGCGTGTGATGTCTTGTACCGGGGAATCGGTAACTGTCATCCGGTTGGAGATCTGGCCGGAGGAGGGTGCGGTGTACGAATCGGATGTAATTCGGGTAATTGTCGCTGATGGATTGTTGCTGTACCAAGCGGATAGATCCGAGGTGAAGTCCGGGTTCGCGAGTAATTGCTCGTTCCCGATCCACGGAAAGATCGTGACGGCGTTGGCGGCAGGGCTTTGGTAGTAAGTTCCAGGATAGGAAGTCTGATTCGAAGCGAAACTCGGCGTGTTGCTGAACCACGGGATCGGATTGATCGTCCGTTGGCGAAAGTTAGCGAGTGTCCCAGTGAATGCATTTCCTGTCATTGCATCCATCTGGATTGTCGACAGCGAAGCCATGGTGTCTTGGCGAGCGATCGACCAGTGATTGGCGTTTACCGTCGAGGATGTAAACGAGATATTAGCAGTGTCGGAGTAAAGAGAGCAGCGGAAGTTTTCATAGAGGGTCGGGCGGGCCTCGTAGCGCGCGGTTAATCGCTGGACCGCATTTCCAAAGCTCCCGACGGAGGTGACTTGTGCAGCCCCTTTCGGGTCGGCACCTGCCGATGAATAAGTTGCCGTGACCGAGAATCCCGACCGAGCGGAAATACTCTGTTGCAAGGTCGCAGTGGGATCGGCAATCGCACCGGCGTTGTACTGACGTTGCCAGAACTCGAGGCCTGCTTGTGCCATCCGGCGCGCTTCGAGTTGCTCGCGAAGCTCCTGATTCGCCTTGCCAGCCACGCGCGACATCTCGAGTCCCGCAACGGCTAGGCATGCAATGACCGCGCTCATTCCCATCACCATGGGATAGAGACTTCCGGTGCGCCGTTTGGCAAGTGTCCAAGCTTGGTAGTGTTTGATTCGGCTCATGGAACGTGGAAATGGAACGGGTATATTTGGAGGAATGGTATTAGGGGCCTTGTAGCGGCCCGTTGGAGGGTGTGTCGCCGTTTTTGTAGGCGGTCACAGTGGTGATTAACTGGCTGTTGCAAGAGAGTGAAACTTTGATTCTGTAGGCAGAGGCATAAGTTAAATTGGTCTGGGTCCAGTCATTACTTTTCAGACGCTCGATGACCGTGGTACGTGTCCATGACGAGAAGCCTGAGATGTCGGTACCCGAACGGTCTTTGGGTGGGGACTCGCTAAGGTTGTGGTAGTCGTCGACATCATCCCAATTGGTGCGGATATCGCCGTTGGTTTCACCTGATTCACGGCCCAGATTCGCAGGCGGTCCAGATTGTGGATCGCAGGCGGGTAATGATAGGATTTCGGTAAGAAGTTCCGTTGCCAACAATTGGCCTTGCAAGCGATTCATTTCGGCGGTCGCGCGGTTCCTCGACGCTGCGATCGAGGCCATGGTTGCAACCATGAGAACACTCAGCAGTGCAGTTGATGCAGCGACCTCGATCTGCGAAAAGCCACGTGCTGGGCGGATTCGCAATCGATTCGTCCGGTTTCTACTTGCAGGCTTGGCGATCATTACGGAACCTCTGGTTGAGCCAGCAACCTAGCGCTCGACATCATCGTCGGATCGATACCTGGAAGGTTGGAGATCAGAATGTCGACAGAGGCAAGATTTCGTCGGTTCGAAACGGTATTGCTGGTGCTATACACGTAGCCCATCGCTAAAAAGCGAGGAGATTTACTTGCAGTTGACAGCCAACTGCTACCCCCGTTGGAGCTTGTATGCATCCTCACGTTGGAAGGGAGGTTGGACAACGACGATATGCCCTGTACTCGGACTGGCGGATTTTCACTGGTGGTCGAAAGGATGACTGCAACCCAAGGGTTCGTCGTCAACCGATCTACAGGTGCGAGAGGAAATTCGACGTACTGATATTTCGAGCTCAAGTCTTGATTGGCGATCTGAATATCTGCGTAGACGTTGGCGAGATTGGGTCTTAGGGACACATCGACATCGGTCACTCGGAGGCGTAATGAGCCTGCCATCGTAGGGTCTGCGCTTCGAAGCATGAGCTCTATGGCCCCCAAATCCCAAGTTTGAAGAGCGTCTGGGCGAAACACCACCGCGATTTGCTGGGTGGAGCTAATGCTGTACTCTTGATACGTGACCGAGGGTACCGAGTCCACCTTTTGAATCAACACACTTTCAGAGCGGAACCGATTGGGGATTGAGGAGGCGCCAGCAAAGCCGTACTGCAATTGAAAGCTGGATATATCTCGCAGTACGGCGACATCTGTTCCCCCATTGATGCGTCGGTAGAGGTGCCTGGATGAAGTGTTTGGGTCGGTTTTCCACTCGTATCGAATTTGCTCGGGTAGAAAATCTTCATTTCGATCCGGTACGCAAAACTCGATGGCAGATGATGTCGATTCAGCGATCGCATTTGCCATTTCAATCTCCATCGCCATTTGGATAGAGGCGTCTGCGACTTGCTGGACGTTGCGATAAAACCGTTCGTCCATGGACTTCGATTTGAGCATGAGCATCATGCAGGCGGCAAGCCCAGCGAAAATTAAGGCAGCGCTCGGGATCGAGACGAGCAAATCGAGGGAAGCGATCCCGCGTCGGGCTTTTAAGGGATTGAAGGGCTTCAGGTGGGGGCTCATTGCCGTGAAACCTGCCCTTCCTGCGACAGCTGAACGGTACCTGAGGTGTCGCCACAAGCGATTCCAATCGATGCCGCGGAATTGGGCACACCATACCGGTCGAAAGTGATCGTAAGGTCGGTTTGGGTGCTCCTGGAAGCTGGGCTGAGCAACCCGTCGATGATTGGGCACAGAAAAGCTCCCTCGAAAACCACTTGATAGGTGCTCGAAGGGCGTAGGGGAGAATCGAGAGGATCGATGCTGTAGAAGTTCTTGTTGAACGAAACGAAAAACTTCACGTCTTGGGAGGTGAATCTCGCATGCCTGCGGGCTAGTTCAATATCCTGCACCAATCGCTGGCAGGCGACTTGGGCGCGATACCGATTGAGGCTGGCTGTGTATTTAGGAATCGCAACAGCGGCGATGATGCCCATTACAAATACCGTGACGACCACTTCTTGCAGGAAGTAACCCGCCGAAGCTGGCTTGCGGTATTTTTTCCGATCAACGAATCCTCGCATGATCAAATGCTACTTCCCAAACAAGTGGACGCATCGGTTGGGAAGCTGAGTTGTGGGGTTGCAATTACGGGAGGTTTTAGGGGGCATGAGATCAAGTCCGGAACATCGACTTGATCGGAAATCGGTTCCCGATCGAGCATATTCGCCCATGCGACCTTGCCTGGAGTGATGACGCCAGCTCGAATGCATTCGAAAAGGACCTCGACGATTTCACCGTCCCATGTTTTGTACGAGTCGGAACGCAGGATGAAGGCCGCTTTTTCCAGCGGCAAAGCTTGTCGATAAGGACGCGTGCTGGTCATCGCATCAAACGCATCACAGACGGCGAGAATTCGCGCCATCAATGGAATGTCGCGTCCTTTTAGCCCTTGAGGGTAACCGGTCCCGTCGAACGCCTCGTGGTGAAGCAAAACTCCTGGCAGGACGTAGTCGATGTTGGTCAGGTGTCTGAGGATCGAGTATCCAATGAATGGGTGCGATTTGATGATTTCGAACTCTTCGTTGGTGAGTTTGTCTGGCTTTTTCAGCACAGAGTCCGGGATACCGATCTTGCCAACGTCATGGAGGAGGCCTGCCATGTGGATACGATCGCATTCCTTGGCCGACAAACCCATCCTTTTGGCGATGCATTGAGCGAAGGAAGCGACCCGCTCGCTGTGACCAGCCGTGTAGCAGTCTTTAGCGTCAATCGAATTGATGACGGCTAGTACCAGCCCTTTCGTGAGGGCTTCTTGAGCGGCGAAAAGCTCGGAGTTGCTAGCTTGGGATGCCAACATGTTTGCAGCCGTGGTTAGCAAGCCCGCTTCGAACGTACCGAATCTGACTCGATTCCAATCTTCGAGGGTTTCCTTCGATTGGCTTGAATTATCGATTGGCGAGTACTTGTTGATCGCGATCAACCATCCAAAAACGCGTTCCCCCTTGGCCACTACGGTCAGCATGCAGTTTTGGATGAAGGGGAAGCGATCGAGGATTAGTTTGTCTCGAGATCGATCGAGCAAGATTGGGCTTGTTCGGCCTTGGTCGACCAAATTCTGAGTCAATTGATCCAGTTGCCACGCCGAGAACTCGACTTCCGGTCCTGCGAGCAGATGCAATCGGGAAGGCTCAAGCGTATTCTGTGCGTTGGCTCCGATAACCTCTAAGAATAAAAGGCTTTCCGCTTGGATGACTTGTGCCATCGGTGCGACGCAGGTGTGGGCTACCTCGACGGAGGATGCATTGACGGTGTACAGGTCTGCGAATTGATGGGACTGTCGAAACCAAGTTAGTTCTTCGAAATCCTGGGTGACTTGTTCGATGAACGATTCCGCGTATTCATCGTGTGGCGGAGCAGCTGGCGAAGCCACTTCGCGATTGGCTTTCCACTCTGCTTCTTGCTGGCTATGCACGGACGTAATGAGGGTTCGGAGAAGACCACTAGATACGTCCGGTTTGAATGCGAACAGTGCCACCGAGGCGTCTTGGCGTTCGGACGCATCGATTACAAGGACTGTTAGGTTGGGCGATTGAGTAATCTCCGCAATTCCGTCGACGAGCTGATCTGGACGAAATTCGATGTTCGCGAGTTCTGTCTGTAGCGATTGTGCCTTGGATTCCTCAGAACTCACCATGCTGATGATGTCGAGACCCGGCCGTCCCACCACGATTGGAAACGAGGCAATCGCGATCGCCGACTCGAGTGCGGGGGCAAGCTTTGATGCGAATTGCTTCGCGAAATCAATAGATTTGTTGGTTGTGAACGGCATCGTCGGTTCCCATGGCACGGGATAAACACATCGTAACTTTGGCCGAAAAGCCACTGGTATGTAGCACAAGAAAAGTCTTCGGGAGCGGAATATTTTCTCCAAACCGATTTGCTTGGCCACTTTTTAAGTCCTACGTTTTCACACCGCGAAAGTTAACGCTGGACCGAGTGTTGGGTCTGGGACGAGCGGCAAAGAGTTTTAATGTATGAATGGGAGACATGCGAATGTCCGGAATGAAATCGAGCGTTTCGAAGGTACGTCGTGCGTTTAGCTTGGTCGAGTTGGTTGTTGTCGTTTTGATCGTTGGAATCTTGGCAGCGGTCGCAGCTCCAAAGATGTTCGACACTAGCACCAAAGCACGTGAGTCGGCGACCAAGGCATCGCTCAGTGTCGTACGAAACGCGATTGAGCTCTATTACTCGGAGAATGCTGCTTATCCCACCCTCGCACAACTTACTGACATGCAGGCTGCAAACGGCATCAAAAAGTTTATCAAGGGGCCTTTCCCCGTGAGCGCGTATGGGAACAAGACCGCTGCGGTTTTCGAAGGCACTGCCGCACAGCCAACCCCCACAGCTGGATGGGTCTACGATCCGGCTACAGGTAACTTCTGGGTGAACGATGCTACGAATTTCAGTGCTTGGTAGTCGTCGGTCGACATCTGTTTTGAATCTCGCTCGTCCTACTTGCTGACCAATCATCATGACCACGCGTTTGAATGGAAGAATCCTCGTTGCTGAAGACAATAAGGTGCTCGGCGACGTCCTCCGTTTCAATTTGGAACGGAGTGGTTTTCAGGTGACGCTGGCTCGGAGTGGCGACGCTGCGGCGAAGCTGGTCGCGAATGAGACTTACGATCTCTTGATCACGGATGTCGAGATGCCCGGCATGAGCGGGGTGGATTTGTGTAGGTTCGTTCGAGTTGACATCGGCAACTCGGACTTACCTATCGCGATCTGCTCCGCGCGGGGACTCGAGCTCGATGATCAAGCGTTAAAAGCGAAGTACGGCGTGGCTGAAATCATTTTCAAGCCTTTCAGCGTACGTGACTTAGTTGCCTTGGCGAGCCGTTTGCTATCTCCCGCAGACGCTCCCAAGACGCAACCCTTCCCTTTCCCGATTGGAAAGTAAACCAAGGCGATGTCCAAAGCAACTACGTCCAATCCTTTGGCACGCCGACTGTGCAATCAGTACCTCCTCTTTTCGATGGTGGGACTGCTGACGTTCTTCGCAATCGTCGTCTACATCTGCGTTCAATTGCCACGTATGGATTTGGTCGCAGCCTCGATGATGATTCCTTGCTTGGTCTTTTTCGTTGGTTCGGTCGTCTTCAAACGGTCTGTTTACTGGCTGAGCGAACTGGAAGCCCAGTTGACTCGCTTTGCTGATCCAACGGTTGGCGTCGAGGAATTAAAGCCAATTCCATCAACATCGAATTTGGCCAATGGCTGGAACCAGTTGCTGGCAAAAGTGCAACAGCAGGAAGTCTGGAACGGCGTAGAACGACGGCTGTCCGAGTCGTTTAACGCGCAGCAAGTAAGACGTTGGGAAGCGATTTTCCAGCAATTGTCCGATGGTGTCGTCCTTTGCGACGAATCGGGGGTGATTGTTGAGAGCAACCGAGCCTTTTCCAATCTGGTCGGTGTAACGGACTCGACGCATTTGGTTGGTCAGCCCTTGGTGGATTCGATCAAGCCGTTGATTCATGACCCCGAATCGATCGATGTCGTAGAGCAAATGGTAGTCGGCCCTGCGAATCAAGTTGGCGAGGTACGAATGAGCGACCGCGTCGAGGATGGGATATGGCGGATCAGCATGCGGCGTTCCAATCAGGAATCCTTAGGTCATGGCGCCATGGTATGGACGGTCCGAGACATCACACAACCGCGTCTCGCCGAGCGTGCTCGAGAGCAGTTCGTGATTACAGCAACTCATGAGTTGAGGACCCCACTTGCGAATATTCGGGCTTACGCTGAAACGCTGAGCACCGCGAAGGACATCGATGTCGAGCAGCAGCAAGACTTTTTCAATGTGATCAATAATGAAGCAACGCGATTAGCGCGGTTTGTGGACGAATTACTCAATGTGAGCCAAATGGAGGCTGGCGCTATCACTGTCCAAAAACATGAGATTTATTTGGAGCGTCTCATGTCAGAACTGATCGAGCAGCAACGTCCTTTGAGCGTTGAGAAATCGCAACAGCTAGAATACCTGGCGCCACCAAAGATGCCTCGAATTCGAGGTGACAAAGACAAGTTGGCGGGCGCCATTAGTAACTTGATCGGAAACGCGATCAAGTACACTCCGGATGGCGGGGCGGTCAAGATTCGAGTCGAAAATGACCCGCATCATCTATACGTCCATGTGGAAGATACTGGATACGGTATATCCAAAGAAGACATTGTAAAACTGGGTAGCAAGTTCTATCGAAGTAGCGATGAACGTGTTCAGAATTTGGCTGGGAACGGACTTGGTTTGGCCTTTGTACAAGAGGTTGCGAGGTTGCATGGAGGCCGATTGAATATTCGCTCGGAAATCAATGTCGGTTCCTGTTTCACACTCGAAATCCCGATTGAATAGCGGACTGGAAGGGGTTCCATGATCGAAGCGAAGCGAACGGGTGCGGTTGATATCCTGGAGTGCGGTGTTCCTCTAACACGGGAATACACGTCGGTTTTTCGCGCATGTTGGGAACGGCTCTTCGCCTCCGGTATGCCTAAGATCGTTGTCGACATGAGGAGCACTCCACTGATTGATAGCGCAGGATTGGAAACTCTTTTAGATCTTAAGGATCGTTGTGAAGAGTTTGGTGGTTCGGCGGTTCTGGCCCGACCTACACCCCTTTGCCAAGACATCTTGCGAGTCAACGGACTGAATCGGGAATTTCAAATCTATAGCGATTACGTGCAAGCGTTAGGGAGTTTCTCGAAATGACCATAGACGCTTCCAATCTCGCAGATCGGCCGCTTGACAATTCCTTGGGTCGAAAGAATGCTCGCAACACGCTGAGCCCGATCCGAAGCGCCAAGAATCTCGTACGAAAGCCCGCCAAGCTGGGGGAATCGTTGGTCGGCGCTGGGATCATCAGCAGCGAGGATCTCGAGACCGCATTGCGAACCCATGCGCAGAACAGGAACCAACTCGGCGAGACTTTGCTGGAGATGGGGATTGTCGATGAAGATTCCCTGCTGCTGTTTCTCGGGCAACAAGCTGGTATTCCAGCGATTCGCTTGCGAAGCGGACTGGTGGATCCCGTTGCGGTCAAGCTGATTCCGCGCTCGAAAGCGGAGAGTTTGTGTGTATTGGGAATGTTCCAAGTGCGGGACACGCTCACGGTCGCGATGGCGGAACCAGCGAATCTAAGGCATATCGACGAATTGAGTCGCATAACGGGCTTGACCATCAGGCCGGTCTTGTCGATGCGTGGGTCGATCGAAAGGATGTTGAAAAACTGCTACGAAGACAATTTCTCAGTCGACGAAGTGACTGCGGATTTGGACGAAGATGCGGTATCTATCGAGAGCGATGCGATCGACGTGTCCCTTGCGGATGTTGAATCGTTGACGGAAGGGAGTCCCGTCATCAATTTGGTCAACTATATCATCGTTCAAGCGATCCGCCAAAAAGCCAGCGACATTCACTTTGAGCCATCGCAAGCATCGTCCATCGTCCGTTATCGTGTCGATGGGTACTTGCGCGAGATCCTTCGACCACGGCGCGAATTTCACGCGGCCATGGTGTCGCGTTTGAAGGTCCTCGCAAAACTTGATATATCCGAGCATCGGATGCCGCAGGACGGCCGTATCCACTTGCGTGTCGACGGTCGAGAGATCGACCTGCGTATTTCAACACTCCCTACCATCTTAGGTGAGAAGGTGGTCATGCGGGTTTTGGACAAAAAGAATGTGA
The DNA here is from genome assembly GCA_903892355.1 of uncultured Pirellula sp. Taxonomy (GTDB): domain Bacteria; phylum Planctomycetota; class Planctomycetia; order Pirellulales; family Pirellulaceae; genus JBKCUI01. Next base: position 25,856 of record CAITIE010000064.1, on the reverse strand, counting down.
CGTTCTACCTCGATAAACTCGGCATGAGAAATGAGGTGTTGGGGTCCATCAAGGAACTCTTGAATCGACCTTATGGGCTCTTGTTGACAACCGGGCCTACAGGTAGCGGAAAAACCACGACTCTCTATTCCGCCGTAGAGTTGATTAAATCGGTCCAGCGAAACATTGTTACGGTCGAGGATCCGGTCGAATATCAACTTGACCAGATCAATCAAGTTCAGGTCAGCAGTGCCAAGTCGATGCAGTTCAGTGATGCATTGCGATCGATTTTGCGTCAGGATCCAGACGTCATCATGGTCGGAGAAATCCGGGATGCGGAAACTGCTTCGATCGCTATCCAAGCTGCATTAACCGGGCACTTAGTCTTGAGCACCCTGCACACCAACGATAGTTTCGGTGCCGTCACGCGATTGCGAGATATGGGGATTGAGCCGTTCAAGATTGCGGCATCACTCCTTGGGGTCATCGCACAGCGGTTGGTCCGCACGATATGTCCAGCTTGCGATATCGCGTACTACCCAGAGTCGGAACAGTTGGACGCGATTCGATACCAAGGAGATCGCCGACGTCAGTTCCACCGCGGTCAAGGTTGTCGGGATTGCTTTGATACGGGGTATCGAGGTCGGACAGGTATCTATGAGATATTCTCACTTGATCGAACGGCGAGAGAAATCATCACAAGGAATGGGACCACCGACGAACTTCGCATCAATCACCGAAAGTTAGGCCGAAGGTTGCTCCTCGACGAAGGTATCTACCTCGCGGAGCAAGGAAGGACCACAGTCGACGAGGTCCTCGAAGTGGCTTACTGCGACGAGTAATTAAGGCTTCTGATTTCAATCATGAAATTCCAATATCAAGCGACGAACAAGCAAGGCACGGTGGTCCAGGGGACCGTCGATGGTGGCACGGCCATGGCTGCCCGCAGTTCGCTACGTTTCGCCGGATTGAACATTCAAAGCATCGAGCCCATTGCAAAGGGTTCATCCGATGCATCCGTTTCCGTTTCTCGAAATCCATTGATCAAACCCTTGACCTCGAAGTCAACGGGCCTGTTTGGAAAGGGATTTCTGGGAGGCAAGCGTGTCAAATACAATGATCTCGTGGTTGCGCTCTCGCAATTATCGATCATGATTCAGTCGGGAGATGATTTGGCCGCGGCCATCCGCGTGGTAGCCGACCAATGCACCCATCCGACGCTTCGAAATGTGTTGCAGTCGGTGAAGCGGGATGTGGAAGAAGGGCAAAAGTTTTCGGTTGCCATGTCGAAACATCCTAGTGTCTTCGACGTCTCTATGGTTGCTGCTGTAGATGCGGGGGAACATTCCGGAAAATTGATCGATGTTTTGGAACGGATGACGACGCTACTGCAACGAGACCAGCAGCTCAAGAGTAGCGTGCTTTCAATGCTGACCTACCCTGCTGTGCTGCTATTTATCACCTGTTCCGTTGTGTCGTCCATGTTCTTTTTCGTGTTGCCACAGTTCTCGAAGGTGTTCAAGGAGATGGAGCGACCCGTTCCTCCGTTGACTTCGTTCCTTCTTTCTGTCGGTACAACGCTTCAGAACTATTGGTTTGTCATCCTTGGGTTACTGGGAGTGATGGTAGCGGCGGCGTTGTATGCTCGACGATTACCGCAGTGGCGTTATTCGATCGACTACATCATCCTGAATGGGTTTTGTGTTCGGGAAGCGAGTCGGCCGCTCATGGCAGGTCGCATCTTTCGCCTGATGGGAACCATGATTCAAAACGGAGTTCCGTTGTTGGACACGGTCAAGCTAAGTCAACGCGCGACGAAAAACGTTTACTACCGCGATATGTTTCGGCGGATGGAGAAGGATATTCTCGAAGGGAGAGGGATCGGCCCGACGGTTGCGGCCGTGACGTTTTTCCCAACCGGAGCTGGCCATATGCTCGAGACCGGTGAACGCTCGGCGAAACTAGCGTTCGTCCTTCAAACCATCGGTGAATACTACGAAAAAGAGGGTGAGCAGAAGCTTCGTTGGTTCGTAAAGCTACTAGAACCTGTGATGATTATGGGTTTGGGTGGGGTCGTCGGTACGGTCGTGATGTCGATTGTGCTGCCTATGCTGGATATAACGACAGCCACCTAAGCAGCATCGATGCTTTGTCTCGCTTAGGCTCCTACTGTGACCGAATCGAGAACTACGGTTTTCTACTATGCTCACAGCACCGATCCGACGCATGAAAAACCTGTTCCTAAACTCCAGTTGGGGTTGGGTGGGCATGGATATCAACCAAAGCGCCATCCACATGGCTCAATTGGAACGTACCGGGACGGAATACGCGATTAACGCGACATGGACAGCCTTTCAGCCCGCGCCGAGGATAGATGTCACTGAGAGGCGTGCTCCTGCGGCCGATAATCCACAAATCGCTCTTGAGAGCATGATCGAGCAAGCGAAACGGGCCAGGTCTCTCTTTAGTAGTAATTTGGCAGGAATCGCTGTCGGTGGAGGTGTGGTCGAGTATAGGGAGTTTGAGCTCGAAATTGAAAAACCATCGGAATTGGATGGAGCTGTACGTAGCGAACTGGAGAAGGAACAGGGATACGATTCCGACCAGACGGTTGTCAAAGCCTGGGAATTACCCACAGGACGAAGGTTGCGGAATCGCCAACAGAGCGCTGCGGTCGTAACCGCAAACTACGATTTTTCGATGTGGTTAGGAAATATGATTTCTCGGGCAGGCTATGCACCCGAGGCGCTTGATGCTCTTCCATGCGCACTCGCGCGAGCCTCGGAAATGTTTCTAAGGGGAGCGGACCATCCGTGCCTCATGGTACATATCGGCGATGCTTGCACAATCTTGACTCTCGTGCACCAAGGGTTGCCGATACTAACCCGTGTTTTGAATCATCACGGTTTTGAAAAAATGCTGGTACCACTTGCTAGCGAGTTTGCTATCTCTCCTGCCGAGGTAAATCTATTGCTGATGAAGGCAGCGACGGAAGGTAGTCGGCAGATGGAGAGCCCAAACGAGTTGATGGAGATCGTTTCGGAGTTCCAGCTTCGCTTTGTTCAATCGCTCGCAGGCGAGGTCTATCGAACACTCGAGTACATCCGCGCCGAGCATGGCAACAGTGAACCCAGCGGCATTCTCCTGTGCGGGAATGGTTCCATCACACCAATGCTTTCACTTCAATTTGAGCAATTGCTCGAGATTCCGACCGAAACGTGGTCACTTGCGGGTAGCGAACAAGTAAATCGCGGGCTGCCAGTATGTCTCTATGCTGTTGCGGCTGGACTATCAGCGATCGCTTGGGAGGAGAACTAGATGCACGTCAATTTACTCCCCCCGGAATTGGTAGCCCAAGGTCGATTGAAAGGTGCGATTCAGAGTTGGACAGCACTGATCACGTTATGCATCATCACCTTGGCTGCTATCGGCGCACCTTTTGGTTGGAAAGCATGGAAGCTGTATGGTCACCTTCAGCATTTACAAACCGAGGTTGGGCCGGTTCGATTGAAAGAAAACAAGATACAGCAGTTGCGAAACATTACCTTGGATCTTAAAAAACGGACCCAGCGCATCGAATCGATCCAGGCTCCGAACCGAATTCCTTCCTTGTTGGGCATTTTAGGAAAAACCTTCCAGTCCAAAGATGGCCCGATCGCTCTTCAGGATTTGCAGATCAACGTGCATGCGGTTGCGAAACAGCCCGAGTCACCTCAACGGATGGTGGGCGCAGTCAGTAAATCCACGGGAGCACATGCGACCCAAGTGGTACTGCGAGGATTTACTGGTTTGCAGCCAACGGTCGCTGAAGTCATCCAACGGCTCGATGGGTATGGGGTTTTTCAAAACGTCCTTTTGCGGTCCACTCGCGATTCGGTGATGGCAGAGCAATTGGTAGACGAGTTTGAATTGGAGTGCAGCTATGCTGAGTAATACGCGACTTTCGTGCTCCACATTAAAAAAGCTTCGATGGTCTGTCCATCTCGCCGGATCTCTGATCATGATGGGGGCGATATTCGCCGGTTGGAAAACTCAGTCGCTGGTGCAAGACTGGTACTCCAGCGTCGAGGAAGAAATTCAGGGGCACGCCCAAGCTCTACGAGACGTTGACAAAATTGATTCACTGCTTCAAGAGTCGTTGCAGTCCAGAGATAAGGTGGCCTCCTCATTTCGATCGATGCGAGATCGAGTTCCTGTGCGATTGATCGACTCTGATATTCTGGGAGAGTTGGAAAAGGTCGTCGATGCATGCCATTGCAAATTAAATGACTTTCGACCAGCCGGGAACGAGGTGATTAACACCCCAGACTTGAAGTGCAAAGTCCGTTCCTTCCAATTGAGTATGAATGGCACTTACGCAAGCCTTTTCGAGTTTGCGTCGAAGCTGGATGCGTTTCCATTCCTTCTCGAAGTGAAGAAATTGCACGTATTGGCCCCAAGTGATGGCAGACGAGACAGCCGCATCGAACTGGAGATCGGGATCCTCTATTCGCCGGAGTGGGCAGAGAGTGTGGCCGGTACAGAAGATCGAGCGTGATGGCCTAGAGTGTCCGTGAAACACACGGAATACGCAGGTTTCATCGTTCTGATCCTCCCAGGCGTATGAGCACTTTATAAAGGGAAATCCCTAATGATGATCATGAAATCTCCTAAGCTTAAGTACGCTCTCATTCCTGTTCTGGCTGCTATTCTCGGTTACGTTTTGATCCGCGAGGATGGCGATTACGCGGAATCGACTTCCTTGAGCAACAACCAGAAGCTAAATGTCGCAGCAAAGATTGCTCCCGTTGAGTGGCCCGATTTTTCGGTGGAGGAAATCGCAAAGCTTCAGCCGTTTCAAACGCTGAAGCAACTGGATGATTTGGGAGTGGGCGGCAACGCAATCGGCAATGACTCGTTCCCGCATGAGGCTTCGGGCAATGATGTGGCAAGCGGCTCCGTTGAAGTTCGTGCCATTTTTCAAACCCCCAACGGTGCGGTGGCACTTCTTGGGAACCGCGTGGTCCGCGTCGGTGACGTTCTCGACGATGGACGACGAGTTACCGCGATTCATGCGCAGGGTGTCGAAGTCTCGGACGAATAAGACGACTAATGGGTCCTGCGTGCGATCGCCGACCGTATATGGAATCACACCCCGATATGCTAGCATCATCGGCGAATGTCTAGGTGGGCAGCCTTCTCAGTTGGTAGCTGTCGTTGAAACGGGCACCGTATCCGGCTAGAATGCTATCGCTTTAGGCTTCCGGTAGATCCGATTTTCGCTGCGTGGAGTGACGGTGATTTCAGTCGGAAGCATTTGATCGACCCAAACGGATTTGAGTTCGGATATGACCCGAAATACCTTGAGCGAAGCCAGGACCAAGATTGTCGCAACGGTGGGACCAGCGTGCGAGGACGAAGCGATCCTGGCTGAGTTGATCAATCATGGTGTCGATATCTTTCGCATCAATGCGGCGCACGGCACCCAAGAGGATTACGCTCGGGTCTTGCAGAAGATTAAGAATGTCCGTGAGAGAAGTGGTTTTCCGGTTGGTGTTCTTCTCGATTTGGCCGGTCCAAAGATTCGTCTCGGAAAACTCTTGCAGGATCCGTTGGAGGTCGATGTCGGTCAGGAATTGTTTTTTGTCCGTGGGAATGAGCCCGGGTCCTCCAACGAGTTGACCAGCAATTACTCAAAGTTGATTGATGAGATTGCAGTGGGCGATCGTGTGATGCTCGCCGACGGAACGATTTCGATGCAAGTCGTCGATAAATCGCGGGATCGCATTCGCTGTTCGGTGACGGTGCGAGGCACGATTCGATCGCGTCAAGGAATCAACTTACCGGGTGTCTCTTTATCGGTTTCATCGATGCGGCCGGAGGATATCGATAATGCATTATGGGCAGCACGAAACGAAGTTGATTTCATTAGTCTCTCGTTTGTTCGCAGCGCCCAAGACGTCTCGTCGCTGAAGAATCTACTAGCCTCCATGGATGCTAATGCCTTGGTGATCGCGAAGATCGAGAAGCGAGAAGCTTTGGATTGCCTCGAAGAGATCGTCGATGCGGCGGATGGCGTCATGGTTGCTCGTGGGGATCTCGGTGTCGAGATCGACGTTGCCGAAACTCCCGTTGCACAAAAACGAATTATCCAAGTCTGTCGAGAGAAACTGAAGCCGGTGATCGTTGCGACACAGATGCTCGAGAGCATGCATCACAATCGGCGTCCAACGCGGGCCGAGGCGAGCGACGTCGCGAATGCGATCCTGGATGGTGCTGATGCATGCATGCTCAGCGGTGAGACGGCCATCGGTGAGTTCCCGGTCATTGCTGTCGAGACGATGAACCGAATCATGCTCAGCACCGAGCGGATGCTGAAGGATCAACCGCAGGAGCCAAAGACTCGATTTTCTTCGCGTGTCCATCCGGTGACCTCGGCCGTGACTCACAACGCAGCGAATATCGCCGAAGCCATCAACGCAAAGATGGTGGTGGTCGCATCGCGGACAGGTGGGACCGCGTGGGTCAAGGCGAAGCAGCGGAACTATATCCCGACACTTGGCGTCAGCGACTCGGACCAAACACTCAGGCGGATGTGCTTGTTTTGGGGAATCATGCCCCATAAAGTCCAAAACATGGACAATCCTGAGATGTTGTTCGACGAAGTGACCCGTTGGGGTAGGGATTCTGGCATCCTCGCCGCAGGGGATCGTGTCGTTTACGTGACCGGAACCGGATTGCTCAACAATACCCATAATTTGTTGGTGGTCCATGAAGTCCCGCAAGCCTGACACCTTGAATTTGCCCCTTCTTAGTTGCTAATGCGCCTTTCGAGGTGATCGTTTCGGCCAAGAAATGGCGTATCATGAAACGTCTGGCGTTGGTGCGTGGCGTGGTTCGTCAAAGGCTTCCAAGTCAGCAAATCCAGATACGCTCCATTCATGCGTGGGACTAGGAATTGTGAATATGTCGATGATAACGAGGGTTCTCCTCGTCTGGTCGCTGGTCGTGACGGCGGGACTGTTTCTCGCGACTGGGCCCGTCGAAGTCATGACTGTCGACGTCATGCCTTTCGACGTCATACGTGTCGGTTGGGGGGCGGTGCACGGTCAGGATGCCATCGAGGGATCCGGCAAACCGGCGGATGCACTCAAGCAGGCTCGTCTTATCCGTGTGCCAGTACCCACCACGGTGGAAGTGGAAAGCCGCCTCATCAGCACCCTCGAGAGTTTGACCGCTCGCCAGCAAGGAAATGATCGCCCGATGGCGATTCTCGAATTTGTGGCTGCTGATAGTCTTCGTGACGGCGATGGCAGTCAACCTGCCATAGGCCAAGGGACCTCCTTCGAGCGAGCGTTAGCGATTGCTCGATTTCTAAGTGGTCCGAAAGGGGCTCGGATTCGGACCGTCGCTTACATTCCCGAATCGATTCGTGGACATGCGGTGTTGATAGCGCTCGGATGCGAGGAGATCGCCATGAGTCCTGCTGCTGAGATCGGTCAAGCTGGTATCGATGAGTCGCCGGTCGAGGCGACGGTTTTGCAGGCCTATCTCGATATCGCATCGCGTCGCGGCGTCTTTCCACCGGCCGCTGTCCGGTCCATGTTGGACCCAAGCGAAGGATTAGTCCGCTTTCAGCTCGAGGACGGGAGCTTTGTTTACAAGACATCCGCAGAATTGCAAAACGCATTGCGTCCTGAAAATGTCGCCTTGGAATCCCCGCTAGTACCCGTTCACCAAATGGCAACTTTTTCAGGGCATGAATTGCGTTCGTGGAGGTGGATTACCCACACGGTACCCACCCGAGAGCAATTAGCGCCCACCTTAAAATTAGAAATGGATGCCCGTGAAAAACCAACGTTTGATTTGCCTCGAAAAGCAATGCGCACTCACCTTCGAGGAATCATCGGTCATCGTCAGGTCAACCGGGTCATTCGAGCAATCGAAGACTCCATCACCAACGATCAATCCAACCTAATCCTGATCGATCTCGATTCCCCCGGCGGGAATTTCGAGGAAAGCTTGCGACTCGCTTTTTATCTGAGCAGTATCCCTCCCGATCAAGCAGAGGTGGTGGTCTATGTCAGTGGCCACGCGAGAGCCGATGCCTCGTTGATCGCGATGGCGGCCGATACGATCAGCATGAGGGAGCAGGCGGTTCTCGGGGGTTTCGGTGAAGCTAGTATCGCACCGGCGGATGTCGAGAGCCGAAAAGAAAGCTTGATGAAGTTTGCGAGCATGACCGGTCGCATGAACGGCGACATAGCGGGGTGCCTGTGTCCTGACGTTGCCGTTCACGAGTATCGTAGCGCCGACGGGCGGCGGTCTCGCCAAGTCGTTGGGTGGCAGGAGGAGGACGGTGGCAAACTTCCTTTGTGGGTTCAAGGCCCCGCGGAAAACTACACCGATGGATTGAGCGCGGAAAAGGCGATGGCACTGGGGATCGCTTCCGATCGCAGCCCTTCTTTGGAATCCGTAGGGCGTAGTTTCGGATTGAATGCCCTTCCCATCGAAAAGCAGACCAACCGAGTTGAACAAGTGGTCGAATGGGTCGCCTCGCAGCGCTGGTTAACCTTTCTTCTTTTCATGGTGGGGATTATTTGCTTGAGCACCGAGCTCAGCACGCCCGGGGTCGGCGTTCCAGGTGCGATCGCTCTCGTCTGCTTCCTCCTTTTCTTTTGGATCAATATGTTCCAAGGCACCGTCGAGTGGCTTGAGATCCTTTTGATCGGAGGTGGGGTCTTGTGTGTGGCGATTGAGATTTTCTTACTGCCCGGTTTCGGCATCTTTGGCGTTTTTGGCCTAGGAATGTTGGCATTAGGCTTGGTACTCGCTGGGCAAACGTTCGTGATACCGACCAATGCCTATCAGCGAGAGCAACTGATCCGTGGTTTTGGGCAGCTTGGGTTCGGCGTCTTGGTTTTGTTTGGAACAGCAATTGCCTTCCGCAAGCAGTTGGCAAACCTACCTATGGTGCGATGGTTTGCACTCCAGCCACCCTCTCAGGATAGTGTTGTAACTCAGGACGAACAAATGCAGGAAGAACGCCTCGCGCTTTTGGGACGTCGCGCTACTACCATGACGCGATGCAATCCGTACGGAAAAGCCATCGTTCTCGATCGGGTAGTGGAAGTGACTTCGGGTAGTGAGTGGATTGATGAAGGGGTCGAGGTTGAACTGGTCGATGTTCATGAAAATCATTTTGTGATCAAGGCGATCCGATAGCTTCGCGTACAACGATGGATTGCTTATCAAGGACGAAAAAGGTGCATCAATTATTTCGAAGAACGCTGGCGCTGATTTTCGCTGGAACGAGTTGGACTTCCATCTTCCAAGCTACCGTGCTGAGCCAGGTACCTGCGGAATGGGTAGACGATCCGCTATCGACCGCCAATGTGTCAGAGAGTGGCATCGAACAATCAAGCGACGAGGATGTCATGGATAGTCGTTGGAATCTGCCCCTTCCTACTTTAGGAGGCAAGCAGTTTTGGACGGATCATCGATGGTGGTATGGCTGGAGGGTCCAGTACAACAAGACCTCAGACTCATGGCGGTTATTGGACCCATCGTCGGTGCGTCGTGCGTGGGGGACCAAAGAAGCGATGCTTGCCGAGTTGGCAAAGCTCCAGGCGGATAACGAAAAGCCCCACGCGGAACCAATCGATGTGGTGGTTTTGCTTCATGGACTGATGCGTAGCGCATCGAGCATGAAGCCGATTCAGGCGGCAATCGATGCACGTTATGCAACGATTGACGCCACTCACAAGGAGTCCAAGGCAAATGAGGTGCCTTCGGTAGTAATGTTTGCGTATTCCAGTACCCGCGAATCGATAACCTCGCATGCAGAGGCACTGCGAGAGGTTGTCGAGCATCTTCCGGGACGGCCACGGTTGCGATTCGTCGGCCATAGCTTGGGAAATATCGTGCTGCGAACCGCGATATCGCAGTGGCGCAGCCAAGGGGACCCGACCTTCGCATTGGATCGCATGGAGCGGGTGGTGATGCTAGGGCCTCCAAACCAAGGCTCCTCGTTTGCGAAGACGCTTGGTCAGTTGGGATTGTTTGAAACAATCACCGGCCATTCCGGGATGCAATTGGGACCGTCGTGGAATGAGTTCGCAGAAAGTCTAGACAAGCCTCCTTGCCCATTCGCGGTAATTGCTGGAGATCTATCCCCACTCAGGATTCGGAATCCATTCCTCAAAGGGCCCAGCGATGGAGTGGTAACCATCGAAGAAGCAAAACTCGAGGGAATGGACGAGTTCTTTACAGTTCCGGTCCTGCATTCATTTCTGATGCGAGATTCAACGTGCGTGCAGACGACGGTGGATTATCTCTTCGAGGACGATGCAGGGAACGGTCATACGGCCACAGATCCGGACGCGAAACCGTAGTCCGTTATGCCCGCAAGAATGGAGCTGTCCATGGATGCTCAACCGATGCTACTAGTTTGACGTCGCTCTTAGGCAATACAAACTGGTGCGAGTTCTGACGATCAAGTCTTTCCCGATAGCGACGGGGGAGGCCAAGCAGCCTGCGTCGAGTACGTTCTCGCTCAGCACATTTCCTTCGCGGTCGACGACATGCGATTTGCCTTGCTCGTCGAAGCAGTAGATACGGCCCCCTGCAACGATGGGTGAACTGCTGAAGTCACCTCCCAAGCGTTTCTGCCAAACCAATTCACCCGTTTCCGGATTCATGGCGGACAAAACACCGCGATCTTCGAGCGAGCAAAGAAGATTGCCCAGGAAAACCGGTGAAGGTTTGCAGCCGATGGCGCGTGTTGATTGCCAACGGACGTGTGTTTGCGTGATATCACCATGGCCGGTTGGATCGATCGCGAGCAATTTGGCTTTGCTAAATCCCGAGCTGAGGTAAAGGTGCCGTCCATCGAATAGTGGACGGATAGCGCTGGAGTGCTCTTCGTAACGGACTCGCCACAGTTCTTTGCCGGTGCTGGGCTCGTACGCGATGACCGCTTTCGCTGCAGGGCTGATCAATTGGAGCTGTTCGCCGACCTGGATCACGTGTGGCGTGCTATACGCTTTTTTCCAGTCGCCATCGTCGGTCCCATACTCGATAGCTCGGTCCGTTTTCCAAACCGTTTCCCCCGTATGCTTGTTGAGCGCGACGATGTACTGATAGTCGAATCCATCCATGCTGAAGATCAGCAAGTCGTTGAAGAGAATGGGACTCGATCCCGCTCCTCGATAGTGATTGCAAGGTAAATCACGCCGTTGCCATACCATCGATCCATCGATTGGGTTCAATGCCGCGGTTCCGTAGGCACCGAAGGTGACGTAGACATGTTGACTATCGCAAATCGGGGTTGGGGATCCGTAGGAATTGAACTCGTGATAGTCTTTCTGGGTTTTCTCGTTGGTGAATAGAGGGCGGTCGATCAAGATCTTGCCGGTTTCGCGATCGATCGCGAGGATGGACATGGCCAGTCCGTCATTAGTGGCGTTGGTGATCCAAATCTTGCTTCCCCAAACAATCGGGGAGGACCATGCCTTTCCGGGGATGTTGAGCCTCCATCGAACATTCTCGCTCTCGCTCCAACGGACCGGAGGGTCGGCATCCGGGGCGGCAACTCCGTCTCCATGGGGCCCCCGGTACTGAGGCCAAAGGCCTTGGCCCGCTTGTTGAATCTCTTGCTTTGTCCACGCCCACTCGACGAGTTGATTGTCGAGGGTTGTTCGGATGGCCACCGGTCGGGTAGCGGTCGCAATCGATTGCTGAGCGATCGCATGGGATGACGCGATGCATGAAATCGAAGCCGACAGAGCTATGCCCCAGCGAGCTATGCCGCCCCAGCGACCTGTAGTACTGCCGCGGGTCACGAACAAGGAATGCATGAAACGCGGCAGCGCGAGAGAGAGGGATGGCATGGAGGGAGTTCTCGTGTTGGGGGGAAAGTGCTCGTGTGGAGCCAATCATGACCGTCCCCATTATAGAAGAAAACGGCCGATCACAAGTTGTCGATCCGCTTCCTAGTCCAAGTTCCCCTCGGTACTGGCTTAGCGAGAAAGAATCGCGATTCGATAGCGATCGGCCAAGGCGAGGGTTCGTGGTCGATCGATGACGATCGTTTTGCCTGCCTCGATCGCGATCGCCCGACCTCCAGCTTTCGCCATGCGGTCGATCGTCTGAGGGCCGATCGTGGGCAGATCAAAGCGCATGTCTTGCTGAGGCTTGGCGACCTTGACGAGCGACCAATGCCCCATGGGGCACAAGATACCTGTCCGTTCGATACACGCATCGGTACCTTCGACGGCTTCGACCGAGAGCACGGTTCGGTTCTTTACCGTGATCGATTGGCCGATATCCAGCCCCCCCATTTTCTTCGCAATGTCCCAGCCGAAATCGATATCGGACATCACCGAGCGGGTTGGCCGGCACTGAGTGAGTAGTCCCGCTTGTGCGATCAGGTCCGTCGCGTAGTCGGTTCCTGGGACCACATTCATACCTCGTCGTTCAAACGATGCAACCACGGCGCCCAGCAAGGTGTCGTCGGTGGTGGATCCATGCTTGGAAAACAGTGGACGAATCATCGTCCGAACACATTCCAGGTCAGGCGCATGTTGAACCCAGCCAAGTCCATGAAAGAGGATCCGGTCTTTAAAAAGTTTTCCTGCCAAACAGACTCGATCTACATTGTTTTCGGCAAAGAAACGTTGCATCGCTCCAAGTTTGCAAACGCCAAACCATTTCATTTGATCGGCAAGCGCGTCGAGTTCCTCGGATGCATGATTGCGAATGGCAGCGATCGTGACAGAGCCTCCGAGGTCTCGCACAGCGTTCGCGACTTTGCCGGGATACTCGCCCCAACCTGCAACGATGCCGACACGAAGGTTTTCCCGGTTCGGCTCTGGGGCGTTCGACTCTGGGGCAGGCCGAAAGATGGCCAAGCCGGGACGTGGAACTGACGCGTCCGTGGAGGATGGTTGGGGAACCGATGCCATGGTGGGTAAGTCTAGTGGGATTCGTTGGTTTTGGCTTGAAGCGACTGCTGCAACTCTTTCTCGAGTCGTTTAACGGTACGTCGCATTTCCGGAAGTTTATTGATGGCCGCAAAGATGGCGGCTTGTTCAAAGCGAGGGATCGCGGGGCTTCCCAGGACGACAAGGTCTTCGGCGATGTCGGAGGCTACTCCCGACTGAGCACCAACCATCGTACGGCTTCCGATGTGAATATGATCCCGCATGCCTACTTGTCCGGCTAAAACGACATAGTCTCCCGTGCTGCAGCTACCCGCGATGCCGACTTGGGAGCAGATCAAGTTGTGTTGACCGATGTTGCAGTTGTGTGCGATTTGAACAAGGTTATCGATTTTGGTTCCTCGGCCGATGCGTGTCGCACCGTAGGTCCCTCGATCCACGGTGCTGTTAGCGCCGATTTCCACATCATCCTCGATTTCAACCCAGCCGAGTTGCGATGTGGGCTGATGAGAACCATCGACCATGCGGTAGCCAAAGCCGTGGGCTCCCAAAACGGCACCAGCATGCAAGGTGACGCGATCCCCTAAAATGGTTCCCGGGTATAAAACGACCCCTGGGTAGAGCTGGCAATCGCGTCCAACCTGACAACCGGGCATCAAAGTTACGCCGCGGTGCAGATGTGTTCCCGCCCCGACGGTGCAACCATCGTCCACAGAAACAAAGGCATCGATGAAGCAGTCGGAATGGATTTTTGCTGTCGGCTGAATGCATGCGGAGGGGTGGACTCCGAACGAACGCAGCACCACATGGGTTGGTCGAAATATTTGACAGATCTTGGCAAACGCATCGTGGGGATTTTTAACCACGATTTGTGGGAGCTCCAAGGTGTCGAACGATTTCGGGGTGACAACAGCCGAAGCTGGAGAGGACTGAAGTTTCGGAATGTGCTTTTCGTCATCAATGAGCGTGATGTAACCCGGCTTGGCATCCGATAGGGGGGCAGCACCGGTCACCACGGCGTTGCGATGACCTGCAAATAATTCACCGTGGACTCGCTCGGCGAGACTGGCCAGATCCATTGCTGTCATTTGCAGATTCCTTCCTTCGACTTGTCCATAAGGGGCACCGGTACCCGAGCTTGGAGTTTAGCTAAGTTATCTCTGTCAAATCAACGCCGATTGGCGTGGCAATTTAGCTAGGGATTCGCTACTGTACCGCAGGTTTTGGGCGATAGGGCCGAACAACGGGTATCGCTACCCGCGCTGGGCACACTCCCGAGTCGGTGCCTCAAGGATGCCCGTTTTTTAGGATCAGGATCGCATTTTTTAGGATCAGGATCGCAAGGAGGAAGAGCGGATCGCGAATGGCAACAGCAGATACCAACGCAACCAATTCGACTCAACCTATGTTCTGGAAGCACCTTTGGAATGTATTCAGTTCGATTCCGCGAGCGGCTTTGCTCAGTTTGATCGGCCCATCGGTACTTTTGCTGAGCGGTTATCTGGGTTGGCGGTATTACGGTGCGAAGGCTCTAGACAGCACCTATTACGCGATCAAGCGCGAGAACATTCATTTGACCAATACCCCAGCCTGGCTAAAGACCGACATTGTCCAAGAGGTTTATGACGGCAGTGGGTTATCCCGCATGTCGCTTTTAGACGACCAATCCGCGGCGGTGATCGCGCGTGCGTTCGATGCCCACCCGTGGATACGCAAGACGCACCGTGTTCAAAAGATGGCGGGTGGTCAAATCATGGTGAACGTCGAATATCGTACGCCGATAGCGATGGTTCATTGCGAGGCGTCGATCGACGAAACGAGCGGCGGGAAGGCCTCTGAGAGTTTTCTACCGGTGGATACCGATGGAATTCTTTTGCCTACGAAAGATTTTTCTCAGAGCGACATCTCTGAATACTTGCTAATTTACGCAAAAAACATCCGCGCTTCCGAGTATCGACGGGTGGGAACACCGCTCGGCGATTCTCAAATCGAGGATGCAGTGCTGCTGTGCCGTTTGCTCTCGCCGATTCGAAGCGATGCCCGGCTCACGAGCGTTTACGTCTATCCATCCCGAGAGAATGGGGTCGCCAAATGGAAGCTCGAGATTGCCACGCGCGGTGGACCTCGAATCCTTTGGGGAAGTGCGCCGGGACGGGAGAATTTCGGCGAACCCAGCGCTAATTCCAAACTAAAGCGACTTCTCGATATCGCATCGACCAAGGACTTATGGTCGAAGCCTGAGATCGATTTATCTCAAGGGGTACCGTTGACCCCGAAACCTAATCCTTTGCCCAATAGTCGATAACTTGGACTTTGTCCAAGTGTGGTTTGAGCACGTCGACAAATGCCTTGTGCGCGGGATGGGGTAGATAGGCATCGCGGTCGGCTTCCGTTTTGAACGTGATCAAAAAGCAGTGGGTGAATCCGTTGGCAAGTCCTTCTGGGCTGTTGTCGGTTCCATATTCGAACGCGGCAACTTCTGGAATCTTGCTCTTAAGCCCGCGAAACGCATCGACGACTTTCTGCACCTCTTCCGCAGTACTGGAGTCCTTGAACTTAAATAAGACAACGTGGCGCAACATCTTGGCGGGTTCGTCCTTTGCAGTAATGTTTTCCGAGGAAACGAATGAGAATGCGAAGGCCGCAAGGAGAGCGAGCGAGGAAAGTGCCATCGCCGTACTTGTGACGCCAGACACATTGTATTGATTGGGGAAACGGTTCATGATTGCGTGGAGCTTTCCAGTCCCTGGGGAACTTGCAAAAGTGTTTGAAAAAAGTATCGGGAGATGCATCCGATCGCTAGCCAGGTGCCTGACTCCCTCCCACGAAAACCGACTCGGCCTAGGGAGATCGGCATCACCATCATCTAAAACGGAATTTTAATCTTATCATCTAAAGCAGAGTTCCGCAGGGAACAGCCCGGCGAGGTAGTGCAAAGGGGATAAAATCGAGTTATCATCGTACCTTGAGTTCGTGTGGTTTTTGAAGGTACCTGCGGTACTTGCACACGGCGATGAACCGGTAAAGGATGGGCGGGGTGAGCGGCAGAAATACGCTCCCTGACGAAAATCCTCTACCGATGAAGAATTTATCAATGAGGATTACGTCGATGAAACCGAATCAAAAAAACGCACCTCGCAATCCTGCTCGCCGCAGTTTTATCAAGGGGGTAGCAACCACCGGGGCTGCCGCGGTTTTGTACCCATCCGTCTCGCGGGCTGCAGGTTATGTTTCGCCCAACGATCGACCCGTTTTCGCGACGATCGGTTTGAGGAATCAAGGCTGGACGATCACTAGCAAGTCCTTCAAGTTCGCGGATTTTGCGGCGCTTGCAGATGTCGATGCGAATGTGCTTGGCACCAACGTTGAGAAAACAGAAAAAGCTCAAAAGAAGAAGCCGGACGCGTACAAGGATTACCGCAAGATCTTAGACCGAAAAGATATCGATGCGGTGATGATCGCTACGCCCGATCATTGGCATACGAAGATCGCCGTCGAAGCGATGCTGGCAGGCAAGGACGTCTACTGCGAAAAACCTTTGACGTTGACGATCGCCGAAGGCAAGTTGATCGAAAAAGTTGTCAAGCAAACAGGACGCGTGTTCCAAGTGGGAACGATGCAAAGAACGGAATCGGACCTTCGATTCCTTCAAGCGGTCGCCTTGGTGCAGCATGGACGGATCGGCAAGGTGCAACGCGTTACCTGTGGTATCAACGGCATGGAAGCTTCGCCTGTCATTCCTGTGGTGCCTGTACCCGAAGGACTGGATTGGGACCTCTGGCTCGGGCCCGCTCCGAAGGTGGACTATCGAGCACTGCCCGAACTACGTGAAGGTTACGGCGGCGGAGTTCCGCTCTTTAGCAATGCTCACTATTCCTTCCGAAACTGGCACGAGTACTCCGGTGGAAAGCTAACCGATTGGGGTGCTCACCACGTCGATATTGCGTGCTGGGCGATCGGGGCTAGCGATACCGGACCGAGCAAGGTGACGCCGGTCGAATTCAGTTTGCCTGTCGAGTACAAAGACGGGCATCCTGTCGTCGCCGACCAGTACAATGCAGCCACCAGCTTCAAGATCAAAGTCGACATGCCGAACGAGGTCGAAATGATCATCACCAGCGAAGGCGACAACGGAATCTTGTTCGAAGGAACCGAAGGACGATTCTTTGTGAATCGAGGTAAAATCGCGGGCAAGCCAGTCGAGGATCTCAAGGATAAGCCATTGCCGGAGGATGCGATCGAAAAGGTTTACGGCGGCAAAGTGAGCGAAAACCACACGGCCAACTTCATCGAGGGAATGAAGGCTCGCAAACAACCGATTTCGGATGTTTGGACCCACAACCGAATGCTGGAAATATGCCACCTGTCCAACATCGCAATGCGATTGAACCGCTCCCTCGCGTGGGACCCAGTTAAGCGAGAGATCGTAGGTGATGCCCAAGCAAACTCATTCCTTTCGCGCGAGAGCCGCAAGGAATACCAGATCAATATGTAGTTCGACGGCTATTGTGTCTGATGGATCGAATGGAATTCCTCCGCTCGATCCTTAAACTGGATCGCATCGAACATTCATCGTTCTTCGAAGGAAACTATCTTGAGTATTTCAAGGCTTTGTTGTTGGCTTGCCGGGTGTTGTCCGGATTCCATCTGGCGAAACCGCCTTCCGTCGATGGTTGGCCCGTCGCTTGCCATTGCCATAGGGAGCATGTGGCTTTTGGTATCCTTCGTCGATGCCTATTCTTTGGGCCAGGAGTCCAAAGAGTCGGCTGCAACTCAGAGTGTGTCACAGTCAAGCACCACCCCACCGGCGGCTGATTTGCGGAGAAGCGACCTGATTCTGACTGTCGATGGCGACCCCTATGCTCCCGACAAGCCACTCGCGGGTGAGTTGGAGATTTTTGGCTCCACGAGGATGCAGCAACTCGCTTCGCTCTGGTCGGAAGAGTTTCGGCAAGTCCATGCCGATGTGGCATTCAAGATCAACTGCCAAGGTTCCGAGGAATCCTTTCCCAAGTTGGCATCGGGCAAGAGCGTTTTGGGACTGATCAGTCGTGAAGTCAGCGATGAAGAGCTCGAAAAATGGAGCAAGGAACTCGGAACTCCGCTGACGGCGATCACGGTCGGCTACGATGTGTTGGCATTGATCGTAAACCCGCAGAATCCTATCCGAGGGTTGAGCTGGAACTCAAAACTCGGAACGCCTCTCAGTTTGAATGATGAGAAGTTGGTGTCGAAATGGGGAGAATTGGGAATCGAATCGCCCCTTGCAGAGCAGTCGATCTCGCACCATGTACTTTCCAAAAAACATGGATTGCGGACAGTTGCAGATCGCGTTCAATTGACTGCGAAGGGGAATGAGGCGGCGGTTCATGAGCATGAGTCGCAGCAGGATATTATTGACGCCGTGGCCAAGGACGTCGCCGCATTGGGGCTGATCAGTGCGGTGCGTTGCCCACGAAACAAAGTGAGACCACTCGCGATTTCTGTGGATGCCGCCAGATTCATCTCGCCGATGGATACTCTGGCGACGGAAAAAGGGTATCCCCTAAAGCGTGCGTTGACTCTCGTCGTTGCTAAGTCGGAGGATGTTGCGGCAAAGCAATCGCTGGTCGATGAGTTTGTTACCTACGTCCTCAGTCGCCAAGGTCAGGAAGTCCTTAGCAAAGATGGAATACTACCCCTCGATGTGTCCGAACTGTCGGCTCAAAAAGAGAAACTCGGCTGGACAGTCCTGAAATAACCTTCAAGGGAAAACCGAAAATGAAATCCATCATGACACTCTTGTTACGCCCAATATGGCTTGTAAGCCCATCGCGATCCTTTTGGCAGTTGGGATTTGCGTCTGGGTTAGTCCTATCCTTTTTGTTGCCAGTCATGGCTCAAGATGCCCGAGATCGAGATGCCTCCGGGAATGATCCTTTTAGCGATCAAGGCTTCTACGGTACGGAAGTCGGGTATGCGCGTGGAAACCCACAGGAACGGTACTTGCCACCCAACCAACTTCCACCCACGAACTTCAAATTAGGAATCTACTCTCGCAATACCCCAACAGGTGTGGTTGTTACGAGCGTCGTTCCTGGGTCCGTGGCGCAGCAGTCTGGGATCGAAGCCCAGGATACTATTATCTCAGTCGGCGGCTACCAAGTTGGCATTGTCAATGGTCGTACGTTCGATATTGCCGAGGAGTTGGCTCGACGTGTCGACGCGCAAGGTCGAGTGACTCTCTTGGTTCAGAACCATCGCAACTCCCAGTTGGTAAATATCCCTGTCCAGTTCACCAACTCGTACTCCACGAACCGGACGGTGGTTGGCACTGTCAATACTGGAAGTCGAGAGTTAGCGATCCCTGGTAGCTTGCTGACTGTGCGGCTGATCGACACCAGTTTCCCACAATGGCAAAATGTGACCATCGCCGAGGCACAAGTGCCGGTGACAGGCCGATGGCCGATTTCCTACCGATTGGATTTCGATGTTTCCAACATTCGGCCCGACCACCGTTACGCAATCGACGCGAAGATCTCCCAGCGGGGAGTCCCCGTCGTGGAAACAACCTCGCCGGTACCTGTCAATGTTACGGTAGGTAATGGTCAAGCGAATTTAACCCTGGTTCCATCGGTTCCGAACCGACCGAGCCCCACGGTGAATCCTACGCAACCAAATCTTGGTCGCCCCATCGATCAAGTTTCATCGTACTACATGCAATTGCTCGGAAGACCCCTCAATGACCGGGAGCAAGCGGTTTGGCAGCGCGAGTTGGCTAAGGGTAAAACCACGGATGAAATCCTTGCAACCGTGCTGTGCAGTTCGGAATACTATGATCGTTATCGAGGGAACGTCGATCTGTACATCACGGATGTTTACCAGTACGTTCTCGGCCGCAACCCCGCCCCCCAAGAGGTACGGGCCATTCGTTCGCAGATGGCGCTCTCTTCGGATTTGCGGTACCCAGTCGTCTTGGCTTTGGTTCGCCAGAGGAATCGCTAGGGAAGTTTCTCCCGGGGAAATATGCAAACATCGAGTGTCTGGGAAAATCGCTTGGCTTTGGTCAGCGGAGGGACATCAGGCCTCGGTAAGCACCTCGTTCTCGAATTGGCTCGTCAGAATAGCCGATTGGCCATCGTCGGCAGAGACATTGGACGGCTTGAATCTGCACGGAACGAAGCCCTCGAAGCTGGTGCAGCCTCCGTTGAGATCTTCGCGATCGACGTCACTTGTATCGAACGTATTAAAGGGGCAGTTGACGGGCGAAGCGATGGAGGTCACCAAGCGACGACAGGGAACCAACCCTCCGTCAACGAATACGGAAGATTGCGGGATTTTCTCGCGAGCGAGCGATGCGAATTGCTGATCAACGCAGTTGGACGATCGGATCGAGGCAACTTGCAGAATTTATCGCTCGCTGCCGTGCGAGAACTGTTTGAGATCAACGTCATCTCTTCCTTATCGATGACGCAAGTGAGTTGGGACTCGCTCTGTCGCGCTTCAGGAACCGTCGTCAATATCGCGTCTTTAGCCGGGCTTGTGGCGGGTCCCAATATGGGCGGCTATTCGATAGCCAAGCATGGGCTGGTTGCGATGAATAGGCAATGGCGATCGGAATCGGCAGGGAGCGGGGTTCATTTTTTACTGGTTTGTCCTGGTCCTATCGACCGACCTGACAGTGACGATCGTTACACGCAATTAGCTGCCCAACGCGGGCTGGATTCCAGCGTGGCCAAGCCTGGAGGTGGGGTTCGGCTCAAACGATTAAATCCCGAGCGTTTGAGTCGGCAAATCCTAGCCGCAGCGCATTCGAGGGAGTTGGAATTGGTAGTGCCTGCGAAAGCAAGATGGTTGGCGGCACTGATGCCCCTCTGGCCATCCTGGGCAGATCGTCTATTAAGAAACAGCATGCGAAGCTGAACTAGAATAGCGTTCTAGGCCCCCCGGTCTGCCACCTCGAGAGTGAACTCGCAAAGGCGTTATCGTTGGGATCCGGATCTTGTGGCCCAATGGTATCTACCAATGGAATCTCCCAGTGGTAGTGAAAACGAATAGAGCCTAGGCCGCTGACGCGTACCTGCCCAATTCGCCGAATTGGGTTTTACGGCTGACGCGTGCTTGAAGCCTGGCCGCGGGCCATTCGCAAGTTATCGATGGCATGGAGCAAATCGTCCACCCCTAGTCCATACTTCGACAGCACCGTCGCCATTACCCCACCAACGTGCTCACATCGGTTTCTCCGTTGGGTTGGTTTGCTTGGAGACGTAGGCGAACAGGTTGAGTTTGTTGAATGGCGACGCAGTTGCGTGACTGGTTCTGTGGGAGTTGATGGGTGGCAGAGGGTTGCATGCGATGGGGTTTCCATGACAGCCAACGACGCAGCAGGCTCGCTGCTAGCTAGATCGAGATCAACCAACCTGTCGGCAGTGCTCTCCCAGTCGAAGGTCTGTTGGATCATTTTGCTGCTGTTGGTAAGTGTTGCTGACATGGTTTGAATGGCAATTAGCGGGATTCAAAAATCGATTCATCGCTACGTCGGCGACCGAGTTGCTCTAAGAATCGCCAGCTCGTGGACACGTTAGGTCACTCCGAAAAAGAATTTTGAAATTTGAGAAACCGTTTGCCGTTTTGAAGGCCTCGATAACGCCAGACGCACGTCCTTAAACGCGTTTCAGAGGAAATGGAGCAAGCATTCTTTCGGCTGGCTTGCCGGCGATGAATCCTGGTGGGCTGCGCTTGCAGGAGGTTTTAGAAAGCCCTAGGGGCTGCGCATTGCTTTCCCAAGGCGGCTAGAATAGGTCGCTATCGCGAGAGCGCACCCGATGGTGCCTCGCTTGCTGTTACCGGCCCGTTTTGTTTAACCGACACCGCTTGAATCATCAGGACGAAAAAACATGTTCCCATTACTCCCCCGAGATCGCTGGTTTGTTGTGTTGTTGGGGACCGTGCTGTTTCAATGCTGCTTCCAAAACGATAGGACAGTTGCCCAAGAGATCGACGATCGATTCATCGATGGGAAGATCGCTTCGTGGGTTACCCTGTACGAAGAACTGCATGCGTCGCCCGAGCTGTCGTTTCGGGAGGAAAAGACATCCACGAAACTAGCACAGAGGTTGAAGGGGAAAGAAGTTGACGTGACCACAGGGATCGGCAAGACCGGCTACGTCGGCGTGATCAAAAATGGAAATGGGCCGACCGTGATGTTCCGAACGGATCTGGACGGACTCCCTGTCGTCGAGCAGTCTGGAGTCGAGTATGCCTCCAAAGTCCGTGTCAAGGATGCTCGTGGCGTGGAGGTAGGCGTGATGCACGCATGCGCGCACGACATCCACATGTCATGCCAAATCGCAGCCGCTGAGTACCTCCTCGAGCATCGTTCGCAATGGCAAGGGACATTGGTGCTGGTCGGGCAACCTGCTGAGGAAATAGGTGGTGGAGCAAAAGCCATGTTGGCCGACGGACTGTTGGTTCGATTTCCACTCCCCGACTTCGCGATCGCGTTGCACGTGGATCCCGAGATGCCGACCGGAATGCTCGGTTACCGTGCCGGGAACATGATGGCCAGCGTGGACAGTGTCGATATCGTCGTCAAAGGCAAAGGTGGTCATGGGGCTTTCCCTCAAAAGACGATCGACCCGGTCGTCCAAGCAGCACATTTGATTCTGGACCTGCAATCCCTGGTCAGTCGCGAAAACAATCCGCTCGAACCTGCGGTCATCACGGTTGGATCGATCCACGCGGGGACCAAACACAACATCATCGATAGCAGTTGCAAATTGCAATTGACCGTGCGCAGCTACTCACCCGATGTGCGTCAACGATTGCTCGACGGCATCGTGCGCAAGGCCAAAGCGGCGGCAATCAGTGCCGGGGCCGAAGAACCCTCGATCGAGTTCTCCGACGATACGCCAGCGACGATCAACGATTCGGCACTGGTTACCCGATTGGTACCGGCGTTCCGCAAGGTCTTAGGAACTGAACGGGTGGTCGACGTTCCACCCGTGATGGGAGGCGAGGATTTCTCGCAGTATGGCTTGGCCGGCGTTCCAATCGCTATGTTTCGAATTGGAACTCAATCCCCATCGCGAATCGATGCCATGGCTAAAGAGGGGAAAGCTCTTCCGTCGCTTCACTCCCCGTTCTTTTTCCCAGAGCCAAAAGAAACGATCCTTACAGGTACCAAAGCATTGGTCGCCACCGCCCTCGATTTGATGCCTGTCAAGAATTGATGCGCTATCCGGCCCAATTGCCTCGAGCATGCTTCGACATTTTTGATTCACCTAAAGTTACCCATTCCCTCCCTCTCGATTTCGGGAACGCCATACCATGCGATATCTATGCTCCCCGCAGTTCACTCGAATGTGCACTAGGCTTTTGATGGTACTTATCTTTGGATGGATTGCCTGCTGCGGTTCGTCGCGAGCGGATGGCCCCAGCGACAATGTTTCAGACAAGGTACGCCCCATCCCTCCCAAGGGGATGGAGATACCACCGGAGAAGCGGTCTGCGATCGAGACGGAACTTGCAAAATTGAAAACGCTGGTCGCCGAATTGTCGGAGTCGAAGGATAAGGACATTCAGGAACTTCTTCCCGATGTCGAGATTTTCTATCGCGCAGTCCGCTTGGCTCTCGACGAAGATGGTTTTTTTGAGCCTGCGGATTTCGATCGTGCGTTGGAGTTGATCCAGCAAGGGATCGCGCGAGGAGAGGCGGTTCGACAACGCAATTTTTTCTGGCTCGGTTGGGAATTTAAGGTTTCTGCTACGGTTCGAGGTTTTCGCTCGAAATTAGATGGATCCGTTCAACCGTACGGTGTGGTCTTTCATCCGCAACTCGTTAAAAGTCCTGAGGATGGAATTGTTACCAATCGATTGTCGGGACGCGCTGATGTTTGGTGCCGTGGAAGGAGTGAGAAGGGACTGGAATTGCAGTTCCTCGCAACGCGATTGAAGAACCTCGATCCGGCACCTGCGCCAGGGACGATCATGATTCATCCGTTTGGTCGGTATTGCAATGCGAACAAACTCGCTGGCGAAATCGATACATTCGAGGCGATTGAGCACGCGATGAAGAGTTATCCCATCGATCCCGAGCGCGTAGCGATACGAGGTTTTTCCATGGGTGGTGCGGCAGCGTGGCATCTCGCAGTCCACTATCCCGACAAATGGTTTGCAGCGACACCTGGAGCCGGGTTTTCGGAGACCCCGGACTTTCTCAAAGTCTTTCAGTCCGAAGAGCTGAAGCCCTACTGGTTCGAAGAAAAGCTTTGGCAGTATTACGATTGCCCTGTATGGGTCCGAAATCTGAGGAATGTTCCAACTATCGCTTACAGCGGAGAAGTCGATAAGCAAAAACAGGCCGCCGATATCATGGCCAAGGCGAGTTGGGAACTGCCTGTTCATGAACGTTTCGAGCTGACCCATATCGTTGCCCCAAAGACTGCGCATTCAATTTCGCCCGAAGCTCGCACCGAGATCGAACGACGATTGAAATTGCTCGACGAACATCGCCCTGTGTCAACTCCGGATCAACTCGTATTTACAACCACAACGCTCAGGTACAACAAGCTCCATTGGTTGACCGTGGATGCGTTACGCGAGCATTGGGTTCCAACGACCATTTACGTTGGACGGCGAGGTAGCCAGATAAGCATTCTTCCAGATAGAAATGTTACCGAGTTTACTTTGACTATGGGGATCCATGAGATTCCTGACGGCGAGGATATCATCGAGGTGACTATCGAAGGAGAGGAAAAGAAGTTTGATATCCGGCGTCGCTCAGATCGATCCTGGGGAGCCACGTTCGAGTTCCTCAACGGCCAATGGGGATTGCGATCGCCGTTGGCTCCTGCATCCAACGAATTAAAAAAGAAGCATCTCCTTCAAGGACCGATCGATGATGCCTTCATGGCGCCGTTTCTTTTCGTACGTCCGACATCGGATGGCATGCATTCCGAAACGCAGCGATGGGTCGAGAAGGAGTTCGAGCGTGCGGTGCGAGAATGGCATCGGCAAATGCGCGGGGATGCTAGGGTCAAGTCGTCGGAGGAGGTTACTGAAGCCGATTTGCAGAAGTACCACTTGGTACTTTGGGGGGATTCTCAAAGCAATCCAACGATTGCAAAGCTCTTGGGGAACCTGCCGTTGACTTGGGACTCGCAGCGATTGTCGGTAGGAGGGCAAGAATATGATGCAAAGAGCCATATGCCGGTCTTGATCTATCCCAATCCGCTTTCGCCTGAACATTACATTGTTCTCAACAGTGGATTTACCTATCGCGAATACGATTATCTGAATAATGCGAGGCAAGTGCCCAAATTGCCGGATTGGGCAGTGATCGACATCAGAACGCA
Source organism: uncultured Pirellula sp. (assembly GCA_903892355.1). Lineage (GTDB taxonomy): Bacteria > Planctomycetota > Planctomycetia > Pirellulales > Pirellulaceae > JBKCUI01. Next base: position 622 of record CAITIE010000064.1, on the reverse strand, counting down.
ACCTAACGCACGTTGGCCTGGACGCGTGGTGGATGCGGATTTCTTTGACGAGCAGTGGAAGGTAAAAAAGACCCGACCGATTTTGGATCAGGAATAGTCGTAAGCGAGAATTTGCAAGCTGAAGTCGTGGATTGGATTCGCAATGCGAATGGAGGATTGGATTCGCGATGCGAATCACGTCGGAGCCCTAAGCGTGAGCGCCGGGTGGAGATGCGCCGAGGCTTGATCGGTTCAGCATTTCGATCATGACTAGCGACGGGGCTATCGGTTATTGGCGTCCAGTCGCCACTTGCTTACACGCGTGGCTCGGATGGGATGCACAATGCGAACAGAGAATGGGATTCGCATCGCGAATCACGTCGGAGCCCTAAGCGTGAGCGCCGGGTGGAGAAGCGCCGAAACTTGATCGGTTCAGCATTTCGATCATGACTAGCGACGGGGGCTATCGGTTATTGGCGTCCAGTCGCCACTTGCTTACACGCGTGGCTCGGATGGGATGCACAATGCGCACGGAGAATGGGATTCGCGATGCGAATCACGTCGGAGCCCTAAGCGTGAGCGCCGGGTGGAGATGCGCCGAAACTTGATCGGTTCAGCATTTCGATCATGACTAGCGACGGGG
>CAITIE010000063.1 GCA_903892355.1 uncultured Pirellula sp. | reverse complement strand
GCTTGGGATTTAAGATTCCCACGCACAAAACAAACTCTCTCTAATTTGGTGACCGTTCCCACGCCCCAAAAACCCTGGAAAAACGTGGGTAGGACCCATGCGAGAACTTGTTTTTTGAGTGCCAGTTTGGCACTTCGCGCCTGAGGCCCACAAAGGCCCCATACACGCGTTGTGTTGTATTGTTGGCCGTCGACAGCGATCACGCAAGTGCATCGCGTCTATTGGGCCAAATTTTGCGTTAGGTTTGATGCGGTGGTTGCGATGTTGGTAGCGATGCTTCGATGCGATGATTGATAGCCATCATCACAGCATCGATTCCCTCTGTTCCCCCGATTCACCCATTCACCCCCGGTCTCACGAACACACACGTGTGCTCTCGCGTACGCGTGTGTGTGTTTTGTGTGAGATATAGGTGAATGAGAGAATTATGTGTTTGTGTGTATGAGTTGTGTGATAGGGTGAAAGGTGAAAGAAGTTTTGAGCCCTTTTTTCATTGGCTTTTTTCAAACTTCTTTCACTTCTTTCACCCCTCTGAAGTTCGTTTGGACCTCCTTATCGATTCACCCTCATCGGGAGAATTTCTAGGAGAACGTTCACCCCCTCTGTTTACTCTTCCGACCAGTCCTTGATCAATCGATACCCTCGACCGGATCGCCCTTGGGTCGTTCCGTTCACCGGCTCGATGTCTCCCTGTTGCTCGAGGGTCGTGATGATCTCTTGAAATGCTTTCGCATTCATTTTCATCCGCTTGAGCAACATGCTATGTGACATTTGCCGATCGGGTGCCAATTGCAGTTTTCGGATCAACCGAAGACAGTCGGCATGATACGGATTCTCGGCCACGTGGTTGCCTGCCATGTAGAGCATGCGCCGCGTTTGGTGCATGATCAGTGCCGTTGCCCAATTCGATGCATCGGCACCGATGATGGGGTTCAAATGGTTTTCGCTGATCGCATACAGTAGCGCAAGCTTCCTTGCTTGCTCATTGACGCGACCCCATACCGTGGTGCCCACCGAATCGTTTTGACTCTCGGCCTTGCGATACTCGGTCTCGGCTGCGACTCGAGTATCGGCCAAAATATCAACCGCTTCTTCAGTCTGTGGAACAATGGTTGGAATTGGATGCCAAGACTGCAGGTTTCCGTGGCCTGGCATCAAGTCCTTCCACCATTTTGCTGTAGCGATCACTCGCTCAGGGATTTCCAAGACCTTTGCTTCTTGGCCCGCCCCTCGCGCACCACACTCCAAGATAATCATCCGAGCGAAAAACCCGTTGGTCAGCATCCGCTCAGAGAGTGCCTCGTAGTAATGGTTCGGAATCGCGGTACCGAAGACCACCAGACTCGGTTGGTCGATCGCTCCCGGAGCTTCCTTGCCCGCCTTGCGCCGCATTGGATAAACCGAATTCGCCGTAGAATACATCGTGAGCAATGTCGACATGAGGTTTTCATGTCGTCCGTCTTTCGACTTGCTCATCGACTGGAGCATTCCATCGATCTCATCGGTCTGAAACAACATGCTCGGCGAGAGATACAAAGCGTCCTGTATCCCTTCACCGCTGGAGAATCGCTCCCCAAGACAGCCGGCCGCGCCGATCTCAAAGAGGATTCGCGTGTTGAGCTTCCGTGGCCAATCTTTACCTGCGGAGGAATGGGCGAGTCCAAGCAGATACAAATTGGTTCGGTTGTCACCCGGGTCTCGTACCTTACGGCCGGCCAGGAAGGCTTGCAGAGCAACAGCACCACAAAAAGCCATCACATGGTTTGGGTACGGCGCGGTTGCCAGACAAAGGTCCATTACCTCGGAGACAAACCCAGGGATGCGCAGCATCTCAAGCGGTACCGGTCCCGGATCCACGATCCCGTTTTTAACCGTTGGCTCGGCCAGAAACTCGTTGGGTTCGTGGAGGCAAATCATGGGCGGATTCAACGGATCGCCACCGTAACCCTGTTGTCGTAACATCCGAGCTGCCATCTCAAAATCACCACCGAACTCAAGCCATGCGTAGACCGCAAACGGGCTATAGGCACGATTGGGTTCCAGCGGTGCAGCGTTACCACTGAAGACATAGAACGACTTATCCCTTAGCGACGCCGACCAGCCGTTGGTCTTTCCTGGTCGACGCCAAAGCTCGTTCTCGCCACCTTTGACCAGCGTCCAGCCATGGTTGACCAGCAGTGCTCGAACGTCACCGCGGTTGTTGAAATCATCACCAGGGCGATTCTCAGGGACGAACTGCGAATCGACAGGTACCTCGGCTGTGGGCAAGTACTCGTTGAGTGACCACGCAGTCTCCAAGAGTGTTTCTCGCTCCTGCGCAGTGAGCTCTGGAATCTCCGTCAAAGCATGTTTGCGACCATCGGTCGCTCTTGGAGTTCGCCCGCAACTGCGATGTGAACTACCTCTACGTGTTCCAAGACGGCCAGTGGCATTGCCACAAGATGTGACGCTACTTCGCGTCGGCCGCACGCATTGGGTTGGGAGAGGTTCCCGTCCGCTCTAGGATCGCCGGCTTACCCGTGAACCGCTGGTACCGATC
>CAITIE010000062.1 GCA_903892355.1 uncultured Pirellula sp. | reverse complement strand
GGTGTCAATTTGATATCCGAGTGCCTCATCACCGACTGAATTGTCTTCACATCAGCCCCCGAGTGGATGAGCCAAGTTGCACCCGTATGGCGGAGCGAATGGAAAGCATCGCCTCCAATTTTATTGCTCCGAATCGCAAAGCAAAACGGCTATGATCATCGCCTCAGGGACGCGGTATTTCAACTCGATCAGTCAACGGCCATTTGCTCCATCGCGGCGATCTCTTTTCCGACATTCAGTTGCATGTTTTTCTCCATAGAATTTTGGGTAATCGGACTCGCGGCGAGTTAACCGCCGTGGACGACAGTGAGCACGTTTTCGGCAGAAAGCTCAAGGCGATCCGCAGAGGATTCGGCAGGATTTCCGGGATGCTTGCTCTCAGGTAGCGAGTCTCGCTCCCGGAGTCGCAGGATGCCGGTAGCAAGGATCGATGCAACATCGACGAATTGCTGCTCATCGGACGTGCGCGCAGATTCAGCGCAGTTGGTCATCGTGAAAAACTCCGCAAGAGAATGGCCACCGATCGTGGCCCAGTGTTTGTTGCTACAGTAGGTTCGTGCCCGAGCTTGGCCCTATTGTTTACCTACCGGGTGGAGGTTCGAGTTGGCGGAAGAAATTAGTTAGTCAGAAGCAGGGGTTCGTTCGCTTCTGACTACTGGTGTTGAGTATCCACTTTCTTAGCCGCTTAGAGGCTTGCCGAGTTCCGGAACCCACTTCACCAGAATGTCTTGCAGCGCCGCAGCGCATCGACGCTGCGGTCACTACTGATGATAATCCCATGCAATGGTATCACTATTGGTAAACGGAAGTAGCAACAAAACAACGGAAGAAAAGAACTTGAAACTGACGTTGCTTTCCTTACTGATGCATTGCTCTTCATTTTCACTTTGCCTCAAATACGCAATCTCCTTCGTAGATAGATTTCATTTTCCAGGCTTTCACTTGTTTAACCTCCATATTGCCGTTCTTTGTGAAAAGGCTTATGCCAAGATTATTTGAAGAATAGTCTCGCCAAGCTACGGCAGCCTGCCGGTCGTTAGCAAAGACTTCAATCATGCTCTTGTCAATAAAGATACGCAGAGTCAGGTCTTCATTCTCATCGAGTTGAAACGGAGGCTGTATGTAGCCCACAGTCAATGACTTTTTTCCCACTCCGGAGGCAATCGTAAACCCATTCTCACCTTTTTCATCGCACAGAAGATTGATACCGAACTCCTCTGCATGGGGTGCGGTGATAACAACCTCCAGTTCCATCGCGTCACCCTCGATGCCTTCAAGAAGCTGGTGTGTGTTGCTTCTGATTGTGATGTTTGTCAGAGTCTTTTGTTCCTGGCGGAGTGTTTCCAGTTCCCGCAGGGGCTTCATCCGTAGCACCCCGTCCTCAGGTAAGCTAAGTTCTCTCGGTAAAGATTGAATGCCCTGTTGACAGTTCTCCTGAATCAACAAGTTGTCGAAATTCCTCGAGCGTTCCGTCGTCTGCATTCCATTCACCCAAGGGGTGCACCATGCCCACATCACCCTACGGCCATCCTTTGTCTCCAGCGATTCCGGCGCGAAGAAATCCCACCTAGCCCAATTCAGCATGGCATGGCGATCCGGCAGGAACTTTTCATCCCGAAAGTCACCTAGATAATAGCGAGCACCCAAGCCGTGGCTTATGCAGAGCAACATCCATTTGTCGCCGAGCTTGAACATGTTGGAGCACGAGGTATCTTCGCTTTTGTTGACACCCAGGTCTGTGGGAAAGCTCGGGTGGAAAAATTCTCCCAAATACAGCCAATTCTTGAGATCCTTAGACCGCATCAGAGTGGGATCGTTTCCGCCACTCAACGCATAGTAGGTATCACCATTTACCCAGCAATCAGGATCCCAGTGCCGCATCGAAGGTTCTTTGCCGTCGGCATCCAGTGGATTGATCGGAACAGGCTTGGTCCAATTCTCGAGCAAGTCATCCAAGGCAAAGGCAAGTTGGTTTCTGCCCGACCCTTGACCATGGTAAATCATGGCCGGCCGTCCTTCCTTGGTAAAGAATCCAGTGCCACTAAACATGCCGTGTCCTGTCGTCTTGGGCGTTAGGGTCGTCGGATGCCATTTCCATTGCACCATATCGGTGCTGGAGACATGTGCAAAAGCGCATCCTTCATTGTGGTTGTAGATGTAGAAAAGGTGGTATCTGCCTTTGTAAAAAAACGCGGTATTGGGATCTGCTGGAATCGCACCACTTGGCCCAGGGTGGGCAAGGTGATAAGTAAGCCACGTTTTCGGCGGGCTCAAAGGCATTGCAAGCGATTCGAACTGCGAGGTTTTTTTGGAGGCGGCGAACAGAACTGCCGAGTCGGTTTCGAGCACCAAACGTCCACTCTCAATCTTGGCCCCACCGGCTAAGCTATTGATAGGGAACCGTCCCATCAGGTCGGTCTCCATTCCTTTCTCGAACGTCCACCAAGCATAGGGCTTGATGGCAGACTCTTTGTTTGGCTTCAACTCCCGGATCTCTTCAACAGTGAGTGCACGATCGTAGATCCTTGCATCCTCGATCGTCCCCTGGAAATTCTGCCCGGTAATTGCTCCTCGATGTCTCAAGCCGAAGACAGCAAAGTTGTCCTTCGTATGCAGAAGATCGACGTTGTTCGCTTCATAGGAGTCGTATTGTTCGCCATTGCGATAAAGAGTGAGTTGTTTACCCTCATAAACAATCGCCAACTGGATCGGCGTATTTCCTGTGTAGGTTTCAACCTCACCGGCAAGTGGGTTTTGTTGGGTACGAGCAAAGTTGTTACTTCCTGCCATCCATTTGCCATTAACCCTCTCGCCATAAACGATCCCGTCAAATTGATCACCTCGCTGGATCGTAAGCGCGCTGCCGCCACGCTGCATAAGATTCGCGGGAGAGACCCAAGTAATCAGGGTTTTGTCGCTGGGCTCGCCGCTCACGGTTTCATCGGCGAAGAACGCCATGATTGAGAGGAGCAAAGTGGCCGAGAGGCAATGACGTCGGGTGATTAGAAACATGATGATCCGTAGCGGTGAAGATTTGTACAACCAGAAAAAAACTAGCTGAGTGAAATTCGGGTATGTCATTCTGGCTCAACCACGCAACTGACAGCCCAAAGGTAGCGATTGTTGCTGAGCTTGTTGCTGGTCTTGATGACTATTTCATTCTTGCCTTGCTGGAGATCAATAGGCAATCGCACCGTCTCCAACCCGTTCACATGCTGTAATTCGGCGATTTTTTTGCCATTGAACCACACGCCTGCATAGTCGTCGGCAGCAATTCGCAGAAAGGCTTTGCGGGGTCGGTCACTGTCTACGCTCGCTTTGGCATAGACGGACTGGTTTTCGAGTTGACCAAACAGACGATTTAGAGATAGCCAGGTGTGGTCGCTGTTGATGGTATGGACCGCTTTGACTTGCTCTCCATCCCGGATCTGTTCACCCCATTTCTCACCACTGATTCGCTCAGCAAATTCTGCGTGTTGAAATCCCTCCCATGTGTCGCTGCCTGGAAATGGGTCGGTTACCTGCCAAGTCGTCGGAGTGATAACTGCAGGAGCCTTGCTTCCGAGGACGCGGTAATAGTAGAGGATGCTTTCGGTATCATCTGGACGACAGCCGGTCGACAATGAAATCGAGGAATGAAATGCAATTGGATCGGGCCCAAAGAAGCGATAGAAAACACCATCCTGGTCATTGCGGCTACGGTTCTTGTGCCAGGGGCATCCGAACCAAGGTGTCTGGCGATCGTTAAATCCCCATGTGAAGCCGTAGTCGTCTTCCATGTTGCAGCCTCGTATGGCGTGCGGATCTGTTTCGCCATCAATCAAAATTCGCATCCCGCCGGTATGAAACACCATGTCGCTGTGTTCCTTCTGTATCGCCCCCATGAACAAGCCAGCGACGAACCCACGCCCCTCAGCGTCGAGCATCTGGAAGCCATCTCGAGGCACCGCTGGCTTTTTGAGGTTGTAAGCGGCATGAAAGCGAAACGGGGTAATCAGTGTTCCCTCTGGATATTGATGCCAGTTGACCATCGTATCGACCAACTGATCCTCGGATGCCCGAATGCTGATTCGGCATGACTCTCTGAACGGGATCGGCATGTAGCAGTTGTAACCCGGGGTGCCAGGTACACCTGGAGCTGGATTTGGTACTACGACAATACCAGCACTGTTGATGAAGTAGTCCTCCAAATCGTGCATAACACCGAAGAAAGGCCGCGAAGGAACATTAACTTGCGGAACGTCTGCTCCATCAACAGTGATCTCAATACTCAAATTCTGCGCAAAGAGTTGCCAAAAACTTCGGACCGCTCCCGGGCCTTTCACATTTAGAATATCGACTGCCTCCCCTTTTTTTACCACAGCATGCGTTACGACTCGCTGGCTTTTGAATTCCATCGGTAACTGAATCATTGGGACCGCCGGATCTGGAAAAGTCCCAGGAATGAGCATCCGCGATTGCTCGGCCTGCGAATCTTGAGCAACCACATAGGGTGCAGAGAACGCAATAAAAACTAGTGTCACAAAGAAGCGAACAGCATTTGAACGGAGAGCAGGAAAGTAGTGCATCAGTAGGTCCATGAAGAAATTGAATGTAAAGAGAGTGGCCACTTGCCATGACGTGAGTTGCAGTATCATTTTGTCGTCCACGCGGACCGCAATTCATGCACTTGCAGTTTGAGCACGTTTGCCGATCCACCACGGGTTTCCAGAAAGATCCGTCGATTCTCTGGCTTACTGCTGAACGGCATCGGCATGTAGCAAAGTCCATCGCTTGCGAAAACTTCAAGACCAGTACGATCGCAGTAAATCGTGAGTCGAAGTCTTCCATCTCGAAGTGGAGCAGGTGCGCGTTGACCGTTGACTGTCAGCTCCTGCTTCTTCGCATCATAAATAATCATTGAATCACGGATGTTAAAGACGACCTCGTTCGCATCGCCCGGATCTATTTCGGTGCGTATTTCGAGCAATTCGACTTGAAATTCATCGAGCGGATTTTTATCGCCCGGCTTCAATGTCATCGATTCCAAGCCAAGCGATTTACCTCGAAGTGATTCGAGTTCCTTCACTGGCGAGAACGTCAGGGAGGGCCCCTCGGTCGTGCTGACAAGTTTGAGTTCCAGCGGAACTGTCATCGATTGATTGAAGCTCATCCCCCGAGTCTCGGTCTGAAACCAGCCAATCTGAATGCGACGTCCATCCTTCGCGGGGATGTCGCTGAAGGTTTGCGGAGCGTAGAAGCCTCGGCCGCGATGTCCGGTCAACTTCGTTTGCTCAGGCTTGAAATGTCTCCCGTCAAAAGTCCCAACGGCATATTCGCTGTTCGCGCCAAGCAATACCCATTTCTTTTTCGTCACATCACCATCGACCGGAAGTTCAAAGAAATCGGGGCATTCAAAGAGGAATGCGGTTCCCGCAATGCCTTCCGTGACACTTGCCAAAGCCCACTCGCGGAGGTTAGGAGATGTAAAGAAATGGATGGTGTGTTTCCCTTGTAATTCCACATAGAGCACCATGACCCACTTTTGAGTATCTTCATGCCAAAATACTTTAGGGTCGCGATTGCCACCCGTGATCTGCTCAAGTACCGGGTTACCGGAATACTTGGTAAAACTGCGTCCGTCGGTGCTGTAGGCGATTGCTTGGACAGTAGGATTTCCGGCTGCGGTATAGATCAGCACCAGCGGCGGATTGCCATCCTTGCCGAAGCCGCTGGTGTTATTCCAATCCACCACGGCGCTGCCGCTGAACATAGGGCCCATGGTATCAGGCAGGAGCTTGTCGCCAAGTTCCTCCCAATGGACCATGTCTTTGCTGACAGCGTGGCCCCAGTGCATGTTTCCCCAGCCCCAGCCATACGGGTTGTGTTGGAAAAAGAGGTGATATTCGCCATTGTAGAAGACCATGCCATTCGGGTCGTTGTTCCATCCTCGCCTTGGCGAGAAGTGGAACTGTCCGCGCAACGACTCGCGATAAAGATCGTCGGCCTCTTTCAGCGAGTCACTTTGTTCGATTGAGCTGAGCCCGGTGGAGTCCTCGTGCAGTTTATCCACCCGCATGGTGAGTGGCTTGCCTTTCCAGGCACTGACATCCATTGGTGCCCACCAGTCGGCTTTTCCGTCCGCGATCTCGACATCGTTGCGCACAATCTCCTTCCCTTCCACCAGCAAGGTCAGGACTCGTTTGGGTGCCCCATTTTTAATGGGAATGTGCAGGTAGCGTGCGCTCGCGATGAACTGTCGTTCGGCGTTCTGCAGGACTCCTTTTGGTTTCGTGTCAGTTTGCACAATGTGGTCCACGTTGATGTGGCCCCAACCACCCCTTGCTTCATCAATGATGCGCATGATGGCGGATTTACCGAAAAATTCCGCCACATCCCATGCATCCTGCTGGAGCGCTTCGCTGCCTCCGGCCTGTTCATTCGGACCTGTCGAAGTGCGAACGACCTTGCCATCAACGAGCAATTGAAGAGATAGCTTTTCGGCATTCCGGCCTCCGCCGATCAGAAAGGAAATGAATTTCCGTTCGATGCGAAACTCCGGTGATGTGAGTGTGCCGGTGCTGTCGTCACCCTTGTTAAATGAGTTCACAAGACCCTTGCCTATGAATCCCTCGACATTCATCTGCCCGGCCAGCGGTCCATGGGCGGGGCCGGATCCAAAGGCTTCGCCGCTGACTGTCCAGGGCGCATAACTTTCGCCTTCGAAATCAGCAATCATCAGATCGTCGGCATGGAGTGGAGAGGTCAGAAAGCAGCCGATGGCAAGAGCGAGGTGTTGTGAGGTGATAGATTTCATAAATAAGAGCAGTTTCAATGATAGGGTTGTTTCTTTGGATGATTCACCGCAGGAAAGTATCTTTTTGGAATTCATGATACACCAAGATCGCGTTGGATTTCCTCAAGGCTGCGGCCCTTGGTTTCGGGTACCATGAGCTTCACCCAAAACAACTGGAGTACCATCATCAAACAGAAGAACAGGAAGACGTATCCTGGAGCAAAGGCCGTGATCATCTTTGGGAAGAACGTGGTCAGGAGCGCGGCAAAGATCCAATGCGTGAAGCTGCCCAGTGACTGCCCCGTGGCGCGGAATTTATCCGGAAAAATCTCGGAGATCAACACCCAGATGACTGCGCCTTGACCGATTGCGTGTGCGGCGATGAACATGAATATGCATGCCGGAACGATCGCGTAATACTCGTAGAAGAACGCCCAAGAACAGAGTCCTAGCGACACGATATATCCAACGGAGCCAATATACAGCAACGTGCGACGACCAAGCCGGTCAATTAACCATAGTCCGATAAATGTAAAAACTAGATTCGTGATGCCGATGCCAACCGACTGCAACAATGCGGCTCGCGAACCTAGGCCAGTCATCTCGAAGATGCGAGGAGCAAAGTAAAGAACGGCATTGATACCAGACAGTTGATTGAAGAATGCAATCAGGAACGCCAAAAGAATCGGAATCCGAAGTTTCTTTGTCCAAAAACGCGACGATTTTGAATAAGCGGCGTACGAGGCTGAGATTACGTCAGCCTCTTCCCGAAGGACAGCTGCGGAACGATCAGGGTTGATCAACTCCAAAACCCTTAAGCCTTCCACTGTGTTTCCGGCGTGACCAATCAACCACCGAGGGCTCTCTGGAATGATGAAACAGAGTATTGTGTAAATCAACGCTGGTATTGCTTCGACGCCGAGCATCCAGCGCCAGTCGTGCTCGCTGGTTCCAGCCAGCAGGGCGTTCGACAGGAACGCCGCCAGGATTCCAAAAACGATGTTGAACTGGAACAAACCGGCAAGGCGTCCACGCAAGCGGGCAGGAGCGATCTCAGAGATGTACATGGGTGCGGCAATCGTCGAGACGCCGACTCCAAGTCCTCCGATGAATCTTGCGATAATGAATGAATAGACGTCGGTAGCTAAACCAGACCAAACAGCGGAGACAAAATACAAAACGCCAATCCAAATCAGCGTTTTCTTGCGCCCGATTTTCTCTGTCGGCCAACCTCCGAGAAATGCCCCCAGCACCGTTCCCCAAAGCGCTGCGCCCATGGCTAAGCCGTGCAGTTCGTCACTGAGCCCCCAAAGGGCTTGTATCGTCTTTTCGGCACCGGAAATCACTACGGTGTCAAACCCGAAGAGAAATCCGGCCAGAGACGCCGTCAAAGACCGCAAAACAAGACGTAGATTCACAATTCATCCTTCCCAAGGCTGCTTAGCACGTTTTGGATTAAAACCGACTAATTCGCCTTACTTCTTCGTCGTTTAGCGGATCTGCATCAATAGGCTTTTCCTCGTTGCCTTTTTCCGAGGTGATCAGGTCAATCAAATGACCGCCCTGGGCGTCGCTTGGGACGATGTCGTCAGCAGAGAATGCTGTCTGCGCTGAATGCAGAGAGAAATCACCTTCGCATCGCTGAGCGTTATGGCAACCGAGGCTTCGTCGCTCGAGCAGGGGGGCAATCTGCTCCCGAAAGTCAACTTGAGCCTGCACCGCTCCACCTCCTATGAGAATACAGATAACGGACGACCATACGGCTACGATGATTTTTAGAAACACAAGGCCCCCTAACTACGAACCTACCGCTGTTGAATGACGGAAGTTGCACCTTCTGTATCGCTGTTTCCCGCAGCCAAGCGATTTAGTACCCCAGAGAAAATTTTTCTTTGGTTTTGTGATTTTCCGGTACAAATCCTCGATCGATTGGATCAACTACCAATGGGAAAGTGTGCTTCCAACCGATCCGATAACTTCTAAAGACCCGCTAAATGAATGACCATGCGTCCTCCGATCCGGAGCTTTATGAAGAGTTTCTGCAACTCTTCACGCGAGATCAGCTACGGATTTTTGCGTGGATTCGAGCCCTTGTTCACGACCCGACAGCATCTTCCGACGTCTTTCAAGAGACAAGCCTTGAAATGTGGCGAAGCTTTGCGAGCTTTCGGCCGGACGCTGATTTCTTGCGATGGGCGTTAGGAATCGCAAGGCACCAGGTTCTGAAATATTGGCGAAAAGCCAGAAGAGATCGGCACGCCTTTAGTGACGAACTCATCCAAGAGCTTACAGCCGAGTCATTTTCTTTCGCCGAAGAATTGGCCCCGCGACAAGCTGCCCTCGACGACTGCATTAGGAAACTTTCGGATCGACAACGTGATCTCATCCATCGATTTTACGGGGACAACCAGAGTGCCACTGCAATCGCTGAGGCTTGGCAGCGTTCGGTTCACGCGGTCTATAAGTCGCTAAAGGTCATGCGACGATTCCTCTTTGAATGCGTCGAGGCAAAAATGATGGAGCAATCACAATGACTTTTGATGATGCAGACAAAAAACAAAGATTAGATAGCGCTGCCGAACGAGTGATCGACCTCGCAGACAAAATCTTTTCAAACCATGGTTCCTCGGAGGACATCGCGGAATTGGAAACGTTGTTACTTGCAACGCCAGAGCTACGAAAGATCTATCTACGGTATGTGATGATACATAGCCAACTTGCAGTTTCGACGTCAGGCTTGAGCGGTGACATTTTGATAGCGAACAAGACAAAAGCCCCCACTTCCATCGATAAAAAAACGACGCTTGGCAGGTTGCTTGCCATCGCCTCGGCAAGTGCTGCAGCGATATTGATTTCAGGATGGGTGTACCTTGTGAATTGCAATAACTCTCGTCCTGGCAAGGAATCAAATTTCGCAGATGCTTCAGGTAACGAATCTCCCATAGAAAAGCACTATGATAGGCGTAATCTACCTACACAAATCGTAGGCGTTTTGGTTTCAGAGAAATCCCGAAACATCTCATCAAGTACGCTTAACGTGGACCAAGGGGAGGCTGAACTCAAGACAACGGATGGCATTGACCTGCAGATTGAGGGTCCCGCGAAATTTGGCGCAAGCTCGAGTTCTGCAGGTGTTCTATTCCATGGCTCCGTACTTGCCAATTTGACTCGACCAAATACTAAGTACTCTATTGAAACAACTGGACTTCGCGTAATCGATCGCGGCACCGAGTTTCGGGTCGCAAAGATGGATCAGAACCAAGTTCGTGTGGAAGTTCTTGATGGGGAGGTAGAGGTACAATCACGCATCCGAAAGCCTCTCTTCCTCTGGAGTTTTGATGATTTTCCGAGCAACAGTGGCGATAAACCTGCTGTTGACTCTGGAATAGTAAGTCATCGAGTTGAGCGGGTCCCCGGAATAGTTGGATCGGGAGCGTTGTCTTTCGAAAATCGGAATGACTCATTGGTCCAAATTAATGCAGGTGCAGGCAAAGAGGTCGGCACTGGAGCGATGGCATGCAGTAGCGGGATCTCTATCGAGGCTATCGTAATTTCTCGTTGGGATGGTGGAAAAATAAACTACGATGAAATATTTCGAAAAGAGGACGGTAACCACCGCATGCTGCTGAGCTTTCAGAACGATGGCTCTCCATTTGGCTATGAAACTCCACAAGTCGCTTCAGGTCCTTGCCTAAGTTTTGGGCTGCATCTAAATCAGTATGGATACAGCGAACTAGATATGCCTCTGGACGGGAAGGAAGGTCGTCCCACACTGCAAGAAATAACGGACGGCACGCCCCATCACATCGTTGCAACCTACGATAGCTTTACTGGACGCAAATCCATTTTCATTGACGGCCGAATTCGAATGTCCCATGACTTTGCCGAAGGAACACTTGTTCTCAATGGCGGCCCCGCCCGTGCAGAAATAGGGAATCATGGCAGTTTCGAACCATTCACAGGTATCATCGACGAAGTTGCTTATTATGATTTCGCCCTAACTGATGAAGAGATTGCTTTGCATTACGAGCGCGCCATGCGTGGATTACCCTACTATGAGCAGCCTTACGGAGCCTCAACCTCCGATCGCTGGAAAGCCATTACTATTGTTCGCGCCGGATCAACGCAGGTGTTCGACCTAAGCTCGCTAGTTTTACCCATCGAAAATTTGGATTTAGCTCCGAATGAAGAAAAGTGAAAGTAACTCGCCAACCCCTCTTCAATCCTTTGGAGATTTGATGCTTCCCAAAATCCACGTTATCCTCCTCGGCTTGATGGTAATCGCTTTGGCTCGCGAAGTTCACGCGGATGATCTCTTCGCAGATCGCGTGGCGCCGCTGCTCGAGCGACGGTGTTTGAATTGCCATAACGACACGCAACCAGAAGGTGGCTGGTCGTTGCAAACGGCATCATCGGCGTTCGAAGATGGATACATCCAAGCGGGCAACGCTGCCTCAAGCCACTTGATCGATCAGATCGCTACCATCAACGGCAAAGCAGAAATGCCCAAGGATGGTCCCCCTCTCACCGACGAAGAAGTGGATTGGGTTCGGGAGTGGATCAATGCCGGGGCCAAATGGCCAGAGAACCGTAAACTGGAAGCCGCGCGAGTACGGAATTTTGACTGGTGGTCCTTTCGGAATCCAACGCTTCCATCCGTTCCATCGATCCAAGGCCCATGGATTCGCACCCCGGTCGATGCATTCATCCTTCATCGCTTGAAAGAGCAAGGACTCACCCACTCTCCGGATGCTGACCGCCGAACCCTGATCCGACGTGTAACATTCGATCTCCTCGGCTTACCTCCCACCCCCGAAGAAACCGAATCCTTTGTCAACGATCCCGATCCACTCGCTTATGAAAGGTTGGTAGAGCGTCTCCTCGAATCCAAGCATTACGGCGAACGCTGGGCACGGCATTGGCTTGATATCGTCAAGTATGCCGACACTTGCGGTTACGACAAAGACAAACTGCGCAACAACGCGTGGCCATATCGCGACTACGTCATTCGCTCGTTTAATGACGACAAACCGTACTCTCGCTTCGTCCAAGAGCAGATTGCAGGTGACGCGTTGTTCCCAGGTGATCCCGATGGCATCCTCGGCCTGGGTTTTATCGCCGCTGGCCCGTGGGATTTTATCGGCCATGTCGAAGTTCCCGAAACCAAGATCGATGGCAAAGTGGCCCGCAATCTCGATCGGGACGACATGGTAAGCAATACGATCAACACCTTTTGCAGTCTCACCATCCAATGCGCTCGATGCCACAATCATAAATTTGACCCCTTTACCCAAGAGCACTACTACGGGCTTCAAAGTGTCTTTGCCGCCGTCGATCGCGCGGAGCGTCCTTACGACCTCAACCCTGAAATTGAGAGACAACGAAAGGAACTGGATGCTATACTCGTCAAAACTCGCTCCGATTTAGCGACGCTTGAGAAAGAAATCGAAACAGACGCTGGGCCTCTGTACAAAGAGTATCGCGAACAGATTGCATCGATCCGTTCCAAACAGGTTGTCACCAAGGATGTGGAGTTCGGGTACCACAGCGCGATCTCCGCTTCCGCAGGCGATGCCAAATGGGTCGAAGTTCAACTGGTGATGCCTGCCCGGGTTACCACCGTCGTCTTACATCCCTGCCACGATGAGTTCGCAGGTATCGGTTCTGGCTTCGGGTTTCCACGTCGTTTCAAGGTGGAAGGTGCTACGAAGTCCACCAACTCCGGCGAGGATTTCACTTGGACCATCCTTGCCGACTACAGTCAATCCGATTTCAGCAACCCGGGACTTACCCCTGTCGAAATTGCATGCGAAGGTAGAGTACTGGAACGCATTCGCGTAACCGCAACCTCGTTAGCACCACGGCAATCCGATTTCATTTTCGCCCTCGCGGAAATGGAAATACTCGGCGAGTCGACTGGCGAAACCCAGCTTATTAATCTCGCCCTGCAAGGCGAAGTCCATGCGCTCGATTCAATCGAAGGTCCGCCGCGTTGGGGGCAAAAAAATCTGATCGATGGAAAATGGGCGAAAGGTGGAGATCGGTCACTCGACCAACAGCTCACGGAGGTGACATCGAAATTTGATGCGATTCGCGCCGTGGTGGAAACGCCTGCTCGTATCCAACAACGCACGGAACTGCAATCGACGATCGAAGCCACCGACAAGAGCCTGCAGTCATTACCGCCGGGCGCCATGGTCTATGCCGCAGCAACCCATTTCGCACAGCAAGGAAATTTTAAACCGACACAGGGCAAACCTCGACCGATCCATATTCTTATTCGAGGCGAAGTTGAGAAACCGGGCGAACCCGCATTGCCCGGCTTGTTGCCCCTGGATGAAACCACTTCATGGAGACTCGAAAGCCAACTGTCGGAATCCCAGTGCCGCGCGCAACTCGCGCGGTGGCTAACGCAACGGGATCACCCATTGGTATGGCGATCGATTGTTAATCGGATTTGGCAGTACCACCTTGGCCAAGGCATCGTATCGACCCCAAACGATTTTGGCCGGATGGGTGCATTGCCGACTCACCCTGAGTTGCTCGACTGGCTCGCTTGCCAGTTTCGCGATGGAGGAGAATCGATGCAGCGAGAATCATTTAAGTCACTGCATCGATTGCTCGTTACCAGCAGCGTGTATCGCCAATCCTCCGCCAACAATGACTCCATGGCGCAAATCGACGGAGGAAATCAGTACTTGTGGCGGATGAATCGCCGCCGATTGGAAGCTGAAGAGATTCGCGATTCGATCTTGTCTGCCAGTGGAGCGTTGAACCCAGCCATGGGCGGTCCAGGCTATTATCTTTTTGAACTAGAACACCCGGAACACTCACCCCACTACGAATACCGCAAATTCGATCCGTCCAATCCGACATCGCACCGCCGTAGTATTTATAGCTTCATCGTACGGTCTCAACCTGACCCATGGATGACAACGCTCGACTGCGCGGACTCGTCGCAAAGTACCCCTCGCAGAAATGAAACCTTGACATCCCTTCAATCTCTATCATTGCTCAACAATCGTTTCAGTCTCGTCATGGCCGAGCGATTCGCCAAACGTATCGAAAGCGAAGCTAGCTCGCGCGATGAGCAAGTGGTTCGAGCCATGCAGTTGATTGCGCAGCGTGATCCAACCCCCGAAGAAGCCGAAGAGTTTTCCAGGTTCACCCACCAATACGGTTTGAAGAATCTGTGCCGTTTTCTATTCAACCTCAGCGAGTTTGCGTTTGTCGACTAGAACCATTGAACTAGGTAATAACCCTGAAACAGGCCATGCAATGAGAAATCGAAGAGACTTTCTAGGGCATTCCGGAGGTGCGTTCGGAGCGATGGCGCTCGCGACGATGCTGCATCAGGATTCGATGGCGGAAACAAATCCAACGCAAACCAATGGCGTGCTGAAGACGTTGCATCACCCGCCGAAAGCCAAGCGGGTGGTCCAACTGTTCATGGGTGGTGCGGCGAGCCACATCGATTTGTGGGATCACAAACCGATGCTCGAAAAACATCATGGCAAACCATCGGATTTTGGGGAGCATGTGGAAGCGTTCCAGGATGGATTGGGACCGTGGATGAAGTCGCCCTTTGCATTCGCGCCGTATGGTGGATCGGGCAAGATGCTCAGCGAAGTCGTCGCGCCGATCGGACGTTGCGTCGATGATATCGCTTTCATTCACAACATGGTCGGAAAGTCCGGTGTGCACTCGCAAGCCACCTATCTGCAAGCGACGGGCTTCCAACTCCCAGGGTTTCCTGGGATGGGATCGTGGGTCAGCTATGCCTTAGGTTCTATCAACGAGAACTTGCCTACGTTTGTGGTTCTTCCCGATCACCGCGGATTCGCCAGCAATGGTCCCAAAAACTGGGGGTCGGCTTTCTTGCCCGCGAGCGCCCAGGGGACCACCATCTTCCCACAGCGAACAACCCCGATCGAAGATTTAATACCGCATGCAGACTTTGTCACCAGCGATGGAGACCAAGCGGGACTCGCGATGCTCAATCGCATCAATCGAAGATTCGAGCAAACCAGACCGGGTGATTCGCGATTGGACGCTCGAGTCCGTTCGTACGAGCTTGCGGCAGCGATGCAACTGAGTGCCCCCGAAGCGTTGGGTATCTCCGACGAACCAGAGCATATCCTCAAACTGTATGGACTCGACCGAGCAGGTGCGACTTATCCTGCAGAGATCAACACACCCGAAGAGACCGAGTATTTCGGCCGAAAGTGCCTGGTCGCAAGACGACTGCTGGAGCGAGGCGTCCGATTTGTTCAGATTTGGTCAGGCAACGACAATGGATTTCCGCGGCGCAACTGGGATAGCCATGAGAATATCGCTCGCGACCATCGGCCACTTGCCGAAGGTATGGCTGTTGGTACCGCAGCCTTGATCCAAGATCTAAAGCAACGTGGACTCCTCGAGGACACCATCATTTTGTGGACCACCGAGTTCGGTCGGATGCCTAGCAGCCAAGGTGGCGTTGGGCGCGATCATAATCCGTACGTGTTCACGAATTGGCTGTGCGGAGGTGGGGTTCGCGGTGGAATCACCGTTGGCGAATCCGACCAATGGGGATACAAGCCCCTGGATCGCGATCACTATACCCAAGTCTACGATATCCATGCGACGATTCTTCATCTTCTAGGGATCGATCATACGAAACTCACCGTTCGCAATGATGGGATCGACCGCCGATTGACCGATGTCCATGGGCATGTGATCCAAGATATCATCGCGTAGCAGGAGGGAAACGTGAGCGATGAGAAAGCCCCTTGGCGAAGCGTTCACTCCCCGGTCGGCTTTTCGCAACTTTTTTTCGGGGTTCGAGAGCAACCGGGTTGTGAAGTAATAACGCTTGTTAACCAGAGAGTCAGAGAGTTCGAAAGGGTTGCTCCCGGGGTGCGAGCCCAACCTCCATGGTTGCTCTCGGACCCTGAGAGCAACCGGTTCGGAACTAAAACGCGCGCCGCGATGGCCGAATCGTCGCAAACCCTTGGAAATCCAGGGGTTTAATGCAGAAAGCCGAGAGCGTTCACTCTCGGCTTTCTGTGTTAACAGGTTAACAGGCTCTTTCCGAGCAAAAAATCTTAGCTCCCCGTGCGAAACTCTCTTCGAACAAACCCAAAACTCTCGCGCTTTGGAATGCGAAAACCTGGAAAAACGGGCTTTTCAGTTTTTGCCGGTCGATAGAGCCGAGTGGACGTCCCCCCGTGTCTATCTGTCGATCGGAGCAGCGTTGTTAACCAGCAGCGAGTTAGTTTTTGGCACGCTCATTGGTGACCCGTAGGTTGACGTGATGCGTCTCTGAAAACCTCTACTTTCAACTCTCTATAATCCACTTTCTATCGCCGAAGATTTCAGACGTTTCGTCCAAGATCACTTGCCAGAGCAGATTGGCCTTATCGGCTCAAGCGACCATTTGACACGGAACGACCGGCCTGTGCTTCTAAGGACTAGAAATCCTCGACTCATGCGATTAACTCTGGTAAAATAGGGTCGGAGGGTTATTCCATGTCGGTTGAAACGTTGATTTGCAATTTGACCCAAGACGAAAAGCGTTACGCTTTGGAATTACTTTGGGCCTCACTTCAGGGTGATTCCCAAGGATACACACCACCTGGGTGGCATGCCGATGTATTGGCAGAACGCATGCGGAATCCCTCTTCAGAACCCTCGAAACCGCTAGGCGAAGCGATGGAAGACATCAGGCGGAGGGTACATGAACGTCGCTCTTCGTCCAGAGGCTTCGCCAGACCTTGTTTACGCTGCGGCATACTTCAACCATATCAGTGATGGTTGGGGTGATCATTTCGTAAATACGATCGAAGTCGACCTTGCTGATCTTCGAGACGAAGCCGGAATCCATGCAATGCACTATGGATTACCTTGCAAGTTCGCCAAAGTATTTCCGTTTGCAATCTACTACCGTGTCGAAACGGAGTCAGCGATCGTCTACGCGATCCTAAGTTGCCGCATGTCCCCAGATGCCGACAGGTCAATACTTGAACACGTATGTAGTCCCTAACAGGCTTTTACCTACACTGGCTATGCGACCATGGAATTCTCAAACGCACTAGCAGGGGACTTTATCCCGTCTACTTGGTGGGTGTGCCAAAATCCTTCCGTGAGGTGATGTTCGATGCTGATTGACTTGGATGACACGATTTGGTCGGAATTGCGACATGCCTATGGCAATGCCTCATCGATACCCCAAACTCTTCGTGAAATGTACTCGGGCGACGATGTGGCGGACGAAAAGTTTTTGGGTTTCACAAATGCAGTTTCACATCAAGGATCTGTATACAACGCAAGTTTCGCTGCGTTCCCGCATCTTGTGAAGATTGGCATTAGTGCCGGGAGGTATCATGAGATTGCATTTTCGATCGCAGAGATAATTCTTTATGACGCATTGTCTGGAGATGGCGCCACGCTACCTCCTATGAGCGAAAGACTACATCAAGGATTCATGTACGGATTGGCGATGGGGCGAGCATACCTCTCAAAGCAACTGGAGCTAGAATTTTTAAACTCAAGCGATCCTACCGAGCTTTACCTTCTACGGCGGATTTCGTTGTTTCGGATGAGGCCACGCGTAACCATGTTGCTAGATACCGTTAGTCGAAATTTCCACTGTCCGCTTTGTAGGGAGACAATCGAGAATCCGATTGAAGCATTATGTCCCTTTCCGTATTCTAAATAATTTATAGGCCCTAGAGGATTACTACATTTGATATCCCAAGGGTATTTGCCTCCACTTGAAATCGTTCCGTCGACGAATACGCGTGGAACATCGAAACCTTCGAGCCGCGCGCACTCGGCGACGACAGACCATGATGTCGTCGGTATGACCCACGATACTGGCGCGATCGTGGTCCTTGAGGATTGAACGCGACTTGCGAGTCACTCGCATGCCTGCTAAGTCCACAACCACAGGGTAAGGCCAGCCACCAAGACGCATTGCGCCACCGGTGTAAGCGACCATAGAGAACTTTCGCAACGCCGGCTTGCCTTCTTCGGCAGCCTCAGCGGCTTGTAAACTGATCGAACTGGCATCGTCACAAACGATTCGTAGCGAGCTGGGTACCGACTCGGCATCCACCTCACTCTGCTGGTTCGACTGCAATGTCTTCGTCATCCGTTACATCTCCTGGAGAAAGTGAAGTTGAATCGGCCGAGAGTCCCAGCTCGCGCATGAGCGAGATCTCTTTCGCGCGCTGATTAAGTTCTGTCTCCCAATCACCCCCCAGCTGCTCCTCGAGTTCTCAAACGCATTTTTACTAAAATTCTTTCATCGCCGTAGGGCATAAATTAGCGGTTAATCATCCAGTACAAACTGGACTTGCGGGTAGCAAAATGCTACTATTGGCCTGGAGGGTGAATTCCATGGGGCAACCTGTAAAACTATCGGATGAGCTTGTCGACGATGCTCGAGCAGTTGTGCCGTTCTCGCAGCGGAGTATTGCTGGTCAAATTGAATTCTGGGCCGGGCTTGGAAAATCGATCGAGCCTCTGCTTCGCGGCGATCGGGCGCTATCGCTTCAGATGGCTGGCGGAGAGAGGCCGTTATCGGAGTTGCTGGCAGAAGTGGAGACGGCCAAGGGACGCAAACGTCTTGAATCTGTATTGAAAAAACGTCGCTATCCGCACTTCAAGCCTGTCACCGGCCACCCGGAACTGATATGCCGCATCGAAGAAAATGGGAGCGAAACCATAGGTCGGTTCGTTGGTCGTGAATTTATCGCGGTCGAGGTTTCCCGTTGACGCTGCCGTTTGACTTTCTAGATAAGCGTCCAATAATCATCGCTTTGGCTGGCTCTAATGGTTCAGGCAAGTCAACTTTTTATGAAAGTTATCTAGCCGACGGAGGGTTGCGATTTATCAACGCCGATGAATTGTCCGCTTCCTTAGGTTTATCGCCCTATGAGGCCGCCGAATTAGCGACAGCGGTCCGTAGGGAACTGGTAAACCAACGAGAGAGCTTCATCTTTGAAACAGTGCTGTCGGATCCTGTCGGCGAGAAAGTAGATCAACTCGCCTCCTACGCGTCGCTCGGGTACACCGTCGTTCTCATTTTCATCCGTATCGAAAGTGCTGACGAATCGAGCAAAAGGGTGGGCATGCGAGTTTGTCAAGGCGGACATGATGTTCCAGGCGACAAGCTTCGCGCGCGATTCGAACGAACTCTCGCAAATCTGCAGCGAGCCATTGAGCGGCTCCCTCATGTCATTGTCTTCAGCAATCAGGACTTGAACAATCCTTACCAGTTGATTGCGATTCATGAGAATGGCCGAGCGATGGAGTGGAAAGAAGATAAGTAGTTGGTTTATCCAAAACGAATGCGATCTGGTGCTTGTCGAACTTGGCCATAAGCTGGGCAAAGTCCAGCAAGCTGCGGCTGAGTCGGTCGACCTTGTAGACCACCACGCAATCGATCCGGCCGGCCTCGATGTCGGCCATGAGTCGTCGAAGCGCGGGACCTCCCCGTGCGAAAACGTCATCGGGAGCATGAATGGTTGGAGATGCCGCAGCTAACGCGGCAATCGCTTGGTTAAGCAGAGATTCGTTTGTTCCGATTCTTTTTCAACGATCGAAACCACTTCACGAAAAAATGACCTGCGAAGGTGTGGTCTGCGGAATCGTAGATGTCTTGGTCGCCACTCTGGCGACAACTACAGGCGACCGAGAACTCGATGGTCACGCGTTTAGAGACGTGAAGGCGGTCGGAAAACTTGATTCAGGGCAGCTGGGAACTAATCTCAAAGCCTAGCACCCATGTGCAAATATTCCGCTCCGCCCAAGCTTTTCTCAGGAAATCCCCTGTATCGACGATGGCCAGCTTTCGCAACATATACGCGTCACTAATGCTCGTCATCGCCGGCTCCACTAGCAAGGAATTGGCCCGCCAGGTGAGCTACCTCAAGGCCGAAAACCAGATCCTTCGGAGCCGACTTCCCGAGCGCCTTATTCTAACTCATCGCGAAAAGAATCGCTTGGTCAGGTTTGCAAAGAACTTAGGATCGGCGCTCAACGAGCTGGCCACGATCGTCCATCCATCGACGATCCGGCGGTGGATTCGAGATGCCTCGGACAAGGTTGCCAAGGCACGAAAAAATGTCGGTAGGCCACGAACGGCCGAGCAAATCGAGAAGCTGATCCTCAAGTTGGCGAAGGACAATTCGTGGGGTTACACACGGATTCTCGGCGAGCTGAAGAAGCTCGGAATCGAGTCGGTGACTCGCAATACCGTGAAAAATATCCTCAAGCGAAACGGCTACGACGTCGGCCCCAAACGTGGACCTGGCACGTGGGATGAGTTTATTAAGCGGCATGCCAAAACCATGTGGCAATGTGACTTCTACTCCAAGAAGGTCGTGTCGAAGACTGGCCTTCGCGATCTGTTTGTCTTGGTCTTCCTGCATTTGGAAACACGCCGAGTCTTTATCTCGCCTTCGAGTTACCATCCCGATGAATCCTGGGTTTTGGAGCAAGCCGAAGCGTTCACGCAACATCTGAAAGACGAGAAACTGTCATGCAAACTATTGATGCATGACCGCGATACGAAGTTTACGAAATCGTTTGACGAAGCATTCTCGGCCGGCAAACGCGACGTCAAAGTCTCAGCCTTTCGGTCGCCAAACACCAACGCATACGTCGAGCGATTTATCCAATCGCTACAGCAAGAATGTCTCGACCATTTCGTCATCTTCGGTAAAGCCCACTTCGATCATCTCTGTTCGGAATATCGAGAACATTACCACATTGAGAGGCCCCATCAGTCGCTCGAGAACCTTGTACTTCCGACCGCAAAAGCTAAACGCACTAAAAGGTCGAAAAAGCAATCATCCGAACCCGAAACGATTCCACTGTCGAGCATTCGATGTAGAGAACGGCTGGGAGGCTTGCTGAAGCACTATTCACAGAAAGCGGCCTAGCTTCCAACTGTTACACTTGTTGTCTTCGTCGACGGCTCAGCCTGTGACGGCAATGGCTATATCGGGAGAGACAGGCAACTAACTATTCTTGGTCTCGTCCTGTCAAGAGAAACTCAAGTCGATCAGCTTCGACTGCAATAATTCGAATACAAAACTGGAACTCCTCACGAGTAAGGCCATATGTCGGTATGCGGCATTCGGCAATCAAGCGATTTTTCTTATCAATTCGAAACTCGACCAAACTTGTACTTCTATTCCGTTTCCAAATCTCCAGTGGAAGCTCGGGCAGGAAACTGACGACGGATTGCTTCACAACGAATGCGATTAGTACAAGTTCGTTCGCCTGTTTGCTAACCTCCACACAGTGTTTTCGACCGTCCTGGAGTGTCACACCAACTGATGAACCTTTGACACTAAAATCCTCTGCACCAACCATCTCGAGCCAATCATCTGTCATGATCAGCCTCCCTCCGCAGATCGTCTCGAAACGCTTCCAGCGATTCGTCTCGTCCGGGCAGCAGTCTCTGTTCGAGTATGTCCGCGTTTAGCACAACTCGCTCAATAAGTGCCGAAATCCGTAGTTGATTCACTTCGTCATCACCACTAAAAAGAACCTCTCCTTCTACCGTCAAGTCGTAGCTGCGTTCATCTTTGCTAACGATTGCCCCGACCTTCATTGGACTCGCGGATACTGCTTCCAATACAGCCTCCATCTCTTCGTCTGGGTCGACTCGTCCCACCGGGCTAAGACAGCGAACAATTGGAAAGCGATCGACTGAATCGAGGATTAGGGTGAATGGCTGAATTCGATGATTCAATTTCGCCGTCCCAGTTAGCACACATTCGTTTGCCTCTCGTTCCCATTGAATAGCTAAGCCGCGAGACTCACCGGATGCAATCTTTCGAAATCGCTTTTGAATTTCCGAGTAATGATCCGGCACTGTTGAAAGCGTCTTTCGCGTGCCAATTACGTGAGCAGGTAAAACTGGGAATGCTGTTTTTAATCGACCACGAATTTGCTCGGGAGGCTTCCTCGATTTGGCAAATTCGTGGCTCGCATTGATTGTTCTTTGTTCTGTCGTGGATACAGTTAGTCCTTCGTGCATCAAACGCAAAAATATGTTCATCCGGTCCAGAACGCGATGGACTTGAAATATCTCGACCGTATCTTCCAGATGCGGAAAAAACACTTGAAGCTTGTCGTTGCCATCCAGCCTCTCCTCGTTCAGGCCAGAAAGACGCCGATCCGAATGAGACCTAACACGATCAATTCGACCAATCCTTTGCTCCATTGACGATGGAGTCCAGGATATTCCGTAGTGATGAATTGATGAACAGAAAGTGTGAAGATCTTCGCCTTCTTGCAGTAGGTCAGTTGAAAAGAGAACCAATGGATAACCTGGCATTCGGAACTGACGGACTAAGGTTTCATTCACTTTGCCAGACATTCCACCCACAGGCTGTTGTCGGCCAAGCATGCTACCAAACTCCTTGGTCGCTTCATCAACGTGGCGGTCTCGAATATCGGGGGCATTGACGTCAATAATCAAGTCAAAGTTAGCGGCAACATCAGCCAGCTCATCAAATGCCCGCCACCCTCGCGTTCCTCTATCTGTCACTCGCTGATGCTCAAGCAAGTCGAGATACTTGGTGATTTGATCGATGTTTGAATCCGACTCGTCATCTAAGCCGCGGTGCTGCGAACGCTGGTCAAGGGTTTGTAAGCGAGACGCAATCAAGACATACATATCGATAAACGAATGGCCCAATCGAGCCACGGATGCAAGTAAACTGGCTCTCCATTCACGCCTTCGAAATCGTGTTGTGCGGCATTTATCTTCGGGCTCTGGCCACAAATCAGCGCGAAGTTCGGGCCTCTCTCGCAGCTTTGTAAAAAAAGTTTCGACGGCTAGCAAACCCGAAACATCAGAAGTCTCGGTCGCTGGGATCGCATGAACTTGACGTTCGAAGCGTTCATGCCACACGATGCGTGCGTTGTCCTGAAATTCGCACTTCTTGTCCTTTAACAGCTCTATGGCGGCTGCCTGGACTGCTTCAATACGGTCGGCTCTGGTTTGTCTCTTGGCCGCGCTGAGAAACCTCACGGATTCTTTTCGAAGTACCGTTAATAGTCGTCCCTGATCCAAGCCAAGCACTTCTGCAAGCTTGCTTTCGACAATCGCCGGCGTGCATCGAAGCACGTCTGCCACATAGTTGTCCGAGAAGAAAGTTGCCAAGGTCGTTCCGCTCTGAATAAAGCGCCGCTGGATATTTGCCCCGCTTACAACATCCGCAGGACCTTCTCCACGAAAGAACCAAGCGAAGAATGTATCTAAGCCGCCCGTATCTGATTCCTTGCCACCCGCTGTTACAACCTCGCTGGATGAGTCAAGTTGCTTGTTTCCAGCCGCAAGCCGCTGCTGACGATACGCATCGAACAATGACGTTAGCCGATCTTGCATGCGCTGCGGCATTTCCGACCGCAGTCGATTCATCAACCATTCATCGTAACGATCATCAAGTTTGCGTTTGAGTTCTTTGACGGATGCGACTCGGCGGACAAAAACGAGTGCTTTTTCACCAGTCTCCCAACACTTCGAAAGCGAACCAACCAACGCGTCCATCTTTGGATGTGGCAATTCAGATTTAAAATGGTTCCTATAAGATCGAGCTAAGCGATTGATATCACCAACATCGATACCTTCCTTCTCGATCGCGCTTTCTGTTTGGTCTACATCGTCAAAATTGGCCGAATCATCATCGTCACGTTTCAGCTTTGCGGTTTCAAGAAAGCTCTCGAAGGAGGCCAACATCCCAATTTGAAATGACGAATTGAATCGCTCGTGTCCCAGTAATTCGGTCACCTTCTTTTGCACGAGCGCGACCACGAGACGTTGCTTAGGATCTTCAACTCTGATTGGTTCGTCGTGAGTGGCGACACCACCGCGTCTCCACTCACGTCGATACTCATTCTTGGTCAATTCATTTGGACCGATTCGAACCGATGTAACTCGACGAATCAAAAACTTAGCTGCAATAGCCTTTCGCTCGTCATCGGTAATCTTCTTGTCCAAGAGCTGCTTGTAAGGAGCCGCTTTACCAAAAACGTCCAGTTGGTTCCAAAGCTGTTGATAGGTTTCCTCCACTGGCGTAGCGGAAAGAAACAGAACGTGGGCAGCTCTAGACTTATAGCCTGGAAAAAGCTTGACGTCAGGATCAACACTCGGATGCCCCATCGCCAAAGCTAACAAACGGTTGCGAGATGAGACGTGATCACCAAAACCATGTTTAAGGTTGTGAGCTTCATCGACGATGACAAGGTCGAATGTCGGAAGTACACAGCACAGCGTGAGCGTACACGACTCTCCGGCGGATTTACTGGACGGCCGCGTTGCGATGCCGCGAGAGATTTGCTAGGTCAGCTTTTTCAACTGCTGGCGAGCCCGGCGCTTGGCGGCGCTCAGTGTGGCCGTGTCGGCTTTGTCC
>CAITIE010000061.1 GCA_903892355.1 uncultured Pirellula sp. | reverse complement strand
CTCACTGTGCATCAGCCTCACTGTGCATCAGCCTCACTGTGCATCAGCCTCACTGTGCATCAGCCTCACTGTGCATCAGCCTCACTGTGCATCAGCCTCACTGTGCATCAGCCTCACTGTGCATCAGCCTGAGTCCGTGGGTTTCTTGAGGGGGCACGGAATCAAAACGGCAATCGACCGGCGCTGAGCCAATGAAACATTTCACTGGAAACATTTCACTTTACGGCCGCGCGTTCTCCACCGGAAAGACAATACAGGTTCGACGCGGTCCGAATCAACAGTTTTCCTTGCGCGATGGCGGGTGTGGCCAACGCCATCGCGTCGAGCGGATTGGTTCGCACCATGCGAAACTCAGGCCCCGCCGCAATGACATAAGTCAATCCTTCCTCACTCAAACAGAAAACATACCCGTTGTAGCCCCACGGCGACGCTGTGAACGTCCCTTTGGGCGAAAACCGTTGCTTGCCATATACCTCTTCCCCGGTTCTGGCATTATGGCATGTGATAAAACCGAGATCGTAGACGGTGTACAAGTAGTCGCCATAAACCAATTGAGTCGTGTTGTATGGCGATCCTTTATCCTGATACCAAGCAATATACTGATTGTCGGTGTACTCGTCGTCTTGGCTCGGTGAGATGTCCCCTTTGGCTCCTGGTCGAATCGCAAATGTAGGTCGATGACCATCACCGATGTAGCCACTCGAAACGTAACACATGCCATGCGCTGCAAAGGGAGATGGGATTACCAGCGATGACATTTTGCCGTCAAATTCCCAAAGCAATTCCCCGGTCAATGAGTAACTCCGGTTTCGCCCTTGGCCAGGAACGACGACTTCCGTCCGTTGCTCATTTTGCCACACGAAGGGTGTTGCCCAGGATTTTGTCTCCTGCCGGTCTTGCTTCCAACGCAACTCCCCGGACTTTGCATCGAATGCAGCCATCCACGAAGCTTCTAGGTTGTCATAGACGATGAACACTTGCCCATCATGAACCACTGGGCTCGATGCGGCTCCATAACTATAAAATGTCTTTTTCGGTTCGATGGGATGAGACCACAGGAGCTCGCCCTCGAAATCATAACAGTACAACCCGACATCACCGAACAGCACATACACCCGCTCACCATCGGTCGCAGCCGTCTCCGCGGCGTAGGAACTTTTGGGATGCCGCGGTACCGTGGGATGACCTGCATGTGTCTCGCGCCTCCAGAGCTCTTTCCCGGTATCCAAGTCAAAGCACATGGTCCACCAGTGATGGACTCCCTTCCCAGGCTCGCGCGTCCCTTCACCCAAATAAAGGCCCTTGGACGGCTTCGTGTTCTCCTCATCGCTGCTCACGGAGGTCAAAAAAACTCGATTTCCCCAGACGATGGGGCATGACCAACCCAATCCCGGAACGTCTGCGGACCACATGACATTCCTCGTTTTGTCCCAAACCTCAGGCAATCGCGCATCATCAGCCGCAACACCATCCGCTCGATCGCCACGAAAGCGACTCCAATTCTCTTGGGCATTGGCTGCCTCGTAGCCACCGAAGTGTGAAATCATCACCAAGAGGATCAAATTCCAGCACGACACGATCGACAGATCGATCTTTCGAATGGGTTGCACGATTTCAGGTTCCTGCGTTTGTGGGAGATCACGTGAATCAGAACATGGAAATCTTGGAGTCGCGAACAAAAGGCTTCTGAACCGGGTACGATATGCTCGGTAAAGGCTTTTTTTGATTTCTGACCCTCGGCGAATCTCGACGGCGTATCTCAACAGTGAATCTCAACAGTGAAAATCGCAATCATCCATGTATCCGTGCACCATCATAATACGCGAGCGGTGGCGCAGGCGATGGGGCAAGCAACCGGGGCCTGCGTCCTGACCGTGGACGAGGCGAAAAAAGTCGACCTCGCCGACTATGCGCTGGTCGGCTTGGGTTCCGGGATCTTTTTCTCCTCGCATCACCCCGCTCTCCTGCGTTTCGCCCGCGACGGTAACTCTCTTCCTCGAAAAGCCTTCCTCTTCTCTACCGCGGGTCTCCCCTTCCTGCATGGGATCTGGCATCGTGCATTAAGGAAAATCGTGGAGAAGAATCAAATGACCATCGTTGGAGAAGCCTGTTACCCTGGATGGGATACCGTCGGCCCGCTCCGGTGGTTCGGGGGGATTCAGCGGGGCCACCCCAACGCAAACGATATCGAGCATGCTCGCCAATTCGCCTGCCGAATGGCCGCGTCCCTCCACGCGCAATCCAACACCCAGTAATTCGGGGTGGCTAGGTGTTTTCGAGCCCAAGTTGGATTATGCTTCCTCTGTCCCATCCATTTTTAGGTCCCCTGACTTCATCATCACCGCATGCGTAACTCACTCGTCTCTCGTTTTGGGGTTGGTTTCCAAAACTACGTTCTCCAAGGGCTCCTTACCGCCGTCACCGCTTCTCTGCCGCTGGTAAGTTTTTCCACCCAACCGGCCCCATCAGCGCACGCTCAAGATGCCACGGCGACCGAAGCGTTCAAGCTTCAAGGGGAATACGTGAAGGCTGGCAGGGGCATCCAAGCGGCGGCACTGGCGGGAGATCAATTCCGCGTGTCGTTCTTCCAAGGTGGATTGCCGGGTGAAGGCTGGGATCGCAGCCAAATCCAAGTTGTCGAAATGGATCTCGAAGAGCTCAAGGAATTGGTCGCAACGGCAGAAAAGATCGTCCGAACGAGCCCCAGCCTCGGCGCTAAGCCCCCGGCAACAGCTATTGTTCTCTTTGATGGATCGCAAGCCAGCATCGATCAGCATTGGCAAAATGGCGCCAAGCTGGTCGAAGAAAACCTACTCCTCGCCGGCGTGACCTCGAAAGATACGTTTAAGGACTATCGACTCCACCTTGAGTTCCGAACCCCGTTTGTTCCCCAAGCGATGGGGCAAGGTCGCGGTAATAGCGGCGTCTATCACCAAGGCCGATACGAAACACAAGTCCTCGATTCGTTCGGGTTCGACAACGAAGGAAATACCTGCGGAGCTATCTACGGTGTCAAGGCTGCTGACTTTAATGCAGGACTCCCACCGATGGCTTGGCAAACGTACGACGTCGAGTTCGTCGCCGCGCGTTTCGATGCCGACGGCAAGAAAACCTCCGACGCAAAACTTTCGGTATGGCTGAATGGATATCCAATCCATCGCGATCAAAAAGCACCCGGAGAAACAACTGCTGCTCCCGTCCGCGAAGGAAAAGAGCCTGGGCCGTTGTACCTTCAGGATCACGGGAACCCCGTCACCTATCGCAACATTTGGGTCGTGCCCATGGATGCGGATGCAGCAGCCCTGCGACCGCGAGTCCCAGGCTACGAACGACTAGCCTCCCAGAGCAGCAACGCGGATTCCTTAGTCATGAGCGGACAAATCCTCGTCAGCGAATTGGGCTGCCTATCGTGCCACGCCGCTGGTCAACAGAACTCGCTTCTGGAAAAGAAAGAAGCACCGATCTTGGACCAATCCGGTAGTCGACTGCGCCCTGGTTTCGTCGCCTCGATGCTCGCCGATGTCCATCGCTCAAAAACCGGTACCACCATGCCGGACCTGCTCCATGGTCTCGATGACGTGAAGAAAAAGGAAACCATCAACGCGATCGCAGCCTATCTGGAAGGCACCGGTAAAGCTCGACGCCAGTCCCGTATTGAGCCTCAAGCGATCGAGCGAGGCAAAGACCTCTACGCGAAAATCGGTTGTGCTGTTTGTCACGGGAACATCGATGGTACCAAGGTCACCGCGACCAGCGTTCCACTCCCGGATCTCACCAAGAAGTACTCATTCGATGGATTGGCGTTGTTCCTTAAACAGCCTCATACCGTCCGACCTGGGAATCGAATGCCAGGGATGCATCTCAATGACAACGAAGTCAAAGATTTAGCCAGTTACCTGCTTCCCAGCGTCGACCCTTCCGACGTCCGCCCAAATACCAACTACCAATTGTTCTACGGCAGTTGGCAAAAAATCCCCAACTTCGAAGAGATGAAACCCGAGGCATCAGGGACCTGTGAAGGCCTCGATCTGACCGTATCCGGCAAAGGTGGCAACTATGGGATCCGCTTTGAATCCTTCATCGCCATCGATCAAGCTGGCAAATACCGCTTCCACCTTCGATCCGATGACGGTAGCAAACTCTACATCGATGGGAAACTGCTGGTCGATGTCGACGGGATCCACCCGCCACAAAGCGGTTCTGGAGAAATCGAGTTGCAAGCGGGCTCGCACCAAGTGCGGGTCGACTTCATCCAAGGTGGTGGTGGCGCCGAACTCGATTTGGAACTAGAAAGTTCCACGGTGGTTCGCCAAGCGATCGATGCGTGGTTGATGCTCAAACCCAATCAACCCAGGACCACCGATGGGACCAACACTCCTGACGCAAAACTGATCGAAACGGGCAAACGCCTTTTCCAATCGGTCGGGTGCGTTCAATGCCACAAGATGAACGGGACGGATTTGGCGACGTCGTCGATGGCGAAAGCTCCTTCGCTCGATGGAGCTAAACCCGATTCAGGCTGTTTAGCGAGCCAACCGAAAGCAGGTTTGCCGGATTACAAACTGACCGTGTTCCAGAAAGAAGCTATCTCCGCCGCACTTTCTAACAAATCTTCAGAACCTCGCTCGCCCGCGATGCACTCGAAATATCTGATCAGCAAACTGAATTGCATCGCCTGCCATCAACGAGACGATTGGGGTGGCCCCGAATCGGACAAACTCGATCTGTTCACTTCCACGATCCCAGAGATGGGCGACGAAGGCCGATTACCGCCTCGATTGACTGGCGTTGCGGACAAGCTCAACGACAACTACCTCAATAAAGTTCTCGCCGAAGGTGCCCGTCAGCGACCGTACATGCTGGTCCGAATGCCTCAATACGGAAATGCCACCCAAGGCCTCGCAGATCACTGGAAAACACTCGATCGCCCATCGGAAGAACGGGTTGCGAACGGTCCAGACGAAGCCGAAATCCGTACCATCGCGGCCGGCCGGCAATTGTCAGGGACCAAAGGTTTGTCATGTGCGCAGTGCCATACCTTTGGAAACGAACGCGCGATCGGGATCCAAGCGATCAACTTGCAGACCATGACCGAACGACTACGACCCGAATGGTTCTATCGGTACTTGCTCGAACCTACCAAGTACCGACCCGGAACCCGCATGCCCGCAAGCTTCCCCGAGGGGGTCAGCGTCCTGAAGACGGTCTACGATGGCAACGCAGAACATCAAATCGCAGCCATGTGGAAATACCTTGCCCAAGGCTCGCAGGCTGCAGCGCCGGAAGGATTGCAACGCAATCAAATCGTTCTCGAACCTACCGATAAACCGATCATCTATCGCAATTTCCTCGATGGGCTCTCGGCTCGTGGTATCGCCGTCGGATACCCCGGCGGATTGAACATCGCTTGGGATGCTGAGTCGATGAATCTCGCCAAGGTCTGGCAAGGTCAATTCATCGATGCGTCGATGCACTGGCGAGATCGAGGTGTCGGTCGGCAAAAACCATTGGGCGACTTGGTTCTCCCTCTCGAATCCTCAGCACCCGTAGCTATCCTCGAATCGGTAGATACACCATGGCCCAATGCCAAGTCGGTCGCGGAAGTTTACCGATTCAAAGGCTACACGCTCGACAAAGCTGGCACGCCAACCTTCAAGTACATGATGGACGGGATCGAAATCACCGATCGATCGGAACTCAGTCAAGGCCTCAACGACGCTCCTGGTTTGAAACGTACCTTGACGGTTCGACCCCTCGTTCGGTCTGTTCCCAAGGGGACGGTGACGTTGCGACTCGGCGACGGAAACAACATCGTCAAAGATGGCGAGAACACTTGGAAAGTCGACGACAAGTATCACGTGACCATTCCCGCGGCGCTCGCCTCCAAGGTCTCGATACGCGATGCCTCGGGTAAGAAGGAATTGGTGCTACCGATCCCGGCAACCCCCGCCGGCTCAACCATCGAATACTTTGTTCGCTGGTAATTCCTTGAATGCAACAACAACTCTTCGGGTTCTCACGTGGAACTCGACGAGACCTCGGGGGACCGATCCCTGGGGACTTACCACTATCTACAATCCATAAGACACCCATATCTTTCTAGTTGACCATGCAACGATCCATCAAAACCGCACGAAAACGAGCCGCAGCGACCCTGGCCTCCACGCTTTGGATTGCACCCTTAGCCTTGGCGATGTCCGCGAGCCACGCTTTAGCTCAAGACACCAAATCAACGGCTGAATCCGAGGCTGCAGCGACAAAGCCCGCTACGGAGGCGGACTTCTACACGATCGCTTCGTTCCAAGTCCCCGAAGGCGTTGAGCTCGAAGCAACCTCGTTCCAGATGATGCCTGATGGCAAGATGGCGGTCGCCTCCCGACGTGGTGAGATTTGGATGATTACGGACCCGTTCTCCAAAGAGTTCACTGCCAAACAATTCAAAAGGTTTGCGCATGGACTTCATGAACCATTAGGCATGGCGTTCAAGGATGGGTGGCTCTACGTGACCCAGCGGCCCGACGTTTCCCGTATTCGAGATACCGATGGCGATGGAGAAGCTGATGAGTTTGAGGTCGTCACGGACGGATGGCAAATCACCGGTGACTATCATGAATATGCATTCGGCTCAAAATTCGACAAAGAAGGCAATATCTGGGTCGTTCTATGCTTGACCGGCTCCTTCGGCAGCGATGCGCTCTATCGCGGATGGGCCGTTCGCGCCACAGCGGACGGAAACACCATCCCGACCACGAGCGGCATTCGCTCGCCAGGAGGCATCGGTATGAACGCCGCTGGCGACGTCTTCTATACCGATAACCAAGGCCCATGGAATGGAACGTGCGGTCTCAAGCACCTCAGTCCCGGCAAGTTCGTTGGGCACCCCGGTGGGTTCAAATGGTACGAACAAGCAGCACAGTACATGGGCAAGAAACCGACGGAACCGAAGGACGGTAGTCGCTTTGTTATCGAAGCGGACCGAATCCCCGAGTACGAACCAGCGGCAATCCTGTTCCCATATGGAAAGATGGGACAGTCCGCCGCCGGTATCACGTGCGATACCACGGGTGGGAAATTCGGTCCGTTCAAAAATCAAGTATTCGTCGGCGATCAAACCTTCAGCACGGTGATGCGATGCTACATGGAAAAGGTTCAGGGGCATTACCAAGGCGCATGCTTCCCCTTCCGTGAAGGACTCGATTGCGGCGTCGTCGGGTTGGAGATGCAACCCAACGGTGCCATGTTCGTAGGTGGAACGAATCGCGGTTGGGGCTCACGCGGAACCAAATCGTTCTGCGTCCAGCGGCTTGATTGGACCGGAAAGACTCCTTTCGAAGTCCTCGAAATGAAGGCACAGAAGAACGGATTTGAACTCGTTTTCACCGAACCTGTGGATAAGAAGACGGCAGAGAATGTGGCATCCTACGAGATGAAGACGTTCACGTACATCTACCAAGGATCCTACGGCAGCCCCGAGGTCGATCCGACCACACCGACGATCACATCGGCAAAACTATCTGACGACGGAAAACGCGTTCAGCTGGTGATCGATGGACTTCAACGTGGCCATGTTCACCACCTGGTGTCCAAGGGGATCGTCTCCGCCAAAGATAAATCGCCGCTTCTCCACAGAGACGCATACTACACCCTCAATTACATGCCCTAAGGTAGCCCATCCCCGAACGGCATGCACGCCGCTACCACTTAGGATGACGCGTCTAAGGTTGCTCCCAAATCGAACGCGATTACATAAGTTGCTTCCTTCACGTTTTAACTTGATTTAGTGTGTTGATGACGGAAGCATCTTTTGAGCGTAATCCTCTAAGTGGAACCGGTTTCTGGGGCGCCGCAAACCCCTACATAAAGCACACGGTCTTCCGAGGGTAGGGACAACTCTTGCGAGATCTCTCGCTCCAGACAACCTCCCAAAGGGACGGTGCATAAGCCTAAGCTATCTGAAACTAGGCAAAGATTCTGCATCAGATGTCCAGCCTCTAGCAACAAAAATCGCTCGCTGCGCTCACCGTATTTAGCAGCGACTCGGCGCAAGTCGCCGATCAACATCCAGATAAGGCCTCCGCCGTCGATCTGCCGAAGCCATTGTTTCGTGGCCAGCCTATAGTATGGTAACCATTTCGTCTCTCACTTCCCGTTTCGTCATGCGTTTTCCTGTTCTGGGATCAATCGCCGAGAGGACTCGAGACAATAAATCGTCTGCAACAGGTGCTTTTTCAGCCAAGCGACTTTCCACGATTCCACGCACGAAACTGTCTAAATCGGCGATAGCTCGCCGCGCTTCGGCCTGCCAGATCAGCGGCAGCCAGCGCGGTGTCGCTACCACACGATAAAACTCGCGCATTGCCCATTGTTGAATCGGTTCCACAGCCGAGCGAATGCGTTCGACATCCGAGGCCTTGGTCGTCGAAAACAGGGTATTCAGGATGATCCGCAACGCGCGCGACCTCATTTCAGACGCGATATCTATTTCACCTTTACCCTGCCAAGAGCTTATCGCATCCTCGGCAATTCTCCCGAAACACTCGGCGTAGACCGCAAGCCGCTTGGAATGAAACGCTGGCTGGATCAAACGGCGTTGGCAACTCCAGTGATCGCCGTCGCAGACGATTAGGCCGTCGCCTTCGAATCGACCAAAGACTTGCTTCAATCGCGGCGGCTTCCCAACGCACGTCGCTTTCGCGGAAAGGACGTCATGGATGGCATCCGGATGTGCGAATTGGTAGCAGGAAATTGGCCCAAGCCGAAAGAACACGACGTCGCCAAACCGACGTTGCAAGTCCATCCCGAACGCCGCAGGATTATCCCGCATCGCCGCGGCGTGTGCTTGTCCAAAGCGGTCGTTGGGAGGACCAGGCGGAATGGTAAGATTCAATGAACTATCGCCTCATGCTTTGAGTTGTTCCGTAGTTTTAGCTGGCATGTTTGCACGATCCAAGAGGATTGTTGCGAACTAGACGATAATCGAACTTAAATGTCTTTATCGAATGGTGCTTTGACTTGGATGGACTTCGGCTGCTTTTTCGGAAACTCTTTCGATAGAGCTGAAGCGAAAGATGCTGTAACCTCGAACAGCAACGAGCCTCCTCGTCCGACTGTACCTATCGCAACGACGCAACGTCCGCTCCTTTATTTCCTCGCCCTCAACGCGCCGTCACCAAAGCTCTCAAATCCGATTCCGCGCTGATTATCATCTGCGTCGACAATCGAAACTTGGGTTTGGGTGAGCCAGATGCATTCCATGCAAATCGCCGCCACAGCGCGAGCACCGCAGGACCGTTCGCTATTGCGTCGAGTCTTTGAATAAGATCATGTCCGTAAGCAACGAGTGCCGTTGCCTCGCCATTGTCGGAAACAATTGCTTCTGCACGCGATTCGTCAAGCATTGCGCCGGTGTCGATGCCGATTTGTAAAATAGAATGTATTTGCATTCTCAGAGCACGTTTCTTGTCGCCCGCGCTTAGCGACTTAGTTTTGAGATTCGGTGCGTCAATCATCCAACTGCACATTGGGCAAAAGCAATGTGCATCGGGTGAGAATCTAATCCTGCCTGGGCTTTCAATCAGGTCGAAAGAGTTTTCGAGATACGTCGAAAAAAAATTTGCGAACGCCGGGATGTCTGTTCGAGCGACCCTCGCTGCTTCAGGAATGTTCAGATAGTGCTTGTCAATCCAGTCGGCTGCGGCCAGCGGCAGGGTTGAATACGTATGGGCTGTTTGGAACGAGAGCAGACCCGACGACACAGACTCCCCCACCCACCTTAAGAGGGTGTAACTCTTCGCCTGCATTTCAACCGCGAGGGCAAGTTTTTGTTGATCGAGGAACATGTTTTGAAGACGAAAGAATCCATGTTAGGCTTGGGTGTTGGGGGATAGATGCCCAGAGGAAGTTTGAAGTTCAAATATTGAAGTCTGGGATACGCCCCCAACCGCCTCGGCTCAACTCAGCGTTCAAACGTCCAACCTCACAATCCGTCCGCATTCTCTTTCTCGATCTTGTCCCCGTCAACTAGCGGCACAGCATTTTTATAGCACACCGCCGGCGATTCATTGCAGAACACCTCACCCCCACGCCATCAATCGCAATTTTGGTGTGGTAGGAAAAAGGAGGCAAAGCCGCATGCCATACGGAGACACCCAATCGGAGACACTAATTACCGGTCCGAGCCCAAGTGCTTTCTACAAAGCGAGAGCCAACATTCGTGAAGTTAAACGCATGCAAGCCATTTTGCTCCGAGAAATCAGTACAGATACGTACCCCTCTCACTGTGTTGCCCATCGGATCCAGTCGTGGTGAAAATATGCCTAATCCAAACTGACGATTTACAACCGCGACCAAGCCACCCGAGACGCCACTTTTCGCAGGTATCCCCACGCGAAAGGCCCACTCACCCGCGAAATCATACATTCCGCAACTGAACATCACGGAAAGAACGTCCCGCACAGTATCGATGCCAAAAACGGATTCCCCGGTGATCGGGTTGACACCCATGTTTGCAAGTGTCGCACCCATCACCGCAAGGTCGCGTGTATTCACCAATACCGAACATTGACGGAAATAAGCTTCAAGAACCTCATCAATGTCCTGCTCCAGCAAATTCAAGTTGCGTAGAAGATGACCGATCGCACGGTTGCGGTGCCCGGTTTCCGATTCGGAACGATAGGTATTCTCGTCGATCGTCAGATGGCGACCAGCCGCCTTACTGAGGATATCCAAGATACGCGAGATTTTTTCATTTGCTGTGCTCCCCGGAATAAGTGAGGTTGCCAAAATAGCACCGGGATTGATCATGGCATTATACGGACGTTCGCCTTTCTGAAACTCGATGCCGTTAAAGGAATCGCCACTGGGCTCTACTCCGACCCGCTTCAAAACCTCATCACGCCCTAAGACGTCCAGTGCTGCGCCAAAAATAAACGGTTTCGATACAGACTGAATGGTGAACTCGATTTGACTGTTACCGAACTCAAGAACTTTGCCGTCGACGTCGGCAAGTGCAATCCCAAACCAGCTCGGATCTGCCTTTGATAACTCGGGAATATAAGTTGCGAGCGTACCCTCATCACAGCATCGATGCTTTTCGTAGAGGAAATTGAGGGACTCAATCACATGTTCGTAACGTTTTTCGGACGCATTAGGATTCATTTTAGGGCTCATGTGGCGGAGGCGTGCTCGGTGGTTGATCGGGTTGTTTATTAGGAATTCTTCTAGCAGCGATGCCAACGACTTCTGGCAAAAGAACCAGCAGCATTGATAGGGAACGTACGCATACCAGTCAAACGCAGTATTTGCAAGCTAGCTCGATGTACGTGAGCGACTTCGATAGCCGCTAGCTGTCTCGTCAACTCGAAAGCAGCGCGTTTTGCGTCATAAGTCAGTTGCATTTCAGATTGGGAAAATCCACCCTGAATGTTGCAGTCATGCAGGCTCCGATTTAGTGCTACTCGTGACATAAAAGCCTTCGAATAGCAACCAATTGGTCATTGCCCCATCGATGGCTCTGGGCTCATGCCAGCGACGGCTGTTTCTAGAAAGGTGGAGTGAGACTACTACGCCGAAGTGATTGGAGAAATCCCGAAGACCGCTCTTACTTCCCTTTCCATACCTCCTCGAGGTCATCTGAAAACTGCTTGCGAATATTGCTGTCAGTCAGGATTTCTTCGGTTGACGCGAGGAATTCCTTACGAGGAAGGATCATCAAGTTGGCCCGCTGGCTTCGCTTTGTTCCATGGTTGCAGAAAGTCAGGATTCCGCGTGGTGGCGATTATCTTGAAAAGGATATTTCGAACCGGCTTCTCGATATCTTGGGCTCCCGCCCACGAAACCAGAAATAGCCATGTGCCAACCGTTGCGATGAGGGACTTCATGAGAAATAACCTTGTGGACGAAGTGGTGCGTGTAAACAAAGCGGTGCTGGGCTTTCTGAGAAAGCAGCCTACCATAATCCTCTAGACGAGGGTGCCAAACACCTTTTGAAAAGGCCCAAACTGGACTCTGTCGTGTTTTTCGGAAGTGTCGCACACTGCGAGCACGAGCCGGCTAAAAAGATAGACGATGGCGTTTGCGGGGGGCGAAGGAAAATAGGTGGGCTTGTCTCAAGCGAATCGAACTCGAATCGAACTTATGTACATGACCCTACGGTGGGACGCTTATGACTGAGGCACTTGTTAAGTGCATCGCTTGCCTCACCATGGGTGACTCGTAAGTTCCCAGCAAAATGAAGCCATCTCGGAATTAGCGGTATTCCTGCTGAGATACTCAGTCGGTGCAGTTGTCAAAAGGATCGTCCCCGTAGAATGTTAGCCATATCAAGAGACGCGTCTTTTCCGAACACCTTTCTTCGATTTTTTCAGTTTCACAGTTATGCCTAAGCAATTTTTCGTTCATGCGATTATCACCTTCTTGACTTGCTCCCTGGGAACTGCCGTTCCTCTTTTTGCGACCGATCTGTCGGCGGAGGATCTTTGGATCGTAAAGGGTGGGGCTTCCGAAGCGCATGTGCTCATCTCCCCTACTTCTTCTCCCATCGAAAAGGAGGCTGCGGAGGATCTCAAGGACGCGATCCAAAAGATAACTGGGACCTCGATTCCTTTGGTGGCGGAGCCCGGTGAAGTGGAGGCATTGTTAGGTTCTACCAAACCTGCGTTGATCATTGGCGAGTTAGCGATATCGCTCGATCCTAGTCTGCGCACGGCGCTTCAGGATGTGCAAAAAAAATCACCTGTCCTTCGTGCAGATGCGATCGTCGTACGCCGCGTTGGCAATCGAGTCTATATGGCCGGAAGCAATCCCGAATGTCACGCCTATGCTGTCTCGGAACTCTTGCATCGATGGGGATGCCGATGGTATTTGCCAACCACGATTGGCGAATGCATTCCTGAGTCACCCGATTTGCGAGTGGCAAGCATCGACTATGCATACGCACCACCTTTTGAGGTCCGCCGGTATTGGTTGTCTTGGCTCGGCGATAACACCGGCAAACCGGAGTTCATGCGGCATAACTTTTTCAACGATCTCAGCGTGCCGAGTGGCCATATCCTCGGTCAGTACACCAAGGACCTCGTTCCCCCTGGCAAGTCGATGTTCAACGTCCCGATTGCCGACGATAGGACCGCTCAGCATGTCGCGGAGCAGGTTCTTCCCATGTATGCCGCTGGCAAGGATGTTCAATTGGGGATGGAAGATGGACTCTATGATTCGGATTCACCGACCGATAAGGAACTGATCTCTCTCCAATTCGATAAGTACTTTCAAACCCAGTCCTACACCGACGCATTCATGACCTTTTACAACAAGGTTGCGAAAACTCTGCAAGGTAAAGCGCCTGAAAGCAAAGCTCATATCGGTTTCCTTGCCTATTCCAACATCACCCTTCCCCCGTTGCGCGTTGAAAAAGCCGAGAAGCCGCTTGTGGCCTATCTCGCGCCCATCGATTTTGATCCGATCCATTCGATGGATGATCCCCGGTCAGCTTCCCGTCGAGAGCTTAAGGAGATCATGTACCGCTGGTCTGAGATCATGGACGGGCGGTTGGTCATCTATGACTACGACCAAAGCATGCTCGTTTGGCGAGATATTCCAAATCCATCGCACCAAGCGTTTGCAAAGGATGTCCAGCACTATAATAAGGCGGGAATTCTTGGCGTCGACACCGAAAGCCGTGGGGCCACCGCTACGACCTTCTTAAATCTCTACGTCCGTGGCCAACTGTTGTGGAATCCGGATCAAAACGTCCAAGAGATGCTCGACGAGTTCTATCCCAAGTTCTATGGCCCTGCTGCGGGCCCAATGAAGTTGTTTTGGACTGATATTTACAACGCGTGGGAAAACACCTTGGTGTCGGAACATGAGTACTTCGTTGCACCTGCTATCTACACTCCCGACTTGATCAAGACGCTCCATGAGCACTTGAAACAGGCCGAAACACTCATTCAGCCTCGCTTGGAGACATCCGATCGCAATTCGAAGCTGTATGTCGAGCGAATTCGATTCGCGAGGAAACAGTTTGATCTATTGGAAGGCTACATGGGAATGGTTCAGGCGGCGAACTCCGAGGTCGATTATCCAAAAGCCGTCGCCCTCGGGGAGCGTGGCCTGGGAATCCGGGAGGAGTTGACCGCGTGGAATCCCACCTTCACGACCTACAAGCAGATCGGGGAATCGGGGTATGCCTGGTGGCCTGGTGAAGTCCAGCAGTACCGCGAGTTGATTCCTTGGATCGATGGTTCCAAAGGCACTCGAATCGCTAATCTGCCGCTAGTCTGGGCGTTCCGAAGGGATCCCAACGACGTGGGTTTGAAGGAACGCTGGAACTCGCAACCGACAGGCTCCGATTGGTCGACACTGCGCAGCGATCTTTATGCTCAAGCCCAAGGCGTCGTCACTGACGATTACCAAAGCTTTACTGGGTACCTTTGGTACGATACGGAACTAGAGCTCAACGACAGCGACGTTGCGGGTGCCGTCCATCTTCGTTTCCCGGGTATATTCAATGAATGTTGGCTCTATCTCGATGGCCAAGAAGTCGCGCACCGACCCATGAAGGGCCTTTGGTGGCTGAACGATTACCGTTTTGAGTGGGACGTTGATCTCGTTGGTAAGCTGAAACCGGGAAGAAACCGAATCACCTTGCGAATGTATAATCCACACCACTTTGGTGGTATGTTTCGGCGACCGTTTCTATACCGAGCCACTCCTTAGATAACCATCGATGGTTCGAGCAAACCCCTGTGGTATTGTTACCCCTGGATTTTTGATTGAGAAAACTAAAGTCGCAAACTATGAAACGAACTAGATCCGTTTGTGTGCTTGTGATGGCGATCCTTGGATGCTGTGCCTACGCTCAGGAAAATAGAGACGTAAGCCGTTCTCCGATGAAAGCGCCTTTCGAGTATGTTCCGTCCAAAGCCTTTCATATTCCACCGGAGACCACGACGGAGGAGTCTGGGTATTTCTCGCTGTGCGAGGGCAAGAACGGCAAGATTTACATCGGAACAGCCGCATATGGCAGGAATGCCTATCTCGTTGAGTTCGATCCAGAGACCGAGAGAATGCGGACCGTTTTGGACACGCACAAACTGGTCGGCCTACCGTTGAATGCTACGGGATATGCAGCGCAGTCCAAGCTCCACACCAGAAATTTTGTTGGGCCTTCGGGCAAGATCTACGTAGGCTCGAAGCAAGGGTATGCGTCTCCTGTGGAAAAGAAGGAACTCGAAGCTGGGCGTCCCATACCAGAGTACTTGGGTGGTTACGTCATGATCTACGATCCACAGACCGACCGATCCGAGAGCTTGGGGATGCCGATGCCGCTGACTCCGGAACGCCGTGCTCTGGGCAAGAAGGAGGGTGAGGGAGTGATCGACGTAACTGCGGACGAAGGACGTGGGTTGGTGTATGTGATCACCTGCGAAGAGCAGCATTGGATGCTCTACGAGATGTCCTCCAAGAAATATAGAGATTTAGGTGTTGTCCTGAAGGATCAACCAAACACGTTGATCGATGCATCTGGAAGAGGGACTGCGATTACCGATAAGTACGAGATCGCTCGTTACGATCCGTCGACAGACACGGTTACCGTGTCACCGCTCATGGTCGGCACAACACCCTTTGCGGAGTACATTGGTCCGGGGCGAGTCCATCCGGATTGGCGGCTTGCGGCCGATGGCAAGTCTGCATATTTACAGCTCCTCAACGATCTGCACATGTTTCGAATAGACCTGTCAGCTGACTCCAAGGCACCGGTCAACGCATTGGATTTAGGGAACCGTATTGATGGCGAAAATCCTGACTCCAGAGGTTCTATATCCATCGGTCCAGATGGGAATGTTTTTTCAGTGATCCGTATCGATAATAAAACAGGGTTTGGATCTGGGTATCTGCATCACTTGATTCGCCATGATCCTTCGGTTCATTCCATGGAAGACCTTGGAGTCATCACGATCGAAAATCCGGATTTCTTTGATTTCTCGAAAGGACCTGGAAAGAACGGCGATGGAAGTCCGCGTCCGACACATGGGTTTCATCAGTTGCCCGATGGCACGTTGACTCCCCTTCATGTTGTGCTAGCGATGATTGTCACCCGTGATGGTACCGTGTATGCCACCACGTTGTATCCGTTCACACTGATGAAGCTGGGCAAGGTCGCTGTACCGAGGTAAAGAAGTTCACAGGCTCATGGTGACGACGAGGCTGAATCGGTAGGAGAAGGAGAAACCACCAATGTGCCTTGGTGGGGCCGTCTTTGCCTGTTGGTGCGAAGCGGTTGTGGGTAAATATGTGCGGTAAATATGTGCCACCCACGTATCTGCATAATAACATGTAAATCAGGGAGCGTCGACGATGCGGGTATTGGGCTAGCAATCGCTCGGGAATACGTCCGTCCAAAGGGCAATACATCCGATTTACCAACAGTAAAAGATGCTGCGGCAGAACTGCGCAGGCAAAAGCATCCCGATGCGCAGCGCATCACAGGTCTGACTCGATACCCGTACCTCTCGTCCGCCATCCAGTAACCCAGCACAGGGACCGTAAAGCTCGTTCCGCGAAATGGCATCAGCCTACAGACACAGCCTTCTCACCCGCTGCAAAGATTCCGCGCACGGCCCGCTGG
>CAITIE010000060.1 GCA_903892355.1 uncultured Pirellula sp. | reverse complement strand
TTCGCAAGGACAACTGTCTCAACGTCTGCGCACGGGTCGCAAAACGGCGATGTTGACAGCATGCTTGAGCAGAAAACGAGCATCGAAGTAGGAGCAAATCAGTCATCCACACAACGTGTGAGACCAATGCCCCCCTGTGAGCGCGCTGACAAGATAAGCTCGACTGCTAGTGCCGAGTTCTCGGACTCAAAAGTGCACAATGTTGTGACTCAGAGCAGGGCAAGGCACTAAAGATCTATCTCATGGATACCTCCAGAGGACGTAAGTAGTATTGGATTTCGCTTTCCCCGATTTATGATCGCAACTGTTTTCTCGCGTAAGTCCGGCATAATCAGACTCCAATCTCCTGCTTGCCCAGCGAAAACCTGTTCGTTTGCAATAAGTAATCGATCACGAAATGACGAGATGCATGCTGCTCTACCGCGCGTTCGGTCCGGCATTTCATGGTACTCAAGACTGTTAGTCTCTCGCGAAAAGCTTGCAAGTACGCTCTCTTGACCGAGTAGGCCCGAAAGCCACAACCGTCCATCGAACTCAGTTCCATTAAAAAAGAAGGACTCTCGGCCCGTCGAATTGCTAGAGCCTGTTGGATTCGGGTAGTCTTCAAAACAATAGACTAATTCCTTTTTTCCAATTGCTACCAATCCACTATTGATTCGAAAGACATTTATCAAATCCCGACCGGGTTTCCTAAACCCAAACTCAATTGCCTTTCGAACATTGACAGAATCGTTCGGAATATCGATCTCTACGAACGAACCCGAAGTTCCAACGCCGATCACGTGATCAGCGTCAAATGCTGTCAGACCGAATACACTCGCACTTTCACCGATGCCATGAAGCCTTATTACTTCACTCGTCGTTATTCTCCAGATGTCTCCTTGATTCGAAATG
This sequence comes from uncultured Pirellula sp., assembly GCA_903892355.1. Classification (GTDB taxonomy): domain Bacteria; phylum Planctomycetota; class Planctomycetia; order Pirellulales; family Pirellulaceae; genus JBKCUI01. Next base: position 3,917 of record CAITIE010000060.1, on the reverse strand, counting down.
CAGATTACTCCGTCACGGAATGAACATGCACACGAAACTGGACTACCTACCCACTGCTGCGTTGAACCATGGGTCCATCGTACACAATTTGTGTTGCCATCCGTACCAACTGAAAACACATCGCCGTCGTGTGTTAAACCACCAGCTATGAACTCCATCATCGATCTCCAGGAATTCGTGTACGGGTTGTCATCGTAACTCCAATGGATGCGAAGTAGCCATCTGCTTCACGAACAAGCTTTTTCGCAGTTTCCCTCGGGACACCAGCGTCTCGCAACGATCGATAGGCAAACCTCCGTTCGGCTGCATACGTCCCTCCTCCTGGCAACCGCTGCGCAGGACGCGTAAGTCGGTGGGCCGAATTTGGATCGAAAATACTACCGAGATCGACAGCGATTGCCGCTCCGTGGTTGTAACCAGGAAGTTCTCGAACGGCCGCTCCCTGGATAATGTGATGGCTTCCAACTTCGCTGTGACTACCGACACGGTAGCCATCAATATCCTTCGCTGCACTCCTTGGGGCATAACTTGCATTATGCACCCAAGCGTCGACCGACCATATTTTACCACCCACGAAGTACGTGTGGAAGTCGGCGACTCGGAGGTTGTAGACGGTGATTAGTCGGTCGGTGGGTCGGATGGCTTCGATCGCGATGGGGCCGCCCTGCGAGTCAACCAGTTGGTCCTCCAGCGTCAGTTCGCCTGCGGGAACGAAACGCTCCTCCCCGGCGACGTAGAACGGATGCTCGGCCGTGGCGGTGATGACTTGGCCCCGGACGACCAACTCCATGACCGGCGCCACCCGGACGAATTTCTCCTCCACCCGTTTGAGTTCCAGCGGTCCCGCCGCGTCGAACTCGCTACGCGCTAGGACGTAGTCCCCAACTTCGATGTCCTCGATCGAGCGGCTATTCCCCTCGAAATCCACTACCAACGGCGTCCCCGCCGCGAAACAGGCGACCGTGAGATTTCCGATCGCCCCGCCAAGCATCTGGCCAAACGTGGCCCATGGTAGCGCGACTTAATGAGGAAGTAGATTGGATAGCGCGGATTATTCCCGCCCTGTCAAGATACTAGAAGACGACAGTGATTGAATCATTGGGGAACGCTTCCTCATTCGGAACGAACCATCCGCACGGAAAATGGCCATCGAGGTACCATCGAACTTGATCACAGACCAACTCTACATCAGCAATTCCTGAGAATGCGACTTCCAAGTACGCGCTCGTCAAATGGCTCCGAATCCAGTCAAGTATAACAGGGCGTTCTACGTGAGAAGGTAAACTGGGAAGGACCGATTTGTGAAGCAAGTCGTCGATGCTGGGAGTGAACGACTGAATGATTACATTCCACTTTCTATAGTCTTGGCGATGGTTATTGCTCAAATGCCGTCGCAGCAGATTTGATGCTTCGTTTACGCACCACCATGAAATCTCAGCCCTGGACCACTGTGTCGCAACGTCCCAGGACGAAATTGCTCTCGTGAGTTTCACAGGTTCAGAAATTTCCTTACCAACATTTTCAAACCAAGGGCACTGAAGCAGCTCGCCGTGGAGTACTTCCCAATTTTGCCATCTCATTGAATCGATCCTCCTGGAAGGAATTGTGATGGAAAACGCCCTGGAACACATGGTACAAGGTCATCCAGTACAAGGCCGAGCCGATTCATCGCAAATCGCCTTGCTGACCCAGTGAGCTGATATGCCTCTTGCGCCGACAAGCCAGCCGTGCGAAGGCTTTTATCTAGTGCTTCTAAGTATTCGCCGACAGTAGGTGTTGTCCTAGCGAGTCGATGCGGCTCCCAGAATCCCTCCAGTGATCGGTGCGCAAGATTATGCTCAGACCCAAGATCCGAAGTTCGCCCATCAACACGTACAACAGGCCCCGACTTAACGTTTGCGTCATCCGGAAAGGCTTTTCTCTGAAGAAGATGATGGTTGTTTTTGCCTGTCGCACGTTGAACGCGGTCGTACGCACCCGTGACATAGGGTTCGCCAGCATTATGCACCCAAGCATCGAACTGCCAGAGTTTACCACCCACGAAGTAGGTGTGGAAGTCGGCCACGCGGAGGTTGTAGACGGTGATCAAGCGATCCGTCACGCGAATCGCGTCGATCGCGATGGGTCGGCCCTGCGAGTCGACTAGCTGGTCCTCCAGCGTCAACTCGCCTGCGGGAACGAAACGCTCCTCCCCGGCGACGTAGAACGGATGCTCGGCCGTGGTGGTGATGACTTGGCCCCGGACCACCAACTCCATGACCGGCGCCACCCGGACGAATTTCTCTTCCACCCGCTTGAGTTCCAGCGGTCCCGCCGCGTCAAACTCGCTCCGCGCTAGGACGTAGTCCCCAACTTCGATGTCCTCGATCGAGCGGCTATTCCCCTCGAAATCCACTACCAACGGCGTCCCCGCCGCGAAACACGCAACCGTGAGATTGCCGATCGCCCCGCCAAGCATCTGGCCGAACGATGCCCCTGCAAGCGCGCCATCCATCGTCCCGGTGGCCGCGTAGCCCGCCACGCCGCCGCCAACCGTAAATCCTCCTTCGACACCGACGCGTGCTGCCGCGTGTCGCAATGCACCCATCCGCGATGCACCTTTCCCAAGTGCGCGCGCGTAGTCGTCGATACCACCCGATGCGATCCCACCTACCATGTCTCCTATCTGGAATCCGGCTGATGCGTTTCCTGACAAAGAACCTATCCCAGCACCCGCTAGCCCCGTGCCCAGGCCAACCATCGAACCGACACCGTTGAGGCCGCCAAAAAATCCTCCGACGCCACCAGCCAGCATGTATTCGCTGAAGTCGGCTTGGCCATTGCTGCTCAAGGCCGTTGAAATCATTCCAGAGGATGCCCCCGCGACCGCACCGCCAGTGCCGATCGCATAAGCGACTGTCGTGCCTCCCAATGCGATGCCGCCAGCGATCGCACCCAGTCCCGCCGTCCCCACGGCAGCCATCAACTGACCGGTTCCGTACAAGATCGCCTTGCCGTAATTCCCTTGGTTCCACTGGTTCGAGACGCTGGCTTCCTCAAAGAAGGCGGCTGCGTACACCGAACTGGCTGAGGCAACGCTGCTATTGAAACTCGAAGTCGCCACAATCGAGTTGCTACGATCGACGGGCGTGTTGTTGGCGAAGGCATAGATGCCGATCGTTCCCAGCGCCATCGAACCGGGAGTCAGATACCGGCCTCCTGCGGCATCGTAGTAACGACCACCATCCAGATAGAGCAAGGTCTGGAAATCGAAATCCATTCCCAGGTATCCGGCGCTCACAGCATCGAACAGGGTTTCATCTTGACTGAAGCGTCCACCCTTGTTGGTTCGCCCAAAGGCATCGTACGTTAACCGCTTAACAGGCTGTCCGGAGACATAGAGGCCCACCACAGAGCCTTGGTGGTCATGAAGGGTCCAAATCGTCTGTGGATTGCTAGGCGTAGTACTCGTACCGTCAAAGTCCACGTGGCAACAAAGTGCCACCCACGTAACTGCACTTAAATCCCCCACTGTAGAGTCAAAGGTTGCCAAAACCCCCTAGCTTTCCGGATACGTGGGTGGCATTTAACTTCGCTGATTGGGGGTGTAGGAGTACTCGATCTGTGAGTCGAAGGTTTTGGACTCGAACGTCGCACCGACAAGGAATGAAACGCTGGCTAAATCGGCATCGAGGTAGTTGTAGAACCAGGTAGGTGGATGGCAACTAACTTCCTCTGCGGATGAAACCCCGAGACAAATTGCGACACAGGCTCAGCAAGGGAGATAACTCCTTTGAGTGAAACAGATTAGTGAGCGTACACTGGCCGATCTTAGAATTTTCCGACCTGGCTAGTATTCGGCGTGTAGGTTTTTGCGTTCGATCAACGATTCCCCTCGTACGCAAGGATCTTTACTATGTCGCGGCTAACGCAATCTA
>CAITIE010000059.1 GCA_903892355.1 uncultured Pirellula sp. | reverse complement strand
CGGCGAGCTGCTTCGCGGGCCGACTGAACAGCTGGAAGAAGCAAACCAACCAAAATGCCGATGATGGCGATAACTACCAACAGCTCAACCAGGGTAAAACCCGGACGCCGAGCAAGTGCACGCTTCGTCATAACAAAACCCTTCGACAGAAAAACAAATAAATGAAAAAAACAATTCCTGAGTCAGGGACGATCTCAGTGTCGCGGCACTACTTCAAGGGAGGTAAGTAGCTATCCGCTTCTGCCGCTTTCGACCAACTCGCCCAGTCGCGGCAGACTCGGGAAGTCGGGTGTGTGTGTGTTGGGTGCGCAAAACTAACCTTGATTTAGTAAAACGAAGGCCGTTGAAATGTCAATGAATTTCCCGCCGCCCTAGGAACACGAAAAAACGCGATGTCAACCCCATAAATGGCGGAAAAGTAATGAGAAAATATCATGAATTTACATTGCCGCATTCGCTAGTTAACGGCAATTTAACCAGCGTCAAAAAACGAACTTGTACATGCAAAAATATTCAAAAAAATTCTTGAACCCTCAAAAAACACTTGGGAATATTAGCTTTCTGTAATCTCCCTGCCCCTAGTTGCATCATTGGGACCAGCGATGTTAAAGGGAGGTTAACCATCCTTGATAGCTCTACTTCCGATCGAAATATGCTTCGCGAATTTCTGTTTCCATCGTTGCCGATTCGGACATCGCTGACTGGAAGTTCGACTTGCTCAAGGAGTAGAGTAACGTCTCCTCCAGGGGCCAAACGGTTGCATTGCGAGGTTGTCCGGTGAGGAGCGCCATCTCTCCAAAGAAATCACCGGCACCCAACTGAACAATCTCTGTATCGGAGTCACCTCGACGGACCGATACTCTCCCTTCACGGATCAAAAAGAACCGATCCCCAGGATCGTTTTCGCGAATGATCGGGATTCCAACTTGCGCGGACTCGATGAGTAACTCATCCGCAATGCGGGTCAACGTTCGAGGCGTAACTCGCTCGAATACTCTGCACTTGGCGAGCATCTGGGTGATGATAGCAGCCTCCTTGACCAAAGCGTCGCTACGAATCGAGCCATCGACTAAAGTGACAATGCGATCTGCGACATCGAGAATGCGATTGTCGTGCGTCACGATCATGATCGTCGTTCCCATTTCTTTGGCTTGACGCTGCAACAGGTCGACGACGGTTCGACCACTTTGTTCGTCGAGCGCCGCCGTAGGTTCGTCGGCAAGTACCAAATTAGGCTGATGAACCAGACCTCGCGCAATGGCGACTCGCTGCTTCTGTCCACCCGACAACTGCTTCGGCTTGTGATGCATGCGGTGCCCCAAGCCAACTTGGTCCAGCATTGTCTCTGCGGCACGCGTATGCCCCGCCGAATCCATTTCAGGCCGACATAACTCGAGCGACATCCGAACATTTTGAGTGGCTGAAAGGGACTCAAAAAGGTTATGGGACTGAAAGATAAAACCGACATCCCTGCGAAACCGCTCCAACGCAGTTCGATTGGCCCCATGCAAAGGCTCCCCGAGTACACACAATTCTCCCTGCTGAACGCTTCGCAGCGCTCCAATCAACGTTAACAACGTGGTTTTCCCTGATCCGCTGGGACCGGTCATGATGATTATTTCGCCCGGGTAAACCGTAAGGTTATTGTCGAACAGGACCTGCTTCCTCAGTTCCCCCGCACCAAAAAAATGCTGCAACTTCGTGGCTTGGATCGATGGCCGCTCCCCTTCGCGGATCCGCAATCGGGTTTGCGGGTCAAATTGCGTCGCCCGAGGAAGGGATGTCGAGAGCATAGTTTTTTAGCGCCTAGGTGTAATAAATCTGGAATAATAGGGGAGCGATTCCTTGTCGGTCATTTTGACAATTACGGAACTCGAGCGATCCACAGCCACTGCAACTCCGCCCTGGCAGCCACAGTCTATGCGATATTCTAAGCTTCTTTCATCGATCACGGACTTGGCCATGCAACTACACTTCCCGATGAGTCGCCGTACTCCCACCAGCAATCAATCACCCTCGATCGGCACCGCATACGCCAGTGTCGCCTTGTCGTTTTTTGCAACGATGATCCTTGGCTGCTCCCACCTCACGGAATGGTCGCAATGGTCTAGTCGGGTCGAAATTGCCAACACATCCAAGTACCCGACCGCAGGAACTTTCAACCTGGTCCATTATCGTACACCAACGGTTGCGCTTCGACCTTCGTCGCACCCAGCGGACACGACTCCGGAAGACTCCACCCCGAGCACAGCTCCCTCAAAACCTGTCGAAACCGCCAGCGCCCAGTTGATCTCCGCTCAGATCTCCGCCCAAGGCCGCCTGCAGCCGCTGGGCGGGATCGTGCAATTGTCTTCACTCCCCGGGGACCGCATCGCGTCCGTCGACGTCGCGGTGGGACAATCCATCCAAGCTGGAGAGCGATTGATCACTCTGGAAAGCGAGCAAGCCAAAAAAATGGAACTCGAAGCAGCATCGCTAAAACTTGCCGATGCCCGAGCTCAGCACCAAGCCCAGCTCCGGGACGCCGAACTCGCGGTCATCACATCTCAAGGAAAAAAAGTCGCCGCGAACCAACAGCACGCACAAGCAGTCGCAGCGGCGGATCGAATCCAAGAGCAGCAGGAATCGATCGCAACGCTTGAGCGCCAAGTCCAAACCCTTCAGAGACTCCGCGATGACCCGCTGACTAAAGCAGCCATCGGAAGTTTGGAACTCGACGGCAAACGGACCGAACTCCGCAACGCAGTGCAATCCCTCGCTCAAGCCGAACTGGCTTCGAAGCACGCAGTCGAGGCGAGCGAACTGGCGATCCAACAAGCCACCGAACTTCATCGCAATGCCAAAGCCACCCACGAAGCGATGCTCGCTGCCAATCCAGTCGCAACCGTCGAGAAACAAATCGAACTAATCCAACTCCAACTGAAACAATCGTCAATCCACTCACCCCTGAACGGGACCGTAATTCAGATCACAGCCTCCGCCGGGGAACGTACCGCAACCTTGCCACTCATCCAAGTCGCCGATTTGTCCAAAATGGCATGCGTCGCTGAAATCCACGAAGCAGATATCGCTAGCGTTGCTCCTGGCCAACGGGTCGAAATGAGATCCGCCGCCCTGGCTCGCCCTATCCAAGGCAAAGTGATTCGGATCGATCGTTCCATCGGCAGTGCGCAAATGCGATCTCCCAACCCACTCAGCCGATCCGATTTTCGATCGGTCCCGGTATGGATCGAAATCGATGCAGCCGATACGCCACTCGCAAGCGAACGATTGCAACTTCAAGTCGACACGATCATTCTTTCCAACACCACACGAAATGAGCTCGCTTCTCCAAGTCGAGTGCGCTAACACGCCGTGTCACTGCGACTCATCAGCGTCAGCATGGCTCATCACCACGTATCAAGATATGGGTTGACGATAATTGACGGAACGCGCTATAGATCGGATTGAAAAAACAGTCGCAGAGGATTTCGCGTTAATTGCATCCGTCGAGAAAGCCAATCCATTTCCCAGGCACTGCATCGGATATATTGGGATGCAGATCCAGATGATGAATCCTCTCACGATACCAACCTATTCCCGCCGGCGATAAGATCGGCTTTTCGCGATACGGTTTTTCCCGAAACCACAACCTGTTCAATTGGGTGATTTGCATGGCTTGCAACTGATGACCGTAACACTTGCGGTTATCCTGAGCAAAACGAAGGATGCTGCCCCTGCCATCCTTCACGTGCACAGGACGACCACCAGGTCGAACATTTTTCTTGTTGTAGGTTCTCGCAATTGGCATCCAGTGCGATCGCCATGGACCCAACGGACTCGGAGCATGGAATACTTTTAACCAATAAGATTTCCATCCTGCAAACATCCACCAACGATCGCGGTGCTGAATGATGGATGCATCCATCAGTGCCCCCTGAGCCAACGTCGCGCATCGCTCCCATTGAAGCGGGAAATCGACCGCCCTGTAAAGGCTGACCTGCCGAATCGATTTGCTTTCCGGCATCATGTAAATTTCGCTACCATGTTCGAACACGAACGGATACGAAAGATGGTGCGATTCCTTTAACGCAACTCCGAGAACTTGCCATTGCTTCAAGTCACTACTCGACGCCACTGCAATGACCGCGTTTTCTTCTTTTCGCACCAATAGCTCAAAAAAGACATACCACCGATCGCGAACAAAAATCGCGAATGGATCCGCCGCTCCGTATCCATTCCACGGCTGTAGCGATTCTCGATGGAATATTGGATCTCGCGAAACGTTTCGCTGCAGATCATCTACCGAATCACCAAACGCCAGTCCGATCAACCAAGCGTTGTCATAGAGATCCCGATCCATGTCTGGCACCAAGGACACTTATTGAAAGAAGAGAGGAGTTACAACCACCAGCGACCCGCAAGCATCTCATCACTCCGCAGGAGGTAACGAGACGCCTTGACGGAAAATAAAATATACCGCACCGCACATGCATAGAGCAGCCCACAGAAAGTCCCAACGAAGCGATTGCTTCATGTAGACCACCATGAATGGAACAAAAACACACAACGTGATCACCTCTTGCATGATCTTCAATTGAGGCAACGTCAAAACGGAACTCCCCAGCCGATTCGCAGGAACTTGGATGAGGTACTCGAACAACGCGATGCACCAACTGATCATGGCCGCAATCAACCACGGTTTGTCCTTCAGGTCCTTCAAATGGCCATACCATGCAAAAGTCATGAAGATATTAGATGCGATCAGCATCAGGACAGTAGTGAGGATAATTGCCATGTTCTACCTATTGTGCGAACGTAGTATTAATGCGGCGATTCGAATCTTCAAAATGGCCTCATCTTCGAATCGTTGATTGCTCTAAGAGCTTCTCCAGAACAACCCGTGCGATATCCAATTCCAACGCTGCCGCTGTCGCGCGCCACCCCGGGACCGCATTGACCTCCAGCACCAGATCGCGGCCATCGTCGGTGGTCAAAATGTCGATCCCAGCCATCCACGCATCGATACTGCGACACGCGCGAAATGCGATTGCAACCTGCTCAAAAGTCGGCTCGTGCTCGACCGCTGTTCCACCGCGTGAAACATTGCTCCTCCAATCCAACGGGTTCTGCCGCTTCACGCAAAATACAGCATCGCCGATCACGAGCAATCGCAAGTCATATCCGGGGCTCTCTAGAAACTCCTGGACGTAGATGACCGATTGCAATTGCTCGAGCGTGCTAAATACGCGCCACGCGATATCCGGATCTTGGACCCGTACAATCCCTCGCCCCTCACCCCCAAAAAGGGGCTTGACCACGCAATCTTTTCCTAGACTCTCCCACGCTGCCATGGCGGCATCCCGATTCTGGCAACAGACGGTTCTAGGAATTTCTAATCCCTCTCGCCGAAGAAAGTCCAACGTCAACCACTTGTCGATGGCGATCTCAAGTGCCCGCGGCGGATTGACCACTCGCACCCCCGAGGATCTCGCGATATGCAACGCGTTCATCCGAAAGATGGTTTGCTCCAGCGATCCCAGCGGCATCGTGCGGACCAATAGGGCATGCAGCGCCTGATGATCGCTAAACTCTACGACCGACGAAGCACCTCCGCGGTAGGCGACTTGCAAGTCCGAAAACGACAATGGCGACAGTTCCACCGGTCGATCCCAACAGTCCAGCTGGGCAGCACGCATGAGATCCCGAAAGTACCAGCTTTCGGCCGATCCGAGGACGCCGATGCGGAAAGGATTTGGGGTCACTGTGTTCTCATGCTGCGAGGAACGAGTTCCATCAACTCCGCCACTCGATGGACTCATCCTTCCACCGACTCACCAAACGATTCCTGAAGCACCTCAGGATTGAAATTGCCGTATCGAAAGGAGCGGCCAGTTTTCAAATTCACAAAGGTAACCATCGCCGGTGAAAATAGCCCCGGATCGACCTTGTAAAAATCATAATCGTAGGCCTTAAACGTCTTTGCAAACGGTTGCCCATAATCCGAAGAAGTCGCACTGGGCACTTTGGGGCCGACCTCTTGGATCCTACTATCGTCGCACGAAACCCAGAGCGTCACATGCCCTCCATAGAGAATGGCGTCGTTCGTTCGACCGATCCCCTTGACGAAATCCACAGCAATCGGTGGCATCGGTGCCGATCCATGCCCCGATACGATGCTCCTCAAATCAAACCCTAACTCAAAGAGCTTGTGCAGCGACGTCTCCACCGACCTCGCGACAACTTGAATCACGCCGGCAATGCTTCGCGTTGGAGCAACACACAAGGTGACTTGATCGAGACTCACTCGGCAGGCCTCGGCAACCGAACGAAGCACCGAAGGAGGCGGGAGGTCGTCGCACTCCAACACTCCGATGGCACACTCGGAAGCGTCTTGAATAGCAAGGGCGTCGAGCACCGCTTCGTTACCGCGTTTGGCCCGCATCGGCCCGGAACCCATCGCAAAAAATGAGTCGCTCGCTAGCTTCCACCCTGCGTATTGCGATCCCATGCATGCGTTGCAGGGATCATCGGTCGAAACCATAACGAGGGGACTCGGCCAAATCCCCCGATCTGCAGGTGCCAATTCCACCGCAGCGAGATTCCCAAGACAGATCTTGGCCAAGAGCAATCCGGCCTCGATGCCGCCAACCGTGCGGCATCCAAAATCCAGGATGCGGCCACCCTCCTCCAAACGATGACTTTCAATGCGTAGCGATCGGGCGTCGTGTTCCGCCCTCTCGACGAGTGGCCGGGTTGCAATATTGAGATTCATAATCTCCTAAACTACCAAAATCAGACGCCAGCGGAATGGCACTGCGATACCCTCCAACCAAAACAAACCGCTCTAAGAAATCGCTGCGTGACCGTCCCAGCAACATGTGCACTGGTGCTCCATGCGTATTCCGGGCTTAAATGGGTATGAATCTGGGCACCGTTAATTCTGGGCACCGTTAAATCGGGCCACCGTTAAATCGGTTCACGATTGAATCGGTTCACGAACTAGGGTGCGTACTTGAGCTCGCCAAGAGTCACCTCAAGCTCGATCGATTCACCATCGCGCTGGATGGCAATGGTGACTTTTTGGTCGGCTTTCGAATCCCGAATCTCGTCGATCAATTGCTCCACCGAGACCACCTCGCTCCCGTTGAAACGCACGATGCGATCCCCTGGATAAACCCCAGCGTTTGCCGCTGGAGAATCGGGAACAACCGCTCGAACCACCACCGCAGGTGCAACCTCATCCCGCTGGTCGCCCGCTGTCGATTCCGAACCAAACGGCAACTCCGGAGTCAACTCCACCCCCAACCATCCTCGACGCACCCGCCCATGCGCCATGAACTGATCGAGGACTCGTCGGGCCACCCGCGATGGAATCGAAAAACTAACCCCTCGATACGACTCGCCGACAATCGCGGTATTGACTCCGATCAACTCCCCGCGACCGTTCACCAACGGACCTCCACTGTTTCCCGGATTCACCGCGACATCGCTCTGCATCAAATCGCTGTAACGGGAGGTGATCCGCTCGCGCGAACCTCGGTACTGCTGGTTTGCATTAAGGTCGACTCGGTGCTTTCCACTGAGGATCCCAAACGACACCGAACCAGTGAGGCCAAAGGGACTCCCGACCGCCCAAACAGGCGAACCGATATCTACCTCTTCGCTGTCTCCCCATGCTATGGGCATCAAGTCCTCTGCTTCGATCTTTAGCAACGCCAAATCCGTGGTCCGGTCGACACCAACAATCTCGGCCCGAAACGCGCGATCGTCCGCCAACACGATTGTCGCTTCGACAACGCCTTCGAGGACGTGATGATTGGTGAGGATGTATCCGTCCTCTCGCACGATGATCCCGCTGCCTTGACCGGTCGTATTACGGTATTCACGCAATTCAGGATTGGCTCGCCATGGCTCCCGCGCGAGTGCCTCTCGAGAGCCATTCGATGGCGACGCGGTATTCACAGTGATGTGAACTACGCTGGGACTGACCCGTTTTGCCACCGTGCGCGAGATCTGGGACAATCCCTCCCAAGACACCCGCTCCAATTGATCCCCCGCCAACTCGTACTCGGCTCGCAACTGCCCTCGGTGCCACGAATACCGCGACGACTCCAGCATCGGTGGCAAAAGAAAACGAAGGCACACGAGCAAGATCAAAACAACCGACAAACTGAGAACCGTCGATGCCAGCAGATTCGAAAACGTCGGATGCGATGCAATGGTCCCGGGACTGCTAGACGCAGGCCGCTCGCCTGCGGGACTCAACTCATCGGTGGGTTCGATCGGTGCGGTCATGGAGTGCCACGCTTCCAAAGGACTGCCGGGAAACAGTTACCATTCAAAACAAGTCCACGTTGCATTGGAACCGCCCGACGTCCGAACTACAAGCGAATTTTCCGAGAGTGCTGGCAATGCCCGGTACACCCCCTCGGGCAATACCGTTTTGGAGAGGGGCTGAAAACCATCCCTCGTCGCTGGCAACAACCAGATTTTTCCATTGATGCCGATCAAAAGAATCCTGGGTTTCGCATCCTCTCCGCGTCCACTTTCCCCACGAGTACCCGCAGCAGTACCCTCCAAAGCAGCAGTACCCTCCAAAGCGATCGAGTGGCAAATGGGAATTCCCGACTCGGACCATACCATCTCGCCCGTTTCGCTATCCATGCATTTGTAACTGGACCATCCACCATCTTCGCGGCCGTCAGATCCAAAAATACTCGTCCCGAAGGAGACCGGAGACGCATACTGGCTAGAGATCACGTCCCCCTTTTTCTCCACCGAAATGGGGTCCTTCGGCCCAGCGGGCAACCGAGCGATCACAAATCCGATGCCGTAACTCGATGTCAAAAAGAGTTGGCCAGTTCCGCAAGCGATCGGCGTCGCCGCATTCACTGTGGGACCACGCTGCCCGAACGGAATCTGCCACAACACCGATCCAGTTTTAGGCTCCAGCCCATACGTCACGTACCGCGTCGGTACCACCACGGTTCCAGCTTGCTCCGGTTTTGCCCCATCGATAGCGATCGGCGACGCGTAACTCGCATCGGCATCGGTGGACTGCCATAGGTTCTTGCCATCGACCAATCGGACGGCGACAACCCCCCCTTTTTTGCGTCCACCCACATTGACGATCACACTCGAATCAACCACCAATGGAGTACTGCCCGCACCGAAATAACCATCCTCAGCAGCGAACTCCTTTCGCAGCTCTCGTACCCAACGCCGTTTGCCATCGCTCCGAGAAACGCAGTAGAGCGTTCCCGCTGCCGAATAAGCCAGCACGGCATCATCGACGATCTGAGGGACGCACCGTGGACCTTTGTCGGAATCGATCCCTTGCTGATAGACCGCAGGAAACGATGCCGACCAAATTTCCTTGCCGTCGGTCAGCGACACCAATCGAAGAACATCCTGCTTGCCATCCCGCTGGAACAGGGCGACTTGCCCATCTCGAATCGCCGCACCTGCGTAGCCTTGGCCTGCGTCTAGCTGCCAACGGATCTTTGGTTTCTCAGGGAGTTGGTCCGGAACCTGCGCCTTGGAATCCGCATGCCCATTTCGAAACGGACCCAACAACCCTGGCCAGTCGGCCCGCACAGAGCCCAACATCGCCTCGGACAACACCGCGCATTCGACACCACCAAGAACCAACGGGGCAATAATCCGTAGATTCAACCAAATCAGACTAAAACACCGTAGACTGAATTTCGAAATCGGCATGGTACTATCCAGGGAGTTTCGTTCGAATTGGACGCAGAATGATATCGGGCATCGGATTGTATCCGATCGATCAAGTCTGCAGGGCAACTCTCACTGCACTCCCAGCCGTCTCTGAAGCCGTCTCTATCGCTGTGCAGGCAGGTTGCTTTGAGCAGGCAGATTGAGCTCTTGAGCCGGTGCAATCGCCTCTAAACTACCTGAGGAAACTCGGCCCGTACCCCCCGGGGCATTGGCTCCCGGGTAACTGCTCGGGGCTTTCGTCATCGCAACATTCGATTTCGTATCGGGTCGAGCACGCGTGTTCATCGCTTCCCAAGGCTTAGGATAGTTGTACACCGGAATGTACGCGCCAGCGTGATTGCGATAATTACCGTTGCAATAATTGGTCTGCCACGCCATCGCTTCTTGGCTCGTTGGCTCGAACTTGTACGCCATCCATCCGGGGATGTAGCGAGGCCGATTGTACACCTGACGATGCTCTGGAATCTTCGAAGTGATCGTATGCGGCAATAAATCGGGCCGCTGCATCGCCGGGTCCAAATACGTCCCCGAGAGGAAATCATGAGGCCCATCTGCCAAAACTGGGTGTTCCAGAATGCCGCTGGCCATTATCCCGCTGACCAACACGCTCGACACACAAGCCGTCGCGAAAATGTTCCTCAACATTCGGTTCCCTCCCAAGAATTGCGACCAGTCCCTAGCCATACCCTCTATCATCGCCCCCACCCGGTACCAGATTGAGGGTCTTCCTGACTTCACGCCCCATTCATCAATGCTGGCATTCATTTGAGCCATTTGGATAATCTGTGCCATTCGCGGCACGTTGGATTCCGACAAAGAACGTTTCCGTGAACAACGTTTCCATGAACAACATCGATTGGAAGCAAGGCTGTTTTTCCAAGAAACGCGATCCCTCGACGAGATTACAACGACTGAAATAGCAACAATCTCAACAATCTCGTCGTCGGCCGTTCCTCGCAGGTATCTTGCCTCGCAGGTATATTGGAGCCTTGACCAGTAACCTGTGAGGTAACGTGATGCTCCCTCCGCAATCGACCGCAACCCAAACTATGGAAAACACCGACGGTACCACGTTTCTAGACGGTGTCACGTTTCTAGACGGTGTCACGTTTCTAGACGGTGTCACGTTTCTAGACGGTGTCACGTTTCTAGACGGTGTCACGTTTCTAGACGGTGTCACGTTTCTAGACGGTGTCACGTTTCCAGACGGTGTCACGGTAGAAACCCATTCGAGCGGAGCCGGGAGCTATCGGTCCGCCGACTCGATGGGCTGCGCCTCGTTCGGCCAGATGCGTCGCCGACAACTCCTGACATCGGCCTCGATCGCTTCCGGATTGGCCTCGGTCGGATTCCTGACGCGATTCGCGGAACGGGTCGCTCGTGCCCACGAACCGGGTGCACTGCTCGCGCAATCCAAGCGTCCAAAATCGATGATCTTGCTCTGGTTGCAAGGAGGCCCGAGCCAGCTCGAAACGTTCGATCCCCATCCCGATTCGGCGGTTGGTGGAGAGACCAAGTCGATCGAGACATCCCTTCCGGGAGTTTCGATCGCGGCCACCCTTCCCAAGTCCTCGCAATGGATGCACATGGCCACGTTGGTCCGTTCCATGGTCTCCAAAGAAGGGGACCACGAGCGAGCGACTTACAACATGAAGACAGGCTGGCGTCCCGACCCGACTCTGGTCCACCCATCCATAGGAGCGGTCCTGTGCCATCAATCCGAAAGCAATTTGGAAATCCCTCGCCACGTATCGATCCTCGCGGGACAATGGCCGTCGCGAGGTGGTTATCTCGGTAGCCAATGGGATGCATTCCAACTGTTCGACCCGAAAGATCCTCTTCCGAATCTTCGAAGCTACGTCGACCGCGAAACCTTTGACCAACGGGTCAAAGACTTGAGTGTGGTGGAAAAGGCATTCCGACGAGGGCGATTGAAGGATCTGGACCGGACCAAAACCCTTCATGCAAACTCGACGCAGCGCGCGACCACCATGATGGATAGCTCGCAGATCGAAGCGTTCGAGATCGAACGGGAATCGTCGGAGGTCCGGCAGTCGTTCGGGGACACCCCCTTCGGACGGAGCTGTTTGGCCGCTGTCCGGTTGGTCGAGCAAGGCGTCACGTGCGTGGAGGTCGAACTGAGTGGCTGGGATAGCCACGTTGAGAACTACACGCTGCAGTCAGGTCGTTGTGCGATCCTCGATAGCGCGATCGATGGACTCATCCGGCTGCTGATCGACCGGGATCTTTTGGACTCCACGATCGTGATGTGCGGCGGTGAGTTTGGCCGAACTCCGAAGATCAATATCGCGGACGGTCGCGACCATTGGCCAACCGGTTTCAGCACCCTCCTTTTCGGTGGCCAATTCCGACGAGGCTACGTGCACGGCGAGACGACCAGCGAATTGATCGCGCCGGGCGACGAGGCATCGCGCGGCGTCAAGGACCCGGTCCGTATCGAAGACCTGCACGCGACTCTCCTCGATGCCTTCGGTGTCCCTATTTCTGAAGAGATTCGGACTCCGATCGGCCGCCCCATGGCCAGAAGCCAAGGGACCATCGTTCGTTCTCTCTTCCAAGAGAGTTGAACTTCTAACGAAAGTGAATCGGAGTGAGCGAGATTGCAAGGGACGCGATAAAGATCTGGCAAGCAGGCGTGGAGGCGGTCCGCGCGGACCGAGTCCTGCGAGATACGGTCCGATGGGATGGACGCTGGCTCAACGTGGATGGCGAACCCTACGACTTGCGCGGCATAGATCGCATCATCGTCATTGGTGCCGGTAAAGCATCCTGTGGGATGCTGGTCGGTCTCTCCGACGCGCTCCGCGCCTCCGGTTGTCCATTACCCATGGTGATGGGCTGGTTGCAAATCCCCGAAGGCTCCGTCGACCCCCGCGCGAGAGAGTTGGCTTCCACAGGTTCATGGCGCGTGGAGATCTGCGAGGCGAGACCGCGAGGGGTGAACGAACCGACGGAAAAAGTGGTCGCGGGCACACGCGAAATCATGCGCCTCGTGGAATCGGCCGGACCGAATGATTGCGTGATCGTGCTGCTCAGCGGTGGCGGTTCGGCGCTCCTGTGCCTCCCCGTAGACGAGATCTCGCTCGCTTCAAAAATCGACGTCACTCGCAGCCTATCCGCCCTCGGTGCGTCCATCGAACAACTCAACGAAGTGCGGCGATGCTTGAGCCATGTCAAAGGGGGTGGACTGGCGCGGCACTGCCATGCCAAGCTGATGCTGACCTTGATCATCTCGGATGTTCTCGGAGATGCCGTCGAATACATCGCCTCCGGCCCGACAATCCTCGCCCCCCCTCCTAACCCCGCAAACGCACTTCGCATCCTGCAATCCTTTTGCCCTGATGGGAACGAACATCGAGCGATCAAGAAGTACCTACTGCGAGCATCGCAAGTAGCTTCACATTCGAAACCGAGTAGCAGCGGTTCTATGCTCCGAGGTTTCTGGACTCGACAATCTACAATTCTGCAACATCATGTCTTGGCCAATAACGCCACCGCCGTCGACGCGGCAGGAACCTGCGCGGTGGAGTTGGGATACCGTTACTGGATGCACTCGGCAAAATCGGGAGACGGCCCAGCGGACCTTTTCGGTCGAAAATTCGCGGAGCAACTTTTTATGTCCAGCCGCGACGCGTTGGTGGATTGCCTCATTTCCGGCGGCGAACCGACCGTCGTTTTGCCAGAAGCCTCGCGACGAGGACGCGGAGGGCGAAACCAACATCTCGTTCTCTCCGCCGGCGAGTGGGTCTGTTCCCATTGGTCCAAACTCGCCCCTCGCGAGTTCGCGATTTTGTCAGGAGGCACCGATGGGGAAGATGGCACCACCACGGCTGCGGGTGCCTGGATCGACCACGAATGGGTTGAGCGATGCCTCCGGGAAAACCTCCCCCTGACGGATTACCTGCAACATTGCGATTCTAACAGCATCTTTAAGAAGACAGGGGGACTGCTCGAGACCGGTGCAACCCATACCAATGTCTGCGATCTACGTGTTGGGCTTTACCGAACCCGTGGACTTTAGGGTCGGGCTACGCACCGATTCGACGAAATGAAGCAATCAATATCCCCCCCTACCCGATTGTTGCTATGCTTGAGAAGTGGACACGGCGGAGCAGAGTTAAAACGGGATCCTTTGACCGAAGCTTCCAATTCCTGGAGCCAAAGTTCCTTCGCAATCGATCTTGATACAAACGATCTCAAAACCATGCACAACCGAACTCTAGCCAAGTACATCCATGCGATCATCGCTGGATGGTTGCTATTGGCTTCGGTTGTCGCTGCAGTCGAGCCATGGCTTGGTGGCAACGCGGAACTCGTCTGCGCCGACTTATCGGAGGAGACCGAATCCGATAGCGAAGAGGACTTTCAAGAGTCATTGCATCATTGGTTCCACTCAGACAACACAGGGTATCTCGAACCCAACCGAGTTTGGACCCCAAGGCACACGGAACTCGTTTCGGAAAGTGCTCCGAGTGATTTAAATACCCAGCGGTGGCAGCGACCTCCTCCAACCTCGCGCTAATCCCTCTCATCTAGGTTCTCTCCTCCTAGAGCGCAACGATCTTCTTTGGATTCGAGTTTCATCGACTCACTCTCTATAGAAGCCCCCTGAAAGCTGCACCGTTCCGCGGCCTTGTGGGCCCATAATCCGCTTCCCACACCAACGCTGAACGCTTTTTAAACAAGCCGAACGCTTCTCCGAAACAGCAATGTTATGACTGAACACAAAGCAGATATCCCAGTCGGTAACCTTCTAGGTTTTAAAAAACATCTCAAATACGATGCCCTTGCGGGCATGATGGTATTCCTGATCGCACTTCCACTGTGCCTCGGGATCTCTATCGCCAGCGGTTACCCACCGATGGCTGGAATTTTTACCGCTGTGATCGGGAGTATTGTCACCAGCCTCATCAGCAACAGCGAACTAACGATCAAGGGCCCCGCTGCTGGATTGATCGTGATCGCGATCGGCTGCATCAACGACTTCCAAGGAGACGGTTGGGTCAATGGTGGCTCGGACGCAGACTGGGGCGCGTACCGCGCTGCCCTTGCGGTAGGCGTCGTCGCTTCGCTCCTGCAAATCGCGTTCAGCCTGTTCCGGGCTGGCATCCTGAGCGAGTTCTTTCCCAAATCGGCTATCCACGGCATGCTCTCAGCGATCGGCGTCATCATTATCGCCAAACAGATCCCGGTCATGCTGGGAGCGACCCCCGAAAGCAAGGAACCACTCGAACTCCTCTTGCATATCCCTCACTACATCGCCGAAGCGAATCCCGCGATCGCATTGATCGGCCTGATCAGCTTGCTGTTCCTGTTCACTTGGCCACACATCAAGAAGAACTGGCTGAAATGGGCAGCGATCCCTCCGCAATTGATCGTGTTGGTGATGGCTGTCCTCATCGGCTTGTACTTGAACCTGATGCAGGACCACGCCTACAAATTCCTCGAGAAAGAACATCTCTTGGGCGAGAAATTTCTCGTTCCGCTTCCAACGGAAATCCTTGGGATACTGACCCAAGTCACCTTTCCTGATTTCACGGCACTGAACCAGTTGAAGGCATGGAAGTGGATCTTTATGTTCTTCATCATCGGCACTCTGGAATCAATCCTCAGCGCCAAAGCTGTCGACTCGATCGATCCCTGGAAACGAAAAACGGACATGAACCGAGATATGCTCGGTGTCGGCATCGCCAATCTCCTCGCCTCGCTCGTCGGTGGCTTGCCCATGATCTCGGAAATCGTGCGGAGTAAAGCCAATATCGATAACGGCGCTAGAACACGGTTCGCCGACATGTGGCACGGTGTTTTCTTGCTCCTGTGCGTTTCATTCCTCCCAGCAGTACTGCACATGATCCCTCTTTCGGCACTTGCAGCCATGCTGGTTTATACTGGGTTTCGGTTGGCGCACCCGAGCGAGTTCATGCACATGTTCCATGTAGGTCGCGAGCAACTGATCATCTTTGTGACGACACTGATCGCAACCCTTGCTACCGATTTGCTGATCGGTGTTGCTGCAGGAATCGGGATGAAGTTCTTCATCCACCTTCTCAATGGTGTCCCACTCCATTCCTTCTTTAAGGCTTATTTGGATGTGGAACAAGTCAGTCCCGATACGGTAAAGATCCATGCGAGCGAATCGGCAGTGTTTAGCAACTGGATTCCGTTCAAACGTCAAATTGAGCACATTGGACTCGTGCAGCGGAACAACATCATCGTCGACGTTTCGGATACGAAATTGGTCGACCACACGGTGATGGAGAAATTGCATGAGATGCAAGGCGAGATGCAGGAGGCGGGCCTGCGTCTGGAACTCGTCGGACTCGAACAGCACCAAGCCTTGTCCACTCACAGCGATGCTGCGAGAAAACGCGGGATGGCCAGAATGCGACGGATCACCATCGTCGCCGAATCCAGCCTCGAGGATGCATTGCAACGCGAATGCATCGCCCGAGGAGCAACCGGTTTTACGGCGATGCCGTCCCGCGGGATTGGACGGCACAACATCGCCAACGGAGTGTGGCAAACCGAATCAAATATTCGTTTGGAAACGATCGTTCCCTACGATGTTTGCGACGACATTTTGAAATACCTCAAGGAGAATATCTTGAATCGCTACCGGGCGACCGTTTGCGTCGAGACAATCGAGGTTATATTGGCGGAACAGTTTACGTCGCCGAGCAGCGACGCGGAAAAGAAACATTAGCCGCGTGCCGCTCCCCTTCGCCGACCCTCCCAACCAGCGAGAAGAACCAATGTCCTCTGAAACCACCGTTGTCTCTGTAAGCATCGATCGAGTCGGTCTGGCGGAACTGCGTAACAAGTGGGGCTGGTTCGTCGGCTTAGGGGCTCTGCTGATCGCTTTGGGCGCAGTTGCCATCGGTGCATCGACCTTGACCACCATTGCCACCATGGTCTTTCTAGGTTGGTTGATGGTCCTCGCCGGGGTCGCGTATTTCCTCCACTCGTTCTACTGCAAGGAATGGGGAGGGTTCTTCATCGAACTGCTGTCCGGAGTTCTCTACGCCGCATCCGGCGTGATGATCATCGCCAACCCGTTGATCTCAGCGGAGTACCTGACATTGCTCATCGCCATGCTCCTCATTTTCCAAGGCATCTTCAGGGCGGTGGTCGCTGTCGCAGTTCGCTTTCCCAATTGGATTTGGCTACTGCTCAGCGGCGTAGTAACGTTCCTACTCGGACTGTCGATCTGGCACCAATGGCCACTCTCTGGCCTTTGGGTCATCGGACTCTTCGTCGGTGTCGAAATGATCTTCAACGGTTGGTCCCTGGTCATGCTGGGCTTGGTCGCCAAGAATTTACCAACTGCTCCCGCTGCTGAGTAATCCAGTGGCCAACGCCCCACCGACTGTTGTGAGCAGTTAGGCATTAGCCGGTGGCTTGGTGATAGCGCCGAGTATCATTACAGTGATCGCGGGCTTTGCGCCACTGAAGTCACCGACGGCTAGCGCCAAAGTCGCTCACCATGAACGTAAGACAGGCCTGTTGTACGCAGCAAGCCGCTAGCCGGTGGTTTGGTGATAGCGCCCTGCATCATTACAGTGATCGCGGGCTTTGCGCCACTGAAGACACCGACGGCTAGCGCCAAAGTCGCTCACCATGAACGTAAGACTGGCCAGTGTGAGCAGCAGGGCGCTAGCCGGTGGTTGCTACTGCGATGGGATATTGATCGTCGGTGACACTTCATTGATCACCGGTGCGTACCCTGGAAGCTGATTAGTACCGTACTGTGCATCGTAGCTCGGCTGCTGACCATACCCCGATGGCGAACCATAGACGGGCTGGAAATCACCCGTGGGTACGTCGCCATAGCTCGGTTGCTGGCCCCCTTGGCCATTCTCAATGCACGGCAAACAAACGCCATTCCCATCCTGCGGAGCAAAGCCGTATGCTGCCGAGGTGATCTGGCCCGGATCGATCCAGATGTTGTCCGCGTTGACACGGATCGTACCCAGGTCTTGATCCAGATTCCGTCGTTGGGCTTCGTAGAAAACCCATACACCAAGGAACGTGTTCTGAGCACTGAGCAAATCCTGGAGAGCCGAGACGCTATCTCGAGCCGCCGTCGGTCCGGATGCTTGGTTCAAACTCTCGCGAATCTGACGCAAATCCTCATTGATCGTGATCTGCTGTGCTGCGATCCGTACCGCATAACGCTGCAACTCAAAGTTGTATTGGTTGTACCGAATGTTCCGGAGGTTCGCGCGAAGCGACTGCCAGATGGTGTCCTCATATCTATAGTAACCTCGCTTGGCTTGCTGGTACTCGATCAACACTTGGCGGTAGTTGTTTCGCTGCTGCAATCGAGTCAACGCAGTATCCCATTGAAATCCTGCACGGACCCGGCCCCTTGATGGGGTGTAAGTCCCCGGCGTATTGGTAAGTCCACCACTAAAAATAATATCGACGGCACTTTCCAAGGCGTCAGCGACGGTTTCAATCGATCGCCACGAGTCCACCAGCGATGCTCGCGCATTCATCCAGTCCAGCCGATTCGCACGAGCAATCTCAACCGCTTCCTCTGGCATAAGATCGACCTGAGGTAGAACGACACTCTCTACTCTCGCCCGCGCCTGCAACACCTGCAACGCCAACACATCCTCAGAGAACTCAGCTAATAGCGACTGACTCGGCAAAATAACTTTGTCTCGCAACAGGTTGAATTGCTCGCGTCCATTCACTCCCTCCGAAGGTGTGGCGAGAGCCTTTGCCGATGTATCCTGCAACTCCTGGACCTTGGCCTCGCGAGCACGGAAGCGATCCTCAAGTTTGTTCAGATCCGCAGTAAGGCTGTCAGGTAAAGAATCCATCTCGGAAGATTCTAGCAATGCCACATCGAGCGTGTCGGTGGGGAGCAGATTGCACACCGAACCTCTCTCCTGCTCATAGATCTGCCGCAAGCGCGCCAATTCCTGTTCACGGCTCGGCAATACCGAACGCAGTCGTTCGATATCTCGTCTTACTTCGTCAAAGTCTTTTCCGAGCAAGGTCTGGCGAACGTTCTCCAAGGCACCAACGCCCCCTTGGATTTCGGATACGGCTTGCTTTGCATCGTTGTTCCACTGGAGCGATCGGACCTTGATCCCAGTCGTAGGATCGGTCTCGGTTGGGCTCAACTCCAGCAACTTCGTATTGTCATCCCCAATCGATTCGCGCAGTCCCGCGACCTGATTGCGGCGTTCTTTAATGTCCTCGCTGATCAAATTGAACTGATCCAAAATAGGATCCTTGACCTCAACACACACGTACGGCGGTAAACCGAGGATGTTGACTTTGAAGTTATCCATGGCTTGTTCGTAATTGAACTTGAGCTGCAGCAAGGTCGCTTGCGAGTTGATCAACGCTTGGCGAGCCTGAGCGACTTGCAGCTGCTGGCTCGGGATCGTGTCTTGCGTTGCGGGGATAATTGTCAGTTGCTCGCGAAGCGTGTCCTCGAAACGGGCCAAGTTATCCCGAAGCCGCGCGACATTCTCCTCGGCATTGCGGATCTGAAGTTGGTTCTGGACCAACCCTAGGAACCCACCGACTTGTGGAACAGCACCACCACCTCCACCGAAACCCGCACCACCCGTTGCAACTTGGTTCTGGGCAGCACCGAGAGCACCGAAACCACCGCCGAGACCGCTGAAGTTATCCAAGCCCGCACCGCCGAGCAATCCACCCCGCCGGGTTGGCCCCGTTTCAGCATTTCTTCCGACAGTGACCGTGATGTAGAACCCTGTTCTGTAACGTTCAAACGCTCGAACATTATAGAGCAGTGTGCGTTCGGCAAGAGTCAGTCGTTCCATGACGACATCGCGTCCGGCATTTCTTAACAATGGCTGAACAAAAGTGAAGTCAACCAAGGTAGTTGTCGCCTGATCATTAGGCCCCGCCAATTGCCAAGTAAGGTTGTTGGCGAAACCTACAATCATGTCAGCGCCAGTGGTAAACCTCCGTCGCATTCCAAGTCCACTTCCATTAAGGTTACCCGAATTTTGAAAAAATGAATTGGAGATGGTAGACTGACCGATATTACCGAATTTGGTATCGGTGTTACCGTTTAGCGCTCCATTCGACGAGTAAAACGACCCATAGCCCCCAAACAACTGGTTGCTGAGCAAGAACCGCTCGGAGCTCACATCCAGCGCTGAAAGATACAGTGTCTCGATTCTTTGTTGGTAGTTGGTGTTGTGCAACGTCGCAACGCGCACCGCCATGTCGGCATCCAGCACCAACACGCCTCGCTCGTCCAATGGCAGATACTGCCACCAAATGGGATTCTCAGCAGTATTCGTTCTGCCGTTCACATCCCAAAGGGGATAATGCTTTTTGCCATCGAGCACCTTCATGTACTCGTGCGCTGTGTTATCATCCTCGGGCATCGGTGGTCGGTCCGGATTGAACGGGTCGAACATCCGCGACATGCGATCTACTTGAACCGATCGGATCGGATCCGACATCGCGTCGGAGATCTTCTCACCGATCAAGTCCGTCACTTCCTGGTCCGCCCGCGTGCGATAATGGGCTCGGTTGCAACCCACCAATCCCGATACCAGGACCGGTACCACGGCCGCCGTCAGGCAAGCCCCTCGGATCGATGATCGAATCCACGATTTTCCGCGTTGTGTTTGCGACATTTGGCATACCCGAACAAAGTGAGTGCAATAACGGTTCCTCCTCTCATTCGGCTAATACCGATCCTGCGGTTGATTCCTGAACTACCAGCCCTACACGAATTGCGGAATATGCACAATTTGCCAAAACCTCCGATTGTGCCCAGGAAATCGCTAGCGTTTCCCGTTGGCTGCCCCCCTAACAGCGCTGGTGCCTCACTCCCATTAACAACCTTAAAAAACCAGCTTTTTATAGGCTTTCCCCTTTCCTTCGCTCCCATTCCCCCCTACCACATCATTGCCGACACGAAGGTGCCCCCGATATAACAACTCCTTCGCGGATCGGATTCGACGACCTCTTCGTTAAACTCCAACAGCCAACCATGTCTGTATCAAAGTGTATCCCCTCTCCTGGGCCATCCATCCAAGGAGCGATTTCAACCCAAATTCTCACGGTCATCGGCTTGGGGCTCGCTTGGTCGCTACTGATTTCATGGCCTGTGACGACCTCATGCTACGCGGCATTTCCTTTTGCCGCTCCTCCACAGTCCAACTCGCCCCCGACATTACCATTAGCTGGGGCAACGAAATCGGTAGCTCTCCGCGATATCCATGGCAGCGACATCGTCTGGAACGATGCCTCCAAGCTCCGCGTCTACGCGTTCCTTGGTTGCGATTGCCCCGTGGCGAAACTTTATGGCAGACGGCTTGAAGAACTTAGCCATCGATTTGCCTCTCGCGGAATCGAGTGGGTCGGCGTGATCAGCAACCCTCAAGACAGCACCGAAGACATCGAACGCTTTGCCAAAGAAATCGAAGTCACCTTCCCTTTCATCAAAGACTCGGACCAGTCGTTGGCCGAGTCTTTGAAAATCTCTCGAACCGCTGAAGTCGTCTTGGTCAACTCTCAGAACGAAGTCCTCTACCGCGGTCGCGTCGACGATCAGTATGCGCCTGGAATCACTCGCTCGAAAACCACACGCGAGGATCTCGCGTTAGCCATCGACGCCGCGCTCGAAGGGAACACTCCCGAAATCGCCGTCACGGAACCGGTGGGTTGCAAGATCGCTTATGCGCGGAAATCTAATCCATCGGAAACTCCTGAAACTCCTAACGTCACCTACGCCGACTCGGTTGCGGCGATCTTTAACAAGCATTGCACCGAATGCCATCGCCCAGGCGAAATCGGTCCTTTTGACATCACCAACACGGAGGAACTTCAAGGTTGGTCGGAGATGATCCTTGAAACGATCGACACCGGACGGATGCCCCCCTGGCACGCCGACCCGGGCCATGGTTCCTTTAAGAACGCTCGCTCGATGCCTCGCGAAGAGATCGAAACCGTTCGCCAATGGGTGCGCGCTGGTGCACCGCTGGGTGATACGAGCCAATTACAGATCCCGAAAATTGCACAATCCGATTCCTCATCGGGTTGGCGACTAGATCGCCAACCCGAGTTGATCGTCCCTATGCGCACCAAAGCGTTTAACATCCCCGCCGATGGAACCGTCGAGTACCAGTACTTCATCGTCGATCCCAAAATCGAGGAAGACAAATGGGTGTCGGCCGCTCAAGTCATCCCGGGGAACGCAGCGGTCGTTCACCATGCCATCGTCTTCATCCGTCCCCCCGACGATAAAGAGTTCACCGGGATCGGTTGGCTGACCGCTTATGTCCCCGGTCAAATGGCAACCAGATTCCCGCCGGGCTACGCTCGCAAAATCCCCGCTGGATCGAAACTAGTCTTTCAAATGCACTACACTCCCAACGGCAAAGAAACCTCGGACCAGTCCCAAATCGGAATGACCTTTATCGACGACGCGGCGGTCACCCACGAGGTGTTCACGCTCGTCGGTATCGATCAAGATTTCGAGATCCCGCCTGGTGCTCCCAACCATGAGGTGGTCGCCCGCGTCCCGTACTTGCCTCGCGACGGTGAACTGCTCGCGGTCTCGCCCCACATGCATGTGCGAGGCAGTAGCTTTGAGCTCCGCGCTACTCGCGACACCGATACCTCGATCCTCTTAAAAGTTCCCAAGTACGATTTTAACTGGCAACATACCTATGAGTTCAGCGAACGAATCCCGTTCGCCGATTTAAAAAGCTTGGAGTTCACCGCCAGCTTCGATAACTCGGAGAACAACCCCACCAACCCGGATCCCAAAGAGTACGTGATGTGGGGTGACCAGACCTGGGAAGAAATGGCGGTAGCGTTCTTCGAAGTCGCCCGCCCTCGATCAGGATCTATCGGCGCGAGCATCGCCGACCGCGCCGATCGAAAAGAGAGCAACAGCCCCTCCAACTCACAGAGTCCATCCGTTACTCATTCAACTACGAATAATCCAAGTACCGATAGCCCAAGTACCATTCCAGCAAGCGACACTTCTGAAGGCAAAGACACCGCTGAGACCAGAGCCGCAAAGTTCGCCGACGAATATCTAAAGAAACTCGACACCAACCGCGATGGCTGGGTCTCATGGGACGAAGCACCCCGCGTCGTCCAAGACTACTCGTTCGGACAACTCGACCGGGACGGAGATCGACGGATCTCGCGCGATGAATTGGTACATGCCATGGAACTGCGAAGTGGCAAATAACCCTAACTCGCACTCGTCCGCATCGGCGAGTTTTTCGGGCAGGCTGTTCGCCTCCGTCATGGATTACCCGTTCGCCTGCGTGGTCCTCTTGGTCCTCATCACAGCGTTCGCCGTTGGCGGCTATCTCCAACCGAGTTGGCCGCAGCAGTTGCTCAGGAAATGGAACGGTACGCCCGAACCCACCCTTCAAGAAAAACTCACCGGCAGTACCAACACTTCGGCCACACCCAACCCTGGTGCCTCGACTGCAACCACAGCCTCGAGAGACGCCGCGCGGGGACGCCGAGGCTTCGGTGGGCGAGCTGGAGGTGGGCGGGGCGGTATGGGGCGCGGTGGCGGTGGCCGAGGTGATGCGATCCTCGTCGTTCAATCGCCAGCCATCTTCACCCCCGAAGGCTCCGAAGCTTTTCGCGCGGTGCTGCAACGGGTCGAATCCCTCGATGTTGTGGCTTCGGTTCGTTCGCTCGATCAAGCACCCCCGTTGAACATCTTTGGATTGTCCGAACCGATACTCCCGAAAGCAAATTCAACCCAACAGCGATTCGATGCGGCCAAAAAGAAAGCGGTATCGCATCCGCTGGTGGTCGGTCAGATGCTCTCTCCTGACGCACAAACGGCTCTGATGGAGATTCAATACGATTGGATCCATATTCAGAAGAACGCAGATTGCACCGAACCGCTCCTGGCTGCGGCACGACAAGCCGCATTGGAACATCCGTCGGTCCCTATGTCGTTCCAAGTCACCGGCGCGGTACCCATCCGATTGATGCTTTTAGAAAACAATCGGAACAACGAAATCCGATATCAGATCACCGGCTACGCGATGATTCTGGTCATGTCGATCTTTCTCTTTCGCGGTCTGTCGGTCGTCTTGGTCGTCGCAGCTGCACCCGTAATCGGTGTTTTTTGGACATTGGGGATCCTTCGCTATTTCGATTGGCAAGACAACCCGTTCAGTTTTGTGATCTTGCCGGTCTTGCTCAGCCTGGTCGGGTTCACCGATGGTGTCCACATGATGATCCATATCCGAAAATGCATGCAAGAGGGCATGGTCGCCCGCGATGCGTGCAAACGGACGCTCGAACTGGTGGGTCTTGCCTGCTTTCTAACATCGCTGACCACCGCCATCGGGATGGGATCCTTGGCGCTAGCGCACCACCAAGTCGTTCGCGAGTTCGGATGGTCCTGCGTCATCGGTGTCGTCGCGACATGGATCTCGGTCATGCTGGTAATCCCACTGGTCAGCATGACACGCTGGAGTCAGCGATTCAGCCGCGGTTCTCAGCGGGACTTCCTCGATCGCGGACTGTCGGCGATGGGGCCTGCAATCCACTGGATCGTCCAACGGGATCGAGCAGTCAGCTTCTTTTCGATCGCCTTGACCCTACTCCTGACCGTGATCGCCTTGCAATTGCGTCCCGACGATCGCAAGTCGAGTGCGTTGCCGACCGGTAGCGACGCGTTGGCCGCGATGAATCATCTCGACTCGGCCCTCGGTGGTTTGGATGTTTGCTCGATTCAATTGAATTGGGATCCCTCCAAACTCAGCTCCGAAAAAATGGTGGTAGTCATCTCGGAGATTGAAGAGACCTTGCTAAAGGAACCGTGGATAGGGCACCCGCTCTCGGTAGTAACTCTCCTCAACGCACTTCCAGGCGATGGCACAGCGATCGACAAGATATCCATGGCCGAACTTCTCCCGCCACCTTTGCGGCAACGGCTCTTTTCCGAGGAAAACTCCCAAGCCATGGTAACGTTTCGTTGCCAAGATCTCGGCACGGCCCATTACAAGGAAACGTATGAGCGGATCGAGAAGAACCTGGACCGGTTGACGGCAGAGAACCCG
Organism: uncultured Pirellula sp.; assembly: GCA_903892355.1. Classification (GTDB taxonomy): domain Bacteria; phylum Planctomycetota; class Planctomycetia; order Pirellulales; family Pirellulaceae; genus JBKCUI01. The sequence goes on along the minus strand of CAITIE010000059.1, from coordinate 98,457 downwards.
GGACTGACGTGCGACATGCAAGGGGACGCGATCTGGCGATGGCGAAACCTCTACAAGATCGTGACCGACCTAACCGCCAGCCTCGGCAGCGCAGCGGTCGTGATCTTTGGGGTGCTAGCGATCGCTTACCGATCCTTGCGACTAGGTTTGATTGCGATCATCCCCAACATGCTGCCCCTACTGAGCGCCGCAACCTTCATGGCGATTACGGGCCAACCCCTTGAAATCGTCAGCGTCTGTTGCTTCACAATCTGCTTGGGCATCGCCGTGGATGACACCATCCACTTCATGTCCCGCTACCTGGAAGAGAAGAAGCATGGCGGGGATCATCATGACATCATCGAGCGATCATTCAACGCGGTAGGCACCGGAATGGTCATGACGACGGTCGTCTTGGTCGCCGGTTTCAGTTCAGTTCTATTCAGCAACACCAAAGACCATCGGGTTTTCGGGACGTTAGGGGTGATCACATTGGTCATCGCCTTGCTATGCGACATGCTGCTCCTCCCCGCCCTCCTAGCGTATTTCGACCGTCCGAAAAAATCATCAGCCGAAATACGCTAGCATAGGTTCGCTCCAAATTAGCCGAAATGCGTTAGCATCGGTTTGTCCTCGAAACAACCACCAATCGCGATCGCTCAACCGTCATGCCGTGCACTCCTCATCAACCGCGGCTAACGCCGACCGGCTAATCCTGCCTCCGCAGGCTTCAAATCCATATGCCGATTCGCGCTCGCATAGGTTCGCTCCAAATTAGCCGAAATGCGTTAGCATCGGTTTGTCCTCGAAACAACCACCAATCGCGATCGCTCAACCCGTCATGCCGTGCACTCCTCATCAACCGCGGCTAACGCCGACCGGCTAATCCCGCCTCCGCAGGCTACAAACCCATCAGCCGAAATGCGTTAGCATCGGTTCACTCCAAATTAGCCGAAATGCGTTAGCATCGGTTTGTCCTCGAAACAACCACCAATCGCGATCGCTCAACCCGTCATGCCGTGCACTCGATAGCAGCCATCGATTACGATGACGAGCACCGCTCCGCTGAGCACGAGCACGGTTAAAAATGCCTTCGCGTCGCGGTTCCGAGGCCTCCACCCAAACTCAATTCGCCGATCCCACTAAAACAGCTTCAATTGGATCGGTGGATCGCCCTTCGCTCGCGACTTATTCTTTGCTCGTGCAGCGATGACATTCTCCAGTGTTCGCGCCGGACCTAACGTTGCCGCGCGCTGGCGCACCCTCGAATACAACGCTTCCACTAATCCTGGGGCATACTTGTCATCCGGCGCATGGGTAAAGACCCACGGCTGCAACCCTTGAGAGATCCATCCCGCGATCCGCTCCGCCCATTCATCCCAATACTCGATCACATCGCTGAAATCATTTCGACCGATCAACCTTACCATCGGCCGCGTGCCCGTCACCTGCACTCGCAGAGGTAGCTTGGGCTTACGCTGCTGCGAAGCCGCTTCGGTGCTATCGCTTGCGTCCATCGAATTGAGTGGCCGCGAATCGAAAATTACCCGATCGATCCCTCGCTCCGACAACATCGCATCCAGTCGCTCTTCCCACTCCGGTTTGTCAAACCAATCCCGATGCCGAACTTCGACCGCCCACGACCACTCGCGAGGCAGTTTGCTGAGAAATTCGGACAACATGGAAAAATGGGAAGGAGAGAACGAAGGCGCAAGCTGCAAAAATGTCGGACCGAGCCGATCCCTTTTGGCGAGGATGCTCAGACGATCCAGCCACTCACGCAACAAGTCATCGCAACCGACCAATCGACGGTCATGCGAAATCGAGCGAGGGAACTTGAAACAGAACCGAAATCCAGGTCCCGTCTGGTCGCACCAACGCACAAAGCTCTCTGGACCTGGAACCGAGTAAAACGTGCTGTTTCCCTCGACCGTCGCAAAGAGGGAACTGTACCACGTCAGAAACTCCGACGACTTCGTCCCCGACGGATAAACCACCTCCTGCCATTCCTTGCACGCCCACACTGGACATCCGATACGCAAACACTCCGGTGCCCACTCAAGCTGCTCATTGCCCGACTCAAACCGCTCATCAGTGGTCTCGGAAGGGGACCGTTGGGGGTTGTCCACGATATCGCCTGCAGTATTCCTTGGAGTACGCATACGTTGAATTGCGCATCACTTAGCGGTGTGCCCGTTGCCATGCGCCCGCGTCGTTGCGGACAGCGCATCCGTCACAATCCTACCCCCTGTCCTGCATTCTTTTAAGCTACCCGGAAATACTTTCATGTTTCGATTGACGGAGGTTCACAAGGTGGCATCTCATTATTACGAGATGTTCCGTCGTCGTATTTGCGACCGGAAATCTCCAGTCGGAAATCTCCAATCGAGGATTTCTCTTACCGGGAACACCGTATGAAGCAACCATTTGGCGCAACTACCCCAGACCGAATCCTCGCTAAGTTCCTGCAACTGACCCGTCTCTTTCCCGCGTGCGGCATTCTCGGAGTCCTGGCCTTCGGCACTAACCATGCCGATGCGTTCCAATGGTACAACGGCTGCTGCTCAGCAAAATCGACGCCGCCAGCTTATCCGGTCGGCACGCCGATGCCTGTTGGGTCTACCGTACCTGTTACCCCGATCACGCCGTCCAACGGCACCATGTCGAGCTACTACGGCAGCTACGGCCAATACCCACCATCGATGGGGACCATGCTGCCCGCTGGTATTCCACAAACCGTTGTCGCTGCCATGCCAACCGCAGGTTACGACACCCAATGGTTGCGCACCCCTGTTACCTATTATCGACCTGTCACCCAGTTCGATCCCAACTACGGAACCACCGTTACCTCGTTGCAACCTTGCACGTCATACCAATACCAAGCCCAACGCGTTCCGTTGACAGCACCCGCACCCATAAGCTCAAACTCCTATGCCGCCAATCGCTACCCAGCGATCAATGCGCCCGGCTACTACCCGACCGGTTTATACGGCAGTGTCCCTGCGGTTGCATCGTACCCTCCCGTTCAACAGCTTCCCATGAGTGGCATTCCTGTCGCAGGAAATGTCCCCGTCCCAGCGAATGCAGCCTTTGCCGGAAACACCGCATCGAGCTCGGGACCCGCATCGACGTTGCCTATCCGCACCATGAACTACGGGGCGAACTACGGGGCGAACTATGGGGCCTATCCGACAGCCGCGATCCCCGCCAACAGTTACCCAGTGCCCGCATCTGGTTTCGTCAACCCGGCTGTTGCTAATCAAGGGGTCGCGAACGCGGTCTACATGGCACCTACGTACAACAACGCAGTACCAGTCCCAACCGCAGTGCCGGCTCCAACCATCATGGGCTCTACCATCGCCGGCACCGGTACTCCGATGTACACCGCTCCCAACAATGCTCTCAACTGCGTGAACGGCGTTTGTCCGACTTACCCTCAAGGCGTCTCGTCGGCGATGGTCCCTAATGTGCCCACAGTCCCCAACGTGCCCGGTGCGATCAGCGTCACACCGATGGGGCCTCCAACGTACCAATCCGCTCCTTCGTCGGTTCCGAATACCACGCTGAACCCATCCACATTAGGCCCATCCACATTAGGCCCATCCACATTAGGCCCATCCACACTGAGTTCTCCTTCCATCGGTTCCGGTATTGGAGCCCCCGGGTTTGGGGCCGGTTCCAGTATCGGAACGCAAATCCTTTCGAACCCTGGCGAGATCAATCCGGTCTTGCCTCCTGGTGCGGGTAACGATCCTGATGCGATGCGTCAACCAACTCTGAATCCACCAACCTTGAACTCGCCGTCATCCTCCGGATCCTCAGCCAGCCTCGGTGGCACCAGCGATCAACTCGCATCGAAGATGCTTCCGCTGAGACGGATCCCCATCGTCGAGATCGATCGTTCCACGCCGATGACTTCGCAGTTTGGAGCAACAACAGCTCCGTTTGGATCATCAACAGCATCACCGAACCTACCATCGTCGAACCCATCGTCGAACCCATCGATCAACCCATTCGTGAACAAGGCCAATGAATCCACCTCGCTGAAGCTCCCTGCGCCACCTGTGTTGCCTGGCAACGCATTGAGCCCTCTTCTCGCTCCCGTCGACTCCGATTTGGCCCCACGTTGGAACCCAAAACTTCTTCCTCGCTCCACCGGTTCCGATGCCGAAGCGATCGTTCCAAATCCAGGCGTTCCGAACATCGGCCTACCTAGCACGACCCCTCCGGCCGCTAGCGAGCCGGCGGGAATCGACGCTGGTATGAAAACCGTTTCCTACCGCCGGGCAGTTTTCGACCGCGGGGATATTTTCGACAGCGGGGCAGTGCGCAACAGCGATGATTCCAAAACCGATGACCGCGTTGGAACTTCGACCTCCACCCTCCGTTTCCGGCCGCTCACCGGTCCCTAGGTGACTCCGTTTGGTTTAGAATCCACGTTCCCATCGGGAGCGGAAGCCCGAGGCCTTGGTTTTCTTTACCCTCTGACGCCACACCTTTATGACCTCGTGGAATTTATGACGTTGTGGAAAACGGTTGCTCTTCTCGGACCCAATCGATGGTCTGCTCGGAACATTCTCGAGGTGCATACAAGCGGCGATCGCTATAGCCAGCCACCTCACGGCGCTCAATCTATCGCTCAATCCCTGCGAGAATTCCTAGACTCTGGTCGATACACGACCACCCATCCTGCCAGTGTCAGCGTCGCGTACGATGCGCTCTCTCGGATCGAATCTGCCGCCACCTATGGCAAACTTTGGCTCGCAGTATCCCAATGGATGTCTGCCATGTCGGGTGTCCCCTCCGCTCCATTCGCGGCATGGGTCACACATCACCATGACACAATGGCCTTGAAACACCACACCAACCAAGGCTCCAGCGCCGCCGAGTTCGACTGTGTCATCGCTCTCGAGATGGAAGAAGAGCTCTTAAGCCGTCGCTGCTATGAGATGGCCGAGCAATTGATAGCAGCAACCGTCGCAGGCGAACCGTATCCGATCCCAACCAAATTCCGAGAGCTCTTCGATTACGCAGACGACGTTCGGCTCGGACCCAGCTCCCGCGCAATCCTCGATGCAGCCGCAGCTCGCGACATTCCGTACTACCGATTGACCAGCGGATCTCTCGTGCAGCTTGGCGAAGGATGCGAGTACCGGCGGATTTGGACTGCGGAAACCGATGCGACCAGCGCCATCGCCGAATCGATCGCAAGTGACAAGGATTTGACCAAACGTTTGCTCCGCAACGTCGGAGTCCCGGTCCCTTTAGGCCGTATGGTCTCCGGTCCTGAAGACGCATGGGTTGCTGCCCAAGAAGTCGGGATGCCAGTCGTTGTCAAACCGCGCGACGCGAACCACCAACGAGGTATCTCGATCGAACTGACCCAAGAAGCAGAGATCATCAAAGCGTACCATTGGGCGATCGAGGATGGTCAAACGAAAGATGTCATGGTCGAGCAGTTCGCCCGAGGCCAGCACCATCGACTCCTCGTCGTCGGAGATCAGATGGTTGCGGCTAGTCGCGGCCATTTTGAAACCGTCACCGGGGATGGGGCAAATACTGTCGAACAACTGGTGTTCGAACTCAATCAAGACCCACGGCGCGGTGAAGCGTACACCGATCCGTTGGGTGTGTTGAAACTCGATGCGGCCGCTCAAATCGAACTCTCGAAACAGAACTTGACCATCGAATCGGTCCCCGAACGCGGCCGTGTGGTGCTGATCCGTCGCACGGGCGATTTGACCACCGATTGTACCGACGAAGTCCATCCGGAGACGGCCCGACAAGCGGTCTTAGCAGCACGCGTGGTGGGACTGGATGTGGCGGGATTGGATGTCCTTGCGGTTGATATCAGCAAACCTCTCGTCGGACAACGCGGAGCGGTCGTCGAAGTCAATGCCGGTCCATCCCTTACCCCGCACGTCGTACCTCTCTTCGGCAAACCTCGTCAAGTCGGGGCCGCGATCGTGGAGATGCTCTTTCCCGATCACCGATGCGGCCGCATTCCCATCGCAGGGGTCTTGCGAGCGAGCTCACGCGATGAACAATCCGCATCGTTCGAGTCGACACTTGCATCCCTCGGCTGGGACAAAAACACCACTGGGATTGTCCCCGCCCGCGACGTCTGGCTCGGAGACGAATGCATCGAACTAGGACGGCTTGATTGCCGTGATCGAGCCAAAGCCCTTTTGGGGAACCCGAAAGTCCATGCGTTGGTCTTCCTTATCGATCCAGAGTATGTGATCACCCATGGCTTCCCAGTCCCACGCATGGACCGACTTTGGATCAGCTCGGCCGGCGCCGAACGGTACAATTCGGATGCATGGGATCAACTCTGGGCCGCGATTCGGAATACACTAACACCCGAAGCCCAGGTTGCGCTCGAATCGTCCGCCCATCCCGAATCGGTGCAATGCTTGATTCGGACGCATCGAAATCCCCATCAGGGATAGCGTGTGGGGAGACCTGGATCCTATTGGCTCTTTGCATTCGAGCGCACGATGAAGACTACGTTTGCCAACGTTGATGCTTATTTGGCCAACCTCGCTGAAGATCGGCGTATTGCGATCGAAGCGGTAAGAGCCACGATTCGTAAATCGGCACCCAAGGGGATTGAAGAGGGAATCCAATACGGGATGATCAGTTATTACGTCCCTCATTCCCTCTACCCAAGCGGTTACCATTGCGACCCGAAAGAACCCCTACCATTTCTTTCGTTGGCATCCCAAAAGTCGCACATGGCCATCTATATGTTTTGCCTCTACCTGCACTCGGATTGGAAAGATCAATTTGTAGCCGAGTATTTGGCATCACCTGAGCATATTGCAAGCGGAAGAAAGCTCGACATGGGTGCGAGTTGCGTCCGATTCAAGAAGATTGAAGATTTGCCGCTGCGAGTCATCAGCCAAGCGATCAAAAGGATTAAGCTAAAGGATTTCATGGCCATCTATGAATCATCAATAGGTCCGCGAAATGCCCAAAAACGAAAGAAGTGAAACCCCTCGGCAGCCCCGCGTTGGTTGGGGCGACTCCGACAGTCCTGAAAACAGTCCCATCGCGGGGGCCACGCTGGGATTCCTCTCCCGGAGCGGCGACTGGATGTTTCGACTGCTGTTGAGCCTAGGGGTGATCGCGATGGGAGTCTTGATAGCGAGCAAACTGTCATGGGTGCACCCGTTGTTCGAACTGACCACGCACACGTTATGGCATGTTGGGATCGTGTTGCTGGCAGGTTCTGTAGTGTTGCATTGTTGGATGCGGTTTCACGCGAAGAGGTGGTTCAACGAACAAGGTGGAAAGAACTTCAAGTTCGGATTGTTGATGATGGGGTACTACATGTTGAACGGTATTTTTCTTGCAGAGTTACAACCATGGCAAGCGATCCCGTTGACCTCGATCCCGTGGCAAGCCATTTCAAAGCTAGACAAGGCAAAGGTAGATACTGAGGCGAAGAAGACGGCAGGCACGGGCGAGGGTTTGCTGCGGGTGATGAGCTGGAATGTATGGATAGGGAATCAGAGCTATAGCGAGGTGTTGCGAACCATCCGGGAGCGGGATCCGGATGTCTTGGTATTGATCGAGGTTGGTCCGTGGCATCGAGAGTCGTTGGGAGACTTGCTGAAGGAGGAGTATCCTTATTCGAAATGGATACCGCAGAACGATGCGAGGGGAATCGCGATGTTATCGCGGATCCCGGGGATGGAGTTTCTCGAGGTGGATTTAGCCGGGATAGGAATGCCAGCAATTGAAGGTCAGGTCCCCGGTCGAGGCGCACAGCGAGGACTTCGGATTTTAGGGGTGCATACCAGTTCGCCGAATTTGGGAGGGCGAACCGCACAGCGGGACCAACAACTGGATTTTATGAGGCGATGGGTGTTGGAATCAAACGAGGAAGCGTTGGTGATCGGGGATTTCAACATCACGCCGTGGTCGAAGCCATTTCGAGAGATGTTGAAGGGAGATGGATTGGGTCAAGGCAAATTGCGTGACACACGCGAGGGGCGTGGCTTTTTCGCGACGTGGCCCTCGGGGTTAGGATGGTTAGGGATCCCGATCGATCATGCGTTGGTAACGCAAGGGATTGAGGTACACCGTCGAGGTGCTGGGTTGCCATTGCGTGAATCGGACCATGGTTGGATCGACGTAACGATCCGCACCCTCTCTCAATCTTCAGCACCCACTCTCGCGCGATAGCCATAGTTGACTCGGCGACGCGTTCCAGCACTAGCAAGCACTCTCCGAGTGCCGTCCGCCAACGCCCGGTGCTCTACTACGAAACGACTAATACCCAAGTCCAGAAGTCACGCGAAGACGCGAAGACCGCGAAGGGAAGAACTAGGGTTCCAAATTGACAGACGGTAGCTGCGTTTTCAAGGGACTTGAGCCGCACCCCTGTCACCTATCGGTTCGTTTTGGATCTTGCGAACACTGCTGACGAGTTCCATTCTTGCAACCTGAAACGAACTCCTAACCCTTTCCTATCCATCAACTCAAAAAACTCGAGATATAAGCTTCGAAAACCGGGGCTAAGGCCCGACGGATGATGCGAGACCCGCTGATTCGAGCCCCTAGGTAATTCTCTTCGCGTTCTTCGCGCCTTCGCGTGAGATTCATCCAGGTGCCTGCAACTAGCTAACGTACCGACGATAGGATTCTAAAGTGACTTCCGCGGCGACGATGGAACTGGGAAGTGGAAACACCTCGGCGCTCAAGTAACCGGTGTAATTGATGTCTCGCAATGCCTGGATCAATGGCGATACATCCAAATGCCCCATCCCAACTGCGCTCCGGTTGGTGTCCGCGAAATGAATATGCCCCACCCGATCCCCTGCCTCTCGCAGTGATCGAGCCATGTCCGCCTCCTCAATGTTCATATGAAACCAATCCGCCAACAACGTCGTACTCCCCAACCCCTCGATCATCCGACAACCTGACTCCAGCGTGTTGCACTGGTCGGTCTCGTACCGATTTAACGGTTCGTAAAAAACGCGACCCGACGACCGCGCGGCCAGACTATCCAACGCCTCCAATCCTTCCCGCAAATACCCTCTCGCTCGCTCCTTCGAAACCTCCGGCGTCGATCGACCTTGCATCGAACCAATAATCGCACCCGCTCCCACCGATGCCGCTACTTCCATGATTCGAGCAATAAATTCGATCGCCTCCTGCCGCTTGCTCGCCGATCCGTCGGCCAGCGATAACCGATGCTTCACCCAACCCGCTCCCGTCCCAATCGCCGCAATCGATAGATTGCGATCGGCTGCCATTTGACCAATCGGTACCCCCGCCAACGATTCCGCATCCGGTGGAAAAATCTCCACCCCATCAAATCCCATCGAAGACGCTAGATCCATCGAGACTGCGATCCCATCCCACAACACAAATGGCCCCCCGCGTGACTCCTCCACCAGCGACAATGTGATCGACGATCGTATCCGATTAGGGGTTTTCATTTCCATGTGCAATTTGTAATCTAAAGGCCTTGAGTCTTCATCATTTCTTAACAAGCGCACTCTGGTTGATCTTCGGGAATTGCTGGACAATTCTCGCGTTCTTTGGCAGGAGGGCGTTGAGGACGCCGGCCAGGGATCCGTGGACTGCAACCATCCCAGCGTGACCATTCCAGTTTGATCCGGAGTATCCAGCACTATGTCTTTCCGTGCAACTGTTCAGGCGCCTTTCCTGGCCGCGAGTTTGATGTTACTCCTTTCGGCCAGCATTGTTCTCGGCCAATCGGTGGATCCAAAGCTCCCTTCCTACAAGGCTGTACCCGGAGTCTCCGGGCAACTCAAGAGCGTGGGCTCGGATTCGATGAACCCGTTGATGTTGCTCTGGACTGAGAAGTTCAAGGAATACTACAAAGGCGTTCGGACCGAGGTCGAAGGCCAAGGATCCTCCAAAGCCATGCCGGCTTTGATCGAAGGTTCCGCGAGCTTTGGTCCGATGAGCCGCGACCCGAAAGCGAACGAAATCGGGGACTTCGAAAAGAAGTACGGCTACAAACCAACCTTGCTCCCAACCGCGATCGATTTGCTCGCCATCTATGTTCATCGCGATAATCCGATGGATACCATCTCGGTCCCGCAATTGGATTCGATCTTCTCGAGCACCCGCAAGCTCGGCGGTGAATCGATCGACAAGTGGGGACAACTCGGCTTGACCGGCGACTTTGCAACCGCACAAATCACCATATTCGGCCGCAATGCGGCTTCCGGTACCTACGGCTTCTTCAAAGAAAAAGCCCTCAGCAACGGGGACTTCCGCGATTCGGTCAACGAGCAACCAGGAAGCACCGCTGTGATCCAATCGATCGGCGAGAATCGCTTCGCGATCGGTTACAGTGGCGTCGGGTTCAAAACATCCTCAGTCAAGACATTGTCGCTATCCGCCAAGCCCGAGGGTAAGGCGTTTGCACCCACTGGGGAAAACGCTTACAGCGGCGAATACCCGCTCGCCCGCTACTTGTCCCTTGCGGTCAACGTCAAGCCCGGCACAAAACTGGACCCAGTGCGCCGCGAGTTCATCCGCTTTATTTACAGCAAGGAAGGTCAAGAGTTGGTCGCAAAGGAAGGTTCCTTCCCGATCGATGCCAAGACGGCGGCAAAAGCATTGAAGCTCGCAGGGATTGATCCCTAACAACTCGCTTCGTTGTACGTTGTATCCTTTCTGACAAGACCTCTCCGTTGTGAACTCACAGTCTGGCAATGAAACGACCTTGATACGGCGAAACAGGGCTTCGTCGCGTCTAGTGATTTGGTCGGATCGCATCGCCAAACAAGTCATCACCATTGGAGGTATCGGAACGATCCTGGTCGTCCTGATGGTGGTCCTGGTCCTGTTCGGCAACGTCGCGCCGCTGTTTCGCCCCTCGGCCATCGAACCGCTAGCCAATTTCAAAACAGCTCCCGAAGGGGATCTCCCCAACGTGATTTTGGCGATCGGTTTGGACGAGTACGCTGAAGTCGTTTGGAGCCTCCAAGCCGACCATAGCATCGTCGTCCGTTCGGTTTCCAGCAACGCGATACTCGGGAAATTCGCGCCCGAGAACTGGGATAGTCAACAGCGCATCACGGCGGTCAGCGTCGAACCGAGCAACACCAGCATGGTTATCGGCTACAGCGACGGCTCAATTCGCCCCGTAACAATCCCCTTCCAAACGAGCTTCCTTACCCAATCGCAATTGGACCAATCCCTTGCTCAGCGGATTATGCTCGGTCCTGTGATGCTCGATAGCGCAGTCCATCGACAAACCTCCGAAGGCCTCGTGCGCCGGGTCCGCGTCGAAGATGTGGTGTTTCATGATACGATCCCCGTCTTCGAAACCCCTGTCGAACACTTGGACTGGAAGGTAAGCAATGATACTTCCGGGTTCAGCGAATCAAGCGTATCCGTTTGGGGCGCCGCGTCCGGAACCCAGATCGCTCTGGGGAAGATTCAGCGGCAAGCGGTCGGTTTCTCTGGGGATACTAAACAAGTTGTCGAAACCTGGAAGAGCGCACCACGCGACATAGACCCACAGGTGACGAATAATCCGTCAAATAATCCGTCAAATATTCCGTCAAATAACCCCTCAAATGCGCGGGCAAATGAGCGGGCCAATAGTGAGCAAGCCAACCGGGAACAAGCAAACACCAAACTTGCAGCGGGTATTCGGGGCTTGATGGTTTCGAGCACGGGGGAATCGATCCAGTCGATCGATGCAACAGGACGAATCTCGCGATGGAAACCCAACAGCGATGGCTCGGACGCTTCGATCGCACCCATCTCGAACAGCTTGGTGCTGGACCAATCGTTCTTGACCATGACAGGAACGTTGAGTGAGCCGACGCAATCGGTCCCTCTGTTAGGACGCACGACGTGGATGGTTGGTAGTGCCGACGGCTCGGTCGAAGCGGTCGCATTCACGTCGACCGATCAAGGCCAAGAGCACTTCTCCATCCATCGCATGCAATCCGAAGAGACATCGATCGCCTCGATGGGTGCATCGCCATCGCAACGCGTGGTAGCTGCGCTGCATACCTCTGGGAACTTGCGGTTGCAGCATGTGACCACCGAACGGGAGTTGGCGAATTGGCAGTTCTTTGACCCTAGCGGTTTCGATTCTCCGAAGGATGTCGATTGGAAATTATGTTTTTCACCCAACGGCAACGTGGTCGGCGGCTTTCGAGCCAACGAAATCAAATTGATGAAGCTGGATATCGCGTATCCTGAAAGCTCGCTCGCCGCGTTTTTTAGCCCCATCTGGTACGAAGGGTATACGAAACCACAGCACATTTGGCAGAGCAGTACCGGGAGCATCGAGGGTGAGACCAAGTTCGGGCTTTGGCCATTGATCTTTGGAACGTTGAAAGCAACCTTCTATTCGATGTTGATCGCGGCTCCGATTGCCATCTCCGCAGCTATCTACGGCAGCGAGTTCATGAGTCGCCGATGGCGGTTGCGATTCAAGCCCGTGATCGAATTGATGGCGAGCGTCCCGAGCGTCGTTCTCGGGTTCATCGGCGCGATGGTCTTTGCGCCGATCCTGAGAGACTCCCTCTCGTGGATCCTGCTATCGGCGTTACTCACCATCGTCTTGTTCATGCTCGCCGCGCACCTTTGGAATTTGATCCCAACCAAACAATCGATTCCGTTGCGTCGGTTTCGATTGCCTTTAATGTTTTTGGTGGCCCCATCCGCAATCGGGATCGCTTGGATATTTTCCGACACGATTGAAAAGTGGCTCTTCGGCGGCTCTATCCTGACATGGTTGTCGAGCAACAGCACGACACCGTGGCCGGGTTGGTTCCTGCTGTCGATACTGCCGATGGGATTGCTGGTCCTTTGGTTCCACACCACTCGGGTCAGTCCATGGGTTTCATCGAGGCCTGGTGGTATTTGGTACACCGCTCTCGGAGAGTTGCTCTTGTTCTTCGGGAATTGCCTGGCCACATTGCTGCTGAGCGCGGTCGTCGCGTCGGTGCTAACGAGTTTCGGTTGGGACGCACGAGGCACGTTGCTCGGTCCGTACCAAGAACGCAATGCCTTGCTCGTCGGAGGGATTTTGGGCTTTGCGATTATCCCGCTCATCTATACCCTCGCCGACGATGCGTTGCAAAGCGTTCCGCAGCATCTCCGCAGCGCGTCGCTCGGTTGCGGAGCCACCGTTTGGCAAACGACGGTGCGTGTTGTAGTTCCGACAGCGATGAGCGGGCTGTTCAGCGCGCTGATGATAGGATTCGGTCGAGCCATCGGTGAAACGATGGTGGTGTTGATGGCTGCCGGAAACACACCTTTGGTCGAGATCAATCCGTTCAATGGGTACCGAACCCTTTCGGCAACACTCGCGACCGAGTTGCCCGAAGCGGCCCGCGGATCGATCCATTATCACACGCTCTTCTTGGCAGCGCTCCTGCTGTTCTCGTTCACATTGGTTGCCAATACGCTGGCCGAATGGGTCCGGCTACGATTCCGAAAGCGAGCGTATCAGTTATGACGCGAGCTATCCCGGAACGACGCAAAACGAGCAGCTTGAAAGCCCAAGGGGAGCCGATGATTTGGCTCACCGGCGGGATGTTCGCCATCGCATGCTCGATGATCCTAGGTTTGTTGGCATTGGTCCTTTACCAAGGCCTCTCCACCCTGTGGCCTCGTCCTTACTCGATGTACTCGACACTCGGCAACGAGTTGGTCGGTGGCGAACTACAGGGAAACAACGAGTATGTCTTGAGTGGCCAAACGCTGGAGGATTTGGATTCCAACACGCGATCGCGCGCCGAAAAACTGCTCGATGGTGCATCGGAAATCAGATCGAGGCGGCTGTATCTTCGGACCGGTAATTTCGAACTGACAAACCGGCACTTCACCTTTCTACCAACCGTAGCACTCTCGACCGACAAACCAGTCCAACCCAAATCGATTTGGTTGCTTGAGCGCCGGGAATGGGGCAACTTGTACGGTTTTCCGAAGTCTCTTTCATGGACCGAGGCAAACGAATCCAACATTGCCGATCTCGTTCAGAAAGCGATGCACGACGCGGAACAGCTTAATCGCAAGATCGAGGCGGAGAAGCACAAGCTGGAACGCATCGATCGCGCGATTTCCAATGCGCGTTTGGATGTCCGCCGAGCCGAACTCGCTGAGAAGGTTGAGTTGCAAGCAGCACTCGACCAAGCCACTGCAGAAGCGATGGCTGGGAACGCAAGTGGATCGGTGGTTGCGATTGAAGAACTTCCGGCCTTGCAAGGCCTTTCCACGCCAGCGACACGGGCCATCGTAGGGCTGATACGCAAGACCCTCGATTCGGAACCTCAGCTGATCTCGATCAACGAGCAGATAGCGAAACTGGAAGAAGAACGCCGCGGACGATCGGTGGTGATGCAAACCCCGGTTATGGATAACATCGGCACTGCTGACATCCCGCCAGACCAATGGTTTCCTGCGGGGAGCGAAAAAACCATTGGGGACAAAGCTGGTGCCGCACTGCCTCAAGCGATCTTGGATGCAATGGGTTCGAGCGATGCGATCCATCAAATATTCAAAACGGTTTCGCTAGGTCCTCAGCAATGGTTGGTCTCCGCGCAGCATGACAGCAAACCGCCAGTTTATTTTTGGGCCGTGCAAGAGAACGGGGCATCGACGTCGGTTTATGGCATGCGCGAACAGCCCGTATTGGTCGCCGACATCGTCCGATTGATCCAGCCGAACCAATTGAGTTGGCTTGGTCGATGCGGAGTGTATACCAGCCGATGGTTGGAGTTCCTGTTTGGCCAACCTCGCGAAGCGGGCGTAGAAGGTGGATTCTTTCCAGCTATCTGGGGAACGATCGTCATGACCTTGGTCATGTCATTGGCAGTGATGCCGTTCGGTGTATTGGCGGCGCTTTACATGCGCGAGTACGCATCGAGCGGATGGTTGCTCAGTTTGATCCGGATCAGCATCAACAATCTCGCCGGGGTGCCGAGCATCGTTTATGGTGTCTTTGGATTGGCATTTTTCTGCTACACGATTGGGGGCTACATCGACGGTGGGCCAGCTAAAGCGGGATTTGAACCTTGGCCGAGCACCGTTTGGTTCTCCGCATTTGCAGGATTGGCGGTCACCGGTCTGGTCGCGTTCGGCGTTTCGATCTTGAGCGGTCCACGCGATCGACGCGAAGGAACCGGGCGATCGATCCTGGGGGCCGTCGCTGGACTTCTATGGATCGCGACGTTGGTCGGCATGGTGATTCTGCTCGCCAAAATCCCGTTTTTTAGCGGGTTCTATCAAGCTCAACTGCCAAATCCGACCTTTGGCAAAGGATGCCTATTATGGGCCGCATGCACACTGGCGCTGCTCACCTTGCCGGTGGTCATCGTTGCGACGGAAGAAGCGTTAGCGGCAGTCCCCAATTCCCTTCGCGAGGGTTCCTACGCGTGCGGGGCTGGCAAATGGCAAACCATTCAGCGGATCGTTTTGCCGTACGCTCGGCCTGGGATCATCACAGGATTTATTTTGGCGATGGCTCGCGGGGCGGGAGAAGTAGCACCGATGATGCTGGTCGGAGCGATTCCGCTGGCGACCGAGTTGCCATTGGATCTCGATTTTCCGTTCCTGCACGGTTCCCGATCCTTCATGCACCTTGGGTTTCAGATTTACTCCTTAGGGTTTCAAAGTCAAAATAGCGAAGCGGCCAAGCCGATGGTATTCACGGCGACGCTATTGCTGCTGGTGTTAGTCACGTTGTTGAATTTGACCGCGATATGGTTGCGAGCCAGCCTTCGCAAACGATTTCAAACCAGTCAGTTTTAGTGTCCTACGTCCCCTTTTGGGGTGACGAACCCTCGCTTGGCAATACTCCGACCTGTCAATACTCCGACCGAAAACCTTCCCCGAAGTAAACCCCTCGTCATGAACCGATTGAAAGCGATCGCCGAAGGCCAACCGATTGAGTCGGTGTACCACGATGAAGTGCTCGCGCGCGAAGCGGTCCTGACGATCAAGGACTTCAATCTTTATTACGGCCGCAAGCAAGCCCTATACAACATCAGCATGCCGATCGCGCGCGGGATGGTGACTGCGCTTGTTGGGCCGAGCGGATGCGGGAAATCGACGTTGCTCCGCAGCGTCAACCGGATGAATGATTTGATTGACTCGGTGAGCATCGAAGGGGACATGCTGCTGGGCAACGAATCGATCTTTGCGTCTGGTGTCGATGTGATTCAACTGAGAAAGCGGATGGGTATGGTGTTTCAAAAGCCCAACCCGTTTCCGATGAGCATCTTTGAAAACGTCGTCTATCCGCTTCGCATCGATGGCGAGCGGGACAAAACTCGGTTGATGCAGGTGTGCGAGCACTCGCTCCGTGGAGCCGCTCTTTGGGACGAAGTCAAAGACCGACTGCACGAGTCGGGGTTGAGTTTGTCAGGGGGGCAACAGCAACGGCTATGCATCGCGCGAGCCATCGCCAGCGATCCCGAGGTGCTGCTGCTGGACGAACCGTGCTCCGCCCTCGACCCGATCGCGACCAGCAAGATCGAGGATTTGATCGAGAAACTCAAAGGGGATTACTCGATCCTCATCGTGACCCACAACATGCAGCAAGCCTCCCGGATCAGCGATCACACGGCCTTTATGTATCTCGGCCGGTTGGTGGAGCTCGGGGTTACATCATCGATCTTTACCCGTCCAAAATTGAAAGAAACCGAAGACTACATCACGGGCCGTTTTGGGTAGAATCCAGGGATTGGATTTTTGTCTCGATCCAGGGAAAGAACTGCTCATGAACGACGCATCAACCGACGCAGCGCCAGTATCGTTGCTTCGAACTATCTGTGGGGTACAAACCCATGTCACGTTTGCCGACACGGGAGCAAATCTGGATCGGATGCTGACGTGGCTTGCGCATCCCGACGTCCAAGGCTCCGATTTGGTCGTCTTCCCAGAGTGCATGCTGACCGGCTATTGCTTTGCAAGTCTCGAAGAAGCGATCCCGCATGCGCAGCCTCTCGCCGGAAGAGCCACCGAGGCGATCGCAAGAATTTGTCGCGAGAAATCGATGTTCGTCGCCTTTGGGATGCTGGAAAAGACTCCCGAGGGCAAGGTCTACAACAGCTGCCCATTGGTGGGACCGGACGGTGTGGTCGCGAATTATCGCAAGGTTCATCTTCCGTTTTTGGGGATCGATCGCTTTGTGTCCCAAGGGGAAAATCAGTACCGTGCGGTGGACGCAAATGGAATGCGACTCGGGATTCACATTTGCTACGACGGCGGGTTCCCTGAATCCTCGCGCTGCTTAGCGCTCGACGGAGCCGATCTGTTGCTGCTACCGACCAATTGGCCGCCGGGAGCCGATACCTTTGCCAAGTACCTACCGAACGCGCGGGCGCTCGAGAACAACGTGTACTTCATGAGTGTGAACCGGGTTGGTACCGAAAGGGGATTTCGGTTCATCGGAAGCAGTCGCATTTGCGACCCTAATGGCAATCCGCTCGCCGACGCCCCGCACGAGGAAGAAGCGATCCTCAAGGCGACGATCAATTTGGCGAAAGCGAGGAACAAGCGACTCATTCGAGTGCCTCGCGAGCACGTGATCGACCGATGGGCCGACCGACGACCAGAGTATTACGGCAAAATCGTTGAACCCCACCAGCTAAAGCGGGTGATCGAGTAGCTATTAGCGATTGGCTGTTAGCTAGCGGTTAGCCCTTTACTGGTGTCGATCGGAATGATGGATGAGTCAACAGCGACTGCCGGTTAAGCTACCCATGGCGCGAAGGAGTGTTCCTACTCCTCCGCGGTTCTTGATCACAATCCAACCAGGCAAGCAGCCTATCGGCCTTTAGAATCTCGTTTGGCCTGAACGCGTTTGCCTTTGCCCGAGACGTGGCCGGCGATGTTCGACGTTCGATTCGAGATCGCAACGCGGTTCGCTTTGGCTTTGCCGGCGATTTGGGTCCGCTGCGCTGCAGTGCTCGACTTGACTTTGGTCGATGCGGCTTTTGCGGGTGCTGGTTTCGATGCGGCTGCTGCAGCAGCAGGGCCTTTTTTCGCGGCTCGAGCGGCAGCGGTTTTAACGAGAGCCGCTTTGGTCGCTGCAGCCTTGGTAGTGGTCGTCTTCTTCACCGGGGCGGACTTAGGCTTGGCCTTCTTGGTGGTCTTGGCAGCGGTAGTTGCAGCGGCCTTTGGAGCAGGGGCCACTTTTGAAGCCGGAGCAGCAACGGCGTTGATCGATTGCTTGGTGCGATGAAGATCTTTCTTGGTCGTTTGGCGAACGACCCGAGCAGCCTTGGCACGGACCGTCGCGGTTGGCTTGGCCGTGTTTGGAGCCACCGAAGGAACCGATTCCATGACCTTCAAACGGGCTTCGAACTTCGCCAAAGTTTCCTTCAGCAGGCTTTGCTTGGCGTGCGAACGGGAATCGAGATCCGGCGAACCTGATTTTCGGCTTTCCGTTCGGGATTGCGATCGCGACAACCCTTGCCACTTGTCGGTCAACTTGCGAGTGTTGGAAGCATGTTTCTTCAATTCGGCAAGCGACAACTTCTCCAACGCTGGCGATTGGCTAGCGACTACGAGCGCCAATTCCGGCTTGGTGCAAAGGCTGCGGATTTCGTCTTGGGACAAGGACATCAAACTGCTCCTAAAAATCTGGTGGAACCAATGGATGTAAAATCAAGGACATGCGGGCAGCCGGTCGATACGCGCGGCGCCATCGCGTTGCCTTAGAGTAGCGAGAACTCGGACCTGCAGCAATGAAGAGTTTGCCTTTCGGACATTGAGTTCCGACCAAAAACTACTTTTAGTTGGCTTCGAGTTTTAGCGGTGGGATCCCATTGCGAATCGCCCACACTGCCGCAGCCGTTCGGTCGGCGGCCTTGATTTTTCGAAGCACGTTTTGAACATGTTCTTTGACCGTCTCCAAACTGATCTTCAGCGAGTTGCTGATTTCCCGGTTGCTCAGCCCCAGCGATAGATGGACCAAGATCTGCTGCTCGCGCCGAGTCAACGGCGTCTCAAGGGGGTAAGCGGGCGATACATGGTTCGCGAGATAACGTTTCGCGTTCATTACCATCGAGTCGTTCGGTCGCTCACCTCGCTTGAGCGAGTCGCAGGTGGTGAGAAGCTTTGAAACGGATTGACGTTTGAAGACAACATCCCAGACATTGCTCGCCGAAGCCCGGGCTACATGAGTCGGATTCTCGTTGTAGCAGTAAAGAATAAGATTCACACTCGGATAGACGGGACTGATGTCATGCCAGACCTCTAAGACATCCACACCTTTGACGCGCACTTCAGAGATAATGGCATCGCATGAATGATTTGACAGGAGAGGGGGTAATTCCGAGAGATCTCCTAGCTCACCGATACATTCATGAGAATGTTGTCCCAATGCATGACTAATGCCCTGCACACACATAGGATTATCGTCTAAGCAACAGATGCGTAGCGACATAACTACAACCTAAACAGTTGCCCGAAGGCACGGTCCAAAAAAGATACTGGCGGGAAAAGGTCTGCCGAAACGCTTATGGTGTGGCGGGTCGAAAATCCCAAAAGGGTTTTGGGTTTGAGCGAACTCAACCGGCGGTCTCGGAGAGCCGATAGTTTAACAAAGAATTCCCGCAGAGAAGGCTAGCTTTTCCCCATTTTCCATGGCCCTTTTTAACTTTCTGGGGGCCGAAAACGGGTATTCAGGGACAAGATTCCAAAGTGGGGGTTACGGAAACTCGACGACGAGTTCGTCGTCTTTTCTGAGAATTCGGATCCCCGATGCCTCCGATAGCTTGGCGATGATCTCTTCCGCGGACGCTTGTTCAAAAGAGATATCGATCTCTTTGCGGGCCAATTGGGGGGGGAGATCGGGTAGGGATAGGCGGAGCGAAGCTTGGGCCGCGAACCCTTCAAGAATCCGTTGCAGTTCCCCTCGATACGCACCGGTATAGCGTTTCAAGGAACGGTCGTCCGTCTTCGGTTTTTTCAGTTCCCATTTTGGGGCTAGGTACGCGACCAATTCCCAGTGAGCGCGAGGAGGGGCGACGATACGCCATGTGGTTGGGTTGCTCTCGCCCCGCCGCGAGACCTCGATATTCGGCCACCGCTCTCGCCATTCCTTCCATCGATCGCGACCTACTCTCTCAATTTCTTCCCGATAATCCCATTCCACATCGGACGAAGCGGAATCCATTCGCAGAGGAACAATTCGAATCCCTTCGGAATCCCCCCCATCGGCTTGCAACTTCCAACCGAATCCGCTCAGCAGGGCGAGGGCGATCGCGGCGGGCGAAGTGTTTTGGAACCGAGCCGCGCGCCAGATATCCTCGAGTCCATCGGCCCCATCCTCCCCCGTATTCCGCTGACGATCCTTGAGGAGGAAGCCGTCGCTGCTCCAACGATCGGGATCGGCGAGAAGTCTAGGGAATTTTTGGCGGAAGGAATCCCAAACTTGGGTGAATCGAGTTCCATCCTCCCAACCGAATTCCACACCATCCGCACGCCGAACCAGCGGGATCGACTTGGTTTGGAATAGCTTCCAGTAGGCGACTTCGATGCTCACCGAGTTCTCCTTGGGTACGATCGCAATGACATGATCATAGATCGCCACGCCAGCATGCAGTTGTTCTGCCACCTCGTCGATAGCGGCCAACAGTGTTCGATTGTCTCGTGGTGCAATCGCGATTATTTGATCGGATGGAATGGACCTATCGAGCCAAACCAAGACTTCGTACTGCACGGAAATCGCGCGCAACCAATCGAGGATAGGAAGCGTGTCCCCGGAACCTCGGTAGGGACTCTGCAGATGACTTTCTAGCTCAATCGACTGCGGCGTTCGACAGGGATGTATCGATGAGGCGATCGATGATCGCACCGATGATCGCACCGATGGTTGCACCGATGGTTGCCCCCATGCGAATCCACTCATGATTAAATGCAAGCAAATCAAAAACGCGCAGAGCTGGCTTTGGCAATCGCATCGGTTTGGAGTTGCAAGGTGGTCGGCTGTCAAGCGCATTTGTAGTGTCTTTCCATCGGTACCTTTATCAGAACCTTTAGATGATTGCGATCCGGCGCTATTGTGACTAGAGTGGATGGTGTTGTGATTCGAAAAGCCACTTTTTGTTTTGCTACAAACGTTGGCGATTTGAATCCTATTGTACCGAAGCCCCCCAATTGCAGCTTACCGTTGAAATCATGCGAACAGAAATACCGAAGCTGCAAAAAATCTTTGACGCCTACTCCGTGCATCGCGCTGAAGCGGGTGCAATGCACGAGAGCCAAGTGACCGACGAAGGCCGATTGGGATCGGATTTGGGATGCTATCGCGATTGGGCGCAGCGCCTTGAAGCGATGTACAGTTCGCACACGCTTTGCCGCATGCTCTATTCTACGCATTCCCGGACACGGCAGGCGGCCGCGTGGGGATTGGGATTGATCGGAGAGGAGAGCGCACTCGAGGCCCTCGGCCCATGCTTGCGAGATCCATTCCGAGGGGTTCGAACCGCAGTCGATGAAGCTCGGCGGACGATTTTGGCCAGGACTCAAAGCCCGTGGCATCGCGAAACAGCACAAAACATCGAGGATTTACTAGCCCGCGCTCGGCTTGGCGAAGCTTCCCATTTGGCGGATCTGCTCGTCGAAGAAACCGAATCCCGATCCGATGCATTCATGCTGCGGGCTTGGGTGCGGTTCAGCAACCAGCGGATGGATTGGGCAGCCGAGGACTGCAAAAAAACATTGCAGATCGATCCGTTCTGCTATCGAGCATGCGTGGCGCTCGGCCAGTGCTTCTGGCATCAAAACCGCGACGCCGCCGCCCGTGAATGTTTTCTGGAAGCCGCCCGGTTGTATCCGGATTGGGAGCCCGCCTATTCGGCGCTCCGCAGCATGCAGCGAAGCCGTTCGTTGGCCTGAGTTACTGCTCCCCTGGTTGAGATCATTCCCCTGGGTGAGATCAATTACCGCCAGGGGGTCCCTGCAGGGAGTTGGTTGGCGGTCGATACATTCCCACCAGAAGGTTGTTCGGTCACGGTAAATTCCGCCCAGATCGGCATGTGATCCGATAGCTGGAGGGCTTCGTCCATGTTGATCTTGAACAGATCCATCACGTCCAACACGCCGGCTCGTCCGGTGAACTCGTTCGTCAGATCACGATCGAAGAGCATGTTGTCATAGATTTCGGTGCGTCGTGTATTGGTGGGTTGATCCCGAATGATCCAATAGATCCCGGGCACTTGCCCCAACGGACCAAACTTGGACGGGGCAGCGTTCAAATCCCCCATCAGCAGCACGTCGTCTTCACCTGCGGTAGCCCATTCGTACTCCCGAACCGCCTTGAGCACCGTATGCATTACCGGCAACTCCAGCTTGACCTCACCTGGATCGGTATGAATGTCCATCAAGGAGAATGAAAAAGGCCGGTAGCCTTGGGGAACTCGGGTCAGAAATCTCGCCACCAATGGTTCCCGGTGGAGCAGGTCCGCTTTATCGTCGACCGTGTACGAGGCTTCGGGGCTGGAGATCAACCGGGTTGAATCGTAAATGTACGCATACTGCTCTTTCGAAACCGTTCGCCCCAATCGTGGTCCGATGATGTAATCGTATCGGGCGCCGTTGGCGTTGATGTACTTCAGCAGTTGGGGCAGGACCGTCTGGTCGGTGGCCCGAACCTCTTGGATTGCGACCACATCGAACATGCCAATCATGGTGGCCAAACGCTGCGCTGTTTTTGGATTGGTGACTTTTTTCTCACCGAAAGCTTGGATGTTGAAGCTTGCGATCAAAATCGTTTGCGGTGAGCGAGCAGGCAATCCGACGGGCCTAATGTCCGACGGCCGGGAGGAAACCAGTTGCCCTGAAACTTGCCCTGAAGCTTGGCTGCCGCCGGCGGCCGCAGAGGCACTGTAACCGCCCGTGGATGTGTACCCACCCGCTGAGTAACCTGCAGCACCGGAAGCGGTGCTGTTGACTGCTGCCCCGTTAGGTGCAGACACGGGGCGCCCGGGAAACGAACCGTTGCCAGGAGCTGTTCCAGCAGGACCCATCGCGCCGTTGGCCACAGCCTCGGCCGATGGATCGTTTTCGATATCACATCCCGGCACGGCTGAGAGGCCCAGCAGAAGCGTTCCTAACAGAAACGCTCTCCAAGCCCAAAATCCGATCGCCGATCGCAGAACCATCCCCTCGCCTCCATGCTTGGGTTCTTCATTCCTACGTTTGTCGGAAGTCTTTACAATCTTTAGGAGGCGGGCACAACACAGATTCCAAAGCGACACATTCCCAAGAGGCAGGTTCCGCGGACCGGCTCGGAGGATCAACATCCAAGCGAATCCCCCCAAACTGGCAAACGCCGTCACAAGCGAGAAAACGCGTTAGTTCATGAAAATTGATTTGCTGATCACCGAACTCAATACTGGGGGGGCCGAACGTTGCTGCGCTTCGCTCGCTTCCCACTTGGTCTCCCGCCAGCATGCTGTTCGTCTACTCTCGCTTGGGCCGGCACCCACGCCCCCTCGAGATACGTTGGTCAAAGAACTGCAGAAGGTGTCCGAAGCCTGCCGCTCGGCCCGCGCCCAAGGTACCCCGTACGGTTCGCTCGAGATTCACTTTCTGAATGCGTCCCACTGGAGCGCATTGCTGTCGGTGCGCAAGCGATTGATGGGATTGGTTCGCTCCTCACCCCCCGACGTCGCTCAATCATTCCTATGGCATGCAAATCTTGTAGCCGCTTCGGTTTACCCAAAATTCCAAGTGCCGTTGTCGGGTGGAGTCCGCGTGGTGGAACCTCGACATTGGAGGGCTTGGTTTGCATCCTATTGGTCGCGCCGGATGGAACGCGTGGTTTGTGTTAGCAATGCGGTAGCCGATTGGTGCCATGAACACGAAGGTATCCCATGGAGCAAACTGAGGGTGATCCCCAACGGAGTGGCCATTCACGACATCTCGATCCAGAGTCTGGATCAATCCCCAATACCATCAGATTCGAGAGGTCCGACCCAAGGTTCGGCTCGCGGAATGATGC
Organism: uncultured Pirellula sp.; assembly: GCA_903892355.1. Classification (GTDB taxonomy): domain Bacteria; phylum Planctomycetota; class Planctomycetia; order Pirellulales; family Pirellulaceae; genus JBKCUI01. The sequence goes on along the minus strand of CAITIE010000059.1, from coordinate 74,504 downwards.
TAGCAACGGGAATTCCTCCCACGGCTCGCATCCTTCTGTTCGTGGGACGATTTGAATTGCAAAAGGGAGTTGATGTTTTGATGGAGCGTGCGGAGGAAATACTCTCTCGGCTGCCCGAACATCGGTTGGTATTATTGGGAGATGGTCCTTTGCGAAGCAAATGGCTAGCATTCCGCGATCGATCTAAGGTGGGCTCGCGGATTGATCTTTTGGGGCAGAGTGACGATGTCCTGGAATGGATGCGATGCTCCGAATTGCTTCTGTTACCTGCTCGTTACGAAGGGATGCCCAACGTCGTCCTCGAAGCGATGTCGGTCGGGTTGCCCGTGGCGGTGACTCGGGTGGAAGGCATCGAAAGTGTCCTCGGGGAGCAGACCGAGCCTCAGACCGTGCCTCGTGATGCTTGGGAGGATTGGGTGGAATTGGTTGTGCGATTAGCTAGCCAACACGAAATGCGAGCGACACTGGGTCGTGCGAATCAGGAACGGGCAGCGTCCGAGTTTTCGCTCGCACTGCAGCTTGCGAAGTACGACGTACTGTTCCGCGAGCTCGTGCCAAACGCAGGCTAACGATTTGGATTTAAATTCGATTTGCGGTACGAAAGGGTACCCCGGAACAGAACCATCGTGATTGGTCTGGAATTGAAGATGTCGATTTTGCTAGTCTCCCGCGGGTGAGCTTTGGGGCGTCAGGCCACAAGGTTGGGATTTGCTTCCCTGTGGGTTGCCGCAGTGCAACAACACTCCCATTTCCGGAGAGAAACTCCCGTTTCAGGAGAGAAATCGATGAGCCAGCTCGGACTGTTCGGTTGGATACGCGAAGGGGTCAAGCAATCGGTCCTCATGGGTGTGAGCGACGCGATCGAGACGATCGGAACACCCGACGAGTCGACCGAGCTCCATCCGGCCTTGCAAGCCTTTGCAAAAACGCCGATCCAGCGGATCGCTGCCAACAAGGGAAGTGAAGCTACAGCACCGCGGATAGGCAGCGAAGGGACATCGCGAAAGCGACTGGGCCGCTCGCTGAAGGACATCAATCCGCCGAAGACGCCACCGGTTTCCCCTGCTTCGTAAGCCAGATGCACGGCGAACTTGAATGAACGCCGCCCGAAGAGGATTGGAATGAACAAAGCTTCGTTGCTTCGTTGGACGCTTGGTGCATGCGTTGCACTGGGAGTGTCCGGCTGTTCTTATTTGCAACGAAGTACGCTTTTGATCCCGTCGATCCCGCTGAACAAACAAACGCAGCTGGCCAACCCGATCAGTGTCAATGTCAGCGACAGCGAGTTCCTCTGGAATCAGATCGTGGATACCGTCGAGGATTACTTTAGGATCAAGACCGAGCAGCGAGCTGCGAGGGACAACGTGCAATGGCTCGAAGGCCGATTGGAAACGCATGCTGAGTCGAGCGCCACAATATTCGAACCATGGCGCAAGGATGCTTTGTACGGTTTCCAGCGGAATCAGAGCACCCTTCAGTCGATGAGAAGGACTTGCATTGTCCGTGTTACACCCACCGAACAAGGCTTCACCATAGCCGTCGAGGTGATCAAAGAACTCGAAGCTGTCGACAGGTCGCAATATTCATCGGAAGGCTCCGCAATTGCACGTCATGATGGTTCGATCGCCCGCGCAGATGCCGACCTCATGGGACAACCGATCACACTTGATTGGATCCGGCAGGAGAACGACGGGGAATTGGAACAACGAATCCTACGCGAAATACTCGGACGCGTGAGCAACGTCAGCCCGCCGCGATAAGCCGCAGTGCGATGGCAATGCTAGAGATGGCAATGCTAGAGATGGTAATGCTAGAGCAAGAGCGGAACGAGGGTTTCAACGTACTCGCTCTCGTACCCAGCGAAGCGGTACTCGTACTCGACGGCTGTTTTCGAGGCTGTTCTGGTTTTCTTCGATGCTTCGAGGCATCCCCGCACAATACCCGATCGTGACATCGGCGCTGACCATCATCGAGCCGATGATCGGAGCAGCGAGTACGACGACGAGTACGAGTACCGTCCGCGGGGCGGACTGAGTACGAAAGGAACAGGTCGCCTTAACGAAGCGAGGGATGCCGAACCGGCATCCCTCGCTTGTCTTTTTTGGATCAAGAGCGTTCGGACTACTCTCGGTTTTCAGTTCCGATGGAAGAATCGGAGGTCGCAGGTACCGAGGCGGGAACAGCTACCGGCGCTACGGGAACAAGATCTTGATTGAAGATCATGAATCCGCCACCACCGCCACCGGCGCTGAGCTCCGGTTGGTTGTAGATGTAGATTGCATCGACAGCCTTCGAGATCCGGGTTTGGCATTCGGTCAAGTGAGCGATTGAGTATGGATCGAGGCCTGGTCCGCCGAGAGCCGTATCGATCTTTCGCTTGACTTCCTTGAGTTGCATCAAGGCCAAAGAGGTGATCGGCTTGGCCGCGTTCGAACCGGTTGGGATCGCCAAATCGATCAATCGCTCAAGGTACTCACGTTGGAGATTGCGTCTCCAGGAGCTGATCCGCGGCTTGCGAGCCGAGACTTCACCTTCGGCTTGACCGGCCAGTTCCGACCATACTTCGTTCTGAACTTTGTCCAGCATCTCGGGTAGTGTCAACGCGTCTTGGTCCTTAGGAACCAATTGCTCGTTGTCGTACACACGTCGAAGAGTGGTTGGGTTCATCAGCATGGTCAGCGTACTGGCTTGGATCCCCAAGATACGATCGTGGACAGGGAAGGTCGATTCGCCCATGGAGCGAACCCCTTCATCGATCCACTTGTCGACGGTCAATCGGCTGAGGATCGCGTTGGTCAAACCGAACGAATCATCCCGGAACGCGTTTCGCATAACGAACTCGAGGGCTTTGCGTTGCTGTTCCGCTGAGATCGGAATGAGCGATTGGCGGTTGCCCGGATCACCCTTCTTATCGCGGTTCACGGTAGCTCCACCGATCCAGTTGGCCATCATGCTGACGGTTTTGGTTTGCTCGCCCAAAGTCAACTCGTAACCGCGTCGAGCCTTGCTCCAACTGTCGCCATCCTTTACGAACTTATCGAGCAATCGGTCCCGATAGAGCTTGATCAAGCGGATTTGATTTTCGCAATAATCGAGAGGTTCCTTTGAGTAATCGTAACGACGAGCGAGTGGGTCTGGGCCACTGGTATCTTCGTCGGTAGCGTACTGAAGCTCAGGTTCGCTGGCTCGCTTGAGGAGTTCCGGCAACTTGGCTTCTTCGGGGCTATAGCCATACTCGATCGCCCAATAGTCGTAGGGACCGATACCGATCATGGTGTAATCACCACGGGTTTCGCTTTCGAGTTGGTACGGCATATTGATTGGCAAGTAGTCCATCACGGAAGTTGCGATGGTCTTTTGGCCTTTGACCGCGTTGGAGTTGATTTCCTTGAGGGACAAATTGCTGGATGCTTTGAAGTTGTGACGCAGCCCGAGGGTGTGTCCGACTTCGTGGGCGACCAACTCGGCCAACAGAGGTCCGATGAAGGATTCCGGCATTCCATCGAGAAGATCTTCCTTAGGCTTTTCTGGCTTCTTCTCTTCCGGCTTCTTGTCCTCGGGCTTGGCAGCCCCTGGATTGGCAGCACCCGGAGCCGCTGGCTCTTGTTCGGCCAAGAACTGACCGTTTTCGTCCATCAGGTCGAGGGCGAGTCTCGCCATCGACATATCCATTTGCTTGCCGAACGCTGCGGCGCAGAATCCGTTGACTTGGCTGGTGCGACCGACCAATCCATCGAATTGTTGGTCACCCATCAACTTGGAGTCGACGCGGGTCAGCGGGTGCGCTGCGTATGGAAGACGGGATTGAGCGGCGAGGACGCCTTGCAAGAACTTTTGGTTCGCGCTCGGAGCCAATCGCAACCGTGGATCCCAATTGGGGTGCGAGCCCAACCATGTCAACGTTTCGGCGCTCATGCCTTCCATCGCCAGATCTGGCATCATGTCGTGGTATTGGAAGTTGAAGTGGCGGATCCAGCCGTCGGTCAGAACGACGTCGGCATCGAGGATCTCGCCGGTGAGCGGATGAACACGGCTCGGTCCGATCGCGGTACCGACGTCGTTGTTGAGCCATCGAATGAAGTTGTACTGGACGTCTTCTGGATCGAGATCCATCGTGTCTGGCGACCGTGGATCTTGATAGAGGACTTCGATCGCATCGGAGAACCCAACCTTTTCAAAGGCCTTGTTCCAGTACTCGATCCCTTGCTTCACCCAGCGTCGGTAGCGAACTGGGGTAGTGTGTTCGATGTAGAACCGAATTGGAGTCACCGGCGGGCTGACCTTTAAGCTCGGGTCTCGCTTTTCCAATCGCCAACGGGTGATGTATCGGACCCGCTTCTTGTCGTCGTCATAGCTACCCAAGTCGGTGTAGTTGGTCACGAAGTATCCGACACGCTGATCGGCCTTGCGGGGACGGTAGCCGTTATCGTCAGGAACTTCGCTGTAGGAGTAGTGAATCGTTTGGAGTTTACCCTGAGCGGCCACCACTTCAAACGCGAGTTCCGTGTTCTTGGTGAATGGCTTGGCCTTCACAATCTTGGTCAACTGAGGATCTTGGACGCGGACAGAAGGCCCAAAGAACTTGGAGGCTTGACCGACGAACAACGCATCGGCGTCGATCATTGGGCCACCGCGAGGCACCATCGTCACGATAGGCACGTCGAGCAGAACCGTGTCGGTGAACAATCGCTTCACCGAAGATTTCGATTCGGGCTCGCCATTGGATCGAATGCCGACCTCGGGGAGGATCAATGCGAGGCGTTTGTTGTACATCCGCCAATAGACGTAGTAATCGCCAGCTTGCAGACCAGCAAATTTGTCACCGCTGCTCACGGTCAACGCGATGAAGTACTTCTTCGTCGCGAAATCCTTGGGGAGCTCCATAAGGACTTGGCCGTCTTTCTCGCGGGTCCAAAGGTTGCATAGCGCTCCTCGGTCCGGCGATTTGGAATCGACTTTGGTGTAGCCTTCCACCACCTTTTCGAACGGTGGATATTCCGGGGCAGGTGCGGCGGCGTCTTGGGAACGGCCGACACTGGGCATTAACCCGAGGCCCATCGCGACGCTGAGCGCGAGTCCTCGAATCACAGATGATCTTCGATCACTTCTCATTCGATGATTCCATGAAAGATTGACAAAACAAAGTTGTTACGACGATGAAATCCAACAACGGACAAAATTCAAACGAACGTTCCGGCAGTCATGTACCCGAGGGTACGTAAACTTCGGCAAGTCTGGCACTTCGGCAAGTCTGCGGTTTGGCAAGTCTGGGGAATCCTAGATTGCCCGCACCCGCGCATCCTCGCGAAAGGCTACCGAAAATGGAAACCGCGAAGAGTCAAATCGATACAACCGATTTCTTCCTCGCAGACCTCCCCGATCTGTAGAGCCCGACCGGAACGGGAATTATGAACCAGTGGTTAAGGAGGGTCTAGTAATTTGGGGGAAGATTTCCACAAACAACGGAGTCACCGGCGGCCGCGAGCCCCCTTGAAAATCCTTTAAAAATCCCGAATTTCCCCAACCCGCAGCCCGAGAAAAACACTGAAGAAACACCCAGGAAAACTACGAAGCTTGCTTCGTTCGACAGCCTGCTTTACCCTGTGAGATCAAACCGGTTGGTCATCCGCCTCGCCCGGTGGTAGCTCGGACGAAATCGGCGGGGGCCCCACCAAACCGGCGGGAACTCTTACCAAATACGCGAAAAACCTTTCGCTCTGGAACTCTGGCTCACGAACTCTGGCACGGGAAATAACACATGGTCCGAACAATCCTATCGGCGGTAGCAGGCTACGTCCTGATGGTGGCTATCAGCATTGCAGGGGTGGCTGCAACATGGTTCGGACTTGGTCCCAGGTTCGCTTTTATCGGAGAAACCAATCAAGCCAGTTTGGGGTGGTCGTTGCTGCAACTCGGGTGCGGATGCATCGCAGCCATGGCGGCTGGAGCGTTGACGACCAAACTCGCGGGCAAGGACCACGCCAAAGGGCTCCAGATCTTGCTCGGGATACTCGTCTTTTTGGGGCTCTTGAGTCTGGTGACAACGTCGTACTCGAACCCAACCGAACTGCCGCAGGGAAGAACAATTGACACCCTTACTTTCGCGGAAGCTGGCCAGTATGCCCGAAGCCCTTTGTGGTACTTGGTCGCGATCATTTTTGTCGTTTGTGCCGGGGCAAAAATCGGGTCGCTCGTCAGCCTTTCACGCAAGCCCATCGCGGCTTGAGACTTCCTCTGCAACGCTCATTTTTCGCTACAAAACTAGCGAAAACTCAGGGAGTTGCTTCAATCTGTCGCGGACGATTCTCGCGGCAATGGCTTCATTCGACATGAACAATAGTCGATTTGAAAGCTACAATCGGGCTTTCCATTGATACGAGCTTGCAACCTCTCTGGCAATCGGGGTTGGAAAGCGATGTTCCCCACCACGTCTTTTGATCGCAAGTTATCCGTCATGTCGCAGACCTCTTTGACTGCCTCCGAATCGGAAGCATTGGAACAATTTAGCTACGACGATGCGATTGTTCGACTTTTCGTGACCGCTACCATCTTTTGGGGGATCGTCGGTACCTCCGTTGGCGTTTTGGTGGCGGTGCTTTTGGTCATGCCATCGATTTCGGACATGTTCCGAAGCGACATCGGGGCGATGCTTTCGTTCGCTCGGTTGCGACCACTGCATACCAATGCGGCCATTTTTGCTTTTGCCGGCAATGCAATCTTTGCCGCGGTCTACTACAGCACCCAGCGTCTTTGCAAGTGCAGCATGTGGAGTTGGACGTTGGGGCGTCTCCATTTTTGGGGCTGGCAAGCGATCATCGTGGCGGCGGCGGTAACGCTCCCGCTGGGGATCACACAAAGCAAAGAGTACGCGGAATTGGAATGGCCGATCGATTTGGCCATCGCCGTGGTGTGGCTGCTGTTCTTTGGCGTGAACTTCATGATGACGTTGCTGACCCGTCGCGAACGCCACTTGTACGTTGCCCTTTGGTTCTACATCGCGACCATCGTCACCGTCACGATCCTGCACGTGTTCAATAATTTGGTGGTACCCACCGGCTGGGGCAAGAGTTACTCGGTCTACGCTGGGGTTCAGGACGCATTGATGCAGTGGTGGTATGGCCACAACGCGGTCGCATTCTTTTTGACCACCCCGTTCCTCGGACTGATGTATTACTTCCTTCCAAAAGCAGCCGATCGTCCGGTCTTCAGCTACAAACTCAGCATCATTCACTTTTGGTCGTTGGTCTTCATCTACATTTGGGCGGGCCCACACCATCTTCACTATACGGCATTGCCAGAATGGGCCAGCACCTTCGGGATGCTCTTTAGCGTGATGCTGTGGATGCCATCGTGGGGTGGGATGATCAACGGCCTGCTGACCTTGAGGGGGGCTTGGCACAAAGTCACTACTGATCCAGTGCTGAAGTTCTTCGTTGTAGGGATCACATTCTACGGAATGGCGACCTTTGAGGGCCCAATGCTCTCGATCAAGAGCGTGAATGCTCTATCCCACTACACGGACTGGACCATCGCCCACGTTCACTCAGGTGCTTTGGGCTGGAATGGTTTCATGACCTTTGGAATGATTTACTGGCTGCTCCCACGGTTGTACCAGACAAAGCTCTGGAGCACCAAGTTGGCCGAATGGCACTTCTGGATCGGTACCATCGCTATCCTTCTCTACATCATCCCAATCTATGCGGCAGGGATCACCCAAGGCCTCATGTGGCGGGCTCTGAAACCGAATGGCGATTTGATGTACAACTTTCTGGAAACGGTTCAGCAGATCGTTCCATTCTGGTGGACGCGAGTCGGTGCCGGATCGCTCTACGTGGTCGGTGTTCTGATGCTCGCATTCAATGCGGTGATGACCTGGATGTCGCGACCAGCCAAGTACGACGTTCCTGTTTACTCGGCGCCGCGACTTCCCAAAGCCTACGTCGATCCATCGATTCCAAAGAGCAGCCTGGCCGGTACACCAGTCCTGGAGCTAGCGACCAAGCTCGACACGGTGACGCATATGGATTGGCACCGTCGATGGGAGCGACTTCCTGTTCGCTTCACGATCTTCACCGCACTCGCAGTGCTGCTGGCCAGTGCCCTCGAGTTGGTACCGATGTTCTTGATCCGAAGCAACATCCCGACCATCTCCACGGTGAAGCCTTACACACCGCTCGAACTAGCAGGTCGCGATATCTATGTCTCCGAAGGCTGCTACAACTGCCATTCGCAGATGATTCGGCCGATGGTCGCCGAGAAGTTGATGTATGGTGAGTTCAGCAAGGCAGGGGAATCGGTGTACGACCATCCTTTCCAATGGGGATCTCGCCGCATTGGTCCAGATTTGGCCCGGATCGGAATCACCCAGCAAAGCGGCTTGTGGCATTGGCGACACTTCGAAAACCCAAGCTACATTTCCGAAGGCTCAGTCATGCCTAGCTATAGGCACTTGCTCGAGGAGAAATTGAACTACAACGAAATCGAGAAACGAGTACGTGCAGCCCAATTCCTTGGAGCCACATACGCGTTCGATCCGAAAGACTCGGCGGAAGTCGCCAGAAAGCAAGCTGAAAAAGTGGCTGCGGAAATCGTCACCCAAGGTGGCCCGGTCGAGTACAACGGACACCTCACCAAAGACTCGACAGCAATTGCGTTGATTGCATACCTCCAACGAGTCGGCACGGACCTGTTCAAAACCGAAGAGCCAGCCGCACCGATCACCCCAGGCGCGACCGAAGCACCCGCTCCGGCCACCCCCGAGGCGATGGCAGGGATTATTGCTGGTGACGAACAAGCAGGATCCCAATAGGTTTTCCCAATAGGCCTGAGGAGTCGTCAACGCAGGTAATCGTGGAAAGTTCTCACCATGCCGCCCGACGTGACAACTAAAATCAACGTGTCCAAGACAACGGTTTGAAAGTGGTTCGATGTTAAAAGATGTGGTTTCCTGGCTGGACTATTCGTTCTTCGACGAAGTCGCCCTCATCATCTTTGCCGTCTGCTTCATCGCCATCGTTGCTTGGGCAATGTCCTTGCGAAAAGAAACAACTCACAAATACGGATCGATTCCGCTGACCGATGATGTCGTCGATCCGAAACCAAGCCTAAGCAGCCAACCCACAACCGCTGGGAGAAATACACGATGAGTTCTACCACTGATCCTAATCCGACCAATGTCCCACTCGGACATGCCTACGATGGCATCCGCGAATACGACAACCCACTGCCGGGTTGGTGGAAATGGCTATTCGTGATCACGGTCGTCGTCTCGCCATTTTATCTCCTCTACTTTCACGTCGGAGCCACCGGTCGATCGCTTCAGGAACAGTACCAAGTGGCAATGGACGAGAACCAACGCAAGAAGTACGCGGACCTGCCACCATTAACCGCCGACGCGGCCACGTTGATGAAATTCAAAGACGATGCAAAGTGGACGGAAGTGGGCAAGGCGATATTCAAGACCAATTGTGTATCGTGCCACGGCGCCGAAGGAGCGGGAGTGATCGGGCCGAATCTCTGCGATGAGAACTACAAACACATCAAAACGATCAGCGACATCACCAAAGTGATCAACGAAGGGGTCGCAGGTGGTGCAATGCCAGCGTGGTCGACTCGAATCCCCAATAAGAACGACATCATCATGCTATCGGCCTACGTCGCAAGCCTTCGCGGAAGCAATCCCGCGAAACCCAAAGGTCCGGATGGCAGCCCCATCGCGCCATGGTCCGCGGACGAATGATGGGTGAGCTACTTGCAATTGCGGGTTAGCTCGAGCATCAACCGATGCTCACGCATTGCGGCTCATAGGGTTTTCCACCGTACTCGTGCTCAGCGCAGCGGTGCTCGTACTCGACGGTTGTTATCGTCCTCGCGAATGTTCCTTCGATTTCTTCGTCATCGCAATGTTCGGCCTCCATTGGCCTTGGGCCAGTGGAGCCACGACTGGCAGCTACCACCTCCCGCCCCCCATAAACGTACCTCGTTGGGGCTCCGCCCCAACGCGATGGAAAAGAGATAGGAGGAAAATTGGCGCGTGATAGTAGCCGTCAGTTGTTACCCCCACTGGGATAAACCCAGCGGAAGGCCGCGGATGCCGAATCAAACTACGAACAGCCCGATCGTGAGGATAGTACTTCGCATCATCGAATCAACCGAGGAGCAGCGAGTACGAGTACGATGACGAGTATCGTCCGCTTCGCGGACTGAGTACGAACTACTGAGTACGAACTCGGGAGAAATCCCTCGTCTTGCAATTCGCTATTCGTTGGTATCTAGAATCGGGCTTAAGAGCAACCGTGTGAACTCGATCTCGGTGGTGGGATCGTGACCTTGCAACATGATCGTTCCTGCAGCGGTCCGTAATCCTTTGCGCGGATTGTCGTCCGGTTTGCGAGTATCCTCCCACTGGACGACTTGGATGCCCTCTACCCATGTCGCGATGACCGGGCCATCGGCGACGATCGTGAGGTGCGCCGGGCGTCCCTCATCGCTAAGAACCGCCTTGGCATTCTGACGGCGGAAAATCGAACCCGACCCCGCGTCGACCGCTCGACGGCGATCTTCTTTGAATCCATGGTGGATCTGGCATTCATATCCATTCATGTCTTCACCAGGTATACACCGGAAGAAGATTCCCGAGTTGACGTTTTCGACCAGTGTCAGCGCAGTGGCTTGGATGCAGACATTCGCGTGGGGTTGCAACAACTCCAAATGCCCGCGACCGCCTTTCAATTGAATGGTTCCTGTTTCCGTAAATTTCGCTTCGATCATCCCCTTGGGCTCGTTCCAATCCGAAGGCTTTGCGTTCGGGATCAAGGAATACCCGATCGGACGGATTCGGATGTTGCGGAATCGAATGGGACCTTCCCGGAATTGCAATCCAATTCGCCCCGACGTCAGTCCCGTATCATCGGTGTAATCGACCGACTGCTGGCCATTCACCCACGCTTGGATGCGGTTCTGATCGACCAACGCGTGTAGGGTATTCCACTCCCCTGCATTCGGTTCATCGATCGATTCATCCACCTTGGCACGAGCGACTAAGGAACCTGTCGGAAACGGATTGTCCGTGGGGGCGATGTTGAGTTCGTAGCAATCCTTGGCGGGATCGGTCGGTTTCTCCGGCGTTCTCAAAAAGACGCCGCTGTTGGTCTGCTCCGAAGCGAAGTACTCCAGTTCGATCTCGTAGTCGGAGAAGCGGACTTGGGTCACCAAGAGACCTGGCTCACCAATGTTCGCAACCAACTCCCCATCCTTGACCGCCCAATCGGCGCTGCCGGTGTTCTTCCATCCGATCATCGATTGCCCATCGAACAACCGTATCCAACCTTGATCCAACTCCTCGGGCGATAGGCGGGCTACGAGCAATTCATCGACGAGGACCGACGCATCCAATGCGACTTCCTTCGGCTTTTCCTGCGCCGCGACTGGCTTGGCTGCGGCTTCGCTGGGCTTCGCTCCATCTTGTATCTTTTCGGCCTTTAGCTTTTCGGGACTGCGTTCCTGAGCGATTCCGGCTTCCGCTGGGGATTCGGGATTGGTAGCGAATCGCGGTTCACCGGATGCCGTCGAGTTCGTCGACGAAGAAGTCACCGCAGGTCCTTTTGCCTTTGGTGAATCACACCCTGCAAAGGATACTAGGGAAACAAGAGTGACTGGGGCGACGATGCTCCAACCACATGCACGAATCAGCGTTCTAAGATTTCTAGCCATACGTTAAAACCAAATTGGGTGGATGCTCCGTTGGCCAACCCCTGGGTTTCGCCCACATCTCCCAACACGACTTTCAGGCGATTCGTGGGTAGGATCGATTCGGTAATATCCCAGCGGTTTGGCGTCTCTAGTTTACACCAAGTGAGAGCGTTGTCGTTAAGGAAAATCGTGTCCATGTTCGCCTGTGCCGCGGTATCGCGTGCGATCACCAAAAAGATCCTCGACGCTCCAACCCCACCAGGCGGCGCATGAAAGACCCTGGCGATCGATTGCTGGTCGCCGGGAGCGTCGCTGGTTCCCTCCCCACGCCATGCTTTGGCGAGTGAAATCCGGTGGGCTGACGAGTTCATCCGCATTCTTGCTCTTGTTCGTAGAGCGATCGGCTTGGGTACACGCCGGGTGCATCGTCGGAATACCAGCGGTCAAGCACCGCTCGCCACGCATCGAAGTCCTTCACACGGACGAAATCGTCTCGAACGATTTGCCCTTGAGGGTGCGACGCGGCGTACTTGATCCCGAACTTGCGCATCGGAACGCCAGCTCGCTCGGGCCCATACAGTTCTTCGGCGAGTCGAAAATGCTCGAGCATCACTTCGCGTTGCTGATGGACGCTCGGTGGCGGCGGGAGCGGCTCGCCATCGAATATCTTGCGGGCCTGTTCAAAGACCCACGGGTTCCCGATACAGCCTCGTGCTACGGTGACTCCATCCACGCCGGTCTCTTGCATCATTCGCAAGCAATCATCGGCGGAGAATAAATCACCGCTCCCTAGGATCGTCTTGTCGGGTCCGACGTAGTCCTTCACTTCTTTGAGGAACGACCATCGGCTCGGTCCGATGTAGCGTTGTTGGACCGTGCGTCCGTGGACGGTGATGGCATCGATGCCGTACGCAAAAGCACCGTCGAGGATCTCATAAAAGTTATCGCGGCTCTCGGCCGTATCGTCGAGCCCACGCCGCATCTTGATCGTTACAGGAATGTGCGCAGGAACCTTGTCTCGGGTTTGTTGGACAATCTCCAACGCCACCGCAGGCTGGCTCAGATGAAACCCACCGCGACAACGACCGAGGACCTTGCGCACCGGGCAACCGAAATTGATATCGATGACCGCAAATCCGGCTTCGACTAGTTTCTGAGCTCCGAGCGCAAACTGTTCCGGTTCGGCTCCCATCAACTGACCAGCAACCGGATGCTCTTCAGGCGTGTTGTACAGAAAGTGCTGTGTCTTTTTTCGATCCTTGAGACTCACCAAAAATTGGTCGAGCATCACTTCGCAGAGAGAATACGACGCACCCATGCGACGCGCGATCATCCGCATCGCCCAATCGCTATATCCGCTGAGGGCAGCTTGGACAACCGGAAACCCGATCTCCACGTTTCCAATCTTGAGTGGTTTAATTCCCGGGATCATGAGAGAGATGCCTTTTGTGGTTGCGACACATCCTCAGATCCAACGGAGGCGTGTGCGCTCTGGCCTGCAATGGCTCGTCCGATGGTATCGCGGACCGCGTGTACGGTGGGTCCCCATACTCCGATCTCTCGTTGCCGGAAGAGTTTCATCGAGGGATACCATGGGCTATCGTCCCGATCGAGAAGCCATCGCCAATCCGGAGTGAAACCGAGAATCAACATGGTAGGGCGTCCCAAGGCTCCCGCAAGGTGTGCCATCGAGGTATCGCTGGTAACGACCCAATCCAAGTGATTTAGGATGGCAGCGGTATCCATAAATGCTCCGCTGGATTGATCCAAGTCGTTCGGGAGCGAGTAAATGGGACGCTTGCCCGTCCAATCCCGCACTTGCTCGCTCCCTTTCCCAAACTGCAAACTGATCAATTGAATGTCATCCAAATCGGCGAGGGGTTCCAATTCCTTCAGTGCGAACGAACGGAACATATCGGCTTGATGGTCCGGGTTCCCTTGCCAGACCAGGCCGATGCGGTATTTGCTGGGCGGAAGAATCCGATTCAATTGGTTGCGCCAATAACCAACCAGGTTTCCACCGATCCGAAGGTATGGAACTTCGCTCGGGATATTCTCTGTCGTTGTATTGAGTACATCCGCGACATCGATCAACGAGCAATGGTAATCGAACGGCTGCTCTACCTTCCATGTGTTTGGCACGATCGAGTCGATCCCTTCGCAGCCTTGGAGCAGCGCGAGCAACTGCGGTTGCATATGCAAAATGGTCTTTGCGCCGAGCGACTTCATCACTTTGGCAAACCGAACGAAGTGGATGGTGTCACCGAGCCCTTGTTCGCTGTACAGGAGCACGGTTTTGCCTCGGACATCTTGACCAGTCCACTTCGGTTGCGCGTAGTTCGTTTGGATCGCTTCCTTGCAATTCCAACGGTATCGATATTCTCGCCATCCCTCCGGAAAGTTTCCTTGGAGCAGATGGATCACGCCGAGGTTACGGTGGAGTTCCGCATCGTCCGGCTGGATTTTCATCGCCTCGTAGTAGTACTGGAATGCCAGATCGATTCTGCCGGTCCATGCATGCAGGGTACCTCGGTTCCGAAAGGCGTTGAAGTACCCCGGTTGCTGATCGATCGCTTTCTGGAACGCGGCGTCCGCCTCGGTGACCTTGCCTAAATACCGCAACGAGTTCCCCATGTTGTTGAGTGCGATCGGGAAACGGGGTTGCAGCGAGATCGCTCTTTGGTACGCCTTGACGGCCTCGGCATAGCAGCGCTGGTCATGCAGCGCGATCCCCAAATAACACCATGCATTCGGGTGATTGGGTTCGCGTTGCAAAACGCTGTTGTACACCTGTTTTGCCGCTTCGACTTGGCCGCGTTGGTGCGATTGCCAGGCTTGGAGAAGTTTCTCGTCAGTAGAAGCCATGGGTTTGAGCGAGTTAACTCGCTGCGCCTTTCCTGAGATAAGGCAATAGTGGGTGACACGTTCTAGTGAACTGAGCTCGTTTTATAGTAAACCATTCCAAAGAAAAAAAGAGCCATGGGTCGCACGTGCAACCCATGGCTCTCTGATGATTCAAAAAATCCTCCGACCGTTTGCGGCACGACACGGAGCCGCTGCGAGACTGACGCAAATCAAGCGTGCTACTGCACTCGCCGTAGTGATTTGGGCCAACGCATAATTATGGTCCCTCAGCCGGAAAAACGACCGGAGGCAAGAGTGCGAATCATTTCCAACTCGCACTGAAGTCAACTATAGGTCATCCGCACAACCAAGAAAAGGCGGATTGCGAGAAGTTTCGCGATTCCAATTACGCGGCACCGCGATCATTTTGTTGACGACGCAATCGTTTTCGTTCTGCTTTGGACATATATCGATAATCGTCGGAGTTTTCGTCATCGTCATTGGTATCCGATGATCCGGAACTCGACGATTGCGAAGTCGGACCCGATTGAGTGCCCGGCAAAGGCCGACTCGAATCGATCGGCTTGGGACCAGAAGCCCCAGCACGGCTTGCAGCAGTTGCATCGGACCCCATGGAGATCGACTCCGTCGATTCATCCACCGGTGGCTTGAGCTTCAATCCATCCAGCCAACTCGTGATGCGTCCCACGAGTTTCTTCACGCGTTGCTGTCCAGGTTCCTTAGGTGCCTTGGGCTCCTTCGGTTCTCTCTTCGGCTTCGGTTCGCTCGCTCCCTTTTTCGATGCGGCTAGATCATCGCCCTTGTTCGGGTCGGACGGATCGGACTTGGCTCGCCCAAATGGGAACCAACTTTTCTTAGGTGCAGCGTCTTCGTCGTCATCCACGACGGATTTTGACTTAAGAGCTGCAGGCTCCGGCAAAGATGCTTTGGCAGCGATAGGCTTCGATGACGAAGGTTTCGGCGAACTGACATCCGTGTCAGCATCGTTTGCCAATTCCGCGGTCTTGGACTTCCAGAACTTGGCCAACCAGCGTCGCTTCTCACGGGTTTCAGTATCCGGCGCATCAGCATCGGAATCGCTGGGAACCTGCGTGGATGGTTTCTTCGCAGCGGGCTGTTTCTCGATGGATTGCTTTTTCGGGCTAGGCGCTTCGCTCTCCGCGTCGGTCGACGCAGGAACTTTCCGTCCGAACCAACTCGACTTCTTGGTCAACCCGACATCGACCGGGCCGCCATCATCCTCGCGCAGCAACTCGCCATCGACAATCTGTTCATTGCGTTCGCTTCGATGAGGAATGAATCCAAAAAGTCGCATCGGCTTTTTCGGCTCCCCAAACGCATCGAGAGCTGCCGACTTCGTCGGACTTGATTTTGTTGTGGTAGACGCAGCCTTTCGGCGCGATGCGTCCGTGCCTTCCTCGTCCTCGTCGTACTCGTCCTCTAGATCCTCGTCATCTGCCGAACGATTTCGCCACGGAAGCCAGCTTCGTTTAGGAATCGTTCCCAAAACATCCTCATCGCTGTCATTCGATTCACGTTGCGCATCAGGATCCGCAGCGCGTTTCCATGGCAATTTTGGCATCGCGAAGCCCGATTGCTTGGCGAGCGCGGTCCGCTCGAGGAATCGCTTTTGAGCCTGAAGATAACACTGCCTCAAATAGAGTCCGGCCGCTTGAAAGACCGCCAGAACACCGCCGAGCCAGCACGCTCCTACGATCAAATCAATGGTGCCAGGACTCCAATCGATTTTGAGCAAGCCCGTTCCGAGTAGCGCGGCAGTTGCCCATGAAACAAGACCACCGATCCAGAGGACCAAGGCACCTGGTGTGGATTTCAATTCCGTGGAGAGCCTTAAGCCGATCAGGCCGACGAACGAGGCATAGGTTGCCAAGACCAACGGCCAGCCGCCGTACCCGATCTCACTGCGAGTCCAGGGATCGATGCTTTGGCCGAGGAGAAAGAGAGACGCCGTTGAAGTATCGAAACTTGAGAAGATCGCCACACCGGTAAGTAGGATCCAAATGCGATACCGCGCGCTGTAGTCATCTGCTTTATGGCGTCGCAATTGAAAGATCATCCACGCCGACAGCGCGGTCATCATCCACAACTGACACGTCAACCAATTCGCAATGCTGTGAGGGCTGCGCAAATCGAACAGCTGCCACAATAGAACAGGAGACCGCCCCATCGAGTTCGCGCGGATGTGAAACCAGTAATGGCAAAAGAGCAGTGTGCCCCATGCGCACCAAAGGATCGTTAGGACCGTCGCCAACGATCCGGGGCGTATCGGAATCAGTTGCACCAAACGATGCTGGCACGTTTTGCGCACCCCTTGGCTGTACCCCTTGTCAGTGCTCCCGAGCAGCAGTTCCGTCGGATCGCTTTCGCTCGCGCGCCGAGCCTTCTTTTGCGCCCGCGCTGACTCGACTGCAAAGTCCGAATCGGCTGCAATCGTTTCGCGCATAACACGGCGACGTCGGTCGGTACGGTAGGAACGAGAGAGTGGCATACGATTAAAGTCGAACGTGCAGAGGATTCGGTTTTCACCGACAAAGAACGAGAGAAACAGTTCTGCGGTGATTCGCAATTTTTGAGGCATGCGTCAAGATCGAACCGTCATCAAGTTCGCTAGCAATTGACATTGGCCTGCGAACGATGGTGGACCTTAAGTCGGGGCGGGCGAGGCGACGCGATGAAAGCATTTTTCACGCGAAGACGCGAAGCACGCGAAGGAGAATCAGGATAACCACCCATCCCCCACGCCAATCCCCCACTCCGCGCCACCGCGTCTCCGCGTGAACTTCGGCTTTTCGTCTATTAAGTCCAAGCAATGCCTCGCGATTCGAAACTTTTGAAAAACCAGAAAATCCATTGAACGAATATTGACAACGCCGCCGACCTGTGTTCTAGTTACGTAGCACACTAGGGAGCAAGAACCCAGGAGTTGTTTATGTTCTTTTCTATCGATCCCAATAACGGAATCGCGATTTACGAACAGATTGTTCGTCAAGTCAAATTCGCGATTGCCGACGGAGTTCTGGTGCCGGGGCAGTTGCTACCGAGCGTCCGGACGCTGGCGGTGTCGTTGGCCATCAATCCCAACACGATCGCCAAGGCCTTCTCTCAACTTCAAAACGATGGCATCGTCGAAACACTTCGAGGACGAGGTATCGCTGTTCGCGGCGATGCCCTGGAAGCGTGCCGCGAGGCTCGCTGCTCGCTCCTTGAGGATCGATTGCGAGGTGCTATCGCCGAAGCTCTCCACGGAGGACTCAACGCCAGGGAGATTAAGCGGATCATCGCGACTCAGCTTGAATCGCTCGATGGCCAGGTCGCCACGGTTGCGACTCCACTGCCGTCGACTGGGAACTCATCCTGAGGACCCACGGTCGAGGTGTTCCTAAGGACACCGATGTTGACAACTAGTAACCAAGACTAGTTATCCAAATGTAACTCAACGTCGTCACACCCATCCTTGCAAGTACCGCTTGCAAGAACCGCATTCAAACTCTTCTGCCTTGTCTTTGGAAACCCAAAGGTGAATCCCATGAATGATGTGATCAAAATTGAAGGTCTCGAAATGCGCTTTCGCGGTTGCGAAGCTCTGCGCGGCGTCGACCTGTCCGTGCAACCCGGAACGGTATACGCATTGCTCGGTGAAAATGGTGCTGGAAAGACGACAATGATTCGAATCTTGACCGGCTTCCAGAAGCCTACGGCAGGCACATGCCGTGTGCTCGACATGGATCCGAGCAAGAAAGAGGATTCTCTGAAGATCCGGCAACGGATCGGTTATGTCTCAGACTCGCCCGCCCTGTACGACTGGATGACCGTCGGCGAAATCGGTTGGTTTGCTTCCTCCTTCTTCGCCGAAGGGTTTGTCGATAGGTATCGAGCATCCATCGAGAAGTACGAACTCCCCTCGGATCGCAAGATCAAGAACTTGAGCAAGGGGCAGCGGTCCAAGGTGGCATTGTCGCTGGCGCTCGCCCACGACCCGGAATTGCTGGTGCTCGACGAACCAACCTCGGGGCTTGATCCGCTGGTTCGGCGTGAGTTTCTAGAAAGCATGATTACTGTCGCGGCGACTGGACGAACGGTATTCCTCTCAAGCCATCAGATTGTCGAGGTGGAACGGGTAGCCGACCAGATCGCAATCCTGCACAAAGGCCGACTGCAGCTGGTCGGCAATCTCACCGAACTTAAGGAATCGATCTCCATGGTTACGGTCTCGTTGACCGATCCGCTGGTCAGTCTACCAGACCCATCGGCATCTTCGAAAATCTTGGCGGAGATTAACGAAGGGCGTCAAAAGCAGTTTGTGGTTCAAGGAGGTGGCGACGAAGCGGCGGAGTTTTGGAAGAATTGCACTGGGGTTGCAAGTGTTCGAATCCAACCCGCAACACTGGAAGAGCTCTTTGTGGCTTGCACGCGTGGCGATTCGAAGTACGCCCACCGCAAGAGCGAAAGCGGTAACGCAGGCCGCCTATCGATGGAGGCACAGCGATCATGAGCCGTCCAACTATCGTAAAAGCCTTGGTATGGAAAGAACTCCGGCAGATCGCCCCCTTGTTTTGGGCAGTGTTGGGGCTCGGGGGAGGATTGAACCTCCTGCTGATCACGCTGTTCTTGTTGACAAGTCCCGGCGGTTCTGGGGTGATCTCTCCCTATTCCTTCATCGTGATGCCGATCATCTTTGCGACTGGTGTCGGCGTCCTTTTGGTCAGCGTGGAAAAAGAAAATCGCACGCTCCAATGGCTGCAAGGAATGCCGGTTAGCTCGGCGCAAATCGCCAAGACCAAGTTCTTGGTTGCGTTGGTTAGCCTCGCAGCCGTTTGGGCGCTCTCGCTCCTCATGTTCTGGTTGTTTCGTGTCGTTTTCCAAGGACAAACTGGGATCACCAAGCCCGAGTTGGATTCCTTATCCGAAAGCTATTTCTATCCGATCCTTTTTCCGACAGTTTCCTTCTTTCTGGGATTCGCTGGGCTCGCGCTGGCGTGGCAAGTCTCAAAGCCAATCTACGCGTTATTGCTGTTAATCCCAGTGACGGTAGTCGTTTGGATAACATCGGAGTTCTCCAAGGTTTTATTAAGACCTCAATTCGGAGCAACACCGGATAGTTCCTCGGTCGATTGGGGGATCGGCGTAGCATCCTGGGCCATCGGCCTCGTAGGAGCCGCGGTGTATGGCTGGCTAGCCAGTCAACGCGATCTTGCGGCCCGTACGGCATCAACGCCATGGCTAAGTTTGCTTGGTGAGTCGACCAAGTCAACTGTTGCGCCACCCCAGTGGTGGCGATGGGAAAGTGTTCCGCAAAACTCTGCCCTGCTTTGGCAGTCCGCTCGTCAAAATTGGTTGCCCTGGTCGATGTTAACCATCGTCTTTTTTGTGGGAATCTGGATGTGCGGTGCATTTCCCCAAATCGGCGGGTACAACGACGATCTGAGTGTTCGCGTCCTCGATCGCGATCCTCCGGCTCTGCTAGTCCTGTTTCTCGGAACCGTCACGGTATGTTGGCTTGGGTGTTTGGCGTTTCAAGGGGACAACATCGCCAATAGGATTCGGTTTTTTGCAGACCGAGGCGTGTCACCGACGCGAGTCTGGATCAGCAGGCATTGGATTCCCATTTTGATCTTATTGCTCGCGACATTCTGGCGATTGTTCACCCGTCGATCCTTTGCGCAATGGGAAGGAGCCGATCCTCAAGTTATCCTCGCGGACTCGATCTGCTTCTTCCTCGCTGCCTTGGGAATCTATTCGGTGTCCCAGTGGTGGTCTCAATGCATTCGCAGCCCCTTGCTCAGCGTAATTACATCCCCGTTGATCGCAGGGGTTTTTATCGCCTACGGACTCTTTGCACTGCTGATGTTCGAAGCCCCGATTTGGTTGCTCGGCATATCTCTAATTATTGGAGGTATTGCAACGTGGTCGCAGATGAAAGATTGGATGGACCGATCGTTCGACCGACGATTTTTTGGTGGCCATGCCGCGTGGTTGCTAACGGCAATGGTGATTCCGTTGATGCCTGGTATATGGGCGATGCTGACCGCCAAACCAATCGATCCCGAGATTCGAACCGCACTGGAAAGGACGTGGAAGGAAGGGAACATATCCGATGACACTATGCTCGGATTCCGCATGCACCTGCTCCAACGCAATTTTTCTGAATCTCAAACAGTCGACAAGGTACAAAAAAGATTCGAGAGCAACGAGGACGTTCGCGCCGAGTACCTTCGCTACTTGCAATCGGATGAGGAACGGACTGTGCTTCAAGGATTGCGCAGTAGCGACTTTGTTCGATTTTGCCTCGCAGAACTCAGCAGCAGCCAATCTGTTGTCGTCGCCGATGCCTCGGATGAGCATGTGGCAACCTACCGTTCCATTGCGAACAGTATTTTCGAATCGATACGACTGATCCGATCGACCGGTTCCCTTTTAGCGCAAGACAATAGCGAGATTCTGGAAATGGCGTTGCTGCGTGAATGCAAAGCGACCAACGCTCGGGAATCGCTGGGAGAGGATCTGTACCGCAAGATTGCTGTGTTCCTGGCGGATAGCGATTCTCGAGACAAGGCCCGGAAGCTCAAACTGAGTCGAGCTTGGAAAATGCAGAGCCAATACGAGCGATCCAATTGGTTTTCCGACTGGGGCTATGACTTTGGGGCATACACGATGCCTTATAAGACCACGAACCCATCGCTCCCAGGGATGCTTCGCAGGAGCCGCGAACGAGACGCACTCGCCGCCAATCTTTGGAACCTGCTCAATGCACAGTCGCGCGATGAATCGGCGGCGCTACGTAAAGAGATAGACCCAGACGATCAAATCAAACAATTCTCGGATTGGGTCGCAGGGACCTCGTATGTGAACGCACTCGACATCCTCCATAGTTATCCAGGTAGCCATTGGCGAGGCGATTGGGAATCCGAAACAAAAGCATTAATGCTCACCCTCGATTCAGAACCTGCAAAATCCGAAAATGGAGGTGGCCGATGACTCGATCATCCTTAGCGAAGCGTGCGTTGCCTTGGTGGCACCTGGGATTGCAACTGACGACCGTTTTGGCGGCCACCGCGATCGTAGCCATTGCAATCCAGTTTGCCAGGAATGAATGGCTCGCAGTCCAATCGTTAAGAGCATTCTTCAGCCAACAACCTGACAAGATATCCGTGGGAATCCCAAGCAAAGCACTCGGGAGCAACCGAAACAGGGAATCTGCGGAATTGCAGGGACGTATCTCCGACGAAGCTCGAAGTCCCTACCTACAAGCTCAGATCCATAATCTATTGCTGGTCGCCTCTGATGAACCAGAAGATCTATGGTGGAAGAACCAAGAGATCGAACGAGGCGTGCGCGGTGAGTTCGTAGGATGGGAAACCAATCCGGAGATGCTAACACGATTCATTGAGGAGCAGCGGCAATTGCTCACAAGCATTCATCGATGGTGCGATGACGACGAACCGGCGTTATTTCCTCCGAATCAGGAACTAGGTGTTATCGCAAGATTGCTGTACCTCGAATGCGAGGATGCAATCCAAAGATCGGACCCGGAGCGAGTCCTTCAATCCGTTCACTCCTTGGGTCGGTTATCGCGGAAATTCGAAAGATTCAGAGAAACCTTTGCAATCGATCAATTCTCGCAAAGCATCTATTGCGTGGCCGTGCACCGCGCTCTCGACAAGCAACTCCTTCCTCGCAGTGAATGGGAACTGATCCAAGAGCAACTGAGAAAGTCCCTGTATGGATTCGAACAGTACGAACTGTTCCAGCAAGCTCAAAGAGTTGCGGCTATCAAAAAAGATTTCGATGCCTGCGTCGATTTGGGGAGTCTGTGGACCCATGCGTTGCCTAGCATCAATTGGAAGCGACTCCATTACAAGCAAACCGGCTCTTTCAGAAACGAATGGGATGGTTTTCCAGGCTGGTTCGCACTTCCCGGACGATACGCTCAATCGGTGATCCTGCGGTTAGCTGCACTCCGATTCATCGAAGCCACCGGGAAATTACCGGAAGAAGCGAACGACCTCGATCCGTACGGCGCCACAGCGGCCGTTTGGACAGATCTGCTCGAGGGGAATGCATGGAAATACCGCCGCACCGACTCGGGCGGTGGGACAATATCGTTGTCAAGGGCACCCAGTCGTGTGCTCGGTGCCGAATTTCGGTTCCCAGCAACCATGGTGTTCGAGCCAAAGACACAACCCGTTCCTGACTCGCAATAACAGTCCCGTGATCCCATTGAACGCACCATACTGACCACTCCGTGGCTCTGAGCTATACTCCCAACTCGAACTATAGTTGCGAGTCTCAACCTGCGCTGCAGGTTCGTCGCACGCTCGGGAAGCTTCACGTCATAGGGATTCGGTATTGTTTTACCTTTGGGCCTTGTTGCTGACACTCGCCAATATCGCGGCATGGTGCCTGAATACCTTGTCGCTACCCGGCAACTGGTTGATCGTCGGACTATCGGCTCTCTTCGCAGCCTTGGTCCCGTCGCCACAAGGTCAAGGGATCGGCTGGACTGGTGTCGCGATCCTTGCCGGACTAGCTGTCCTCGGGGAAGTCGTCGAGTTCTTCGCGAGCGCAGCGGTTGCTGGGAAGCGTGGTGGTAGTCGCCGCGGGATGGTGTTGGCGGTCGGCGGCACGACAATCGGTAGCATCGCAGGAGCCTTTATCAGCCTTCCGATCCCGATCATTGGCCCACTCCTCGGTGCTCTCGTCGGCGGTGCACTCGGCGCGTTTGGAGGTGCGTGGGCGGGTGAAGCATGGAAAGGGAAATCCCTGGGTGAAGGATACCACATCAGCAAAGGAGCCCTGTGGGGGCGGCTGCTAGGGACGGCGGGCAAACTGGCGATCGGAACATTGATGGTGGTCATTGCAGCGATCGATACGTGGTTCTAGTCCCCTGCTGATCGCTTGTAGGATTCGCCAGGAATGACGCAGTTACGATCGGTTGCCGGAACTGTTGGGCTATATTCTCACCACCGAATCGATCATAATGCCCTGGGGGGTAAGTATTGTGCTTGCCACCCCCAATGATCGCGGTCCAGATAAACTTGGCATCCGTCCCACCCTTTCTCCCCTCCCTCCACACGAGCGTATTCCCATGACCCATCGCATCGATTCTGCGCAGTACCGTTCTTACTTCCGATCCCGCCGCGAGTTTTTGGTTCGTTCCGCCGCAGCACTGGCCGGTGGAGGGGTCATCGCCCAATGGAATCCGAACATGCTCTGGGCTGCCCCGAGCGCATTGACCGCGCGCGAGACAGCCACGGGATTCCTTGCGACGCTCAGCGCCGAGCAACGCGCTCAGACCCAACTCGATTACGCCGCCAAGGAACGGGTGCAGTGGCATTTCATTCCGATGGAAACTCGCAAAGGTCTACCGCTTCGCGAGATGACCGAAGCGCAACGCCAAGCGGCGATAGGGTTGATGGCTGCGGTAACCAGTGAAGCTGGATTTCGCCGCGCGGTCGATGTCATGGCCTACGAAGCGATCTTGCTGGAACTCGAAGGTCCCGCTCAAGCCAAGCGCAGAGACTACCAAAAGTTTTACTTCACCATCTACGGTACCCCAGAGCCGAAGGGGGCATGGGGAGTTAGTATCGAAGGGCACCACCTGTCGCTCAACATGACCTTCGATGGAGACCGAGTTGTCGACTCGACGCCTCACTTCTTTGGGGTGAATCCTGCCAAGCTCAAGCGGGACTTCCAAACCCCAGACCCGATGCAATCGGGATCGAAGACGAAGTATGTAGCGGGCAACCGCCTCCTCCTCCCCGAAGAAGGGGCTGCATATGCTCTTCTTAGCACACTGACCGATGAACAAAAGGCGAAGACCCTTTTTGCACCCGAGGCGCCGGCCGACATCCAATGGCCCGGGGAACCACAGCCCAAGACCGAGCCCAACGTCGGTATCGCCGCCTCGAGTTTGAACGCGGACCAAAAGGCCAAACTAAAAGCGATCCTCGTAGCCTACTCCACCACGCTTCCAGAATCGGTTGCCAAGGACCGATGGAATCTGATCGAGAAGGACGGGATGGATAAGGTCTATTTCGGATGGGCTGGTGGGATGCAACCAACCGAGCAACACTTTTTCCGCATCCAAGGCCCCAGCTTCATCGCGGAACTGTGCAATTACCAAACCGACCCCGAAGGAACTGCAGCCAACCATATCCATTCGGTGTGGCGCGACCTGACCGGTGACTTCAACCTTCCTCTGGGTGCTTAGATTCACCAGTCGCTTGATTAATGATCAACACTCTATTCCTTCCTGAGCTGCGAGAAATGCTTCAAGAGGATCGCACCGACGATCTTCGAGAGTTTTGCATTGCGCTCCACCCCGCGCGGACCGCGGAGTTCATGGAGGGACTAGACAACAACGAATCGTGGCGTGTGCTCCAGCATGCGCAGCCTTCGCTCCAAGCGGAAATCTTCCAGTATTTCGACTCGTATCGCCAAGCGGAATTGCTGGCCACTCAGGACGAGAAACAAGTCGCCGTTTTGGTGACTCAGTTGCCAGCCGACGACGCGGTTGACTTGTTGAGAGAATTGCCCGAAGCACGCGTTGATGAGATTTTGGCCTTGGTGCCGGCTCCCGACCGACGCGACATCCGCCGACTGCAGACGTTCCCTGAGGGAACCGCTGGCGCTCTGATGACCACCGAAGTCGCTTGCTTATCAGAAACGTTAACGGTCAAACAAGCCCTCGACGAACTGAGCCGACAAGCGGGTCGATTGGAAACGATCTACTACATCTATGTCGTGGACGACACCAACCATCTCCGAGGTGTCGTCAGCGGCCGCTTGCTGATCTCTTCCATCGGCCGTCCCGAGACACGACTCGCGGATCTGATGAAAACCGACATCGTGACGGCGAACGTCCACGATGATCAGGAACAAGTCGCCCAGAAGGTGGCGTTCTACAACATGTTGGCGATTCCGGTCGTCGACGATCATCAGCACATGCTCGGCATCATCACCCACGACGACGTGATCGACGTCGTGCGAGAAGAAGCCGCAGAAGATGTCCAGCGGATTGTTGCCGTGGAGCCACTCAAGGATTCGTACTTGCGAACCCCTTTGATGATTCTCTCCTGGAAACGCGGGTTTTGGTTGCTGATTCTTTTTTTTGCAGCCCTATCGACCGCGTTTGCGCTGCAGCAATACCAAGACTGGCTCGACAAGTATTCGTGGTTGGTCCTGTTCATTCCACTCGTGATCAGTAGCGGTGGCAACTCTGGTAGCCAATCCTCGACATTGATCATCTCGGCATTGATCACCAAAGATATAGATCTTCGCGATTGGTCCACAATCGTCCGTAGGGAATTGATCATGGGCTTGATTTTGGGTGGCATCATGGGATCCATTGGCTTCTTGTGCGCGTTGCTACTGGCCCCTACCTATCGCGATGCGTTGATCATTCCCATCACCATCCTGTGCGTCGTGACCTGCGGAACGTGCATGGGGAGCTTGCTCCCTTTGATGTTCAAGCGATTTGGATTGGATCCGGCCATGATGAGCAACCAGTTCGTAGCAGGACTGAGCGATCTGCTAGGGATCCTCATCTACGTCAACGTGGCACTCCTCTTCTTGTCATAAGTGACCTGCTTTCATGAGTTGTGTACCATGATCGGCCGATGGGAACAACGGACGCATGAACCGTACGGCCACACGCTCAACCATCGCCAGGTATTCTCACCCGATGGGCGACTCGTTTATTACGACACCCGAAACCGCGATACAGACATCCAGATCACAACCCGCATCGAGAGACTGGATTTAGTAACCTCAGAGACAAGGGTCGTTTATGAGACAGCCCATCCAAGCGCATGGGGACCTGGGGTCGGTGCGGTTGTCTGCCATCCGAACCAACAACGCCTGCTCTTCATCCATGGTCTGCGCAACTGTTCGCAATCGCAACCGTATGCGATGACCCGTCGCTTTGGAGCCTTAGTCTGGGACACAGGAGAACCAGCAAGGGTCGCGGCTGCTGAAGCGCGCATTGTCGATGCGCCATGCCTCTTCGGCGCTCTGCGAGGTGGCACGCATGCTCATAGCTGGTCGATGGATGGGAAAGCGGTCAGCTTCACGTACAACGATGCGGTCGTCGAACGTCGTGCCAGCATGGGTACGAATACTGAAAAAGAGTCTACTGGCTCAAATCGATCGACGTTGACCGATCTGCGCACCGTCGGAGTCATGATCGTCGATCGGCCTGGGGTCAGTCCCATCGAAGACGATGAAAACTTCTCCGGAGAGTTCCAATCGTGGATCATCGCCCCTGTCGTTCAACATCCGCGTCCAGGAAGCGATGAAATCGATATGGCGTGCGAGGAATGCTGGGTCGAGAATCGCCCCCAACGGACCATGGCATTTTTGGGGCGCGTACGCACGTCCGAAGGGGAATCCATTCAGGAGGTTTTTCTGGCGGAATGGACCGACCCCAACCTCGACAGTGAACACAGCGTTATCGAAAAATGCATTAGTGAAAACGGTGATTCTGAAGATACTGTTGCTGTAGCCGCATCCTGTTCGCGTCTTGCACCCATCGACAGTGAAGGGCGACTGGAGGCCGGTCCTGGTGTTCGCGTGCGTCGGTTAACCCATACCGAGCGGGGAATCTCCGGCCCACGGAATTGGCTCCTCGGCTCGCCCGACGGCGCA
This sequence comes from uncultured Pirellula sp., assembly GCA_903892355.1. GTDB lineage: Bacteria > Planctomycetota > Planctomycetia > Pirellulales > Pirellulaceae > JBKCUI01. The sequence continues at coordinate 47,282 of CAITIE010000059.1, read as the reverse complement.
CGGATTTACTTTCCGATGCCCGATCGCGAAGGCATCGTCCAAATCCACTACGTCGAGATCGATTCGGGCAAGGTGTTGCAGTTGAGCCATTTGGAACATCCCCTCGAAAACCAACTGGCGATTCGGGGCGACGGACAATGGATATCGGGACTTTCTAACTCCCTTCCAACGCTGGTCCACACAGTGACCGGCGAAACGCAGATCGTTACGAATTTGCCGGCCGAAATCACAAAAATCACCGGTGCTATCCATTTTCTGCCCGATGGTTCGGGGCTGATAATGCATGCGTATACAGGCACTTCCAGAACAGAATCCGGTGAAAAGCAATGGCTGCAGCTCTGGACATGCTCCGTACACTATGAAGCAACACCGCTAAGCTAAGCAGCCGTTTTGCTGGCGTTGCGGACGACCAACCGCATTGACCAATTTTGTCGCATTGACCACTTTTGCCGCATTGACCAATTCCGTCGACGATCACGAAAGACCATCCGAGAACGCCATGAAGCCTCGCAACGATATCGGTGGAGTTGTCCATGTGTACCAAAAGTACAATCCGATCGAGTTTCCCAGCCCGAATCAGGAGTCGCCAGATTTGGTCTCCGGGGCGTTCGAACATGCGTTAGCGTATGGAAGTTATCGCGAGTTGACGGAAGAAGAACTAGCTCGAGCGATCGAACTGGACCCTAGCCAGATTGCGGGGTTGGGGCCGAGCATCGACGCGTTGAAAGCGATGCTTGAGGAACGAAAACGAAAAATCCTCGAAACCTACCAAAGCGATGGACTCGACAAAAAAGCCAATTCAAGGTTCGAAAAACTTTCACGGCGCGTCCGGCCCCCGGCCAAGCTAAAAGGGCTATACGATCGCGCGATACGATTGTCGCAGATCTACCTGCTCGAACAGCTCTGGTACCAAGCCGATCGAAGCGATCCTGATTTCGCGCGCGATGTCCTGGTCACCATGGAGGCGTTGGGGGACAAGTATCAAATCGATGAACTGATCTCGAAATACACCTTCACCGGTCGCCAGAAGATGGATATCCCAGAGGCGATTGAGATCAAAAAAGAGTTAGAGCAAATCGACGAGCTACTCAAGCAGTTGGAAGAAGCGGCCAAAACAGCGCAGATCGGGCTGATCGACATGGAGGCTCTTGGTCAGTACGCACAACCCAACGACTTGAATGCCCTCGAAGAAATCCGCGAGCAGATCAAGAATGTTGTGCGCGAGATGGCGGAGCGACAAGGGCTCGATCGAAGCGAATCGGGGGCTTTTCGTTTGACCCCCAAAGCCTACAAGACATTCCAAGCGAAACTGCTCGACAAGATTTTTTCCAATCTGCAAGCATCGCGAAGTGGTCGTCATACCGGACGCATCGTGGGGGATGGAAGCGTCGAGTTGCCGACGACCAAGGCTTACGAGTTCGGGGATTCGATCGCCAATCTAGATATCGTGCAGTCGGTGATGAATGCGATGCTGCGCAGGCCAAACGAACGCCCGGTCCGGCTCGGCAGCGATGACCTTGAGATCTTTAAGACTCGCAATACGCCTAAATGTGCGACCATGGTCATCATGGATATGAGTGGCTCGATGCGTCATGACGGCCAGTATATGAACGTCAAGCGGATGGCGCTCGCGTTGCAAGGATTGATCTCCAGCGAGTACCCCGGTGACTTCCTCCGCTTCATCGAGATGTACACCTTCGCCAAACTTCGGCCAGCGGGGGAGATCATCGACATGATGCCAAAACCGGTGACGATTCATAACCCGGTGGTACGGCTCAAGGCCGACATGAGCGATGAACGGATCACCGAGATGGAGATTCCACCTCACTTCACCAACATCCAGCATGCGCTACGGATCGCCCGGCAAAACTTGGCCACTGCGGATACCTTGAACAAGCAAATCGTTTTGATCACCGACGGATTGCCAACCGCGCACTTCGAGGAGGAAACACTCTACTTACTCTATCCTCCAGACCCTCGTACTGAGCAACAAACGATGCGGGAGGCCATGCTGTGCGCAAAGGACGGGATCACCATTAATATCTTCTTAGTCCCCAGTTGGTCGCAATCCGAGGAAGATATTCGTTTTGCTTATCGCATGGCCGAACAAACCAAAGGCAGAGTCTTTTTTACCAGTGGGAACAATTTGGACCGGTTCGTTCTCTGGGATTACATCGATCGCAAGCGGGAAATCCTGGGGTAGGCCAAATCAGCTAAGAGCACATGCGATTAAGAACATGTCAGCTAAACCATCAACTCGGATTAATGGATTGTAACCCCGCGGTCATGAGAGTGCAGTTTCGGCAGCGGAGGAAAACAAGCTACAATCCGAGGAGTGGGCTTAGAAGACAGGGACACTTTACCTGACCTCGTTTTCTGGGTCTTCGATTCCTTACACGCTGGACACCAAATTCTTCAAAAATCAATTCAGTGACACACGAAACCGAACGGCTCTCTTTACCGGAAGGAGCCAGTTGCGGTCCTGAATCCTTGCAGGACCGTGTTCACAAAGCGCTTGAACACGCAATTCATTATCTACCCTCCCAAGGGCCGATTGCGATCTTCGTCCACCACAATACCTTGCACGCGTTCGAGAGGTATCCGTTCGAAAAAGCGGTGCTCGAGGGGCTAAGGAAGTATAGGTCGCAACCTTATTTGCCGGAGGAACGATATCGCGAGGAGTACGCTGCCGGACGGATTACCGATTCGGACCTCGATGAAATTCTCCATAAGGAGTGGCTTTCGTCGTTCTCCCCAGAACAGCGGGAGCAGCTTTCGCAAAGAGGATGGCTCGCGCCGGAAACAACTAGCGAGCGGGAGACGGATTCGGACTTAAAGTGCCGAGAATCGGAATTGGTCATGCTCGGCACCGATCGGTTCCATTTGCATCGAGTCATGCTCGGGCATGTGATCCGAAATGGCCCCGATCACGAGCTTCGATGGTTCATGGCCGAGACCGATGCGCTCAACGAGTTCCGCGCGGACACACCTCCTTCTTCGATCCGCTCCATCGTCAACTCGGTAAGAAATTGGTGGGAGCAGAGATCCAGTAGTCTCGGGGGGGCGAGTTCCGCAGCGGGTCCGATTGACTTGGAAATGATCCAGCGCGAGGTCAGTCGCAAGAGTCCATCGAAATGGACCGACAAGGAGTGGTCCAAATTTTCGCTGCGATGGCTCTATGGTGTGTGCCAACACGGTGCAGCGATGGTAGGGGAGGTCACCACCGATGAGATTCAGGTCCACCGACATCGCGATATCGTCTACGCAACCCACAATTATGATTGCGATTCCCGTGTGCACGAATTGCTGATTCGATTCTTGGGAAGCATCACCGATCAAGGCTTCGCGCAGTGGGGCATGCCAGGCCGTGAAGAAGGAATCTTCAAAACCTTTTCAAGGCTTTACGGATTTCATTCGCCCTGGGTAGAGCCTTGGCAACGGGAATTGGCGAAATTGATTCAGGATGATTCCAAAGCTGATCGCGATGCGATGGATTCGATTTTGAACTCGTTTCATCAATTGGGAGTTGAGGAAACAGAACTCGAAGAGTTTATCGAGAGTACTTTGTTGGTACTCCCTGGTTGGACTGGGATGATCTGGCAATTGGAGTCGAACGCTGAGTGGACGCCTCAGCCGGCCGCCAACGGATCGTTGCTAGAGTTGCTTGCTGTGCGATTGATCCTGGATCGAGCATCCCTGCTGGAATCGCTCCAATCGATCCTCACGGAGCACCAGCTAAAGACGCTCGAACACCATGACTATTCGATGGAAACGCTTGCCATTGCGCTCCAATTTCACGAAAAGCGACATGTTCGCCAAACGGTTGCTCAGCGGGCTTTCATCCTCTTCCAGTTAGCGCAGCTGCTCGGATGGCCACCTGGCGATCTGATGGAACTCGGGGTTGAGTCGTGGCAGAAACTCATGGATGAGATCAGTAGCTTTGGCTCTTTGGAAAGGCGTCGCCTATTTCACTTGGCGTATGAACGGCATTATCGCGTCCAAGTTCTCGATGCGTTGGCATCTCGAGGAGTACCGGCAAGGATGCCGATTGAATCTATCTCGTTTCAGATCATCACTTGCATCGACGACCGTGAGGAATCGTTCCGCAGAAATCTCGAGGAGATCGAACCATCGGTTGAGACCTTCGGTGCGGCAGGATTCTTTTCGGTGCCGATGTATTTTCGGTCCGCAACCGATGCGCACTACATTCCGCTCTGCCCGGTTGTTGTCAAGCCGCAACACTTTGTGGATGAGATCGGACAGTTATCTCAACAGGAATTGCAGCGCCGTCAAGCCGAAGCGCGGCGGGTGCTGGGCCATGCCTCCCGACGCATTCACTTGGGTAGCCGATCCTTGGCGGTCGGGACTGTAACTTCCTTGCTAGGCTCCATCGCGAGCTTGCCCATGGTGACTCGAGTCCTTGCACCGCGACTCACTTCGCGCATTCGCGACTATGTCGCTCGGGTTGTTCGTCCCAGCCAAGCGACTACGCTATGCATCGAACGGATTGATCGCTCTGAACGAAAAGATATTGTCAGTGGATCCGGGGACGCGAAACCGAGTCCAGACAACGGGCTCAATCAAGGCTTCACGCATGCGGAAATGGCCAATATGGTCGATCGTTTGCTGGGTGATATTGGCATGACGCAGTACTCCAGGCTCGTGTTCGTTTTGGGACATGGCTCCAGTTCCCTCAACAACCCGCATGAGTCCGCCTACAACTGCGGTGCGTGTGGAGGTGGGCGTGGAGGACCCAATGCGAGAGCTTTTGCATCGATGGCCAACGATCTCCGCGTACGCCGAATCCTCGCGGAAAGGGGACGCATTATTCCGGATCACTGTGTTTTTGTCGGCGGATATCACAATACATGCAACGATGCCGTAGAGTTCTTCGATATCGACCGATTGCCACCAAGTCACCAGATGGAATTCCTCGAAGCCAAAGGGAAGCTTGATGACGCTCGTAAACTAAACGCGAGGGAGCGGATCCGTCGGTTCCAGTCGGCACCGTTGAACCTCAATCCAGAAGAAGCCCTGCGCCACGTTGAGACACGCGCGGAGGATCTGGCTCAAGCGCGACCGGAATACAACCATGCCACCAATGCGGTGTGCATGGTTGGTCGCCGTTCACGGACCCGAGGGCTATTCATGGACCGACGATCCTTTTTAACCTCGTACGATCCGACTACCGACGGGCCCGATACCCCGATCTTGAATCGAATCCTTCAAGCGGTGATACCGGTCTGTTCGGGGATTTCTCTCGAGTACTACTTTTCAACCGTCGACAACATCGGGTACGGATGTGGATCCAAGCTACCTCACAATATCACGTCGTTGCTCGGAGTGATGGAGGGGGCGGCAAGCGATCTCCGGACTGGATTGAGCCAACAAATGGTCGAAATCCATGAACCGATGCGGATCCTTTTTGTCATCGAGAATACGGCCGAAGCATTCCAATCGATCATGGCCCGAAACCCGAACATCGATTTACTCGTTCGGAATCGATGGGTTCAAGTGGCCGTGCTCTCGCCAACCTCCAATGAACTTCTTGTTTTTGAAGGGGACCGGTTCGTTCCCTATCAACCCCTCGTAACATCATTGCCGAGCGTTTCCGACTCCTACGAATGCTTCAAGAATCGTCGCGGTCATCTACCCTTTGCTGCGATCGTAGGGAGCTAAATAACGTGATGGATTTCTTAGGTTACATCGTCGTCCTTTGCCCGATCCTCACCCTAATTACACTCGGGATGGCAGGCCTGTTGCACTTCCCATTTTCGGAGAGCTTTGTCGACCGATGGACAAAATTCAACGTGACGATGGGACTTGCTGCATCGATTGCGATTCTGATCGTCATGCTATGGAACCAAGTGGGAGTTCACGTAGTGAACGTTGGAAATTTCGTCGCGATCGATGAAGAGCATTTTCACTTTCATATCCAGTTCGTGTTCGACCGCCTCAGCATACCGATGGTGATCATGTCCTTCGTGCTCGTCGGAGTGATAGGGTCGTTTGCGAATATTTACTTGCAAGGCGACGCGGGCTACTATCGCTTCTTTGTATGCTTCTCGATGTTTTTGGTTGGGCTGCTCTTTGCTTTCCTAGCCGGAACAATTGAAACCCTATTCTTGGGCTGGGAGTTGGTTGGTCTGTCCTCGGCGCTATTGATCGCTTATTTCCATGAGCGCACAGCACCGGTGCAAAATGGGTTGCGAGTGTGGGCCTTTTATCGCGTCGCGGATGCCGCGTTTCTAGCCGCTGCAATTACCATGCACCACCTTACCGGCGAAGGAGATTTTGCCAAACTGACTGGTGACATGCCGTGGCCTGAGGGGACCTCGCAACTTCTCGATCCATGGAGTTCGTTTTTTGTAGGGCTGCTTCTGTTGGTAGCCGCAGCAGGTAAATCCGGATTGATCCCGTTTTCAGGATGGCTTCCCAGAGCCATGGAAGGACCGACCCCCTCGAGCGCGGTCTTCTATGGGGCTCTCTCGATCCACTTGGGGGCTTATTTGTTGCTGAGGGTTTCCCCCATCCTCTCCGCCTCGATCCCGTTGAGAGTCTGCGTCGTGCTGCTGGGTGGTGCCACCGCGATTTTTGCGGCCGCGACAGCCCGCGTGCAAACGGATGTGAAGAGTGCATTGGCATACTCATCGGTCTGCCAAGTTGGAATCATCGTGGTCGAGATTGGTCTCGGTTGGTGGTACTTGGCATTGATCCACATGATCGGCCACGCTTTCCTTCGATCGCTCCAATTGCTGCGGGCCCCGACGCTGCTCCGCGACTACCGGACGATGGAAAATGCCATCGGAGGACGATTGGTCCAAGGCCCATTCTGGGCATCGTCCACTCAAGCGGGAGCATCTCAGAATCGTTGGTACCGATTCATGCTCGAACGAGGCTACATGGATTCGATCATCGATCTGATGACTGTCCGACCTTTTTGTCGGCTTTTTCGGTTCTTCGAGCGGATGGAAGACCGTTGGATGAGATTTCTGTCCGGCGAGAAAGAAACCTCGCGGATTGATCCGTCAGAAAGTGCGAATCCCACCACGCCTCGCACACCCAATCTTGAGCCCAATCTCGGAACCGCATCGGAAGGAGCCTTGTCATGATTGGTCTGATTCCATGGTATGACCTCGTACCGCTTCTGCCTATCCTGGGCGCAGTGGTGCTGCTAGGCAATCCCAACCCACAACGCGCACGGGATATCTGTTTGTGGATCTCAGGCATCACCCTGGCCCTTGCGACCATCCTCCACTTGGCCAACATCCCTGCGAATGCCAGCTGGCTTGGCAATATCAGTGGGGCTGACTTGATCCACATCGATGAGTTCAGTGGCCCGTTGTTACCCCTGACGGCACTGATCTACTTCGTGACACTTCTGGCAACCGTTGGGCATAAAGCCAAAAAATTCTCCTTCGGCGGGGCATTGCTCAGCGAGTCGATCACACTATTCACACTGTCAACCGAGAACACTTGGTGGCTGGTATTCCTCTTGTGCGTGGGTATCGTGCCGATGTGGTTCGAATTGCGGGCTCGCCAGGCCTCGGCCAGGATTTTCTTGATCCATCAATCGCTATTCGCTCTCTGCCTCATCGCAGGGGCCTGGCTCTCGGAAAGGACTACGGTTCCCTCACTCAACCTTAGCGTTACCCTACTAACTCTTGCAGTTTTGATACGCAGCGGGGCGTTTCCATTCCATTGCTGGCGACTCGACCTCTTCGACAAAGCATCCTTCGGATCGGCTATTCTTTTCACCGCCCCCATGACCGGAGCGTATTTGTGCATGCGCATGGTTCTACCTACCGAACCCGATTGGGCTTTGCACACCATCAGTGTTCTGTCGCTGGCGACCTCGGTCTATGCGGCTGGAATGGCGCTGGTCCAAAACGATGGTCGAAGGTTCTACTGTTATTTGTTCCTGAGCCACGCGTCGTTGGTATTGGTTGGACTCGAAATCGCAACCCCGATCGGTCTTGCAGGTGCTCTGAGCATGTGGCTATCGGTGGGCATCGCATTGACTGGTTTCGGAATCACCATGCGATGCATCGAAGCTCGGGTTGGTCGTATCGAACTGAACCGCTATTACGGACTTTATAACCACATGCCTACCATGGCAGCGTTCTTCTTGCTCACCGGATTGGCCAGCGTGGGCTTCCCATGCACCATCGGATTTATTGCAGCAGAACTGCTGACCGAAAGCGCGATCGCCATTTCACCTTGGATCGGATGCTTAGTGGTCCTGAGTACCACCCTCAATGGCATTGCCATCATGCGGGCATATTTCCGAATATTTACTGGTACCAAACACGCGTCCACCATCCCGATGCTCAGTCAACCCGAAGAAAAGTTCGCGATCACGGTCATGGCACTTCTGATCCTCGGCGGTGGACTCTACCCACAGCCGGGTGTCAAGTCCCGATACGATGCAGCAATCCATTTGCTCGAAAACTACCACCGCTCAACGCCTCATTCTCAGGAACCGCACTCTCAGGATTCAGACTCGCGTGATCAAGCTTCGCCCAAGTAGCCAAAACCGAACCCTGTTCGTCCATCCGCAGCGACCATCCACTGACGGAGATTTTGCATACGCTGACTTATTGCAGCACGACCCTAGATATGCCCATCGGTACGGACGCATCAGAAGCCACGCTGACCTAGGTGCTACTGCATGGGTACAAAGCCGTACTTGAAGACCGTCTCTTTATTGACAAAGCCGACCGACTGGTACAATCGGATGGCGGCAAGGTTGTGTACGGTAACCTCAAGACTGACCGTTTTGCAGCCGGTTTCTTGGAAACCCAGCAATGCACGCCGGATCAGCTCACGACCGATTCCCTTCCCGCGCCACTCGGGTGCAACACCGATATTTTGGATGGCGCCGTGAACCGGCCCCGTTCGCAATCCTTGGATCGTACCGATCGGATTGAGAGATGTCGGCTCGGTAGGGTCCTCGCCTGTGGTTGCCAACCAAGTCGCCTCGGGAACAAAGTTGAGTTTGGCAGCGATGTCGCGCATCAACTGGCGACAACCTTCGCGATCCGCAAGGCAAGGGAAAACATTCCCATCCATTTCCCATCGGAAACTTTCCCATTTCGCGTGTGCATGCAATCCGCACCATTTGGAATGCCATGGGTGCCAATGAACAATCGTGTCAGCACAACGCTCAGGGATGACGCGAGGCAATTCAACCTGCATCCGAAAACGCTTAAAAAACACAGACATTGACATCCAAATCGCCCTAGTATCGTGCTTGGCCAAGTCACTTTCTGCCCGAGCCCCGGTGCGACGGTCCACGCAGTCAGAATGGGAACTCCGGCCAAACCAGCCTAACCTTGGGGACCACACGCCAAAAAACTCGAACAATCGATAATAGCATCATAACTAAAACTGGGTTTCCAGTACCACGGAAGCTCGAAATCGGTCCGGTCGAGCTCTATACTAGAAGTATCGGTGGCAAGGGTCGATAACTTCTCTGGCGCCACCAATCCGTAACGGGCCATCTAGGATCCGAATATGAGCACCGAAACACTCTCATCGGCCAAGTTCTCCAATCGAAAGCAACCGATCGCAGTTTTGCTCGGGCTGATTGCCTGCGTTCACTGGCCTAGTTCGGCCTTCGCGGACATCGTCGAACTGCGCGACGGTGGGGTCATTTGCGGCAAGGTTCTCAATCCATCACAAGGTGCATTGGTTACCATCGAAACCGAGGACGGTTCGGTGATCGAAATCGACCGTAAGCAAGTCAAGATTCGCCAATCGCTCCAGCGGGATTTGGACTATGCCAAGAGCATCGCCTCGCGAGGCGAGTCGTTAGAAGACCAGCGCGATATTGTGACCGAATGCATGAATCAACAGATGGTCACCTTGGCAAACGCCCACCGCGAACGCGTCGTCGAGCTCGACCCAAGCGACCGTAACGCATGGGAGAATCTCAAATACATGAAAGACGATGCGACTGGAAAGTGGATCCGTCGTGAAGTCGCGAATTTCCGTCGTGGAAAAATCAAGGGTGACAAAGGCCTTTGGTTCACGTGGCAAGAGAAAGCGTTGATGGATCTCGACGAAAAGCGAAAGATCCAAACTCGCGACGCCGAGAGGGAACTCGACGCCAAGCTAAAAGGTCTCTCCGGAAATTCGAGGCAACAAACCGAAGCACAAGCTTACTTTCAAACTCTGAACAACCCGTTGGTGATCAGGAAACTTCATCAGCTATTCCGAGAAGATCCCTCGCCCAACCGAATGACCTATCTCGGCTTGCTCCAGCAAATGCCGCCGTACATCGTGACACCTACGATCATTAAAATCGCGATGGAAGATGCAGACATTAATGTCGTCAACAATTGCTTGGATAACCTCGCTGCAGGTGATGACTACGTCCGAGAGATGGCGGTCAATGGCTTCGCATCGTTCCTTCCTGACAAGAAGCAACGGGATCGCGCAGCGTACAACATGGGCCCTTTCAACGACAAGCGTTTCATCGGCATAATGATCAATTCGTTGCTCTCGACCGACACCGTGGTGCCCGCTGGCCCTCCGGGCAACACCAACGCTGGTTTCTCAAGCAACGGAGGTGTCTCATTCGGAAATGGCGCTCCGCCACCTTCGACGCGAATCAATCAGCACAAAGACGTTCTCGCAGCACTACAGAGTTTGACCGGAGAAAGCTTTGGCTACGACATGCTGGCGTGGCGGCAATGGTTTGCCCAAAAGTATGCGTATGAGAACATGGACTCTCGAAGAGACGAGTACTGATTGCGCGTTGCACTCTTTGAAATGATCTGTGGGAGCGGTTTTTTTCACGCAGACCAAGATCGTCAGCAATCAGCGGCCCCGGCGAGCTTGCTCGTCGAAGGCTTCGCGATGCTTTACTCCCTGGCCAGCGATCTGGTTCGCTCCGGGCACCAAGTGCGCATTCCGCTGGAACCCTCGATTGCAGCATGGGCAATTGCACGCGGTTTTGATTTATCTCCGTTCGAAGTCCACAAGGTCGCCCCGCAAATCACTCCTTGCTGGAACACCACCCAGAAGGATTGGGTCGAATTGGCATTGCCATGCGATATAGCCGTGGTGATCGCTCCTGAATTGGAGGGGATGCTGACCTCGATAGTGCAAGCTTTTCGGAGGGCAAAAATTCGGTTGGTTGCGAGCGATGCCCCGTTCTTAAACGTAGCCACCGACAAATGGCTCACTGCTTGCCACTTGGTCGCCGCGACTATTCCCCATCCGCCAACCGTACTCCTCGAATCGTTTCTCGAAAATCCAACCTTACTCCCTTCAACCACCGGATGGGTCGTCAAACGACGCTTTGGCGCCGGTGGGACCGATATGAAGCGATTCGAAACGCGAGAACGATTGATTTCCTTCGCCCAATCCTCAGACCCACTTTGGCAATCGACCTCGGATTGGATTGTGCAACCCTGGGTGCACGGAACCCCAGCCAGCCTTGCAATCATCGCTGGCGAGGCTTCCGCGGACGGAATCAATTTCTATACGCTCGGCGCCTTTGAACAGCGATTCCATCCCTTGAATGACCTCGAGAGCCCCATCTCCTATGCCGGTGGAAAGAGCCCCCTTGCAGATTGCACGAACGACCAACTCCATGCCTTTGCAAAACAACTCCTCGCGGCAATTCCCGGGAACCCGAGGGGTTGGATCGGTATCGATTTTGTGGTACCCCCGAGTGGCACCAGCCTCCAATCGTCCAACACCGAACACGGTTGGATCGTCGTCGAAATCAATGCGCGACAAACATCGAGCTACTTGGGGTACCGCAAAATTTATGGGGCTGAATTGGCCGATGCGATCGTTTGCGGTCGTGCTCCGACGAGCAATTTCAGAATGCTGCCCCACTGTAGCTTCTCCGTGGACGATTTCCATGGATAATGGAAGTTCGTCCGGGTTCCGGCGCATTCCCACCCTCGTGACTCTCGCTTATCAACTTCAAGAAGTGCACTATGAACTTGACGTGTCACACGCGACTAGCAACGAAGCCGGTTGCGGCGCTACTCTTTAAGGGACTGCTCTTTACGGGAATCATCCTTTCGCTGACTGCTAGTGAACTCCGTGCTGAGGAAATCGATTTTCGTTCAAAGATTCAACCGATCTTCGCAGAGCATTGCTCCCAATGCCACGGTGTCGACGAAGCCAAGCGAGAAGGTGGCTTTCGACTCGACACTCGCGAAGGCGCATTGGCCGGTGGTGAATCAGGCGTAGCTGCTATCGTTCCTGGCAAATCCGGAGAGAGCGAGTTAGTTCGACGTATTCTCTCGGAAGATCTTGATACGCGGATGCCTCCCCCCGAGGAAAAGAAACCACTGAGCACCGAGCAGAGGGAACTTCTGAAACGGTGGATCGATGAAGGAGCCAGTTATCAAAAGCACTGGGCTTTTGTCCCTCCTGCAAAGACGGCGACGGTCAAAAACGGCATCGATGAATCGATTCAATCCACGCTCAAGCTCAAAGGATGGAACGCGAATCCGCCTGCCGAACCATGGGAACTCTACCGGCGCGTTTACCTGGATCTGCTCGGCACCCCTCCATCCCCCGAGCAATTGGAACAAGCGAAACAGGATGGCTTCGAAGCTACCGTAGATCGGTTGCTTCGCGATCAAGCGTATGGAGAGAAATGGGCGCGACCATGGTTGGATGTCGCTCGATACTCCGACACCAACGGATACGAGAAGGATTTGCAGCGCGATCAATGGGCGTGGCGAGACTGGGTCATCGATGCGATCAATCGCGATATGCCATATGATCAATTCGTCATCGAGCAAATCGCCGGAGATTTGCTGCCTAATGCAACCCAAGAAACCATGATCGCCACAGGTTTCCTGCGCAACAGCATGATCAACGAGGAAGGGGCAATTGTCCCTGAGCAATTTCGTATGGTCGAAATGTTCGATCGGATGGACTGTATCGGCAAGTCGGTGCTCGGAATGTCGCTCCAGTGCGCCCAGTGCCACACCCACAAATTCGATCCGATCACTCACGACGAATACTATGGAATGTTCGCGTTTCTCAACAACACGTTCGAAGCTCGGTCTTGGGTCTACACCTCTGAACAACTCAATACCATCCGAGAGATTCGAGATCGCGTCCAAGGTGAACTGAAAGACTTTATCGCTCGCAATGAGAATTGGCACAGTGATTTTTCAACTTGGCGAACTGGTGTTCTCCAATCGAGACCCGCATGGACGCCACTCCACGCCGAACTCTTGGAAACGATCAGCGGCCTGAATCACCCTGTTCAGGAACAGGATGAATCGATCCTCATGGTGGGCCACAGCAGCAATGATATCTTCATGCTGGCCCCCTCTCCTCTAGAAACAATCACCGGACTCCAATTCGAGGTTCTCTCACATGACGAGCTTCCATTCCGGGGCCCTGGTCGCAACGGGGTCGGCATGTGGGATATGCGCGAGGTTGAACTGTTCGTCCAACGCCCAGGAAGCAGTGATTGGGAAAAGCAGAAGTTCTCGGTAGCTACCGCCGATTTTTCGAATGCGGAAGAGAAGTCGGCGGATGGCAAGTCCACATCGGGACCAGCTAGTCTTTTGATCGATGGCAAGGACGAAACAACTTGGAAATCGGACCGGGGGCTAGGACTCCGCAACCAATCCTCGGTGGCAGTGCTGCAACTCGAAAAAGCTCTCGAGAACCTCAAGGATTGCAAGCTCAAGGTTGTGTGGAGACAAGGTGACATGGTGGGTTGTTGCCGGATCAGCGTTACCAATGCGCCAACGCCCACCGCACCCAATGTCGATCACGATGCAGTCCTCGCAATGCTCGTAAGCGCCGTCGAGAGCGAAAGCCCTCAACCTTCCGACAAATCTCTGTTCGCCTGGATTGCGGCTCGCGAGGATGCGAAGCCGATAGCAGAGAAGATTCACGCTGAATGGAAACGGTTTCCAAATGCGAAAACAAGCGTATTGCACCTGCGGGAAAGGGATGGAAAAAACGCAAGGACCACGTATACCCTCGCTCGCGGCAATTGGAATCAGCCGATCAACCCGGTGCAGCCGAAACTTCTAGCCAGCTTCCATCAGCCTTCGCAGGCGAACTCCTCTGAGGGAGACACGGACATGGTACCAGCACGATTGCGGCTGGCCCGTTGGTTGGTCGATCGCGAGTCACCGCTTGCTGCACGCGTTGCAGTGAATCGCATATGGCAGAATCTATTCGGCCAAGGGCTCGTGGAGACTTCAGAGGATTTCGGAATCCGAGCTCCGGTGCCGGAGTATCAAAGCATTTTGGACAATCTAGCCGTCGAGTTCATGGAATCCGGTTGGAGCCAGAAGCAGTTGGTCAAAAGGATTGTGATGAGCGATGCGTATCAACGGAGCTCACGGGCTACCCCGGAATTGCTCGAGCGGGATCCGAAGAACCGATGGTTGACGCGTGGTCCGCGTTTCCGTTGCGATGCAGAAACCGTACGCGACATCGCATTGAGCGTATCGGGTTTGTTGCACCAAAAAGTTGGCGGCCCCAGTGTGATTCCCCCCGTTCCGCAAAACGTACTCGACTACAACTACGTTTATCCGGGGTACTGGAATCCCGCCCAAGGCCCCGAGCGATACCGACGGGCGCTGTACATGTTTCGGAAGCGGTCGATGCCCGATCCGGTCCTCAGTGCGTTTGACGCGCCTAACGGAGATTTGTCCTGCGCACGCCGCGTGCGATCCAACACACCTTTGGCAGCATTGACAGGGCTCAATGAACCGATCTTCGTGGAATCAGCCCAAGCCATGGCGATTCGCATCCTCAACGAAGCGAAGCAGGACGAATCCAGCCGCACCGATCGAGCATTCTTACTTGCCACATCGCGACTTCCTTCGGATCGCGAGCGTGAGGAATTGATGAAGTACATCCAAGTACAACGCAAGCGACTGGCAGATGGCTGGGTGAATCCCCGTGAGATTTTGACGGGCGATGCGAGCAAGTTGCGGGAGCTTCCGCAGGGGACGACTCCGCAAGACGCGGCGGCATGGACGCTGGCTTCGCGGATCCTTTTGAATCTGGATGAAACGATGACTAAGCCGTAGAAGAAACCGACGGACACGACAACGGTCCGGTGATGCAACGCATCATCGGATGCAATCCACAAGCCATTCGGCGAGCTCCCAAGTGGCTCACGGTACCATTGACATCGGCTATCATGCGATCCGTTTGCATTCCTCGACGGTCGCTTCGTGGATATCGACAATATCATTCACATCGGGTGCATATCCGCCAGCCATGGCGATCGCGACCGGAATACGGTGAGCCTTTAACGACTCAAGAACCAAACGATCCCGTGCTCGCAGCCCTTCTTTGGTGAGTCGAAGCTTGCCCAGTCGGTCTCCGACAAACGGATCGGCACCTGCCAGATAAATTGCCAAATCGAAAGGACCATGCTGCAGTACTTGCGAGAGTCCCCGTCGTAGCTGATCCAGGTATTCCGAGTCTTCGGTTCCTTCAAGCAAATCGATATCGAGATGGCTCGGGAACTTACGGGCCGGAAAATTTTTCGCACAGTGGATCGAGAAGGTAAAGACCTCCAGATCGCGCCCCAAAATTTCGGCGGTCCCGTTCCCTTGATGCACATCGCAATCGATCACGCATGCCCGTCCGATTGTCCGTTCGGCGAGCAGTGTGCGCACAGTGACGGCAGCGTCATTGAAAACGCAATAACCCTCTCCTGCGCTGGTCATCGCATGATGCGTTCCGCCAGCTAAATTCACCGCCACCCCTTCGATTAACGCAGCCCTAGCCCCGGCCAGGGTTGCACCAGAACTGCGGCGAGATCGTTCCACCATCGCTTCCGACCAGGGGAAGCCGATCCGTTTCAACTCCATTTCCGTCAACCGTCCACCCACAACCCGTTCGACATAGTCCGAGTCGTGCGCGAGCTTGAGCTGGTCGATCGTGGCTGTGGGTGGTTCCAGGAAAATGTCGTCGCGATGGGTGGGAGATCCAACCAATCGATCGCGCAGCAACCGATACTTGGACATCGGAAAGCGATGTCCTTCGGGCAACGGCAAGACAAATCGATCGGTGAAGAACAGTTTCACGAAATTCCTTCGCGATCACAAAGGATCTAAACAACCAAAAAATAAGGAATGACTCAGCAAATCAACGGGCGCATCAACGGGTCGTAGTGGATTGGACAGCGTTCATGTGGCGGCTTGGATCGAGCGGGGTCGAATGCAATCTGCATCGGTAGAGTGTAGGATGGAGCCTTCGGCGACTCAACCCGATCGAACCCTTTAGACACGAAAGAACCAACATGCTGCGCGGATGGCTCATCCCTTGTTTAGGAATCGTTTCACTTACGGTACTGAAGGTGGATACGAGCATGGCTCAGGAACGCAATCGGTTTGCTCGTGTCGAGTTCAGCGCGCGCGCGAGCGAACTGGATCCCAACGTTCGAGCGTATCCTGAGATCGAGTTTTTTCTTGAGAAGGAGGGTAAATCGCAGGACGTTGGCCACGCTTGCAGGAATCCTTTGGTACCTGCAAAAAAGCGGTTGGTGGTATGGATGATGGGCTATAGCCCCGAATTGTTCCACTTCTTGGCCGATGAAGGCTTCCACGTACTTCGAGTTCACTATGCCAATGGATGGTTCAACCGCTTTGCCAAAGAACCACCGCCGGAGGATCGGTATGCTTTGGGAAAGATTCGTTTGGAGGCAGCAACCGGCGAGGATTTCAGCGAGTTGGTGGCGATTGCAAAACCAGATGGTATGCAGCAGCGAGTCCTCGAGCTTTTAAAATGGCTATCGCGACAAGACCCCGACGGACTGTGGGATGAGTACCTGAGCCCTGGGAATGAATCCGTCGCTTGGGATCGGGTAATCATGTCGGGTGCATCCCATGGTGCGACGACATCAGCAAGGTTCGCATTGCATCAGCGGGTGGATCGCGTGGTGATGTTTTGCGGACCGAGAGATCAGTACGAATCGTGGCAAGCATTGCCATCATCTACCCCCAAAGAGCGATTCTTTGGCTTCTCCCATGTGCTGGATACCGGTTGGACCGGTGATCATTACTGCAGATCCTGGGAAATGTTGGGGCTCAGCAAGTACGGGCCTTTGGTCGATGTGGATTTGGTGATTCCACCGTTTGAGAACACACGCCGCTTGATTACCAACGCGGATGTGAACGGGGACGAAAAACGGGCCCACAGTTGCGTCACCCCAGGTAAAGCCGCCGTCAAGGACAAGCAGGGAGGCTATTTGCATGCGGCCGTCTGGCGATACTTATTCGATCATCCTATCGACCAAGTCGGACCGGAAACCCCGCTGGATCCGGATTGCCGAAAGGAGCTTCGGCGATAGGCGATGGTTTCCCGTTCGCACGTTTTTTTGGTGCGGTTCCAACTGGCACGCTTGCTATTCGTGCCGGAGGGCTTCGATCGGATTCATGGCTGCAGCGCGTCGGGCCGGGTACAGTCCGAACAAAAGTCCGACCCCCAAAGAGATGAACACGGAGAGCAGCACTGACCAAAGTGCAATTCGTGGTTCCAGGGTCATGATGGTGGGCGGTAAGAGCTCTGGCGAGATTTGAACCAGTAACCAGCGACCGAAATGAAAGATAGGGCCGCACATGAGCCCGCAAAGAACCCCGAGCAATCCACCGCTTCCTGTGAGAACAAGCGTTTCCACCAAGAATTGATGGATGATGTCGCGGCGTTTGGCACCGAGTGCGCGGCGAATACCGATCTCTCGCGTACGTTCCGTAACGGTGGCGAGCATGATATTCATAATCCCAATGCCACCGACCAGAAGCGAAATGCCAGCGATAATCACAAGCATGGCATTGAACATGGACCGCGTCCGTTCTGCTTGGCGAAGCAATTCCTTGGGAACCACGACTGCATAGTCTTCTTGATCGTGGTACTTCTTCAAGAGCCGTTCGAGGATGGCTACCGTTTCGTCGACCATTGCGATGTCGGCGATGGTGAGTGTGATTTGTGTTAGTTCGATGATTTCCCCTTGGAAGTTAAATCCTTCTCCGGTTCGCGTCATGATTTGGTCACCGACGCGAAGGCGAAATGTCTCGAGAGGTATGTACGCATCGTAGCTGTAGTCGCGGGCTTCCAAACTGCCGCCGATGGCAGCGGAAGCCCCTCGCGGTTTCGTTTGACCGATGACCGTGTAGACGTCGCTCTCGACTCGAACCTTTTGCCCGATCGGATTTTCAAAAGGGAACAACCTCTTAGCGGTGCCATCTGCGAGCACAATGACATTCTCACGATCGTCCCCGGCATTGATCCAACGCCCTCGTGCGATTTCCAATCGATTGAGATCAAAATGATCGATGGCGCATCCGACCAAGTTGGCCTTGAGGATGCGACCTTTTGCGGCGAACTCGCGACGCAATTCGCGAATGGGAACCGCTCGAACAATCGAAGGAATGTTGGAGAGAAACCGCTGGTAGTCGGATCGCAGGAGTCCATAACTTTTTACGCGGTTTTTATCTCCCGACGTATTGGATTTGGGTTCGATAGTGCGAACGATGATGTTGTTGGCACCCAATTCCAAGATCTGCTGCTGGGCTTGGTAGCTGACACCTTCTCCCATCGCAACCAGCCAAATCACCGTGGTTGTACCGATGAAGATACCGAGGGCGGCGAGCGCTGACCTCATCTTCTGAAGCATCAAGCTCTTGAGTCCGAGCTTGAAGGTTTGAGAAAACGCGGCCAGCATCACGAGCCTGAGTTCGCTGAAGTTGTGTTGGCTTCCTTGCGAGTCTCTTTATTCGCTGGTGCCGCATTGTCCTTCTCGCTCGCTGGATCGATCGCGATCGCTTGGGCTTCTTCGACAAACGCCAGCGGGTTGAGGATGACAGCATCGCCGACGTTTAGTCCATCGAGAACCACAGTGAATTGATCGTTCGTATCACCGACGCGAATGGCTCGTTTTTTGACGCCATCGCTGGATTGAACCCAGCAAAAGAATCCGTTTGCACCTTCGACGATAGCGGCGACGGGCACGGTGATTACATCTTTATGCTCTGCGAGGATGATATCGACAATCGCGCTCATTCCTGGTTTCAAACTAGGATGGGGATCGAGTTTTATTTTGGTATCGTATTTGACTAGATTGCCGGTCCACCATCCCGCCGGCCGTGTCACCTCGGCGATCTCGCTGACGGTCCCTTCCAACACCAAGTCCTGGAGTTGCACTTTGGCCTTCATGCCGACCTTCAAGCGATCGATCTTTGATTCATGGATGCCAACTTTGACTTGCATGTTGGAGACATCTGGGATCATCAGAAGCGTTTGCTGCTCGCGCACGACAGCACCTTCGGCGATGTCCGGGGTGTCTTTCCAAGCCGCCATGGAGGGAAAAATCACCATCCCGGCAGTGTCGGCTTTGATGACGCAATTTGCGAGTTGAAGTTTTTCGCGATCGAGTCGAGCTTTTTCAAGTTCGAGGGATGCTTCAAACGAAGCCAACTTTGCTTGTGCCGCCCTGAGTTTGCTTCGCAGTTCCTGGAGCGACTTAACCTTGTTGTACTTTTCAAGCGACTCGAGTCGAGTCCGTTTGAGCTCGAGATCCTTTCGGGCCGAATCGACGGCGAATTGCTCCCCTTCGAGTTGCAGATCTTTGACGACTCCTTTGGCGGTTAGGCGGAGTGCTGATTGCAAGGAGAGCTCGGCTTTGCGGAGGGCTTGTTCCGCTTCGAAAATCTCTTTCTCAATCTTGCTCTTTTCCTCTTGGTACGTTCCCTCGAGGTACTCGGTAACACTGGTCTCAGCGACAGCAACATCGCTTTCCGCGGTAATTTTGTTCGCCAATGCGCTTTCGTAAACGATCTTTTGTTGGAGGATTTTGTCCTCGATTTGGGACTGGTCGAGTTTGACCAATTCATCGCCCGGTTGAACGATGGTTCCCGTTTCGATCACCCAAAGGACCGTGCTGCCACCTTTGACTAGGCATTTGATTTCCTTGTTGTTGGAGCTTTCGACAGCTCCGTTTTCGGTGACCATTACGGCGAGTGTATCGCGAGCGACCGTGTGTGTGAGATGCTTGACCGTCTTCTCGGAGCCCATGAAGCGAGGGGCAAGGGCGATGACAGCAGTTGTTCCCGCGAGGAGCGATAACAGGATCGCTCCCTTGCGGGACCATCGTCGGAGTGGGCTAGTGGCGGGACTCATGGGAGCTACCTGGTGGATGGGTGCGGGCAATTTAAAGCGATTCGAAGGGTCGTTTTGCCCGGCGGGGAATGGCCGTCTTTATCTTAATTAAAACACTCGATCATTCTATGACGCCAGACGCACGATGGGACTGATTTATTCGTAACCGTTTGTATCATCGCCTCAAAAACGTCGAGTAAATTCCAATGCCCACGAGCGAGAGAGACCGTAACCAGGAAAAGCCAAGCAACCGGAACCTGCAATCCCGGAACCTGCAATCAGGGCGTATTGATCGCTTAATTCTTAAGAAGAGGTTGAGGGGATTGGTATGTTGGGCGATTGTTCTGCTGGTTTGGCACTCTTTGGCCTGGAGCCATTCAGGAAGACGCCGATCCAGGTGTTGCGAACGAACAGTTGATAGAGAACTAGCAGGAAGCCGGTAACGCCGAAGGAGATCAAAACGAGTTTCCAGAGCGCAGGTCCAGGGATGTCTTGGACCCAGTACTGCGCCAGAACTACGGGAGGGAGGTGCGTGACGTAGAGCCAATAGGATGCATCAGACGTGTAACGAATCCAAGGCGTGTTCTTGGAAAAGCATGATCGGAACAGGCCGATGCAACTGATGGACATTAGCCACGCGAAAACACTTTGGCCAAAAACGCTAACTGATTTTTGATAGGGAGTTGGAATCCACGCATCCCGTAAACCAAAGGTTCCGGTGGATGCATCCAGAGCTAGGGGGAAAACCACCAGCATTGTCAGTGGCAGCAACCATCGCCATTGACTTCCTAAATGGCCTTGGGAGTCGTCGGAAAGGAAGTAGAGGGTCCCAAAGAAAAAGAATAATCCGTAGAGACAAAACATGTGAGGCATAGGAAGGATACCCATGGAGGTATCAGGGCCGAACACGAAGCCAGGGGATTGCATCCATGCGTAGGGGAGTATCGTTAGCAGGATCATCACTGGAATAGCTACAGGATAACGGACCCAATTAAGAGTCCAACTCGGTAGCTTTAAGGGCGCGAGGAGGCTAGCGAGAAGTGCGTACAGAACGACTAACCACCATAGGAACCAGAGGAACCATAAGAAACTGAAGACCGGGTTGTAAATCAGCCAAAACCACCACGAGGTCCAGGACGACGGTGCAGGAGGTGAGACGGCGGCGCTGCGAGTCTTCTCGTGGACATTCGCGAGGGTTTTTGGAACGGCACCCCGTTTGGTCAGTTCCGCAATGATCAGCGACCTGCCTGCTTTCACGTCGGCAGGTTCTGCAGTTAGACCAAGAATTCCTGCAATGAAAGGAACAGCGTTGAGATCACCGTTTGCGACCATCAAAGGTGTTTCGTTCCGGGAGTCGATGGCGTCGATATCGGCGCCGCGTTCCAGAAGCATCATCGCGATGTCGGAGCGTCCGAGGAATGCTGCCGCATGCAGCGGGGTTCCTTTATCTTCGTTCCGTACATTGGGATCGGTTGGGATATCCAATAGCAAGCGTGCCGATGCTCCATCACCGACGAGTGCGGCCCAGGTCAGGGGGGTGATTTTGAAATCCGGATGCAAGCCGCTAGGATCGACCCCGTTTTTCAGATGGTCCGCAACCGCCGCCGAATCGAACTTGCGAATCGCTGCCCAGATACTTGCCGTAGCGGGTTCTTCTGTTCGGTTTTGAGTAGCCCGTTCTCCATTTTTAAACATCACATATCCGATCGCCATGTTGCTGATCGGAACTACGGTGACAAGCCCCACGAGGCATGGGAGCAAAACCCGACGGAAGCGGTGCCAAACGAGAGAGAGTGCACCTCGTTTTTGCCAAAGCATTGCGGTAAAGAATCCGCTTACTATGAAGAACAGATGCATTCGGAATCCATGCACCCATGATTGAAAGACGTACATTCCTTTGTCCGCAGCGGGGTCCTGCGTGAACCATCCAAATCCAAGCGCTAACGATAGCGCAGCGTGATAGACGATCCCCAACAACATCGCAGCTGCTCGCAACGCATCCATGTCGTGCCGACGATCAGCCCTTGTGGAGGTGGTGTTGGTTGAATCCAGACCAGTCGCCGCAGAACCAGATGCAGAACCAGAACCAGAAATAGCGGTTATAGCCAAATTGGAATCACTCGAGCCGGTTGGATTTTCGTGAGTCATTGTTAAAACAGAGAAGTGTACGACACCCCGTTTTCGTTCGGATAGGGGCTCAGCCGGGCCTCTATTCTACGTCGATAAGGCTATGTTGGGGACGAGGTAAATTTGTAACGATATGTATCATGTTGATGGTGTTGACGGATTGTGGCTATCCTGACGGTGTGGCTGAGTGAGCGTAGGTCCAGGTCGCAGTGTGGTAACGAGCAGTGTGGTAACGATATGAGAAGTTCATGAGTGAAGAAACTGGTGCTCAATCGATATTATTGGTCGAGGATGATCCGGATTTGGCTCGCATGGTAGCCGAATACCTGACCGAGAACGGGTATCGTGTGTCCGTGGATACACGAGGTGACACTGCGGTTGACAGGATCGTTAGCGAGTTGCCTGAGGCGGTGATCTTGGATGTCAATTTACCGGGGCTGGATGGTTTCTCGGTATGCCGCCAAGTTCGAGATAGTTATCCCGGAACCATTTTGATGCTCACGGCTCGCGCTGGGGAGATGGATGAAGTGCTGGGGCTCGAGTGTGGAGCCGATGATTACTTGCTCAAGCCCGTGCGTCCTCGAGCTCTTTTAGCGCGTCTCAAGGCCCATTTGCGTCGGCACATACCGCTGGAGCAACCGAGCGTGCCGCCGCTAGTGGTCGGAGGTTTGATAGTGGATGCATCGCGTCGCAGGGTTGAGCTTCGTGGAAAGGTCCTCGAATTGACCAGCGCGGAGTTTGATGTGCTGAAACTGCTGGCAGAAAATGCCGGGACAACGTTAAGCCGCGGAGAGATCTATCAAGCTATCCATGGGATGAGGTACGATGGGCTCGACCGTTCCATCGACTTGCGCATCTCGCGGCTTCGAAAAAAACTGGGAGATGATCCAACGCAGCCGACTAGGATCAAATCGGTGCGCGGCACCGGCTACCTTCTTTCGATTGAACCATGACCCAGCTTTTTATTCGCTTTTATCTCGGTGTTCTTGCCGTCCTTTTTCTCGCGTGGTTCATCTATGGCTACGTGATCGACGCTCGAGCCCGTGCGGATCGAGCTCGCGTGGTGACCCAAGCTCACCATGGTGGGATGAGGTTGATGGTCGATAGGCTGCAGGAATCGTCTCCTGAGGATCGGTTGGAGGCGACCCGAATCCTGCAAAAAAGTTTTCGTTGTCCGGTCGAATTGCGACCGAAATCGGAATTGAGCCCTTCTGAACGCAGAGCGTTATCCGATCTCCGAACGAGCATCTATTTGAAGTTGGGGGATAGCGGAGAAGGAGTCGGGATTGGATTCGATGAAGCGACCTATGTGCGGATGGGACCATTCAACGACTATGGGCTTAACGCGGTGGAGGATTCGGTCCAAGGCTGGGTTCGTTTAGCTTCGCAACGGGTGAACACCGCAACAGATCCTGCACAAGCAATCTCATTGATTGCGAAGGAGTTCCCGTACGCCGTAGCCCGCCAGGAGGCCGCCATGCTCCCTAAGTTTGCGATGGATCGCTTTCGGGCGGGGCGAGATGTGGTCTTTTATCCGCTTGAAGAGAATCGATGGTACGCATCGACCCAACTAGCCAACTCCGAGGATTACTTGCAGTTCGGGCCCTTTCCCGCATTTGTTAAATTGGAGCAACCCGCCGCAACGACGACATTGGCGCTCGTTCTGCTACCAGCCGCCCTTGCGATTGCAATGCTCCTGAGACCAGTGGCAAAGCAACTGCGCCAGTTGGAGACAGCCGCTCAATCCATCGCGGGAGGTGATCTCGGCGCACGCGTGGACGAGAAGCATATAGGTTCTGCGCAACCGTTGGCGGCCGCATTCAACCACATGGCTACAAGGACGGAGACGATGCTGCGAACGCAGCGGGAATTGCTGCAAGCGGTATCGCACGAACTGAAGACACCTTTGGCGAGACTGCGATTTGCCATGGGATTGGTGGAGTCTGCTGGTACAGCGTCTCAGCGCGAGGAACGCCTGCAGTCGATGGATGATGCGGTCGAGGATTTGAACAAGCTGGTGGAGGAGTTGGTCGGTTACGTTCGGACCGAAAGTCTCGAGCTAACTCCCAACAAAGAATCAATCGATGCGATCGAAGCGATCCAGAGTGCAATCGGACGCGCCAAAGAGATTTCACCAGGAATTGAGTTTTGTATCGAGAGAGCCATGCGCGAGGATGATCTGACGATCAACGCGGACCGAAATGCATTCCAACGCGCGATCGGAAATCTATTGAGCAACGCTGGCCGCTATGCGCGAAACCGAGTCGTCGTTCGGGTGAGTCCCAATGCTGATCAGCGGGGAAAAAAAGATGGAAGGCAATCCGTGCTTGTGGAAGTGGAGGATGATGGACCAGGAATTCCGGTGGAGGATCGAAAGCGAGTCTTTGAACCATTTGTGAGGCTAAAAACTGACAGCAACGAAGAAAATGATCCTCTTCGTGGAGCCGGCGTCGGACT
Organism: uncultured Pirellula sp.; assembly: GCA_903892355.1. Lineage (GTDB taxonomy): Bacteria > Planctomycetota > Planctomycetia > Pirellulales > Pirellulaceae > JBKCUI01. The sequence goes on along the minus strand of CAITIE010000059.1, from coordinate 22,577 downwards.
AGGGTTGGCGCTCGTTCACCGTATTCTCGAGCAACATGGTGGAATGGTTGAAGTTCGGGATGGGAGCGACGGCGGTTGCGCGGTTCGAACGTATTGGGAACCGGGCCTCTGATTCTCTAGGATGCTGCCGCTGCGCTCATGCAACGAGTCGATCGACACATCGATACGAGGGCAGCGGCTCGGGAGAGAATTTTGAAGCTGGTCTGGCATCGCAAGCGAATCTCGCCGCACCAATTTGCCAAAACCAAAGAACTAGCAGGCGAGACCTTCAGCCGGAGCCTCACGATCCTGAAGCGAGACACTGTGGATCGCTTCTAAGAGCAATCTCGTTTGAGAAGGTCTTTCGAGCCAGGAACGGATCTCTTTAACACGATGGTTCGCCATTCCTAAAGCATCACGCGACATGTCGCTCAGGATATAGATTGGAAGATCGTTGAAACGATGGTCCTCGCGAATGCGAGCGATGGTTGAGGGGCCGTTGTGTTCTGGCATCGAGATATCGAGTAGCACGATATCCGGCTTGCGAACATGAAGCGCCTCAATCGCTTCGGAAGCATTGCGAGCGCAGCGAACATCCACATGGTTCAATTCCAAGATCTCAGCGATCAAGTTTCGATCGTGGGTGTTATCATCGACAAGCAAGACGCTCAACGATGGATCGCTCGACCGGTAATGGTAGGCCGGCGTTGGCTCGGAGACCGATTGCACTTCGGATTCCAATACCGGAGTAAGTTTCGAAACGATTTGTTGCAAGGCTAATTCAGCTCGGTGCAAATCGCCTCGTTCAAGATGTTTCTCGGCGATAGACATCGCCAGCGCAACAGCATTGATGCGGTTGCGCAACTCTTGTTCGTGGAGTGTTTCACCATGGCGATCCGGGGACGTTCCGGTGCTTTGCACCACGCGTTTCTCGGCTCGCCTAGCGGATCGGTGATTTGAGGACTCAGCGGAGGATACCAGCGTGGAGCGTTCGAGCAACTCGCTCCTAAGGACGCGAATCTCATCGGATGCTTTGACACCCACTTGAACCCGATTGCCGTGGATCTTTAGGATCTCAATGGCAAGATCCAATTCGGGGAATGCGATACCATCCCCAGCGCTACGCGAGAGAATTAACATAGAAGGACCTCTTGTCGATAAAGATTGGTCGAGCTAGCGAACAGCTAGATACGCATCCATGCCGACTTTGTTGCCTTCCTTGGCAACTCATTTAGTTATACCCATGCTGCAGCCACTTCGCGTTGATACTTATCAGGTATGCCGCTCGAAAGATTCCGAATTCCGGAAAAATCGAACCCTGGATTGCTAGCAATCCAGCAACATCGGTGTATCGATTTCCAAAGCAACTGCTTTTGCAGACGTTTTTTCCGTCACCGAGCGGGCCCATGCGAGGGGGTCTTGGGCGATGGGAGGCCATGTGTTGAAGTGCGTAGGAAGAGCCAGTTTGGGGTTTACCAACGAGATGGCGTCGATGCTATCGGAAGGGCCCATGGTGAACAGGTCTCCGATAGGGACGATGAAGCAGTCGATACCGCGTCGTCCGATGAGTTGCATGTCACTGAATAGAGCGGTATCGCCTGCGTAGTAGATCCTTTTGGTGGATCCGCTTGCGGTAGCGATTTCGATAAGCCAACCCCCAGCGGTTCCTCCATAGGACCCGTCTGGCAAGCTCGAGGAGTGCAATGCGGTGGTCAACATCGCGCTACCGAACGCAGTTTTGGTGGAGCCGCCCAAATTCATACCTACTCCGTTTTGAACACCGTGATTCTTTTCCAACCAGGTAGCGATCTCGTAGTTGGCGAGGAGTTGCGCTCCGGTTCGATTCGCGATGGATGCAGCGTCTGCGATGTGATCGAAATGCCCGTGGGAAACCAGGATATGCGTTGGCGAAAGATCGATCGCTTTACGGTTCGCAGCAGGATTTTGGTCGAGGAATGGATCGATCAGGATATGGCAGTTTGGGGTGTGGATGCTCCAGGTGGAGTGACCGTGCCAAGTGATCGAAATACCGTGACTCATGGGTAGGTTTCCGGAGCGGGAGAATGTGAATTAAGGTCGGAAGTATCGAGCGTTTATGAATCCGCTTGATCGCACCCTGACGATTTTTGCATCGCTAGACCGATCGGTCTAGCGATGCGGGAGAATAAAACATCGGAGCACTGATCACCGAGAATGGACAAACCCGGGCGCGAGGGATTTCGGACCCCAGCGTTTGAACGTATCCATTCATTGGTGTCGATGAGTGAAGATTCGTGATTCGCAGGTTTGGGAACACTAATGAGCACTAATCTTCACTAATCGGCTCCAGGAAATCTAAGCTTCTCTCGACTTGGGCTTTTCTAAAAAAAGTCCAAGGCACCAGATCGATATTCCCAGATCCAGCGAGCAAATGGAATCAGCGATCTGCAGAAAATTTCTCAACACGCGAACCTTTTCGCTCGGTGGCCCTGTCTCTTAGGGTCATGAAGCATCGAAAAAATAGTACCAAGCACAACCCAGAGCTTTCGGGATCCATTCAGCCGGGCGATGGAGTAGATCCTCGTTACGACATACGAAGGGCATTGAGTTCTTCGAGCAAGTTCGATCGCAAGGCGGCTCAGCTTTGCTCGCAGATCCGTCGAGCTTTGGAGTTTATCATCCCCGAGGCTCTTCAGGGTTCGGACTGGGATGCGATGGTTCTCGATGTTCGTCCAGCACCCAATACAGGGCATTTGTTAGTCTTACTACAATCCATCGACGTTCTCGATGGGGACCATTGTCGGCAATTGGAAGCAGCTGTTTTTGCGAAGTCAGGACAGATCCGCACTGCGGTCGCGGGATCGATCCAGCGTCGCAAAGTACCGACACTCACGTTTCGGGTTGTACCATCATGAGCCAAAGGATTTTTAATACACCGGATGCCTCCGGGATCACTGTCACCGGTGAAGCGACCGGGATCGTCGATCTCGGCGCCTCCGTTTCACCGATCCAGGTTATCGGAACCGAAGCGATCCGTGACAGCTTTGGAGCAAGCTGCATTCAGCAAGCGATTTCAGCCCGGCTGGCGCCTGGTGTTTCGCAGATGGTTCTCAATCCCGATGCGCACTGGGGGCATGGGGTACCAGTAGGTAGTGTCATGGTCTCTCCAACACACATTTACCCTGGTCCGGTCGGCGTCGATATCAAGTGCTCGATGAGCTTGCTGCAGACCGATTTACCGGCTGATGCGATCGGTGACCGACGAGTTCGTCGTGAGATCATTCGGGAGATAGAGGCCAAGCTCGCGCGTGGCCGTCGCTCGGCGCCGGGCCGACCGATCGCGGAGCAATCGGGCTTTGACGCGGCCGTGCATGGCGCGACGAAAAAGCTTCTCAGCATGTTTGGTATTCCACCGCAGTGGTCGGATCGCTGCGAAGACGCCCAGCATGCTGCACCGGATGGTCGCAGTGATCCACTGGCGCTGAGACTCGAAAAACACCTTCGCGAGAAAACCGTGAAGGATTTCGGAGCCAAGTGCAAGCAGCTTGGTTCCTACGGCGGTGGCAATCATTTCGGCGAATGCCAAATTGTTCGAGTCCGCGAGGAGTCGCAAGCACGGTCCATCGCTCAGCAATTCGGGCTGCGCGATCGGTGCGTTGCGTTTCTTTCACATTGCGGTTCGCGAGGGCTGGGGCATGCGTTGGCAACCCATCAATTTCGGAAGCTGCAGCAAGGGTTTCGCAAACGTGGGCGGGCCTTCCCAAGCGGAGAGCCTGAATTGGTATATGCCGAGTATGGAACGCGCGAGGCGGACGAATATCTGCAGGACATGGCGATCGGAGCGAACTTTGCCACTGTCAATCATATGTTGATCAATTCGATCGTCCTCAATGCGTTCCAGAAAGTGATTCCTGGAACGCGTGGCGAACTGGTTTACTTTATCAGTCACAACATCGCTCGGCGTGAATGGGTTGACCAGCAGTGGCAATGGGTGCATCGCAAGGGAGCGACGCGTGCGTTGCCGGCTGGTCATAAAGAGCTTGAGGGTACGGTGTTCGAAAAAACCGGACATCCAATTCTGCTACCTGGCAATCCTCGCGATGGGTCCTCGGTCATGGTGGCCCAGCCAGGGGCGTCGCTGACGAAATTTAGTGTCAATCATGGCGCAGGTCGGCGTCTGAGTCGCACGCAAGCCAAGGCGATCCTGACGCGTTCCGAGGTTGATCGTTCGCTCGATGATGCTGATGTGGTAAGCAATTGCCGCAGCTATCCAATCGATGAGGCACCTGATGCTTACAAGGATTTTCGGGAGGTACTCAGCAGCGTTGAGAAAGCAGGGCTCGCAGTTGAGGTTGCGAAACTGAGTGCAACGTTTGTCATCAAGGACCCGAGTTCGTAATGGCTTCCTGTGGGCTGTTTTCTGTTGCCGCGGGTTGAACGCCTCGAGAGACACCGACGGCTAGCGCCAAAGTCGTTTACGTTGGCATATCGTTTGCGAGTCAACAATCATTCGATATTTGGCAATATCGCGACTTGATCATGCTTTGATTGCAATATCCCCTGCAGTTTTTCTCAAGGGAAAGTTTACAATCCGCGTTCGAGGAAAAGGTGGAGTAACGCCACTTTTCTACGCCGCGTTTCAAAACCCGCGTTTCCAAACGATCGGTCGAGAGGACCGTATTCTCACCATCAATCCTAAGTCATGTCCATCCTGTTGAATTTGATCTACGCGTTTCTCCTGGTCGCGGTCTCCCCGTGGATCCTGTGGCGACGCGTGACGCAAGGGAGGTATCGACGCGGTTGGGGGGCGAAGCTTTTGGGGATGGTCGAGGTTCCATCGCGTGCGAGGGACATCGTCCCAGCCGTGATTCATGAGAAGCCTGTGGTTTGGTTTCATGCGGTCAGCGTTGGGGAACTCCAAGTCGTCCGGCCATTGATTGAAACCTTCGAAAGGGAACGTCCCGACGTTACCTTGGTGGTTACGACATCCACTGACAGCGGGTATGAGTTGGCTAAGAAGATGTATGTGCGGCACTGTGTCAGTTTTGCACCCCTCGATTTCACTTGGGCCATCCGAACAGCGATCCAGAGGATCTCGCCAAGCTTGATTGTTTTGGCGGAACTGGAGCTGTGGCCGAATTGGATTTCAGCGGCATCGGCCAAAGACATTCCCGTGGTGGTGGTCAACGCCCGGCTCAGCAGTCGCTCCCTGTCGGGTTATCAGCGAGTCCGATGGCTTATCCAACCCGTTCTCCGGCAACTCCGCTGGGTCGGAGCCCAGAGCGCAACATATCGTGAGCGTTTCATCCAACTCGGATGCGATCCAACACGCGTCGTGGAGACGGGGAATACGAAATTCGACGGAGCCACAGGTGATCGGGAGGATCCCGAGGTCCTGCGTCGGCGCGAGGAATTGAAATTACGTCCCGAGAATTTGGTGTGGCTCTGCGGTAGTACGCAATCCCCCGAGGAGCAACTTTGTTTGAATGCGTATCGACGATTGAGTTCTCAGTACCCCCATTTGAAATTGATTCTTGTCCCAAGGCATGCGGAGCGTTTTGACGAAGTTGCCAACGAGGTGGCGGGGACGAAACTCCCGTGGTTGCGTCGCAGCGAGATGTCCTTGAAAGCGAAGGGGGATGTCTCGAGCGATGCATGGAAGGATGAAGATTGGAAAATCTTTTTGGCCGATAGCGTTGGAGAGCTACGCTGGTGGTGGGGGCTGGCCGACATCGGATTTGTGGGTGGTAGCTTCGGTTCCCGCGGGGGGCAGAACATGATCGAACCATGCGCGTATGGGGTCGCGACTTCGTTTGGTCCCAATACTCGAAATTTTGCGGATGTCGTCCAATTGCTCCTCGAAGGGGGCGCTGCGGTGCAGTTGGCAGAGCCTCCCTCCCTCGAGACATGGGTTCGGCAAATGGTCGAGCACCCCTCGGAACGTAAGGAAATTGCTGCCAAGGCTCGGCAGGTGACCTCGGAACACCGAGGAGCGATCGATAGGACGTGGAAGGCTCTTTCGGTGCTCCTCCCTGCGAGCAAGTTGCCAAACCGTTCGCCAAACGGTTAGCACTTATGCTAAAATGGCGAATCTGATTCAGGTGGGTCGCGCCACCGTGTGTTCGATGGGCCTTTGAAGTTGGAAAGTTTCCGAGATATGAGTACGGGTGAGGGATCGAATACCTCGTTTGAGACGATGCGAGGGCGTGACTACCCGACGTTGCGACAGTTCACCGTGTTTCTGGAAAACCGCGTCGGGCAACTCCTAGAAGTCGTGCGACGGTTCGAGGTTTCCGGCATCCGCATCGCGGCATTTTCAATCAACGATTCCGCCGAATGCGCTTTTGTCCGATTCGTCGTCAGCCATGCTGAGCGAGGTCGCGAAATCCTGGAGAGGGCTGGACTGGCAATCATCGAGAGCGATTTGATCGGCGTTGAGCTTCCGCAAAGCGGGCAGCCTCTCTTGCAGATCTGCACCGCCTTGCTGCAAGCGGAAATCAACATTGTTCAGGCATATCCGTTGTTGATTCATCCCAATTCGGAACCTGGTATTGCCATCATGGTGGACAATACCGAGGCCGCTTTGGAGATGCTCGCCCGAAAAGGATTTCGGATGCTGACCGAAGGGGATTTGATGGATCATTAATCTGGTGATCATCGGTTCGAGACCGATCGCGGCTCGGTGGTGCATCGGCGGATTCAAAGACCTACCATCGTCGCGCACGAAAGTTTATCCCATGCTGTTTCGTTCTATCCATTCTCTTTGGATCATGTCGCTCTGGATCGTGGTCCTGGCGTTCCAGTTGTTAGGGAATTCGTTTTTGTCGGCGGGTATTTCGGCCGAGCCTACGTCTCCAGCGGTTGTTGATCCTGCTGGGCCTATTCCTGCTGGGCCTATTCTTGCGGGGCCTGTTGAAAAGACCAAGTCGATCTCGATCGATGGGATGCCATTTGTTGTGCCGGCTCTATGCGAGATGGAATTGGCGGCTGATTCGGTGCTATGCCAGTGGCCGATCGTGGCCACGTGGGACGCGAACGGCGATTTGGTGGTTGCCGAATCTGTCTGGAACCTAGAAAAAAAAGAGACCGTTCAGCAGCAGTTGGTCTCGCGGCCCCATCGAATCGTGCGACTTTCCGACAAGGATCGCAATGGTGTGTTTGATACCCGACAAGTCGTCGCGGAGTCCTTGGGGTTTCCCGAGGGTGTCCTATGTTTGGGAAACGACATTTTGGTCGCTGCGCCACCTCAAATCTGGCGATTGATCGATAAAGATGGCGATGGAGTCTGCGAGGATCGAGAGGTTTGGTTCGATGGAACGACACTGACCGGATGCGCGAACGATTTGCATGGCCCGTGGCTGGGTCCTGACGGATGGATCTATTGGTCCAAAAGTGCGTTTGCCGAGCAGTCGCATGAAGTGTTAAGTGGTGGTCGTTTCGTCAGCAGCGCATCGCATCTTTATCGGCGTCATCCCAAAGGTGGGCCGATCGAACCGGTGATGACCGGTGGCATGGACAACCTCGTGGACGTTGCATGGCACCCAAATGGCGAGCGGTTTTTCTGCGCTACGTTTCTCCATCACCCGCGGCATAAGTTTCGCGATGGGATTGGTCATGCCATGTACGGAGCGGTATTTGGGAAACCGCACAAGGTACTCGATGGCCATGCCAAAACAGGTCCCTTGATGGAACCCTTGGTGGAGCTCGGACCGGCGGCGCCCTCGGGGCTGTTGCACTTGAAAGGGATCGCCCCAAACCTCGCATCGCAATTGGAAACACACGCTGGAGTGCAAGTTTCCGGGTATCTGGCAGCGGCCCAATTCAATCTCCATAAGATTTCAATCCATCCGCTCCACACAAGCCCGGAATCAGCAGGCTACCGTTCGGATTCGATGGACTTGATCAGTTCACCTCGGATCGATTTTCATCCTGTCGATGTCCTTTTGGATCGCGATGGTTCGCTGATCGTGTTGGACACAGGAGGTTGGTACGACTTGTGTTGCCCCAGTTCAGCTACCGATCAACGGGTAGCTCTCGGAGGCATTTACCGGTTGCGAGGAGCGACCTCGGATCGCCGCGACGATTCGGTTCGCTGGCCACCAGTTACCGATGTTCTAACGAGAGGTCTTGCTCCTAGTCGTTCGATCGATGAACTTGCAAAGGTATTGATCGAGGAACCGAAGAACGAGGAAGTTTGGCTGCAGATCGATCGCTTGCTCGAAAGCAAGTCTGCCGATGTGCGCATCGCTGCGTTGAATTTGATCTCGTTGTACCGTCACGAAGGTTCCCGAGATGCCGTGAGTTCGTGCCTGTATCACTACGGGCATTTGGATGACAGAGATGCTCGCACGGCGCGTTTAGCCGCGGAATGCATTGGGCGATTGGGGATGCAAGGAAAAGTAGACGGCGACTCAGGAGACTATCTCGATCTGCTGCAAGTGCTCTCGCGTTACAAATCGGATCGATCGATGCAGCATGCGGTGATTTTGGCGATGATCGACGGGGACGAGTTCGAGGTGGTTCGCAAGAAGTTGATGACTGATCCAGCATCGAGCGCGGCGTGCGCGATCGCTTTGGAACAGCGCAATGCGTTGCGTGAAGAGGATGCGGCTGCGATCTGCCACTTGGCATCGAGCGATGATGAACGAGCCGCAGCGGTGGGTCTCGAGATCCTGCAGCAACATCCATCGTGGAGCAATATCGTCCTTTCGTGGCTCGAGGAAAGGTTTGCTCACGGTAGCGAATCCGAAGTCCAAACGTTGGCCCCGATCCTGTCGCGTTGGAGCGACCAAGCGTCGGTGCAGCAATTGGTCCAGTCATGGCTGGAACGATCCCAAGAATGGTCGCCGGCCCAACGGGAATGCGTGTTGCAGACCCTGAGAGGGGTAGCCGATCGGCCGCTTCCAGCCGCATGGGTAACGCCGTTGGCGTCATGGATCGAAGGAAGTCAGAGCGACCAGGGATTGGCGGAGGTCCTGCACCAGTTGCAGTTTGGTGAGCAAGCGAACCTGATCGCTCCATCGATTCAGCGGAAGATTGCGGCTGGAGATGTTCACGAACCTGGAGCATGGCTCGTCTGGTCACGCAGTATGCCCCTCGGGGGTGCGATTCCGAAAGATCGAGAGATTGCTTTGGTGAACGCCTGTATCCAAGGGAAACCTGACGATCGAAAACTGGCTTTGGCAACGTTGCAGCGTGTGAAATTGGACGATCGCGAGGCAGCCGGACGGCTCGTGGAAGGGCTATCGGGTTTCGGGCCGCTCGAGTTACCGATCGTGATCGATGGATTGCTTCGGATCAACGTTCCCGAGATCGATCGCAAGATGCTTGAATCGCTTCCCAGCGTGGGTGGGGCTAAATCGCTCAACATCGATCGAGTGCTGGGTATGCTGAAATCCCGAAGTAAAGAGGCTGTCGATCAATGGCGTCAAACGCTAACGCAGTTGCAGCAACCATCGGGTGAGATCGCGAAAGCCGTGGATGGATGGCTCAAGGAGCTACCCGTTGGGGATGCCACCCGAGGCTACCATGTTTTTCGATCGGACAAGGCTGCGTGTAGTGCTTGTCATCGTATCGGTTATGTGGGTGGAGAAATCGGACCGGTTTTGAGTCAAATCGGACGCTCCCGAACACGCCGCGATTTGGTAGAAGCAATCGTTTTTCCGAGTGCCCGGTTGGAACAAAGTTATCGCAGCACAAAACTCCGCATGAATGATGGTGAAATCATCAATGGCCTCGTGGTTGATGAGAGTCCTCAATCGATCATCCTACAGGTGGCCGCAGATCGACGGGTGGCTGTGATGCGGGAGGACATCGAACAGAGTGGGCCGAGTGAAGTTTCGATCATGCCTGCGGGATTGGATCAGCAGTTGTCGCGCCAGGAATTCGCAGATCTGTTAGCCTTTTTGGAGAACGCCAAATGACTCAAATCGACGAGATGCCGCTTCGTAAAATCGATCACGTGCGATTCTTTGTAGGCAACGCGCGGCAGTCGGCTTATTTCTACCGCAATGCCTATGGCTTCGACGTCGTGGCTTATGCGGGTTTAGAGACCAAAGTCAAGCATGAAGCGGGCTATGTCGTGCGTCAGGGGGGGATCACGTTTGTCCTCGTTTCGCCGCTTCGCGCTAATCACCCCGATGCCTCTCGATTGGTTCTGCATGGTGACGGGGTATCGGATATCGCATTGCAAGTGGATGATGTGCGGCGCGCGTACAATCTCGCTGTAGAACGGGGGGCTGTAGGAGTGATCGGCCCTCGCGAAGAAAAAGACGATTTCGGCGTGTACGAGTACGCCACCATCCGGGCGTATGGAGACACGACGCATACGTTTGTGAACCGCGACCGATACCACGGAGCATTTTCGCCCGGTTTTGATCCGATCGATCCATCGCGCTATAATCCAGCGACCTACCACCCCACCGGATTGCTTGCGATTGATCATATCGTCGGAAATGTCGAAGAAGGAAAGATGAACGAGTGGGTGAATTTCTACCGCAAGGTGCTCGGCTTTGAGCAACTCGTTTCCTTCGACGACCAAGACATCTCTACGGAATACTCGGCACTTATGTCGAAAGTGGTCCAGAGCGGACGCGGTAAGATCAAGTTTCCGATCAATGAGCCAGCGCATGGCAAGCGGCGCAGCCAAATCGAGGAATACATCGATTTTTATGGGGGTGCCGGTGTCCAGCACATTGCGATGGCCACCAATGACATCATCAAGACGGTTCGTGCATTGATTGCGAACGACGTATCGTTCCTGCGGGTCCCTCGCACGTATTACGACAGCCTTCGCGATCGAGTCGGCGACATCAAGGAGGACATCGACGAGTTGGCCGAGCTAGGGATCTTGGTCGATCGCGACGACGAAGGGTACATGCTGCAGATCTTTACCAAACCAGTCCAAGATCGTCCTACCCTTTTCTTTGAGATCATCCAGCGGGAAGGTGCCAAGAGTTTCGGTAAGGGGAATTTCAAGGCGCTGTTCGAGGCTATCGAGCGGGAGCAAGAGATCCGAGGAACGCTTTAAGAGTCATACGGGAGCATTACGAACCAAGGTATACGGGCGAATTTTATGATTTCTATCCGCAGCATACGAGACTTTTACGCGTTTGAGCAGCATGTCAAAACGTGCCGAGCGCAGCGCGGTTTGCCGATGGTAGATGCGTGGTACCAAGTCCCTGTGTTTTACTTTTCGAATCCCGCGTCGGTGATAGGAGATGGAGATCTGGTCTGGGCGCCGCAAGGTTCGATGGAGCTCGATTTCGAATTGGAGATTGCGGCGATCATCGGCAAGGAAGCCAAGGATTTGCCTGCGGATGATTCGGCGATGGAGTGCGTCGAGGGATTCGTGGTTTACAACGACTTTTCAGCGCGAGACTTGCAGCGGCAAGAAATGGCGGTGGGATTAGGGCCGAGCAAAGGCAAGGATTTCGCAAACGCGTTTGGGCCGAGAGTGGTCCCTTGGGATGAACTCAAGGATTGCTACTCGAATGGACGATTGCAGTTAAGGATGCAAGCCCGCATCAATGGCAAATTGGTTTCGGACGCGAATGCGGATTCGATGTACTGGACATGGCCACAGTTGCTCTCTCACGCGAGTCGAGATACGCGATTGCTGCCTGGTGATGCGATTGGCTCGGGTACAGTTGGTACAGGTTGTATCCTCGAATTGACCCCGCAGATGGTTGGGGGTTGGTTGAAGCCTGGAGACGTGATCGAATTATCGGTGGAGCGGTTGGGGACATTGACCAATCGAATCATCGAGCGACCGTCGGTCAAGGTCGAAGGCCGCGATCCTAAGTGAATGAAAGTTAGGTGGATTTAAGAATGCCATATTACAAAAAACTAGGATCAATTCCTCCCAAACGCCATACCCGTCATGAGGTCTCGCCAGGATATCGCAACGAGGGGATTTACTACGAGGAGGTGATTACAACCCAAGGGTTTAGTCGCGCGTACAGCATTGTTTACCACCGATTCCCACCGACGCGTGTGAAGCATATCGAAGCACTGCCGTCTCAATCCATTCGGGTTGCCAAAGATCAGACGCTCCGTCATGTCCATTTAAAGACGGCAGAGATACAGGCGCACGGTGACCCGGTGACGGGACGTGTTCCGCTGCTCTTTAATGCGGATGTGACGCTTTCCCGATGCCGGCCAAAGCTCGCGCAGCAGGCGTTGTACCGAAATGCTCGATCCGATGAATTGATTTTTGTGCATCGTGGGCGAGGTGAACTGAGAACGATGTTCGGAGTGTTACCCTTTCGGCCCATGGATTACATCGTCATTCCCAAATGCACGACGTATGAAATGGTCTTTGAAACCGAAACGAGCCAACCTGACACGATGCCTGACATGCTCGTGGTCGAATCGCATGGCGATTTGGGCTTTCCCCCGCGTTACCTGAACCCCGATGGGCAGTTTCGGCTAGGGGCACCCTTTTGTGAACGCGATCTGCACGGGCCGACCGAGTTACTCGATGGCGATTCCCGGTCGGAAACGGAATTGATCATCAAGGATGGAGAGCGATCTGTGAAGTACATACTCGCGAACCATCCGTTTGATGTGGTAGGTTGGGATGGAATGGTCTATCCATTCACCTTTAATGCAGACGATTTTGAGCCCATCACCGGCACCGTGCATCAACCGCCACCGATCCATCAGACCTTTCAGGCGAGTGGATTCGTCGTGTGTACCTTTGCGCCGCGGATGCTCGATACGCATCCCAAAGCGATCAAGGTTCCGTATGCGCATAGCAATGTGGAGTCGGATGAAGTTCTTTACTATGTGCGTGGCCATTTTGGAAGTCGCCGCGGTGTCGAGATCGGATCGATCACGTTACATCCGCACGGTATTCCTCATGGACCGCATCCAGGTACCATTCGAGCCAGCGAGAGCATGACCCGGACGGACGAACTGGCGGTCATGGTCGATACATTTCGTCCTCTCATGTTGGCAGAGGATGCCGTAACCTTGGACGATCCACAATACCCTTTTACATGGTTGGATGAGTGATGTTGATCGAAGTCAGTCAGAGTTCCGTCCTCGACGTCTACCAAATGCTGGTGGGACTGGTGACACCCCGTCCGATCGCTTGGGTCACGACCATGTCCAAAACAGGGATTGTGAATTTAGCCCCGTTCAGTTTCTTCAACGTCTTCGGCGCCAATCCGCCTGTGGTTGTTTTTTCACCCACGCTGAAACGGGACGGAACCAAGAAGGATACACTCCTCCATATCGAGGCTACGCGAGAGTTCGTAATCAATGCGTCTACCGAACAGCACGCCGAGAAAGTGAATCAATCGAGCGCATCGCTGCCCCCAGAGGAAAGCGAAGTAGCACTGATCGGTATGGAAACCGTACCGTCTATCCACGTGCGTCCTCCGCGGTTGCTGGGAGTGCCCTTTGCGCTCGAATGCCGATTGCTGGAAATCAAATCGTTCGGAACCGGGCCGATCGCCCCGAACCTGGTGATCGGAGAAGTGATCACCATCCACGTCGACGATGCGGTGCTAGGAGTGGACGGGCATCCTGACCCACGGCGGCTCAAGACAGTTGCGAGACTAGGAAGCGAATATTGGTGCCGAACCCAAGATTTGTTCGAGTTTTCACGGCCCAAATAGTGATTCCACCGCAATGAATCGCTGCAGGCTGAATTAATGCCGCTTATTGCTAGCAATCCCGGAAACAATTCCTTAGGGAATTTTTTAGAAAACCGGATTTTCGTGACAGGTTTTCGCTTTGGAATGCGTTCCTAGTAGGTAGACGGGGGCAGCGCCCGAGCCCCTGTCTATGGAGATACCCCGTGGGATTTAGTTCCGGATGGATTCGCAAGTCGAATGAGTGGATCGATTTCCGAAGGGGTTCTCTTCAGGATCCGGATTGCGTCTTGGGTGGAAAGCTGGTTCTCGTTGCGCTCGGTCACGCCTGGAGTGCAAATAGATTAAGCTGCCCCGAGGCGCTTCCGGATTTTTTCAATTACTGTCGGGACAGCTTAGCGTCGGGCTAACCGTTCACTGACGGAACTGCTTTCTTCCCATTGATTCCTGAGAGCGATCCATTCCTGTTCCAGACGTTGCAACGTCTCGTTTTGGGATCGAAGCTGTTCCCCCCATCGGTCGTTCAAATCCTGGATCGCTTTGGCGATAATATCTCCGGAAATCGGCATCGACTCGCTGGCAACTTTCTCGATGTAGCGAGTTTGGGTTTTCTTCCAAATCGGTTCGAGTTCAAAAAGGCATCGCGCATCAAGCTGGACATCGCGAGCTTGTTGGTTGTTCGCTTGGGCATTGCGAAGGTTGGTTCGCCATTGGGTGCATTCGGCGCGAAGCATCAAGGGTTCATCGGGTGAGGCCTTGATCAATTCCTCCATGAGCATGCTTGCCCAAAGAGGGTTTGCCTCGCTGTTGATCCCCATGATTGCCGGAGTTGAGTCGTCTTGAATGGGATTCCTCCACCTTGCTACCAACGGGGTTTCTACAGCCAATTTCCAACGGGTTCGATCCATGTCGATGGCGACTCGAGTCGCTTTGCTGACCGGGCCTTGGGAGACCATGCGGATCAATTCGCCCGCAATAGCGTCGGAGGCGGTGGAATGCGGTGGAAGGGTTGTGGTGCTCTGAGTACCGTCAGCGACGACGGCAAGGGGCGTTAGGCGACTTCGCATTGCAGCGATTTCCACCACTCCAAAATCTCCGGGAAGTCGGAAGCGCCAATGTGCTTTTGGCGAATCGATGGTCGGTCTTCCATGCCCCCACGTGCTGAGTTGGCAATCGAATGGGATACGTTTTTTCTCGAACGGGACAAGCCACCCTTGGATGGTTGCCGATCGGACTAAAACGTAGTTGCCTGGAAAACCGGGGATTGGCAGATCGACTCCCTGCGACGGTGGATTGGCCGAGAGAGAATTCGATTCCGAGAGGGGAGACAGGCTATCTTGGACGATTTGTAGTAGTGGGTCAGACTCTTCTAGCAGTTGATTCACGTAGTCCGTCAACGAACTGCGGATCGAGTTTTCGAATTCGGGCAGTGTGGCGGCGATGGCTGGTTCCATTCCCGACGCCCAACGTTGCTGGACCCGATTCACTTCTTCGGGGAGGGTTTGTTGGAAATCGCGGAGAGCAACCCGTTCCTCTGCGATCGACTGGCGGATGGCGACAAACTCCGAGCGAATGGCTTCGATCAAGGCGCGATCTCGAAGAGGATTCTGCTCTGCCAAAGGTACGCTAGGAATTCGTTTCTTCAGCGTCGCCAATCGTGTCTCGAGCGCGTTTCTCGCAGTGGAACGCTCATGGGAAACTTGTTGGGATACTTGCTCCAACGTCGATCGAAACGAGTTGGACCATTCGGTCACATCGAATCGAGGAAAGGGAGTCAGTTGGGTGGGATGGTGGTTCTGAGTTGCAAAAGAGTTCGGGGACGGCGTCACCTCGCCGAGGTTCGCTGGACGATTGGCCGGAACTCCACTGGTATTGCTCGACTGGCTTATTGTGGATCGGTTGATACCCGAGCGAATTGAGAGCCCTTGCACGGTCGCATGATCGATGACCAGGTTTCGCGAAAGGAAATCTTTCGGATTGATCTTTGCCGTGATTTGCTCAATCTCAAACGACTGCCCGGACGGACTATCGAACCGTACTTCCTTGACCCGCAGTGTTCCGTCCTGGACTGATAGCCTAGCCTTGCCTTCTACGGTGACTTGCCTCCCGAGGACTTGGGAGAGCGTGCGATAGCTCAGCCCACGCAGCATCGGTTCGGCTGCAAACGCAGCCAGGACAACAAGTGATAATAGGATTGCCAGACGACGGCGCCATGCCATGATTAGGAATCGTTTCCTTCGCGTTCGGTTTTTGTCCCGGTGATATGCCGCAGCAAGTACCTCAGGGAATCAGAGCCTTTGTGTCCTGTGATCGCTTGGCGATGATTCCCTAGCCCGATGGGGCTGGGAGGCTGGATAGCTCCGGTGCTTGCGTCCACAGGGGAACCCGTATGGGTTTTGAGAGATACATTGCCAAGGGAAGTATTTTTCTCGGCGATCATAAGTTCCTGGTTCTTTGTTTCGGTGGTTAGATGAGGACCGGACAGGGCGTTGGAATCTTTTGGAATGTCATGAACTCGGTTGGTCGACGAGACGCTGGATCTTGGTTTGGCAACCGTGCCACTCTCCAATGGCTGGCGGAAACGGACGACTTCGATGACCGTTTCACGAAGGACGGTATCGCTCTGCGCAGGATGCGATTCCGCAGTGTTGACCTGCGCAGTGTTAACTTGCGCAGGGCTTACTTGTGCAGTGTTAACTTGTGCAGTATTGACTTGTGATGTTTTCACCTGTACTGCATTCAGCTGGGCTGAATTGCGAGGTGTCGATTGCTGATTACCAGACGATGAGATAGGTGGTTCGGAGGCGCTGTGTCGGAGCGGTTGAGCGTTTATTGGTTTGCGTTCGTCAGCAGAACTATGGTTCGCCAGCTTTTGGGTTACCGACGGCGAGAGAATTGGGTTTCGCGTCGACCTTTCGGAGGAGATCTTTCGAAACTCGGGAGCTTGGCGAGCGACTTCGTCGATCGACCACTGCTGGATCTTGGACTGCGTGCGCCGAACAAGCCATCTTAGGGTGATGTAGTTGGGGGCTACAGAGAGGATTCCTAAGCAGAAGCCACCGACAACCATGGTATTGTTGAGTCGCAACCACGGAACCAACGGAAGGGAGTAGATCACACCTAAGGTGTTAACAACCCACTGATGGGAAAGGATCCAGAGACCAAGGGCGTTAGGGATTGGCGCGACGAATCGACCTGCCAAAGACATCGATACGAATGCGATGGCAGCGCACAAATGATTCACGGGAAGAATCAATATGGCGAATAGGAGCAGCACGGAGATGATGCTGTCCATTGGGACGAGACCAAACGAAACACCAATCGCGAGTCCCCATGCAATCTGTTCCGGGGTGCGATGCTGCGAGATCTCAGTCAGTAGCCTTTGGGCCCCTCTGCCTAACATTCGAAACATGGTGTTGCTGCTTTTGGATGGCGTCGTTTGCTAGCATCTTTAGCATGGTGACGCTTGTTGATGCTCTGGTTTCATCGGATCTGATCCTCTGCGAAGTGAAACCGAATGTTCCGGTCGGATCGAATTTCGAGCTGCACGCCTTAGAAAATTGTTTGCTATCATTGATTCTTGTGTTGCCAGTGTGCGTTGGGATGGAGACCTCCATTTTCCGGCGTTGTTCCAGGACTCCATCCAGCCTTTGAAGCATCTCCGATGAACCGATTTTTTGCCTACTTGCGTTTTTTTGGTGCTGTGACTTTTAGCTCCGCTGTAACTTTTAGCTCCGCTGTGACTTTTAGCTCCGCTGTAACTTTTAGCTCCGCTGTCGCGATTGTTTTCTTGATCGGCTTTGGGATGGGCGATCGAGTGGGTGTACCAATGGCTTGTGGCCAAGATACCTCGACGGGGGTTCGACCGAATATCGTATTGATCGCAGCGGACGATCTTGGAGTTTTTGATCTCGGTTGTTACGGACGCTCGGACCACAGGACACCCAATCTCGATGCGATAGCATCGAACGGCGTGCAGTTCACGAGCGCGTATTGTGGGTTGCCTATATGTTCTGCCTCGCGCGCATCGTTAATGACCAGCAAGTGGCCGGCAAGATTGCATTTGACGACGTATCTGCCCGGTCGTCCGGATGCGGCGAGTCAAAAACTCCTTCAAGCGAGGATTGAGCCAGGGTTAGTCGCGAGCGAGCAAACACTGGCAGAGGTGCTGCAGCGAGCGGGCTATACGACCGGTATCTTTGGCAAGTGGCATTTGGGGGGTGGTGAATCGTCCGCCAAAGCCCAAGGATTCGAAGTGGTTTTCGAACCGGCCGGGAATGGGGAGCCGGGAACGACGGGCGGAAAGAATGAGCGTTTGATTACCGACAAGGCCATCGAGTTCATCAAGTCTGCATCAGGCAAACCGTTCTTCTGTTACATACCGCATCATTCTCCGCACGTCGCGCTCAAGGAGTCGGAGGACCGTATTGCGTCGAATGCAAAGGCTTGGAATCCACTTTACGCGGCCACGATCGAATCCCTCGATGAATCGATCGGGGCGTTGATGAAGGGGTTGGAAGAGGCTGGGCAATCGGAAAATACGATCTTGATATTTACCAGTGACAATGGCGGGTTGCATGTGCCCGAGATTCATCCATTGCCGGTGACTCATAACGGTCCATACCGCGCGGGAAAAGGTTATTTATACGAAGGTGGTCTGCGGGTACCCCTGATTATCCATTCGCCGAAGAAGTATCTCCCAGCCAAAGTTTCGGCGCCGGTGTCGTTGCTCGATATCCTGCCTACGGTCTTAGAGGAGGTGGGGATTGAGGTTGGGCGGTCGGTTGGTCCGGTGGATGGCCAGTCCCTGGTTCCGATTCTTCGAGGTAAATCGAACAAGCCCGAGGGTATCCCCGATCGGACTTTTTTTTGGCATCTCCCGCATTACACCAATCAAGGAAGCCGTCCGTCGGGAGCGGTTCGAAGGGGGAACTGGAAGCTGGTCGAGGATTACGAAACGGGAGGGCTCGAGTTGTATGATTTGAGCACGGATATTGGCGAAACCACCAACGTAGGAGAAAGTAATCCCGATGTCGTACGTGAGTTGAGCGGAGCGTTGACTCAGTGGCGGGATTCGGTCGCCGCACAGAGGTGTTTGCCCAACCCGGAATTGGATGACGAGCTACATCGTTCGTTGTACATCGATCAAGACCCATCGAAGCTCAACGGCGGGATTTCAACATCCGAGCGTATAGGGGAGCAATGGAAGGTTTGGAGGGATGGGATGAACCGTGTTATTGCGGGGCGCGCGACGATGTTGAAAAACACGAAAGACGCCATTCGTTTGGTCGCATCTGAGTCCAAGACTCACGGAACGCGAATCCGATTTGAGCCCGAGACCTACAAGAATGTAGTCGGGTATTGGACCGAAGTGGACGACTGGGTCGAGTGGGAGTTCGACTCATCGATCGAAGGCGCGGTCGAGGTGCAAATTCACTGCGGATGTGGGAGCGGCAATGGAGGATCGGATGTGGATGTGATTGTCGAAACCGAAGGAGGCAACCCACAGACGTTGCCTTGGAAAGTCCGCACGACGGGTCATTTTCAGAACATTGTTATCGAACCGATCGGACGCGTTGAGATCCACAAAGGAAAAGGGCGGGTGATGGTCAAGCCGAAGAAGAAATCTGCCGCGGCGGTTTGCGATATCCGGCAGATTGTGCTCATCCCAGCGGAAGCAGGAAAGTAGTACCTACGCGCACGAGGAGGCATCATCGCGAATGTCGATGAAGCGGGCTACTGCCCCATATTCCCATGCGGACGTCGAGGCATTTGCCGAGGAAAAGGGAGGGTTTTCTTGGGGGGAAGCTCGTTTTCGGATTCTTCCGCCCAAAGCTCTCGTTCTTCATCCGACGCGTAGAACGTCAACCAGCAGTCCATATCATTGTCGTCGAGGCAGTGCCAATGAAGGAAATGGCGAGGCCCCGAGATTTTCTTCTGGTAGACGGGCAGAATATCTCGCATCAACAGGCAGTAGAGTTGGCGATCACTCAAGTGGTCCGTAAAGTCCAAAGCGATCTTTTGGCTGTATAGCAAGTGGATCGTTCGCCACAGAATCGAGTGGACTTGGTCGTCGCTGAGAGACTCAGGTCGAGGAAGCACCAGTTCGGGTTCGAACCACTTGCAAATCGGTAGCGAGGGAGCTCGCTCCCAGGCGAGGATGGATTCGAGAAACTCGTTCTCCTCGGCCAGCGTCATGTGCCGGATGCTCACCAAATCTACCGACTCATCGAGATAGGGCTCTAACTCGTCACGGAGTTGGGCGTTGCGCAACATCAATTCGACTTCGTCAGCGAGGGGAGCTGGGACTTGGGACATAAAAAATGAGTCGGTTTGAGGGGAGAAACCTGAAGCATCGCCGTGGAACTGGCACCTCCACTCACTTTATCCAAGTCGCTTACGGGTCCAAAGGATGAACTTCAACAAAACCAGGGTTGTCAAAAAGAAAATGGAAAACCAGAGCGTAGAAACGGAAGAAACCGCAATCTTTAACCACTAAACTGCGTATGACCGCTTAGAAATGGTGGTTTTGGTTGGACAGGTGCAATCGCATTTCGACACCGCCAAGCTACCCAGCAGTGGCAAACCAGCCCTGGCGAGGGGTTTGTTCGCGTTGACCTGGGTGTTGGCGTGGACCTACAATGGGCTGACCATTTTGTTGGGAGAGACCATGATTTTGAATCGGAATTGCATGCTTCTTGTCGCGATTGTGGCTTCGGTTTTTGCCGGGTCCGCGTCGATGGAGCCCTTGGCTTTGGGGCCTATCTCGATGGCGGCGGAGGTGAGCCCGCAGGAAGCCGTTAGCCAGTCGAGTTCGAAGGGGGGCAAGGACTCTGGTGGCATCAAGTCATCGGCTGGAAAGTCAACTGGTGGAAAAGCAGCCGTCGGAGGAATAGGAGCAACGGACTTTGGATTGGGTCTGGGGCTCGATTTGGCGGGTGGCGGTTCGGATACTCCCTATGAGATATCCGCAACGTATTCGGTGGAACGAGGCGCCCAAAAAGATGGTGCGCAAAAGGGGCGGTTGACGGTTAGGGTGCAACTGTTCGGTGGCTATCACATTTTCTCGACCACTCAAGGTCCTGGCGGCCCGACTCCGACAGCCATTAAGATCGTCGACGATTGGGTCAAGATGACGGGGCCGCTGGTTCCCAACGCTCCTCCCGAGATCGAGATGAACTCTGAGTTCTGGCCTGGGCTGCAGGTGGAACAGTTCCAGGATTCGGTCACTTGGACGGCGCCGCTGGTGTTTGACAATCCAGTGTCCGACAACCCTTCAGCGATTCTGCTGACGTTGACGGGTCAGGTTTGTGAAAAGAACTGCATTCCGATTCGGGACGATAAATTCGAAGCGTCTTTTAGCGGCTTTACCGAGGTCGAGCAACCCAAGGGGACACCGGGGGTTTTGCGGGAAGACGAGAGCCCAGTCGAGTGGAATATCCAGTTGAGCAAGAGCACGGTGAAGCCTGGAGAGTCGTTGGAATTGCTCCTTAGCGCGGCCACGGACCCTGAATTTCACATTTACAAATTGGACCCGACGGATGAAGCGACCGAGAGTCGGACGCTGTTGGTAATCAGTCAAAAATTTGGGGTGAAGGTCGGTGCACCGGTGGCAAGCAAACCGAGTGTCCGCAAGGACATGGGTGTTGGCACCGTGGTGGACTATTACGAAGGGCCCGTTCAATTTCGGATCCCGATCGAGGTACCGGAAACTGCCGTTGAAGGAGAAACGCCGCTTGAAGGATTGTTGGGATATCAAGCGTGCACGAATGGGGCGTGCGATCGTCCCCGAGGTTTGAACTTTAAGTTCAATTACAACGTTTCTCGAAAGACTTCGGATCCAACGCCATTACCAGCGGTGTTGGCCATAGCGTCGTACGAGGACGTTGCAAGTCACCCTCAGCGGAGCAAATGGATCGATGGTCCCAAGTACGCGCTGACTCTCAAGCCGTTTGAGCTGTTCACCAAATTCTGCTTGGCCATGATCGCTGGATTCATTTTGAATTTTATGCCATGCGTGCTACCTGTGATCGGCTTGAAAATCTTGGGCTTCGTCAATGAAGCTCATGGTGATAAGGGGCGAGCCTCGTTGCTGACGTTGATTTACGCGGCGGGAATGATCGGATTTGTCCTTGCGTTTGGAATCGCTAGTATTTTGGTTCGCACGTTTTCGGATCAGACGTTGGGATGGGGTTCCCAATTTGGGAATACCACGTTTCAGATCGTGATCACTTCGTTCATGTTTGCGTTGGCCCTTAGCTTTTTGGGGGTCTGGGAGTTCCCGATACCTGGCTTTGCGACGGGTTCTAAGAGTACGGAACTTTCGAGCCGACATGGATTCATCGGGGCATTTTCCAAAGGGGTGATCACCACATTGTTGGCGACGCCATGCAGCGGCCCGTTCCTTGGCAGCGCATTGGCAGTTTCGTTGACCCAACCAGCCTGGGTCGTCCTATTGATCTTCTTGGGAGTCGGACTCGGGATGGCCAGTCCTTATCTGGTGATCTCGGTCTTTCCGAGCGCTCTCAAGTGGATTCCGAAGCCTGGGCCATGGATGGAGACATTCAAGGAGCTATTGGCGTTTCCCTTGTTGTTGAGCGTTGTCATTTTCATCAACGGCTTTCCTCAGTCTGAGCGGACATCGATGTTGTCGTCATTGATTTTCACATGGTTTGCCTGCTGGTTGATCGGCAGAGTCCCCGCGTGGGCCTCATCGGGTCAAAAATTACGAGCATGGGGTTTGGGAACTGCTGCGGTCCTTGCAGGAACCTGGGGCTCGTTTTTCATGCTAGGCCCATCTCCTTACGAGTTGGAATGGGAACCGTTTTCCGAGCAGCGACTTCAGCAATTGGTCCGAGAAGGTAAAACGGTCATGGTGGATTTTACAGCGGAATGGTGCAACAACTGCAAAACGAATTTAGCGTTTGCAATCCACACACGCCGGGTGCATCAGATCGTCAGGAAAAATGAAGTGGTGCCGATGGTCGCCGACTTGACCCGCTATCCACCTGAATTGAT
>CAITIE010000058.1 GCA_903892355.1 uncultured Pirellula sp. | reverse complement strand
GGCTTCGAGAGTGGAAAGGTTTGCCGTTGCTTTTGTACGCCTTGGCGAAGCTTCAGTCCGATCGAATACCCTTCGAACTCCGAGTGCTCGGGGCTGGTTGCAGTAAGACTCGTTGGATGACGCTTGCTAAGCGATTGAAGATCGAACAACAAACCGAGTGGATTGAGAGTAGCTGTTATCGAATTGGCTTTGAACATTATCGCTGGGCTGATGTTTTCGCGTTTACGAGCTTGCGCGACACCTCCGGAACGGGGTTGTTAGATGCGTTGGCCGCCGGCACTCCGATTATCGGGGTGGGCCATCAAGGGGCGTCGGACATTATCACTCCGGACTGTGGTGTTGTGGTGAGCGTCGAACGGCCTTCGCAAACGATTAGCGAAATGGCAGTCGGATTGAGTACCATGGCACGAAACCCCAAGCGTCTCCGGGAATTGAGTTTAGGTGCTACGAGGCGTGCGAAATACTACCATTGGGATCAACGGAAGAATTTTTGGTTTCAGGTATATTCGAGGGTGCTCCCTTACCATGGCAAACAACATATCGCATCCGGTTGACGCAGCGAGGGAAGATTCCTCGCGCTGCGTGAATTGCCGCGAACGGCATACCGTTCCGGCGATGGTTTTTGGCAGCGACAAAACCATTCGCAGAACGCTGAACGGTGTTGATAATGGATGCGGATAAGCACCTATTTTCGAAAGTTTAGGATCCAAGATGTGCCACAAGAGACGAGTTGCAACATGAGACGACATTTGGATTTTGCGGAGTTGATTTCGAAGGCATGGGGTGCCAAGTGGAAAATACTGGCTCTTCAGATTGTCCTTGCCGTTGGATGCGTGGCGGCGCTGTTTCTATTGCCGCGAAGTTATCGGTCCGAGGCACGATTGTTCCTGCAGTTGGGACGCGAATCACTCGGGGTAGATCCGACAGCGACTACAGGTCAGACAATTGGGATGAGCGCCTCTGGGCGCGAAGATGAAATCGCCTCCGCGATGGATGTTATCCGCAGCCGCGGGCTAATCACCAAAGTGGTCGAGGAACTGGGTTCGGAGGTGGTTTTAGGTCGCTCGGTCGAGGGTGGAGCTGAGTCTGATAGCTCATTGGCCGGGAAAATTGCCAGTCTTCCAGGGGCTGTTCTGTCACCCATTTTCGGAGCTTTGCAGTCCATTGATCCAATGTCTGACTTCGAACGCGGAGTTCTGCTCATCAGCAAGGGGCTTTTCGTTGATGCCGAGCGTAAAAGCGAGGTGATTGTGATCGCTTATCAAGCGAAGTCTGCGGAACTCGCTCAGCGAATTGTGGAATCCATCGTTCGTACCTACCGTGATGAGCATTTGCGTTTGCATCGAACCGATGGATCGCAGTCCTTTTTCGACGAACAGCAAGAACTTCTTTCGAACGAGCTCAGCGATGTCAAAGAACGATTGAAAATCGCCAAAAATAGGATGGGTATTGCATCGATTCAAGGAGAGCGAGAAATCCTTGAAAGCCGCCGAAAAGATATCGTTCAGGGGCTGTCCGAAACCATGCGCTCGATGAAAGAGTCGACAGGGAAGAACATCGCGCTCCAACGGGAACTCAAAGTCACCCCTGTGAGGATCAATAGTCAACAAGTTCAGAAAGCCAACGCTGCAACCGAAGCGCAAGAAACTCAGTTGTTTGAGTTGCAATTGTTGGAATCAGAGTACAACGCGAAATACTCACCGGAAAACCCGAAATTGATAGCGATTCGCGAGCAGGTGAAGGAGGCGGAAGCTAGGTACAACGAAAAGGCGAAAGGTAGTTCCGAAAACACTGACGATGTGAATCCAATCCATCGGGACTTGACGCTCGAGCTGATCAGAAATGAAGCGTTGCTCGCCGGCTTGGAGGATAAAGAGTTAGCATTGCGCAGTGAGGCTATCGAAGTCGCAAGCCGCATTGAGAAACTCAATAGCCATGAAATAGAGATCGATAATCTCGAGCGGGAAGCAAATATTCGTGAGCGAAAGTACCTCGCTTACGCAGAGAGTTTCGAGCAGGCGCGTATCAGGCATGCGTTAGAGACGGATAGGATATCGAGTATCGTTGTCGCGCAAGATGCGACATTGGAAGAGAAGCCAGTCAGTCCATCGAAACTGGCCATCATTTTCTTTGGACTTGCATCGATGGTCTCGGGAGCTGGTGGGATCGCGCTGATTTGTATTCAACTCGATGATCGATTGATCACTCCGACCGCTGTGAGAAAACGCCTCGGTATACCGGTACTGGCCACCATCGTGGAGTCTCGTCACTTGAGTTCGACAAGCCCGTTATGATCCTTTTTCAGTCCAGGTAAAAGAGCGTTAAACCTACCGTGTCCCCCGATCTTAAAACAAAGGTATTCTTAGTATGCGATCCGATTCGATAGCGGAAAAACGAGACGGGCATGCGATAGGCGAGACAACTTATCGCGGTGCACGCATCGCAAGCATAGATTCCGTCGTTGTTCAAGTTCAGACGTGGCAAGCGGAACATGGTCTCGGGACAATGGTCGTCGGTGTCATTGGGGAACGGCGTGGAGTAGGTAACACATCCTTTGCACTCCAATTGGCAAAACAAGCAACCGGGTTCGGGCTCGGAGATGTCTTGTACGTTGAGGGTGGGAGAGACGAACCAGTCCCGAACGGCCCTCGCGAGAATATTCCGATAACAAGGCCGGGTTTAGTCGACCATTTGCATGGTCAGGTTGAGTTGGAGGAATGCATTGTCAAACGACCAGACCTAGGGCTCTTTGTCTTGCCCTGGGGCGCGATGCATGATTCAAAAGATCGTGCTGTTGGGCCAATTATGTATCAGCATATGTTTCAGGAATTGCGAACTCGATTCTCCTGGGTCGTTGTCGACTTGCCAGTGCTGACTGAGTTGGAGACGGTACCCGCATGCGCTTCGCAGGTGGATGGTGTTATTGTCGTGGTTGATAACCAAAAGTCGACCGAAACCAAGGTTCGGGCTGTGCTCGAGGGTATGGCGATTCTTCAAATTCCGATATTAGGATGCGTGTTGAACCGATACGCATTGCCACTTCCGCGTTGGATTTCGCGTTGGTTGTAGCCATGATCTTTGCGCTCCAACGGAATTTGCCCTCATGAAAATTCTCTTCCTACATAATTACTACCAGCAACGTGGTGGTGAGGATCAATGCTTTGAGGAGCAGACAGACGCGATGGAGGAACGTGAGCACTCCGTGACTCGGTACGTGGTCCATAACAAGGACATCAGCCCGAGTTGGGTCTCGAAAATCAAGACCGCGAAGGACACAGTTTGGAATCGTAACGCGTTTCGTGAAGTTCAGTCCGTGATCCGAGACGTTCGTCCGGACGTGATGCACGCAGTAAACACGTTTCCTTTGCTATCGCCGTCTGTGTTTTACGCGGCCAAGGCTTTGGGGGTTCCGGTGGTGCATGAGATTGCAAATTACCGTATCGCATGCGCAAACGCGCTCCTGCTGCGAAATAACCATGTTTGCACCAAGTGCCTCGACAATACTCTTCCTTGGGGGGCGATTGTCCATAAGTGCTACCGAGGGAGTACCATGGGTAGCGCGGTAGTCGCGTCCAATATTTTGCTGCATCGGATCTGGAAAACGTGGGATCGCGGGGTCGACGCAGTCGTTTGTCCGTCGCGTGTATGCATGGAAAAACTGATCCTGGGTGGGGTTTCGCGAAAAAAAATACACGTCAATGAAAATGCATTGCGATCAGATCCAGGTGTGCAAGGCAGTCCCGATGGTTCGGCAATTTTTGTTGGTCGTTTGTGCGAGGAGAAAGGAGTGCGTACAGTCGTTGAGGCATGGCGGCGTTTTCCCGATTTGCCGCGGTTGAAAATCGTGGGTGATGGTCCGAACCGAGATATCGTTCAAAAGCTAGCGGCCGAAGATCAAAGGATTGAGTTCGTGGGTTGGTTGTCACACGCGGCTTTACTGGAAATGGTCGGAAAATCCGATTGTTTGTTGATGCCATCCATTTGTATAGAGCCATTCGGTAGGACCACGATCGAAGCGTTCGCCGTTGGAACACCGGTACTCGGTTCGCGCATCGGTGGCACGGTTGAAATCATCAACGACGGGGTAGATGGTTATTTTTTTGAGCCGGGGGATGCGGCTGATTTGGCCATGAAGGTTCGTAGATTCTTTGGTTTGCCGTGCGAAGAAAGGGAGAGGATGCGCTTGGCCGCTCGAAGGTCCTTCGAAAGCCGCTATACTTCGGATCGCCATTGCGACCGATTGCTGGAAATTTATAACAAAGTCATCGCGGATAATCGATCGCGATGAAGGTGAGGGGACGATCTGCTGATGAACGCCGGGATGAACGATTTTCATGAGCGATTGGATCGAGTCGTTGAGGCGGCGAGGGACTTAGATACGGAAAGGATCAGCGGAAGAGTCGTCGCAGCTTATTGTGGCGTTTTGTTGAGTGCCATTCTTTTTCGTTGCGTCGGGATACTAGGTCGCTCTTTCAGCAGCGACGAAGTTTACGAATTACGGCATTTGTCTTTAAATCTGCTTGAAATCGCTCGAGATCCGGATGGCTTTCCTCCGTTGTTTCGGTGGTTGATTAGTGCTTGGATCAGTGTGTTCGGGGTTGAGGGAGCGAGGTTTGTGCCCATATTCTTTGGCGTCGTCGCGGTGATCGCGATTATGGGTATCGCCCATTTTCTCGGAGGACTGCGGTCTGGAATAGCAGCGGGTGTCTGGAGTGCGGCTTCGGCACATCAGATTGATTTTAGCCAGTGCTTGCGTTCGTATTCGATTTTTATAGCGCTGAGTGCTCTTACCATTCTCGCGGCGCTCTACTTGATTCGGCGTCCTGATTGGAGACGATGGCTGCTGTTTCTGCTCACGGCTGGCTTATGTTTCGGGACGCATTATTACGCAGTGTATTTGCTGTTTGCAGTTTGGGTGTATTTGGTATGGCAATTATGGGATCGTCCCAAGGAATGGATCTGCGGGGCCCTTCTTCAGTTTGTTTTCTGCTTGCCGACCCTGGTCTGCTTGAGGATCGATTTGACGGTGCCGGTGCCACCCGAAGTCGTTAACCCCGTGGATCTAACAGGGCTCGCATATCTTTATTGGACGCTGCTGGTCGGATGGTGCCTGGGGCCTTCAGCGACTCAATTGCAGATCTTGGGTGCCAAAAAAGGTATCTTGGCCATGTTGCCATGGTTGCTCCCTGCAGGAATTGCGGTACTTGTGATCGCAACCGCGGCGTTGAGAAGTGCGGACCGTCGCCGTTGGGCATTCCTGGTGATCATGCTCGTTACGTTGCCTTGGCTGGCCGGCTTCGTCGCGTCCTCAACGGGTACAAATTTTGTGTCCCGATACCTATCCTTCCTGGCTGTTCCGTTAGCGGCCATCATAGGTTGTGCGTTAACCAGTTCGAAGAGACGTTTAGAGTTTATCGCATTTTCGTTTCTGATCGCTTTGAACCTTCTTTCGACCTACCATCGATCATTCAATTCGGCGTATGCGGCAGAGGACTACGTATCGCTGGTGCGTTTTGTTGACTCACGGTCGGAACGACCCATCGTGATTTCGATGTCACACTACATGTCGTACGCTTTTGAGCGAGAGGTCCCTAAAAACTGGAAGTTTTATGCGATTGCATTTGGCTCCGATGAACCTGAAGATTGGAAAGAGGTCTTGGAACCGCTTCTAGAGAATGCGTCGGATGACCAGCGTGTTTATTTGGTAGTACCCTGGGTGAAAAACCCGAGCATTCGTACCGAGCAGCGCGATCGAATGGTCCAATGGATGCAAGGAGAATTGCTATCGACGGGTGGCTTCACGGAGGAACTGTACGAGGGTACGGCCGCTGGGATTAAGCGAGCACTGATCGAGTCGTCCAACGTTACCAACGGACGCTAATACCTCCGTCGGTTTTGCCTCTCCGGAGGTTGAGCGCACTTTGTACGGCTTACTTCCCACGATGCGCGTTTTGGCTTGCGAGCTTTTGGATGGATGCTTCATTCCCCCAGGCTGTCCAAATATAGGCCAGATCGCGTTTCATTTTGCCAGTAGTGCCAACCTCCATGGCTTGGTTGCGCGTCAGTTTCGCCACCGTGCGCTGCAAGGTGCAGAGAGTGAAAGAACGCAATAACCGTAAAAGACTAAGGTATCGCGTCATTGGTATGCCGCGGTACTTGCGATCGCGGTATGCCAAAATGATTCCGGATCTCCTCGCGACGTACTCGATATAATTACTATCTGTCCGGTGTGGTGGAATCACATGGAGAATGTGGGATTCGGGGACATGCCGGCCGGGGATTTTCGCCAGAACCAACCTCGTAAACCACTCGGTGTCTTCTCCGCTTTGGTGCATGCTTTCGTCGAATTCGCCAAACGATGCGAATAAGCTCTTATCGATAACGACGTTGCCTGTGGCCGGTAAAAAATGGTAGTGGTAATGGGTTGGTGTGCTTACGACAAACTCACCTAGCATCTGCCGTGAGAAAACGTCGAGTGGGGGTGGGTTGGGTTGGACATACTTGAGGACGTAGCCGCCACCGGCATAACGCAGATCCTCGGAGCGGCATGCACGCACAAGATGCACCAGCCAATCGCTGGGAGCAAGTTGGTCATCATCAAAGAATGCGAGCCAATCACCCTCGGATTCGCGCACACCTCGGTTTCTAGCACAGGCGATTCCAGGCTTGGGTTCGAAGAAATATCGAACGTTGTACGGTGCGTTGATTGCTGCATTCTGAACCACACTTGGAGTATGGTCGGTGCTGCCGTTGTCGATGACTACGATTTCGAAATCATAATCAGGGTATTTCGGCATCGCTAAAAGGCTTTCGAGCGCCTCGCGCAGCGCGTCACCTCGGTTATAAGTGACCACGACTAATGATAGGAAGGGTTGTTCTGTCATCGTATTGTCATCTTCCGTCGTTGGTTGGAATGACATCGAATTCGGTTTTTATAGATTGTGGCGTGTTGAATTTCGTCGAAGCACATTGGGCGGTGGATAAAGCACAGTGGGCGGTGGACGTTGAATCGCACTGGAGTGGATGGAAGTTGGGGCACTCTCTTGAGACTCTGTAAATGAGGAATAGAAGGGCGTAGCTCTCAAAGCCGAGACTGTAGAACGATGCCTCGGCAAGTCCGTGGATCAACGCGAATAGAGTAACTGTAAACACCAGTTGGAACTCCGGTCGGCGAGTATAAAGCGTAGCCTTAGCCGAGATCCCCAGGGTCGACAGAAGTAGGGCCGAGTATGCGATTAGGCCGACAATTCCCAGGTTCAACAGTGCTTCGAGGAAGACCGAATGCGCGTGGGTGATTTCCCATAAAAAAATCTCCGACGTGCGCTGGATCATTTTCGAATCCCAAAAGGCACCGTAACCACTTCCGCACCACGGTCTCTCCGCCGCGTGCTTGAGCAATTCAAGCCACAGTGGGACACGGCCTGTCAAGCTACTGAGATGTTCTGTTCGGCCCATGGCAGCCGCAACACCGATCCGATCCCAAAGATGAAAGATCGAGATCGCCAGGCCCATCATGCTGATGATGAAAGAACCTGCAATGAGCCCTACCATTCGCCACTTGGGTTCAGCTCGTAGCAGTCCAGAGATAGTTAATGCTGCCACCAATGCCAGCAGGGTCGTTCGAGACTTTGTCAGAATCAAGGCTGCGACACCCGCCAGGATCATCGCCCACAAGAGCCATCGTAGCTGCGCATCTTGCTTCAGTTGCATTAGCCCTGTTACAATCATCAAGGCTGCATAAACAGCCAAAACGTTCGGATGCTCTGTGCCGATGAACCGATAGTAACGCCAAAATGGGTTGAACGTTCCTTGATAAATCTCGGCGAAGAATCCGGCCGTGATGAAGCACGTGGATACGCCGAAAATTACCCAGCCTATTTCGCGTAAGCACAAATGCCTTGTGAATCCATAGAGGCTCAGTGCAACACATAGTTCTTTAGGAACCCGACGTATGCTCACCGGTAAGTTGGTCGTCCATGCCAATGACGCGACAATCCAAAAGAGTTGAAACGCCAGTAGGAAGATAAGAAAGTTTCTAATCGGGAGTGTCTTTTCGGTTTTAAAGAGACAGCAAATTGCACCCGCGAAGGCCAAGCCGAGGAATGAGATGGCCGCGTTGATGTTCCCTGACTCTGCATACTCCGCAGATTTGTTGGCTTCGACGTCGTAGGGTACGAGTTCCGCGGGTACCAGTGTCTTACTGGCATTCCATGACTGATAGTAAAATGCAAAGCACGCCGCAATGATCGCAATCGTAAGTAGAACGAAGGGAACGTTGACGGTATCCCGCGACGATGCAACGATCGTCGCTTTCGGAGGATCGATCGCAGTCGAACTCATCAAGCTATCCCCTCCAATAAGTCTCTGGGTTCTGAGGGGGACTTGGAGTCCTGCCCGATGCATTTCCTGAACGCGAAATACGTAAGGACCGCTGAGCAGCTGTTTCCGCACAAAATGGCGAGTGCAGAACCTTGCATGCCCAACCAGGGTATCGTAAGTACCGCAACGACCAGGGACACCGCGCAATTCGCCAATTCACCTCGCAGGTTGGCTTGGGATTGACCAAGGGCTGCCAAGCCATTGCCGGCGACAATAGCCCAGCTCACTACCAGCATGTTCAATCCTAGCAAACCGGTGACCACGTTAGATCGAGCGTCGGTGTCTTTATAGATTCGTTCGACGAGGGTGTCTCCGAACATCAAGAAGAGAAGGCACAAGGGTGCGAGCACCGCCGTAAAAATAAGAGCGCTGCTCCACATCGAACGGTATAATGCATGCGAGCCATGGGTGTGGTACGCGTGCACATTCAGTCCCAGAAGGTAATTGTTCAAACCAGCGATCAAGGTCAGCGAGATACCCGTCAGATTCAGGCACTTGATAAAAGTCGCGGTCTCCGAGTCGCCCCGCATCGCCGCGAGTATCCATGGGATGAGCATCGCACCGCCCAGTGCAAACGCTCGTGCAACTACAAGCCACTTTGCGTATTCCCACGAAGTTGTCCATTGCTGCCAGAGTCGATCACGTTCCAATTTCCAGGAGATCGGTGGGTTCAAGAACCAGATCAGGATTGGAAGGGAATTGGAAACCGCGAGCACAGCGGCGACGCTGAGCAGTTCGATCGGCTCACTAGCCCATAAAAATCGCATTCCTAGAAACAATATTCCGCCGAGTTGAAGCAGAGATGCGAATCCGTCGACTGCGATCGCAAGGATAGGGTGGAACGTCGTGAATGAGACGGTGCGAAGATGATCTTTCAAAAGTATGCCGGGCAGGATCATGGACTGTACGAGCAGACCGTAGCCAAACTCGGAATTGCTGCCACCAACGATGAGTGATATCGCTGCGGCGAGCGTGGTAATGACGGATACGACCGAGAAAACAAACCCGTGTGCAAGGCTATTCCCGGTCCATGACGGAAGATCTGTCGTGGGGCGGTGTGCAAACGATACGAAGGGTGCTGAAATCACTCTCTCTTGAAGGGCCCGTAGGTAGCTTATCACCTGCCATCCCAACGCGAAGCTGGTGAAGACATCATCGCTACTGCATCTCGCAAGAATGACAAAGGTCAAGAAATTCGATGCGCTTACCGTCGCTTGGTTGGTAACGCCTAAGACGAGCCCGAACCAATTGTTTTTCGGTTTTCCCACGTTTTCCAAATCGGATGCGGGGGCGTCCGAAGTCGTGAGAGGAGGCCTACCGATGAGTTTTGTTGTCAACAGATTTGAGGCTGATTTTAAGGGGGAATTGGAGAGCAGGTTCTCTCAATCCATTGTAGTAGGGGTTGCGTTAGGCCTTTGCGGTTCCTCAATAAAGTTGAAGTAAACGATCTACAAGCCCACATGATGCAAGGTGAGCAATCGCTACAACCGTCATAATCCTCACCGATAGTGGTTTTACGGACCTTCGCTGGAGTCCTTATGAAATCGCGATCGTGGCTGTATATTTACGGGGCTGGGGACAAGATTCTGCGGTTGATTCTCTCACAGCTGTCCCGAAATTCGTCGTGAGTTTTTGAGTCGTTGATCTCGTGTGCTGGAATAGGGCGTTCGGATGAGTCTACGGTTTTTCTCTGGTTTGCTCGTGGCGTTTGCAGCCTTTGGAATTGCGACTTGTGTGCAGCAGGTTGATGCCCAAGTCCTAGACAAGCAGTCTCTACTCGAAAAGCAAACCTATTTCGATAATCGCGACTGGGACTGGTATCTGGAGAACATCCCGTTCTTCGATTGCCCAGAACCAGACTTGGTGACGACCTACTACTACCGCTGGGAGTTGATCACCAAGCATTTGACCTATGGATCGCCAGATGCGGGATATTTGTTTACCGAGTTTATCGACCGACCATTCTGGTCCGGGGCGTATGGCGCCATCAGTTGCCCAGCAGGCCACCAACTCTATGAAGCGCGTTGGCTCCGACACCCAACGATAGCCAACGATTATTCGAACTATTGGTTGCAAACCAAAGGTGCACAGCCTCGAAATTATTCCAATTGGTTGGCCGACTCCGTGCTCGCGGTGGATCGTGTTCATCCAAATCCAAAGCTCCTCCAATCCCTTTTGCCGGGATTGGTCGACAACTATCGAAAATGGAAAGAGCGCCACTACGATGCAAATGTTGGGTTGTTTTGGCAAACCGGCCATGACGATGGAATGGAGTTCAATATCGCTAGCCGCCAAACCCAAGATATCCTGCGTGGTGCTCCTAGCTATCGCCCATCGTTCAACGCGTACATGTGGGCGGATGCCATCGCCATCGCTGAAGTTGCAAAACGAAGTGGCAACGTCGACTTGGCGAAAGAGTTTGCGGAGTTCGCTGCGACGCTTCGAGAGACGATGCTAAAGAAGCTTTGGGATCCGAAACGGCAGTTTTTCTTTCCCATGTTCAAGAACGATGAGAACAGAGATGGTTACGACATTAAGGCTCTAACTCTGGTCTATGAGTCTGGGCGGTTCGCAGGGGATTCTCACGGTCGAGAGCTAATCGGTTATGTGCCGTGGCAATTCAACATGCTGGACTCCAATCCGGAATACGATGTCGCATGGAAAAAACTGATGGATCGCGATGGTTTTTACGCGGAATACGGGCCGAGTACGGTCGAACGAAACGATCCCATGTTCTTGCTTCAGAACAGCTGCTGCTGGTGGAGTGGTCAATCGTGGCCCTATGCCACCACCCAAACACTGAAAGGACTAGCGAATTTGCTCCAGTCACGCTCGAGCGATGCCGTGTCTGCAGATGACTATGTTCGTCTGTTGAACATCTACGCGAAATCGCACCGCAAGGAAGGAAAGCCGTACCTCGCGGAAGCACTGCACCCCGATACGGGGTCCTTTGAAGGGCATGATGGGTACAACCACAGCGAGCATTACTTCCACTCGGGCTTCTGTGACTTAGTGATCAGCGGACTGGTTGGTTTGGATGTTGTTGGTGGCGATCCAGATGGACTTAATGGCGAGGTTCGTATCAGCCCACTAGCACCCAAGGACTGGGAGTACTTCGCCTTGGACGGAGTCATGGTGCGAGGGCATCAGATCACCGTGATTTGGGACAAAGATGGAAGTAAATATGGAATGAAAGATGGTGCGGGAAAGGGTCTTACGGTGATCGTGAATGGCCGAATTATCCTAAATCGCCCAGAGTTGACCGCGGTTTCCTTCCGATTGCCCGATGTGACCCATCATCGAGAGGAATCAGCCACCAAATCGCCAACGGATCGACCAAGCTTCAGTCACATCGTCAATCATGCCGTCAATAACGATGGTGATTATTTCCCACGAGTGACTGCGTCATCCACGAGCGAGAATACTTCGGTATCGAAGATCCAAGACGGCAATTATTGGTACCTGAAAAATCCACCTAATCGTTGGGAAAGTTTGGGCGGAACGGTAGAAAAGGAATGGATCGAAGTCGACTTCGGTGTTCCCCGCGTGGTGCAGACGCTGAAGTTTTATTTTCTCGATGATGAGACCAATAGGGATGGAGCCATTGCTGCGCCGGGACAGATTGCGGTATCAATCCAACTCGATGGGGAATGGAAACGATTGGATGGCTCGAGGATGGGATCCATCGAAGGGCATCGCCCAACCACCATGAACCTTGGGGATAGCATGGTTCGAAAAGTTCGATTGGAGATGATCCCGAAAGTGGGGCGGCGCGTAGGATTGACTGAGATCGAAGCATGGGGCCAAGGAGCAACACCCTATCGCGTGGCTCCACCTCCGAGTGGAAATATCGCATACCGTCCAGAAGGTGCTGAGTTCCCGCGAGCTACCGCATCGCACAGCGACCGTTTTGGGGGAACCGCCGAGAAATCGAACGACGGGAAGACGGTATTTGTTCCTAATCCGGTGAATCGGTGGACGAGCTACGAGTCACCCGACAATACCGATTGGTTGCAGATTCAGTTCGAAAAGCCCACCCGCTTTTCACGCGTCGAACTCGCCATCTACGATGATCGCGGCGGCGTTCAAGCCCCAAAATCCTACGCGATCGAAGTCTGGGTCGATAGCGAATGGCAAAGGGTTCGCGATGAAGTGCATCAACCGGTCGAGCCGCGTGGTAGTCAGTGGAATGAAGCGAGATTTGAACCGGTCACTAGCGATCGACTTCGAATCGTATTCGAACATAAACTGCCAGCCAAGAGCGGTGTGACCGAAGTCATGGTTTGGCCAGACTGATGAAGTTGCCGACGAATGCCGTGAGAGCCGGCCGCTACAAGTGATCTGGGGAAACCCAGGGAATCTCGTCGCTCGGCTCACTTGTTTTGCCGTTGCTCGCTTCCTGCTGGCGTTTGATCATGTCAAATTCTGCAACGGCTCGGGCTCCTGTGGGTATTTGCCCAAACACAATCACATGCTTGATTTGCCGGTTTCCGACTGGAAACTTAACGCTACCGTTCCGGGCGACAAACGCCTCGAGAGGGATAGACAACGTTCCCCCAGGGGTGACACCTTTGGGTTCGGATGCGTAGAACTGCTCATTTAACCCAATCGATACATTCTTCCACGGCTTGTCCGTCGGGTTTTTGACCGTGATCGATGGGATTAACCGGCGGTTTGCGGCGTCCGATTCCGTGCCCACCCACATGGCATCCAAGCGGACTTGAGCGTCCAGATGCGGCTCGGGCATCGGTTTCATCCAAGCGGCTAAACCCAATCCGTAGCCAACCGGTATCAAAACACTCAGTAGAATGAGGGCTGTGAGTGTTTTGCGGTTTAGAGTGATCCCTGTTGCCATTGTTGTTTCAACTGTTACGGCGATTCAATCTGTTAGTTCGTTCGTAGAGATGCTCTACTATTGGCGAATCAGCCGTTTTGTCAATCGATTCAAGTTTCCAGCGATTTCGCTGCCAAAAGCATTCCCGTGGACAGTACGTTACCGCAACTAGTATCCGATTTGGACGTTTTGGTCCGAGGAACCTCGGTCGTGAGGTCGGATGCAGCTGTGCCAAAATCGAGTATCCTCGATTTGTTGCGGGAATCCGAGAACGGCTCCCGCGTCTCGAGGAATGCACTGAGCGACTCGACGTTGGCCAAGGAATTGTCGGAGGCGTTGGAACAAGCTCGCGTTCTGTCGACGGCGCCCGCCTGCCCGATCGTCGCAGTTCTCGGGATGCTCAACGCAGGCAAGAGTTCCTTGGTGGCCACGTTCCTGAGTTCCGGGGGAATGGACGCAACCCGTCGACCCGACGATTATCGCTCGCGGGTGCTCATCGGCGCCGCGAACTCCGAAGGTACGCACCGATTTGTGCTTTGGCTTCCGGAATCGTGGAAGACGCACGAACGTTTTTGGGAGTTCATCCGCGAACGTTTGACGATAATCTTCGGATGCGAGTGTGAATCCCTTGCAGAGGATTACGAGTTGGCAAGTCTCCAGTACAACGATATGTCACCTCGGTTGGTGAAGACTTCCAGTGGGGAGACGGAGCAACGGAATCCTATAGAGGTTCCTTTGGTTGCATTCGATCCGAGCTTGGATCGACTCGGAATCGCGCTCATGGACTGTCCCGATGTTCAGACAGGACTGATGGATCGGGGCATCGACGTTCCCGTCCAATCGACACGTTATGATGAAGCCTCGACCGTCGTTGCCAATAGCCGTTTTTCCGTTCTAACTCGCGCAGCAAGAATATGCTCGGCCTCGATTGTCGTGCTTCCCGCAAACTCGATGCATGATCAAACAGTGAGCAAGTTATTACGACTGCTTGAACGTCAGATGCCGCATGTCCAGCGGATCATGGCTGTAAACCGAGTTCCACGAAAATACCTTGTCGAGCAGATCACGAAAGAAGTCCATCACCTCTACGCTTCCTCTGGCCTCCGCAGGGTGTACATGGCATACCATTTCGAAGGCCCGAAGGATCGCGATAAACTTCCGTCCCCGCCTTCTGAGTTAGCGAATGCCCTAAACCCGCCACTCCCATTGTTTTTTCGAGTTGATGAAGAAGGGCGTGCGCAACCTCCCGAGCGAATCCCTGATCGGGATTGGCTGATCCGACTGGGCCGCCAATTGCAAGCAAATGATTTGTTAGAGGATTCCATACGTTCTGCAACGACCCGTTTGGCAAGCACGATCCATGCTGGAATTTCAGAATTACGGACGTGGAATGAGAAGAAGCGGCACGAAAATCAGTTGGCAATGCGGACGATCGCGGACGCGTGTTTGGATTTTTCGATCGACCCAAATTCTTCGGCGACACAACCTCGGATCCGCCTTCAAGCATCTCGACAGGTCGTTGAGCAAATTGCTGAATCGCTCGAGCGGACTGCGCCTTGGTGGGCGAAACCGGGGCGGTGGGTACAACGACTTGCACAAGCTGGCAAGGATTCTGTCACGCATGCAACTTCCTGGTTTCGCGTCCCAGGTTGGGTCTCCGATGGTTCGAATGCGGTAGGAGACTGGATTCGTGGACGATTCAAGCGAGGTGAGAATGGTCACGTGGTCACGGCCAATGCGCTTTGCGATCGGCTCGCTCAGCGAGATATTACTGGCGTTTTTCAACTGGACGAGTCCGAATCGAGACGAGAAGCAGTTCGAGATGCATGCCAACGCGCAATCGATCGGTTTCAGCAAGAGAGCCGCACCCGTTTGGATCAAGACCAAGTCGACGCGTTAACACGGCGATTATGGGCCGAGATGCCGATGGGGAAACGCTTACTAAGCGGCATCGCACCCGCGGGTATTCTGTTCGCTCCCCTGTTGGCAGTGATCATGGTGCCGCTGGATTTTGGCGGTTCCGCGGTACTCGTTTTTGCCTCGTTGAAGGAACTCCTCGTCGCAGGTGCTGCGGGTGTCGGATTGGTAATGGCGAACGCCGACTCCATGCCGCAAATTGCTGAAACCGAATCGGCATGGCAGCAGTTGTCGGATTTAGTCTCCCTGGTGATCGATGAACTAGGCTTCGAACGCACCGCGTCTACCAATCCACACAAAGTTTCGCTGGCCGGAGTGAGTCGTGAGTTGACGCAAAGCCAGCTTCAGGTCAAGAAACAGTTAGGGCGCGAGCTGCCTGGGCCGACACTTACGCCCTTCGTTCTTGATGAATCAGTCTTAAAGCAGATTCAATCGCAATTGACGGCTATGGAGCGTGCGCAAAGATCATGAATGAGTCATTAGCCATCGCAGATCGTATCGAAGGTGCAGCGCTCCGGTTGCTGGGCCAGCAGTCGACGTGCCATACCATCGTGCAGTGGTGTGAGGAATACCGGCGACAAGCCAACGATATATTGAGCGGACGAGGCATCGCACTACCGAGTTTTGCGATCGTAGGTGCAAAAGGTCAAGGCAAAACGTGGGTGGCGAGGCAAATGCTGCTCGATGAACGCGTCGCTGAATCGCTTCCAAGCGGCGTGCTGTCCAACGAAGCGACGACTCAGTTGCATTGGATTGGACCCGTTCCACCCGAAGCCCTAGATCCGTCAAAAGAGGTTTACGTGCCTTGCCCAGCACACCGCATGCTTGAGTTGGGACGACCGTATTTGTTGATCGATACACCGGGTTACACCGACGATGATCCAGCTGCCGCCGCAATTGCTCGCGACTCACTCAGCTTTTCGCCGATGAAGTTGCTTGTCGCTCGTCGCGACCAATTGCGCAGCGCTATCCATTCGCAGTTGGCTGCGTTGACCGATGGAGCTGTTTGTATTCCTGTAATCACCTGTGTTCCCTTGAAGGAAATCCCGACGGGACCCTCATCGAGAGGTAAGACCATGAGTGGAGATGCCGTCATTAACGACGAGCGACTCAGTGAATCTCTACGCGGTGATTTGGAATGGTATCGTGCGGCATTGACGGCGAGCGCACCCAATACTCGATTTTTAGATCCCATCATCGTCGCCGATTTTGAAGCGGACGGAGATGAAGAGCGAATAGGGGAAAGGCTGCGATCGGATCTGAAGGAGCGATTGTCCAGGGAGTCGATCGATGCTATTTCCTCAACGAAAGCAAATCGATTGGCGTCGCTGAACGATCGGCTGAGGCATCGGGTTTCCCAACTGGTCGACGCCCAAGTTCCACAGTTAGCGCAAGCGGTGCGTAAATTGCATGCGGCAGCCGACGCGCTGCCGAGCCATGCCATTGAAACGGTATTAGGATCCAAGCAAGTCCTCAAGACGGCGATACGCGATCGCATTCGAGCAGATGTCATCGGGGGTACTGGATTATTCTGGTTTCCCTATCGAACGTTGCTGAATATTCTCGGGTTCACGCATGGCGCATGGGATCGACTTTTACTTTCGATGACCGGAAGCATCCCATCGATTTTTGGTACCTTTGCCGCCTGGGCAAAGAATCTCGCGAGTTCGCGGGAGGCCAACCAAGGCCTTCAGGAAGGAATTCGGGATCAGCTGAACCGTCAAATCCAAGATCGACTGCAGCCAGCCCAACAGCAGTTTTATCGCACGATCGATCGCATCCGAGGAGATCATCACGAAGGACGCTCGGTCGATGGCGAATTGCGTGTTCGCTTAGCCGGTGTGGATGAATTGCAGTTGCAAGCACGCGAGGTGTTCGATTTCACGTTAGAAAAGAACCGGGCGTCGCGAGTGGCACTGTTGGTGCTTGGTGCCCTGGGAACGCTAATCTTTTGGGGGTTGATGGCTGGTCCCATTATTTCGATTTACCGGCAGTATTTTTATGCCAGTTACCGCGCTTGGACCGATGCGTCGACGGTGGTTGAGTCCTTCCCGCACCCAAGTCCCGGAATGCTGTTCACCTCAACCTTTATCTCCTTGGTCCCCGTTTTAGTGTTCGCGATGCTCGTGATGAGTTGGTACCAACGAGCTGCGAGGCTCAATGGATTGGCAGAAAATGTCTATGCGTCGGAGCTGAGCAAAGTTGAGGAATTGAAGAGACTTGGAGTGATTCAATTGCACTACGAGGACCCCGTCCTGGAAGCCGCGGAATTTCTCGTCAACCTGGAGACCAAAACCTCGGTGGGATGAACGGTTAAGGTGGATGCGGATGGAAGCTGTCTAACGCCGGGCCGATGGCGCGTCGCCCAATGTCTGGATCCGGCTGGCGGCGTGCTGCCACCATGACGCAGTACGGTCGTCAAGCGAGAATGGGTTGGACAACGTTTCCGTGAACGTCGGTCAATCGATAATCGCGACCTTGGAAACGGAACGTCAGCTTCGTGTGGTCGAAGCCGAGCAAATGCAGAATCGTGGCGTTGAGATCGTGCACGTGCACGGGGTTCTGAACCGCATTGAACCCGAGTTCATCGGATCCGCCATGCACATGCCCCTTCTTCAATCCTCCACCAGCCATCCATACGCTGAAGGCCCGATTGTGGTGATCGCGTCCATCGTTGCCACCTTGGACCATCGGAGTCCGCCCAAACTCCCCACCCCAAATAACAAGCGTATCCTCCAACATGCCCAAACGCTTGAGGTCTTTGATCAACGCAGCGCTCGGTTTATCCGTGGTATTTGCGTTATTCTTAACGTCTGCGGTCAGGTTCCCATGCTGGTCCCACGCCTCATGGAATAACTGAACAAAGCGGACACCGCGTTGGAGCAAACGCCGTGCGAGCAAGCAATTGCGGGCGAAGCTACTTTCTTTTGCATCTTTGACACCATAGAGATCAAGGGTTTCCTTGGATTCGCTCGCGAGATCCATCAACTCCGGCGCGCTCGTCTGCAGTTTGTAAGCGAGTTCATAACTTTGGATACGAGCCGCGATTTCAGGGTCGCCTATCTGCTCGTCGGCGATTCGATTCAATTGACTGAGAGTGTCGATCGATTCGCGTTGAATTTCGTTATCGATTCCTTTTGGATTCGAGATGTAGAGCACCGGATCTCCTGCGCTGCGGAAGGGAATCCCGGCATATGTCGTGGGCAGGAACCCGCAACCGTAATTGCTGGCACCGCCACTGGTCCCCTTGGCACTGGTGAGTACCACGAAACCTGGTAGATCGCTCGCTTCGGAGCCGAGTCCATAAAGGGTCCAACTACCCAGGCTTGGTCGTCCGAACTGTTCGGAGCCTGTATTCATCAAGATTTGCGCTGGGGCATGATTAACAGCGTCGCTTTGCATGGAGCG
Organism: uncultured Pirellula sp.; assembly: GCA_903892355.1. Taxonomy (GTDB): domain Bacteria; phylum Planctomycetota; class Planctomycetia; order Pirellulales; family Pirellulaceae; genus JBKCUI01. Next base: position 57,772 of record CAITIE010000058.1, on the reverse strand, counting down.
AATCAAGCAGATGTCATCGGCGATTTCTCCGATATGAGGGAGTATCTCGCTGAGCTCCATGCCACATTGTCCGCGCGGAGAGAACTGATACTTGGGACCGAGAAGTGCGGAGTTCGGATTGATGAAGGCAGCCCGATAGCCTTTGAGCAACTCCTGAGGGGGTAATTGGCCGTTCCTTTTGGCGAGCTCGGGCTTGGGATCGTACAGCTCCAACTGGCTAGGCGCCCCGGCTTGGAAAATGTACACCACCCGTTTCACCTTGGGCGTGAAGTGTGGCTGCTTGGGGCTGAGTTTTTGTTCGTCCAGATGCAATGCAGATTGTGCTGGATTCTGCCCAGAGAGAATCTCCATCGCGGCGATGCCAGCCAAGCCAACGCCACATTCCTTCATAAACCAACGCCGCTTCAACAGTGTAGCGCGCGCATTGCGTAGATCGGTGTCGATGCTGGACATGGCGGATGAGATTTTTCTAGAGGTTGGCGGTATGAATTGCAAACGGTTAGGCGAGGAGACCGCGGATGACTTTTCCTTCGTCGGTAGGCCCGATCAATCGGTTGAAAAGTCCTTGGTAATCGTAGCCGAATCGATAGGGATCAAAGCCGAGCAGATGCAGGATCGTCGCTTGTAAATCTCTCGGCGTGACCGGATCCTCGCCTACATAATAACCTATCTCATCCGTTTGGCCGTAGGAAGTTCCCCCGCGAATTCCGCCACCGGCCATCAGCATGGAGTAAGCGTATGGATGGTGGTCTCGGCCAAAGAAGCCTTTTGACGGTGTATCCCGTACATTGTTTTGGGACATGGGCGTGCGACCGAATTCACCACCAAAAATGATGAGCGTGGAATCGAGCAAGCCTCGTTGCTTCAAATCCTTAAGTAAACCCGCAATCGCTCGATCGATCTGTTGGCACTTGATAGGTAACGTCTCGTCGATCGATTCGCCCGGCGAGGAACCGTGGTGATCCCAGCCCCAGTCGTAGACCTGAACGAAACGCACACCGGATTCGACCAACCGCCTCGCGAGGAGGCAATTGTTGGCAAAGGTCGGATCATCTCCCTTATAAAATATACGAGGATCGGTTTCCGATTCGGCCTTGGACACGAACCCCGGCTTAGCGCCGTACATGTCGAGAATGTGTTGTGGCTCCGTCGATAAATCCATCACTTCAGGGACGGCTAACTGCATTCGGTAGGCTAGTTCGAATTGCTCGATACGGGTCAGAGTTTCAGGATCACCGAGTCTCTCGAATTGAGCTTGGTTCATCTCTCGCAATGTTGAGAGAACATCGCGCCGCAGCGCGCGGTCGACCCCTTTCGGGTTGGAAAGGTAAAAGACTGGATCGCCGCCGGTCCGGCATTGGACTCCTTGATACACCGATGGCAAAAAACCACTTCCCCAAAGGCTTTTCCCAGCATCCGGGGTTTTACCACCCGACAGGAGAACCACGAACCCAGGCAAATTCTCATTTTCAGAGCCGAGCCCGTAAGTAGTCCACGCTCCTAGCGAAGGATAACCCAACCGTGGCTGTCCGGTATGAACCAACAGTTGTGCTGGAGAATGATTGAACTGATCGGTTCGCATGGATCGAATCACTGCGATGTCATCGGCGCACGTTGCGAGGTTGGGGAGCAACTCCGAGATCCATTGACCACTTTGCCCGTGCTGCGCAAACGAAAACATCGGAGCGAGCATCTTGGGGACACCTTTGATGAACGCGAATCGTTTGCCTTCGAGGTATTCCTTGGGGCACGGCTGACCGTTGTATTTGTTGAGTTCTGGCTTGTAGTCGAATAGCTCCAATTGGGATGGAGAACCCGCCATATGAAGATAAATCACATGCTTTGCTTTCGCGGGCAGAGGTGGAGTTTTGGGAGCCAGCGGACCGGTGCTACCGGATTCTGACGCCGAAAACGATTTGGAACGATTCATGGCAGCCAGCGCCATCGCTCCGATACCAATCCCCGACCGGCTGAGGAAATGCCGCCGAGTATGCTGCTGGATACTAAGGAATGGGTTCATGATGTTCTATTACCGAGGCGAAGGTTAATTGATTGCGGACTGACGCGCGATAATTGATGTTGCCCACCCGGGATTATGGACGCATGAGGAGTTCATCGAGGCTCAATACAGCGCTGGTGACGCTCGCCCACGCCGCTAACTCAACGCTTGTGAGTGACTTGTCGATAGCTAGCGGATACCCCGACAGAAACTCCGTAGCCGCCTCAGGATGGTTTTGGTAGTGGATCCGAGCTCGATGAATTAAGTTTTGCAGTTGAAGGATTTCCCCCTGGTCGATCGGGCGAGCGAGCGCTTCTTGAAAACCGTTTCGCAGTCTCGTCTCTTCATCACTTCCGAGTTGGTACCAACGGATTGCCATCGCAATCGAAGCCTCCACGTAAACAGGGTCGTTCAACGTTACTAAGGCTTGAAGCGGGGTGTTGGTAGAGATGCGTCGAATCTGGCAGACCTCTCGGGTAGTCGCGTCAAATGTTTCCATCGACGGGTAGGGAGTCGTCCTCTTCCAATAGGTATAGATACCACGGCGAAAACGGTCCTCGCTGGGACTGGTAATCCATTTTGCACTCGAATACGTTGAACGCCACAAGCCATCGGGCTGAGGGGGCATCACGGGTGGTCCCCCGAGTTTTTGCGAAAGAAGCCCCGAAATAGCTAGAGCTTGGTCTCGGATAACTTCGGCGGAGAGCCGGAATCGAGACGACCGACTGAGCCAGTCATTGCGAGGATCGACGGCGCGTCGTGCATCATCGAGTATGTACGACTGTTGGTAGGTGTTTGAGAGCACGATCGTTCGCAATAGTTTCTTCAGTGACCATCGATGCGTGTCGCGGTATTCCATCGCTAGCCAATCAAGCAGTTCCGGATGGGTTGGCAGGGAGCCTTGGGCACCGAAATCCTCCTCCGTCTCTACTAGCCCCCGCCCGAAGAGTTGGCTCCAGATTCGGTTTGCCATGACCCTAGGAGTCAGCGGGTTGGCGGGATCCACAAGCCATTGGGATGCAGCCAATCGATCTGGTGCTTTTGGCTCCAGCGTGGGTGTGAAGAGTTCGGGCAGTTTTGAAGAAACCTCCGCGCCCGGATCAAGAAAACTTCCGCGTTGGTGGATCTTGGTAACACGCCGACTCGAACTCGGCAGTTCTTTGAGTATCGGAAGTTTCGGAATGGAGTCGCGAAGCATTCCAATTCGCTTGTCGAGTTCTTGGGATCGTACGGCGATCTCCTTAACCGAAGGATGATCGTCAGCAAACAGTGGTGATTTTTCCTCAGAGCTTAAATGCATACGAACACGGTGAAGGAGCAAACGGTTCCCGTATTGCTGAGCAATCGTTGCGCGCAGCACCGAGTCCTGTTCAACGATCATAGGTTGTTTAAGGTGGAAGATCCCCCAATGCTCTTGGGATTGGCGTGGCGAAATCGCCCAGCCCGATTTCGGATCCTCATCAAAGGCTCCTTGAATCGACCAGCCATTTTGCTCAAAACTCGCCTTGGCACTTGCAATGGCGATCGGCTTTGGCTCCGATTTCTCGCCCGTCGGAATGAGACTAAATTTCAAATCGGTGATGACAAAATTCGGATCTGCAGCATTGATTCCGAGCCTAGCGTTGGCATCGGATGGGTTCGCTTTGGCGTGGAGCGCATCGAGGCGCAGATGGCGATACGTTCCGGCTGGCAAATGCAAATCGATCACATACGTATCGCGTTCAGGGCGATCCACTGCGGCTCGCACACTCAGATCCTCGTCGATGATCAGCGGCGCATTGCTTTCGGCCGTTGCGGCTGTCGGTTTGGCAAGACTCCAGAATTTTTCAATCTCCGCCACCACTTGCTTTCGAGCCGCCTCTAGGGACTCCGAAGTGCGAGTCTTCTCGTTGATAAGCTTTGCGAGTTCGGATTGCTGGGTAAAAGAGGGAATCGCGAATTTCGGTTCGTCATCGTATCGGTCCGCGTCTTCGGTTTGATTGAAGATTGCATAGAAGCGATAGTAATCTTCCATCGAAATCGGATCGTATTTGTGGGAATGGCATTTCGCACACCCCATCGTGAACCCCATCCAGACCTGGATCGTGGTATCGACACGATCTTTCACGGCTGAGACGCGGTACTCTTCATCGTCGGTTCCACCTTCGTCGTTGGCCAGAGTGGTTCGGTGAAACGCAGTTGCGATCTTCTGGCTTTGCGTTGCGTTCTCAAGAAGATCGCCGGCGATTTGTTCGATGGTGAATTGGTCGAACGGCATGTCGCTATTAAACGCTTGAATGACCCAATCGCGGTACGGCCACATCTCGCGAGGTAAATCTTTCTCATAGCCCTTGGTGTCCGCGTATCGTGCGAGATCAAGCCACAGTCGTGCCCAATGCTCGCCGAAGGCGGGACGAGAGAGGAGCTCATCGACCAAATCGCGGATAGCATCTTCGCGATCGATGCGAGCTGACTCGACAAAGAGCTTTAATCGGGATGGTGAGGGTGGTAAACCTATCAAGTCCAGGTGCAAACGGCGAGCGAGGGTATAGTCATCAGCAGGCGATGAGGGCTGCAATTGGTTTTGCTCAAGGCCTTTCAGAACCCATGCGTCGATCGGAGTTTTTGCCCAGGGATTGCTCGAGGTGGTCGGCTTCGGGGCAGTGGTTAGCGGAGCTAACGACCAGTGCGTACCCCAAGTTGCTCCCGATTCGATCCAACGTCTGAGAAGTTGCTTTTGCGCATCGGTGAGTACTTTGCGAGCCGAGGGTGGGGGCATCACTTCATCGGGATCGGTGGAATGGATTCGACTCCAGAGTTCGCTATTATCGAGGCTCGACGGGGCAATCGCTGCAAGGCCATGACTACGACCGTCGATGGATTTCGCGGATTCCTCGTCGTCGAGCCGGAGGTTGGCTTCCCGGTGAGCAGCATCGGGACCGTGGCAATGGAAGCAGTGCTCCGCGAGGATCGGGCGGATTTGGAGTCCGAAATCGATGGCGTTATCGGCGTTGGGTTCGGTCGCGGATACGGTGTCGCATGGCAATAGAAACGCAACGACAACAACCAAAGACGCTATCGGAAACATCGGGGTTTTTCGGGCGTGGTATCTCATAGGTTGCTTGAGGTTCGTGTTGACGACAGTTTTTGGAAGTATGTCGCGATCATGGGATTTCATTTTGGTGTCCTAGTCTTCCACCGCTCGTACGATGTATCGCGTACCGCTGCGAAGATGATCGTACAACGCGCGCTTTGCAAGTTTCGCATCATTGAGGATCAATGCGTCAACGATGGCCAAATGTTCTTTAGCTTCTTGGATCACGAAGACGAGGTCAGGGCTTTTGGTTTCCAACAGACGATTCCAGGCGGCATCTCGGATAGCCCTGACCAAGATCATGATTCGCTCGAGTTCGTCGGTTAGGAATCGATTGCGAGTGTGCTGTCGAACCAAATCATGCAATTGGGTATCCGTACGTTTGACATCCTCGATCGCTTGCCTTCCGATGGTTCCTCGGAGCTTGGACTGCTTCGTTAGTTCATTGTGCAGCGACTCGAGAGATTTTAAAGGGATTCGCCCGCAAGCGGTGGTGATCGCTAAGCATTCCAAAGCGCAGCGGACTTGGCAGATATCCCTCACCTCGCGAGGAGCGAATCGCCGTACAACCGCGCCACAGTTCGGCTTGACCGAAAGAACCCCCATACCAGAGAGGGTCCCGAGCGCTTCGCGAATCGGTGTTTGGCTAACGCCGAACTCCTTGGCCAGGGAGCTCGAGACAAGCCGATCACCTGGCGAGTATTTACCGCTGAAGATTCCTTCTAGGATCCCTTCGACGATACGAGGCCGATTCGGCTCTCGAGTCGTTGAGGTGCTTTCTTTTGGCATGTAAATATGCGAACCTTGTACTGCTGTCAGCCGACTTCCCACCCCCAAATTAAATCAAGCAGATTGTATACAATCAAGCAGGTTGTCTATAGTCGTTCCATGTTTCAGCAGATTTTCGATGCGAGTTCGCCATGAACCGGGCAGGTTGATCCCGCTGGGAGGCAGCGAGATTGCAGAATGGCGTTGAGTTTTCCAATCAGAATTTCCAATCAGAATGTAATGCCTCAATCGGCCTTGAGCCGGTGGTGCCGCGACTGCCCCCTACCAGATAACCTCCCGGCTCCCCATTTTGTTGGTTAACGCGAGCCACAACGCATGCCCCAAGCCCTCTTCATCGAAGTGCCACCATTGGACAATTGCAAGGGTGTGGTGGGGGATACAACGTCAGAAGAACGGGTTGTCTCGGGAACGTTGGGGTGTTTTGAGGAGCGATTCGGCAGTCCGTAAATCGTCTTTAGTCGTGATTTTAAGGTTGGTCTCGGGACCTTCGACGGCAGATACGGAGATCCCGAGGGCTTCGACGAGTTGCGAATCGTCGGTCGGTGCGCCTTGGATTTTTGAGTAGGCTTTCTGCAGGTGCTCGGTGCGAAACACTTGAGGTGTTTGAGCTTGCCAAAGCCCCTCTCTGGAAATGGTGTCGGCGATGGTTTGTGATTTAGGATCGATGCGTTTCACGGTGGCGCGGATCGGGGATGCGAGGATAGCTGCCCCCGTTCGATCCGCCATTTCGATGACTTGGTTGAGCGATTGTTTGCTCAAGCATGGTCGTGCTGCATCGTGAATTCCCACGAGGCGAATCCCCGGCTTTATTCTCTCGAGCGCGTTGCGCACACTTTGATACCGTTCATCTCCACCAATCACGACCTCAACGCCGAGCATCGTCAGATTGCCGGCGAATTTCTCCTGAACCATCGTTTTGTCTTCGAACGCGATAGTCATGATGATCTGGGCCACACGTGGATGATCGGCGAATAGCTGCGCGCTGTATTGCCAGACCGGCTTGCCCTGAATCGTCGTGTAGACTTTTTTCTGAAAGGGGTCGTTGAATCGGGTGCTTTTGCCGGCAGCAGCCAAAATGATAGCAACGTCTTTCATGGATTTTCTGCTACAGAAAAGGTGGAACGGTGCCTAGGTGCTGGAACTCTTGGAATCGTTCTTCCGGGGCATGAATCCATAGAGGAAGCATGACATCATGATGATCCAGAAACCTGAGCATTCAGGTCGACGGAAATCATGGAAGTTCAGTAGGTGCGGAATGTGCTTGATCCCTTCGACATGGACATCCTCGCTTCGACCGAAAGGCCATGAGGTATCCAACCATTGTTCGTACGCGTGGACGCAAGATAAACGGAATTGCTCGACCCCACTCCAAAATTCTTTCCAGCTGCCGAGCCAATCCGCTGCACCAAAGCTCCAATCGCTATTGAATGCCCAGTCGGCAAGCAGCTTCAAGCCGATGATCACGACCAGCAGGTACGCTGAAGTTTCAAAGCGGGGATACTTCTCGAGAAGCTTGACGAAGAGGGCAGCCGCGAATCGCATCAGCACCACGCCGAGGATCCCACCGGTAACCACAACCCACAGCTTATCTTGCCTGGAGCCTGCGAGAGCCATCGCGGCAAGAATCGAATCGACAGCAAACGCAATATCGGTCAACTCGATGACCAGTACCGTTCGCCAGAACAGGGCTTGGTTGCGAGCTGGTACATCGCAAACCGCGGATTCGCTCGGCATCAGAGGCATCGCGTTGGATTGTTCGGGTTCCTCAGTCACCAATGCAGCAGCGATCGGAACCCGTTGTTCGATCTCGATATTTTCCCGATCGATATCGAGCTTTTCACCCGTGGTCGCATCGACCAACGCTGGTTGACCTTCGTCGTCGAGCACCACTTTTTCTTCATTGCCGTCCGCTTCATCGAGGAAGAGGTGCTTGACTGCTATATACACCAAATACGCTCCACCGATGAATTTGACGAAGGTCCATTGGAGCAGATACGCCGAGGTCAAAATCGCGATTACGCGAAATACGAAGGCACCGATCAGCCCGTACGACAGCGCACGCGAACGCATGTGCTTGGGCAATCGCTTCGCCAACATCCCCAGCACGAGCGCGTTGTCGATCGAAAGCAATCCCTCCAGAAGTATCAACAGTCCGACCACGATCAGGTCGGCGGATTCGACACTTTGCCCAAACAAGTTCAGGGCGAGGGGGAAGGATAGGAAGGGGATCTGCATTAAGGTTTCTTTGGATAGGTGTCTGGTCCACGGGAAGGGGAGTATGGTTTAGCCGGCATTGTATTATCGGAGTTCATCAGGGCCGGTCTAACGACTGGTTCCAGAACCTAGGATTCCTGGAACCCACCCCACTCAAAAGGATATCCGAGCGGTGCGTTCCTGTAACCGGGGTCATCCCATTCGCGACAAAAAGCCTAATCAGCCAACCCAGTCGGACAACCGGCGCATTTGCTACAGACGAGTGCCTAGCCCATGTTGCAGACTGAAAAGGGCGTATTTAGTGGGAAGACAAGGCGGTGATTGCTGGCGAATAGCTACATTTTTATTGGATGATGGCGTCCGATACTTCTGTTTTGGCATGAATGTGCATCGTCGGAAACGGCTGGCAACTTCATTGGCCATTGTTACACTACACATACGTTTTCTCCCTCAATTTCCACATAGCCCTCACTTGGTTATCGCTCATGGTTGATCCTCTCGATTCCGGAAACACTCAAGGACTTTCGCCGACTGTTCCAGCCACAGGCGATGCCCCTTTGGAGAATCCTTCCTCAGACTCCGCTCTGGATGCTGCGTCTGCAGGCTCCGTCGTGCAATCGGGTGCCACCAGCACGGAACCGCGAGCGGCTGGCGGCCCGATCAATCTTGAGAGTCTTCGTCGGATGCGAATGGTCCAGGAACAATCACAAAAACCGATGGGGGATCGGGAGCATCGTGACAAGAAACGACGCGGTGGCTCACCCAAAGGGCCTGGCCCGAAAGGCCCACAAGGAGCACCAGGAGATCCAGCCGCCGCAGGAACGACCGGTGACACCGTCGACTTGACTACAACGCCAGAGAAAATCGACGCCGAAGCACTCGCGCCGCGATACCGATCGAACAAGGACTCCGCCCCCGTAGCTCCGAAGGTTCCAGTCCCTAACCTGAGGAATCGCGACTCGAGCGAGGACTCCGAACTCGAAGCAGCACTCGCGGGCGCCGATTTGAATAGCTTGATGATCGGTGAGAAAACCGGTCGAGTGGGTGTCGGCCTCGAAACCGGTGGACGCTACCAAGCTCGTGTGATCAAGATTCACAACCAGAACGTCTTCGTCAGCCTCGGTGGTCCCAACGAAGGGGTGGTCCCGTTGCTGCAGTTCACCGATATGCCAACCGAAGGGCAATCCATCGACATCGTAATCCGCTCCTTCAACGCCGACGAAGGGCTCTACGAATTGGCGATCCCCGGCGAAGCCATCTCGGCATCCGACTGGGGCGATCTCGAGGAAGGAGCCGTCGTAGAAGCCAAGATCGAGAGTGCGAACACCGGAGGGGTCGAGTGCAAGGTTGGCAATATTCGCGGCTTCATCCCTATCAGCCAATTGTCGGAGTTTCGCATCGAGTCGGCCGCCGACTACATCGGCCAAAAGCTCTTGTGCATCATTACCGAATCAAATCCTCGCCGAGGTAATTTGGTATTGTCCCACCGCGCCGTCCTGGAGCGGGAGAAACAGGCAAAGAAAGCCGAGCGGTTGGCAAGCCTCGAAATCGGCCAACTTTGCGACGGTGTCGTTCGCAAGGTTATGGATTTCGGAGCCTTCGTCGACATCGGTGGCCTCGATGGGTTGATCCACGTCAGCCAATTGTCGTGGGAAAAGATTAAACACCCGAGTGAGGTGATCAAAGAGGGAGATAAAGTGCAGGTTCGAATTGAAAAATTCGATCCAAAGACCGGCAAGATCTCTCTGTCCTACCGATCGCTTCAAGACGACCCATGGAACGATGCCGAAGCCCGCTTTCCAGCAGGATCAACAGTACGCGGTACCGTTTCACGGCTCGCGAATTTCGGTGCTTTTGTCAAGCTCGCTACCGGCATCGAAGGACTGATTCATATTTCGGAACTCGCGCATCGCCGGGTCAACAACGTCTCCCAGGTCATCCAAGAAGGCCAAGAAGTCGAAGTCAAAATCCTGACGGTAGATCGCAATGCTCAAAGGATCGGCCTGTCGCTGAAGGCCACGCAAGCCAAACCGGAAGGTTCGAAAACCGCCGCCGCTCCGGAACCCGAGGAGGTCAAGCGAGAGGTCGCTGTAAAGAAATATCAGGGGCAACTTCGAGGTGGAACCGGTTCGAACGGCGGGGAACTGTTCGGCTTGAAACTCTAAGTTCAACCGATCGCAACCGAACCTAAGATCCCCGCGTTAGTATGGATGTCCGCGACGCACCAGGAATGGCTGAGTTGCGGCAACAATCCTTGCTGCCGCAGCGATCCTTGCTGCCGCAACGATCGGCGTGGTCTACATCAACGAACTGAGGCTTGACTGCAACGCTTGCATCGCCTCTCGAAGTCCCTGCAGCCCACGCTTTAATAATCCTGCGACGGCCATTTCTGATTTGCCCATCCGATCTGAGATGTCTTTGAGGGACATGCCTTCCAAGTACCTCATCCGGATCGCTTCTCGCTGCGTGTCGGGAATTTTTTCCAGGCACAGCGCGAGCACTGCTGCAGCTTCGCTCTTCATGATGCGCTGGCTCGGGGATGACGCCTCGGATGGGAGGATGTTCTCGATTCCCGGTGCGCTATCATCGGTTTTCCCTTTGGCTCCTAGATCGACCTCCCGCCTCGCAGAGCGTTTCTGTGTTGCGAGATGTTCCTGATGCGCCGTTGCGACGTTGTTCTTCAAAATGTTGCGCAACCAAGCCAACAGCGATTCGACAGACTCGCCATTGAAATCGCCGAAGTCGCGTGAGGCCTCAAGGTAGGTAACCTGGACCACGTCGGCGTGATCGAGTCGACCTTGGATGCGGTTGTCGAGGAGTCGATGAGCGATGACATTAAGGTAGGGGCGAAATCGATTCAACAATTCGCCTTTGGCCGCTTCGTCGCCTGCCTTCGCCGCAATCAGCTTGTCTTTGGAATCATGTAGCATCGGTTGCGGTGTCTGGAAATTCGGTTTTTTGTCGATCGACTGGGACGCAATCCTGGACAATGACGAGTCATGATCAAGGAGTGGATTGGGCTACTTTTTGCCCTTCGGTCTGGCCGTCAGGTTGAGCAGAAACAGGCGGCGGGGGGACTCGAGCGATGGATAGCACGTAATTGACCAAATGCCAGAGGTCTTCCTCGAGCAAACCTTGCTCATCGCGCGATTGCACGATCGCGGCAGCGGGCATCGGACCACCTGGGATTCCATACCGAATGCGACGATAGATATCCATTGGTGAGCGGCCTCCTCGCAGATGGCCTTCGACGATATTTCGAGGCTTGATGATTTGCGGTTTCATTCCCCCTAACGCCATCAGTGGTACCAACTCATCGACGTTGGTCGGTGCGATGTTGATATCGACGGTCCATTCCTTAGTCCAATTGTCGTAGTCCGGTGGTTTCGTGCCTATACCATTGGCTTCGAGACCGTGGCATTGCGCGCAGTTGGTGGTTCGGAAAAGCTCTTTTCCTTTCTCGATGGATTGCGCGAGGGCTGCGTCGTCGGATGCGACCGCACCTACGAGTGGAATCTCGGGATCGGGAAACTCCTCAAAAGAATCTTCGGCAGCTACCCAACGGTCTGCGATTTGGGTCAACGCCTCTTCCGCGGCGTCCTTGATTTCGTCCAGCTTCCCATCGTTGGAAGAAGCGTTACGAAGCAGTCGTCTTTCAACATCCCCACGGATACTTAAGAAAACGACGTAATCGACTAACGCACTGATCTGTTGGTCCGAGAGCTTGTCGAAGATCGGCATCTGAGTCCCGGATAGGCCCTGCTTCAGAACGCGTGCGATATCTTCCTTGCGAGGTTTGGCAGCGAGTGGGGTGCCTTTGAATTTGAAAATCCCCGCGCGGAAATCGCGAGGATAGGGATCTTGGCTGGCTGCCACCGGACCGCGGCCTTGGCCTGTAGGGCCGTGGCACGACACGCACTGCTGCGACGCGTACAATCCCGGATTGGTCGCAGTGCCAGCAGCGAGTTTCAAATTCTCTTCGCTGAAGAGGTCCGCGTAATCTCCGTCCTTGAGCAACTCCGGAATCTTCGGATTGTCCGGTGTCCCAAACCACTCAGTAAGCAGATCCTTCGTTTGGAACAGTGACTCATTGAGTTCCACCTCCTCTTTGATTTCCATCGCTTTTGAGAAGAGGTAATTCGGTTCGTGAGAAGCCACCGGAACCGAGTTCGCATCTCGGCAGCCCATCGTAGTGGCTGCGATGGTGCATAGACCGGTCGCGAGTGCAAACGCACGGTGATTCATGGATTTCTTCATACGAATTGCTAGCGATCGTGATTGGGGTCGTGGACTGCAGCGTGACTCACTATCCGCACGTCCATGACCATCTAGTTATTGGTAATTAGTTCTTGATGAAAACCTGTTCAAACCCGAGCGATGGAGTTACCCCCAATTACTTCGTTTTGTTACGTCGGTTACTTCAGTTCACGGATTTCAATATTCCGCCACTGGACGTCGAACGGGCCCTGATCGGGTCCGATCCCGTGAACTTGAAGGCCGATGAATCCGGAGTCGTGCGAGAGCGGGTCGGTCATGTCTTCGATCAGTTTTCCGTTTATCCACGTTTGGATCCTCTTGCCCTTGGCCCGGATGTGGTATTGGTTCCATTCATTGTTTTTGAGATGCGAGTGGGGTGGTTGTGTCGGCGAGATCCAATTGCGGCCAGTGGCTTCACCATACACATATCCAGCTTCGCCAGGGCTTGCTTCGATTTCAACTTGAGGGCCATGCACTCGGCCATTGTCCTTGTCAGTTAGACTCTTGGACCGGATCTGCACTCCTGAGTTCAATTCATTGTGTACTTTGACTTCGAACTTCAATTCAAAATCGGAGTAATCTTTTGTCGTGCAAAGGAATGAATTAGGACTGTTTTTGGAGGTAAGTCCGTGGACTGTTCCTTGATCGACGCGATAAACAGCCCAACCGTTTTTTTGTTGCCAACCGTCGAAATTGGTTCCGTTGAAGAGCGAAACCCAGCCGTCTCCGCTCGGAACAGGTAGCCCGTTCGGGTTTTCATTGCGCACGACCGGCGATTTTGAGGCGTCTTGACCCAAGTTCTCCGCAACGGATAGCAACGACGCACTGCTCACTAGGGCGAATGCCAAGAAAGAATGGATCGGTTTACGGAACATAGGTGCCTCTCGGATTGGAAGGAATTGAGCTAAAATAGCGTCGGGTCTGAGGGCGGTCGCCCTGACTCCTAGTTTACCGTCCGGCTCTTTCCCTCGCTACCTTGGTCCCAGCCCATGCAACCATTGTCTTCATTCGGCTCTTTCCCCGCGACCCGACTTCGACGATTAAGGCGATGGGATTGGGTGAGGCAAATGGTCCAAGAGACCCACCTTTCGTCCGCCAATCTCATTTGGCCGATCTTTGTAATCGATGGCAAAGGGTCCACCGAGCCGATCAAAACCATGCCTGGGGTCGAACGCATGAGCGTTGACTTAGCAGCCGAAGCTGCGGAACGAGCAGCATCGCTCGGGATCGGCGGGATTGCGATTTTCCCGGTCACACCACCGGGCTTAAAATCCGAAGATGGTCGGCATGCCATCGATTCTGAGAATTTGATCTGCCGTGCAACGCGAGCCATCCGCGAGCGATGTGGCGACAAACTGGGCATCGTTTGCGACGTTGCTCTCGATCCATACACCTCGCACGGTCATGACGGAGTCATCATCGACAACTACGTCGCAAATGACGAGACGGTCAGTATCTTATGCGAACAAGCGATCAACCAAGCCCGCGCAGGGGCGACGGTAATTGCACCATCGGACATGATGGATGGACGCATCGGCGCGATTCGCAAGGCGCTCGATGACGCAGGGTTTCAGCACGTAACCATCATGAGTTACGCTGCGAAATACGCCTCGGCCTTTTACGGACCATTCCGAGATGCCGTCGGGTCCGCAAAAAACCTAGGTGGTGCCTCGAAGAAAACGTACCAGATGAATCCAGCCAACACCGACGAAGCGATCCGAGAAGTTGCTCTCGATATTCAAGAAGGTGCTGATATCGTGATGGTGAAACCTGGCATGCCATACCTGGATATTGTCCGCCGATTGCACGATTCGTTCTCGATCCCAGTGGCGGTCTATCAAGTATCCGGCGAGTATGCGATGCTCAAGATGGCGTCTAGCGCCGGTGCTCTAAACGAAAAAGAATGCGTGCTCGAAAGCATGATGGCATTCCGCCGCGCCGGAGCAAGCTGCATCTTGACTTATTTTGCAGAACAGGTTGCGGAATGGCTCAACGTGGCGGAATGAAATCATATAGTTGTACGCACGAGCATCGTTATCCCAAAAGACATGGCTAAACGTTAGTACCAAAGCTTCGCTCAACGCTTCAACCGGATTTGAGAAATTTTCGAACAATGTCGACATGCTCGAACCACCACGTCCAACGGCTTCAAGAGGAGCAGTAGGAGCGTTATGAGCAACGGGCTGAAGATGGGCGAGGAATTGCTTGGCATCTCCCTATCGTTAAAGTAGTGCATTGTGGTGGCTGGGCTTAACGCTGTCCGGATGTATTGGATTGGTGATCGAAGTTTTCGCAAGCTTGGAAAACACCCCATCTCACGTGCGAGTTGATCGCAGTAAGGAAACATTTCAACTGGATAGACGTTGGTGGTGTCTAGGTTTGCAAAACGGCGTTCCAATTCGATGCGATTGCGATGATGGATCTTTTTGATAACTGAAGTATCCGCAGGTTGTTTGGCTAAATGGAAAACGATATAACGAGCCTGCATCTCACTAATGGATGGAATGTTTCCAATGATGGGGCGTGTCATCCCAACGAGGAATAGGCTGGCATACTCGATATGTCGAATACCCAAATAGAAATCCCGAAAGGCAATTTCATCGTTGGTCAATGCCTTTAGCTGCGATGCGTATCCGATTGCTGGCACGATCAAGTCTGGATCAATATTCATTACGTCGCTAGATCCGAACGCGTAGAACCTTCGGTACGAAGGGTCGCTATTTCCTCCGATAATACGGATTCGGCCCTCCGCGACATCCCCAAGAAAGTCGTCGCTTTTGTTGTGGTACATGTTGAAGAGGCTGTCCTTTGCGGACTCTGTCAAACGCAAGGCCCATCGGTCACGGACATGCTGGTTCACTTCATGTGTGGAACTGCGAAGTTTTTGATTGGCTGGGAATAACCGCTGCAGTACCTTGCGACAACGCATTCGATACTCGACGAACCGTTGACCAACAACATTTCGTAGCCCAGCGTCAAACGATAAGAGCAATCGATTGCGAAGAAAGTCTGAGGGGACGCCACGAATCGGATGGTATCTCGGGCTGACCCGAATTCCCGTACGGACAGAAAGCCACACTTGGTTGTTGAGCGATGGGCCCGCCAATCTTCGAGCAACATCCACTGCAGATTCCCCCCCTCCTACTACGACAACTTTTTGATTTCGGATTGAGTCTCCAAAATCAAGTCGAGTCAAGACTTTCGCTTCCGCCTTGAGCGGTTTCGGCGCGTCGGCTAAACCCGTGCAGATGACTACTGCATCACAAACAATCGATTCTTCCGTGCTCCCTTGATCGCGTCGAACGTCGGGCGGAGATACATGCGACAATTGCAAATCCCACCTCCCATCGCTGTTCCTTCGAAGTTGCGAAACCTTCGTGTTCAGACAGATGAACTTCTTGAGGCCGAAGTGGTTCGCGAATTTCTCGAGGTATTCGCCGTATTCCCCGTCGCAGAAAAACTCTGGATATTGAAAAGACGGAGATGCCGACGAAAGGTCTCGACGGACGCCGGCGTCGTACAAGGGATAACAGGCGAATTGTGTCGTGTACTTTGTTGATGTCGAGACAAAACCACTTGGGGGCCTTCCCCAACATCCTGTGATCTTACTGGAGGCCTCATACGCAATGATCTCCCAATCGCGAAGTTCGTCCAATGCGTACTTGAGCGTAATCAGGCCGCTGCTGCCGCATCCAACGATGACAAGTTTCTTTGACATAGGTATTAGTCGGTAGGTTGGATGCTATTAACTTGCGTAAGGCTAATCATGACGAAGTTGAATTGACCGGATTCGGGTATGAACAATAGCAAACGATCGCCAGCCTTCGATTGCTGTGTACGAACGAATTGGTCCAGCATCACGAAAATACTCGCAGCACCAGTGTTGCCTGCCGTGGCTAGATTCGTCCACGTACTAGGTTGAGTACCCTTGTCACCACACAGCTGCGTTAACAATCGCTCCATTTTTCTTTGGAAGAAATATGACGACAGGTGTGGAAGGATAATCTGATAGTTGTCAAGCTTCTCCTGGTGCATCTCGAAGCATTCCGTAACGAACCTTCTCGCAAAGACGAACAAGTGCTTCGATAGGATATCAACATCCTGGCTCAGACGGGCAGAACGATTGTCATAGTGCATGCACAACGGCGCTTCAGAGGCATAAGAGCGTGAAAAAGTCCAGTTGATTTTAAAGCACGTGCGATCCTCTCGAGCTTGGGACTCAAGAAGCCAGGCGCCTGCTCCATCGGAGAGCATGAACCTGAGAAACACCGACATGAACCACTGTGACCTCTTCAGATCCCGTTCCATAGTTTCGGTATCTTTGATGATGCGAAAAGCCGTGGACTTAAGTGCTTGGGTCGATTGCTCAGCGCCGATGCATAGCGCCGACTGATGAACGCCGGACTGAATAGCCCGAAATGCATTGATCACGCCAGTCGCCGACGACGTGCAAATCCCCGAGTTCGAATTCACCTCGACTGGCTCCAGTAAGATTCCTTGTTGTGCAAGTTGCGAATGCACAATCGAAGCAATTCCAGGTCCGGAATAGGGAGCATGGGTTGTTCCTGCCGAGAGATAACTGATCGGAGCGATTGACGCTGAGCCCTTCAAGCAGTTTTGAGCAGCCAAAACTCCAAGCTGGTAAACGTCGAACGTTTCGTTCTGGTCCGTATCCAAAGCGTAGTGACGCGTACGTATCCCATTCACGCCAAGAACTTGACGTCTCACCGATTGCTCCCCTTCGATGATTCCTAAGTATTTCTCGATCGAGTTGTTGTCTATCGGTGGACCAGGTAAAAATGATCCGGTACCCGTTATGAAGGTGGACATTCTGATACCCTTGGATTTCGTATTTGGTTCAGGATTGAGTGCTAACAGGTGGAAATTTCATGCGAATACTATTGGCGGGGTTTGATGGTCCTAAGCATGTCGTAGACACATTCATCGAACACAATGTGGTAGTAGAGATACTGATTGGGGTTGGAGAAAAATGGGCTGCTACCGAAATGTCCCCTGTTTGTTTCTGACTGCATGAAAAAATCGAGGTCTACCAACGCCTCGGTGTTGTTGGCATAAATATGCTTCAGGCACCATAAGACGATCGAATCGGAGCCGAACGAGTTCAATGCCCTCATCGCAGTCCTTAGGTCGGCAAAGATAGTGATCACGAAGACAATCATGATCGAAACATTAGTTGGACCCAATAATTGGAATGAATACCGGCGATTTTCGTCAATTGCCTTCTTGCTGAATTGATTATGGTCTTGGGGAACTCGCTCTCGGATTTGTGATAGATTTTCCAGAAAACAATGCTTTTCAAATCGGTCGCCAAACTCGTAGGAGAGTTGATCGTGCCCGATAGTCATATTGTTGCGGTACACATCGCGTATACAGTCGACATCGAAATTAGCGTCGATCCCATTAAATCTCGGTGGAGGACTTTCGGGAGTGTGAGCGCACGTCGATAGCAAGTGCCGGTAGATCAATGGTTCGATCTGTATATGGCGAACGAGCAACTCAACCGCTTCGGTTCGTGCGAGATACTTCATCCCGAAAGACAACGTTCGATCGACGAGATATCCTTCACAGCCCAACGTGAAGCGATGTACCAGGAATTTCAATGGAAACACTAGGCATCTATAAAAGAAGTAGACGAAAATGATGATCGGTCTTAAGTAGATGTAATCCCAACGATACTTCTCTTTGTCAAAGAGATCGTTGATCGGATCGGGGATGTGGGGAAATCGTCTCATCATTTGGTGGTTGTGCCGTGGTTACAGTTTGCTTGCAATACCATCAGTCGTGCGTCGCGATCAGGCTATTGCCGTTCCAGGGATTGTAGCGGCGGTATGTTGGTGCCCTAGAAATGGCCGACGTGCTACCCATTTGTTGGTGCAAAGCCGTCAGGATCGCCGATCCGTTGACCAAATGATACCAGATTGCTTTGGGCATCGCGTTCCTAACACTTCCTAAGCAGAGTGGAGGCTCTCATGGGGACCGACATGCAACAACTCGAAGGGGCATGCCGTGGATGCTCGGCGAATCCAAAGTGATTCGCCACAGCTGCACAACAACCGCCAGCCAAGGTTCTAGGTGCCGCGCCCCTCCATCCATGACGCTAAAAATCAGACATTACCGAAATTAAGAATCACTGCGATCGCCCTTGGGCAATTTCGAGTTCGATCAGGAAAACGGAGAGCGCGACCTGTTGCAAAGAGTCAAGAGCCTCGTTTACGCACCCTTCGCCGCCCATCCCAAAATCCCCGAGCTAACCGGGACGGGACACAAATCGTGTCAGCAACAGACCTGTGAGACCACCCACGAGGATGTAGAGCAAGAACGGGATGGCGGAGTGCGCCCACGTCCAGTTGTCGGTGAGCGTGGTGCCGAACACCGCACCCAGCGTCGCGAAGGGAAAAAACAACGCGGCAAGGATATTCAATCGATGGGCCGCTAGCATCATCTTTTGACTTGTCTGCGCTTGTTCGTCGGCACGACGAACAACGGCCACATCGAGCGCGTTTTTGGCCGATTCGTAGAGCAAGTCAGCTTGTCTCGAAAGATCGTACGCTCGATCTCGATGGTCGATGAGGGTTCGATCGTCCGGGATCGCTTTCCTGGCTTCTTCCAGCGTCTCCAGTAGGTTGCGGCTGGAACGAACGACGGGGGCCAAGCCTTCGAGCAGGGAAAGGTACTGGTCGGCCTTAACGGCTTTTGCCTCCGCGCTTTCATATTCATCGAGACGCTTCGCATAGCGGTTGAGATGCATGCCCAGCGCTCCTTTGCCAGGATCCCCGTTGCTCGCTCGCCATTCCCCTGACCCATCACGCCAAAACAGAATCCCCCGGCGTCCAGCCTCGTCGTGTTCAGGCACCCAATGTGCAACAATCAAGATGCTACCTTCCGATTGCATGAGCCGTTGACGTCCAACCGTGCTTCCGAGTCGCTGTCGAAACTCCTCGGGAAATGAAGACCAGTTCGGCGGAATCACCAAATTGGAAACCATGAAATTGTCATCTCCTTTAGGCAGTGATTTGAAAGATGGACTCCGCAACTCGGCAGTTTATCATCAATGGTTGGTTCCATCGGCCTGTGTTTCATCAACAGGCGGTTCAGGGGTAATTTGCGATGCGGCTTCCATTGCATGGTATCGGGTCATCAGCTCTCGAATCGCGGTGTTAAGCCGCTCCGACGTCGTGGTTTGCTGGGAGACACCCTCGAGGACGGGACGCAATCCGTCGTAGAGCAGTTGGAACTGACTGCGAATCAATTCGGTCATGACGCGCGGTACCGCGTGCTGTACGATCACTTTCGATTCCAGTTGAGGCATCGTAGGCTCAGATTGGCGATGCGCGGAAGCGGCCTCGACGGCACCGCGGATCGAATCCAATCCGTCTTGGATGCCGAGGAAGGAAGTAAGGAACTGCGATGTGGAGTCGTCGCCCGATAGGCCTCGCATCCGGCTCTTTTCGACAAAGGTTTTCTTGATCGATTTCCATCGACTGGTTTCCTCTTCGGTAAGGATCCCCAGTAAATCGCGCATCTTCAATAAGTTCGATTCTCCATCGCGCGAAAGAGTTTGTGCATCTTGCTGGTAACACGTCAAAATCAATCGCTGCAGCTCGTCGTCGTTCATCACGGTGACAACTTTCTCGGCGATACGATTCATGTTCCGATAGCTTCCTTGGAGTTTAAAAGGTGGCTCGGTCCGATAGTCGTCCGCTTGAGCCGCACTATGGATGTACGCTTGGTTCATGATCAGAACGACATCGCGGACTCGATGGAGCTTCGTGAGAATCGCAATCATTTCGCGCACTGCGTCTGCCGAAAGATTGCTCTCCAACTCCAGGCCTTCGATGATGCCCCGCTTCGCGGCTTGGAGCACCGTGCGCTGATCGGCATTGGAGCATCGCGCCAACGGTTGCAATACCGGGTTGCTGGTTAGACAGTTTTCGAGGTAGGATTGCTCGAAGGATTCTCTGCTGTTTCCGACAATCTCACCTAGGTTGTACACGTCGGCTCGGTTCGCGAGCATGTCTGGAATCTGAAACCGCTCCCCCGTTTCGGTGTATGGGTTCCCTGCCATCACGACCGCGAACTTGCGACCGCGTAGGTCGTAGGTCTTGGACTGCCCGTTCCAAACGCCTTCGATCCGGCGAGTCGCATCGCAGAGAGGAATGAACTTTTGAAGTAACTCGACATTGCAGTGCTGGATGTCATCCAGATACAACATGACGTTGTCACCCATCTCGAGCGCCATGTTGATGCGCTGTACCTCTTCGCGCGATGCAGCATTGGTTGCTTCACTGGGATCGAGCGAGGTTACCCCATGCCCTAACGCGGGACCATTCACCTTGATAAAGACCAATCCGAGACGATTGGCGACGTACTCCATCAACGTGGTTTTTCCGTAGCCAGGTGGACTCACTAAAAGAAGCAATCCCATCCGATCCGTCCGTTGGTTTTCACCCATCGTGCCAATTTGCTTGGCAAAGTTATCGCCGATCCTTGGCAAGTAGACTTCGTCGATCAGCTGATTGCGTACAAAACTCGTGAGAACCCGAGCTTTGAACTCATGGGCTTTGATCTTGCGCTCCGCTTGCTCGACAAGCCGTCGTTTTGCGGCTTGCAGTTCCGTCCATCGCGGGACGATTTGCTTCGCATGCGTTCTCAGTCGTTTCATGAAGCGATGAAAATTGACGGCCAATTCACGATTGACGATGTTGGGGTGATCGCCAGCGAGTTCAAAGACGGTGACGATTGGGATCGCCGGATGCGATGGATCAACCTCTCCGGCATCGTGCGGGTAATGAAGCGACACTAAAGCTAAGGCGAGTTCTTCTCGGTAGTCGGTGTTCGGATCGAGCGGATTCTGCTGTGCGTTATGTTTAGTTAGGTTCTCGAAATAGGCATCCACCGCTTTGATCGCCACCGACCAAGCTTCATCGGGATTGCTCAAATGAGTACGGATGGTTTGTAGCAACCCATTCCAACGCTCGTCTGGCATGTGGTGTTGCATGCCATGAAGTAGTTCCTTGGTGCGTTTTGCAATCCTGTACCCAGGGCGGCCTGGGGATGCTGGCTGGTGGTTTGTAGGGGCTGTGTCACGCAACACCGACACCAGGAAAGCGGCCGCTTGAGACACCGGCAAGCGTTGCCGTAGAGGACTGTCGCAGGCTCGCAATTGCTGCGCTACCTTGTTGATACTTTCGTGATTGGGCATCCCGTTTGGCAAGAGTCTATCGACGGTGGATAGCGACCGAATCCATTGCTCGATGGACGAGCGATCTTTGGATGGGACGTGATGGTTCCACAAATACCAGCTAATACTTCTCAGACGCGGTGGTGCGGCGTGCAGGCCAAGCGATTGGCGGGCCATTAAGAGACCTGTCAATATTTTTGCAGCATCGTGGTCGTGAACCCCCCGTACGTATCCTTCGGCATAGCGACTCTGCATACGCTCTCGGACCCAATCCGCTTTCTGGGATGCATCCAAACTCAAGTATTCAGCGGAGCGCAGGATGGGGGGGGCTGCATTGAAATCCGCTGCTAGTGGCGATGTCGCAGAACCGACCCGACGACGCGGTGGCGTCTCTGTCAATTCATGGAACAGGCAATAGGCGAGGTATTCCCCGCGATACACTTGCTTCGATTCGCTCGGAAGTGGCTGTTCCCACAAATCTCTTGCGGCATCGAGCGAGGGGTCGGTGAGGGGTTGGAAAAATTGAGTTCCCGTTAGATGCAGATTCAAAGAGTCGTTTCGAACGACGGTGGTCAACTCGATGGGTTGCTGATTGACGCTAAACGAGTGTTGCCCAAGCCGGATCGCGGAATTGCCATCGCTGAGCAATTCCCGTCGATCGCGCTGTTGGCGTATCGAGTCGTCCGAGATCGCCTTCAAACGTGACAGAACATCATCGCGACGGACCGAGTCTCCGAGCTCTTTGAGTTGCCCTGCGATCTTCCGAACCTTTTCGACCATGAGGTCCGACGCAAAATAGGCCAGCAGCTCTGTGGGTGATTCGATTCTCAAGGATCGCGAGGTAATGCCGTCCAAGATACGGTTGGCAGCAGCAACGAGCGTATTCGCCCTTTGGGTCTGTTGCTCCACCAATTGCTGGCGTTTGGATTCAAACAGATCGCAAAGTGCTTGCCTCTTTTCCGTGAGCCGCAGCAACAGCTCTTGCGAGTCGGCATAACGTCCTTCGAGCTCCTCGATCTGCAGCAGGATACGGGTTAAGCCGGAATCCACCTGTTCCAGCGAATTCGATGAATCCAGGCCACTTACGGCCGCTTGATCGAGAAGTTTGGATTGGGACGCAAAGTCGGATTCGAGTTCCCCCGTGGTCAGCGATCTCAGCCGCGTTTTGAGGGACGATCGGATTCGATTCAACAGTGCGAGGCAATTGCCGATCCGATCTACGATATTGGTTCGTTGCGACAGATCCTCGATCTTTAGCTGAGATACGGTCTCGATGAGCAACTCCAGGTCGGCACCGATCTCGGAGAGCTGCCCTTCAAGCTTCTTGGCGGCCGATGACGATTCGACCTTCGGGATCTGCGCCTCCAACGCCTCGATTCGTTTGGCATAGGGAGTTAACGACGCAGGATCGAGCAGAAACTGAACACATCGAACCCCCAGTCGCTCAGCGGCTTCGACCATTTGCGTCTCGATGCCAGCGACTCGATCGTTATCGATGTACCGCAATTCCCGTAGTTGGATGACCTTGCCACGCTGCGCGCGGATGGAGGCTAATTGCTGAACGAAATCCTCGACCTTGTCGAACCGAGTTCGCTCGAAGGCCTTGAGCAATTCGATACTTTCCTTGTCGGTGCGTTCTAATGCAGTGTTGGTTTCATTGCGAACCCGGACGACCTTCTCAAATTCATCCACTGCAGCGTTCGCCGCTTCTCGGATTTGTTCGATCGGAACCGATAATTGAAAGGCTTCTTCTCGATCGAGCCAAAAATAGGAGTCGAGAAGGTTGGTGGCTCGCTTACCGAGATCCGCGTATAGATCTGCGTACGATTCATCCTTGTCGATAAGAGTTAGCAACTCTTGGCATTCGGCCATCCCTCGAACGAGATCTCGATTCCCAATTTTGAAGAGGAGAGTGTCCGATTGGACGGTGGGACGAAAGTCGGTTCCCGTAAATGGGGTTTGCCAAATTTGGATGGCGTGGTGCTTTTGGGCTGTCTCGCCAGCGCGCATGCTCAGCATGTGCCCGTTCTCAAAGAAGGCTTGGCCATGGCATAGAAGAGGTGTGTCGACTTCCTGTCGAATCAGGTTGTAGCGCAATTGCAAGTACGCGCCGGCGTCTTGATTGACGAACAGGTACAGATAGTCCTCGCCGTTGGGGGACCGAATCATCCGCTCAAAGGTGAGATTATTGAGTTTGTGATCGAAAAGCCGGGATTGGCCTGTTTGCAGGACGAAACCATTTGGAAAGATGATGCCGTGATCGTCCGGGAGCAAAACGCAGGATTGGCCGATCGAATCCAGGCGTTCCACCGTTGAGCGCTTCGTACTGAAAACGAGGTATCTAAAATCTCGCTCTTGGTAGGGACGAATCTTGAGCAGTATGAGATTCCCAAGGATCGCATAGAGGGTTTCCGCATCGTCGAGCGTCTGGTCGGGGCTGTCGACAGGCTCTCGATAGATACCGAGCCCATCTTCGGTGTTATCCTCGACCTTGATGGTCAAATCGCCATGGACACACTCTACGAAAACATGATCCTCGATCGAGATGTGAGGGTGCCTGCCAGGTCGATGATGATCGCGCGTGGCTCGCTTCCATTGGAATTCGTGTTGCGGCGGCTGGCGAACTTCGGACTCACTTCGATTATCGATATAATGAAGAGTCTCACCGTCCACGGCCCACTTAAAGGCCTTGAAGCTAGTGGTGGTCTTTCCGATTTGAAACACCATATAAAGATTCGGTCCATTGCACACGAATCTGGAAAATGTGGCGTTTCGATAGTATCGGTAGAGTTCTTGAAAGTCCCGTTGGAACGCACTGCTAAGGATACTGTTGAGCGAATCCTGCTTGGCATGCTCTCCATCGAATCGATAGATGGAAAGGACATCCTCAGGTGCGATCTCGGTCTTCAATCCAAATTGCACGTTGTAGCCGAGCAACACGTGTTGTTTCGTCGAGAAGATATCGCGAGGAACGCAATTGTGATCTGTCGTTACATGCGTCGTCGCCAACAACCGTGTCTCAACATTCCCGAAAACAGCCGCGCGGGCTGCATTCAATTTTGCGAATCGCGTTCTCAATTCGCCTGCTGATTCACGTAGGCGATTGCGCAGGACTTCGTACGTACCAGATGCAAGGGCATTGGTGGTCATGGTGTTCGCCTAGGATTATTTCTTGGTAAGGAAATTTCCGACCGGCTTGTTGGCGATATCGAGCGAACTCGCGAGCCCGAGTAGGGTCGCCAACTGCGTGTGCATCCCAGCAGCATCTCCTCCCGCGAGCAGTTTCGCAACCAACGCAGCGACACTCAGGTCCTTGATCTCGCCGGAGTTCAAGTGCAACTGCCCCAGAATCCGGTCCAGTTGCTCCTTGAAATGATCTGGATTGCCCGTGAAGAATGTATCCTTGATATCGGTCGCAACCTTGGAGCTCAAGACGAAGCGATCGATCGCTTTGCCACCCTTGACCGCCGAGGAGATCTGCTCGAAGAACTCGCCGTCTCCGCCGACGATATCGATCTTGGCGGTTTTGAGCGCTTCTCCCAAAACGGCAGCTTGGCTGTTCGCTATCATCTGCTGCGCGCTGATCGCAGCCAGTTCGATTTGCTTTTCCTTTTCGAGTGTGAGCTTGAACTCTTCGTGGTCTTTACCGACCGAGTCGAGTTCCTTCATGGCGTTCGCTTTCTCGGTGATTCCTTGAGCTTCTGCCGTAAATTTTTCCCGAAGAACGCGAGCTTCTGCGAGTCCTTGTTCCTGGGTTGCAGCAGCTTTCGCTTGCGATACTTGGGCTTCCGCTAACCCCTTTGCGGCATGCTCAGCGCTAGTCGCAGCGGCCAACAGTTTTGTCGCGGCGGACTTTTGCTCCGCTTCGTCCCGATGCGCTTCGGCTTGGATGCGAATCATCGCAGCCGTACTTTCAGCAGCCTTGCGAGCCGCCTCGGCCGCTTTGATTTCTTTCACGAGCGATTGCTCGGCCGCCGTTTCCGCAGCCGTGATTTCTACCTTTTTGGTCCGTTCTGCATTCGCGAATGCCTCAGTATCTTTGATCTTTTGCTGTTCCTCGACCACAGACCTTTCGACGATGACTCGCTCGCGAATCACTTCCTGAATATTCCGCCGCTCCAACTCGAGTGCCTTTTCCTTTTCAACAACAGCCAGCCCTACGACCCGCTCCCGCTCGGTGGCTTCCAGCGTTTTATCTCGGTTGATGCGTTCGAGCTCCACGGCGTCGGTGCGTTCTTTGTTCCGCTGTGCGACCAGGATCGTTCGCTCCTTGTTCTGGTTTGCTATGCCGATTTCTTCGTCGACGGCGATCTTCGCTCGCTCCGCGGAGAGCCGATTTTCTTCTTGAACTTTCGCCGCCGAAGCGTTTTCACGGGCTTGGATTTCCGCGACCTCTCGCTTCTGGCGTTCCGTGGCCTCGATCCGTTGGCGTTCGAGCTCCAGGATCGCTTCCTGAGCTTCGACGTCTTGCTTCTTAAGGGTCTTTTCCCGTTCGCGGGTAAAGTGGTTTTCCTTAATCTTCTCGGTGGAGGTCAGTTCCGTAATCTTCTTGATACCCTCGGCGTCCAGGATGTTGTTGGGATTGAGCAGCTCCAACCGAGTCTGCTCGAGGTAGTCGATCGCACAGTCATCCAAACGGTATCCGTTCAAATCGGTCCCGATGACCTTGAGAATCTCGTTCTTGAACTTGTCCCGTTTGTCATAAAGTTCGACGAATTCGAACTGCTTGCCAACCGTCTTCAGTGCCTCCGAGAATTTTGCGTCAAACAATTCTCGGAGCGTCTCGACTTGACTCGCCCGCTTGCAACCGATCGATTGTGCGACTTCCTTGATTTCCTCTTCGGTCTTGTCGACCCGGATGAAGAAGGCTGTCTTAATGTCGGCTCGAATGTTGTCCTTGCAGATCAACCCCTCGGATCCTTCCCGAGCGATCTCGAAACTCTTCAAGGTCAAGTCCATTTTTTCGTAGCGGTGAATCACTGGCCAAATCAATGCACCGCCATCGATGATGACCGACATGCCACCCATCCCGGTCTTCACGATCGCTTCGTCAGGACCAACCTTCACGTAGAACTTACCTGCGATGACGATGAATGCGGTTCCGATTAAAAGGAGAGAACCGAATAAGATCAAAGCTCCTAGACCCAATTGGGAAGCGGTGACTGCGGCCAACATTGCGTTCATGATGAAATTCCGTCAGAGTGGGAGTGAGTAGATGTTGTCGTTGGTGAGACTAGATAAATTCGTCGCTCACGGTCGTAGTAGGTAATCCAGACCCGAGTTCCCTTGGGCAAGTGTGGTCCATCGGTGCGGACGTTGAGCAGCAAGGGCGCGGCGTCGGTCTTGAATTTGGCTTGGCCGTGCTCAGGCGTCGCGTCGAGGGAGCAAATCTCCGCTTCGGAGCCGACGATCATTTTGGAGTCGATGGAAGGAGTGTTTTGGAACCAACCCTGCATGGGATTGGTAAGCAGTTTTGTTAAGAACAAAGCGCACACGATGTTCCGGACGATCATCATCGTGGTTGACCATGCGCCTGGATTCGGTGCAAGCCAATCATCGAGGGCCTGCCACCAGATAACGGATGCCGTCCACCAGGTTAACGCAAAGATACCCACCCAGAGAATCAACGGGACACTTCGTAGATTGAGCCATTTGGTCGGGGTAAGCACGACCGAACCCAATGCATCGCCGAGCGCATGGAAGATCGGGTGGTCAGCACCGGCGTCCCCATGCCCCGGGAACCAACTCGACAGTGGATTATGAAAATGGAATGGCCAGTCGCCATGCATGTCCATGCCGTAACCGACCAGGATCGTGAAGAGACTCCAAGCGAGCACCAGCCCGAGAAGAACGGTGGCTGGCAGTACTGGACCAGAGATTAAAGGATGAATCAGTTCAATCACGGCATCATTTCGATAATTCTGCGAGGAACCTTACAAAGACGTCATGCCCAGTATTGTTTCTCTCGCTCCCAATTGCAATCTGTTGGATGACTAGGCCTAGAAACGCCTCGACGGGGGCGCACGTGCGATTCGTTCTTGAGAAATTCACAAATAGGACGTAAATGGCACGCCCGCGATGCTCGTTGGCTTGTTCCTTGGGAAAACTGCTAGTGATGAATCCCCCTGTTTTTTGCGGCATACGAAGGGAGAAGGGGCCTGGGCATAGCCTGGATTTGATACCGGCTCTACGGTTCGGCGGGCGTCTGCATTGCTATAATGCGGCCCAGTGTCGGATGATTCTAGTGTGGGATGATTATGGCCTGTTTTTCATTGTCCATACCGGTTGCATTCCTAGTGCCCGCAGAATTTAACTTACCAATGGTGAGAGACATAGCATGTGCGATAAAGACCATTTCGAAGAAGACCTCAAAAAGTATTCCCGCCGAGATATCGGAGCGTTGGCGGCTCTGGGAGTTGGCGCAGCATTTATGTTTCCTCGAAGCGCTAATGCGGCGGAGGTTCAGGAAAACGATGTCAGCATCAAAACTCCTGACGGGGAGTGCGATGCCTATTTTGTGAGTCCCGCCGTTGGCGCTCATGCGGCTGTGATCGTGTGGCCAGATATCTTTGGGTTGCGTCCGGCCATGAAGCAGATGGGCAAGCGTCTTGCGGAAGCTGGCTACAGCGTTCTTGTGGTCAATCCTTTCTATCGCACGATGAAATCGCCAACCGCTGCCAACGGCGCCAACACCCCTATCCAAGAGGTAGTACCTCTCGCTCGTTCGTTGAACGCGAAGACCAACGAAACCGATGCCAAGGCATTCGTAGCTTGGCTAGATGCTCAGCCACAGGTCGACAAGAACAAAAAAATGGGAACGATTGGTTACTGCATGGGTGGCCCGATTGTGATGCGAACGGCCGCATCTGTTCCTGATCGGATCGGTGCCGGAGGTTCGTTTCACGGCGGTGGGCTGGTTACCAAAGATCCGGAAAGCCCACACTTGCTCATCCCCAAGATGAAAGCATCGTTTCTCGTCGCCGTTGCCGAAAATGACGATCAACGCGATCCTGATTCGAAGAAAGTCCTCAAGGAAGCCTTTGCCCAAGCGAAATTGCCCGCCGAAATTGAGGTCTATCCTGCTGGGCATGGCTGGTGCCCTCCCGACACGCGAGTCCACAATCAGGAACAAGCAGAGAAAGCATGGGCCCGATTGCTGGCACTTTTTGAGAAGGCCCTCGGATAAGCGGAGATGTTCGAAGCTGACAGGATCGGTTCCTTCGAGTAATCTAAGGGACCGCTCATCGGTCCTGCCTTTCCCCCCTACCATTCATTGCGTTCATGCCTCAACGCCGGACTTTCGAGTCATTACCGTTCCTCGCTCTGGTCTTCACAGCAGGGTTGCTGGTTCCTCAGTGCGCACACGCGCAGGAATCCGAAGTGACGGCCGGCAGTACTGATATGGCGGTCCGCATTGATCGAGAGATCGCAGCAGGCTACTCCAAACACGGCATCGAACCGGCCTCGTTGTGCTCTGACGAGGAATTTGTCCGTCGAGTCTATCTCGATCTCGCTGGTCGCATCCCTACCGTTGCCGAACGCGTTAGTTTTATCGAGGATGTATCGCCCGACAAGCGATTGGCCTGCATCGATCGATTGCTCGCGAGCGAAGACTATGTCCAAAACTTTACCGACACGTTTGATTCGATCTTAATGGGGCGAGGCAACAGGGGGAAAGTTGCCGAACGCCAGAAACTGTGGCGCCCTTACCTCGAAAATGTTTTTCGCAACAACCGTCCTTGGGATCAAGTAGCCCGCGAGATTTTGTTGGCTCGCCCAGATTCGCCCGATCAAGCTGGGGCGGTGTGGTATCTCTTCGAACGTCAAGACAATGCTCAAGCGATCGCGGAAGCGGTGGCACCTGCGTTTTTCGGCATCCGGATCGATTGCGCTCAGTGCCACGATCACATGATCGCATCGGAAATACGTCAACAGCATTATTGGGGCCTCGTCGCGTTCTTCAATCGGAGCAAAAATCAAAAGACCGACGCTGGGCCGCGAATCAGCGAATCCGCCATCGGTGGCTTTTCCGAGTTCGCCAATATTCATGGGGCGAGCTCTCCGAATATCCTCACCTTTTATGCTTCCAAAACCGTCGAAGAACCCCGCCCGGAAAAAGATGCGAAGCAGGAAGATATCGATGAATTGTACCAAGCACCTTTACCTCCCAATGAACCTCGCGTTCCTAAATTCTCTCGGCGAACGAAGTTTGTCGATGAGATTCTTTCAGGACACCCAATGTTTGCGAAGGCTTTCGTCAATCGGGTTTGGGCGCAGTTGATGGGGCGAGGCATCGTTCATCCCTTCGACCAAATGGATTCGATGCATGATCCGTCGCACCCCGAATTGCTCGATGGGTTGGCGAACGATTTCATCGCCTCAGGGTATGATGTTCGCAACTTGGTCCGAGGAATCGTAGCGAGTCGAGCTTATCAATTGAGTTCCATACGCCCGCAAGGTGTTGATGACCCTGCTTTGTTTGCATGGTCGATCGAACGATCGCTTACGGCTGAGCAACTCGCTCGCTCGATTCAGATCGCACTCCAGCAGAGAGTGGAGAATGACCATCCCATGTTGCCCGAGTTAAGGGAACGGATGCCAGATGTCATGCCGGAAACGATTGTCACCGATGTGGGTGACACACTCTTTTTAGCGAACAACCCGAAAATGCATCAAGTGATCCTTGAGGGGAGCCAGAAGGATGGGCTGATCGCGAGGCTAGCGTTGCAGGCCGATCCCAAGGGGGCGATTGACGACCTGTTTATTGCGATTCTTGGTCGACACCCCGATGACGCCGAGTCCGAGGCTGTCTTGGAATTTATCCAACGCTCCGGCACCGCCGACAGTTTTGAAGGAAAAATCTCACGCTGGCAGAATGTCGTCTGGGCGGTTTTGACCTCCGCTGAATTTCGCTTCAATCACTGAGAGACATGCGCGTGGTGAAACACACTGAGACAAATGGTCGGGGGCGGCACGAGTGCGGGAGCCCTGAGCACCGAGTCCATCGTCGGTTGTTCTTGCAAGGCTCCATGGCATCGGGTTTGGCGTCCGTTGCAAGTTTCAATGGGCTGTTTTCGATTCCAGCGTTGGCAGAAGAGACCAAAAAGCAAGGAAAAAAATGCATCCTGCTGTGGCTGTGCGGAGCTCCGAGCCAATTTGAAATGTGGGATCCCAAGCCTGGTACCATCACCGGTGGCCCTTTTGGTGCGATCTCAACGTCGATTCCAGGTATTCAGATCAGTCAGTTGATGCCTCGATGCGCGACCATCATGGATAAATTGGCGGTGGTCCGGTCGATGAGTACCGAGCCCAACGAGCATTTCCAAGGTGTCGATGTTCTGACGCGCGGAGAAAAACCGAGGCCACCCTTTACCCGTCCTATTTTGGGTTCGGTAGTCGCTCAGCAACTTGGTCAATTGGAAAGTCCCGTTCCTCAGTTTGTCCTGCTCGATCCGTGTCCTGAAGGAAACGAGTTCAAATCGTTCAAAGCGGGAAACTGGGCGGGGTGGCTCGGTGCCCAGTACGGCCCTGTGCGTTCAGGAGGCGAATACTCCATCCCTGATATCCTGCGCCCGGAAGCGTTGTCGGAAATGGATCATGAAGATCGCGAATCACTCCGCAAGTTTTTGAGCCGGAAGTTTGAGAACGATCGGCGGAGCGAAGCTGCCGCGGGGTACAACGCAGCCTTTGAGAGAGTCCAAGGACTGATGAGCTGCGCGCCGCTTTTCGATTTGGAAAAACTCTCTCAAGCCGATCGTCAACGCTATGGATTGGGTGCATTTGCACAACATGCTCTCCAAGCACGCCATCTGATTGAAAATGGATCGACGTTTGTCATGGTAGCCAATGGAATGCCTTGGGATAATCATGTCTTCCAACACGAAATGCACCAGATGCTCGTGCCTGAGCTGGACAATGTACTCTTCCAGTTGATCACCGATTTGGAGCAACGCGGTATGCTGCAGGATACCCTTGTGATCGCGATGGGAGAGTTTGGCAGAACGCCGTGGCTGAATGAAGCTCGCGGACGAGATCACTATTCCAAAGCGTGGAGTTTGGCGATGGCGGGTGGTGGGATTCGTGGCGGTGTGGTGGTGGGTGAAACGGATCCTCTGGGGTTCGAGGTCACACAGAATGCAATCGACAATCGCCGACTGTTCGCGACCATCTTCAAAGCGCTCGGCATCGATCCGAAAGAACAGTACGATTTGCCGGACTTGCCCACGTTTCATCGGGTCGAGGGCGACGCACAGCCTATCCAAGAAATCTTGCTCGGTTAACGATGACGATCATGCAGAAAACGCTTACGCGGACCCACGATTTCAAGCTCCCCACGGCGATCCTAGGTGCTTGTTTGCTCCAGGATGAGAACGAGTTGATCGCAGCTTGCATGGATGGCGTTTATCGGGTGGAGATCGGGGCTAAGAGGCACCAACGGATCGGCACCCATGAAAGCTACGTGAGTTCTGCGGTCTACCTGGCACAGCAGCAAGCGATTGTCACCGCGGGATACGATGGCAAATTGAAATGGCATTCGGCAGTGGACAATGGGCTCCTTCGCGAGGAGAAGGTTCATGGTTTTTGGTCCTGGGATATGGCGTTATCACCGGACCAGCGATATCTGGCCAGCGTAACCGGCCAATACATGGCTGGGGATTACAAGTATTCACCGGCCGGTGAAACAGAACCCTCGGTGAAAGTGCTCAACGCGTCCGACGGGCAACTGGTGCATGCATTACCGCATGTGCCATCCGTGCAATCCGTCGTATTCAGCCACGATAGCCAATGGGTTGCAGCTGGCAATCTGATGGGCGAGGTACGTGTTTGGGAAGTCGCGTCAGGAAAACAAGTGGGCTCGTTCCAATCTAAGGATTTCACGAGTTGGGGGATTATCAAAAGTCATTGCTATTTGGGCGGGATTTTTGCCATGGAGTTCTCCCCTGATAATAACGACATCATCGTATGTGGCATGGGAGACATGCGAGACCCGATGGCGGGCAACGGAAGGCAGTTATGGCAGCGATGGAATTGGCGCGAAGCGAAAATGACCGCACAGACGTTGGAGAAGCAATCGGGAGAAGGGCTCATGGAGGCATTAGTGCTTCATCCTGCAAGAGAGAGCTTTGTCATGGGAGGACGATTGCGAGGAGGTGACTGGAATGCAGCCCTTTTCGATCTCGCCAGCGGCGAACGACTGGGATCGATCAAATCAGGTTTTCGCATCACGCAAATGCTCTTTAATTCCAAAGGGGAGTTGGTCGTGGTGGGTGGCCAAGGCCAACCGGGTAAAGACGCTGAAGGCAAGTTCCCAGATTTTGGACGGGTTGAGGTTTATGCGATCGGCAGCTAGCCCGTTCTCGAGACGTCGATAACCGCTGCCTGCGTGTCGTGGTCGGTAGCTATCGGAGTCCCCCCGGGCATTCTAGCCTGTGGCTCGATGGAATCGGACCGTACCTAGGTGGACATCCTGTTGAAACTATAGGTAATGGGCCAAAAAAAACAGAAGTTAACCACTGGTTCGATCAAGAATCTCCAATCTGCCAGTATCAACGTTGTAGAGAGAAGCCACGATCGCAATCTTCTTACAATCAGCGAGCTTTTTCAAAGTGGCACTTTCGGAGTAGATCTGCTGAGCGGACTGAATTGCGTTTCGACGAGCAATAGTCTCGATGATAACTTGCCGCTCTTCGTCTGATTTTTTCCCCCAACCGAGCAATTCGTCTTTACTTAAATTCTGTTGGATCGCATCGATGATAAGATCGAGGTGCTCGCAACCTACATCTGCGCAACTATGCCTGCCTTGTGAAGCAAGGTTGACGGCCGTAGTCACAGCACCGCACCGAGTATGCCCCATGACCAAGATAACCTTCGCACCGGCGACAGCACATGCGTACTCAAGACTTCCTAATACTTTCGAACGGACGACATTTCCGGCAATTCGAGTACTAAAAACCTCCCCTAACCCGACATCGAAAACAATTTCGGCGGGTGCTCTAGAATCGATACACCCTAAGATGATCGCCAAAGGAAACTGACCCGATGCCGATTCGCCGATTTGATAGTTCAAATCGCGCACGAGCCGTTGTCCTGACAGAAATCGCTCATTTCCACTCAGTAAGATCTTGATCACGTCATCCGGCGACAACTTTTGTTGAATTTCCTTTGTTGAATACTCAGCATAGAGAATATGGTCCTTGATCCCCATGCGGTCCTCGAACCCGACCATACTGACCTTGATTCCTCGGGTTGGGCCGGTAATTTCATGAAATTCTCTGAGCAAAACCAAGATATCGGGATCGATAAAATTCGTTTGTGTTGCATCGAAAACTAAATGTGAACCGGCCGGGGTTGTATCGAGGAGATTTTGCAGACTAGCTCGATTCAGGAAGCTTACTTGATTTGCTAGCTGTACGTGTGTGATTTTTTCTCCGAAGCGTTGCTCGTCAATAATCATGACGGGGCGTTTCATATTGCTCATCAATATGAATCCAATACTGATGGCCAATCCGATAGCGACACCGATGATCAAGTCGGTCAATACGATGCTAATGAGCGTTGCGACAAAGGGAGCGAATTGATAGATACCATCCCTCCACATTCGAAGTATGAGACTCGGGTGAAAGAGCTTTAGGCCTGTGTGCAACAGAATGGCGGCCAATGCAGCCAGGGGGATTTCATTCAACCATGTTGGAATGGCGAGTACACAGATCGCTAGAAGTACTCCATGAAATATAGCCGATATCTTGGTGGTCGCACCTGCATTTATGTTCACCGAGGATCGGACAATTACCGACGTAATCGGGATGCCACCTGTCGCTCCGCAAAGCATATTTCCAATACCTTGGGCTACTAATTCGCGATTAGGAGGCGAAGAGCGTTTCCGAGGATCTAACTTGTCAACGGCTTCAAGATTCAAGAGCGTTTCAAGCGTTGCTACGCTACAAATGATGCCACCAGCGATGTATACCTTCAAGTTTGTCAATTGCGACCAGTCAGGGAACTGGAGAGAATCGCGGATCTCAGCGAATTCGGTTGGCACCTGCACCAAGTGCGATGCCTCTATCTCCCAGCTGCCACCGAGCCGATCCATAAGTAATTTCATTCCGATCCCGATCAACACAACAATAAGGGGAGCCGGTATCGGCGATTGTTTTAGTTTTTTATTTCGATCCCACATGAGAAGTAATCCGAGCGAGAGCAAACCGACAGCAATCGCACCAAAGTGGATCTCGCCAAAAAACAGTTTTCCGATCTCAGTGAATGTGTTTTCATGATCAGGCTGATCAAATGCCATTTCCCCTTCGGGATCGGTATCGTGCCCCAAAAGGTGAGGGAGTTGTTTTAGGATCAGGATCACACCGATCGCAGCGAGCAGACCCTGAATCACACTCGTTGGGAAATACGAAGACAAAGATCCTGCACGGACAACCCCCAAAATGATTTGAAGAACACCCGCGATCAGAACAGCCAACAGGAACGTGGGGAAGGCTCCAAGATTCTCGATTTGTGCGGCGACTATCGCCGTCAATCCAGCAGCTGGACCACTGACGCTGGTCCTCGAACCGCTGAGAAAGCCGACCACGATTCCGCCAATACATCCAGATAGCAGCCCCGAAAAGATAGGAGCGCCCGAGGCAAGCGAGATGCCAAGGCACAACGGAAGAGCAACGAGAAAGACAATCAGTCCAGCAATGAGGTCCTTGAGGTACAGCCCAATCCGATTTTTCGAGGTCGGCTCATACTCAACCGGCAATTTTAGAGTGTTAGTGATTTCAACCATGTCCAACTCCAAAACTCCACGGAGTGGAGAGTTTTTATGAGATCCTCAAGGGGTTCAGTAACGGATCTGGCCGAAATTAACAGATGGTTTAGGCAAGCACAATCACGGAATCAGCAAAGTCGAGTTCAACGAGATTGTACCGGAGAGATTGTACCGGACGACCCGCGACCGGCTTTGCTAGCCAGAACCCGGCCGGCCTCGGAGATCCGAGTCGCTTCACCCAAAACTCGCATCATCGATCGCCTGACCATCTTGTTGATGCGATTGCGGAAGCATTTCCTTTCGATCCACCAATTGCGAACCACTTCCAATTCAGGAATGCCAAAATCGACGACGTTCAGAGACGCATACAGGTCCATGAGTGGACAGGGAGCGTAGATATTTCGCGTGTGCTCTTTCCCATCGACGTAGTATTCTTAGGCATGCTCCAAGAACTTATCCACCACCTCAGCCACGAGAATGCTGTCTTTCCTGATGCCGAAGTTGGTGCAAACAATGCTTTCGGCGACGAGTCGATGGTATTTTTCCTTCGACTCCGGTGAACCGCATCTACCTAAGTAGCGGTTCATTCCATTGATTTTAACGACTGCCTCACCGCTCGCTTCGTGCAGTGGGAAACCCGCTACAGATGCCTTTTTGCACTGTGCGCAGCGGTATAGCGGTAGCAAGGTAAGTAGACTACTCCGTTTGCAACCTCACAAACGGCTCACTAGCCACAGGGCTAGGAATCACAATCCTAACGAATCGCTTGAGAATCCTGAGTGGTCAGGGCCGGGATCGAACCGGCGACACATGGATTTTCAGTCCATTGCTCTACCTACTGAGCTACCTGACCAACACGACTAGCCAGTTTACACCCAAATTGGTGCCACCTCGGCCAACGCGTTAGGAAATTTAGAATCGTTCTCCACTTTTGTCAATTGACCTCAGACGCAAGTCCTTGCCCATATTCCTGGCGTGTCCGCAGTAGTTCTCTCCCAACCAAAAGGGTAAACTAAACGGAAGTGCCTTTTCAGTCCCCACTTTTCAAGCGATTTCTATGCTGCTCTCACGGAAAAACCGACTCGCCAGTGCCAAGACTATCGTTTTTGCGATGGCGATTGCGTGCTGTTCTATGGCTACCGTTGGTAGGGGTTATGCAGAGAATTATTACCCCGATCACCCTGTGGTGCAGGGGATGGTTGAACGGGCTATTCAGTATTTGTCCAAGGTCGAGCTCAAAGGAACCTCAACCCATGCGGGAATCGGCACCGAAGTCCTCGGGGCTTACACGATCTACAAGGTCGAAGGGGATCCCGCTCACCCCGTCGTCGCCAAAGGGATAGGGCTTGCCAAGAATTACCTCGACACGGTAACCGCCGCCAGCGGTGGCTTCGAAGACAAAGCCGTATATCACGTCGCTGTTTGCTGCATGCTGTTGGCATCGGTCAGCGTTGATGAGTACGGCCCGCAGCTTGTGAAAGCTCGCGATTTCCTTGTAAGAATCCAACAAACCACTGGTGGCTTCGGCTACATCGACGGTTCGCATAAACCGACCAGCAGCGATATCTCGCAAACACAGTACGTGCTTCTGGCGTTTTGGACAATGAGCCAGCTAGGTATTGAAGTTCCAGATGACCGAGTCGCCCGCGTCCTGCAATACCTTTACGAATCGCAGATCAAGGACCCGCAGTCCGCCGCCATCGGAGGTTGGCCTTATCAGTACGATCCAGGCCCGAGCACCAATTTCGGCACGACTAGCTCACTGACTGCTGCTGGTTTGTCCAGCGTCTTGATCGCCGGCGATACTTTAGGTGTCTTCCGAAATCGACTCGCCGAAGCCGACGAAGAGGACGGATTGATCCCGCCCGCGTTCAAACGGGTGATACCTGAGAGCGAGAAAAAAACCCGGGGAGTCAACATCGATCGGAATCGATTGGACGCGTCGGTCAAATTGGGGTTGATGTACAACCAAAAAAACCCGTACTCCCGTACGACTTGGCATTACTACTACCTGTATAGCTTGGAACGTTTCGAATCCTTCCTCGAAATCGCCAACCGAAAGCAGAGCAAAAGTCCACCTTGGTACAACGCCGAGGTGGAACGTCTCATCGCCGCTCAAGCCAAAGACGGGTCGTGGGGGGGAGGTGACTCGGGAGACACCGACATCGTGCTCGGCCCCCAAACCTCGACGTGCTTTGCCGTGCTATTCCTAATCCGAAGCACCCAAAAAGCAATCGGTGAAATGAAGGAAGGGGTTGTCCGTGGTTGGGCGGAATT
Organism: uncultured Pirellula sp.; assembly: GCA_903892355.1. Lineage (GTDB taxonomy): Bacteria > Planctomycetota > Planctomycetia > Pirellulales > Pirellulaceae > JBKCUI01. The sequence continues at coordinate 20,199 of CAITIE010000058.1, read as the reverse complement.
ACCTAAAGATCTGAGGACCGTCACCATGGTCAACGGCAAGCCCATGTCGAAGACCGAAGCCACGAGCATCGACGATGCACTCAAAATGCTCGAGGACGATAAAGCCTCCCAGGGTGACGACAAGCTCGTCGCCGAAAAAATCATGTTCTCCTCGGACCCCGCCCGCAGGAAGGATGAGCTCAATCGCTTTGCTCGATTGCTCCGATCCAAAGACTGGCAAGCTCGACGCGTTGCATCCAAAGTTCTCGGACGGAGCGATGACCTGGAAATGGTACCGGAATTGGTTTTCGCACTCAGCGACCCCGATCAAATCGTATGCCGAAACGCCGAAACCTCCCTTCGCCTGATCTCTCGCAACCTGAACAAATACCACCTTCCTAAAGAAGGTAGCATCTCGAAACAAGATAAAATCAAGGCCCAGCGGGAATGGAAAACTTGGTTCCTTGAGTTTCGTCCCGATTACATATTCGTCGACTGATCTATTCGTCGATTGATCGAGTTTCAGCCGATTTGCTCGGTCTACATCATGAAAAGTCTCCCTCTTACCTCACAAAGTCCCTACTAGGCGAACCCATGAGCACTTCGAAGAGCACTAATGCAAAAGCCTCGCAGGAAAACTCGAAGGATGGTTTTCTTCACATCGACGAAACGTCCATGAAGACCAACCGGGTGGAGCAAGTATCGAGCATCCTCGTCAGTACCGCAGTCATGCTCGGCATGGCTGTTGCCATGCTGTTCCTCCTGTTCCTGCTCCAAATGAACTGGAAACGCCCCCAAGAAATGATTCTCGAAGTGGAGCAAATCGCTGGTCGGGGCGATAACGCGGCAGGCTTCGAACGCGATTTCGATCCGCCCGGAGCGGACGAAGTTGAGCAACTGAACGAACCAGCGGTCGAGCAGACGATCCAAATGGTAACCGATGCGATCAGCGCTATCGCCGCATCGATGGATACCATCGCTTCCGCGACCTCCATGAGCGGTGATGGAACGGGAAAAGGGGACAGTCGTCCACCTGGACCCGAAGGCGAAGGGGTTGACGGCGTCCACCGAGGTGAACGCTGGGAACTCAAGTTCACCGCCAGAGATAAAAAAGCCTACGCAACCCAGTTGGATGCGTTCGGAATTGAATTGGCTGTGATCGGTGGTGGTATAACCACCATCGACTATGCGAACAATCTTTCCAAATCTCCCACCAAAAGATCCGGCACGCGCGAGCAAGAAAAGCGACTCTTTTTCACGTACCTGACCAACAACGCCTTGGCTCAATACGACAAGTCCTTTCTCCAATCCGCTGGCGTCAACCTCAAAGATCGAACCGTCCTGAAATTCATTCCCAAAGAAACTGAAGATGCGATTGCTATCGCCGAAAAGGCACACTACCTCGAAAAACGGAGCAAGGATTTCCGGGTCGCGGACATCGCGAAAACCATCTTTGAATGCCGACCGAGCAAAAACGGAAAGTTCGAGTGGGTAGTCATCGAACAACGCTACCGGAACCGGAACCCTTCGATCAAGTAGCTACACTCCGATCAAGTAACGATTCTTGGGCAAATAGCGATTCGCACACCCATCGGCAGGCGTTGAGGGCTTCCAAGCCCGCTCAAACTCGAAAATCCGATGGACAATTCACGCCCATACCGTTCACGGACGAGTTTGTTTCTACTATCGTTGGATTAGTCGCATGCACTATCGCCGCAGACACGAACTCTTTGTTTATTGAATCAACACTCCCATGCGGACACTCGCTCTGCCTCTCGGCACCCTCTCATTGTTGCTAAGTTTTGTTCTGGCAACGTTTGGTCAAGACAAACCTGCGCTCTCGGAAAACGCTACTGGGTCGCTGCTGAGCGTGGAAAGGGTTGAGCCTCCATCGTGGTGGAAAGAATCGACCCTTTCACCGATACGCCTACTCCTCACGGGAACTGGATTCACTCCTGGCGTAACCATTGAAACCGGCACGGAATCCCTGAAGGCCTACAACTACAGAGTGAGTTCGAACGGTCATTATCTGTTTGTGGATCTCGAAATCACCCCCGAATGCGAAGCCAAAAGCTATCCAATTATCGTACGACGAACCGATGGGGTTACGAACACGATCGAGTTCGAGGTTCTCGAACGCCCTCGCTACTCGCCGAAAGGATTTAACTCCGACGATTTTATCTATTTCGTGATGCCTGATCGTTTCTGTGATGGAGACGCATCGACCAATCGTCCGGAGAAATCAAAAGGGATTTACGATCGTACGAAGCCGAGACATTACCACGGGGGAGACCTGCGAGGCTTGGAAAGCCGATTGCCTTACTTAAGTGAATTAGGAATGACGGCCATCTGGACAACGCCGATCTACGACAACAACGATGGCCTTGATTTTCTGGAAGCCTACCCGAACGAGAAAAACGTCAAAGAACCAACTACAGGTTACCACGGTTATGGTGCCATCGATATGTATGGGGTCGATGAGCATTTGGGATCACTCGAGGACCTGAAGCGATTTGTGCTAGCTGCCCACGATCAGGGTATGAAAGTAATTCAGGACCAAGTAGCCAATCACACCGGCCCATACCATCGATGGGCGAAAGATCCCCCGACTCCTACGTGGTGGAATGGCTCCTTCGAAAACCACATTGCCAATAACTGGCAGAAGTGGACAGCGATGAACCCTCGCGCCACCCCCCAAACCCAACAACAAAACCTCGATGGTTGGTTCATCGATATCCTCCCCGATTTCAACCAACAGGACCCCGAAGTCGCTCGTTACCTGATTCAAAATTCGTTGTGGTGGCTAGCAACAGCGCAATTCGATGCGATTCGAATGGATACGCTCCCTCATGTGCCACGTACGTTTTGGAGAGCATGGACAACTGCCATTAAAAAGGAATTTCCGACGACGGTGATTCTCGGAGAGTTGTTCGACTCGGACCCAGCACTCCTTTCGTATTATCAAGCGGGTCGAAGTGGCCACGATGGCATTGATACTGGAATCCAATCCCTTTTCGATTTCGGTCTGTACGGGCCGCTCCGAAAGGTTTTCGCCAAAGGAAATAGCATCCGTGAAATCCACCAAATGTTCGCTCGTGATTGGCTCTACTCAGACCCGAACGCGCTCACGACCTTCGCCGGTGTTCACGACATGCAGCGGTTCATGAGCGAAGAAGGTGCTACCGTGGAAGGATTGATGATGGCGCTCACGTTGATCGCCACCAGTCGCGGGACTCCATTGATCTATTACGGAGACGAACTCGCCATGCGAGGCGGAAACGATCCTGATAATCGTCGCGATTTTCCAGGTGGCTTTCCCAGCGACACGAGAAATGCCTTCGACGCTTCCGGCCGCACCCCTGAAGAGAACCGTATGTGGAATCACACGGCAAGGTTAGGAAAACTGAGGCAAGAGCTGGAATCGCTGCGCCGTGGTCGTTCGTATGACCTCCTCGACGCAGAGCAGCAATACGCTTATGCAAGGGTCGTTCCGGGAGAAGTGACTGTCATGGTGTTCAACAACGCCGCCGAAGCGGCGGACTGCAAATTTTCCGTGAAGTCTCTTCCCATCGAAGCTCTCAACAAAGGCTGGAACTTTCAGTGCGACGATGAGCTCGAGGGTGCACCCGCGCTCGTTGTTGCCGCGGGTGTCGCAACTGTGTCGCTTCCAGGCCGCACTGCCTCAATTTACGTCCTACCTCAGTAATTTTGCAAATGGGCGCCTGGGGAAATTTCATCGCTAAACCGATTTACGTTGTATCCGTACCCAGCCACAGGCGATGCTCATGCGCGGATGTTTTCCACCCATAAAACCGAAGGAAATAACTGGAGATTCCTCACCATGAACCTTAGACACTTCCGTTTTGGACTCTTGTTGAGCAGCTTGGTCGTCACCTCGTTGACGAACCTTTGCCTATCGCAGGATGCGACCAGTGAATCGTCGATCAAGCCGCTTTTTGATGGGAAGTCGTTTGATGGCTGGGAAGGGGACACGAAATCCGTTTGGCGAATCGAGGATAGTGCGCTAACGGCGGGGTCGCTGTCCACGCAACAAGAAAAGAACGACTTCCTGGCCACCACCAAGCCTTACAGTGATTTCGAGTTGACACTCCAGTGGAAACTCGAGGGGACCGAGGGGTTCGTCAATGGCGGCGTCCAGTTCCGGACAAAGCGCATCCCCAACCATCACGAAGTTTCGGGGTATCAAGCAGACCTCGGTGCTGGGTTTGACGGAGCGTTGTACGATGAGAGCCGCCGCAACAAGATCCTAGCAAAGCCTGACGACCAAACGCTGGCAAAGGCGATCAAGCCGGTGGGACAGTGGAATACCTATCGCGTCCGCGCCGAGGGGAAACGAATCCAGCTCTGGCTCAATGACATTCAGACTGTGGATTACATCGAAGAGGACCCGAATATCGATACCTCCGGCATCATTGCGGTCCAGATCCATGGCGGCGCCAAATCGATTGTGCGTTACAAGGATCTCAGGATTCGCGAGTTGAACTCGACGATTGCTCCCAAGAAGTAGAATGCTCCACAGAAGCCGACTCGCTGTATAGTTCCAAAGCGTGTCCTGAAGGAAACCGGCAACTCATCTCTGGCAATTAAAACTCGATCACGGTCATACCAGCATTTGGAAATCGATCAAATTCCATCAGCAGTTTAGTACCCGCTTCCAAATCGACCGTGTCGGTAACCAGCGCCCGCGGATTGACGAGTCCCTGCTCCATCCACTGGAAGATACGACGGTATTGCGTCGGTTGCATTCCATGGCTTCCATAAATCTCCAGCTCCTTAGCGATCACGGTTGCCATCGGAATCGCAGGGTTGGATTGATCTCCCAGCATCAATCCAATTTGAACGTGTCGCCCCCGTTTCGCGAGGCATTCGATTGAGTTCCAACACGTACGATGGTGCCCGAGCGCGTCGATCGAAACCTCTGCACCTCGTCCCGTGATAGCTCGAACACGACGAACCACATCATCCCCTGCTCCTTCGATGCAGGCGTCGGCTCCTAGTCGTGTGGCCATCGCAAGTCTGTCCGCGCGTATATCGATCGCAATCACCTTGGCACCTGTGGCCTTTGCGATCGAGACGGCAGACAGACCGACGCCTCCACAGCCGTGGATAGCCAGCCACTCACCTTCGGCCAGTTTTCCTTGGTCTACGATCCCGCGAAATGCGGTAATGAACCGACAGCCTAAACTAGCTGCGGCGACAAAATCGATCGACTCAGGCAACGCGACCAAATTGATATCCGCATGACGAATTTCGACGAACTCGGCAAAACTTCCCCAATGCGTGAACCCGGGTTGGGTATGCGAATCGCAGATGTGCGAATTTCCTCGTCGACATTCCACGCAAGATCCGCATCCACAGCAAAAGGGAACCGTTACCCGATTGCCGATCGACCAATTCGATACCGCGGAGCCCACTTTTGCGATCACCCCCGCCAATTCATGGCCGGGGACATGCGGCAATGGTACGTCAGGGTCGTGCCCCATCCACGCATGCCAATCGCTGCGGCAAATCCCACATGCTTTGACGGCGATTAGAACTGAATCGTCGTGCAAGACTGGGACGGAGACGTCGCGAACGAAAATCGGTCCGTGGTATCGATCAAAAATCGCGGCCTTCATACGTCTTCTCTGTGCGGATTAAGATAAAGCCGGTCGAGCTTACAAAGGGAAGCGAATCGAACCGCTGCCGAAAATCCCCCCGTCGGTTATGGTAGAATACCGTGAACTTTTCATCGAGCCAATCGGCACGCGTCCAGAAAACCGTGTCGCTATCCTCCCACTCGTTTGCGAAAACATTCTTTCGAAATATGGCCTTACCGTTACCCGTCAAGCGATGGATGAAGCGAATCGCAATTGCCACCATCGCATTATTGCTCTTCGTCGCCTCGTTGATTGGATATGCCTGGTGGTACTACCATCCTACCTACAGTCGCGTCGACGGCATCGTTTACGGGACGAGGCATGGCCGCGAGCTTACGATGGATGTTTTCAAGCCTTCCAAGCCTAACGGCCTTGGCGTCGCATTCATGGTTAGTGGCGGTTGGAAATCCAAGAAGTCGGGGGAAACGGAACCCTGGATACTTGCCCCACTCCTTCGACGAGGCTACACGGTGTTTGCCGTGTGCCATGTGTCACAACCCGATGCTCTGATCCCTGAGATCATCGATGACGTGAATCGAGGGGTGCGATTTATCAAATACCATGCGGACGAGTATGGGATCGATCCAGACCAACTCGGTGTCACCGGTGGGAGCGCCGGTGGGCATCTCAGTTTGATGCTGGCAACTCGAGGAAGCGAAGGACCTAGTGACTCCAAGGATCCGATTGACCGTATGAGCAGCAGCGTCAAGGCAACCGCAATCTTCTACCCGGTCACGGACCTTCTCGACTTGAAGGGCTCCACGGAGGACCTGGGAGATGGCGGCCCACCGAAAAGCTTTGTGAAAGCGTTCGGGGATGCGGCAACAGATATGGACGCATGGAAGGCCGTCGGCAAAGAATGTTCACCAATTTACTATGTGGACGAAAAACTTCCTCCTATTTTGATCTATCACGGCGATGCGGATACCTTGGTTCCACTAGACCAATCCCTACGGTTTCAGCAAGTCGCTCAAAAAGCCAACCGCAATGTCAAGGTCGTCGTCCATCGCGGTGGAAGTCATGGTTGGGCTACCATGTTTCTCGATATCATTTCGTTCGCGAATTGGTTCGACCAGCACCTGCAGGTAAAGCGCTGATTCGGTATGATCGCTTTTGAAAGCTGATAACTTATCTCACAGATACCCTCTCCATTTCATTTTTCCTACGGTGATTCCATGATCCGACATGCAATCCGTTCCTCGAGCCATCCGTTGCTCATTGCTTTGGCGATATGCGTTATTGGAACGAGCGTTCCTAGAGCCTACTCGCAGCAACTTAAGGTTGGAGCTGCCAGCCGAATCATCACACCAGATCCCCTATTGCCGGTCTCGGGTGGAATGGGCCCCACCCGTCCCGCCACGAAAAAGCTTGGTGAATTGACGGTCAGGGCTGTGGTTCTGGAACAAGGAGCAACGAAGGCCGCTATCGTGAGCGTCGATGCACTGGGCTTTCCTTCGGTACTGGTTCAACGTGTTTCTAAAATGGTCAAAGAAATCCCGCTTCAAAACATCGTCGTGGGTGCCACACACACCCACAGCGGCCCAGATTTCTACGCGTTTCCGGACGGAAAAGGTGGTCACACTGGCGACCTTAAGTACATCGATCGCGTGTGTGAGTTGATGGCCGAAGCGATCAACGAAGCGGCTGCGAAAGTGCAAGCGTCTACCGTGCGTGTCGCCACAGGTAAAGTCGAAGGCCAAGTCGCCTACAACTACTACGCCATTGAACTCTACGATCCGCGCGCTGGGATCCTTCAATTCACAAACACTGAAGGAAAAACTATTGCCACCCTGGTCAATTATGCGATTCACCCCGAGGTCCTCGGAAACGAAGTTGGAGCGATGAGTCCGGATCTGATCGGGCCTCTCTGCGATCGGATCGAGAGCAAGGTTGGCGGAATGACCATCTTCATGAACGGCGCTCAAGGTGGGATGATCACCGCCGACAACCGCGATCTTTCCAAAATCGCAGACCCACTTGCCGGCAGATGGACCGACAAGCGGGAATGGAGTGAATGCCTTCGCATCGGCGAAAAACTTGCCGATGAAGCTCTACGGATAATCTCCACCGCGGAACCGATGGCAGAGGTTCCGTTGCAGTGTGAGCATCGAATGGTCGAATTTCCAGTCGATTCGGATGCCTTGTGGGGTGTCGTGCAGTACTCGCCGCTCAATTATCCGCGAAACGAGAACCGTACGATCTCTTCGCGGATCAATTTGATCCAAATCGGGCCGGCTCGCATTGCGACGATCCCTGGTGAAGCGTTGCCGAACATCGGTTTTTATCTGAAACGAAAAATGTCTGGAGAGCACAACCTGCTTTTCGGTCTAACGAACGATGCCTTCGGATACATCCTTACCGAAGTTGATTTTTCCAGCTTTTCTCGCTACGACTACGTCTCACGCGTTTCGCTCGGCGAGAAAACGGGGACGATTCTTATCAAAAACATTCTGGAACTCGACCAGCAAGTCCGACAACTTCCAATCAAGAAGTAAGTTTTCTGGTGCTGCCAACAGTGTCTCGTGGCTACCAATCGTGGACGCGAGATTCGTATTGAGTCCGATTAGGAATAACCCGCGTTGGAAACGCATAGGCAAAAGGAATAGCAATGCATAAGGGAGCGAATCTTCCAATCCATCACCCCTCTTGGAAATTATTGGAAGCGCATGCAACGGCGATGCGTGAAACGCATCTGCGCACCCTTTTTTCCAAAGATGTGGACCGAGGGCAACGATTGACTGCCAACGCGGCAGGATTGTTTTTGGACTTTTCCAAAAACCGGATCACCGATGAGACGATGGGTTTGTTGTGCCAGTTGGCCCGCGAGTCTGGATTGCAAGCCAAGATCGACGCAATGTTCCGCGGGGACAAGATCAACACAACGGAGAATCGCGCTGTGCTCCATACAGCGTTACGCGCTCCCGAAGGGAGCACGATCCTCGTCGATGGAAAGAATGTCGTCCCTGAAGTTCATGCGGTTTTGACCAAAATGGCTTCCTTCGCGAATCGCGTTCGAAGCGGCGATTGGAAAGGACACACTGGAAAGCGGATCCGAAACGTAGTGAATATAGGGATCGGCGGGTCCGATCTGGGGCCGGTCATGGCCTATGAAGCCCTTCGGCATTACAGCGATCGCGAACTGACGTTTCTCTTTGTATCCAATGTCGATGGTATCGATTTGGCCGAAGCAACTCGCGACTTGGATCCAACGGAAACGCTGTTCATCGTGTCGTCAAAGACCTTTACCACACTCGAAACAATGACCAATGCGCAGAGCGCGCGCGATTGGCTCGTCAACGCATTTGCCGGTGATCGTACATCCGTGGCAAAGCATTTCGTGGCCGTCTCCACCAACAGTGATAAAGTATCGGGTTTTGGAATCGATACCGAGAATATGTTCGGATTTTGGGATTGGGTCGGTGGAAGGTATTCCATGGATTCAGCCATTGGGCTGTCCACCATGATTGCCATCGGTCCAGACAACTTCTACGAGATGCTCGATGGCTTCCATCAAATGGACGAGCATTATCGAACGTGCCCGCACGATCGTAATTTGCCTGTCATCATGGGGATGCTATCCATCTGGTACACCAATTTCTTCGATTCCCATGCGATCGCTGTACTGCCCTACGAAAACTACCTGAAACGGTTTCCCGCCTACCTGCAGCAACTCACCATGGAGAGCAATGGAAAAAGTGTGACCCTCGATGGCGAACCGGTTTCGTACCACACCGGGCCCATCTACTGGGGAGAACCAGGAACCAATGGCCAGCATTCTTTCTACCAGTTGATCCACCAAGGTACTCGGCTCATCCCCTGCGATTTCATCGCCTTTGCGCAGGCGCTGACGCCCATGGGCCGACATCATGATATTCTCATCGCTAATGTGCTGGCGCAATCCGAGGCGCTCGCCTTTGGCAAAACCGCCGAACAAGTTTCAGCGGAGGGGACACCGGAATGGCTCGTTCCACACCGCGTTTTCGAAGGGAACCGTCCGTCCAACACAATCCTTGCTCAGCAATTGACCCCAGCTATCCTTGGAGCTCTCGTCGCGCTGTACGAGCACATTGTCTTCACCCAAGGTGCCATCTGGGGGGTGAATCCATTCGACCAGTGGGGCGTAGAGCTTGGCAAGGCCCTGGCGCAATGCATCCTGCCAGAACTCGAGTCTGTCGCAATCCCTGAGCTGAGCCACGACAGCTCCACCAACAACCTGATCCACAAATACCGCGAAATGCGCTAGACGCTTTTACTTACCTCAATCGCTTCCTGCTGATACTGCTATGAATTGATACTGCTATGAACACCGTCCGCTATCCATTGTTGCTCCAGCTAAATACACGGGTGTGGTTAACAACGCGAAAGCAACAAATGGGGCGTCCTGTAACGCTGGATGACATCACCAATGAGGATCTGGAAAAAATTGCGAAGGACGGATTCGACTGGGTTTGGTTGCTGAGCGTTTGGCAAACCGGCCCAGAGTCACGTCGCGTTTCAAGGACGAATCCCGAGTGGTTGCGAGAATTTGGCGAGACACTTTCGGATCTCTCCGAAGCCGATATCGCGGGCTCGGGGTTCGCCATTTCCAGCTACACCGTGCACCGTGATCTAGGAGGCGATGAAGCACTAGGCCGTCTACGAGATCGAATGCGAGAGTATGGCATCAAGCTCATGCTTGATTTCGTCCCAAACCACATGGGACTTGATCACCCGTGGCTCGAGCAACATCCCGAGTACTTTGTCCAAGGCTCTGAAGCGGACAGAGCAAACAGCCCAGAAAACTTCTTTGAGCTTCAGCACGGGGAAACACGCCGCATTTTCGCGCACGGACGCGATCCTTACTTTGCGGGATGGCCAGATACCACGCAATTGGATTACTCCAATCCAAACCTTCAAGCCGCAATGAGACGGGAACTGATCAACCTATCAAAGCAATGCGATGGTGTGCGTTGCGATATGGCCATGCTCATCCTCCCTGAAGTATTTTCGAATACGTGGAATCGCGACGCGGAGCCATTTTGGCCTACTACGATCGATACGGTTCGTGAAAACAATCCGTCATTCGTGTTCATGGCCGAGGTGTATTGGGATCGTGAATGGGAATTGCAACAACAAGGATTCGATTACACGTATGACAAGCGGCTTTACGATCGCTTGGCGCACGGTGAGCCAAATGACATCCGCTCGCATTTTCGCGCTGGTCTCGACTACCAAAATCATCTGGTCCGCTTTCTGGAGAATCACGACGAACCTAGAGCAGCAACCGTGTTCTCATTCGACAAGCATCAATCTGCAGCAGCCATGGCGTATTTGTCGCCAGGCATGAGATTGATGCATCAAGGCCAGTTAGAAGGGCGTCGGATCAAGATATCTCCCCATTTGGTCCGAGGGCCTGACGAGCCAAACTCGGAAGCAACAAGATGTTTCTACACCCGGTTGCTCGGCATCCTCCGACAAAACGTTGTACGCACGGGGGATTGGACGCTGCTCGATTGCAGCCAAGCGTGGGACGGCAATCTCACGCTTGAATCGGTCATCGCCTTTGCATGGACCCATCCCGAAGAGGCTTCACTAATTGTGGTTACCAATTGGTCGCATCATGCGAGCCAATGCCATATTCCTCTCTCGACGCTCGAGTCGCGTATCCCCGGATTAGGGACCGGTCTTTGGGAACTTCATGATCACTTCGACGATCGAGAATACGAGTGGCATGGAGAGGATCTCGTAGCAAGGGGGCTTTTTGTGGATTTGGTCCCTTGGCAAACATCAGTTTTTCGTGTCGAAAGAAAATTGTTTTGATCCGTAGGGTCATAAACGACGACATCGTTCAATCGCGATAGGTCGCGATGAAGCAGCGCGTCGTACTTCATGTTGACGCGTATCTAAAACATTGAACGTGCAGTGCGTTATTGGAGCTTATCTAGCTCCTCGACATCATCCGGCGACAACTGAATTCTGCGAAGTGCGGACTTATCAATCGCTTCTTTAATCCGCAACGCTGAATCGGTACGACCGGCCCGCATCAATGCGATGTACCAATGGAATCTGAAGAGGGGATTGGTGCCGATCTTGGCTGCTCTCTCGAAAATGCCGGCAGCCTCTTCTAGCTTACCCATCCGCATCAAAATAGCTCCTTTGGAATCTAAAATGTCAGGCAATTCCCCCGCGATAGAGATCGCTTGATCGATCGTCTGAAGTGCTTCCGCCAAGCCATCTGGGGACTCACTCAGTAGATTCGCGAGATTATTCAGCACGATTGGGTCCTTGGTACCCGATTGAACAACGTTTCGGTAGGCATCCACAGATTTACTCCGTTCACCGGTTACGAGCCAGTACTCCGCCATCAATTTCATCAAACGGGGAGCGTCACCTTGCGTTGTTTGTACCTCGATAAGAAAAGGCCGAAGCCTAGATGGCATTTCGTTGCTGAATGGAGCTTCGATCAATGCTTGAGCTAGAACCAAAGCGATATCCCTGGCTATCGGTGACTCCGGTCCAGCTCGTATCCCGCGTTTCAAAAGAAGGTCGATGGCCCTAGATCGCGTTTCGATCTCTTCATTTTTGGTGATGACAGTCAGTGCAATTAGCGCTGCTCTGGGGTCCAATGCTTCCAGATCCAATAGCGCACTATCGCAGGAAGCAACATCTTGGATGGTCAAAAAGCCGAGCACTGATTTGCTGAGCACCTCGATGGATTTGGCGTTCGTTTGGCCTGCTTTCTCACGTGATCGCAGTTGCCAAGATTTGATCATTCCCGTGGCTGCACTGCTATTTCCATTTGCTTTTTGAGCACTCGCCATCAAGAGATTGGAGGTAAATGCATCGGGATCCAATCGCAACAATTTCTCGGCTTGGGCCAGTGCATCTTGAACCCGATTGCGTTTCAGAAGCACTCGCCCGTAGGCATATAAATAATCCTCCCGTTCCGGCGAGATTGCTAGTGCTTGCTGTAGATAACGCTCGGCATCCTCGAGGAGTCGATTTCCATCGACGGTCCTCTTGAGGTCAAATTGAATCTGGGCGCTCCGTTGGCATAACAAACCGAGTCGAAAATTATCTTCGTCGGATTTACCCGACTTGCCAACGACGAGCTTGTCGAGAATGCGGCGAGCCTTGGTCAAGTCGCTAGGTAATCCCCGCTGGATGTAGAGAGTTGCAAGGAGTCTATTGTCATCCACGGAATTCGAGAATGTAGAGGCTGTGAGCAGCTGTTCGATACGCTCCCAATCCGCCACGGTACCGCGCGAACCGAGTATCATCGCATAATAGCGTCGCAATTGGCCATTCTGCGGCTCCAATTCCACCGCGGCCTCGAGGCCATCGACCGCCGAATCGAGTTTCTGATGCGAGCGAAACGCTTCCGCCTTCAGGATCGCTATCGCTGACCGCTTCGCCCCAAGGTCCTCGGCGGCTTGATAGGCAGCCAATGCGTCCATCAATTTTCCTTGACCCAGCTGCATCCGACCCAATGCGATGTTTTTTTGCACGGGATCCACCGCGGTTGCTCCGCTGAGTCGAGCAATAGTTGCATCCAGTTTTGCGGGATCCGAAATGCGAGAGTAGAAAATGTATTCAGCATTCAATACACGAAGGTCCGAGGGCGCGATCGCTGCTGCGCGCTCCAACGCTTGGCGTGCATTCGCCAATGATTCGCTTCGGTCCTCTCGAGAAGCCCCTCGCGAGGTCAATTCGAGGACCTGCGCGTACCACACCCACGCCATCGGATCGGCAGGACGCAACTCGACTCCTTCTTTGGCCAATGTTGATAGATCCTGGTCATTCTCGCTGGCAGCCAGTCGCAATGCCACCGAAGATATTCGCGCGGAACGGCTTAGTCCTCGACCCAGTTTGTTCATTACCAACTGGGCATCTTCAAATCGACCTTGGGCATAGAGCAATTCTGTTAAACGCTCATAGACACCCATGTCCGGCTCCCCTAGTCCCACAGCCTTCAAATACATTGCGGTCGCCGAATCCACTTCGTTCATTCGCTCCAGGACCGCACCTTCCAACGCATAACCCGTCGGTGACCCTGGTTTTTTCTCAATGATGTAGGTTGATAGATCTCGAATGATGGGTAGGTCGGTCGTTTGCTTGAGGTCCAACGCAGTCAACAAGCGACGGGCACGCAGGATACGCCATTCGGTTCCTGAATCCCCCTCGAGGGTCCGAATCCTATCTTCAATTTTTCGTACGGTAGCGTTCCATCGTTGGTCAATAGCTTTCTCTTCACCTGGACCTTTACCAGAACTCCAATTCCAACGGGCAGGAATCCTGCAAGCCATTTGTCCTATCGTCAACAACTTCGGCACATCGTTTTTGTACAGTTCCACGCAGACATCCACGATTTTGGCGAGCGAGTCCCCGTCCCCTTTCACCTGAAACAACGTCGCTAACACCAAGTCGTTTTCGGGATTTTTCTTTATATTTTCGAGCAAGATCCGCTGTGCCTCTTCCTCCTCGCCATTGGCAGCGAGCTTGTTGGCTCGAAAGGTGATGGCTAACGTACTGTCGGGGTGGCGTTGTTGGAATGCGACCAGTAGGTCATCGGATTCCTTCGTTTTACCCCACTTGCGAAGTGCCGATATATGCGCTTGCCACATCCCTAAATTGCCTGGGTTCGCTTCACATAATTGAACCAACTTCGCCGACGCCTCGTCGATCACATGACGCTGAACTTCGCTGTTTGATGTTCGAAGCTTGATCCCATATTCAAGCAATTCGACCATCCATTCACGTTCGCGGCTCTTCGGATCGCTTGCCATTAGTTCACGAGCATTCGCGAGTGAAGATTCGGCCTTGAGGACATCCGATTCCCCCGTTGCACCGACTGCGATTGGCAATTCAAGGCTCACCGAGGCCAATCGAACCCAATCCATAAAGCTCTTATCCGTTATAGATTCGATTTGCTTGCGGGCTTGCGAATAAAGCTTAGCCTCAATCGATGCTTGGCAGGCGCTTCGGAGGGTCTTATCATCTGCGGGGCGTAGCCTTACGGCGTCTTCCAAAGCCTCCGCGGCTTTCTGCCATTGGCCTAAGGACGAGTAAACGGCACCGAGGTATTCATACAGGTTAGCCTGCGTTGTGGCCGAGCCCGTAGCGATTCCGGCCCTCAATCCCTCCAACAATCGCTCAACTTTTGAAGTCTCTCCCGCCTTCAGGTAATACGCGACCCATTGCTGGTTTGCAAACCGCTGTGCCTCGGTTTGAATTGCAACCGGAAACGCGATCGACTCCCTTCGAATCGCCTCCTCCATTCCTTGCAATGCCTCTCGGGCTTGAGGAAGCTCCCCGTCCAGAAGATACTTCTGGGCAATGCGAACATAGAGTTCCCAAGTTGGCGCGCTACAAACACGGGTACCGTCCATCCACACCCGTATCGCGTCCTTGATCTTCCCCTTTTGCTCGAGTACTTCTCCCATCGCGAGATACAAACTCGCGTCCTTCGATCTCGATGATGCCGTTAGCGATGAAAGGATATCCTCGGCACGCGTTAAGTCATTTTCTCGGTACGCATCATTGGATGGTGAATCGGGCCTCTCTTTTTCGCTGAGAGCTAACCGCAAAAAGTACAGGGCCGCTTCCTTCTGCACCTGAGGATTGTCCGGAAAACGTTGAACTGCAATCTCAACATCCGCCCGGCTGAGATCCTGGTTAAGCAACGCCATCACACGGAAATTCAGCAACCACGCCCCTGGGGATTCGGGTTGTTTCGATAGCGACTCCTCAACTTTCCTCTTGGCTCGATTTTGCAGGTCTGTTATCGAATCCGTCGCAAGGAGGGCGTTTTTCAATGCCTCTTGATCCCCAAAGCACAATTCCACGAACAACTCCGTCAACTCCAGATCTCCAGGAATATCGATAAGAGACCGAGCCAATAGGTCGGCTGGATGCATTGCATCGAATTGCTTGAGCCAATCGGGATCGGAGGTTTTAGAGTATCTACTGACAACATCGGAACGCTTAGCCAGGAGCAATCCCATTCGGCTTCGTGCGAGTTGCTTTTCGAGGGAAGCATCCAACGCGGAATTGCTTCCGAGGTGAATTTGTTCAACGGCATCTTCGTAACGCCCAACTTGAATCAGCCGTTCCGTAAGATCTCGTCGTAATGTCCCAATTCGATCGTTAAGCTTCGCATTGGCCTCACAAAGTCCGAGCGTGGAGTATTGAAGCGTAACTAAGGACAAAACCTCCGCCGGGCTCGTGGCTTTCTGATGGAAGAGCTCGACCAGGTCCACACGTTTCTCGGCATCTTCCGGTTTATAACGAAGGTACTTGTCCATCAATTCGATGGCAGGACCAATTTTGCCTTCATCCCTGAGCGAATCGACCCGCTGCAACATCGCACGATGAACCTTTGTCATCTGCCATGAATGCAATAGATGGATGGTTGGGATTCCTAGCGCAAGTATGGCGAGAGTACCGATCACTAGCTTACGATTGATGCGGGTCTCATCAAAACCAAATCGCTCGATGGCCTCACTCAATTGATTGAGGATATAGCTTGAGAAACGTGGGGTGTCGGCCATCGCGGATTATCGTCAAACTTGCCCAAAAAACATTGGCGTAAGACTTCTTAGGATAGCTGAAATCATACTCCCTTCAATTTCTATCCCCATTGTTTCCTCAAGGACTCAGCGATGGACAGTCAAAATAGCGCTAGACTGGCCTCGTACGGTCCCGAAGGTTCCGATCGCACCGGTTGTAGCAACGGCTCAATAAAACCGTCGACGAACAACCAGGGGGCTACCGCGACTCCCTGCCGGGATTCGCCCAACGACCTCCCCAGCGGAGATTCAGGTCCAACAATAAGCCGTCCCAGTCCGCCTTGCTACGCGTGTTAGGATACGGCATCGGGGAAATGGGGCCTTCGGAACTGAAGACGATTTCAAAGCGCCCCTCGGCTGTGATTTGGCCGACGCGGAAAAACTTGGAAGTATGCTGAGTTTTGGGATCCACTTGCACCTTACCACCCGGCGCTTCGTATTCCTGGTGCTTCACCGTCTTTCGCACGGCTTCCACGTTCTCGCTACCTGCCTCCTCGACTGCCTTCGCCCAAAGATGTACACCGCAGTAGGCGGCTTCCATCGGGTCAGACACCAATCGTTGTTTCCCGTACCGCGCCTGGAAGCGATCAACGAAAGCGCGATTCTGCGGTCGATCCACCGTGTGGAAGTAACTCCAAGCTGCGTAATCACCGACTATATCCATCGAATTCAGATTACTCAGCTCTTCCTCGGAGATACTGAAAGAAATTGTCGGAATCGCGTTGGGCGATACGCCTGCGGCCCGCAGCGATCGGAAGAAGGCGATGTTGCTGTCGCCGTTGATCGTGTTCAAAATTACCTCGGGCTGGCTCTCCACAATCTTTCGCACGATTTCGGTGGCATCGGAGTCACCCAACAAGAGATACTCTTCGCCGATGATTTCGCCATCGAGGGTCGCTACCGCATCGCGAATAATTGCATTGGCGCAACGGGGAAAGACGTAGTCAGAGCCAACCAGAAAGAACTTCTTTTTCTTAAGGAACGAGGTACACCACTTCACGGCGGGGATGATCTGTTGGTTGGGCACTGCGCCGGTGTAGACGATATTGGGTGACTCCTCCAGTCCCTCGTATTGCACAGGATAAAAGAGTAGGTGGTCATGCTTGTTGAGGACCGGCAGGACTGTTTTGCGACTTGAAGAAGTCCAGCAGCCGAACAACACACACACCTTGTCGTCCGTGATGAGTTTCTCCGCTTTAGCCGCAAAGGTGGGCCAGTCGGATTTACCGTCTTCAACGACCGCTTCGATGGGACGGCCGAGCACACCGCCACGTTCATTAAGCTCCGCAATCGCTAGGAGAGTGGCATCGATGACCGGCCGTTCGCTGATCGCCATCGTAGCAGTTTGAGAATGGAGCACGCCGACTTTGATAGGAGGACCACTGGGAGCCACGACGGGGGGCGTGCGTTGATTGTTGGAGGTGATGTCGCCGCGATCGCTCTCGGTTTTTCCTTTGCGTCCGCCAAAAAACGCCAACAGAAGCGATACTGCCAGAACACTTAGGGCAATCGCCGCGGCCCCAAGCCCCAAAGTGCGCCGCGAAACGCCCTTGACCGAACTCGCCGGCAACGTGTTCTTGGAAGTCCCAACAGAACTGATCCGTGACAGATCAAGACGCGAGGTGGTAGTCCGCCTTGCGGTACGGACGAACTCCGCTAAATCACAGTCGGTGACAAACGGCGTGAGCGCCTCCGCAACTTGCCCAGGGGTGGCAAACCGGTCTTCCGCTTTCTTGGCCATCATGCGCTCGACGATCGCAACAATTTCTTGCGGAACGTCCGAGCGAATCTCGCGGATGGGGGGCAACGGCGCCTGACTGTGGGCCCACATCTGTTGAATGATCGTGCTGAACTTACTGCTCGGAAACGGTGACTGTCCGGCGAGCAAGTAATAGAAAGTGCAGCCCAAACTGTAAATGTCCGAGCGGATATCGATATCGCGAGTGCTTTCCCACTGTTCCGGCGAAGCGAAATCAACGGTTCCAAGAAATTGGCCGTCTGAGGTCAAATCACTACTTGTATTCTTGTCGTTCTTTAAAGTAGCCAAGCCAAGATCGAGGATTTTCAAGACACCGGCATGGGACACGAGAAGATTCGCTGGTTTGATGTCGCGGTGTACTAAGCCTTGCTCGTGCACGTGCTGAAGGCCGAGTGCTGCCTGCCGAATCAATTCGCACGATTCCACGACCGGCAAGAGCCCACGCTGCGCAACTAGTTGCGCCAAGTCGACACCTGAAATATACTCCATGACCAACAGCTGTGTCGCGCCGAGCGCTTCGGCCTCGTAGACCGCCACAATGTTGGGATGCGTCAACCGAGCCGCCAGCCTAGCTTCACGCTGGAATCGTTGCAGAACGGTAGGGTTATCGATCAAATTCGGTCGAATGACTTTCAATACTACGGTGCGTTCCAGCAGACGATGCTCAGCTTGATAAACGGTCCCCATACCGCCGCGACCAAGCACTCCCAGCACCTTGTATCGAGGATGGTCCTGCAACTCCGCGGGCAACGGATCGTCCGTTAACTTTGCATCCACTTCGGTTGGCACCGTCCATACCTGCGTCTGACCGGGTTTGAAATCTGCGATCGTTTGCTGGCAGGATACACAGCTACTAATATGCGTCTCGAGGTTCGCGACTTCATTCGGTCCGAGCTTTTCGTTTGCTAGGAGTGAAAGTTGTTGACGCGAAGGGCAATTCTGCATGATCGACTTTCGTCTCACGGAAGTTTCAAAAAGGACTATTCGCTCGAATTGTAGCCCCGATTGCCAGTCGCCGATAGTTTTCCGGTTAGGAATGTCCCTGTGGGTTAGGTCCAGTCCTGAACTTTCAAGCCAGAAAATCTGGAGAACTCCGACGCATTGTTTGTTACGAGAACAAGGCCATAGCGAAGACAGATGGAAGCCATTTGTAGGTCGTAAGGGCCGATAACCTGGCCCTGGAGTTCAAGGTCAAGCCGGATGGTCGCATTGTAGGTTGCGTCGACTTCAACGAAGGGCACGCATGGAAATGGTGCGAGCAATGACTTGATGATATTCAATCGCTGGAGTCGGTTCCCGTACTTCTCGGCACCATGTAGCAACTCAGAAAAAACCACGGAGCGGGTATTCTATGCTGATTCAAAGCCGCACTTCTCGAAGTCAAAGCTCAACGCGATTCTGCATGATCTCTCGTACATTGGCTTCGTTCGTTTCAAAGGCAACTGGTGCGAGGGCCATCACGAAGCTCTAGTTGATCCAGTGACGTGGGACCTTGTAAGAGTTAGCTTATTAGAACAGAAGTATCGATCTCACGAGTTGGTCTATGCCAGCCAGTTGATTCGATGTGGACACTGTGGTCACGTTGTCACTGGAGAGGAAAAGCTCAAGACGACAAAGAACGGAACGAGATCATACGTATACTACCGATGTGCAAGATATTGGACTACTGATCACCCAAGAAGGTCAAGCTAAAAGTGCCACCCACTCACTTAATCAAAATAAGTGCCACCCACTTGATTGACAATCTGGGCGGTTTAGGTAGCGACCAAAATAAGCCAAAATAAGTGCCACCCACTTACTTGACAATCTGGGTGGTTTGGGTAGCATTTGAGGGCACAGGAGAAGCCAAATGCCTAGACCGCTGCGTGCTGAACTGTTTGATCCGAATGAAGTCTGTATCGTACATTGCGTTCAGCGCTGCGTGCGTCGTGCGTTTCTGGCTGGCGAGGACCCGGTAAGCGGAAAAAACTACGAGTTCCGTCGGGAATGGATCCGTGAACGGCTTGAGTGCATCGCCTCCATCTTCGGGGTGGATGTCTTGACCTATGCCATCCTTTCCAACCACATGCATGTCATCCTGCGCACTCGTCCGGATGTGGTTTCCACGTGGTCCGATCAGGAAATTGCTAGGCGTTGGCTGAGTCTGTTTCCTGGTCAACGGGTCGATGAGTTCTTGGGACAGCCTACCCAAAGCCAGATTGACGCCATGGTGGGTGATCGAGGTCGTATCGTTGAAATCCGTGAGCGGCTCAGC
>CAITIE010000057.1 GCA_903892355.1 uncultured Pirellula sp. | reverse complement strand
GTTGTCTATGGTTCGTATCAGCTCGCATTTAGTTTCGATCTCCTCGGGTGTTGGGTGGTACTCGTAGACGCCGTTTCGAGCGCGTTTCCATGAGCCGCGATCGATCCATTTGCCATCCGTTTCCCATTGGCGTACCTGCGGTGCGAGTTCCGTTTGTTCGTACATGCGTGTCTCTCATGCGTTTGGTTTCGTTTGGCCACCGGACAGCCCAATGGCGGGAAACACACAGGAGCCAGCACATCGAAAAGATGGCAAGCGAATCGGGATGCCCGTTGGCCACGAATGGCCAAGGTCGCCACAGAATCGCCCAGGAATAGCCCGTTTGCGGGCTTGGACGTCGGGGCCAGAAGCGACACAAGACCGCGACGTGCGGCCTCGTGTGCGTTGTGGTGGCGATTGGTGGGGTGGCGTTCTACTTGCGGCTGGCCAGCGTGAAGTGGCCCCGTTCGGTCTTGCGAAATCGGGCGTCTTTCCCCTTGGCGTTGATCTCCCGCAGGATCGAGGCGTAGAGCGTCGCGTCGGGCGTTGCCCCCTTGGGCGTCGACCAAAGACCCGCGACCTGCATCGCCTCGACCATCGCTTTGCAATTCATCGCGTCTTTCGATTTGCTAAGCACGACGATCGCGGCTTCGATCTGGCTGATCTTCTTGGCCGGCACTTCTGCAGGCTTGGACGGTTTCGATTCCTTTGCGTCGCGTTTGGCCACGGTCGCGTTCTTGGTTGTAGGCTTGGCCGTTTGTACCTTGGTCGCCTTTTTCGCGTTACGTGTGTTCGTGGTGGCCTTGGAGTCGGTGAAACGGTGGATGATGTTGGTAAGGCTGTTGCGTGGCTTGGAAAGCACGCGGTAGCCATTCATGATGATAGCTACGCATTTCGTCACACACTCAACCCGACGTATGTCTCCTACTGCATGCAGACAGAAGCGTTCATCGCAGAGAAGGCAAAACATGTGTCAAGCGGCAAGGTACAGCGGCTCTTAATGAACGGGATGTCGAAGGTACGCATACCGGTTCCATACCCTACTGACCGTGAGAAATCGCTCGCCGAACAAGCTCGCATCGTCTCGATTCTCGACAACTTCGACGCGCTCACTCACTCAATCACGGAAGGCTTGCCTAAAGAGATCGAACTGCGGCAAAAGCAGTACGAGTACTATCGCGACCTGCTGCTGAGCTTCCCCAAGCCCGAAGAAGTGGAATCATAACATGAGCGTGTATCCCGCCACGATCCATCTGCTCGCTCAGAGGTGTCGCCGAGAATGCCAAGGTTGTCGGCTTGATAAACCCAGGTCGTCGACCCTCAACTTGGCTTTACCACGGATCGCGACCACGATTCTTAACTGCGGGTGACGCATGACTGAATACAAACCCATCGCTGAATCCAACAACTTCATCATCCTGGAAAAGTACATCCGGGAATGGAAGGTTGCCGAAAGCTACCAGAGCGAAGGCGACCTCGAGCGTGAACTGATCGTTGATTTGCAAAATCAGGGTTACGAGTTCCGGCCCGACCTGAATTCTCAGGAAACATTGCTGGCCAACGCGCGTGCTCAGTTGCAGACGCTGAACAACGTGCAATTCTCCGATGACCCCATCGGTGTCGACGACGATCGCTTGGCGGACGCCAAACTCACGGATCGAAGCAGCGACGGCATCGACAGCGTCATCGTTGATGCGGGGATTGTTCGGGTAGGGACGAATGCGATCGAGATTCCAAACTTCGATTTTCATCGGAGAGCCTTTCCAGGGGAGAAACGAAACGGAAAGGGTTCAGTCGATGTGTGTTTGTTTGGGTGTTTAGATTGGTTTTGCTGGATCGCTCGGTGGGTTGATTGCTTGGGATTTAAGATTCCCACGCACAAAACAAACTCTCTCTAATTTGGTGACCGTTCCCACGCCCCAAAAACCCTGGAAAAACGTGGGTAGGACCCATTCGAGAGCTTGCGATGAGTGCCAGTTTGGCACTTCGCGCCTGAGGCCCATAAAGGGCCCTCACACGCGGTGTGTTGTATTGTTGGCCTTCGACAACGATCACGCAAGTGCATCGCGTCTATTGGGCCAAATTTTGCGTCAGGTTTGATGCGGTGGTTGTGATGTTGGTAGCGATGCTTCGATGCGATGATCGATGATCATCCACTCTCGGCCTTCCCTCACTTCACCTTTCACCCCTGGGGTCTCATGAGCACACAGGCTGCCTCGCGTGTGCGTACGTGCATGTGTATGTATATGGGTGTATTAAGATAGATATATATATTATATATAGGTATAGCGCGACCCAGGTGAAAAAATAAGTAAGTTCCGCCAATGAAATCGTTGGGTGTTTCGTCGGTTCGTTCCCCTCTTTCACTCAAAACATGTCGTTTCCTGGCTCGAACCTCTTTCCACAAATGGGGTAGGAAACAGGGGCTTGCTTCAGACCCAGAAAGCACGGCAGATTGAATCTCTTCGTCGTGTTGGCTTGTCTGCGTTGGTCGAACTTCATCAAGCAGTTACATTCGGATTGTGCTTATTCTCTTGAAGCTGTCATTTGGTATACTGTTCGCTGGGTTATTTTGATCTTGCACTGGGACGTGAGTTTCATAAGCCAATGCGCTACGAGGGTACTCGAAAAGACCATCCGAGTTGCCGATCGAGCTTTTCGGTAAATCAAAGCTACTTGGTGGCAACCGAGAGATTTCCGTTGTTCGGCAGTTTAAGAAAGGCAGGATGACGCAAAAATGAAGATGCCAGAAGCAGAGGTAAGCCTTCGATTGGCGATACATCTTATTGAAAACAATCTAACGATATCTGATGTAGACGTCGCTATCGACGGTGCGCAAGTCAAAACTACAAACACCATTCACTTCGCAATATCAGAATTTCTTGCGACGATTGGTTGGAAGAAGGCAAAGGATGATGCCGTCTGGCAGGGTGAATACCGGCATGAGAAACATGATCGCAAAATCCGAATCCACTCTCGTTCTGGATGTGGTGACGTTGTAGCCACCCTTTCAAATGGGAAGATATTGCGAGTCGAGAGCAAAAAAGGATCGTTGTCGACGAGCAAAAGCTCAAAGGAGTATCCGCTTCTCCGAGAAGCGATGGGACAGATACTGACGTATACTGAAGTCAGTGATAATGACATACTCGCCGTCGTCGTTCCAAGCTCACCCAAATTCAACGAACTAGCCTCGCGATGGCGTGCTGCACCAATGATCGAGAAGATCGGCCTGTTGATACTCACTGTCGATCGCAATAATCAAGTCACCGGGATTCCGAATTCGATTAAGCGGAACAAATAATGGAACATATGTAGCGTTCTAAACTAGACGAGTACCCAGCGGTTATTGTGTGATAGAGGATCAGCGGTACATGGAGCCCAACGATCGCTGCCGATGTGCTTGCCAGATTCCAACGACCAAACGAAAGACAGCGTGCTGAGAAACACCTTCCCGGCACGCTGTTTGATTACAGACGATTGTATTTCAGAGGTGAACGTTCAAGAGACCTGGCATCAATATGCTGATGTCGCCGACTCGGGAGGTACGACACTCCAGTCGAAGCCCAACGGATCGGCTCAAATTTTATGGCGACGAGATGCGAATCAAACGGGCGTCCAGTGGGCTGTCGTTCGCGTTGGTAAGCCGGCCGATCCTGCGTTCCTGGTGAAGGTTCCCAGCGGTGGCATCCCTGGTCGCTCTGGTCTTGCGACCGGTTCCGCCAACTGCGACCTCTTTCAGCTCGACGATTCCGGCACCATTGAGCCGGTCTTGAAACCGAATGGACAAGGCGTTCGCATCATCGCTCGCAACCCGAGCGCTCAGCGGATTCGAGGTCCGATTTCCAACTACGACTACGATGGTAATCGCTCCTGGAATAACGAGCCGCTCGCTACAAAGAACTGTGAAAAATAACACTTACTCCTTTCGTAATAGTTGATAATCACCGGTTCTTTCCAACGAGAAAACCATCCTGACTGTTGAGCCCTTTTCAGCACTGCCTTCAAGTCGAGAAGGCAGACTTAGCGATGAAGGCACCGACGAATCGCTTACCGCAGTCCAATGGTACTTCGAGTGCGCAGCAATCTCACGTTCCAAATTAATTGGAACGGAATTTTTCGTGGGTACTACCTTCGCCGTTCTTTCAATCAAATCAACCTCGACAAATGGGATTTGCTTTGAACTATCCGACTTCGGCTCGGTCAAGTACGATTCGACTTTCGCGATAGAAGATGGGTAGAACTTCATTTCCATAATCGAAAAATGATCAAAGGTCGTGAAATATCGACCCCAATCTCGCCATTTCACACCCTTGACAAAACCATGTGGAGGAAGTCTCTCGATCATCGACTTATCTAGAAACTGTTCCAGGCGTAAGGAGGTTGATTCCTTGCGAAATGCATCATAAATAACTAGAGCCCTATCAGTGTTCCCAGCACCCGACCATTCATCCATCGTCACGATGAATCGTCCACAAGGAGAAACATTTACTGCAAGCGGTTCACTCCCAGGAAGAAGTGTAGTCGTGTGCAGTCTACGCAATCTCGTTCCATCTTCAACCAGTTCGAAAACCGTTATATCCAAGACCTCGCTTGATGACGGAGAGTCGTCGACCTTCCTACGAAGTGCTAACTGTTGCCCGTTTGTACTCCATTGGAACACAAAACCGTCGGCGAAAACTACCAGTGGATTCAAAATCCAAATTGCAAAGACGATAATTGTTTTTTGGATTGGACGCACAAAACGCTTCGATTTAGTCATGAAATCACGCTCCAAATCGCTAGTTCATGTTTGGATCGAATGGGAAGGCGTCTTCGATATTATCTCGGCCGTCGCCATCTGGATCAGAATGCGGTCCAAAAATCACGTGAATGATACCCGACGTAAAGATAGAAACTTCTCCCGGTGTCGGTGATTCGGGAATGTGAAAGAAGACGCCTAGATCAATCGAACCCTCGGCATCACATCGATACAGTTTGTAACAAGTCGAATCGCAAATGTAATTATCTGCGTTATTCGATCCACTGATTTCAACACCGAGTCCATCAAGAACTTCGACGATTTCAACACCATTAAAATCCCCTAAGACAATTGGGGGACCGCTGGGGTCGTTTAGATATGGCGGAACCGGTAGATTCCCATCAGCGTCTTCAAGCGTTGGATCTTGATCGTTGTCACCCTCCAATTCCAGTGTAAATCCACCGCCTGACCCGAACGCAATCCAAACGATCTGCTGATCGGGGTGCTCACAAGCAATATCGGTAATTACTTGGTCAATTCGGTCGTCTGGCTCGCCCCAAAGGACATCAATAATTACAACTTGGCTCTCGATGCCTTCTTGCTCTAAAAGATTAGCAAGTTCCTGTGCGACCACTGGCGATTGGTTGTTAGGCACGCCCGGAAAGGGTCCAAAACCCGAAACAACAACTATGACATCACGGACACCATTCGTAGTCGTTCGGCTAACAAGTAGTAGAGCATCACCTAAATTCGAGATATCATCAGTAAACAGTGTTGGGTCATTATTTGGAATTTGGCTGAGTGCAAATTGTCCATTGACATTTAACATTGAATAAATTTCATAGTTCTGGAAATCGAATCCGTTGCTTCCAAAATTCCCTTGTCCCGTTCCTGGTGATGTTTGAGCGTTCAACTGTGTTGGAGTGAAGCAATACCAAACGGCACAAAGCAGGATTAACACAAACTTCTTTGTAACTAACATTGTGATTTCCGAAACTTAATGGACTGAACATCCGACATTTCTGCGCACTAATGCTACGGCTTCCGAACGCAGTCGTCAAGTTTTTTATTCAGACGTAAGCTTACAAAAACGCGCGAGGGCAAGTCGTAAGCACGCATGCCAGGCTGCAAGGCTTGCTAGCAACTCAAGGTAATAGCATCTACTTTTACGAAGCTTGCCCAGTCCATCTAACATCCAGCGGCCGCCGAGCCGAGCGATATCCGTTTCACTACATCGACCGAATGAGCTTATACATTCGCTGTGGCCGGCCCGTTGTGGCGACGATCGATGTGGCTATATCGCCCTGCTGCTCGAGCGTCGTGATCATTTCCTGAAAAGACTTCGCGTCCATCTTCATCCGCTTGAGCAGCAGACTGTGTGGCAATTGACGCTCAGGCGTTTCCTGAAGCTTTCGAATCAGTCGCAAGCAATCCGCATGGTATGAGTTCTCAGCCACGTGGTTGCCGGCCATGAAGAGCATGCGACGCACTTGGTGAGTTACGAATCGAGCCGCCCACTCGGCCGCCGACTTGGTGATCACTGGCTCACGATGGTTTTCGCTGAT
>CAITIE010000056.1 GCA_903892355.1 uncultured Pirellula sp. | reverse complement strand
TGGCTCCCTGTCCACGTCAGCAGCGCCAAGTAATCCTTCAGCGACATCGACAAGAACCCCTTGTCGCTCGCCCGCACCGGCGTAGAACTCACCTGCGGTCCAGGTTTGCCCCGCTCATCGAGCGTCAATGGAGCTAACCACGCATCCCGCAAGATCGAACACCCTCGGCGCGCTCGCTTGGCTTTCGCACGCCTTTCACGAAGCTCATCCGGAGTCGAAGTCCGCCGAATCCTGCCCGCTTCCTCCGTGGACAACACCACTGTCTCGGCCGCCATCGAAGCGATCGTCTTACCCTGCATTCCTTCAATCCGGTTATAAGCCGACGTATGCCGCGATTCCTCTGGTTTCGTGGCCATCGCTGCACGGATCGGATTCAAATCGACATACATACTACACGCCAACAAGCCCGCCTCGTCCCGTATCGCTTGGGCTTTAAACCTCCCCTCCCAAAAGCGACCTGTGCATTCATCTTGCCGGTTGGCTAACCGAGCAATCGGTTCAGCCAACGCTCGCATAAACCAAGAGGGATTGCTGAGCCGCTCACGAATTTCAACGATACGGCCTCGATCACCCACCATGGCGTCAATCTGGCTTTGGGTAGGCTGTCCCAAGAACTCATCGACCCGTTGACCAGGAAACAGACTCAGCCATCGCCTAGCGATTTCCTGATCGGACCACGTGGAAACCACATCCGGACGAGTGCGCAAGATGACATGCATGTGGTTGGAAAGGATGGCATAGGTCAAAACATCCACCCCGAAGATGGAGGCGATGCACTCAAGCCGTTCACGGATCCATTCCCGAAGGAACTCATAGTTTTTCCCGCTCACCGGGTCTTCGCCAGCCAAGAACGCACGACGCACGCAGCGCTGCACGCAATGAACAATACAGACCTCATTCGGATCAAATAGTTCAGCGCGCAGTGGTCTAGGCACCAAAGTTTCTGCCGCTTCGTCAAAATCTACCCACCCCCATTCTGTCAAATAAGTGGGTGGCATCCAACGCCCAATTCCCAACGACCGGCGCGAAATGAGAAAACCGGTGGCCATGTTGTGTTCCATGACCACCGGTTCGAAGCATTTTTGCGTGATCCGAATCCTTGAAACGCGAACTTGGTTTTGTACCTGGCGTCGGCGAACCCGTGCGATCAAGCCCACGCCACCAACCAAACCAACCAAAACCATCGAGGTTGGTTCGGGAACTGAAGAGATTTGAAGGTTGCCAATAGATACTCCCGCAAAGGTAGCACCACCACCTTGCCGTAAGTTCACTGCGGATACCGTGGCTGTGGGCTCTGCGTTACCGGTCCAGGTGTAGCCACTGATATACGATCCTCCGTCGACTGACAACGAAAAAGTATCGTTCGCAAGTCCGCTGACAAAGTTCCAGTCCGACGAAACCTGGTAGGTTGTGCCGATCGCCAAATCCGTGGTCCCGTAGGTTATTACGGTGCCTGTTCCAGAGGTGCTCGCCAAGCCGAGCTGAAAATTTCCTGCAGAGGAACTTCGTGCATAGATTCGATTGTAGAAGTTGGTGGTCGTCGCGACCGGATCTGAAAGATGCACGAAGTAGTCGCCGGTGGCGCTCGCTGAAGCAACCGTCAAAGAGAACGAAGTCCTGAGCGTTCCGCCTGTAGTTGTTGGGACGGCTGGCCGGACAAGTCATTGTTCACGATTTTCATAACCCAGAGACTCTGAGAGTATTTGTCTCTCGTTGGCCCCCGGAGAGGGGCTGTTTTGGCGAGAGTTGAGACCTGGAATCGAGTCTCTGAAGAGCGTTCGAGACCCTGGAGATTGCAGGAAAATACGAAAAAATCCGGTGTTTTGCGTTGCTGCAATACACCGGCTTCTTCAAATAACCTACTGCGGTCAGTTGCCTAACCAAACAGAGAAGTTGCGGTACACACCCGCTCGTCGAAAACCAATAGAGACCTCTCACCTGACACCATCATCGATGCCCAAGGTTGGCTTCGACAGTGCGAAGCCAATCCTGGACGTTTCCGATTGCGTTTCTTCTCGTAGAAGCCAGAACAAGGTAAAATGGGAGGAGAGATCTACTCGGGAGACTAAAGATGACTCAAAACGATCTGCTTGCGGCGATAGAGGCCTTACCTAAAGAACTTCAGTTCGCTTTGGCGACTTCAGTTATTGATCGTTTGGCCGCGGAAGGCCCATTGCCGGTATCTGAGCAGCTCAAGACGGAATTCTTGCTGCGCGAGCAAGCGTTCTTTGCAGATCCAAGCAAGGGCGAGTCATGGGATGTCGTGCGCGAGGAACTCTTTGGAAAGTGATTCGAGTACCGATTGTTATTGAGCCAGCTGCCAAATCGGATATCCGGAGTGCTCGCGATTACTATTCCGACAGAGTCGAAAATACCTCAGAGCGGTTCAGGGATGAACAGACTCAGGTGTTCGCCTTCCTATCGCCTCATCCCGAAGCAGTCGCAGTCGCTTTTGGCAGAACGCGTCTCAAGCCGATGCGATGCTTTCCCTACATCATTGGGTACATCTATTTCGAAGGCGCCGTCTACGTTACTGGGGTCCAGTATGGTGGATTAGGCTGGGATGAGTTTGAGCGTCGGCAGTTTTAGTCGAGGCAACTACGCCTTCGATACTTCGATGATGGACTGATACATATCCTTGGCCGTTTCGCGTTGACGAGCATCGCCTGAATTGTTGGCGTGGAGTCGCCATCGCGTGGGTACATGGCTCTTCAGTTCGCACCAAGATCTTGGACAAATCGCGCATGAGGCACCACCAAACTTCGATCAACACCAAGTTGTTCAGCAACAATCAATTGTAATGCGTTCCAAATATCCGTTTGGCTGCGAGTCGAGTAACGAGTAGCGAGAGTGCTATAGTTTATCGCGACGAGGCTTGTTACGAGATCGCGAATGGTGGAGCAACTTGCCGCAGGATAAATCGCGAACGGTCGAGTCAGATATATTAGCATGGCGGTACTAATGAGGCCAAATGCGGCGGCCGCGACGATACCGGATATGTAATTGTCTTGTGCGAAGCCGAGAAATGAGGCCGATACTACGATTGCGAAAAGCATGCAATTGAGAAAGACAAGCCACGATGGCCTTCCGAGACGAGGAAACCGTAAATCCATTTGGGCACTAAGAGTCTGCCAATATTTCCGCCGCCCAGTCAACGGGATTAAGCGATCCAATTTCGTTTTTGGACGAATCTCCGAGTGAGACAAACCGAGAGAATGCAATTGTCGCCGCAAATCATAAAATACAACCGCGGTCAAGCAAGTGCTTGATTTCAAAGTGGAGTCAGCAGTCTTTTCGAGAACGAAGTCATATACGTCGCCGACGGTCAGCATTTCGCTGGCCCGGTCGTCTGGGATCGAAATGTCGAACGCCTCCTCGATTTCCATTACGAGTTCAACGGTATCAAGTCCCATTGCGATTTTCCTACCAACACTCTTCAGGAATCTCTGCCGGGGCCGGGATTGAATCAAGTCTGAAACGCGAGTCTACAAACGGTTAGCAAAGCAACCAAAGTGCACAGCGCGATTTGCATGCCACCGGTTACATAGTTTGACCATGTAAGACTCGGAGTGACTTCAGAGTACCAGCCAATAAAGAGTTCGCGAAGCTCAAAGGCAGCGACAATCAACGCAACCGTGGCCAGAGCAATCATCGATAACGTTTGCATGTTCCGTTCTGTCATAATCTCTGAGTCGACAAACCAAGGATTCTTCTGCGACTAGCGGGGCGGAAACAAAAGTCACAATTGAGGTTATCACAACGCAACGCTCAGGTCGACTGAACCGAGCATAACATTCCGGCAAAAAGCACTTTACGTTGAACCTGACCGAACCTGCTGCCGCACGCTCAGTATTCGCGCCTCAATCGCGCCGGCAATAACCCGAGGGTCGGTTGTCTTTGATGCATTTTTCGGGTTATGGAAAAGAGGCTCCAAGGTTCGCGCTTTTGTCGCGCGGGGCATAACCGGGAGGTCATTTTGGTTTTCCAGTTTTCGTCCGGGTTATGAAGTTCGAGACATTTCTATACCCCCCCATCTAACATTCCAGCTCGCGCGACTTTGAGACTCCCGAGAGTCGGCTAGCCAATGGCAGAAAAAGCACCCAAGCCGCTTTGCGCCCGGGTTGGTAGAGACATCGCACCAGGGAGAGTTTGAGACGGGGCCAACGCGTGCAAACCCTGGAAAATTCTGCGTAAAAACGCAAACAGGCCAATGTTTTGAGGCGTCGACCTGTTGGTATAACCGGAGGGTCGAACTGAGTTCGATTTCCCTTATTCAGTTGCGGGAGACAATTTCTCGTCGAACACTAACCGAGACCTCTCCCCTGACACGATCATCGATGCCCAGGGTTGGACTCGATCATGCAAAGCCAACCCTGAACGTTGATTGCTCCATGAGTGGGGAATAACGCAGAGGATCGAGTGAAGTGGGGGGCTTTGTAAACTACTTAGTATTGCTCGGGATCTTTGACTCCCGTTTGGCTAAGTTGGCTTCTAATTCTGCTGTCGCTTCTTCTGGCGACAGTTCTACGATTTGCCCGTCACGCCAGATGACGATTTCGGTCCCCGATTGGCGAGCTCGATCGATGACTTTTCGACAAGCTGCCTCGAATGCCAAATTTGCCTTGGCGATCCATGAGTCTGGAGCATTGCTTCTAATCATTGGATGCGTCCTTACGATGCAGTTGAATACGTTCCCAGCTATTGTAGTCTAAGACCAGTTCTTTTTCACCGTCAATCACAGCGATTGGAATTGGCGGGAAGGAAGCGCCGTCAAAAACGCAGGTTGTGTTGACAAACGGAATGTACAGATCTAAGAGATTAGCCAAACCGCGAGCATATCGTCGACGTACAACAGTTTCGGGAATATTGTGACCACCTTCGCGCACGCGTTTGGCAACTCTCTGGATTGCCAACTCCGGATTAGGAAGCCAAATAAAGTAGAGTATCACTCGATATCCCAAGCGACGCCACTGGATGACTGAACCGTGGTAGCTCCTCGCTGCCAAGGTGGTTTCAAAAGAAAAGGTCGATCGAGTGGAAACCAACTCGTCGATTCGCTTCAGCAGGAGTTCCGACGCTCGAATGGCTTGCGACTCTGGAGCGAATGGAGACAAGCCGGCAGCGATCAAATCGGCATTTAGAAACTCACGGCACTTGGCGAACGGTTGCAAAAACGTATTTGCAAAGGTTGTTTTGCCAGCGCCGTTGGGCCCTGCAAGGATATAGATTGTAGGTTGCAGAGGTTCATCCATGAGCTAGCTCGGCGCGATCTTTGTAAAAGGGCTTTTCTCAGGTAAGTCAAAATTATAGCACGGCTGGTGGTTTTTAAGGTTGACTCGAATCGATCGACCAACTTGGTGATCGTCATCGTTTCGAGGCGTGCGATCTCGGACGCCGTTGCAGCGTTCATGGTTGATTCTCCAATCATTTCTCTGTGTTTTACCTCCGGCCTAAAGCCTCTCGCCTCCGGCCTTCCTCAGACACAGAGAGCCTCAATCCGGAGAGAAGCTCAAGGCTTGGGTCGCGAGAGTTCGCAGAGATTTTGGACCTTTGGTCCAGAACGCGGGCCAAGCCCAGGGCAAGCATGGCAGCGATCCGTTCGCGTCGCTGTTGGCTCGTAAGATCCGAGAAAGATTGATTCGACATAGCATATCCCACCGGGTTGGAGAAAACGCGAGCTGAGACTCTCTCAGCTCACCCGGGTTATGTATGCCGTTGGGGAGAAAATGGGCACGGAGATTCGAAGTGGGACAGCAACGCAGATGAGTGCGGACCCGCATGCTAGGTGGTGTGGGGAGGGTGCCCGGAAACGGGCATCCTTACCCGATTTCGTCGCTTGTTGCATGATATCCAGTTCTCGCCGTTACCTTTGGCCTTCCATTTCCATTTTCCATCGATTTTCTCGTAGATACTAGTCATAACACCTCCGCCCATCGGACAACACTAAACGCCGTCCTCAATTTCAACCTCAGTATCCGATATCCATCGTTTAATTGTGATCCACCTCATCCACGCCTTTCTGTTGGTGCCACGCTGAAACACGCTACCCTCTTTAAGGAAAGCACCGGATGCGGGTCTGTACTTGTTGCCGTTCGATGAGACAAAGTCAATATGTTTCTGCGGCGGGTCAGACCAATTACCCACCTCGTCCCATTCAGACATCGGCGTGGGTGTCAGAAAGTAGATCCTATCTCTCGTATCGCTTGAGTGGGATTCGAGTACGAACTGAATGATTTCGACATCACGATCATCAAGATTAGCAACGCGGTCCGTGTCGACAGTCATCCCGTAGCCATCATCTGTTTGGCTACACGAAGGCGCGAATATCAACAATGTCAGCAGGTAGATGAGTGTCAAGATTGATCGCATTCACACGCCACTTTCGACGAACGCCCGGCATCACCCAGCCCGAGCAGTTGACTCAACGCAAGTCAAAACGGCCGATCGAGGGCTTCGTCTGCATGCCATGGTTATCGGTTATTGTTCGTTGTTATGTATACGTGATAGAAGTTGCTTACCCTCTTTCGTGATCCAGCATTCGGTGTATCGTGGACCAGCAGGCGCCTCAAAATTTCCTCTACCTTCAGCATATGTAGTTCGGGTTACTAGATTACAAAGAGCTCGATAGTATGCAGCGACTATTTCATTCTCCGTGCCGTCATTGCAGAGGGCAAGCTCTACTTCCTTGTCCCATTTGTTAATGGGCAGTATGGCATAGCGAAGTGTCACAACTGACTTCCGTCGTCCGCACTCAGATTCTACAGACCACATTGCCCGGAGAATCCTAGCCTCTAATTCGCTTATTGGGTGATCGATGCTCATGATGATCGTTGATTCGATAATATCACCACCGATGACCCAGCGGCGGCAAGTAAAGTTTCTAAAAGTCAAAGCGGCCGACCCGCCGCTTGGTGTCCATCGGATAGCGTACGCCCGTCTTAGGCATTGATTTGTGGGGTTTAAGTCCACTGCGCGAGATAGGTGTCTCTAGGAGACCAATATACCAAATGACCATTTCAAGGGAACAAGCACTGGGTGAAGGAAACTGCAGAAGAGTGACCAAACTTGCTCATCTTCGTGGAATCGCCTAGTGCGGACTCGCATGCTAGGTGGTGTGGGGAGGGTGCCCGGCAATGGGCAGGCTTACCCGATTTCCAATCGATTGTATTGCATTGCTTGCACGATTTCGATCTCATCATAGCGATGGTGGCTGGGAATGCGCCGCAATGGTAGCAACTGGATTGCAAACAGCTGCATTGAGGTCGCGGAGTAGATAGTCAAAATCGTTTGGATTAGTCACGTATAGACAGAAATGAGATTGGGTACGGTCGGCAAACACGAGTTCATTTTCGATGTTCTGGTACCCGCCGACCGGCCTGGCGATGAAACTTGCGCCATTTTGGAAACGGATTCGACTTCGGTGTGTGATGCGGCCAAAATGAAGTGTTTCCGCAATCAGGCACATCGATGACGTTTCAATCGATATGCGAGTGCGAGCGGTAAAGGCACAGAGGCCGATAAGAACCAAACATATCCACGTAACTTGCATCCAAATTGGCTCGATGCAGAGAATACCGATGACTGCGAACACTAGACAAATAGCGTGAGCGTACACGACTCTCCGGCGGATTTACTGGACGGCCGCGTTGCGATGCCGCGAGAGATTTGCTAGGTCAGCTTTTTCAACTGCTGGCGAGCCCGGCGCTTGGCGGCGCTCAGTGTGGCCGTGTCGGCTTTGTCC
>CAITIE010000055.1 GCA_903892355.1 uncultured Pirellula sp. | reverse complement strand
GGTAGATGCCAGTTGGTGCTCCCACCGGGGTGACCCCGGTGGAAAGCGGCAGGGGTGGTGGGGGATGCGCGAGTAGCTGCCAGTTGTGCTCCCACCGGGATTAACCCGGTGGAAAGCGGCAGGGGTGGTGGGGATGCGAGGGTAGCTGCCAGTTGTTGCTCCCACCGGGGTGAACCCGGTGGAAAGCGACAGGGGTGGTGGGGGATCCGAGGGTAGCTGCCAGTTGTTGCTCCCACCGGGATGAACCCGGTGGAAAGCGATGCGCGGTCCTGCTGATTTCAGCTCTTTGTCTGAAGTCTGAAGTCTGAAGTCTGAAGCCTGAAGCCTGAAGCCTGTTCCTGGGCCTCCATCAGCCTTGTGCCGGTGGAGCCGAGACGCGGGTCTACTTCACCACGAAGTTTACCATGCGGCCAGCGACGACGACGACTTTGACAATCTGCTTCCCTTCGAGCAACTCTACCAATCGATCATGATTGCGGGCCGCTTGCTCCAATTCGGCTTCGGTGCAACCCGCGGGTACCGTCACCTTGGCTCGAACCTTGCCGTTGACTTGCAACGGAACCTCGATCTCGCTGACCTTGGTCATCGCTTCGTCGTATTTTGGCCACGGCTCGTACGCGAGCGTAGTACCATGCCCGAGCGACTGCCACAACTCTTCGGCCACATGGGGCGCAAAAGGAGACAATAGCAGAACCAGTGTTTCCATCGCCGATTTCGGACGTGTGGCTTCCTTGGTAAAGAAATTCACAAACTCCATCATCCGCGCGATCGCGGTGTTGAACGAGAGAGCTTCGATGTCGCGGGAAACAGCACCGATGGTTGTGTGGATCATCCTGTTCTGATCCGGCGTTGCGGGGACATCCTGAATCGAGTCAACGAGCGTATTGTCATCGCTGCGAGGATCGATCATCAACCTCCACACGCGATCGAGGAAGTTTCGGACGCCATTGACGCCGTTCATGCTCCACGGCTTGGTCGCTTCCAGAGGCCCCATGAACATTTCATAGAGCCGCAACGCATCCGCGCCGTACTCTTGCACAACTCCTTCTGGATCAATCACGTTCTTCAAGGATTTCGACATCTTTGCGACGATCCGCTCGAGACTTTCGTTGGTCTCTTTATGCGTCGCGTTGCCGTTCTCGTCTTCGACGACGGAGTCACCGGAAATCAAGGCCCCGCGTTTGTCTTTGTACGCGTACGACAAAATCATGCCTTGGTTGACCAATTTCTGGAACGGTTCCGGATGGCTGACGTAGCCTCGATCGTAGAGGACTTTGTGCCAGAACCTGGAGTAGAGCAAGTGCAACACGGCATGTTCCGCACCACCGATGTACAGATCGACGGGCATCCATGCAGCTTCTTTTTCTCGATCCACGGCGGCAGTCGAGCAGCCGGGGCTGATGAATCGCAAGTAGTACCAGCAGCTACCCGCCCATTGCGGCATGGTGTTGGTTTCGCGTCGATAACGTTTGCCATCGAGAGTCACATAAAGCCATGAATCGTCGGCCTTTGCCAAAGGTGGTTCCGGGCGACCGTGGGGTTTGTAATCCTCGAGTTGTGGTAGATCGACGGGAAGCTGTTCGAGGGGGACCGCTCGGATATTACCGTTAGGCTTCCCGTCGGCGCCTAATTCATGGAGGATCGGGAACGGTTCGCCCCAGAACCGTTGCCGACTAAAGAGCCAATCGCGAAGCTTGTAGTTGACAGCTTCGCGACCGATCCCGAGACGGGTGAGATCCTCGATGACTTTCGCTTTGGCAGCATCCGTTTTCAACCCGTTGAGGGGCCCGCTGTTCACGGCAACACCTGCTCCTGCAAAGCAGACATCGCCGCGTTCGATCTCGGCTAATTCCTCGTGGGTCGCAGACTCGGGATGAACGACGATGACCACAGGCAACTTGAAGGTTGTTGCAAACTCGTAGTCGCGAGTGTCGTGCGCCGGAACCGCCATGATGGCACCGGTTCCGTAATTGATCAGAACATAATCAGCGACCCAAATTGGAATCGGGGAACGTGTGAGTGGGTTGATCGCATAAGCCCCGGTAAACACCCCGGTTTTCTTTTTATCCCCTTCGGTCCGATCGCGATCGCTTTTGAACGATGCCGCTTTGCAGTACTCAGAGACAGCAGCCGATTGATCGGAGGTTGTGATCTTTTGCACCAGAGGATGCTCTGGGGCGATGACCATGTAGGTCGCACCGTAGAGGGTATCAGGGCGCGTCGTATAAACGCGGAGTGTATCTACGCCCGATGAGGCATTATCCGTTGCGGGGCCGGACGCTGATTTGCTGGCAAGCCAAGCATCGAAACGATCGGCTGGGAGGATTGGAAAATCGACTTCGGCCCCGACGCTTCGTCCGATCCAATCGGATTGAAGCTTTTTGATCCCAGGGGACCAATCGAGGGTATCGAGATCGCTGATGAGACGATCCCCGTATGCGGTGATACGCAGCATCCATTGCCGGAGCGGGATCCGTTGGACGGGATGATCCCCACGTTCGCTTTTCCCGTCGATCACTTCTTCGTTAGCGAGGACCGTACCGAGTCCCGGGCACCAATTCACCAGCGCGTCGTCTTGATACGCCAAACGATGCTTGTCGCGGTACTGGGCAACCGCATCGGGACCTTGGGCGGTTACCGACTCAGGAATGGGCAGTTCGCTGATGGCTCGCCCTTTTTGGGCGACCGGATCGTACCACGTATCGAAAAGGACCAGAAAGATCCACTGAGTCCAGCGGAAGTATTCGACATCGGTGGTGGCCAGGCATCGGTCCCAATCGTACGAGAACCCGAGCATCTTAAGCTGCCGAGTAAAGTTCGCGATGTTGGCTTCGGTGCTTTGGCGTGGAGGTGTGTTGGTCCGGATCGCATACTCTTCGGCAGGCAGACCGAACGCATCGTATCCCATCGGATGAAGTACCGACTTGCCACGGTTGCGCCAATATCGGCAATAAATGTCCGTCGCGGTGTATCCTTCGGGGTGACCGACGTGCAGTCCCGCACCACTGGGGTACGGGAACATATCGAGGACATACAGTTTCCCCGCGCCGTTCGGATCAGGCATCTCCGGGCAGCGAAACGTCTTGTTCGACTCCCAATAGCGTTGCCATTTGGGCTCAATGACGGCAGGGTTATATCGAGGCATCGCGATTCCGTGATGGGATTATCCGAATGAAGAAACAAGAACAACAGGGTTGCCTTCACCGAACGCAAAGGCAACCGCAAACCGCCGATCGACCTCGATAGTATCAGGCCGGACGGATCGTTTTAGGCCGAATGGATCGCACGGCTATCGACGGCGAGTGCCGCTTCGTGCATCGTCTCGGCAAGCGTTGGGTGAGCGTGGCAACTGCGAGCAATATCTTCGCTGCTGGCTCCGAACTCGATCGCAATCGCGGCTTCCGCGATGAGATCCCCAGCCCGGGCACCGATGATGTGAACACCGACAACGCGATCGGTCTTTGCATCAGCGAGTATTTTCACGCGACCTTCGGCTTCGCCCAATGTTCTCGCTCGGCCGTTGGCACCGTAAGCCCCAACACCTTTGCGGTACTCGATCCCGGCTTCCTTGAGTTGCTCTTCGGTTTTTCCAACCGTGGCGATTTCGGGGTGCGTGTAGACGATCGCTGGGATGCAATCGTAATTGAAATGGGCATGGATCCCTGCGATCCTCTCGACGCATACGACCGCTTCTTCCATTGCTTTATGGGCCAGCATGGCTCCGCCGATGATGTCACCGACCGCATAGATTCCCGGAACGGTGGTTTGGTAATTGCTATCGACCGGAACGAAACCACGTTTATCGGTTGCAATACCGACCGCTTCGAGCCCGATGTTTTGCGACAGTGGTACTCGGCCGGCGGCGAGCAGCACGCGATCGCATTCGATCGGTTCGGCCCCTTTGCAGCGAACCACACATTTTCCATTTTCAACGCGGGCGCTCTCGACCCAGGACTGCAATCGGAACTCGAGGCCTTGGCGAGAAAAGATCCGATGGGCCAACTGGCTCAATTCAAAGTCCATACCGGGGAGAATACGATCCATCGCTTCGAGCACGATGACTTTGCTGCCGAGTCGGTTCCAGACACTGCCGAGCTCGAGTCCGATGTAACCGCCACCGATCACCACCAAACGCTCAGGAACCGAGGGGAAC
Organism: uncultured Pirellula sp.; assembly: GCA_903892355.1. GTDB lineage: Bacteria > Planctomycetota > Planctomycetia > Pirellulales > Pirellulaceae > JBKCUI01. Next base: position 1,717 of record CAITIE010000055.1, on the reverse strand, counting down.
GCAAGAGCTGCAGTGCTGTTGCCGATGAGGCTGCCATCCTCTTCGACGCCTCGCATGGTTGCAGGCTTGGACCCGGTGGCGATGATGATTTTCTTTGCCTTGACATGGACAGTCTCTCCATCCACAACCACGCTTACCGTGTTGGCGTCCACCAACTGGCCCCTACCTCGGTATCCGGTGACCTTGTTTTTCTTAAAGAGCAAATCAATCCCGCCGGTCAGCGTCGAAACGATTTGGTCTTTGCGCTTCATCATCGCTGAGAGATCGAGCTGGACACTGCTGACCACAACGCCATGAGTGGATAGCGAAGTTTTGGTATCGTGGTAAATATGGCTGGACTCGAGCAAGGCCTTGCTGGGGATACAACCGACCCGCAGGCATGTCCCACCGAATTTGCTATTTTCGTCGATGCAAGCGGCATTCATGCCCAATTGAGCAGCCCGAATTGCCGCCACATATCCTCCTGGACCGCCCCCCAGAACGACCAGATCATGCTCTACAACTCTCATCGCCACGCGTTTCCCTTTGGGATTTCAATTAGTAATTTCGATTTGAGGGACAAATGCCTTCTTGGAACTATCCCCCAAACAGCTTGTAAAGCTTACCCTTAGGGGCGTAAATTCCAAGGTCCATTAGGGGGTTCGCCGAACGGTTGCTCCTACGAAAACGTGTATTTTTCTACGCGGAAACCGCAATTCTCCCAACTATCCTATCCCATCGCTTCCCTCTATGGCACACGAGAATCCAGTCGCCGGCAGCCGCATCGACCGGTGGATCGAGTCAACGAAGTGGCCAATCGCGGCCATTTCCGCGATCTTGAGCCCGTTGATCGTCCATGCCATCGGTTTGTGGATGCGTCGATTTTGGGATTATCCGGTCTATAGCGTGATGTTCGCGTTAGGGGCCACTGTGGTGATCGTCCTTTGCCGTACCCCGCTGATTCAACATCCAATCATCCGTCACTTGATCCGACTGGAGCGTCAGTCGACCCATTTCCTGCTATCGCTCATCGCCCTGCGTCCGTTGGGGCGAATCCTTTTCCCGAAAACGCCGCCAGAGCAGTGGCTGAGCCGGGGTAACTGGCTTACGCTCTCCGCTCCATTCTTCCTCCCGTTGGCCTCGATCTTCCTTTGGTTTGCGACTTGGTTCTTTTTGCCGGCATCGCTGCGAAGTTTCATCGTCGGGTTCGGTGTCGCTTATCATGTCGCGTCGGTTGTGTTCCAGTGGAAGCACGGAACCAGCGAGATGAGGCAACTGGGCAGCAAATTCTGCATGCTCTTTCTAATCCCCGCGAATTTGATGGTCATCGGCACCGGTTATGCCTTTGCGCTGAATGGCTTTCACGGACTAGCGCAGTTCCTGCATGATGTTTTGCAGCCTCTCGCACTGGCATGGCAGATGGTGAGCTCGCTTATCGCCGGGAAGTAAATGCATTGCGGCGAAGATACGATCGCGATGGTGGTCGCGAGCATCATCGAGGACACCTCGGAGCAGCGAGAAAGCGGTTGGGATGGGCGGGGCCTGGTAGCTGCCAGTTGTTGCTCCCACCGGGATGAACCCGGTGGAAGGCGATGCGCGATCTTACGCATTGCATTTCTGCCTAAGACCTTAAAGCTTATCCCTTACAGCTCTCCTGGCCTCCGCCGGCGTTGTGCCGGTGGAGCCGCGACTGGCTGCTACCCATGGCGCCCCCTCCCTACTCTCCGCTTGGGGCTTT
>CAITIE010000054.1 GCA_903892355.1 uncultured Pirellula sp. | reverse complement strand
GAGATCGCCGAGCACGATATTCCTGGTATTCCAGGAAGGCTCGCCCCAGGTACCCGCAAGCACAAATCGTCCATTGCCCTCGTTCCGATATACCTTTTTATCGTCCGGGTTGTCATTGCTGACGACAATATCCAAATCCCTATCGCCATCTAGATCTCCCAACGCTGCTGCATAACTGCGATCCGGGACAGTTCCCAAATCTTGAGCATCGAAGCTTCCTTTGCCGTCGTTAAAAAGAACCCTGTTTTGGAGAGGCCAGTGCCTCCCCTTGGCCAATACGATGTCAAGATCGCCGTCGTTATCCAGATCTCCGAGGCTGGCATTGGCAGATGTTTCCGCGGATCCTTCGAGATCGACTTGTTTCAATGAGATTCGATTCGCGACTGGATTTGGCGGCATAACGCCCGTGCTGGTAGACGTAGCTACCGGCATCTGCTCGAGACAGTAAAGCTTGTTCCAGCTACGCAGAAAGAGCTGGTTATCCACTGCGATCGGCGAAGCATCGATCACATCCTCCAAATCATTGGTGGCGACAATATCTAAACGCTCATTGTCTTTCACCACCACGGTGGTTCCTTCGCGGCTGGTGAAATAGAAATGACCGTTGGCTAAAATCGGTGATGCATACATCGTGCGGATCCCGGCCAGTCGCATGCGCTCGAGAAGCGATTGACCATTGCTGGCGTCGATGCAACTGAGCAAATTGGTGTTACCCGCCGTGAATAGAAGCCGTGAGTTGCTTAGAATTGGAGAGGGCACATAAGGCGTACTCTGGGTCACCCTCCAATCGATCGTCGCGCTGTTGGTGACATCGCCTCGGGAACTTAGCGGGATCGAGCACGCCAATGCGCCGCGATAGCCACTCGTGCAGATGACGGAATCACGAAAGCGTATCGGTGACGGAATCGCATTTACCGTTTGGCCTCCGCACTCCCACAGTACGGACCCATCGCTGGCATCATAACTTTTGACCGAACCGGTGCCATTGACGATCACTTGTTGCTTCCCCTCATAGGTCGTCACGAACGGGGTGTTCCAAGAGGTTACCTCGCCGGCTCGATCTGCTTTCCAGCGGATTTCCCCAGTGAGCTTGTCGACCGCTGCGATGAAAGATCCTTCTTCCTGGTCCCAATTGATGATCAACGCATCGTCCGTCAATGTCGGCGTGATAGCTTCCCCCCAACCATTTCGAGTTCGCATATCCCCTAGATCGATGTTCCATAGTTCCGTTCCATCGAGTGCGTAGCAGAAAACACCTCGCGATCCGAATGAGAAGTACAGACGTTCGCCATCCGTAGTCGGCGAGCCAGCCGCATAAGTGTTCGTTTCGTGCTTGCCTTCGTGCGGGACTTGTTCGATCACGACGCGCTGCCAGAGCAGCTTTCCCGTACCTCGATCGTAGCTTGATACCACAAATTGATAGTACCGTTCGTCGGGAGTTGTTTTGGCGCGCTGGTCATTGACAATCGCCGTGGAGCTTTTGCGTTCGGTCTTGACGGCCGACAAGACAAAAATTTGGTGGCCGAACACGATCGGCGTCGCCGACCCCTCGCCCGGTAATTCAGCTGTCCAGGCGACATTGGTTTTCTTGTCCCAATGAATGGGTGGCGTTGCATTGCTTCCTGCGTGGCCATCAGCGGAAGGGCCTCGCCAGTGAGTCCAGTTTTCAACCAGCGTGGATGGCTTTGATGCAGGCGAGGGGACCTGATACGCAGTCGTTGATTCGAGCCCTGCCATCGCTTCTGCGAAACCCTTGCCGACACCACCGAGGATCTTGGCAGAGCCGAGGTAATGGAACTCAAGGTTGGAGATCCCTTTCTCGATGACCGAGCGTTCGCGGTCGGTAAGACCTTCGATACGCATTTTATCGATTAAAGCCCTTGCTTCAGCACTTGTGAGCTTTTCCTCCTTGGCAATGCTCTTCGCCTTTTGATCGATCTGGCTTTCCTTGGATTTAGCGATGGTCAGTTCCCGATCCCAATACTTCTCAGCCAGTACCGTAGCGACATTGCCGTGGAACTCCGGGTATTGAGCCGGAGCGGCCATTGCGGCGCGAAAGTTATCGTGGGTGTTTTTGTAACGCAGCAGGTCTGGACCATATTCGGCGGTTGGCCCGCCGACTCCAAGCACTCCGATGACAAAAGGCATCTTAGGAGCGTTCAAATCTTTGCGGACATCACGGATGAAATGAGCTAAGGCCACGCTGTAGGCATCGTAGCCTCCCGGCTTATCGCGATTGGGGTATGTTCCAGCGTCGACCATATCGTTCCATCCTTGGAACCAAGCAAAACCAGCGATTTGGTAGCCTTGCGACGCGTCGTATTCTGGCATAACGCGTTTGATGTCGCTGAGTACATACTTCACGTGATCGATCATCTGATGATAGCACTTGCCCGTCTCCTGCTCCTTGTCCGCTCGGATCGCAGAAAGATCCTTGCCTTGCTTCTGCAGATTGCTTAGCAGCGTTTCGTTAAAGACATAAGGTCCAGCGCTTGGCGGACGGAAATCAGTGTGCAGGCTTTTTCCCCCCCATGATGTTTTGATGATCAGAATAGGGGCATTCGTGAACTTTTGCATGGAGAGCCCAAAGGTAAACTCTGGACCGATTTTGTCCGGGGAGGCACCAAAACCAGCGGTCAGTTTTCCCGTCTGTTCTGAAGCCGCACACCCAATCGATGAGATCCAGACTCGCTCGCAAACCCTGGGTTTGCCGTCGGCGCCGAGCATTTCTTGGAGCATCGGTTTGGTCGCTGGGTCCATACCTATGTGTTCAAAAGTGCCTATCTTCGCGTGGCCTTGCATGTTGGACTGCCCCGCGAGGATGTAAACACGAAGTGGCTCGGATTTGACGGCGGCATTCCCATCCGCAGCAAATGCTTGCTGGGAAATGAGAACGCTCAAAATGCAGCGAGTGATGAAAACTACGGTGGCGAACGAAGCAGTGCTGATGAGTTGGGAATGGTTCATAATGGTTCAACCCTTCAACATGGGCTTCGATCGTGATCCTTGGTTATGCGGATAAGAGATTTCATTTTTCGAAAGCAAGTTTTGCAAGTGGGTTTTCGAGATGAATACAGCCTTACGTTGTAACCAGCGAATGACCCATCCTTCAATGGCTTTAACCTTTGGGTGGCAAAGACCGATTGATTTTTTTACCAGAAGCATGGCCTTACAGCTTGGATAATCCAGGGGCTTTCCGTGCGATTAGGTGCGTTTTGCACGTGCGGATAGCAACTTTAGAAAGTTGCATCGAGTCTGGAATGCAAATGGGCAGAACCAACATCCGAGCCACGCGCGAGAGCGAGTGGCGACTGGGCGCTGGAACCCGACATCCCCCGACGCTAGTCATGATCATCACCCCAATCCTAGCCATGATCGCTACCCCAATCCTAGTCACGAGCAAAACATCGTAACGATCAGTCCCCCGCGCACCTCAACCCGGCGTTGACGCTGAGGGCTCCGACGGGATTCGCTTCGCGAACCAACATCCGAGCCACGCGTGTGAGCGAGTGGCGACTGGGCGCTGGAACCCGACATCCCCCGACGCTAGTCACGATCATCACCCCAATCCTAGCCATGATCGCTACCCCAATTTCAGTCACGAGCAAAACATCGTAACGATCAGTCCCCCGCGCACCTCAACCCGGCGCTGACGCTGAGGGCTCCGACGTATCCGCTTCGCGAACGAACCCCCAACCTGTTCGCTCCGCGAACCAACATCCGAGCCACGCGTGTGAGCAAGTGGCGACTGGGCGCTGGAACTCGACATCCCCCGAAGCTAGTCATGATCATCACCCCAATCCTAGCCATGATCGCTACCCCAATTCCAGTCACGAGCAAAACATCGTAACGATCACTCCCCCGCGCACCTCAACCCGGCGCTGACGCTGAGGGCTTCGACGGGATTCGCTCCGCGAATTGAATCCGAGCCACGCGTGTGAGCAAGTGGCGACTGGGCGCTCGAACCCGACATCCCCCGACGCTAGACATGATCGAAACATCGGTACTACCGATCTCACCGCCCCACCACCCGGCGCTAACGATGATGGCTCCGACGTATTCACGCCGAAGGCATCCCGGCGATGACTTCATCCATAATCCCGGAATCCCGCATTGGCCGCAAATCAACCTCTTCGATCAAGTACAATCGATCCCGATAATTCTGTTGTATCGCTCGGTTTATCAATGCCTTGGCTTTCTCAAGGTGTGAATGCTTTTCACTCGCGTCCGAATCCCGGCTCGCGATCATTGCATAACTTCGGGCGATCTCGACCAACAGTTCATTATCGACGTTGGGAAGCTTGAGCAATTCACCTGCGAGCACGTCGGCTTTGGCGACGTCTCCAATCTGAGCCTCGGAAAGCATCAGTTCGATCTTGAACCGGTCATTGTTTTTATCCATGACTTGTTTTGCACGTCGGATCTCAAGGGCTCTTTGGGCATTCTTTTCCCAGTCCGCGTTTCCGAGTTCGTGATTCCACTGAGCCAAGCGGTAGTGTGCCATCGCAGATGTCCGTAGAAACTCCGTATGATCGGGTGCGAAGCTTAGCAAGCGGTCGCCTTCCTTCGCTGCATCTTGAAACATTCCTAATGCTTCCGCGGTTTTCCCATTCCGGGCGAGAAACTCTGCCAGCAAGCCAAGTTTCCCACAGTAGTCTCTGAGAATACTCGCGTTGGTAATGTCGGCTTCCTTCGCGAGTTTGGCAGCCGCCACCGTTTTTCGTAACACCTTCTCGGCAACGGCGTCGTCTCCTAGTTGCGACTCGACCATTGTCTGAGCCAGCTCGATCAGGTCGAGTTGATCTTGCAATGCTCTTCGCTGCCTCTGCCGAACACCTTCCGGAAGAGCTAGAACTTTCTCATCGACATCGTAGGCCGCGATAGCTTCTTGGTTACAACGAACACCTTCGTCCGCATGGGAGATCGCTTCCTGAAGCATACCTATCCGGAAATAAGTTGTGCCCAATTCGTGGTGGGCTCGAGCCAACAACTGCAGTTTCTGAAACGGGTTGTATTTGCCTTCTCCTTTTTCATCCCCCCGCGAATTGGAAAAAATATCTTCTGCGATTTCCAATTGCTTTTTGTAAAGGGCAAGACTTCCATCCATGTTCCGATCGAGTTCCCGTTTCAATTCCGCGAGGGACCGCACCATGGATGCATAATTATTGCGTGCCGAATCCGTTTTTTTCACTGCGGCGCGATTGCGGAAAAACTCTTCCAATTCGATGTAGTACTTCTCGGCGGATTCCTTCATGTTTTGTGCAGCCATGTTATCCGCGACTGTTTTGCGAAGTGCTGCAGCGGTCAAAACCGCTTTGTCGTCCGTCGGCATCTCCTTCAAAACTTCTTGTTCCAGGATTGGCAGGAGGAGTTTCATCATCCGATCGCGTTTCTCCTTGATCCTCGGCAACGCATTGACGTCGACTTCTTCCACCTCGCGGAAGAACTTCTGCACGGTATCGACGATGCTATCGGCTCGCCGCTGAGCGATTTTCTCTTGCTCGAGCGCCTTACCTTCGTTCACCAACGCTTGAGCTTCGTGGGTGCGAGCAAGAGCTTCATTCTCACGAGCGATTCTGGCTTGCTCTTCCGTTTGCGACTTCGATTTTTCGAGTTGGCTGTTCTTTTCGCTCAGAGTGATAGCCGAATAGGTGGAGACTCCCGCGACACCGATCAAGCCCAGCAGGGCTGCCGCGGAAAGATTTCCCACGACTGGGTTGCGTCGGTACCACCTGTAGGCGCGTTCAACATTGCCCACGGGGCGGGCGAGGATCGGTTCCCCGTTGAGGAATCGTCGCAAATCGGCCGCCATGTCGGCGCAGGAGCTGTAGCGTTTCGAGATATCCTTTTGCAAGGCCTTTAAGCAGATCGTCTCAAGATCATCCGGGATTTTGGATTGAAGTTGCTTGGGAGCGATGGGCTCGTTCTTGATCACTTGCATGATCGTTTCGAAAGGCTTTGGCGCTGCGAACGGAGGTCGACCGGTCAAGAACTCATACAGCATCGCACCGAGAGAATATTGATCGGTGGCAGGACCGAGTTCGTGGATGGCCCCGCGAGCTTGTTCCGGGGACATGTAGCTGGGGGTCCCCATGATGGTTCCCTCGCGCGTACTCGACGAGTCGGTCTCCTCCTCGAGTCGCTTCGCCAGTCCAAAGTCGGTGACCTTGAGCGTTCCCTCAGCCGTGGTCATCACGTTGGCAGGCTTCAAATCTCGGTGCAGGACTCCGTTGTCGTGCGCATACTGCATGGCTTCGCAAAGAACCATCGTCAGCTTGGCGGCTTCCTCAGATGGGATCGGTTTCCCTTCGAGTTTTTTATCCAACGGTGGGCCGTTGACGTACTCGAGCGAGAAGAACGGTAACCCATCATGCTCTCCCACCTCGAAAATCTGAACGATGTTCGGGTGTTGGAGATGCGCTACCGCTTTCGCTTCTGCGATAAATCGTACCAGGACTTGGTCCGAGACATGGGACCCAGACAATACCATCTTCAACGCGACCGGACGCCCGAGCTTCGTTTGAAACGCTTTGTAGACAATCCCCATCCCGCCGCGACCGAGCACCCGTTCGATCGTGTAGGCCCCAATCGACTTCGGGATGCGGTCCTTCTCGGACGCAAGTTTCGGATCCGCTACGGATCTCACCGATCCGGCGGAAGAGGCAGGTGTGAATGAAAAATCCCCCTCGTTCGACGAAGTGGCTCTCTTTGTCTTTCCAGCGGTCGTGTTCGGCGTGGTCGGATGATGCGCCATCGTGGCGAGGGTGCTGTCGGCGCCGTCGCTGACCGAATCGGAACCCGGTGTGTACAGTCCTGTCGCATCGGCCGGCAGAGAAACGTCTTCGTTGTCCCCAACGGTCTGGTTGTTCGAGAAATCGACGGTAGCGTTCGCATCGTCGGATTGTTGATGCGAGTCGAGGGATTGCTGATACGAGACAGGCTGATTTGAGACAGAGTGTGGCGATGCTGACTCTGAAACCGATTCATCGAAGTGAACGGTTTCGTCGGCGCGAGGCGATTGCTTGGGTGGGTGCTGATTCTTCATCGTAGAGCTTGGGCGAGCAAAAGAAGGGAAGAACGATCGGGCAGAGGCGCGGCACAACAATCATAACCTTGTCCCGCAACGTCTTGCTAGTGCCGAATCCGTGTTTGATGGAGTCCGGCAGTACCCAGGTTCATGGCGAAGCACGATCTAAGAGAGTGGAGCTCAGCTATCACTCTCAGACACAACTCTTAACACGTAAGAAAATGAGAAACCGAACACGCTATCTGTGATTTTTTAGGAAATAGTTATCTGTTAATTCCGTTGGGTGTTTTCGTTGGGGCGGACGCACCTAACACCCTCTTTTGGGGGCATTGGAATCTCGGGAGAAAAGATGCGGATGATGAGTGGACTTTCGTCGCGTTTCTAGCGATATTGAAGTCCCAAGTCGCTGGGAGATCCGTAGATCGCCCCTGCGTTTGTTCTAAAAAAACCAATTCACCGCGTTGTGATCAGAGTTGGTTGCGATGCGATCGCAACTTGCTTGGTGTTCGTAGAGTGGATGGTTGAATGGCTTACCCTCTGTGATTCGTTAGCCCGAACTTATTATTACAGTCTTGACTATGGCATCTCATCGCTCGCAATCTTGGTTGGTGTCTCTGTTGAAAAAGTCCGCAACTGGCCCGAGGACGCGAAAGCTACGCTCGGCGCGGAACGCTCGCAAGCGGATGGGATTGCTGCAGTCCTTGCGAGCCCTGTGCAAGGGCTACGCGCTCAGGACCGCTCCGTGGCTGAACGACAAGCTCGTGCAGGACGTGATGAGTTCCTCGCGGCGTGCGAGTGATCGTGTACCGGTTGCTGGACGCGATTTGAAGACGCGTGGACTGCGAGCGGCCCTCGGCGATGCGATGGAATATCTGGAACAAGGGGTCAGCGAATGCTTGGTCTGCTGTGGATGGAATCCAGCCACAACCACAGCTAAAGAGTCGCGAGGAAATCGCAACACCAAACCGAGTTCGCCAAAACTCGATTGGCGGCGCAAACTACGTTATGAGGGACTCGAGGAACGAGCGTTGCTTGCCACGGTCGTATGGGATGGCGGAGGTGCCAACAACCTGTGGGATAACGATGCGAACTGGGTTGGAGACGTTGCGCCGCAGCCGACGGACGATGTCGTGTTCCCCGAGTCCGCGAGTCAGAAGACCGTGTCCGTCAGTAGTTTATACCAACCTTACAACAGCATCACGGTGGATGGACAGGGTTACACCCTTGAAGGACCAAATTCTCTGAAGGTCCGGAATCTAAATGTCAATCAGGACAATCTTTTGGTAAGTGCCAATCTTGGGGTCGGAAACCAAGACCAGAACTATCAAATGAATATATCCATCGGCGCTGTAGCTTCCAGCGCGCTGAACGACATCAACTTTTCTGGTCAAGTTCTAACCGGGCTCGATGCCGGTAAAGGCCTCAACGTTTCCATCGCGAAAGGTTCAAAAGCAACGTTCTCCGGAGCCATCTCAGGGTTCGGCCGCATATCGATCAATTCAAACGATATTTCGGGGCCATCTTCAAGTGTCGCTCTTTCCGCCGCCAATACATTTCGCGATACCCTGACAGTTTCTAATGCGATCCTTGTAGTTAAGAATTCCGAAGCCCTGGGTATTCCTGAAACCAATCAAGGCTTGATGGATGCTGGCACAATCCTCGAGTCCGGCATCTTGGTTCTCGACAACAACGTAACGATCGCCAGCGAACCCCTGAGCTTTGGTTCGAGCAACAACCCAAATGCGTACGGCCATCTAGTGGCTGGAGATAATCAGATCGTTGCCTGGAATGGTCCGATTAGTTCGACGGCTAACGGCGGGTACTCTTTGCGTTTCGGATCGAGTCAAAACGCGACCTTGAACGTCAACGGTTCGTTCAATGTCAACACAGGCATCAGTGTCACTGGCTGGGGACTCAATGTCATCAACAGCACCAACAGCACGGCCACCGCAATCTTCGCGCGGGAAACAAACCTTGTCATCAATGGCACGTTGAACATCACCGGGAATGTCGAAGTCAAGGACGGTGCCTATATCCTTGGAACGGGGCAGTTGCTTAACGCCGGTACTGGCTACTATTACAATGGCTCGAGGATCGCCCCAGGGGCTCCTTCGCAAACCGGTACGTTGACGCTCAGCAACGTTCTGCAGTATGCCGGTGATTTGATGCAGATCCAAGTCAACGGTACTTCCCAAGGGCAATTCGACCAATTGCGAATCATTGGTACCGCATCGATTCAATCCAATCTCGAACTTACCGTAGGTGCATCGATTGGTTTGGATGAAGCGATTGTCATCGTTGACAATGACTCCAACGACGCAATCGTGGGAGGGTTTGGTGGACTCGGCGAAGGCGCGACACTTGTCTCGACGTTTGACGGGAATAATGTCTATTTTCGCATCAGTTACGAGGGGGGTGACGGTAACGATATCACACTGACACGTGTACCGATTGCGGTTTGGGACGGTGCTCCAGACGGTGGAGGTAGCAGCGCGGATTCCAATTGGACGACTGCGACCAATTGGGTAGGCGACAGCGTGCCATCGCCTCTCACCACACTCGTATTTCCTGAGAACGCGCAACGGAAAAGCATGAACAACAGCTTTCCCGCAAATACGCAGTTCACTTCGATCCTGCTTGCTGGAAATAATTATACGGTCCAAGGTTCCGCTATTGGATTGCAAGGCCAATTGGATTCCTACGGAACAGCAAACAGCATCTATGCCAACATCGTTCTTGCCGGAAAAGCCAATATCGTAAGTCGAGCGGGAACGTTCGACGTCTACAGTTCTATCGACGCAAATTCAAAAGCACTGAGCATGTCCACCGTCGGTGGCAGTAAAGCGGTGTATCGAGGCGTGATCTCGGATTCCGGCACATCGGGGCGTCAGCAAATTGTTGTGCAAGGTGTAGGGGAGGTGGAGCTTGCAGCCGCGAACACCTTTGACAATCAGTTGCTGTCGGTCGTTAGCGAGTTAACGGTCAGCAACAGCCTAGGGCTTGGCGTCGGCGATGGAACGGCAGCGACCGGGACCTTGTTTGGCAGACAAGGCAATTTCACCCAGGGGAATCTTAAGCTGGTTAACAACGTTACCATTGGAAACGAAAAAATCCCTTCGGTGGGAGCCGATGGTTTAACGATCTCGAGCGTCGGGAACAACACCTTCCAAGGGGACATCAATGCCCCAGCGTACTGTTACCTTGTCGCGAATCCTGGAAACACGCTAACCCTTTCCGGAAACCTCAGTAACTCGTTCAACTTCTACGTTCGTTCCGGCGGGAAGATCATTATCAACGGTGGATCCGTACAGACCGGTACGCTGGTGCTCGATCAGGGTGGAGCTCTTCAATTTGATTCCACAACGACCGGAAATGTGCTCATATGGAATGGCAGCACGTTTTCCGGCTCGGGCTCCGTCGGCGCGGTGACGGTTCTCGCAGGTGGATCCATCGCCCCAGGAAGCCCAATCGGCAAACTGACCGCCGCGAGCTTAGATATGGCGAGCACGGCAAGCATGTCAATTGCCATTGAAGGCACTACGGCAGGCTCAACGTACGATTGGTTAAGCGTCACCGGCGCGGCAACACTTGGCGGTACCCTGAATGTCTCCAGCACAATCCCCCTCCAGAAATCGGACACCTTCCGCATCGTTACGTTTGGTTCGAAATCTGGGGCGTTTGCAACGACCAACCTTCCCCAATTCGCTTCGACAAACGCAGCAATTGCAACACTTGGCGATACCTATCTCGATATCTCGGGTCGGTTCCTCTACGTAACGAATACCAACGACTCAGGGAGCGGTTCGCTTCGCCAAGCTATCACTTCTGCAAATAGCTTTGCCGGTGCCGATGAGATCTATGTCTCATTACCCGAGGGTGCCACACGAAAAATTAGCCCAGCAACATCGCTTCCTGCAATAACGGGACAAACGCGACTCGATGCCTCAAGGATTGTATCGGGGGAAAAAGTACCGGGGCTCGCATTGGATGGCAGTTCTATAACAGGTTCCGCGACAGGATTGTTGGTCACGGCCTCCGACTCTGTCATTACTGGATTTGCTGTTGGTGGCTTCGACAAGGGAATCGAATTGCAAGGCAATGCCAACCAGATCATCGGCAACTACATCGGAGTGGACCTCGACGAGAGCAAACTATCGAACACCTATGGTATCGTCGTCAATGGCAAGAATAACCGTATCGGAACTGGAGCATCGGGTGATGGCAATCTGATTTCCGGAAATGACAAAATCCACAATAGCTCCGGTGTTTGGATCAGCGGCACCACGGCGACCGGTAATCGCGTACAAGGAAACCGCATCGGAACCAATCGACTTGGAAGTGCGGCATTTCCCAACGTGCAAGGAGTGACGATTATCGGAGGTGCCTCTCAAAACTTCGTTGGTACCGACGGTGATGGTACCTCCGATGCGACCGAGGGAAATTTAATCTCCGGCAACAATACCAACGGTGTCAATATCGAAAATGGCGATTCGCAATCCAACCGAATCTCAGGCAACTGGATCGGCTTGAATAGCACCGGAGATAGCACCATTCCCAATGTACAGAACGGCATCGTCATCTCAGGTTCCAACAATCTAATTGGCACTGACGGAGACGGTGTGTCTGATACGCTCGAGCGAAATATTATTTCTGGTAACGGGACGGCGGTTTGGTTACCTCTAGGAACGGGCAATCGCATCTCCGGAAATTACATCGGAACCAACCCTGCAGGAACTATTGCTCTAGGCAACTACACCGGTGTTCATGTCGCTGCAATCTCGTCCAATGTTGTGATCGGCACGAACTCCGACGGAGCGGGGGACGCTTCGGAAGGGAACCTTATCTCGGGTAACCAAAACGGGGTGTCGTTCTACGGGAACGGTTCAAACGGATCTGTCGTTTCCGGTAACTTAATCGGTACCGACGCCACCGGAATGAATGCAATCGGCGATCAACAATATGGCATCGTCATCAACAATATAAGCACGATTCGGATTGGTACAGATGGTAGCAATGATGCGTTCAATGCTTTGGAACGCAACGTGATTTCAGGCAATGGAGTGGACGGGATTTACATCGATTCGGCATCTGGTATTTCAATCGCAGGAAACTACATCGGCGTCAAAGCGGATGGCAGTAGTGCGCTTTCAAACGGGTCCGATGGCATCCAAATCGGCGGTAGCTCCGCAGTCACTGTCGGTACCGATGGCAACAACGTTCGTGATACGGATGAACGGAATATCATTTCCGGAAATACGCAAGCTGGCGTTAATATCTTCGGCCCTTCCACAAACATCGTCGTTGCAGGTAACTATATCGGACTTGCCAGCGATGGTTCCACCGCGACGGGTAACGGAACCGAGGGAATCACGATCTCAGGAACCTCAACCAGTATTCGTGTCGGTAGTCTGGATGATGGGATCAATGAATCGAACGAGCGGAACATCATCTCCGGAAACAACCGCGCCGGAATATCGACCCTCGTCGAAGGGGCATTCATCTCAGGAAATTACATCGGAACAGATGCTGGCGGGACAGCCGACCGGGGCAATAAGGAAAACGGGATCTTCGTCTTGGGTGCAGCCAACACGACGATCCGTAACAATACCATTGCTGGGAACGACTGGAACGGTATCGATGTAGCAAGTTCCACAAACACGAAGATCCAAGGGAACACGATTGGCCTGAACGCCTCCGGTACCGCCAAGATCGCAAATAGCATCCAAGGCATCGACATTCGAGGTGGCAGTGGAAACATCGTTGGAACCGATGGCAACGGTACCAATGATGCCAACGAAGGCAACGTCATTAGTGGTAACAATCAATACGGCATTTTTGTCACCACCAACGCGGCCAATACGCGTATTTCGGGCAACAAGATCGGCACGAACCAAGCAGGATCTACCGCTATCGGCAACGTCCAAGAAGGGATTCGAATCGGGGCATCGGCCGGAACGTTGATCGGTACCGATGGGAACGGAACTAGCGATACTCTTGAGCGAAACATCATCTCCGGAAACCTCGGAGACGGTGTAGCCATGTTTAATGCATCCACCGTCTCCATCGCAGGTAATAACATCGGAACCGACGCGACGGGATTGATCGATTTAGGGAATGGACGCGAAGGGATCCTCGCCAGCGAAACGACGAGCAGCACGATCGGTGGTAGCTTGGCCATCCAAAGCAACCTGATCAGTGGTAACTCCGGAAGCGGGATCAATTTCATCCTCTCGTCCAACAACCAGATCCTGAACAACGTGATCGGATTGAACGTCACCTCTACCGCTGCGATCCGCAACGACAATCGCGGGATATGGCTACGGAACAATTCGAACAACGCGACCATTCACGGAAACCGGATCGCCGGAAACTACCACGGGATTTGGTTCGACTTCACCAGTGACAGCAGAATCACCGGCAACATCGTCGGCTTGGCCGCTGATGGGATTACCACGATTGCAAACACGGGTTACGGCATTGCCATCTCACAAACGAGTTTCCGCAATCGGATCGGTACCGATGGGGACGGAAACAATGATACCGCCGAACGGAATGTCATTTCTGGGAACACAGATTACAACGTCTATGTAGCAAACAATGACGACACCCTCATCGCAGGAAACTATATCGGACTTGCCGCCAATGGTGTCGACTCCGCATCGGGAGCACCGAATGCGGTTGGCGTTTATGTAGTCTCAAGCAATCGAACGGTGATTGGCACGAACAGTTCTAGCGATGCGAACAATGCATCCGAGCGGAATTATATCTCCGGAAACCTATCTCACGGCGTACAAATTGCTGCTTCAAATGATTCCGTTCTCGCGGGGAATGTCATCGGATTGTCGACGACAGGTGCCATCCTACGCAATCAAGGAAACGGGGTGACGCTTTCAGGTGCTACGTTACGGACTCGTATTGGAAGTAATCTCGACGGTAACTACGACACCATTGAGCTGAATGTTATCTCTGCGAACAATCTTACTGGGATTGAACTCACGGGTCCTGGGCCTTCGAACGTGGTAATCGCAGGGAATTACATCGGTACTGGATTGACCGGAAGTGCCGATTACGGAAACAAGCAACGTGGGGTACTTCTTTCGCAAGCTGAAAATACGATCGTTCGCAATAACGTCATCTCCGGCAATGATGCTTCGGGGATCGATATTGATAGTTCCACAGGGACAAAGATTCGCGGAAATACGATCGGTCTGAATGCTGCAGGCACGAGTCGCTTAGCGAATTCGACGCGTGGGGTCGAAGTGCGAGGGGGAACAGGCACTGTCATTGGTACCGAGG
Organism: uncultured Pirellula sp.; assembly: GCA_903892355.1. Taxonomy (GTDB): domain Bacteria; phylum Planctomycetota; class Planctomycetia; order Pirellulales; family Pirellulaceae; genus JBKCUI01. The sequence goes on along the minus strand of CAITIE010000054.1, from coordinate 18,606 downwards.
GCGATGGGGATAACGATGCGAATGAGGGAAATATTATTAGTGGAAACTCCCAGTACGGGATTTCCGTCGCAACGACGGCTTTGAGCACTCGGGTCGCCGGGAACAAAATTGGCACGGATGTCACAGGTGCGGTGGCGATAGGTAACTCGTTGGATGGTATCCGTGTCGAGAATGCTAATGGCATTACCATCGGTACCAACGGGGATGGCAACAGCGATGAGTTGGAACGCAACGTCATCTCGGGAAATACAGCGAACGGCATTAGCGCTGACTCTACCAACGTAGTTGGACTAGTGATCGCGGGTAACTACCTCGGAACCTCAGCGAGCGGACTTGATCGACTCTCGAACGGCTCCAATGGGATTTACTTCAATACGGTGTTCAGTTCGGTCATTGGAGGGGCATTGCCGGCGCAGCGCAACATCATCAGTGGCAACAACGGCGCTGGGATCTTCACGATGGGCTCTCAAGGCAACACCATCACCAATAACGTTTTTGGTTTGGACAAAGATGCATCAGCAACTATCAAGAACAACACGTTCGGTATCCAATTTGAGACTTACTCGAGCGGCAACACCATCGATAAGAACATCGTATCGGGAAATACCCGGGGAATCCTGATCAAGAACTCCGGGTACACAGCCGTAACAGGCAACCTCATCGGCCTCGCCGGCGATGGTTCAACGGTCCGTGGAAACACGGACTATGGGATTGCGTTGGTAGGAGGTTCCTGTGATTTCAATCGAATCGGTACCGATGGGAATGGAGTGAACGATGCTGCCGAGAGGAACATCATCGCTGGTAATGGAACCTATAACATCCTCCTTTCATTCGCGTTCGATACGACCATCGCTGGTAATTATGTCGGCCTCAAATCGGATGGCACCACCGGAGTCGCTAATTCCGCCACCACTGCGGGGATCTATATCAGCGATTCCACCCGAACGACGATCGGTACCAACGGTTCTAACGATGCGAACAATGCATTGGAACGAAATTACATTGCCGGCAGCAAAGGGCATGGAATTTCCATCGTGGGTAGTGACCCATCCGCGCCCTACATCACTCAAGACACGATCATCGCTGGCAATTTGATCGGGTTGAACGTGAATGGTGCAGCCTTAGCGAACGAAGGCGATGGGATCAAACTGGACACCAATACGGTGCGAACTCGGATAGGAACCAACGGAAACGGCATTAGTGATGATTTAGAGCGAAACGTTATTTCTGGTAACTTAGGAACCGGGATTTCGGGTAATTCGGCGGGCGTGAAAAACTTAGTGATTGCCGGGAATTATGTCGGTACTTCGCCAGATGGACTCTCGCGCGCTGCGAACGCAGGCAGCGGTATCTACTTATCGTTTGTACCTAGCGCACTCATCGGAGGAACGCTTCTTGCGCAACGGAACATCATCAGCGGGAACAACGGTGATTCAGGGGTCCAACTTTACGCGTCTACGGGGACGATTGTTCGGAATAACATAATCGGATTGAATGTGAACGGTGATGCTGCCATCGGGTGGACCGCTTACGGCATTCGAAATCATTTCAACAACGGAACCCAGATCTTAGACAACAATATTTCTGGGAACGGGATTGGTATTCTGGCGTACTCGAGCACTGACGTGACGCTAGCTGGTAATTACATTGGAATGGCTAGCGATGGAGTCAATTCGATTCCCAACACCTATGGCGGATTCACGGCGGAAGAATGTTCGCGGTTTGTTATCGGAACGCGAGGTTTAGACTCAAGTACAGGCTACGGCAACATTATTGCCGGTAACGGCTATTATCAAATCCATTTCAAATTTGGTTCGCAAAACGTAATCGCCGGCAATTCGATCGGCGTTGGAGTTAATGGTCAACCGATCATTGGAGGGAATCTGGGTGGATCGATAGCTCCCGTTGGGATTTCATCGGTTAGTTCGACCGATTTGAGGATTGGAACCGACGGATCTGCAGACGGCTTCAATGCCACCGAAAGCAATGTTATCGGCGGGAATACTCGCGCTGCGATCTCTGTCGCGGGAACAGCATCGAATCCGGATCTACGCACGATTATCGCTGGAAATTTTGTAGGCTTGACGAAAACGGGAGATAAGCGAGCGAATCGCAGTGACGGAATCTACCTAGGTGCTTACGCGACAAATTCGAGAGTTGGTACCAACAGCGATGGGAATCACGATGCGTTGGAAGGTAACTTCGTCTCGGGTAACGATGGGAATGGTATTTTTATTGAATCCGCATCAGGAGCCGTGATTGCTGGCAACAAGATTGGATTGAAGCCGGATGGACAAACCGCACTCGCAAACGCACAAAACGGCGTAAGCATCGCTTCAGGTCAGACGATTCGGGTTGGATCCAACGGGGATGGTGTGCGCGATGCTGACGAGCGCAACGTGATTTCCGGTAACACCGCTTCGGGTGTCGTCATCAGTGGCACCAGTACAGATATCACGGTCGCCGGTAACTTCATCGGTCTCGATGTGGCGGGAACCACAGATGTTGGTAACACATTGGCGGGGATATCTGTTGCAGCATCACAATCGGGCGTCCTTATCGGGGGAACGAGTGTTGGCGCTCGGAATATCATTTCCGGGAACGATCAGCACGGCGTTAACGTTACCGGCACCGCGTCTGGGCCGGTGAGCATCGTCGGGAACTATGTCGGCACCGATGTTTCTGGCACGCTGGATCGAGGGAACACCTCCAATGGCATCGTTGTCGTTGGAGGTTCAAGTCATGTTATCGATCAGAATCTTGTGTCAGGGAACACGGTTCACGGTATTGTGCTCTCTGGAACAACGGATAGCGTTGTCAATCAAAATACGGTTGGCCTCAATGCAGCGCGAACCGCGGTACTGGCGAACGATAGTTCTGGAATTTCTCTCAACTATTCGGCAAACCGAAATACGATTTCCGGAAACTATGCGAGTGGCAACAATCATGGGATCAGCGTTGAAATCTCCGACGACACGATCATTACCGGAAACGTTGTGGGGCTTCTCGGAGACGGCACCACGGTTGCCGGGAACGCATACTTTGGGATTTTTGTTTACGGCGCGCTTCGGACACGCGTAGGTACCAACGGCGACGGTGTTCAAGATGCCAGCGAACGCAATGTCGTGAGCAACAACTGGAAGAATATCAATATCGATGCCTCGCAGGATACCGTCGTCGCTGGGAACTATGCAGGTACATCCGTCATAGGGGTGCTTCCAAGCTCCGTACGAGCGGATACTTCGGGAATATCCGTCCGTAGTTCCCAAAGGACTCGAATAGGCACAGATGGTTCAAACGACAGCTTCAATGCCAACGAGCGAAACATCCTCACCGGTAACTCCAAAGGAGTTTGGATCGATCTCAACTCCGGTAACACCACGGTTGCTGGAAACTGGATTGGACTATCCGCAGCGGGTACAGCGTTGTCCTTTGGGAATACGCTTGGAGTATACGTGGATGCAGGCCCCACCAACACGTTGATCGGCTCCAATCTGGACGGGGTCAAGGACAACGACGAACGGAACATCATCTCTCGAAATGAAGCAGGTGTTAACGTCCTCGGGGGGAATACCACTGGAACCCTGATCCAAGGGAATTTCATCGGCACCACGGTTGACGGATCAGCCGCCATTTCCAATGTGCATGGTGTCATGCTTACATCCTCAGGCTCCACGACACTTGTCGGAAATGTGATGTCCGGAAATGGAGGTACTGCATTGTGGGCGGATAACGCGAATGGCTTTACTCTCCGAGGCAATCTGGTGGGTACGGCACCCGATGGCTTGACGGCATTGCCCAATTATTCACGAGGGCTATATCTCGCTGGGGCTGGCAACTTCACCATCGGCGGTACGAATGCATCCGACAGGAATGTGATTGCCAATAGTGGTACGACTGGGATCGAGATCGTCAATGGCGCGAATACCGGCGGTGTCATTCGTGGTAACTACATCGGGATCAATGCCTCAGGTACAACCGCAGCCGGAAACGGAACCGCTGGAATCGCGATTTCTAATAGCCCTGCCATCACCATCGGTGGTAGCGCCGCGGGGGCTGGAAACGTCGTTTCTTCGAATGGAACTTCCGGTATCCAAGTCACTGGGGCATCCACCACCGGGTTGGTCATCGAGGCCAATTACATCGGTACGGATGCTACAGGTGCACTGGGCCGCGGGAATACGGGATCTGGAATCAAGATTTATGACGGTGCGGGTACAAGCGCCGTGCGCGCGAATTTCATTTCCGCGAACGGCGGCGATGGTGTTCAAATCATCGGCGGCGGTTCCAATACCGTCTCAAGTAATACGATTGGAACCAATGCCAGTGCGAATGCAGCTCTGGCAAATTCCGGTGCAGGGGTTCGCGTGACGGCATCCTTGGGCAATGTCATCGGCGGTAGCAATGCCTCCGCTAGAAATATATTGTCGGGGAACAATGGCCCCGGAGTTTGGCTTGAAAATGTCGGTTCCACACTGAACTACGTCTCCGGCAATCGTATCGGAACGAACCCTGCAGGAACCGCGGCCATTCCCAACAACACGGGAATCTCTATTTCTGGTGGCGCTCGTTGGAATACGATCGGTGTCGAGCTCGACGGTATCGGTGATGCCTTCGAAGCGAACTTGATTTCTGGGAACATTGGGAACGGTATCCATATCACTGGCGTCGGTTCGGATACCAACCGCATTTTTGGCAATCGCATCGGAACTATGGCGGATGGGATGTCGGCCCTTCCGAACACGCTCAATGGGATCTACACCACCAGCCCCAACATCGAAATCGGAGCTAGCGGCGATGTTGGATTACGACGAAACGTGATCTCGGGCAACGGAGCCGCCGGTATCGTTGCCAGCGGAGCGGATGGAAATAATCTGCGTGCCTATTCGAATATTATCGGTCTCAATGCAACTGGAACCGCCGCCGTTCCGAATGGTACCGTGGGTGTCTTGGTCGACTCCAGCGGATGGTCACGCATCGCAGAGAACGTAATTTCCGGAAATACAACGCACGGGGTGTACGTCAACGGTGGAGTCGGAAACGATTTAATTTCTGCCAACTACCTTGGAACCGACATTACGGGGAACGTCGACCTTGGGAATGGTGGCGATGGAACCCGCGTTTCTGAAAGCGCGTACTTACAGATTCAAGACAACCTCATCGCCGGCAATACAGGATCAGGTATCTCGTTCGCAGGTGTTGATGGCGCTGGTTACCAAAGCAATGTCCTACGAAACAAGATCGGCACCAATCTTGCTGGAACAGCGGCGATCGCCAACGACTCCAACGGTATCTCCTTGGATGGGGCAAAACACATCAACATCGGATCGAACTTGATCGCTGGTAATACAGGTTCTGGTATTTACTCCACAGGAGTAAGTTTCGAGTCGCTTATCCATTCCAACACCATCGGTGCTGATCTTTCTGGCGGGAACGCCATTGCGAATGCAAAACAAGGCGTGCTGCTCAAGGACTCACGCAGCATGGTCTACAACAACCTCGTCTCGGGGAACACCACGGGAGGAGTCGCCTTGATCGGTGCTGGTAGCTGGAACTCCAACATTTGGGGGAACACCATCGGATTGAACGCTACGGGTGTTTCGGCGATCGCTAATGGAAATTACGGTATTTTCCTCGGTGATGGTGACACCATCGGAATCGTAGGTACGAGCGATGCTTGGAAAAATACGGTCGGGGGGACAACCGCAGGGGAGCGAAACATCATCTCCGGCAACAATGGCCCCGGTGTTTGGCTCGCTGGTGCCGATGCGAGAGAGATGACGATCTCGGGGAATTATATCGGAACTGACAAATTGGGATTGGCCAGCATTCCCAACACGGTTGGTGTGCTACTTTCCAACGGAGCCCGCAGCAACACGATTCAAAACAACCTCGTCAGTGGCAATACCACATCAGGTATCCGCCTCACGGATTCAGGAACTAATAGCAACATCTTGATGGGCAACTGGATTGGAACCAACGCCTCAGGTGGTGTGGCCCTCGCGAACTCGACCTACGGGATCGAGATCATCAACGGAGCTGCTTACAACACGCTGCTCAATAACGTTGTCTCTGGAAACGTGCTCGGCGGTATCTTCATCGGCTCGGGTGGATCCAATACGTTACGAGGAAACTTGGTCGGAACCGATGCCACAGGCACGCGGCCACTTGGAAACGGCACTGTGAGCGCACCGAGAATGGGTATTCTGCTCAGCAGCACCACCAGCAATCTCATCGGCAGCTCCCTCCTCTCCGAACGGAACGTGATTTCCGGAAATAATGGCGACGGCGTGGTACTGTCAGGTACTTCCTACGGGAACATTATTAAAGGCAACGCGATCGGCTCTGATCGGGACGGCGTCGGAGTCATTTCCAACAGCGCCAACGGTATTCTCTTCGACAACAATGCTGCGACCTCGAATACCATCGGAGGTGCAACGGCGGCCGATGGCAATCTGATCTACTACAATTTGATCTCAGGTCTACGTTTACCGGGTACAACCTCAACAACAACCTCAGACAACCGATTCGATAACAATATTTTCCGAGGCAATATCGTTTTAGGTATTGATATCGGGCCCGAAGGTCCGACGCTCAATGATATCGGCGATGCCGATTTGCTACCCAACGCACCCATCATCGCTTCTGCGGTCATTTCAAGCGCTGGAAAACTGGTCATTAGCGGGTACAGCCGTTCAGGCCGAACGTTGCAATTCTACGCATCCAGCGCCTCCGGCAATGGGCGAGGCCAAGGCAACCGAAGATTGGCTAGCCTCGTCGAAGGTTCTACCGATGATTTGGACACTAGGATTGACGGCAAGTACGACAATGAGATTGGTAAAGAGGACCCAGTAAACTACTTCCGATTTGAAATTCCAATCGGCTCTCCTGAGATCATCGAAACTGGGGATTTGATCACGGCTGTCGCCATCGGATCGACCTCGGAATTCGGCAATTACACGATTGTCGGTAACCCAGCCAGCAACAATCCCCCTGAGATCAGTTTGAGCAACACCTTGGTGACGCTCAAGTCGGGGGATACCCTGAATTTGAACGGCTCGTTTACCGATTATGATTCGACCCGTTGGAATGGAACGGTGGACTATGGTGATGGCTCTCCGCTCGAGGTGCTCGCGCTCTCACCTCAGCAGACCTTCACCCTAAGCCACCTGTACAGCAAAGCTAGTCCCGCGAACGCGCCGTATGTGGTCAAAGTGACGATCGTGGACAATGGGGGCAAGGAATCGACGGCTACCTTCAACGTGTCGGTGGTGAATCAAGCTCCCGTGATTTCTGCCAATGATATTGTCTTCACCAAGACGGTGAACGAAGCGGGAGTGGTCACCGTTGCAGGCTCCTTTACCGATTCCAGCAACGCGGAAACACACACCGTAGAAATCAGTTGGGGGGATGGTTCCAGCTCGATTCAGAATCTGGCAGCTGGCGTCTATTCATTCTCCCTTTCCCACCCTTACGCCGACGATGGAGTTTCTCGCACTCCGAGCGATCCTTACAGCCTCGGGATCGTTGTGCGCGATGAAGGTGGATTGGCGGCCTCTCCATCGGGTGTCTTTATCACCAATGTGACCAACGTGCGTCCATCGACCATCGCCGTAGACAATGGAAGCTTAACTCTAGATGTCGATGGAAATCCTGTCGTGAACGAAGGTACCTCGTTCACATTGACTGGCAGTTTTGTCGACCCAGGCTTGAAAGATAGCCACGAAGTCTCCATCGATTGGGGTGATGGAACACCGGTCGACGTTATTTCGATTCCATCGGTCGTTGGTCAAACGGCGACCCGTACGTTCTCCGCGTCTCACGTCTATGCCAACAATCCGGCGGCACCGAACACGACGTTTACGGCGACTTTTTCCGTGGTGGACGATGACGAACCGACCACACCCGTCACGGTCGCGAAAACGATCAAAGTTTTAAACTCGGTTCCGACTATCAGTGGACTGACGTTAGCAAACGCGATTATCAACGAAAACGGTATCGCCTCGCTGCGCATCAACTACAGCGATGCTGGAGTTCTCGATACGCAACGGGTGATTGTGAATTGGGGGGATGGCTCGCAGCCTGAATCCTACCAAACCACCCCTGGCCTCACCGAAATGACGGTGACCCACCGCTATCTCAACAACAAACGTCCGACGCAGTCCGATCCAGATCCTGACTATTCGATATCGGTCAAGATGGCGGACAACGATATGCCGGACAACGTTTTTGTCACCGCGACCACCGAACTTAGCGTTCTGAATACCGCCCCGGTGGTGACATCCACTGCCAAACTCGAGATCCGTGATGCTGTTGGCGGATGGGTGGAGATCAATACGCTTCCTTTAGCCGACCGTAAAATCAACGAAGGGGATGACGTGCGCGTCTCAGGTAGTTTCACCGATGCGAGCGAGAGCGATACCCACACGGTAACGATTGTTTGGTCCAACACGCGCGATAGCGCCAACAATCTGCGGAGTACCCAAGCGGTCGTGACACAGGATCTCCTCAACCGGCAGATGCGATCGTACTCTGCCGTCTACAAGTACCTCGACGATTACGCCACCGGCACTCCCTTCGATAACGAAACCATACAACTCACGATCACTGACGATGACAGCGCAACCGCTGCACCAAGCGGCGGTGAGTTGACGAGAACGTTACTGGTGAACAACGTTGCGCCTGTGGCTATGTTTGTAACTGACGAGCTGCCGAGCGGTAATTCCGGCCCAAGTCCAGACGCGCAAAATTTCTATAAATTCATCGCTCGTGTCTCAGACCCTGGCAGCGACACTTTCAACTATCGATGGCGCACTTGGCTAACACAGAACCCGAGCGTCATTATCCAGGACGAAAACAATGTTGGTAATGCATTTAGTGTCAACCGTGCACTTTATGGCGCCGGTGGTACGATTGTCATCGAGCTAACCGTTACGGACGATGACACAGGCGCCTCAATTCCCTATGTATCCACACTTTTGGTACTCGGAGATAACACGAATGATGTGGTTACGATTCTAGATGCGGACTTTGCTAACAACGACAACTTGACGGTCCTGTCGCTAGGTGGTGATGACACCATCAGCGCCATCGCAGTCAGTTCTGATAAAAATGTAGTTCTCGATGGTGGAGCGGGTAAGGATCTGCTCGTTGGTGGCCGTGGCAATGACACTTTGATTCTGCACAACGGTGATGACGAAGGGACTGACACAAGCGGTGGTGACGACCTCTTTATTTTGGTACCAAATAGCACGCTTAAGGTTACGGATAATTCCGGTCGCAACGCTTTGGATTTTAGTCGCGCCAATGTAAGCACAACAGGCTTCGCCAGCCTGGGAATCACATTTGATTTAGGATTAACAGCAGCGGGTGTTGCTCAAGACGTAGCACCTCAATTAGGGCGGAATCCAGAGAGTGGGCCAAGACCGCACGTCGTGCAAGCGACAGGAAGCTTTGCGGCATTGGTAGGCAGCAGTTACAACGACACGCTTAAGGGGCCTGGATCGTCGACGATCTCCGCCGGTGCCGGTCAAGATGTTATTGTGGTTCAAGATGGAGCAGGGACACTCGAAAAACCGGGGAGATTTTCCGGCGGAGCGGATGCGGATGAGTTCCGTATTACCGGTACAACGGTTGGAAACATCGATTTCTCAGGTGATTCTGGAATGGATGTTTTCAATATTAGCAACACAACTCTTACCGGCATCGATTTCAATGGCGGTGCCGATGCAGACGTGTTCAATCTGACGGGGGCTATCACCGCCGTTGGTCAAATCGATTTCAACGGCGACTCCGGAATGGACGTTTTGAATATCTCCGGTACCAATGTTGGCTCCATTGATTTCGGTGGTGGAGCGGATGCAGACGTACTCAATTTGGGCAGCGGTGGATCGATCGGAGGGATTGATTTCTCCGGCGACTCCGGAATGGACGTTCTCAACATCAACGGTACTGTCACGGGGGGCATCGACTTTGGTGGTGGCGCTGACGTTGATGTCGTCAACCTGAACTTTGGTGGTTCCGTAGGTTCTATCGACTTCAGTGGCGATAGCGGCATGGACGTTTTAAACATCAGCGGACGTGTCGCTGGTGGGATTGATTTCGGTGGTGGTGCGGACAAAGACGAACTGAACCTTAGCGCCTCGGCAATTGTCGGGCAGATCGATTTGTCTGGCGATCAAGAGACACGCTATGAGCAGTTGGCACTGAAATTCCAAGGTGACAGCGGGGTCGATGTGTTGACCTTGAGCGGAACCGTCTACGGTCGGATCGATTTCGGGGGCGGTGCTGATGCCGACGTCGTCAACTTGAATTATGGTAGCAGCGTTGTGGGCAACATCGATTTCACTGGAGACAGTGGAATGGATGTATTGACTCTCAACGGAACGGTCGCTGGCAAGATCGATTTCGGTGGTGGAGCGGATGCTGACGTCCTCAATTTGGGAGGACGAGTTGGCTCAATCGATTTCAACGGTGACAGCGGAATGGATGTACTCACCATCACGGGAACCGTTGTCGGCAAAATCGATTTCGGTGGTGGAGCCGACGCCGACGTTCTCAATTTGGGGGGAGCCGTTGGCTCGATCGACTTCAAGGGTGACAGCGGGATGGATGTCCTCACCATCACAGGTACCGTTGCGGGTAAGATAGACTTCGGTGGTGGAGCCGATGCGGACGTTGTGAATCTAGGGACGAATGGAAGCATCGGTTCGATCGACTTCAATGGTGATAGCGGAATGGACGTTCTCACGATTGGCGGAACCGTTGCTGGGCGTATCGACTTTGGTGGCGGAGCCGACGCAGACACGTTACGAATAACGGAGCGTGGGTATACCGGTAACGTGGTGCGTTTTATCGGTGGCGATGATGCAGACGTGCTCAGTTTATCCTTTGGTGGTAACGTTGGCTCAATCGACTTCAACGGTGATAGCGGGATGGACGTTTTGACCATCAGCGGTCGCGTCGGTGGAGGGATCGATTTCGGGGGCGGTGCGGATGCGGATGTGCTGAACCTGGGAACCTCGGGCTCGGTTGGCTCGATTGATTTCAGCGGCGACAGCGGTATGGATGTTCTTACCATCAGCGGCAGCGTCGCCGGGGGGATCGATTTCGGGGGCGGTGCGGATGCGGATGTGCTGACGATCACCGGTACTGCCGTTGGTTCCATCGACTTTAGCGGGGATGCAGGAGACGATTTCTTCTTCCATCGCGGCACCTCAGGCGCCCTCGTATTCAACGGTGGAGAAGGCGCGGACACGCTGCGCAATGATGCGTCGAACGTTCCATCGATCCAGTACTTTGGATTTTATGATCCTGCTCGCGATCCGAGCAAAGTTCCCACGGGATCCCTGGCCAGCAACGACCTGAAGGATTTGTTTGTCAACAACGGGTCGAGTATCGGCTCGTTGGTGTTCTATGGCGGTGCCGGAGAAGATGTGTTGGTTTCCAAGGGGAACAGTATCGGCCAAGTCTCCTTCCAAGGAGATTCCGGGGCTGACGTTTTGATTTTGTCGGGGAGCGGCATCGGCAGGATTGACTTCGGGGGTGGTGCTGACGCGGACGTTTTATCGCTGAGCGGTACCCAAATCGGCAATATCGATTTCTCGGGTGATAGCGATAACGCTAAACCGGGCAACGATACGTTTATTAACAGTGCCACAGGGAAACTAGCGAGCGATGGTACTCCCACCAGCGTGGTTCGCTTTAATGGCCTTTCAGGAAACGACACGTTCCGCAATGACGCTGGCTCGTGGTCCCAAGTCATCTTTGATGCCGGTCAAGGGAATGACCAATACCAGAACAATGCGAGCGGACTCGGGCTCGTCGCATTCAATGGCTCCGAAGGAAATGACATCTTCGAAAACAACGGCAATGATGTTTCAAACGTCGTTTTTGTTGGAGCTACGGGTGATGACAGTTTCATGAATAAGGGAAACAACACGAAGGGCATCTTGATTTTTGGTGGCGAGGGCAACGACCAATTTGTCAATATCGGCGTTGATGTCAATGGAGTTCAGTTCATTGACGAGTCTGGAGCCAACACCTTGAGCAACTTTGGTGCTCGCGTCAAGAACGTAACCTTCCAAGGTGGTTCGGGTGTAGACACGATGGCCAATGCCGGTACCTCCACAAGCAACTTTGTTTTCTACGGAAATGGTGGTGCAGACCGCTGGATCAATGACTCCGCGGCCATCGGTTCGAACAACCTACGATTCCTCGCTACCGGTGGCATCTCCTCGGCGACTTGGCCATCTTCCGTCACCGCACCCTTCTCGCTCCCTTCCATCCCCACGCCTTCGCCCGATAACGCAGGAGATCTTTTTGTCAATCGCGCTGCCAGCGTCAGCACCATCGAGTTTCATGGTGATGCGGGAGATGACTTTTTCCAGAACTCCGGCAGCTTGCTGACAAACACCACCATAAACGGCGGAGTCGGGGATGATAAAATCAAAAACACTGCCGATGGCGCATCGTTGAAATCATTCACCTTCAATGGCGACGCCGGCGATGATGCATTCCAAAATGATGCAGCGAACGCAGATGGTGTAACGTTCCATGGAGGGGATGGGAATGACTCGACCTACCAGAACGGGGACTCGTTCGGAACGATCACCTTCAATGCAGGAGACGGCAGTAACATCCTTGTAAACTGGGGCAAGTCCGGCCAAATTCTTCGCATGATCAGCGGCACCGGTAGCGACCGATTCCAAAACAACGCCGATGAGATCGAGCTTCTTGAGTTCACCAGTGGTGACGGACTCAATGGTTTGCAAAACAACGGCAATTACATCAAGAAAATTGTTATGGTCGGTGGTGCAGATACCGACACTTTGCTCAATGGTGGAAATGCAGTCACCTTTATCGATATGGTGGGTGGGGCCGGGTCCGATTCCGTGGTGAATGTTGGGGCGGACGTTGGCAATAAAGCGACTGCGGGGACGCCTCTGAACGGTATACGGTTCTTCGGCGGTGATGGATACGATGTACTTCGCACCCAGGGAACAGGCCTTTCCACCCTGTTGTTTGACGGTGGAAACGACAACGACTCCCTCGTCTACAACACAGCTGCCGGTGGAACGATAAATTACGCGGCAGGAAACGGAGATGACGGATTTGTCTTCACAGGTAGCGCGTCATCGATCGAACTACAACTCGACGCAGGAAACGATGCGATGGCATACAGTGGAGATGTTCCATCGAGCACTGCGAGCGTGCCCACGGTCGACATTGCGGGTGGGGATGGTGATGACACTTATAAATTCTCGGGAACTCCTACCGGCTATGTCCAGTTCCACGAATCGTATTCTGGGGTAACCGATTTGACCAAGGACTCCCTGGACTTTGCCTCCTATCTCGGTGGTGCATTATCGCTGGACCTAGCGAGCAACAGCAAGCAACAACAACGCGTTGGGTTCTGGCTCCAGTTCACCGCAGATTCAAACATGGGAATAGAGAATGTCACAGGATCCCAGTTTGGAGATGTCATCCTTGGAAATAATCGCCCGAATGTTCTGCGTGGGGCTGATTATGCTTCAGCATTCTCAAGCGACAGTTCGGCAGTAAACTCCACAACCGTGCAGTGGGTGCTGTTGGACTTTGATAAGCACACCAACGAACTGACAGACACTAACACGGAATATGTGTACACGGCAGAAGACAAGTCCAAGGTTCTACAAGGACTTAAAAAAGCATACTATGGCACGAAATCTGATGGCACCGTGCGTGAATACAACGATCCAGGACGCTGGTTCAATATCCGATTCACCATGGATAAGAGCGAAATAGATACCGCATCAGGATTTGGTGTCGCTGGTGGTGCAACCATTGAGTACGCTACCATCTACTTCAACCAGACACCGGAGAACGGACAACCTGGCGGTTCGTCGAGTGAGATCGACCCAGGTAATTTCAACCTCGGTGGAGAAGCAGTGGTTCAAGTTCATGGACTGTTGGGAGGAACGATCTATCCACCCAGTATGACCATTACGGATTCGAGCATCGACGGCGATTTCCTTAGAAATTCCGGGGACGAACAAGTAACGTACGGGCAACGCAACCCGGACAATACTGTCGAGAATTTCGTGGCACTCTCCACCAAAATCGCGGCGCATGAACTGGGTCACTTGCTCGGCTTGCGGCACTACGATTCGTTCGGCCCCATCGGTTCTGGTGTCCATACCCCTCCGGGAGTGTCTGAGTTCAATCCGACGTACTCAGGACCTGCAGAAGCCTACGAAACCTTCCAGCATCTGATCAGCTCCCCCGCGTCTGTCGGGAGCAACCGAAAGAACGATTTAGGCAATCTCTACTTCGGCGAACGCGAAGCGGTAAAACTGGCATACGCAACTTCGGGTGCGAATGCCTATCGAATTATTGAAAACTCAGCCGCTAAAAACACCGATGCGACGGCTCAAACTGTTTCGTGGACGACACTAACAGTCCCCCGAACTGTCGCGTCGGGAGTCAGTGTCAACCAAAGCTTGTTTGCCGAAGTCTTCAACGTCGCCGGTGCGATACACTTGAATAGCGCTACAGGAAAGAGCGATGAAGACTTTTACCAGTTCACGGGCTCTCAGGGTGACATCGTCACTATCGAGGTATCGTCACGAGCGCTGAGTCGACTCACGGATACAAGTTCGAATGGAACCATCAACGTGGATGGCTTTATCGACTCTACCGTGACTCTCTATGAAAAAGACTATTCGGGAGCACTCACCCCCGTTCAGTATTACAAGTCACCTGCGTACAACGACGATGAGTTCGAGTCGACGGATTCGATCCTCATCGATTTGATCCTTCCGAAATCAGGAAGTTATTGGCTCAAGGTGGATTCGTTCACACGAAACGCATTGCCCACCGACCCTGACCCTGCAACGCTCGACGTGATATCAAGAGAGTTGTACCTGGATAAGATCGATGACACCGACATCGGTAACTACGAACTGTTCGTCTATCGATTCAAGCGAGCCAATGCATCGGACACGACGAATACGATGCAAGGTCGCGGTGGATTTGACGTGATCCAAGGAACGACAGGCGAAGACTACAACATTTACCTGGCAGCCAACGCGATTCCCACCAATGCAACCTCGACAGAAGTAACACCGCTGGTGGTGACGATTCCTTTCGTCGATCCCGCGGCTGGCTACTGCTCCGCGGAGGTCACCTACGGTGATGGATCCTCCGAGACGATTGAGAATTTCACCGCCGCAACGGGACTTAGGATTTCCCACACCTTCCCGGATGCGGGGAGCTACACAGTGAATTTCGTGCTCAGCAATGACGACGGAAAATCGGTCAGCGGTAGCTTTACCGTCACCGTGACCAACGCAGCACCAACTGCAACATGGTTTGCAGCTGGAAATCTCGAAGGGGGCGAGACGGTCTTAACCGTGACCGGATTCGATTCGGTCGCAGACTCTCCGACGTTGCGGTATGTCATCACGCCAACTCAATCGATCCGCGATGCGGCCACTTACGGAATTAGCACGACCGTAAACACGTACAGCGAAACATTCAACGATAACACAACCAAAACGTTGTATGTGCGGGTCATGGACCGGGATGGATTAAGTGTCGACTACACGACCAGCCTCTCCATTTCCAACGTAGCCCCCACCGGTACGATTACGAACAACGGACCGATCATCGAGGGAAGCGCAGCCACGGTTTCGATCACCGGGGCAGCCGATGTCTCCTCGGTGGATGTCGCCGCGGGCCTGCGGTACCTTTTCAGCACATCGCAAAATAGTTGGCCAACCACCAATCCCTACGCAACTGCATCGAGTTCCAACAGCGCCAACTTTACATTTACCGATAACGGCTCTTACACCGTCTATGGCCGTGTGTACGACAAGGACAATGGCTACTCCGAATACTCGACTGCAGTTCTTGTCAACAATGTTGCCCCCACGGTCAACATCGCGTCGATCACGAACCCAGCGGTTGAGAATCTTCCTGTAACGATCACCGCAAACGGATCAGATCCGGCTGGGGTCGCTGATCCGTTGACCTATGACTTCACGGTTGTCAGGCTGTCCGATTCCGTCACGGTATCGAGTGGATCAGGGTCCTCACGAACCCATACGTGGACACCAACAACAACCGGAACCTATCGCGTGACCGTATCGGCGTCCGACGATGATGGTGGCGTTTCCTCGGCGGTATCGCAGACGTTTGAGGTATTGCCGCCACTCACCCTTTCGGTCGGATTGCCCGCGGATGAGTTCAAGGGAGTACCCGGTCAAACGCGTACCTACACGCTGAATGCGGGTCCCACGGGTAACGGTGATAACTTCACGTACGTGATCGATTGGAAAGACGGAACGGCGATCCAAACAATCACCGGCCCGGCCAGCACGACGGTTGACCACGTTTACCCGAACGCGGGCTCCTACGCACCTACGGTATCGGTTACCAACTCGCAAGGTCGCACTGTAAGCACCACGCTGTCCGCGATCGCGATCAATGCTTGGGAATTGCAAGGAACCACGCTGGCGATCGGAGCCAGCGATGGGGGCAGCGACGATGACACGTTGACCTTGGATGCCCTTCCAACTGCTGGACAGTTTTCTTTCGCGATCAATAGTGCCGCGGCCGTCAATGTGACGACGACTGGAAGCATCCGGATCTTTGGTGGCTCGGGAACGGACCGTTTGATTGTCCGAGGGAATGGTTCCAACGAAACAATTCGAATCGACAACACCACCGTTGTCTACAACACCAGCTATACGATTGCGTGGGATTCGATGGAAACCCGAGACGTCCAAACAGGGGCCGGCAACGACTCGATCGATGTCGTGGATGGGGCCGTGGCAACCATCGATGCGGGAGCGGGTACCGACGTGGTTCGTGCCCTGGGCGGGACGAACGCGAATACATGGACCCTCACCGGGGCTAACGCTGGAAATATGACCGTCGGATCCGAGACCACGGCGCGGTTTGCGTTTACCAACGTTGAAAGCGTCATCGGTAGCGATACGGTTTCGGATACGTTCGTGTTCAATGCCGGATCGAGTTTGGCGGGATCCATCGATGGCGGGAGTGGAGCCTCGGTCGACTCAGTGCGTGCCAATGGAGGAACGCAGGCGAATACGTGGACAATGACGGGCGCTAATGCAGGTAACATGGTGGTTGGCTCAGAAACCACAGCCCGATTCGCGTTTACCAGCATTGAAAGCGTGATCGGTAGCGATACGGTTAACGACACGTTCGTGCTTAACCCAGGCTCGAGCCTCAGCGGATCGCTGACTGGAGGTACCGGTTCCTCGATCGACACGGTTCGTGCTAACGCAGGAACGCTGCCGAGCACATGGAACGTCACCGCCGCCAACGCAGGCAGCTTGACCGTTGGTGCAGAGAGCACTTCTCGATTTGCATTTACGAATGTGGAAAGTTTGGTGGGAAGCGACACGGTATCCGACACATTTGTGCTCGGAGCGGGCTCGAGCCTGAGTGGAACACTGCATGGAGGAACGGGCGCATCGATCGATACAGTCCGTGCCGCCGGAGGTACGAGCGCGAATACCTGGACGATAACAAGTGCCAACGCGGGAACCATCCTGGTGGGGTCCGCAAATACACCTAGCTATACTTTTTCGAATGTCGAAAGTGCGGTTGGCAGCGATACGGTTGTGGACACATTCGTATTCAATGCAGGATCCAGCTTAGGGGGCTCGCTCGCTGGTGGTTCGGGAGCTTGGTTGGACGTGCTGAACACGTCCGCTTTGGCAGGCTCCGTGAACCTCGCGACCGGAACAGCAACCGGGCTAGCTGGATCATTCACTGGGTTTGAGAGTTTCGTCTCCAACGGAGGAACGCTAACAGGACCGAATGTCGCGACAACCTGGGCCTTGACGGGGAATCGAATAGGAACATTGGCTTATACCAATACAGTTGCGTTCTCCCACTCCTTCAGCGGATTCGCTATTTTACAGGGGGGAAGTGGGAATGATACGTTCAATATCGGTGACGGTGGTAGTAGAACAACCGTTCAAGGAGGAACTGGAACCGATAGTTTGATCGGTCAAAACTTGCAAACGACATGGGAAATCACAGAAATTGGGGGCGGATCCTTTGGGACCTTGATGCAATTCAAACAGATCGAAAATCTGACGGGTGGCAACAACATCGATCGCTTCCGAATCCGATCAACTGCATCAATTCCGGCTGTACTGGACGGTGGTTTGGGGGATAACATCCTGGATTACTCGCTATTCACCACCGCAGTGGTTGTGGACCTCCAAGCTGCAACACCGAGTTCAACTAATGTCTCAAGCCTAACGAACACCTTCCCAATAATCATGGGTGGTTCCGGAAATGATACTTTGAAGGGAAGTCGAACTAGATCATCTGTGATTGTCGGGGGCGCCGGGATCGATTCGATTCTTGGGAGCGATGTCGCAGATATCCTAGTTGGTGGACTTGGAGCAGACTCGCTAAGGGGCGGTCTTGGCGAAGATATTCTTGTTGGAGGCAGGATTACATTCGATACGGATGTCGTCGGTTTGAGAAGTATTTTCCTTGAATGGACACGGTCAGACCGGACTGTTGACCAACGTTTTGTGAACCTTACCAATAACACGTCTAGTGGTGGAACTCTAACAT
>CAITIE010000053.1 GCA_903892355.1 uncultured Pirellula sp. | reverse complement strand
TGCGAGCGTCTGTATGGCATGCAACGTTGATCCGTGAGGGAACTTAAGCACGCCTCGCGGTGCAAATAATTCCGGAGGATATTCGTTGGCTGCGAGCCACTGCCCCATCCCTGAAATCGCGAAGCCTAAAAGGCAGGAAATTGATAGAAAGCCCATCCCAGCGCGTAGGGCCAATCGCATTTCTGGGGAGAGCATCGGGAGTTCATCGCGGCTCATGCTGCGGGCGGTCCAGATGAAAATCAGAGAGGATGCGATCACAATCCAGAACAGCATCCCGGTCTCGATCGCTTGATTCAGGAAGCCCTTTGGATTGAAATGGCTCGCTTGTCCTCGCCAGGGTTGCAGCGTAATAAGAGCGACCTCTACGACCAACGAGATCGATAGAAGCCTTCCTATCCCAGGGTCTGTACGTTTCGGCTTGAAGGAATAGAGGACGGTTAGCAGCGACCAAAGGGTAACGCTTGTCGATAGGCCGAACAGGATCGGTTTGCGGAATGAGCGAGGGTCCTCCCACGGCAGATCGGACAAAGCAAAGCACGGGACGTGGATCAATCCGGACAAGAAAAGGATCGCGATCGAAAGCTTTCCCAATCCATCGATGTCGGACCAGGATCTCGGCAATTGCATGGGTAATAAAGCTTCGTTGCCGGGGTTAGCCTACTTGGAGGTTCGACTCGAGACTGCGAAGTATTTCGCGAACGGTAACGCGATTGCGACCGACTTGGATGGCGTCGTCGCTGCTCAGCCACTGCTCCACCTTCTTTTGAGCAGAGATCACAGTCGAGTGCTGTCGGTTGCCGAAGAACTCACCGATTTCCGAAAGAGCGGTCCGCGTGTACTTGCGGGCTAAGAACATCGCCAGCATCCGCGGTTGGCTGACGCTTTGGCATTTCGTTTTGGTACGCAGCATTTCATCATCGAGTCCGAATGCGTCGCAAACGGCTCGTTCGATATCATTGAGCCGAACGATCGGTTGGCTGGCGCGGACCAAATCCATGGTACATCGAATCGCATCATCTGTATTGAGCGTTGAGCCTTGGATCCGCTGCTGAGCCACCAAGCGGTGAACGATTCCATGCAGAACACGAGCATCGCCGCCGCACTGCTTGGCGATCACTTCCAATGCTTCGTCGCTGATCGATACAAAGTGCTTCAGGCATAGCTTCTGGAGCAATCGCTGGCGGGTTTCAACGTCCATCGGCTCAATGCTACAACTCATGCCGCCGGATAGTCGAGCATAGAGATCCGAGCCCAAGCCCGACATTTCATGCAGGCTTCGGTCGGCGACCAAGATGACTTGTCGGCGGTCTCGAATCAGCATATCGATCGTGTTTCGAAGTTCCACGAGTGTTCCAGCCTTGCCCAAGCAGAACTGAATGTCGTCGATCACCAGCGTTTCCACATCGCGATACTTGCGACGAAAATTGGCGAAACCGCCGCCACGGGCGCTTTCGGTGTACTCAATCGTGAACTGCTCACCGGTCAGAACCAAAACGCGTCGCATTCGATACTGATGCCGAAGCTGCTGCGCGAGGCCTTGGGCCAAGTGAGATTTGCCGACGCCGTGGGGCCCGTGGATGAAAAGCGGATTAATGCTGCCGGGGCGTTCGAGAACCATTTGGGCCCCCGTGTACGCGAACCGGTTGTGCTCCCCCAAAATGAAATCATCCCATCGCCTCTCGTTCTGCTTGCGGACCGCGAGCAACCGATCCATCTCGAGTTCGTCCGAACTGACGTGAGAAGCTTTGAGGGGGGCCGGTGGATTAGCATGCAACGGTGGATTAGCATGCAACGGTGCCGTCGCCGACTCTTCAGCAGAATCAACCCGGGCAGAATCAATCCTGAGGACTCGCAGGTTGGGAGTCGCACCGCAGGAAGATTGGCTTCCCACACCCCGGCCTGCAATAGACTGCCCGGCAATCTGCTGCCCGTCGAGTTCGGACGCAGTTTGTCGCTGCGTTGGCCTCGTCGATGAAGTGTTCGTTGCGGGTTTGCTCACAGTGGGGGAAATGGTCGTGCTAGGGGTGCGTGTGTGGCCGTCCGTCGGGGAGCCTCCATGGTACGTTATTTGAGATTGAGATGGGACCTCTTCGACGATTTTCGGCGAGGAAATCCCCCCTGAGACGACAACCTCGTACCCCCATTCGGTACCGCCACACTGGGTTACCGCAGCCTGCAAATCGCTACGAAACATCTTGACGATGCAATCGGCCATAAAACTATTAGCAACGCCGATGCGAATCGTTTTTCCGGCCGGGGCGATCCCCGCTTCGGTGCCTTGGGCTGCTGCATCATCGCCGACGACCGACCATGTCGAGCCGTTTCCAAACCACAATTCCATGCGCTCTTTGCCCAGTCGCTGCCGTACGGTGGATTCCACCATTTGCGCGAGCATGTTCTGACGTACAGCAACTTCGTGCGCTATCCGCATCGCGAACTCCTAAGCCTTGCGACAGTTCCACCGAGGATCACCATGCTGCCGCCATCGTCAGGAGTGCCCGTGTTGGGAATCCTGCATTCGAACAGCAGCATTGATGACTCAACAGATTCCAGTCCGAGCGGGAACCATCCCGCGCGGTGCTCATCCAACGGGCCGTCTTTGTTCAACGGGCCGAGTTGGTTGAGCGGGTCCGGATTGTAAAATTGCTAGCTAATGAGTCAAACAATATTGATGCGAACCGAAGGAAGATTTTGGGGAGCGAGTGTGAAGATGCGGTAAAGACCGAATGGAACAGCGATGGGGGCGAGTGCGACTTTCGAGAGCACCGCAAGTAAGGTGCGTGGAAAACCTGTTTGATGTTTTTGGTAGGGTGATAGATTGCGTTGGAAATCGTTGCGATCGAAAAAAACGAGCTCGCAAAACATGCGATTTCTCAACGTTTTACCCAGTGCTCGTAGATGCTGGGCCAATCGTTCTTCTCATCGGAGGGGACATACTCTTGTTCCATTCGCGTGAAGGCTTCCAATGCAAGCGGAGCGAGTTGCGTATCGCCTGGGACATCGGCCAACACATGGGTGATGTGAAGGTGCCCAACGCGAGGCCAACAGTGCCGATAGATCTCAGCGCCACCTACAACGAACGGAATGATCCCTAAAGGAAGCCCCGCCAGTGCTTCATCGATGGAGGTTGCCGTAACAGCCCCAGGCACGCGATACGATGGAGAGCGGGATAGGATGATCGTCTGGCGGCCTGGTAGAAGCCTGCCAATCGACTCGTAGGTTTTACGCCCCATCATAAGGGCATGCCCCATCGTCAATCGCTTGAACCGCTGCAAATCGGAACTCAATCGCCAAGGCAATGCATCGCGGTCGCCGATGGTTCCATTGCGAGCAACCGCTACCACCATCTGTAGGGGGGGGGACTCATTGGAGCAAGGATTACTCATGTCGGGATCGCGCGACGAGTCGCTAGAACAACTGGGTTAGGCTGGAACAACACGGATGTGGGTTAGATTGTTTTTTTTCATCCATTCCAGCCAACGTTCTTGGTCTTCGGAAAGATCGATCTCGGCAACTGTTTCCGCATCGAGCGGTGAAACCACCGAGAAACCACCATCGTCAAGCCAACGATTGATATTTGCGGACTCGATCCAGTATTCGTTGGTGTTGAGTGTAGGGGCCCCTCCATGATCCCCTGGAGTCATAAAATAAACCACTTCCAACCGGAAGCGTTCAGGCATTTCCAGGGGCGCGACATCGCTACGTCCTACTGCGTGGACGAGTAACTTATTGGCCACGTTTGTTTATGCCTCCGGCTTTGCGACGCTACAAGCAAAATCCAACCGGGCTGCGAGTTGGCCCCCGACGGTCACACGACCTGTCATGAAGTAAGCGGTCGAAACCACCTCGTTGAGGGTGACCTCGATATCGATCGTGTCCCCTGGCCTTACCATCCGTTTGAATTTCGCGCCATCGAGCCGGGTTGCTACCGGCACGACTCCTTCGGCAGGAGTGACACTTGCCAAAAGAATGGCACCACTTTGCAAGCAGCACTCGCAAAGGATAACTCCTGGCACAAGCGGGTAGTTTGGGAAATGTCCTTGCAAGAAAAACTCATCGGAGGAAAACGTTTTTCGGCAATGGATCGTTTTCTCGGTTTGATCGACGATTTCATCGACCAGCAGCATCGGCTTGCGATGCGGAATAAGAGCGTGGATTTTTTCCAGGGATGCGGAACTCATCGTGATTTTTTGGTCAGTGCAAATAGGCAAGCTAGTAAATAGGCAAACAAGCAAGCTGGCAGGCAAACAAGCAAGCTGGCAGGCAAACAAGCAGGTGCAAGGGATGGATCAAGCCGATTGGAATCGGGCTGAGGCCAACTCAGGCGGTATGGCTGTCGGACGATCGGCCTTCGGCAACCCCATAACTCGACGTTTCCCGGCAAGAAGCCGTCAACGCGTTGAAATCGAGTTGGAGTTGCTCATACTCGCGGCTGTACCCGAACTCCTTGTACATCATGCTTGGTTGGATGTCCCGATTGTTCTGGTACTTTTCGCTCGAGTACTCGCGGATAGTACCGACAACCTCATGATAGGCGATCTGGCAAATCCGGATACCACCGTAGATCCGAATCGGTTGGACGGCGAACATTTCAATGGTCCAATGCCCGCAGAAGCCAGCATTGCCCATACCCGAAGAGCAATGAACGAATAAACCTAATCTCGACAACGACGAACGACCTTCAATCATCGGGACCAAATTGTGGGTTTCCGTGTACTCGACGGTCCGGCCCAAATAAAGTTGCCCAGGACTGAGGATCAATCCATCTTCGGGGATCTGGATCCGCCGAAATCGGTTCGGCTCTTTGACGTCGAGAACGACTTCCTCGTAGACGAGAAGTTCATTATGGAGCGTCAAATTCACGCTGTTGGGGTTGAGGGCATCCTCACAGAATGGCGAGATTTGGACTTCCGAACCCAGCCGAGCGCGTATCTCTTCACCTGAAAGAATCATGCGAAATCCCTGCCAGAGATGGGTTTGGGGTGTTTCGTGAGTCGACCGATTCCTCACCCCTACTCCGGAGTTGCGAAACCAGCCCGCCACGCCTCGCCACCGCCGACGATCATGACGGCGGAACAGTTAGCAAGATACACCCAACCCGCTTCCGTTTGCTAGCACTTGGTAAGGTTTCTCGAACAAGAAACCTCCTATTTTTTCAGCCGCTTCGCCAAACCCCCTGTTTTTCCCAGTAGAGTCCTTTTCTTTCGGAATTTCTTTCGTAAGCGTCAAAGTTTACCAACTCAACTGCCGATCTAATGGGTATGCGAGTTGGCAACGAGACGTCCGGAGACGGGCGGCCACGATTTCAGCGAGCATGTTAGGGGGGGCCTAACACCAATTTCGGAAAACGCCGGTTTCAGTTCGGATTGCCTTGTGGCAGTTCTAGTTCTGGGCCAAGGCCGCATGGCCTGTGTTGACCGAGCGCCGTTGGACGGACCTCCTGGCTCATGAAACGCATCTTCCAAAAATGGTTTGTAGGACTTCAGATCGGCTGGATCGCTCTCGCCGGTTGCCATCCTACCCAACCATACTTCATTCGAGAACGTGGCGACCTCGCTCACTATCTCGATCAATCGCAGAAGATCGAATATCCAGACCTGGAAATCAACCCGATTCCAGAAGCGACCAAGACCCTTGAGCCACTGACGCTAGACAATCAAAAATTCGAGTTCCTCGATCTGACCTTAGAGCAATGCATTTCCTACGCCCTGGTCAATAGCAAGCTCATCCGGACGACTCCTGGATCCCAAGGTCCCAACCCGGACATGGCAGGGTCGATCCTATCGACCCCAGGTGCTGCTCTATCGACGATCTACGATCCAGCCATCGTCGCTACGACTACCAATTCCCAACAAGTCGTTGTCGATCAAAGTGGTAACCGCGTTCAATCCAATGGTTCCGTCAAAGCGACTCAAGTCGGCGGGGTCGAAGATGCACTGAGCGAGTTCGATGCTCAATTCTCGTCGTTCTTCTCCTACAACAACACCGATCGTCCTCGAAACGTAGGCTCCGGTAACGTTTTCAATCCACAAGACTTCCGAGCTCGTGACAGCAGTGGTCAAATGGCGGTCTCGAAGCGAACCGCTTCCGGTAACGTAGTGACGTTCCGATCGCAGACGCTCTATGGGTACAACAATATTCCCGTTCAGACGCCGGCGAGTCTAAACAATTTTGGTCGGGCTGTACCAAGCGACTACACGCAAATCTTCGAAGCTCAAATCCAGCAGCCATTGCTCCGCGGTCGCGGTGCCTTGGTCAACCGTATCCCGGTGGTTCTGGCTCGGATCAATGAAGATGTTTCGCTGGTCGACTTCAACGAACGAGTTAGGAACTTGGTTCGCGACGTCGAGTATGCCTACTGGGATCTCTACCAAAGCTACTGGAACGTGGAGAACGCTCGCATCGCTCGCGATAGTGCAGCTCGTGCCTACCACGTGGCTTACCACAAGATGCAAAAAGGCGCTTCGGAGACCCCTGAAGCTCAAGCAAAGGTTACTTACCACGAGTTTCAAGCCCAACTCGATGCGGCCTTGGGAGGCGGCGTTAACATCCAAGCACCAGACGGCCTCGGCGTGTTTGGTCGAGAGCAAAACCTCCGGCTCCTGATGGGCTGGGGGGCGACCGATGGACGATTGATCCGACCTTCCGACAAACCTGCAATCGGTATGGCTCAGTTCGATTTCAACGATGCGGTCAACGAAGCCTTCAACCGAAACGTCGATTTGATTCGCCAACGCTGGGTCATCAAGCAGAAAGAATTGGAATTGGTATCCGCAAAGAACCAAATCCTCCCAGACCTTGATGTGTCCTTGATCTATCGCTGGCTCGGTGTCGGTGGTTCCTTATTGGATAAAACAGGTGGCAACGGACCGTTCCCACCCAACCCTGGCCAACCAGCACCTAGTGCTTTCGAAGTCCTCAACAGCGGTGATTACCAAGAAGCTGCTTTCCGCGTCGACTTTACACCAACAGCGTTTGGTGCTCGTCGAGCCAGTGCCGCGATCCGCAACTCGCAGCTCGAACTCGCTCGTGCTCACTGCGTTCTCGAAGAGAAAGAACTCGCTGCAAGCTACTCGCTTACCCAAACGTTGCGGGAGCTGAACAGCAACTATGCACAGATGCTGGAGCAGCTCGCGGCCCTAACCTCGGCCCAACGATTGGTCGCTCTGCACGAAGAACGATTCAATGTTGGCGAAGGATCCTCCGAACAGATTATGGATTTGCTGCTGCGAGCCCAACAGTCACGAGCCAACGCAGGGCGTAACTACATCCGAGCCTTGGCCGAGTACAACAAATCAATTGTCGAAGTCCACACGCTGAAGGGGTCATTGCTCGAGTACAACAACATCAGTCTCGAAGAAGGGCTCTGGCCGGACAAGGCTTACTGGGATGCGACCGAGCGAGCTCGGGAGCGAGATGCAGCGACGTTCGTCGAGAACGGAGCCAGTCGGCCACGCGTCGTTAGCCGAGGCGAAGTTCAGCAGATGACTGGGACCGCGAACTCTGCAGCGACTCCAAAGCGAGTCACGACGAGCGGAACACCGTCGGCGGCACCAGCATCGAGCGAACCTAAAAAGAATGAACCGGCAGCCGAGAAAGTAAATCAGCCCCTTAAAAAGGCGAGTGCAGAGTCGAAGCCCAAATTCGACTGGGGGTCGTAAGGCAACGCCGAACCAAAGAAATCAAAAGAAGTTAGTAAGCGAACAGCGAAAGCTGTGAACGAGAGGCAGGGGGAGTACTCGGGGATGGCCGGTTCTTAGGAACCGTCCATCCCTTGAGTCGTTTTGAGGCTTGATTTAGCGCACTCTAGTTTTCGCGAAGCGAAACCCATCGGAGCACTCAGCGTGATCGCCGGGTGGAGGCGCGTACCATTTGTTCTTGGCATCCAACGAGGCCGCTCTCCGCCCCCGCGTTCAATCCGCTGTCAACTCGTACTCGGGATCTGGTTCTTGGACGCACTCGGCGGTGAACTCGATTCCTTCGTAGAGCTCCCGCATCGGCAACGAGCTGCCGAGGAACGGTAAGTCGACGGTCTCGTCGATCCCTTCGATGGTCTGACGCAAGAAACCGCCGTTGGCTCGCCGCAGCACGATCGCGATCGGCTGATGCTGCTCCAACGCGATGTAGCACTCCAGCGACGGGATGGTCAGGTAGGCCGTCATTTTTTCATCGAGGTCGTAACGCCGCGTCGAGGGGGAAAGGACTTCGATGATCAATACGGGCTGGTCTTGAAAGACTGTCGAAGGGGCATTGGGCTGACAAACGACTTGCACGTCCGGGTAATAGAAGCGTTTTGTCCCCTCGCGATCGATGCGCAGTTTCATATCGGAACCCAGAGGCATACAGGGTTTATTTCTGAGCCGTACGCCCAGAGCGACTAAACTATTGGTCGCAACACGAACATGGCGAAAAGTTGCCCCAGTCATCGCCCGGATCCAACCGTCGATGTACTCGCTCTTGGTGAGCGAGTGCTCCTCGAACGCCAGGTACTCTTCGACGCTGTGGTATTTGGGTTGTTCCGCGCTACTCATCGCGCTTGGCTCCTCACTTGCAGGACCGGGCTATCAACGAACTCAAGCATTTCAATATACATCGCGACTACAAGCGACGAAAGCATCTGATCGGCGCGTGAAAATGCAGTTCGCCGTCCGGTTTTGTCCGGCCCTCCTCCCGATTTCGTGATCGAAGTGGAACTGACCTCCGATGCCATCGAGCATCACACGAAACACGACGGTGTACCAACCACCCACCCGCACAGCGTTCGTGATTCGCGTTTTCATAATCCTCGATCCGTCAACGCTCGAGGGCGGCGCGAACGCTTGTTCCCAAGGGATCTCATTGATGGGCTCGTCGAGCGACTGTCGAATCTGGAAATGGACGTCGTGTATCGATTGGAAGCGATGCCCAAAATGCAACGGCAATTCACCGACAAAGATCTATGCAAAGAGTCCACTGATTCGGAGATGGGAATCGTGGTGGGCGCTCGCGACCAACCCCGTCGCTGCATGAAGGTCCATGTCGCGGGCGATGTTCGGCAGCATCGCGCGATGCACTTCTTTCTCTTGCGTCGCATTGAAGAACAACAAAATACCCCCAGTCGATCCACCGGAGACACTCACCACCGTGGCATCGTTGAGCGAGCACGCGCGGAAAAGCAACCCGCCTGGAATTCCATCGCACACATGCGATTTCGTGAGTGCACCATCGGTCCATTGGAAGCGTAGCAACAGCGGTTCGTGCACCGCGCCGAACGGATTGCTCCCCTTATGCGTCCCTGCCGCAAAGACCTCAGTGCCATTGGGGGAGATCGCTAAAGACCGCACTCCCCCGAACTCGGCGGCTTGGCCTGGGTTGGGGCCATAGAGCGTACTCCCATCGAGTGTCCTCACCAACGTGCGATCGGCTAGCTTCCACACGTGGATTTTACCCATCAAGTCACCGGTCAATAAATGGACTCCATCGGGATGGAATGCCGCGCTGTAGATGTGCCGGTCGTGGGCTGACCATTCAGCTAATTTTTCACCGCTATCTGTCTTCCACAATCGGATGGTTCGATCGTTCCCTACGGAAACCAACGTCTGTCCGTCCGGCGATCGCTCCACCCCTCGAATCCAGCCTTGGTGTGCATCGATGGT
Organism: uncultured Pirellula sp.; assembly: GCA_903892355.1. Taxonomy (GTDB): domain Bacteria; phylum Planctomycetota; class Planctomycetia; order Pirellulales; family Pirellulaceae; genus JBKCUI01. The sequence continues at coordinate 46,719 of CAITIE010000053.1, read as the reverse complement.
GCGGATCGCTTTAGGTTCAACGTCTGCGATCGACCACCAAATCAATCGGCCTTCACAACCACCCGATATCAGCAAATCCCCGGTCGTGTTGTACGTCAACGCATGTGCCCAGCTCTCGTGACCCTTGAGCACGACCTTTTCACCACCCGGGATATTCCAACGCTGGAGCGTTGAGTCTTGAGCGGCGCTGACGCACTGATCACCGCGCGGGGAAATCCGGCAAGCAATCAAGGGCGAGTCGGCTTTCCATTGATGGATGACGTGCGACTTTTGGATGTCCAAATCGATCATGCCAAAACCTTCCAGATCGGCTCTGCGGCCGGATCGGCGATCGGAACCTCGCGTCCATCAACGATGAGGGATTGGCTGGAGTCGACTCCGACGGCTCGCAAGATCGTATGGAAGATATCTCCGTGATCGCATTGGCCGTCGATAACCTCGGTCCCCTCGTCGTTGGTCTTGCCAAACGCTACCCCGTGTTGCACACCTGCTCCCGCCATGGCGATCGACCACGCTTTGGACCAGTGATCGCGGCCGTAGTAGAGGTTTATGTTCGGAGTGCGTCCAAACTCGCTCAGCACCACGACCAAGGTCTTCTCCAGCATGCCACGCTGCGCGAGATCGTCGATGAAGGTTGCGAAGGCTTGATCGAACTCACCGACTTGTTCGATGTGGAAATTGAAGTTGTCGTTATGGGTGTCATAATTGGAGTGGGTGACTTGAACGAACGACACGCCATTTTCGAGCAATCGACGCGCCATCAAGCATTGGCGGCCGAGGTCGGAACTGCCATAGCGTTGCTTGGCGCTGTCGGGTTCCTTGGAGACATCAAACACTTCGCGGCGTTCCATGAGTCTTAGGGCTTGCTCGTAGGAATGCGTGTATGCATCCGTGATCGCGCTGCGGCGTTGGTTCAGGAACTGTTCGTTGATCTTGCGGCGAATCTCATGCCGCCGCTTTTCGGCTTCATCGGAGACCGCATCCGGTTTGTTCGAGTTCTGAGGTGGTTTGTCTCCGCCGAGTTGAATGCTGGAGAACTTGGGGCCCAGATAAGCGGCCTCATTACCGCGACCCCCACCTCCGCCCGGAGTTACGACGATGTGTCCAGGTAAACCAGTTTGGTCATCATGCAGCATCTTTGCAGCGACGGAACCGATTTGCGGGAACTCTGCCGAGGGTGTTTGCCTTCGACCGGTCAGCATCATGTAAGCCCCTTTACCGTGATCATCTTCAGAGGTGTTCACACCTCGCAGCAAGCAAAGATGATGCATCTGCTTGGCCGTCATCGGTAGCAATTCGCTGACGTGGATTCCAGGAACGCTCGTTGGGATAGCTCGGAATGGTCCGCCGGTCCGCGTGAGAGGTTTGGGATCCCAGCTCTCCAGTTGGCTCAAGCCGCCGTGCATGTTAAAGACCACGACGCGCATGTCCCGTCGCTGGATTTCGGCAGCAGCGATTCCCTGCGTAAGCGTCCCGAGGCCACCCACGACCGCGCCGGTTGTTGCGACGCTTCCTGCTACCCCCGAAAGAAACCTGCGTCGATTGACGATGTGATCCGTCGAACCACAAGCGTATTTAGCAATCTTCATAGCGATGCTCCTCGTTCCTATACGGACCTCTGCTCCGCCAACACGCGATGTTGGCGGGCACCATTTTTTTCGTTTATGGATATAAGCGAAACTCGACTCCTGCGAGAATGCTCCATACCAACTCTTGCACAACAGCCGGTTTTGTATCCCCGCTCTTGGCGATCAATTCGGAAATCAAACGCATTTCGTCAGGCTGGGGTTCGCGCGAGAGCAATCCCCAAACCAACAGTTTAACCGCTTGCTGGACGTCCGTGGCCTGCACCAATTTGGCAGAAATATTGTTTCCGCTGGGGGCAGCCCAACTGTGTACCGCCCCTCCATTCGCAACATAGAGGGCTTGATCCGGAGACGCGAAGAACTCGTCTGCAGTTTGGCCGACACCCGATGCATATAGTCGAGAAAAGTTGTCGACGCTCGACTGCAGTTTGTCGATCGCACCGCGAGTGATTTGAAGTTCCCTCGCTGCTATTTGTTCAGGTGGGGCATCCTGAGGAAGAGGAGCATTCTTGTCGAGTTCGTTCTTTTCGTTCTGAAGGTACCCTGCGAAGACGTTGGTTGCGACCAGAATCGACCAGCCGAACTGCTCAGGGCTCAATGCTCGCTCGGCCGCAATCGAACCAACGGCTTGCAAATCCGACTCGACTTCGGCTCGCATCACACCGCATTGTTCTCGCAATGTTTTTCGCTGCGTTTGAACTTCGGTGTTCTTTGTGGTGATCGTTTGTAGTTCGAGTTGGGCGGCTTGGGCATCCTCCTTCGATTTTCCAACCACCTGTGCTGCTGCATTGACTTTGGATTCCAATGCGGTGGCTTGGGTTTTCATCGAAACAAGTTCTGTTTCGAGCGAAGCTAGTTGTGTGGTTCGGGCGGCGATGGCTGCTTCGAGTTCTTGCTTAGCAGGTTCAACATTACCCCCATTGGTGACCAATCCGCTCGCATCCGCGAGTGCCTTGGCGGCGGTTGACAATCGATCGCGTTGCGAGACAACCTCGCTCATCGATGAGATTTTAGAGGCAACTTGAAGACCGTATTCTTGGTGTTCTTTTTGGTGGGTTGCGAGCGACTGTTCCGCGGAGGCCATCGAATCCCCCAATACCTTTATCCTCTCGCCGGTCGTTCGCAGGCTCTCGGCGATCTGCAACAGTTGAGCTTCGGCGTCTCGTACTTTGGCGGATATCGAGAACCATTCAGCCAGGCGTTCCCAGCGGTTCTGGTCCTCGCGGAGCCATGCGGCATTGCGGCGGGCGGTTTGGTATGCCATTCTCGCTTGAACCATGGCAATGTCTGCTTGCAAAAGCCGTTCTTCGACCGGCTGCAATTTGGTGACGACAGCTTGCCATGCAACACGTTCACCTTCTTTGGTTTGTGCCGCCGTATCGCGAGTCATTGCTGCTGCCGTGGAAGCTTGTTCGAGCGGGACTAACTGCGGTCGCAACGCATCCGCCTTGGCCTTCGTTGTCGCGATGACAGCTTGGACTTCAGGATCATCGCCAATCGATTTGGCTTGTTCAAGCTTCTGGGCCGCTTCATCGATCAACTGGATTTTCTGAGCCAAAGCGGCATGGGCTCCTTTGGCTTTGTCGGCGGCCGCAACGGCATCGTTCCACTTCTTGTTGGAATCTTGGAATTTGGCTTCAGCCCCATCGAGTTCCAAACGCAGTGTCACTCGGTCTTTTTGGACATCCCGCCACGAGTTCGATGCGGTTTCCATCGTGGAGTGATGCGCGTTAACGATTCCATCGGCTTGTTCGATACGGCTCTTGTAAGATGCGAGTTCGGCTTGCACCTGATCGTACCACTGCTTGAGCAGATCGGGGTTGGTGGCGATTACGGAATCAATGTCGAGGGTTTGGTGAAGCGGTGTCGAACGCCCACGACGGTATGCTTGGCTGCGTGCGATCTGACGCAGCACCGGCTTGATGTCGAATTTAGATTCGACAAGGGAGGCGGTTAGTTGCTGGAGTAATTCCGGATGGCTGGCCGGATTATCGAAATGGTGCATGTCTAGTGGATGGACCAAGCCCCGTCCGAACATGATCGCCCAAATCCGATTGGCCCAGTTGGCTGCGAAGGCGCGGTTCTCGCTAGTCAGTTGAGCCGCAAGGAGTGCGCGGCGGCTTGAAACAGGTGGTGCCGGTACACCGGCGAAGGTGCCGGGCATGGCGGCGGGTTGATAACGAGCGTCTGGGGCCAGGTAAGGTTCGAGCTTCTCCGGAGTCTCCAGCATGCGGCTTGCGGTGCGGAATGAAACCCCTTTGTTGAATACCGATTCAAACGGTGCATCTCCTGCTGCGCGCTCGACGTACATCTGTAGTTTTTGTTCAGCACCTTTTTCATCCGTTGTTTTTCCTTCCACCATCGAACCGGCGGAGACGAACGCTAGGAGCCCGTGGTAATCGATTTGTAGATAGTCGTCGATTTGCGGATGGTCATGGCATTGAGCGCATTGCATGTCCCGACCGAACAAGACGCGGCCCAGATCTCGCGCGATGGCATGAGAGTCGCCACCTCGGTCCAAATAGAATCGTTGCTGAGCGCGTTGGCTTTTGTCCCACCATGCGCTCTGGATCATTTCCCGCATCATTTGATCAAGTGGCAAATTCGCATCGACCGAATCCCGTAGATACCGGATCCAGGTGGGTCGATCGACGTTTTGGAACGGTCTGCGCTGCATCAAGCCTTTATCGAACCAGTCGACCATTCGCTCACGATAGAGCGGATCGCTAAGGAATCGATCGATCCATCGTTCCCAGCGTCCTTCCACCGGTTCGCTGGCAAAGGCATCGAGTTCCTCCTGGGTCGGGATAATGTTTCGGAGATCCAAAGAGAGACGTCGAAGGCTCAAGCTATCTGGTTGCTGGGAAGCTTGAAGCCACACCGGGGATTTGGAGAGGGACTGGTCGATCTGTTCGTGCAAGGTCGCGAGTTGTCCCAGCCCTTGGGATGGGATGGCGACGAGCAGCATCACGAAGACCTGCGCTAGCGTTTGGGGAAAAAACGCAGCGAACGACCTTGCTCGGAAACGAGCCGACCTTGCAGTGGCGCGAGAGTGCATGTTGTAGCTACCGTTTGGAGGTGGGATCCAACCTGACGACGCGGCATGGACTGCCGATCGAATGTGAGGTCGGACGGGAAGGTAGTTTGCGTTGGGGAGTTAGGTTGCGTTAGGGCGGGCGGTTGGCGGCGGACCGTTCCAACCGTGATTGATTCCGGCGACTGGGCGAGCATTGGCAACCTTGTCGGCGGCCGATCGCGTCATTTAGTTATGGCTAGCGGGGGCGCTCAAGTCAACCAGGACCTCCGGGTTTGCCTTCTGGATCGCGGTTACTTGGCCGAGAATCACTTCGATTTCCTTCCCTAAATCCTCGATTTCCAGGAGAAGTTCGTCGTAACGTCCCACCAACTCGTCGATTTGGTCAGCTTCGTCGATTTTCAGCGACGAATAGTTTTCTGGCTCACTCTCCATTTGCATGCATCCGTTTCGTTCGCGGAACTTGGACGTAGCGTGTTGATAACGACTCGACGGGTTAGAACTCGACTGCAGGAGAGTGCCGGGAGCATAGCAATACCCACGTTTCGGGTCGTGCCGATTGGAGAAGGGATCGAGGTGCGGTAGACCTTGCGGGTCGCGTCGAGATTGCAGATGCTTCTTTGAAGTCGCTTCAGCGGGACGGATGACACTCACTCTTCTTGGTTCTGCTCGGTAGATTCGGAGGATTTCCGCCTTCTCGGTTTCGCCTTTGCGACCGAATCATCACTTGTGGATTCAATTTTCCTCGAAGACTTGGCTGGTTTCGCAGTTGGGGCAGGAAGAGAATTGAGGGGGGCTTGGGCAGCCGTGGCGTTTTCGCTCGCAGGAATACCGGGTGTAGGAATACCGGCTGTAGGAACTCCAGGGGGTGAGTTTGGCTCGGTTGATATCTGTCCCATTGAACCAGTTGCCGCAGGTTCCGGGTGCACTGAATGCCATACGTGCCGAAACCAAGTAGGCAATTGGAACGTGTGAGGGTCTGTGGTTTTTGGAACAGGGTTGGGGGTGCTGGCAACCGACAGCCGCAATTGGCCATAGCAATGATTGAACTCGCGAATGAAAACGTCGTCCGCTTCTGGCATCACGATGCAACCGACGACCCGATTCCCTTGGCGTATCACCCCAGTCGGTTGTTCGCGTTGGCTGCCGGAAGACATGTTCGCATCCCTTCGATGAAAAGATCGACCGCGACCGAATTGGTGATCCCCGTTTCAAGTACGCTATCGGTTCGATACCGTTGTTGTACCAGAGGCATGGACTAAAGCGACAGCACGATCGAGCTTTTCTGGAGATATCGTTGAGGATCGTGATTTCCCGGAGCAGACAGCGCCTCGAACACCGATCCATGCGGCACCTACATCGGCAAGCGATGGGATGGAGTCCAATGGGATGGAGCCTGCGATGGCAACATCGATCCCCCACTTCGAGGCATCCGCTATCATGGCTGTTAACGCCTGCGGCGGATAGTAATCGATTAACGTGCGGCCGTCTTTGATCGCGGTGTCGATCAATAGGTATTTGAGATTCAGTTGTCGTGTGGCCTGCAGCGTAGCGTGCCAGTTGGGTGCATTGACCGCTGTATGGTCAGCGTAATGCACGAGGATGGCTTGATCGCGACGGGGCAATCGATTTGCCAGATCGCTCGCCTTTGTTTGCCAATTCGGATCGGCGTCGCAATGGGCGAGAGCCCATTTGATCGCTCCGGTATCTCCTAAGGCTTCGAGGTATGGTTGGTCTGCATCGATGTCCCAGTCTCTCAGTTCGCCGCCGGCGACGCTCCAGCGGCGCTGCGGCGAGTTCGATGTGCTTTCGGCGAGGTCCGAAGGATCGCGTGTGGTTTCAGAGGGAGAGCCCTGCCCCTGGTCGAGCAATAACTTGTTACGAAATGCGTGGAGAGTATTCAATTCTGGCCGTCCGAGTGGGCCTAGGTCGGGATCTTTCAAGTCGATCCAGTCGACTGGTCGGGAGCAGACCAATACGACTTCCTCGGGCGACCGAACACTGATGAGCAACGAAGGGCACGCGATGCGTTGGCTCAGGAAATCAGTGCCGATTGCCGATTGAATCGCAGGCGGAGTCTCGCTCTTAGCGAAAGTATTGGATTGTGCGTGTTTATCCACCGGATTGGGTTGGCTCTCGTTGTCGATGGCCATGGTTGCGGGTACAACATTGGCGTTTTGCAATATTTTCACGTTTCGAATTAGGTAAGTTCGAGTTTGGGCACCGATTTTCTTTATATCAGATCTCAAGAATCCCTCCAGCAATTGTGCGAACAGTTGGACAAGGAGTCGTTGATATCGTTCGATACGGAATTTGTTGCGGAAGATTCCTACCGCCCGCTTCTGTGTTTGTTGCAAGTTGCCACGGAAAACCATATTGCAATCATCGATCCGCTGGAGATCGACGATTTGACCGTGTTCTGGAATTTGTTGGTCGACCCGGAACGCACGGTGATTGTGCATGCCGGGCGCGAAGAGATTTTGTTCTGTTACCGAGCGACTGGCAAACGAATTCCGAATCTGTTCGACATTCAAGTCGCAGCGGGCTTCAATGGATTTGAGTACCCTGCGTCGTACGGAAAACTGGTGCAACGGATTGTCGGCAAGACCCTCGATAAAGAGGAAACACGATCGGATTGGAGGCATCGTCCACTGTCGAGCCAGCAGTTGGACTACGCTGCTCAAGACGTCCGTGACTTGATACGTATTTACAAGTACCTCTCGGAGAAGCTTCGCAAGCATGGCCGATTGACGTGGTTGGCAGAAGAAACCCATCTGCGTCAGGAAGAACTTTCGGAACTGGAATCGAGCGAGAATTGGCATCGGCTCAGCGGTATCTCTGCGCTCTCCGGTCAGTCGTTGAGCATTGCGCGTGGGCTTTGGAATTGGAGAGACAATCGAGCCCGCGAACGGAACTTGCCTCCGCGCAAGATCCTCCGAGACGATTTGATCATTGAGTTGGCCCGCCGAGGCTCTGCGGATCCCCGCCGTGTTTCTGCGCTGCGTGGAATGGAGTATCGAAACACACGTCAGTTGATCCCAGAGTTATCGAACGTGATCGAGGATTCTATCAAGCATCCACCGCCGGCGTGGCCTCGCAAGCATCGGTATGGCAAAGGCCAGCCTGCAAGCATGTTGACTCAGTTTTTGTCGGCGGCGATGGCTTTCATTTGCCATCAGAAACACATGGCACCGATGCTGGTAGCTACCTCCGACGACCTTCGAGATTTTGTGCAGTACCGATTGTCTAACGAGAGTGATCCCGACCATCCACCGAGTTTGCTTAAGGGGTGGCGTGCAGATATCGTGGGTCGAGAGTTGGATGATTTGCTCGATGGCAAGTTAGCGATTGTGCTGGACGACCCACACAGTGAGATTCCGATCAAATTCATCGAAACCTGAATTTGATGTTTCTGGAATCATGCTTGCAGTTGTGGTGCTAACACTGCAAACACGGCTGGCACTGCAAACACGGCTGGCACTGCAAACACGGCTGGCACTGCAAACACGGCTGGCACTGCTAAAGAGGGCTTGGTGTTGCACCCTACAGCATCGGTATTATCCGTGGTAGATAGGCCTTTTTAATAAGCCTTTCAACAACGATTTGGGTCTGGGCCCCTCTGGGCCCAGACCGCATCGCTGCCGTTCATTAGGAATCTGCGGTTTCTTCTTCAGCTTCTTCCGCTGCGGCGGGGCCTTCGGGGCCGGCATAGCCACCTGCGGCGACGATTGCATCGCGGATCTCTTGGGCCACTTCCTTGTTCTCGATGAGGAAGTTTCGGGACTTTTCTTTCCCTTGGCCGATGTACGTTTCTCCGTACTTGAACCAAGCCCCACTCTTGCTGAGGATCTTGTGAGCCAATCCCATGTCGATCAAGTCCCCTTCGTAGCTGATGCCATTGGTGTGCATCATGTCGAACTCGGCGACGCGGAACGGAGGAGCTACCTTGTTCTTTACGATCTTCGTTTTCACGCGTTGACCGACGACTTCTTCGCCATCCTTTAGTTGCCCGATACGTCGCACATCGACTCGACAGGATGCATAGAACTTGAGGGCGCGACCACCGGGGGTGGTTTCTGGAGATCCGTAGCTCATGCCGCCGATCTTTTCGCGGATCTGGTTGATGAAGATCACTGAGGTTTTGCTACGAGCGATCGCCCCGGTCAGTTTACGCATCGATTGGCTCATCAATCGGGCTTGAAGACCGACGTGGGAATCCCCGATTTCACCTTCGAGTTCCTGCCGCGGGACCAAGGCAGCAACCGAGTCGATGACGACGACGTCGACGGCGTTGCTCTTGACCAACATCTCGGTAATCTGCATCGCTTCTTCACCGCTGCTGGGTTGGCTGACGAGCAACGACCCAAGATCCACTCCTAGCTTCTTTCCCCAGCTCGGGTCGAATGCGTGCTCGGCGTCGACGATCGCTGCGATGCCCCCCGCCTTCTGGGCTTCAGCACAAACATGCAAGGCAATCGTGGTTTTACCGCTCGATTCCGGGCCAAAGATTTCGATAATACGACCTCGTGGCAAGCCCATACCGCCGAGCGCGAGGTCCAGCGACAGCGAGCCTGTACTGATGCACTCCACCTTCAGCAGCGCTTCGCCACCGAGCGGCATGATCGATCCTTCGCCAAACTGTTTTTCAATTTGTTGAAGAGTAGTTTTCAGCCCTGGCTCTCGCTTGAGGATTCCCTCCAACCCGGTGATCGGTTCCGCTGGAGCTCCCTTGTCACCCTTTTTCTTGCTATTTGATCCCTTGCCAGTTGATGCGGCCACGGCGTCTCTCCTCGTTTTGTATTACCTATTCCCATCCCGTTGAATCGTTCATGCTAACGCGCTGCTGGCACGTCAACAACCTAGGATAGAGTTTCGCCTAGCCTAGTGACACGTTTGGTCACGGCCTGCGGGAAAAGAAAAAAGATATAAAAAAAGCCACCCCCTCAAGGTTGGGAAGGTGGCTTGTCAATTCAGGATTGGCCGATGAACTCGTTGGCCTGAAATAACTTTTGGATTAAGTAGATGCAATCGACCGAGGACAAACTCAAGCGATGCAGTCGCATTTACTGAGCCCCTCACTGTGGGGGTGGCTCATGCGCGGACTTTGGCGAGTGCGGCTCGCGCGGTGGCGACGCATTTGCGAATATCCTCGGTCGGATCCTGTGGATTTTCTTCATACTCGAGTGACAGTGCGCCATCGCCCGGGAATTTGGCTTGGATCATTGCATCGAAGACCGCTTCGCAGTTGAGGTGGCCTTGGCCGAGCAACACACCTCGCGTGTTTTCTTTCATCTCGGCGAAATCTTTTAAGTGGATACCGTACAATCGGCCGGCTAGCGAGCGAATGACATCGACTGGTTTCTCTCCCGATCGGATGTAATGCCCAAGGTCCGCGCACGCCCCGATGCGAACATCCCGGCCTTCTACAGCACGCAATAGATCGACCACTTTGTTGAATCGGTCGGAAGGGCCGTGGTTATGGATAGCTATACGGATGTCGTACTCCTTGACGAGTTCCTCCAGAGAGTCCATCGAATCGGGTGTTGGTGCGGCGGAAATGTTCTTGATCCCCGCCTTCTTCGCGAACTCAAACACGCGTCGATTGGCTGCAGCGTCCTTGGTGAAGCCATTCACGCCGTGTGCGGAGATCGTCAATCCGAGTCCCTTGACCTTGGCGACCATCTTCTTGATGTCATCGTCGCTTGCATCGAGCGGAAACATCCCGCTAAAGAATTCGACTTGCTCGAATCCGAGGTTCTTCGTGTGATCCAAGGCGACATCGACCGGAAAGCCTCGCAGCGAATAGATCTGCAGACCGAGTTTCAGCCCGGCTGCTTTGGCTTCTTGCGCGATCAACCGCGCGATGGGACTCATGCTCAGTCCGGCGGTGCAAGCGGTCGCAGCAGCTCCGACTAGAAATTCGCGTCGCGAACTCCCATGACGGGACGAGTTGGATTGGGAACTCTTTGGAAACATTGGAAACATCTCGGCAGAAGGAAGGGAATCGGGATTGCCCCAGGGGTCGCCGCAAGTACACTTCAAGCAGCTTGCCCTAAGATCCTACTCTATTTCTAAGGGGAATTGACTCCCCGAGAGCAAATCCGAGCACCAACGTCCAGGTTTTCAATTTTTAGGTTTTGATCCTTAAGCCCATGGCCAGCAAAGACTTTGATATCGACCAGCTAGCCGCATACCTGCACGTGACGCCTGGCCAAGTGACGAAAATGGCAAGCCGTGGTAAAATTCCTGGACGGAAGGTCAATGGGCAATGGCGGTTTTCGGAGTCGGAAATCCACCACTGGCTCGAAGAACAAATCGGTGTCAGCGACGCTGAAGAGCTTGAGAGAGTAGAACGTATCCTGGAGAAAAACTGGGATACCACGATCGATGATCGAACCATGCTCTCGGACTTCATGATTTTGGAAGCCATCGCGGTCCCGTTGGATGCGAGAACCCGCGGGTCGGTCGTGCGGGAAATGTGCAAATTGGCGGCTTCGACGGGCCTTCTTTGGGATCCCGAAGTCATGGCAGAGGCCGTCCAAGCTCGCGAGTCTCTGCATCCTACGGCCCTAGAAAATGGCGTGGCTTTGCTTCACCCCCGCCGCCCTCAAACATCGATCCTCGCCGATTCCTTCGTAGCCCTCGGAATCTCGCATCAGCCGATCCCCTTTGGCAACACCTCGGGGCATAGGACGGATATTTTCTTTTTGATTTGCTCGACGGACGATCAAGTCCACCTGAGGATTCTCGCCCGATTGGCTAGACTGGTGGGGGATGAAGTTCTCCTGACGATGCTCCGCTCTGCGCAATCGCCTGCAGAAGCGCTCGAGATTATCCGCACCACGGAACTGGAACTCATTCAAACGAACTAGATATTCAAGCGAATTAGAAACGGATTGAGGGATGCAATTGGGCCAAGGAGACTCAAAAGGCCGGAACGTCGAGTTAGCATGGTTCGGACCTACCGATGGATGTTGGGCATGGTTGCTTCAGCATTTTGAACGAGTCTCTCTACTCTCTGCCCTCGAGGTTCGCGGATGGCTCGAGCAGCAATCGGATTGGTCGTCAACAACCGTTGCGAAAAAAGGGGCAGCGAGGAACGCTGCTTCGAAAACCAAAGCGCCCAATGACTCTCGCGAAGCATTGCTGATCGCGGCCTTCGAGCATCGAAACGATCCGCGGCTCAACGTTTGGCACTCCGCATTTGCCGAGTTTCCGACCTCTTCATCACGTATCGCCACGGTTTTGGGTAGCGATTGGCAAGGGCATCGCCGGACCTTGCCTCGTCCGGATGCTACGGAATCGTTTTACTGGTTCCAACTCTTCGATCGGATGATCCCTTGGGTTTTGCGCACTAGCCAAATCGAACAGCCCCCCTCTTCGCTTCGGAAATCGAAGCTCGCCATTGGCAGCGGTGGGACTGGCACCGGTGGGACTGGCAGCGGCGGGACTGGCAGCGGCGGGACCAACCCCCGCGTTGTCCGATTGCTGGAGCATTATGGTTGGTATGAAAAAACGTTAGAGCCACTCGCTACCCAAAATCAACTTGCATGGATTGTTAGCGATCATCGCGAGCACCGGATGGCATGGCAAGAAACACTCGTGAGCTATGGCGTTCGAACCGTCTCTAGTCGGCCGGGCGATGGGAAGTTTTGGGCAACGCCGGATCTCATGGTGATCGACTGTTCGGCTCGCGACGATCATCCGTCGGAACAGATTTCTCCATCCATGCGGGAGGTCGTCATTCACGCCCGCGGCATGTACCCGGAAGCGTTTCTGGTCCTCGCGGACCCGTTCCCGGCTTGGGAGCGTTGGGGGGCTTGGCTCGAACTCGGCGTCGACGCACTGGTTCCTCGCCCCGCGGATTTCGCTGGGACTCTCGTGTCGTGGCAGCTTTGGGCCCGCGGCAATGCTGGGATCGACAACCACGCAATCTCGCGCTGAGGACGCTATACTGAGTTCGGCCATTTCCTAACTCAGGAGTCGAACATGTCCTTATTTGGAATCTCCCGCGTTATTTCGTCTTATTCCTATCCCATCGACCACTCGACAAGGTTACCGCAGCGACGCTGCGTTCTTTGGCATTGGGTTGTGTTGACGATGCTGTCGTTGACGACGCAGAAGATCGTCTTCGCCACCGATGCTTGGAGGATTGGCGTTGCCAAAACCGACATCACTCCTGCTGAGCCGGTCCGATTGAGTGGCTACGCATCGCGAACCGAGCCTGCTCTGGAAGTCGAGGACCGGCTTTTCGCGAGGGCGCTCGTCCTGGCACCCGTCCGCGATTCGGCTGCGGAACCTCTGGTCATCGTCTCGGTGGATGCGATCGGTATCTCTGCGGTCATGACAGAGGAGATTCTCGAACGAGTAACGCCGGTGCTCATGATTCCGCGGTCTCGTATTGTTATTTGCACAACGCATTCCCATACGGCTCCCCATCTCGATGGAGTGATTCCGAACTTGTTCGCTGCTCCACTGGATGGGACGCATCTAGAATCGACCAAGAAATACAGCCGTCAGTTGCTGGATTCCATCGTCGATACGGTGCAGCGAGCGGCCGGCAATCTGCAAGATGGTACCGTCGAATACGGACTGGGCCGAGCCGAGTTCGCGATCAATCGACGGATGTTGAAGAACAAGGAATGGGTTGCGATCGGGACCGTGGATGATGGGCCTGTCGATCGGAATGTGCGCGTGATCAAGGCTTCGGATGCGAGCGGTAAACCGATCGCCGTTGCGTACCAGTACGGATGCCACTGTACGTCTATCTCGCCCGACGCGAATAAAGTCAGCGCGGATTGGGCGGGGATCAGCGCTACCAAGATCGAATCGGAGCTTCCGGGTTGTGTCGCGTTGCCTATTATCGGCTGCGGGGCAGATGCGAATCCGAATCCTCGCGGCTCGATCGAGAATGCCCGAGCCCACGGGGATGAGTTAGCGACGAGTGTTCTCGCTGTTGTCGCCAAGCCTCTCAAGGCGTTGCCGTTTCCCACCCAAGCAGCCTTTACCCTTGTTGCCTTGGCCTCTGAGCGGCCGACCAAAGCTCGACTGGAGGAGATGCAAACTAGCGCCTCGGGCCATGAGCGTAATTTTGCGAATACTTGGCTGGAACTCCTCCAACGCAAAGATCGAATCCCCGAAACTTATCCAGCACCGGTTCATTACTGGTCGTTCGGAAACGAGCTCGCTTGGGTGTTCATGGGTGGCGAAGTGGTCGTTGATTACCAAATCCGACTCGAACGCGAGTTGAGTCAGTTCGCCAACGTTTGGGTTGCTGGTTACGTGGATGATGTGTTTGCCTATGTCGCGAGCGAACGTGTTCGGGGCGAGGGTGGTTATGAAGTCGATGGCTCGATGCTGTACTACGGTCAACCCGGTCGATGGGAGTCTCTGACCGAAGAGAAGATCGTTGATCGTGTTCTGCAAATGACCCGACAAAAGCAGTTGGCGGACATGCCTCGATCGCCCGAGGATTCTCTCGCTACGATCGAAGTCCCCAATGGTTGGACGATTGAACTCGTGGCTTGTGAACCGCTCATCACCGATCCTGTCGGTATCGCGTTCGGTGCGGATGGCAAGCTATGGGTTGTGGAGATGGGGGATTATCCGCTGGGTGGTAGCAAGACCGGTTGTGTGAAGACGCTGCAGGATACCGATGGAGACGGTCGCATGGATGCGAGCACAATGTTCCTGGATGGTCTTCACTATCCGGCTGGTGTGTATGCTTGGGGAGATGGTGTGGTGATCGCTTGCGCTCCTGAGATTTTTTTCGCGCGCGATACCGATGGCGATGGGAAGTGCGATGAACGCATAACGCTACTGACCGGATTCCCCGAAGGTAACCCGCAGCACCGTGTCCACGGTTTCACCTACGGTCTCGATCATCGTTTGCACTTTGGTCCTGGCGGGGGAGCCGAGCAGATCACCGCGGTGGGCAAAGGGGTTCGTCGCACCAGTCCATCGCAGGATTTTCGAGTCGCGGGGTACGATATCAGTCTCGATCCAAACTCAGGGGAGATGCGGCTGGAGACAGGCGTAACCCAATACATTCGCGCCAGCGACGATTGGGGGAACTGGTTTGGGAACGAGAATAGTCTTCCGATGTTTCATTACGTCGTCGACCCAGCATGGATCAAGAGGTCGGGGACATCGCCCCGCCGCCGTTATCAATTGATCACCAATCCTCCGAGTATTCCACCGGTCTTCCCAATCAGCCAGCAAGCAGACCGCTTTAATGATCTTTACGCGATCAACCGCTTCACCTCGGCGTGCAGCACCATCGTCAATCGCGGTGATGGCCAGGGAGGCGAGATGCGCGATTATGCGTTGGTATGCGAGCCCGTGCATAACTTGGTTTCGCGGTTCCAACTCAAGAGGAACGGGGTAACATGGTCAGCGATCCGCACGGAGGAGGATGCCAAGTCGGAGTTTGTCAGAAGCAGCGATCCGTGGTTCCGTCCCGTACGCATCGCGAACGCTCCCGACGGAACCGTTTGGATCGTGGATATGTATCGCTATGTGATCGAACACCCGGAGTGGATTCCTGAAGAGTGGCAGCGACGCATCAATGTTCGCGCAGGCGATGATCGTGGACGGATCTACCGCGTCCGCCGATCCGACTACTCTCCTCGTCCAATGATCGATTTTACGCGTGCGTCGGAATCGAAGTTGCTGGTGGAACTTATGGGAAGCGATGCAGCTCGCGCCGATCTAGCTCAGCAAACCCTTATCGATCGCGCTTTGGAGTCGAAAGTAGGTGCAGCCACGATCGAACAGATTCGCGATGTCGCGTTGAATTTCGAAAGTTATCGAGCGCGCGTGCGAGCGTTGCATACGCTTCTTGCGATGGGTAAGTGTACGGACAAGGATTACCAGAAGATGCTGGTCGCGACTCGCAACCTCACGGAGGACCAGCCGTTCTCTGGCACGGGTTCCAACCGAGGGATGGACGAACAAGCATCCTGGGTCGAATCGCTCGTGAAGCAAATCGATCGCACGCAACAACCGTCAGGAATGCGATCGATGCTTTGGGAGAACATCGACCCGAAATTGGTTGCTCATTCGGCCTCGCTCGCGCTACGGCTGGCGATCGAATCAAGTTTTTCTGATACGCCAGACATTCGCGCGATCGCATCGGCACTCGCGATGCACGGACAGGATCCATGGGTGGTGGACTGCGCGATATTCATCGCCCCCAATTCTGTCGATGGCGTTATTGAATCACTCCTGGAATCTTTGGACGAGGGATCGATCGATTATGCCACAGGTGTAAATCACTTGGTGGAGAAACTGATCCCCAAGTCCTCGGAGGGACTTCGCAATCGTTTGTTGGCGAAAGTTGCCGCGCAGACCGAGCAGCATCCCGCATGGCACTATCTGCTCGCCCGCCAATTTTCGGCGGGAAGCGATTCCAAGAGCTTGGAGTCGGAGGCGGTCGATCGATTGATAGAAGCAGCGCGCAAGGAGATGGTGTCGAGCGACGCCTCGATCGCAACGCGATTCGCCGCGATGGAACTCGTCCTTTCGCAGATGGGTTCCGTTTGGAACCGGCACCACGAATTGTTTTTGGATTCATTATCGATGGAACGTCGAAACCCATTGGATGCAGAGCTGACACGAGGTCTATTGCGTACTGGAGTGGAGTCATCGGCTAGGTTGCTCTCCAAGTGGTCTTCGTTGTCACAGACCAGCCATACTGTGCTTTTGACCGAGTTGTCTCGCAACGCGGAAACCATGGGGCGATTGCTGGATGCCGTTGAAGCGGGTGCAATCCCGGTGAACGAAGTTGACGCGGCGACACTTCAGAAGTTGCGGCAGTTCGCAAAAGGTTCACAAGAAAAACAAGTTCTCGCATTGTTTGGGCCAGCACCCGGGGCGGACCGACCCGCGATTGTTCGAAATGCGTTGGGGCAATGGCCCGTTCGAGCTAAGGAAGCCAAAGGGAACGATTCAGACGTTGGAGTGGATCTGGTTCGCGGAGAACGGGGTTATCAGAAACATTGCGCGGTTTGCCATGAGCCTCGCGTCCACGGAGACCAGACGGACCCGAGCGTGGGACCCAATCTTTTGGGGTTGATCCATTGGACCAATGAGGCGTGGGTGACCGCCATTCTCGATCCCAACCGCTCTGTCGAAGAGAAGTACTGGGTGTTCCAAGCTCGTACGGAGGACGGAGAACTGGTTACGGGTCTGAGACTTCGCGAGGATTCCGATGCGATCGAATGGGTCAACAATGCTGGACGGATCGACCGATTGCTCAAGTCGCAGATTGCGGAACTTCGAGAGTCCCAGCAGTCGCTCATGCCCGAAGGCTTTGAACAACTCATGTCGACCGAAGAGATCGCGGACATCATCAGCTACCTTCGGTCTCGCAAGGAATAGCCGGCGGCTGCCAGAATGGATTCGATGAGTCCAGGGAACAACTGCGTCAACCATCCAACGAAAAAAGCTCCGGTCTTATGACTGGAGCTTTTTCATTTTGAAGTTTTACCTTCGCATCACTCACTATTTGTGGGTGAAATCGAGGTACCACAGTCCGTCATCCCATTCGAGGGAGACTCGTCGCCATCCCAATGGAACTTGGGGGTATGGATAGAACGGACCGATGTATGGCCACGCCGAGGCGCTGTATTGCTTTGGATAGGTCACAGCAGCATAGTTTGGATACGCTGCATAGCTGGGCCATGCGTAGTTTGGCATGTACGGTTGGTCGTAGCGAGGTACACCGCCACCGTAGGTTGGGCCGCCTTGCATCGGCACTGGAGCTTGGGGAGCTTGAACTCCACCAACCACACCACCAACGGCTCCTTCAACAACACCAACTTGAGCATTTGCCAAGTTGCTCGGTGCGAAAGGACGAGGTACACCACCGCCCACGGTTGGCATTGCAGATTGTTGTGGAACAACTGCAGTGCTTGCTTGACGAACACCGGTAACACTTACTTCGTCAATAACGCGTTGAACGCCAGGGATGCGTTGAGCGGTTCCGAGGACCATCGCTTTTTGCTGAGCGGTGGCCACGTAACCCCGAACCCAAACATCGCCATTGACGGTCGATACATCGAGATCGAAGTTCTTCAGCTGACCAGCCTTTTGGGCGGTGCCGAGCTTTCCGAGAAGATCCGAGGTGATCGCTGCATCAGCGCTCGACTCTTCTTCGACAACGGTGGTTGCTTCGCTGAGTAGTGCGGGTGGCTCACTCGCGGAAGCGGGAACAACTTCGTTGGTCGATGGTGCGGTCTTGGTTTCTGTTGCGGTCGTTTCAGCAACATTGACTTTCGCCAGATTGTCGACGGATTTCACTCCATCGGTGTCGCGAGCGGCTGCCAAAACGCGGTCCAATTGTGCTTGGCTGGCTGCGGTACCGGAGATGACCACGTTTCCGTCTTTGACGGTCAGGTCAACCTCCAGCCCCTTCAAACTGATTTGAGTTTGCTTGACGGTCGAAATGATGGCATCAGCGATCTCGCGATCTCCACCAAACGCCGTCAAAGGAGCACCGGCGGTCAGCGAGGCAATCGCCATGCCCAAAAAGAATCGTCGCATGGATATCCTCCTACGGTATGTTTTGCGGGAACTACGGCGCTTTGGAGCCATTCACTCAGAACCTCGGCACCTGCAAACTCTCTTTTCCGGACTTGGATGGAAGGCGATACACACGTTATCACAGGGGGTTCGACAAGACGCCGAAACCCTGTATTCAACAAACGCGGCCCCCCACACTCGACCAGACGTGCTGGTTTGCGAATACAACCGTATGTTTCGGCATAACCGGCACCGAAACGAAAGGTTTTTATCAATTTTGACGCTCTTCGCGAGGATTCCTAACGTAGGACCCCTTCGAGGAGCTGGCGAGTTTGCGTAGAACAAAAAGGTTCTCGGATAGCACTAGTTTTCGTCATCCGCAATCGTCCTCTATTCTTCCCAGTTTTCCATGGCTATTTCGATTCAAATCCACCGTGGCCCCTCCATGGGTCGCATTCCTCGCTCGCTCCTTACCCTAGCCGTCGAAATGATCGCCGAAGATTATGGTTGGGAGGATGGCCAGATATCGCTTGCAATGGTGGATGACCGGGAAATTCACCGGGTCAATCGGCAGTTCCTCAACCACGATTACCCGACCGACGTGATCAGTTTTGATACGACGGAATCCGAGGACTTCCTCGAGGGGGAAATCGTGGTGAGCATGGATACGGCGAAACGTGTCGCCGAGGAAAACGGCTGGAATCCGAACCATGAATTGCTGCTCTATGTAGTCCATGGAATGCTGCATATCATTGGACTGCGGGACAAATCCCCCAAGGACATTCGGGCCATGCGCGAGGCCGAGCGATTTTATATGGAGAAATTGGTCGGGGATTCTCACGTGGGTGGTTGATTGCCCTAGGGGCGAGTTGGTTGGAGTTGGACGGTATTGGCGTCGCGATGCTGGGTTGCCGAACGAAGCTGCTGGATTGCCGTGTATCCTCGCTGGGGATGCTCGTAGGGATATCGTCGATCGAATCGATTAATGCTATCGTTCGAGCACTGAGCCTACTGATGGAGATCGAAGCAGACCGTCAATGCATCGGACCGGGATTTAGAAACGCTCGCACTTTAGAAGTGTCAGGCGAGGTTTTGGAAGGGGGGCTGGCAGCAGAGAAAAACGTGGTTCGACGCTCCGCCGTCGTTCCACGTTGTGGGGCGGAATTGTTCGGAGATTGCGGGTGTGTCTTTGATCATAGAAGGAGCCGAATCGTCCAGGTTCCTATTTCAGACTTCAAGATTCGAACTTCAAGCTTCCGCTAGTCTTCTACCCCAACCCCCAGGACTTGCGTGGATTCTATACGCTACTAAATCATCGCCGTCGGACTCTTGTTTCGCGATCTTGTCGTCCGTGTTATTGTAATCACAGTTTCCTTTGCCCTGGAATTTCCCGTGACTTGGAATCCCCCATCTTGAGCGACACGAATAATTGGTTGATTGAAAATGGCCGGTTGATAGACCCTGCGGCACGTATGGACCGCGAAGGGCGACTCTTGGTCATTGATGGAAAAATTGCCGCGTTGGATCCAACCGATGGAGATGTGCCGAGGGGCATTGAGCGTATCGACGCTCGCGGCTGCATCGTAGGGCCAGGTTTGTTTGACCTGGCTACGGAATTTGGAGAGCCTGGGCGCGAGGAAGACGAGACGATAGCGACCGGTACCGCCGCGGCCCTTGCGGGTGGATACACCTCGGTTGCACTGTCCCCCAACACCGATCCACCCATCGATACTGCGGCCAGCGTAGAGTTTATCTACTCGAAGGGGTTGCGGGCGGATCGATGTCGATTGCTGCCGATCGGTTGTGTTAGCAAGGAACGCAAAGGCGAAAGTCTTGCGGAAATCGGTTCCCTCGTCGAGGCGGGGGCCGTGGCGTTGAGCGATACGCCATCAGCCCTTGAAAATACAGGGTTGATGCGACGGGCTTTGGAATATTGCAGCATGTTTGATCGCTACGTATTCGATCATCCGGAGATCGGCTCGCTCTCGCGCGGTGGAGTCATGCACGAGGGACTCGAGCAGTTGAAGTTAGGGTTGTCACCTATCCCGGCAGAAGCTGAGGATTTGGCAACATCACGGGACCTGCGATTGGTGGAAGCGACTGGCGGCAAGCTCCACTTGACCAGCATCAGCACCTCTGGCAGTGTCGAATTGTGCCGGCGAGCAAAGCATCGCTCGCTTCCGTTCTCGGTCGGTATCCATGCGGCCAATCTTCACATGACGGACAATTCAATGCGATCCTTCGATACCAATCGGAAAGTCAAACCGCCTCTCCGATCGCTAGATCATCTTGAGGCTTGTTTGGAGGGTATCCAAGACGGAACGATCGACATCATCAGTTCAGGTCACAGGCCGTGCTCCTTGGAAAAGAAGATGTTGGAAATCGACGCGGCTCCATTTGGCATGATTGCGTTGGAGACAGCGTTGGCCCAAGTGATTACTTTCCTGATTCGACCGGGTATCATCGATTGGGTGACGGCACTACAGAAAATGAGTTTGAACCCCGCCAGGCTCCTCAAGCAACCCGGTGGTTCGCTCGCGATCGGTTCCCCTGCCGATTTGGTGGTGATCGATGCCGATCGGAGATGGACTGTTGAAGCGGCGTTGTTCCAAAGCAAATCGTACAACACGCCACTTGAGGGGGCCGAACTCTACGGCTTGGTTCGGTGCAGTTTGGTCGCCGGTCGTAAACTCTACACTGCAGCGTTTTGACCAGCGTGTTCTCGCATTCGCCGAAGCATTGTGCACGCAAGATGGGCTATTGGTAAGTCGCGTCGAATCCGGTTTGCATGCTCGCAACCACGGCGACGGCTATCCTCGTTTCGTCGCGTACAACTCGGCGTAGGAAACGGCCCAGTCATCGATCGCCTTTAAAAACTTATCGATTTCGACTTGGCCTACCTGCTGGTACAAACTTCGAGTCATCAGCTCTTTATCGGCGATCGTTCCCTTGGCTTGGATGTCGAGGACGTTGAACTCATTGACAGGACGGACGACGATTTCGAATCGGCTGTACTTGTTGGTTCGAGAACCTTTTTCGATGACCAAGTCATCTCGAACGCAGGCGCTGCCCCATCCTGAATCGTTGAAAACAGATTGGTAGCGAAAGCCCGGAAACATGTCGATCAATTTTTTGACGACAATTTCAATTCTGTCGGAGAGTTCCAACCGATACTTGCTGTGGGCCTTTTTAAGCTCTTCAGCTTCTAACCGCTTGCGTTCGGCTTCGGAATGGAGCGACTCCGCGCGGTTCGCACCTCGGGAGATCGCATTTTTCAATCGATCTTCAAATTCTGACATAAGAGGGATTTCAGCGAAGGATCAGGCGGTGGTGTTGGCGTCTGAGTCCTGCCCTTGGTTATCGGATGGCGAACTAGAATCCGAGGATGGTGCGTTCTCGACCGGAGTAGCTGGCTTTGGCGTTTCCGGGGATTCGGCTGCTGGTTTCGGTTGTTTCATGAACTGCATCAAATCCGAGAAGGATCGGAGCGGTTCTTTGCCTTGTTGCATCGCCTCGGTGATTGGCTTCTCAGGTTGAGCCCGCTCGATCTTGACTGGACGGCGGGGTGCGGAATCTGTATCGGATCCTTCGTTACGGTCTCGTCGATCTCGACCGCGTTCGTCCCGGCCTCGACCACCTTGGTTGCGACCTCCAGCACGTCCACCGTCACCACCACGCCCCTGCCCGCCACGGCCTTGGCCGCCGCCTTGGTTACCTCCACCCGGGCCGCCTCGTCCAACCCCAGCAGGGCGACGATCACCACCGGTTGCGTTGCTTGTTCGTTCCCCACCGGCACTGGAAGCGTTAGCGGGGGCATTCGAACGCGGCCCGCGATCGTTTCGGTTAGGCCGTCGATCGCCGCGCGATTCTTGTTCGATCCGTTTTTCGGCCCGTTGCGCTTCGCGGCGTTTTTCTTCCGCGGCGGGTGAAATGGCTGTGAGTCCAACGCGTTTGCGTTTCTCATCCACGCTCAAAACCCAAACGGGGATAACGTCTCCAACCTGAACGAACTGATGTGGGTCCTCGACAAATTCATCGGCTAGTCGGCTGATATGGACCAACCCACTGCAATCGGGGCCCAGTTCCACGAACACACCAAAATCCGCAACCCCAATCACCAACGCGGAAAGCATCGTTCCGGTCGGCAGTTGGTCCAAGCGTGGAACTTGGCTGCGGATAGGTACTGGGTATTGGAAATCCCGCGTGTCCGCAAAGGGGAATTGCAGCGAGGACGAAGCCGACATCAGCTTCGCTCGGCCTACCTGCCAGCTCCTAGCAAGTTTTTCTGCATCGACGCTGAGGGCTGGACGGGCCATCGGGGAATCTGGGATCTCGGGCATACGACTGTCGGCACGTTCCGTCCCAGCAGCGTTGGTTGCTGTCTCACCGGTCGCTGCCGCATCGACAATCGATTCAGGAGTATCGCTCGGGGTGGCAGCTTCTTCGAGGTGGGCTGCTACCTCCGCGTTGTCCGATGTTGGCTCGGCTACGGCGGACTCTTCTGCGGTGGGCTCTGCGGCTGCTATTTCAGTCGCTACAACGTCCGCAGTGGTTTCTGAAGTCTCGTCGACGCTAGGCGACGATTCGCCTTCGGTTCCTTCGTCGATCACGCCGAAGTTGGGATTGATTTCGTTGGTCGCACCATCGAACCCATAGGACGATGTTTCATCGGCAAGGGTAGATTCGATAGCGAGCGATGCTACCGCAGCGTGTGCTGCGGCTAGTTTCTCGTAGTCGGGTTTGGACCATCCTTCGGGTGTTGCTGGAGGGGCAGGCAACTGAGCATGAGCGATTAGTCGTTGCGCCAAGCGGTAATCATCGGGATGGATGATGGTTCCATCGAGCGTGTTCTCGCTGCCGAATACCCGCAAGAAACCGATCGCTTGACGGGCTTGCATTTCGGTCAAGCTCGACCGGAGGCACTGCATGAGCGTCTCGCGGTTCGTGATTTTCCCTTCTTGTCGGTCTGCGGCGATCTGCTTGGCCGCCTCTTCGTTCATTCCCGGTATTCGTTTCAACACCTCAACGTCTGCATGGAATACATCGACTCCCGCTTTGGTGATGGCAGCCGAAATCGATTCGTGGAGAGCTTCCTCAAGTTCCTGTTGCGGCAGTTCGCGTTGGTAGGAACCGAGTCGCAATCGGGCTGGATCGATCTTAAGGATCTGACGCAATGGATCTTGGAGGCGCCAAGCTAACCAAGCCGCAGCGCGATGCCGGCGCGAGATCTTTGGCAGTTCCACGAGCGACGTCCGCGACATGCAATACGCATCACAGCCCGCTCGATCGACCAGTGTCCAGTACAGTGAACCTTCGCTCGACTGCTTCATTAGTTCCGCGATGGAGTGGATCAGGTAACGTCTCGCAACACCATTGGAGAGAACCACCAAAGTGATTTGATGTTCATGAACCCATTGGCCTAGCATTGCTACGTTTTGAGCGACAACATCCGCTTTGCTCGTGTTGCAGGGTAGTTCACCGGTGCCTAGCAACTGCCCATCGGCATCGATCATCGCCACCGCAGCCATCTTCTGGCCGACGGCATCGATCAACAAGATGCGATGTCCACGAACAGGTCGTTGCAGCAAGGAGGCTTGTAAATGGAGCACCGACGACTCGATCAATTCCTGATTGGAATCCTCTTCCAAAATGATCAGTGCGTCTTGTTGGAGTCTCGGCAGAAGGATTTCGCGAAGCCCGGTTTCGGCGACTTCCATTAGCAACGGATGGAGAGGATGTCGGCCTTCGCACAACGAATCGCGACATGCTTGGACCAGTGGGCGCATGTCCTGTTGGAACTGCAATGTCATGATCTGCGAGCGGATACCTCGCGAGAACATGAGAACTTGGTAGGGCGTCAGTGCACGAAGCGGCTTGCGCAATTTCGCATAGGATTCAACGATGCTCCGCAACCAGCGGCGTCGACGTTGACGAGGTGAGAGTTGCTTGTCCGACAGACTCTTTGTCTTGATTCCCTTGGGCTGCTTGCGACCTTTATGAAACTGTTCGATCAACGGTGCAACGGTGGATTCTTTGGAACCCTCTGTTGGGCCAGCTTCCGACTCCGCTGCCTCGGAGGTAGAGGTATCACGAGCAACAACTACGGAATCGCCACCATCGGAGGCTTCCAGAGTTGTGGTTTCGGCTGCTGCTGTTTCGGTTGGTGCTGTTTCGGTTGGTGCTGTTTCGGTTGGTGCTGTTTCGGTTGGTGCTGTTTCGGTTGGTGCTGTTTCGGTTGCGACGGCGGCTACCATTTCGCCGCTCGGTTCCTGAGTTGGTGCGGAGGCGGTTGCGAGTGGCGTTTCTGCGGTTGGGGTATCACCACCGGTCCTGGGAAGATCCGCCGTGGCTTTTTCATCGGAGTCCGTATCGGCTATCTTGGCTGGTTCCGGAAGGATGTTGAGCGACACGTTTGCATTGCGCAGCACGGCACGTTGCAGCGTAAGAATCAGTTTTGCATCTTCGCACATGAGCAACTGAAGCCAGCGTTTGGTTTGGTTCAACAGTTCTTCTGCGGACTCAGGGGCGACACCGGTTTGTTCAACAACCCATGCATGCAAGTCCTTGGGCGGTTCCCCTTGCAACATCAAGATCGCTTGACCGAGCTTCTCGACGTTGGGATTGTTCTCAGAGAAAGTCTTCGCGCTTTTCTTGCTGCGAAGGTATCGCGCGATCGAGTCCACTTGGGAAACCGACGTGCACTCATCGATCACCTTGGCCACCGCGTCCGACCAATGCAGATCCCGTTCGAGGGCTTGGTGCACACGTTCTTTGTGCGCCGCGAGTTTTCCTTCGTAGGCGACGGACCGCTTGAGACGTGCCAATGTTTGCACGTCGATCCCCCCAAGCTCATCAGGGCGGTACGTAGCCAAGTAATTGGGCTCGTAACCTTGATTGAGCAATTCAACAGGAAACCGGAGTTGTTCTTCCGGAAGGCGCATGTAACGCGCGATCGCAGGTAGATCTTTCATAAGGGATTGCATGGATTCACTTCGGCGGTGTCCGTCGGATCGTCGACCGACGGAAAGGTGCACGCAGTCGGTTTCGGTGAACCGAACCGACGCGAGCGTCGCAGATATCGAATCAAGGTCCTAAGAAGAGGTGTGTACGGGGGCTTTTAAACGCGTTTTTTCACGGGCCGCGCAAAACAATCAAGCTTGGGAATCTAGGGGAGAACCCACGTATTGTCAAGCATTCTCAAGGGAGAAGGGGGCGGCGGATGGTGAAGTTAGGGGGGCTGGCGAATCGACGGGACCGGTCGAGGCAGGATTTAGAAAATTTTTCTCAAGCCGCAAAGTCTTCCCAGTCGATGCATCTAGCACTCGGAACGATCCGTCCCTAGTGTTACGTAGATCTCGCTCTCGTACCTTTCCAAGGCAATATGACGACACCGAACCTCCGCATTTTTGGGCTGACCGACTCCACGTGCGATGATTGTTATGGCGATTCGCTGACCGCGACCCAAGCCGTACCCATCCAAGCTCAAAAACCGGTAATTGCGATCCCGACCGTGGAATGCCATACCATGGTAACCGTGCGTGTCGGCGATGTACTTTCCTCGCTCGCTCAGTCCGCCGGTAGGAACTTGGCATGGATCGAGGATTTCCGCGACGATCCGATTGCGATTACTAAAGATCTATACGACGTTCTTCTCGCTTATCAGCGAATTCGCAGGGCTGCCTAGCTGTTCGCCGAATCGGCGTCTATGCCTTGACCAGCAGTTGTGATCTTGACCAGCAGTTGTGGCCCATCGTTCCTCGGTGAGTTTACCTCACTTCCGACCGGAACAGCGTCTAGCGATCCAGCGGGGCTCGTGCCGAGCAACGTTGGGATCTTCTCGCTGAGAAAGTCCAAATCGAGCCACTGCTGCAACGCGACCGTCTCCCCGAGGAAGGATGGCATTCGGTCATGGATAGGTCGCAGTTCTTCATTCGCGTCTGCGGTGATGACGGTAACGCTTTTGATTTCTTTTGATGGATCGATTTTTCGGTTGGAGGTCCACAGTCCAGCCATTGCCAACGGACCATCATCGGGGCGATGGATCCAGTGGGGGTGTTTTTGTTCTCGCCGCAATCCTGTCGCCGGTGTTCGTTGCCATTCGTAGTAACCATCGGCAACGACGACACAGCGATGGGTTCCTAACAGACCTCGAAAGCTGGGTTTCTCCACCAGAGTCTCGCTTCTGGCATTGATCATTTTGAAGGCGATATTGGGAGAATCCGCCCAACTTGGGATCAATCCCCATCGCATGCTGGCCAGTTGCGGGGGGGTACCATGCGGACTTTGTGTAATTACAACGATCGTTTGGCTGGGGGCGATATTGTACCTGGGTACACACAGCTCGGGATGCTTTGACTGAAGCTCAGTGACCATGCGTTCCCAATGCTTCGAATGCTCGGGAAGCAAACTCATCAACCAATCGAGAACCGGCGTCTTGAGCGTAAATCTGCCACACATCGCTTGGTGAAGTCCCAAAGTGGGACTACTCCGGGTTAACCTCGATCATCGGCTCGTACGAACCATCTTTGGGTTGGAAGCGAGCTGCATAAAATTCGGTGTTCAGATGCAGTCCCATCAAGGTTCGGCGAATGCACGGGGTCAATGAGCGATAGATCACCCATTGATCTTTGCCGATTTGCACGCGGAAGCCTTGAGCCGCATCAGCACCGACGATTTTCAAGTCCTGGGCGAGGGTCAATTGACGCCATGTGTAAACCGGCGTTTTGGGGGCTCCCTTCAGTGCCACCACCAATGGTGCATAGAAACGATCCTTGTCAGAAGGAGTCTCCATCAAGAGAGTTTTACCTTTGGCGGACAATCCCCCGGACTTCAACGCGCGTTTCCACTCGGGGAAGCCGATCGGCATGACGAGAGCCGACGCCGACGGTGTGTGGGATTGGGATTCGGAGCCATCGGCATCGTCGGGGCCTTTGACCCGAATCAGCCGGCCTTCGGTGGTCTTTGCTTCCGCTTCAAACGCAACACGATCGTCGAGCTTCCAGGAGGACCGAAGTTGCCAATGCGAACGTGAAGCAGCGGGATAAGCGATCACAGCATCCGCCATGAAGACGATCCCTTCCTCTCGCATCAGCATCAATTGACGCTGGATCTTGCAGGTCCCTTCGAGATCGCATTCCAGTTCCAGGTAGTCGACATCATCGTCCGAGAACCAGCATACCTCTTGCCACGCGACATCGATATTCACGGGTTTGCCATTGCGAGTCAATTCGACATCCCAATCGCCGGAGAAAACACGTTGGCCTCGTTCGTCGGTAATGTCGAGCCAAATCACGTCGCTTGAAAAGTCCGCGACGACGCGGCATCCAATATCACGCCATGACCGTCGCATTGATACGACGTTGCTTTTCTCCCAGTAAACACTTGGCTTTGGAAGCCGAGCGTCGTTCGATTTGTCTTTTCGGATCTTGGCAGGCTTGAAGCCAGCAGCAGTACCGACATCATCGGGCAATGCAGCAGCGGCGGCCAAGAGAGCTTTTTTGTTCGCGCCGCACAGCTCCATCACCGCCGTCCATAAATCAGCATCATGGCGTGTGTTCTGCGCCTCGGTCAGCATAGCTTTCCCTTCGGCATCGGTTAAATGCAGCATGGTGGTAAGCAGCTTCGAAAGCGCCTTGCGCTGCGGCGGATACCACTTGCGTGCTCCCACGCTATTTGCGGCCCAGCGACTGCGTACGAGACTAGCGACGACAGCTCGTAAATCTTGAGCTCCAAACGATAAAAGGGTTTCGTGGCTCTCCGCAGATTGTTCGAGGATAAGAGCGATGCGGTTGAGCGTCTCACTGACGATGCGGTCTTTGCCACCCAGGTGCGATAGTTGCTTAGCAAGCGCGAGGGGGACTTCGCATGCCCAAATCACCCATGGAAAGAGACCGTCTTCGTTCCCATTGGCCCACGCCCGGTCGACTTGGGTCAACGTCGATTGGAGCACTTCCAGCCAGAGTGCTGGAGGGATATCGCGACCGACTTCAGGCAGTGCGTGCAGCCATCCTGCGCACGTTAGTGCGACATATGGATCATAACTGGACTTGGGCAATTGCTGTGTGATCCATTTGCCAATCTTCGTAGCATGTGCCACTTGCTGCGATCGGATCTCAGGACTTACCGCAGGCGATTTTTTCTTGCGACGCAAACTGGTCGGGTTGGTCGAATCGCTGAAGGGCTGGGAGCCAAAGGCTTCGACCAAGTCGTTCAAAAACTCGCGATGGCTCGGCTTGGCCACCTCCCAATCCCCGGTGCCCCATAGCATGGCATTCAAATAGCGATCGATCGGTAGATCGCTCGATTTCACTTTACTCGCAGCATTTCCAACCGGAAGTGAGGACTGCAGCAGAGTGACGTTCTCTTCGCAGAGTCGCTCCAACCATTGCATGGCGGTTTGGTTTTCCGCCTCGGCACTCTCGGCCGATTTCAGTCGGCGCGCTCGATGTTTGGGCTTTACCCAGTCCATAGGTCTCTCGTCCACGTGATGGAAAAGTGTTAGGATACCCAGTGCCGCCAGCTCACCTACGCTTGTACAGCACACCATTCGCACAGCATAACATTTGCACAGCATCCACGCTTTGCAAAGCTTAGGCTTGCACTCCGCCTTGATCGGTCGAATCGATTTCAGAAATCGAGCACGTCCGGAAGGCATCGCCAATTGTTGTTGCTGGATCTCAAGATGCAAGGATGTTCTCGGCGAAACTTGAAAACTGTTTTTTGGACTTGATTTATGACGAATTTTCGATTGGCCTCCAACAGGACCCATACCCTTCCGATTGGGGCCGCATTGTGGTTGTTTGCGGCTCTATCGAGTTTCTCAACAATCTTTGCACAAGACGAAGATCCGCCTGAAAAGCCGGACATCAAGACGATTGTGGAAAAGGCGTTACTTGATCCTCCCGATTGCAAGAAAATGCTTGCGGATGGTCGGATCTGGATCCATCGCGACGAACAAGCTGTCCTCGTGGATGGATACATTTGTCAACGCAATGCGCCGCTCGAAATGTTCGCGTGCCCGACCGGAACTAAAGAGCATGAATCCATCGTAGCTGTCTTTGCACGATCCCGTTTCGTCCATGCCGCTCTTCTCGCCGTTGGTGGGGTACCTGGAAAACCTGTTGCTTTCGAACCAAGATTTACTCCCGCTTCGGGAACAACAGTTCGAATCTACGTGTTATGGCATGACGACGATGGAAAGACGAAGGGTACGCTCGCACAAAACTGGGTGCGACAGACAGGAAAGAATAAAGCGATGGAGTGGGACTGGGTCTTTGCCGGAAGCAAAATCTACAAGGATCCTGATACCGGAAAAGAGAATTATCTCGGGGACGGAGGGGAACTCGTCTGCGTGGCAAACTTCATGACGTCGACCCTTGATGTCGCGGTAAAAAGCGATGCGGCAAACTCGGGACTCGTATTCGATGCGTTCACCGATCGCATCCCGAAACGTGAAACTCCTGTTCGGTTGGCGCTCGTTTTGAGCGACGAGGTTCCTTACGCAGGTGTAGAAAATGACACAACTCGCGAGGAAACAAAAAATGAAGATACAAAAGGCGAAGGGGGTAAAAGCGAGAGCAACGACACCGGCGGGCACGTTCCCAAGCACCTCACCGATCCCGTACCGGAGAGAATCCTGATGTTCTTGCCGGCTCGCAAGCCCCAGTAATCCAAACCGTTGGTGGCAACATGTAGTTTGTGTTGCCAGTTCACGCAGCGATTGGTCCTAGCTCCGGTAGCTTGTGCGGATTCATTCCCCACTATCGCTCAAAATTTATCACCACTCCGATCCCAATAACGTTCCAAATACCGTGACATCCGATTCCAAAGCATCCCTTGCCAATCCAGATAAATCGACTCAGTCCAATAATGCTCCGTTGGTCCCTTTCGGACAGCGATTGGTCGATGCGGTGCTCGCCAAAAAAAATCCCGTATGTGTTGGATTGGATCCGCGAACAAGTTCTCTTCCTGAGTCGATTCGACCTGGTGCGACGGCATCGGTGAAAGAACAAGCGGACGCATTTCGAGTCTTCTGTTTTGAGATCATCGATACGGTTCATGAATTGGTCCCGATCGTCAAGCCCCAAGCGGCATTTTTCGAAGAGCTTGGTCCGTATGGCATGGACGCATTGGCTCAAGTCGTTCGATACGCCACCAAGCGTGGAGTGCTGGTGGTGATGGATGCGAAACGCGGGGATATCGGTACGACGGCGACCGCCTACGCGAATGCGTTCCTGGGCTCGGGCCCCGAAGGTACCACCGCGTTTAGCCCTTGGGGCGCTGATGCATTGACCGTGAATCCATTTTTAGGGATCGATACGCTGGAGCCATTTACGCAACGTTGCCATGCGAGTGGCTCTGGACTCTTCGTGTTGGTGAAAACGTCGAATCCTGGAAGTGGGTTTTTACAAGATGTTATTGATGGTAGCCAGTTATCAACAACAGGAGTTTCGCTGTCGGAGAAACTGGCATCGCACGTGGAAATGCTCGCCGCCGAGTCGCGTGGTACCGATGGCTACGGCTCGATCGGAGCCGTCGTCGGTGCTACTTATCCGCATCAACTCGCCGCGATGCGCGAGCGCATGCCCAGTGCATGGATCCTAGTTCCTGGGTATGGTGCCCAAGGTGGCTCGGCGTCCGATGTTAAGCATGGGATGGATGCCCGCGGGCTCGGTGCGATCATCAATAGTTCACGCGGCATCATCTTTGCCCACGACAATCCGAAGTACCGCGGTGCCGAGTGGACCGATTCCGTACGGAATGCGACCCTCGACATGATCGAATCGCTGACTTCGTAACTGTTTTTAACCTACTCGTAGTCAGCGCAGCAGAACTCGTACTCGAAGGCTGTTATCGGTTTTCTCGATGGCTCTAGACGGTAGTGGTAATTGTCGATGTTGAGCAGTGTCGTAATCATCATCGCGGTTTGGCAGGAGCAGCGAGTACGATGGCGATGACAAGTACGAGTACCGTCCTCGAGCGGACTGAGTACGAGGTTAGCCCGGTGGATCCTTTATCCCAGTTACGTCGCGGTGCTGGTCTATTGGTGCTTGAGGATTTGGGCACAGCGAAGGAGCGCCGAAAAAGTGGAGCGAGCTTCTCGTAGCGAGATCTTCGATTTTCCTTGTCGACGTTCGGTGTAGATGATCGGCAGCTCGACGATTTTGGCGCCCGAGCGGATCAAATGCGCGAGGATTTCTTCAAGGTAGCCGTATCCTGTTTCTTTCATCGCATCGAGTTGGATGGCACGCAAACTATCGAGCCGATACATGCGGTAGGCGCTGCTGCAATCTCGAATGGGCCAACCCACAATCCAACGTGCCAAAATGTTGGCGCAGCGGCTCACACCGATCCGTCGCCACGAACATCCGACCATCCCCCCACCTGGAACATATCGGGAGCCGATTGCGATGTCGCAGTTATTCTGTTCGCGAAGCATCCTTAGGATCGCTCTCGGATCGTGGCTGAGGTCTCCATCGAGGTTGATTAGCCATTGGTACCCATGCTCCCTTCCGAATTTCATTCCATCCCTTATCGCAGTTCCTAACCCCAGTTTGCCTGGCCTAGCGATTAAATGGATACGTGGGTCGATGCGCGACTGCTCTTCTACCCACGGTCCCGTTTGGTCGGGGGAATTGTCATCGACCACTAAGAGGTGAGCGGTCGGTACTACGGACTGAATCTGCTCGAACAGGAGCGGGAGATTCTCTCGTTCGTTGTAGGTGCAAACAAGGATCAGCAGGTTGGGGCGTACCAGCGTATGGTCCATGGGATCTCGCTCAACGGTCCCGGAACGGATCGCTGAGCGATCCGTGTGTGAGTGCGAGTCTGAGTTGCTTGGTTCAGGCGAGGCCAAATCATTCCTCGCCGTCGGCTGAATCGTCCTCTTCAGCTTCGTCGTTGGCTAACGTCTCGGCGTCTGCCTCATTCGTCATCGAAGGTTGCGCTGCCGACGCCGCAGCGATCCTCGCAGCTTCCGCGGCCGCCTCAGCGGCAGCAGCCTCTTCGATGTCTTCGCCGAGCACTCGCACGATAGCAGCCAGCGTGTCGTTTTCGTCCAGGCTCATAATCCGGACGCCTTGGGTGTTTCGCCCGATCACACTAATGTCGGCTGCTGCGATCCGTTGGATTTTTCCTCGCGACGTCATCATGATCAGTTCATCACCGTCGACGACAGGAACGATGCCGACGACGGGGCCGTTCCGTTTGGTGGTTTTGATGTCGATAACCCCTTTGCCGCCCCGCCGTTGGGTTCGGTAACGCATGGAGGAACTGACATCGTCAGAGTCCTCGGGTTCTTCGACGACTTCTTCCTCAACTGGAGCGTTCTCGTCCAGATTTTCATCATCGGTCGGAATGGCTTCTTCTCTCGCGGCGAGTTCATCACCAAGTCCGAATGGTGTTCGTTTGCCGTAGCCGTTTTGGCAGACGGTGAGCAAGGTTGCCGCGGGGTCTGCGACGACCATGCCGACGAGCGAATCTCCCTTCTTGAGCGAGATCCCTTTCACGCCAGAGGTGTTTCGGCCCATCGAGCGGACATTGTGTTCCGCGAAGCGGATAGCCATGCCGTTGGCGGTCGAGAGGACGATTTGATCGTTCGGTTTCGTGATCACAACATCGACCAGTTCGTCATCTTCCCGAAGTTTGATCGCGATGATGCCACCTTTTTTGGGACGGCTGTAGGCTTCGAGTTCGGTCTTCTTGATGATCCCCTTCTTGGTTGCCATGGTCAGAAAGTGTCCAGGCAAATTGAAGTCGCGTACGGGGACGCAATCGAGGATCTTTTCTTCGGGGGTCAAGTTCAGCAGATTGACGATGGCTCGACCGCGGCTTTCGCGGCTCATCTGGGGGATCTCCCAAACCTTCTGCCAATAGACTTTGCCTTGGTTGGTAAAGAACAGCAAGTAAGCGTGCGTGCTGGCAACGAAAAGATGCTCAACGGGATCTGCTTCCTCGCTCTTGAGGCCTGTGATCCCCTTGCCACCGCGTCGTTGGGCTTTATAGATCGATGCCGACAGCCGCTTGATGTAGCCTTGGTGCGAGATCGTGACCACCATGGTTTCCTCAGTGATGAGGTCTTCCATGTTGTAGTTGCCGAGTTCTTCGCCGGAGATCTCCGTCATGCGATCATTGCCGTACTTGCGGGCGATCTCAATCAGATCGTTGCGGATGATTGCAAAAATGTTTGCGGGGTCGCTCAAGATCGTGCGGTATTGCTCGATTTCCCCCAAAATTTCTGCGTGTTCTTGGCTCAGTTTTTCTTGCTCGAGACCAGCTAATTGTCCCAGCGTCATCCGCAGGATGGAGTCGGTTTGGACGGAAGTTAGTCGGTAGATGTCGGACACGCCGCGCTCGAGTTGGAAATCGGCGTAACCGCGGGCTCCGAGAGCTCGTTCCATCATCGATGCGGGGCATTCAACCCCCATCAGTTTTTCCTTCGCCTCGGCTTGCGTGCGACTCGATCGGATCGTCGCGATGATTTGGTCGATGTCCGCGAGCGCCAGCAAGAGGCCTTCGACCACGTGTTTCCGTTTTCGCGCTGATGAGAGCAAGAACTGGGTGCGGCGTCGGATGACGGTGAAACGGTGCCGAATGAACTCTTGCAAGAGTTCTTTGATGTTAAGTTCGCGAGGCTTGCCGTCGACGAGCGCCAGCAGGATGATCGAGAATGATTCTTGGAGTGGTGAGAACTGGAAGAGTTGGTTGAGGACAACATTGGGATCCGAGTTCTGCTTGATCTCGATCACCAAACGGACCGGTTCCTTCAAATCGCTTTCGTCCCGGATGCCAGAAATGCCTTTGATCTTGTCGCTTCGAACGAGATCAGCAATCTTTTCAACCACCCGATCGCGGGCTTGTTGGAATGGGATATCTCGCACGACCAAACGGGACTTGCGGCCATCTTCCTCGATGTCGACGTGCGAACGAACGACGATCGTCGACCGGCCTGTCGTGTACGCCTGGCGGATCCCGTACCTCCCACAGATGATCCCGCCGGTCGGAAAGTCGGGACCGGGAATGATATCGCACAGTTCAGGGATCGAGACTTCGGGGTCGTCGATTACTTTAATGAGCGCATTGCAGACTTCACGGAGATTGTGCGGTGGGATACTGGTCGCCATCCCGACCGCGATCCCTTGGGCTCCGTTGACGAGCAAATTGGGGAATTTCGACGGAAGAACCACCGGCTCATTCCGGCGTTCGTCATAGGTCGGAATAAAATCGACTGTGTCGAGCTTGAGATCCTCCAGCATCATCGCTGCAGGAGAGGCCAATCGAGCTTCGGTGTACCGCATCGCAGCAGCAGGCAGACCCGCGATCGAACCGAAATTACCTTGCTTGTCGATCAGCACGTGGCGCATATTCCATTCCTGGGCCATCCGGACCAAGGTTGGATAAACGATCGATTCACCGTGAGGGTGATAGTTCCCCGAGGTGTCGCCGGCGATCTTGGCGCATTTCACCCGCGCTGCACCTGGGGTCAGGTTCAAATCGTTCATGGCGACCAAAATCCGTCGCTGGCTCGGTTTGAGACCGTCTCGCACGTCGGGCAACGCCCGCGAAACGATAACGCTCATCGCGTAGCTGAGGTAGCTGTCTCGAAGCTCATCCTCGATCGGCTCCTGGATCATCCGCTCGCCCGAACCACCTCCATCCTCCGATGGGGGAATACTGGCGGGATCATTCGGGTCAAAATCATCGGGTGGGACGTTCGACACGGATAAGTTCGTTTCTAATCGAGGAAGGTAACAAAGGCAAAAAACGAGCGGCTGTTTCGTTCAAAGCTCTTGGGCGGAGCCCCGCAAAACGACCTGTCAGATGCCATGATTCGTGACGGGGAAAAGTATATCAAAATCCCATGTTTTCACAATCGCCCAACCCGCTCGCGGTGTTCTTCGAGAAAAGCCCGAAACAGGGGCTTTTTTATGGTTTTTTCGAGGATACTTTTATGCCGGCCATCGGCCCAGCGGCCGACTTGTTTACCTAGCTCATTCCCTCGCTCAATGATTGCGGGCTATGCAGGAGAGGGCCCTTGCTCACCGCGATCGAGCAAGCCCGCGGCATCGCCCCCTTGGCATGGCAACAGCTCCCGTTACAACCATTGAACATTCTTTGGAATTTATACGCTTCAATGAGTGCAAACGCTGGAATTGCCCGCGTTCATCGTGCGCATCGGGGCTATGGATACCCAAGCTGTTGCTCGCGGGGGAGCTGATTGGGCTCCTGTTTGGAGGTAAACTGCGTTTTGGCAGTAAACTGCCGGATGCAACCCACGGATACATGTTTGTTCTCGAAGGAGTTGGGAGTCGACGATGCGTCTAATGATGATCCATGCCCCGAGCCCCATCGTTCGTGAGTTCTGCCGCAGGGGGTATGAGATTGTTTCGTGCAACTCGAACAAGAGCTTCGATTCGCAGGATCGATTGCCGGCCGAATGGGGGCCCAAGCAGCGATCGATTGACTTCTATGGCCGGAAAAAGGTCACCCTTAGCGCGATCAAGACCGTCGGTCGAATCGCAAGAGAGTTTCAGCCGGATCTGATCCACGCCTTCATACCCAATTCGCTTGCTTGGAGTGTTCTCGGGACCGTAGGCATGCGGCGTCCTCCCAAGATCATCAGTTACCGCGGAATAACTCGAGTGCCGTCATGGTTCGATCCAGCGGACTGGATCACTTACCTTTCTCGTCGCGTAGCGCTCCACGCCTGCGAATCGCGTGCGGTCCAGCAAGCGATGGTGCGGGGGGGGATTCCCGAGTCGCGGTGCCGTGTGGTCTACAACGCGATGTGGGATTTTGAGGATACGCTAACGCGAAGCCAGTGGAGGGAACGTTGGGGGGTCGGTGACGATACGTTGTTGATCGGGACCGTTGGGCATATCCGGCCCGTCAAAGGGGTCGATATCCTTCTTGAAGCCGCCTCGCAGCTTCCCCCGACGATTCCTTGGAAACTATTGCTCGGCGGGGTGATCGATGACCCCAACGTCGAGCGCTGGTTGCGGCATGAGTCGCTGCGGGATCGCGTGATCGCCCCTGGCCCGATTTCTCCCGCAGCGAGTGCCATGAAAGCCTTCGATCTGTTCGTGATGCCATCGCGTAGCGAAGGGCTCTGCAGGGCGTTGATCGAAGCCACCACCGTTGGCGTCGCCGCCGTCGTTAGCGACGCCGGAGGGATGAAAGAGTTGGTCCGCGACCATCAGGATGGCTTGGTCGTTCCCAAGGAAAACTCAGAGGCTCTTCGAACGGCACTCCAATCGCTGCTGGTGGATCCCCAAATGAGACGTCGTTTCGGCAAATCCGCAAGCGAACATACGCAGAGCCTCTGCGGTACCGCCGTGGTGGCGGACAAACTCGAGGCGATGTACGAAGAAGTTGTCGGATTTGAGATTGGTCGCGAATCCCGAGGGGGTTCCGTGGGGTAAGCTTGGCGGTTGCACCATTCCTTCATCGAGGTCTCTGTCGAATGCATACGGAAGTCGCCCAGTTTTTACGGTACTTGGATGTCGAAAAGAATGCTTCGGATCTAACGATTAAATCGTATCGCGAAGACTTGATGGATATGGCGGATTTTCTGACCGACGAGGGAAGTCGCTCCGTAGCACCAAGCGATGTATCCCCCAACGATCTCCGGGGTTATGTAACAGCGCTCCATGAAGCGGGGTACGCTCGGTCGAGCATCAGCCGGAAACTAGCTTCCCTGCGAAGCTTCTATCGGTTCGCACAGCGACAGGAAATGGTCGACTCCAACCCGGCAAAACCACTACGCAACCCACGTGGTGGACGCAAGCTTCCTCATTTCTTGACCGGCGACGAAATCCGAAGCTTGCTTGCCGCCCCAGATGCGTCCGGCGAGATGGGGCTTCGAGACTCCGCCATCCTGGAAGTCATCTACAGCGCGGGGCTTCGGGTCAGCGAACTGGTGGGTATGAACGATCGGGATATCGACTTCGAAGAAGGGGTTGTTAGGATCCGCGGTAAAGGCCGAAAAGAACGCTTCGGTGCCCTCGGGAAATACGCAATCGCAGCCTTGCACCGGTATTTTGCCGCTCGGCGTCCCTGCCCGACCAACGAGCGAGAAAGTCCCACGTTTCGCAACAAATTCGGCAGCCGATTGACCAGCCGTAGTGTGGCGAGAATGCTTGAGAAATATATCCTCCAGTGCGGACTCGATACCCGCACCACCCCCCACACCTTGCGGCATAGTTTCGCCACGCATCTGCTCGACGGTGGGGCCGATATTCGAAGTGTCCAAGAACTACTCGGGCATAAGAGCTTGGTCACCACCCAAATCTACACCCACGTAAGCACATCCAACATCAAGGCGGCGTACGTCAAAGCCCACCCGCGAGCCGGTAAACCCAACTCCAAAGCGACGCGAGGTTCCTAGCTTCCTGCAGGTTTGAGGGTTAAGGAGTAAGGGTTATGGGGCGAGGCGAGTGGTACGCGATCGATCGCCATCTACCATTCTCAACCTCAGCATGAGTGTTACTACGCGGATTTCCGGCCAACATGCGTTTCTGGGGCCCCAATCGGTGACGAGTGGAAGTTACAATACGGTGGACGCCGCGGATACAATTGCCGGGGGGATGTGATGGCGGTCGAGTGTTCCGACGCCGCGCCCCCTTTCCTGGATCCTGATTTGAACTTTTCCTGATGGTCCGATCCAAAACGCAGTCGAAGAATCTTTCCAATGCAATTCCACTCTCCGAAGCGGATGCGATTTCTGCCGCGGCCGCAATTGCCGCTGCTAACGCCATGGAGGAGGAGCGGACGTCGGCGGGACCAAAGTCGTCGGCATGGACCTGGATTCGGCTCGGGATTCTCCTAGCGATCCTCATTCCTTTGGCCGGCTTTGGGTATTATCGGAATCGCTATACCACCTCGATCCTCCGCATCAACAAAGCCCTCGAGAACTGGGATAATCTGGCTGCGGTCACGGAAATTAAGAAGCTTGAAAAAACGAATGGCCTTACTGCGGAATCGGCGTTTTTAAGAAGCCGTGCGTACCGGCACCTTGGGGACGACATCGCGTTTGCGCAATTTTTGGAATTGGCGCGGCAACTCGGTTACTCCCCAGAAAAGATCCAAGGGGAAAAGCTGCTGCGCGAGACCCAGTTGGGGATCGGGGACGACGTCGACTCCTCGATCGCCAAAGCGATGGCTTTGCCTGATACCGATATCTCCGAAGTCGGGCCAGCGGTGGTCTATGGCTTGCTCGGCAAAATGCAATTTGGAACGGTTGATGCCTTCTTGAACTTTTGGGGCCAACAGCAACCGGATTCTCCATGGGTTCCCTTCTTTCGAGGTATGATCGCGCTCTCCAATCGCGATTCTGCAAGTGCCATTACTGCTCTTGAGAAATCCGCTACAACGAGACCCGATTTTCTGCCTGTCTACCGTCAACTTGCGTCAGCGTACTCGATGACTCGAGACTACGACCGGGCTGTCCGGTCCTTGCAACGCTACTTGAAAGGCTCCCCCAACGATTTGGATGCGATCGGTGTGCTCGCCACGGCGCTCTCCAATCTGGATCGGGGGGACGAAGTGATCGAACTATTGCAACCGATGATGGAGTCGGGCAAAGCGACTACGGACATGCGTCAAGTTCTCGCGCGAATCTACATTGCCAAAAATGAACCGCAAAAGGTGATCGATACTTTATCGAATGTCGCCACCCTCTGGCCTGAAGATGTTCGGACCGCGAACCTTTTGAGTCAAGCTCACCAGGCGCTAAGTAACAATTCTGAAGCGGAGAGGTATGCGAAGATTGCAGAGGCAGGACAAGCCGACGTGCAATCCATCGACAACCGAATCGCACGACTCCTCTCTGGGACGGACCAATCGGCCGAAAAGAACTATGAGCTAGGACATATTTTCCTGCACAAACAATCGCGAGAGGACGGGTTGCACTGGCTCAACTCGGCCTTGATGGTCGACGCGAACCACTTGCCCGCTCACGAAGATCTTGTGATCTACTTCACTAGGACTAACCAAATGGAACTCGCCGCTCGTCATCAACGGTACATCAATCTACGCAAGGGGACTCAGTGAGCCTGGACGCTTTGCCGACCTTCGTTGCTTGTTCCATCACTCGGCTCCTGCGGTGGCCAGCGATCAGGTCCTGCGTTGCGATAGTCGGCGTGGGCATGCTGCTGTCGGGCTGTAAACCCAAAGAAAATCCCCCAGATTTTCTAAAAGGAAACGCTACGAATAACAGCACGGGGAGTAACTTCACGATTGCAAACGGTGCAACCTCAAGCAATCTACCGGGTGCCAGTGCTCCCGGTACCTCGAGTTCCGGGGCTTCAATTCTTGCGACCAATAACATCGCGGTTCATATGCACGAAGGAGCCTTGGCCGGCTCCCTGTATCGCAATGGCAGCGAACTTGGGAACATGTTTCTTCCAGAGACTACCGGCGGTGGAATCGCGGTCTTCGATTACGATCTCGACGGTCGGCCCGATATACTCGCGGCAGGTGGTGGTGCGCCGGATGTGCCAAGCAAAACCATGCGTGGGTTCTCGGGTGCCTTGCTTCGCAATCAATCCGGGTTTGTTTTTAAGTCGGCTTCGGAACCATCGAGGATTGATCTGTCCGCGACCTACAATTGCGCCATTGCAATCGCGGATTACGATGGCGATGGATTCCCCGATGTGTTGACTACCGGATATTCGGGTTTGCAACTCTTTCGTAATTGTGGTGATGGTACGCTTGAACTCGTCTCGGCACCGGCGCTTGAGTCGGCAGGTGCTGGAATCGGACTAGTGGATTCGCAATGGAGTTCGGCAGCGGCGTTTTTCGACGCCAATAATGATGGATTACTCGACTTGTACATTGCGCACTATGCGAACTGGTCCTTTGACAACAATCCGATTTGCAAAGTCCCCGCGGGCCCCGGGAGTTCGGAGAGCGTTGTCGACTACTGCGGACCGAGAGAGTTCAAGGGATTGACCGATGCGATGTTTGAAAACCGAGGGGATGGTACGTTTGCCGATCTCTCAGAGGCCGTTGGTATCGATGAGACGCTCCGTGGGCTCGGTATCATGGCGGCAGACCTGGATGGAGATCGCGACGTGGATATCTACGTTTCCAACGATGTCGATCCTAACTTGTTGTATCGTAACGACGGGGATTTTCATTTTACGGAGGTGGCTCGTCGAAGCGGTGTCGCATGCAACGATTCTGGGATACCAGAGGGTAGCATGGGGATCGCATTCGGTGATTACAATCTCGATGGCAAGCTCGATCTTTGGGTCACCAATTACCAAAACGAAGTTAATGCCCTCTACAAAAACAACGGCAATCTGTTCTTCACTTACGCATCGAATGCGGCTCGGATTGGGCTCACCGATGAAGCATCGGTAGGTTGGGGCACCGCGTTTGTCGATATGGAGCTCGATGGAGATGAAGATTTAGTGGTCGCGAATGGGCATATCGAAACCCGCGCGATCGGTTCCGCTTTCGACCAACGGCCCCAAATCCTCGATAACATCGAGGGCAAGTTTTTTCGATTGGTGCCTCGCGACGGAAATTACTTGGCCGTGCCACAACCGTCACGAGCCGTAGCGATGGCGGATTTTAATCGCGATGGGTTGCTGGACTACGCAGTCAGTCGCCTCAACATGGATGCTGCATTGGTGGAGAATCGATCCAAACGACTCGGTAAGTACGTCGTTGTGCGTCTCATTGGGACATCGTCCAATCGAGACGCCATCGGTGCCTCAGTCCGACTGGATGCCGGCGGAAAGTCTTGGGTGCGCCAGCGTTTTGGGGGTGGTTCCTACGCCGCGACCGGCGAATCGCTTGTTCATTTTGGCGTTCCCGCATCTGCGGCTACCGATTCCCCCTCGCTGACCATCGATTGGCCAAGTGGCAAATCGCAAACAGTCATTCTTAATGGATGGGATCGCGATATCCTCGTGGTCGAGGAGCCGTAGTTGACCCTGCGATTTCGATCGGCCCCGCGATTTCGATCTGCTTTTGCGTAAACGTGGCTAAACATTCTCATTGCTAACTTACCAGAACAAGGAAAGCATCTTGCAGGAAGCTAATGCGTCAAGTGGGCTGAGTCGCTCTCAAAATGATCCGAATGGTCATGGCTCCTCCGCGATTTGGTTGACGCAGTTGCGGTGGATCGCTGTCGCAGGCCAATTGCTCGTCATCGGATTTGTCTATTTTGTGCTCAAGATAGAGTTGCCGATCGTGTCGATGTTGGCGTTGGTGTTATGCACCGTGGCCAGCAATGTCGCTTTGTGGTTCGTGGCCCGCCGATCGCTGAATGCGTCATCAGAGATGCCGATCGATCGCCAAGCAAATTCCGGACAGAGCTTTGGAGTGAGTTTTGGAATCCATCATGGTTCGGTCGGTTCGCGGACGCTTGGTGGATTGCTTTTGTTCGACGTGATGATTTTGACGGGGCTGCTCTATCTATCCGGCGGTGCGGCGAATCCGTTTATACTGTTTTATGTGGCCAACATCGTCGTCGCCGGTGTGGTGCTTTCCCGGTTCTGGGCGATCGCGATTTCGGCCGCTTCAGTGCTCGGTGCATTTTTTCTCCTCAATCGAGCGACCCCCAATGTAGTCTTTGCCAACTCACCACTCGCTGCTGATTCACCATGGGATGTGACTAAGGCGGCTTTTCTGATTGCATTCACAACATGTTGCGGCGTGCTCGCCTACTTCGTGTCCATGTTGGCCTTGCAGGTCCGACAGCGGGATCGGCGATTGGCGATCGCCGAGAAAGAGCGTGAGCGTGCTCAGCGTCTCGAGGCCCTTGCGACCCTTGCAGCCGGCGCAGGGCATGAATTAGCAAGTCCGTTGTCGACCATTGCGGTCATCGCTGGCGAGCTGTCTCGCACGCTCGACAAACAAGACATTCCAGATAAAGTTCGTCGGGATTTTGGGCTGATCCGAGAGGAGCTCAATCGTTGTAAAGATATTTTGCATCGGATGAAAAGCGGGGCAGGAGAAGCTGCGGCGGAGCATTTGCATCCGGTAAGGGTCCAGGAAATCCTCGATGAAACGGTGATTGCAATGCGTGAGCCCCAGCGTGTCCATATCGCGATGGAACGAGCGGTCGCGGATTTCAAGGCACTTCTTCCCAAACAAGCCCTTTCCCAGGCGCTGCGCAATCTGCTCCAGAATGGTTTGGATGCATCCAAACCCAATCAGCACGTCGATGTAAACTCCACCATCCATCGCGCCGAGAACGATCAGCGAACTTGGGTGCTGGAGATCGCTGATCAAGGTTCCGGGATGACAGACGATGTGTTGCGACGAATCGGTGAGCCTTTCTTTACCACCAAAGAAGTTGGCGAAGGGATGGGGCTCGGTGTCTTTTTGACACGAAACGTCATCCAAGGGCTTGGGGGTACGTTGCGATTTAGTCGTACTCCCAACGGTGGTACGCAGTGCGTCGTGCGCATCCCACTTGGTTCGCAATGAACCGAATCGGTTCGCGGTGAGCACCGGAAGGGGCGATCGCCGAACTTTTGGCCGATCAGGCGGATGCGTTCCGTCCGACCATGGCTCGTACATGATGCTCGTCGACCGGGTGAATCACTCCGCGTTCGGTGACGATGGCCGTGATCAATTCGGCAGGTGTTACGTCAAAGGCCGGGTTGTAAACGGAGACTCCTTCCGGGGCCGTTCGACGACCAAACGCGCAAGTGATCTCCTCGGACTTGCGTTGCTCGATTGGAATCTCGCTCCCATCGACGATCGATAGATCGAAGGTGCTGGTAGGGGCAGCCACGTAAAATGGGACACCGTGGTGCTTTGCTGCAATCGCGACGCCGTACGTTCCGATCTTGTTGGCAGTATCACCGCGAGCGGTAATTCGATCCGCACCGACAATGACCGCTTGGATACGCCCCTCCCTCATGACCTGAGGGGCCATGGAATCGCAGATCAACGTGCACGGAACGCCGTACTGCTGAAGCTCCCAC
This sequence comes from uncultured Pirellula sp., assembly GCA_903892355.1. Lineage (GTDB taxonomy): Bacteria > Planctomycetota > Planctomycetia > Pirellulales > Pirellulaceae > JBKCUI01. The sequence continues at coordinate 3,631 of CAITIE010000053.1, read as the reverse complement.
ATGGTCAATCGAGCCCCTTGAAGGAGTGGCCGTGTCTCGTCCGCAAAGACGTGGATGTCCTTGCCTTGGTCGTGCGCGGTCAAGATCGCAGCGAGGGCTGTTCCGTATTCCGAGGTAGCCAATCCCCCGGTGTTGCAATGTGTCAAAATACCGAAGCCTTCTTCAAACAAAGCGGCTCCGTATTCTCCGATCGCATGGCACATCCTACGGTCTTCATCGTGGATCAATCTCGCCTCCCGAAGGAGTTGGTTTCCCAATTCCACTGCGGATGCGACACCGGCATTGCGATCAATGACCCTTTTCATCCGGTCGAGAGCCCAAAACAGATTGACGGCCGTTGGCCGGCTGGTGGCAAGATATTCGCACGCTAGTGTGGCGACCGAGATCGCTTCCGCTGTCGACGCTCGTCTACGTATCGCGTCTTGAAGTCCTACGATGACTCCATAAGCGGCTGCGATCCCAATAGCGGGTGCGCCACGCACTCGCAGCGCCACGATGGCTTCATGGACGCCATGCAAATCATCGAGCGGTACCATCTCGACGGTGTTAGGAAGCAAGGTTTGATCGAGCAGTTCCAACTGCCCCAACGCGTCTCCAATCCAACGTACGGAAATGTAGGGAGGAGTTGCATTGTTGGAAGGATTTTCCACGATATTCCTGCGTTGATAAAGTTCAGCGTCGATAGGTATGCACAACGATCGATGGCGATACCCGCGAATACATTGGCCCGCGAATACATTGGCCCGCGAATACATTGGCCCGCGAATACATTGGCCCGCGAATACATTGGCCCGCGAATACAACGCCCCACGAACCTAATGCCGCGGGACCGGATTATAGCGAATGCGATCCGTTCGACGAGAAGCCCGATTTTGTTCGAGGAACACGAGGGTGGCCGGTTCGATAAACGGGAAGTGAGTTGTCGGACGCTTTGGCTTTCGCTCCTGCCCGTGCTCATTGAAATGGTGCCCGGGCTCCATGAAATGGCGCTCGGGCTCGATACGGCATTTATGAGAGCGATGACAAGCAGGATCGCAAAAAAACCGGGAGGTGGCGGATTGGGATTCCGAGGCACTCGAAGGCATTCGAACTGAGGGGCATAAGAACTAGTGATGCGCTATCATTTTTTTCGGCAGTGTCTAGAGCACGCTCGCGGCAGCTTGTCGGCGAGGCAACTCCGACAGGATTCTCGCCACGATAGCATTCGAGTCGACTCCTTCGGCTTGGGCACCGAAGGTTGGAACGATCCGATGGCGTAGTACCGGGGCCGCGAGGGCTTCGACATCTTCAGTCGAAACGTGCAGCCGGCCGTGGAGGAGCGCGCGGGCTTTGCTCGCTACGACGATCTGCTGGCAAGCACGAGGGCCTGGGCCCCACTGCACCCACGATCCGACCCACTTCGGCGCATTCGATTCTGCCGGACGGAGCGACCGGACCAGATCGAGCACAAATTGCTTGACATGCTCGGGCAGCGGTACCCCTCGGACGAGTCGCTGGTATTCGATGATCTCAGGGCCGGTGATCACCGGTTCGATTTTGCCAGAGAAGGAACCGGTGGTGCGATCGATGATGTCTCCTTCTTGCTCCCGAGTCGGGTAGTCGACCAGTGTTTGAAAAAGAAAGCGGTCCCGCTGGGCTTCGGGCAACGGATACGTTCCTTCCTGTTCGATCGGGTTTTGTGTCGCTAGGACAAAGAACGGTTCGGAGAGTTTGTACGTTTTACCGCCGACGGTGACCTCGTGTTCTTGCATAGCTTCGAGCAAAGCGGCTTGGGTTTTGGGTGGGGTTCGGTTGATTTCGTCGGCGAGCAGGATCTGGGTAAAGACTGGACCTTTGACGAAACTCAATTGGCGTGCCCCCGATTCGGACTGCTGGATAATGTCCGTTCCGGTGATATCCGCGGGCATCAAATCGGGCGTGAATTGGATGCGATGAAAGTCGAGCGCCATGGCTTGAGCGAGCGATCGCACCATCAGCGTCTTGGCGAGCCCCGGTACCCCCTCCAGTAAACAATGCCCGCCCGCGAGCATAGCGATCAGCAACTGTTCGATGGTTTTGTCTTGGCCGACGATGACTTGAGCGATCTGGGACCGGATCTTTGCGAATGCCTTTTGGAGGTCTTTGGCTCGGGCCAATTCCTTTTGTGCCAGTTCTTCAGGAGAGGGGGGGGCAACAGTTGGCTGAGTCATGGCAGTGGGGTTGCTGAAGGTGGGATGGGTCGCGGTAGGCGAGTTCAAGGCGGGGCGACGGTCTAGTGTAGCTGATCCCGTGCGATAAACCCAGCATTTGCGGGATGGGGCTACTCCTTTTGCGAGGAACCTTGACACACTCGACCGGCGTCGATAGTCTTTTCTTCGCTGGCTCCGGGGAGACCTGGAACCCAGTCCAAAATTTCGGGGGATTAGCTCAGTTGGGAGAGCGTTTGCATGGCATGCAAAAGGTCAGGGGTTCAAGTCCCCTATCCTCCACCTTTAGCCTGTGAAACATTGGTTTTCACAGGCTTTTTTTATTCCTGATGTGCTCTGATTGACTCTGATCGGGTCTGACTGCGTCGTTTTTTACGTCGCTTTTTTCCATGCCTCAGAGGTGACCAATAGGTAGTGTTGCTTCGCGACCGCCTGGGTGTTGCCTAGCCAAGCACATGCTGCGGCTAGACCAAAGTCTTTCTCTACTTATGTCTGTCTGCTCGCTCTCATCGAGTGGAACAAACGCGCCCAATGTGAATACTCCGGCGCGTTTCATGCAATCCAATAAACCAGACCGTAGATTCGCATTTGCCCAACCGTCTAGACCGCTAGTCTTTGCTCGCAAGTCATCCGCGTCCACAACGAATCCAGACGCCTTGCGGTACGGCTCAAGGACTTCTCGGAGCTCGCGGAGCAGCGGGCAGACTCGACTGGCACCACCAGAAATGTGCTCGGTCTTTGGCAAAGGCACGGTCATGTTAATCGTGCGTTTGGCCCTCCAATCGACGGAAAATAGCGTACCAATCCGGGGCACCGAAGCGGTGGACCGGCCGCTCACTGATGGATAACTTACCTGCCAACGCTCCGTCATCGGGGGCGACAGGTGGACTGGATTCCTATGGAAACTATGTCATCCGCTTTCGCAACTGTGCTTGGAGCTCGGTTGCTAACGTCTCCAGTTCGGTCCTGGATTTGGTTTTCAGCTCCTCGTCAGTCGACTGAGGGAGGCTCAGCAAATTTTGCAATATGCGAATTTTGCCGAAAACCTCACCTTCCTCACGGCCTACTTCACGGCCTTCTTGCAGGCCTACTTCACGGCCTTCTTGCAGGCCTTCCTCGCGTGCTTCTCGCCGCGCGGCGTTCATGATCCACTGCTGGTCGCGGATGGCTTTTTCACGTGTATCGTACATGGCTTTGTCCTCGGTCTTCTTGGCTATCCGGTCTATCGAGTCGGTGGCCTTCTGGAACTCGGGCTGGGGGAATAAACTCACAAGCGTCTGTGCATCGTACTGGTGGGCGTGCAACAACCAATACAGCCAGCGGTCCAGCAGGCTAGCGGTCCCAAGCTCGCTCTCCTGAAGATTATACCACCCAAGCTCGAGCGTGTGAATTTCCAAAGTTTCCGCCAGCAATCGCCCCGAATCCCGATCCACCAGCCCAAACGC
>CAITIE010000052.1 GCA_903892355.1 uncultured Pirellula sp. | reverse complement strand
GGCCGATGGCAGTGCATTGAGGCTGCCCAGTGCCATGGTCAAACCGCTGTTTGGCGTTTCGACAAACTGCACACCGATGTTGTCTGCCCAAATCGAAAACGCTTCGCGAATACGTGCCTTTTGCTTTTCGGTAACCGCATTGGACTGGGTTACTCCGCCTACAGAGCCGTATCCATCTTGGAAATTGTAATAGATGGTTCGGATACCATTGAAGTTATCTCCGGTGAATGCTGGGTTGATATAGTTTTCGAACGCCTCGGGAACCTTGCGGCTACCTGGGTCATTGTTTGCACCGATCAAGTCCAACGTGTGGACTTCGGCATCGATGCTGGATGTCAACAGGACACTGGTGAGAGGAACTGCAGACGACCCGATGGTGCCCAAGTTGGATGCGGTGCTGAACGAAGAGCCCAACCCGTAGAGGGTTACCGGGGAGTAATTGATCACGCGATCCCCAACCACTGTGTTGGGGTTGGTTCCTGGTTCGAGCGTGACGCTCATCAATGGCGAGGAGTCGGTCGATTTTTGAAGAGCATCGACCACTGCGCCAACTGTGGCGTTGCTGGAACCGATATCGACAGTAACGATACCACCCACCAACGAGACGGTCGGTGCACCACCGCTGTTTGAGTTCACAAAAGCAACTTGAAGGCCCGAACCAGCCTCGCCCAATGTCTTTGCTTGGAACCGGACCTTGGCCAGTCCATTGGTGTTGAGGTCCGAGATCGCCGATGCAGAAGCTTCGCTGCGCACCGGTTGGATTGGTGTCGACTCGCGAGTCCCTACACGTAAACGGAAGGAGCTCGAAGGAATGAACGGCCCTGGAAGGGAATCGATGTCTTGTGAGAATCGAAGAGTCGCAGTGTTTGCGGATGCGTTGTACGTGACCTTCTCAGGTTTGAAGGTAATGTCGTCCGTATTCCGGACAGTGTCTGCTGTGTAGAGAAGCTGGTAGAAGTCTGGGTTTTCGGCGCTTCCCGCAGTTGGGTTGCCGGCGATGTCGTTTTCAACAAACAATTTCTCATTGTCGAAGTACACAACGATCGTGTCTCGTTTTTGCTCGAGAACGCCAGATGTATTACGAACCACAGGTTGTGGAACGACGGCGGTGACTTTCGAACCGAGGTCCAAACGGAACTCGATCGTGTCTTGACGGGTGTTTGGATCGCGAGGCAGGAAGAGATCGCCGCTGGTATTGCGGAGTCCGGTGATGCCTCGGGAGGAATCGTCGAAGCCGAAAACCTCTAAACGGTAAACGTCATCGGGAAGGTTTTCTGCGAACCGCAACGTCACTTCGTTTTCGTTCGGGCTGTCACCCACGATCACCGCCCCAGGAGCGACGATCATGTCATTGCTCGCTTGGAGCATGATTGGTGAGTAAGTCGCTGGATCGGCGGCTCCCAATTGTGTAGCAGGCAATCCACCATTGATCTTTGCACTGAGCTTCGAGGCGACCGGGGAGCTTGGAGCGTTGATCAAATCGACCAACTGCTGAGCGCTGATGGTGGAACCTGAGCGAGAGTTGAGTTGCAGGGAGATCACGTTTCCGGTGATCGTCAATTTCGGAGGAGTTCCTGCCCCGAGGTCCGCGCGAGTAACGTTGATCTGAAGGGTATCCGATGCGTTCTTTGCCGTCAGTTGAACATCGACACGGCCGTTGGTGCCGAAGTCGGTCGCAATGCTCGGCAAGGAGAAACTGCCATCGCTGCCGGCGCGAGTGACGCGGATTCCAGAAACGGTCGATGGGTCGATGATCTGCGCATCATCAAAACGGAACGTCAATTCTCGAGGAGCGATCGAGCGAACAATCCCGTTCTCGATCAACTCGCTGTTGTTGGGCTGAACGCCGATGAGTGTTGGGCCAACCGAGGTCTTTGCATCGGCTTCCATCTTCAAGCTGTACATTTGCGTCTCGCCAGCGTTCCTGGCAAACACACGCAAGTAGTACGTTCCGGCGGTCAAGCTCGGGCTGTTGATGACTTCTGGAACACCGGCAGGATTGAGGTCCGACGAGGCGACCACTTCTCCGTTGAGGCGTTCGATTTGGAAGGACAGGTTTCGATAGACCAAGGTGTTCTCGGTCGTCAACGCACCCCCTTCGGGTTGCACTTGATACTGCTTGCCGGTTGGGATCATCGTGATCCGACGAACGCGAGCAGCACCCACGGTCAGCAAGTAAACGTCGGTGTCTTCGCTCTTATCGATCGAAAGATTATCGAATTGCAGAACGCCATTACCGACCAGCCCAAGGTTTGACGCTTGGCCATTGTCGTCATTGTTCTCGAAATTATCCCCGTAGAGCGTTTGGGTCGCAATGATGTCGTCGAGTTGGGCACCGTAATAAGCCAACGAAACGAATGGTTCCATCAACTTGGTCTGGTCGGTCGGCAGGACGTGGCCGAGTCCGACGCCGTGGCCAGCTTCGTGCATCATCACGTTGATAAATGCCCGATTCTCACCGTTGGGACCATCGGAGTTCTGGCTGTAGAAATTGTCGTTGGTATCAAAGACGATGTCCCCGTCGATACCATTGTTGCCACTACCGTACGGAGGGAACGCGTAGGCGAGGATACCGCTGTTGCCGTCCACTGCCAAACCACCAACGCGAATGTCGCCGCGAACGCCCACGACACCTCGGTTGTTTCCGCTCGATGGTGCTCCGTCATCCTTCGGTTCGTAAATGAAATTCAGACCGCTGTTTGCAGCCCAGTTGTCATAACCTCGTTTGACGAGATTGAACCAAGGTCGCGAAGAGATAGGACCAGCGGCGCTACCGTAAACTCCGTCCATGAAGGCGACGAAGTTGCTAGAACCAAGGTTTCCATTGGTCGCGTTGTAAACTTGGGTTCCGTCAGGAACGATACTCCAAGTTATGGTTGCGGGGTCACCATTGTTGGGACTCGCACCACCCGTTGGGTTCACCCAACGATTGCCTAACAGATTGATTTGATTCCCACCGCCACCCAATTGCTGTTGGGCGAAGTTCTCGATGCGGTCCTGGACCTGGTCCACGTAGTTCGAGTCGGTGCCCGGCGTAAAGATGGCCCCTGCCATGACTTCGCGGCGTTCCAGCTGCTCGCAAAGGAGTGATCGAAAGCTTGTTCGACGGTTCTTGAGTCGAGAAAGACTTCGGTTCTTGGACCTGGATTCATCAATTCCCATTTGCGATTAACCTTAGTACCAATTTGGATTGGTGGGTTATAATGGCAGGAAAGTCGCCTTTAGGTAGAAGCGACGCTCCCGCGGAACACTTGGTTTCGAGTATAATTGGGCGGTTTTGGGATGCAAATTTGTGCCGAATGCGCGGAGTGGTCGGGTTGGTTCCGAACGGGCTCAACGCAGGACTCACCCCCGAAAAAAGGGTTTCGGGGGTGGCCTTTTTGGGGCAATTTCCTTTGCAATCGCCACCATCCGTGTGCCAAAGGACAACGAAAACAACGGTTTTGCGGTCTTTGACGTCGATTTTGATGCGAATTGACCGGAATAGTTCCCCTCACCCCGACCGGAAAAGAAATAGTAGAAATTTTTAAAGAGATGGATTTTCGCTTCGTCGTTCTGCACCATACCGGGCTAAAAACCGGAAATCGAGGGGATCATTGGGATTGGCTGCTCGAACTGCCCAAGCCATCAATGGCGAAAAAAACGTCCAAAGATTGTTCCCATTTCATGCGGGATCTAGGGCTGGATCACGCAGTCATCGCGGCGGGATTAAGCCAGCAAGGGCCGGATCGGAACTTGATTGCCTTTGCTACCGAAGCCCCTCTTTTAAGCCAGCCTGCCCCTCTTATAGGCCAGCCTGCCCCTCTTATAGGCCAGCCTGCCCCTCTTATAGGCCAGCCTGAAGGAGCAGGGTTGCTATTGGATGCTTGGGTGGGAGGCATGTTTTTGAGACTGCCGATGCACCGAGATATTTATCTATCGTACGAAGGCTCTATTTCTGGAGGCCGTGGTCACGTGAGTCGGGTGGGAATGGGGTCATTGCGCTGGTTGGAAATCGGGCCGTTTCAGCTCCGATTCGAAATCCTGAACGCGGAATTTTTCGGGGTGTCTTCCCACATAGCGACTCCGGCACCATACTTCCTGTCACCTACCAAGCCTCGCGTCGAATCGTCAAAACCTTGGTCAGAAAAACCTTGGTCAGATCCTGAACCGGATGATTCCCCTCGGTGGGCACTGCACCGGTAAAACCTCCTCGGGGCCCTGAGTTGACGTGATGGATTCTAGCCAATGCCGTCTGGCTAAAGCAGTTTGACCGCGAGGGCGGGGTTGAGGATAGGCTTGGCACGGAATATCTCGATAGGCCCGGAAAATCGAAGAATAAACCGTAGAACAAAACACCGTAGAACCAAAATGGAGTGGCGTCTGAAGCGATGAATCTTTCCCCGATGATGCGTCAGTATGAGGAGGCAAAAGCAGCCAGCGGGGATGCCATCCTCCTGTTCCGCATGGGGGACTTTTATGAGCTTTTCCACGATGACGCGAAAACGGCTGCGCGTGTATTGGGATTGACTCTGACCAGTCGCGACAAAGGGGAGAATCCGATCCCGATGGCTGGATTCCCCCATCATCAACTTGAGGGGTATTTATCCAAGTTAGTCCGTCAGGGATTTCGTGTCGCGGTTTGTGAGCAGGTCGAGGATCCGGCGACAGCAAAGGGATTGGTCCGCCGTGAAGTTCAGCGGATCGTGACGGCCGGCACGCTGACCGATGATGCCCTTCTCGACCCGCATACGAGCAATCTTTTGATGGCGGTCTATGTGCCTAAACCGGGCCAGTCGGGCGATTCATGGATCGGGATCGCATGGGTGGAACTATCGACAGGACGCTTTGAGGCAGCGTCCTACCCTCTCTCTCAACTCCACGATCAGATCGCTAGGATTGGCCCTTCGGAAATCTTAATTCGCGATGACGACTCGAGCCTCGCGGCGGATACGTTGTCCGGCTGGGTTTTGACGCGGAGACCGCTTTGGCAGTATGGATTCGAGGAGTCGCAGCGGGTTTTGCACCAGCACTTTGGGGTGCTCGACCTGACTGGCATGGGGTGGGAGCTCGGTGAATCGAAGAACAGAGAATCGGCTGGCACCTCAAAAAATGGACTCTCTGGTACGAGCGAATCGCATGACAAGCTTGCGATTAGCGCCGCGGGTGCCGCGATTGCTTACCTGCAGGAAACCCAAAAAACGTCCCTCGATCACATCCAGCAACTCGTCCCTGCTCGCCTGCACCGATGCTTGGAAATCGACTCTGCAACACGCCGTTCCCTGGAATTGACGCAAACGATTCGGACGGGCTCTCGGGCAGGATCGCTGCTTGAGGTGCTCGATCGGACAGTGACTCCGATGGGAGCGCGGCGGCTGTCCCATTGGCTATCCTCCCCGTTGGTTTCGGTTCCCCAAATCGAGTCCCGTTTGGGGGCGGTTGAAGAACTGGTGCGCGACACGCGGCTGCGTGGGACGATCCGGGAATCGCTTCGCGAAGTGTACGACTTGGAGCGTTTATTGGCTCGCGTGGCTACAGGACGCTGCAGTCCCCGGGATCTGCAACATGTTGGGCGATCCCTTCGTCAAATTCCCAAGCTCAAGGCCCTACTTGAGGAGCGAGCATCGGACCGATTGTCGCAACTCAAGGATCGGTTGGAACTGTGCGAGTCCCTTTTGGAGCGTCTCGAGGGGGCGTTGCAAGCGGAATGCCCATTGTTGTCGAAAGGGGGCGGATTCATCCGCGATGGATACGACGCGAGGCTGGATGAGTTTCGCGGGCTGGCGACGGGAGGAAAGGAATGGATAGCCCGATACCAAGCCGACCAGTCCCAAATCACCGGCATCCCGAGCTTGAAGGTCGGATTCACCTCGGTGTTCGGATACTACATCGAGATCACCAACACCCATCGCGATCGGATTCCGACTTCGTACATTCGGAAACAAACGCTGAAGAACTGCGAACGCTACATCACACCTGAGCTCAAGGAGTACGAGGAAAAGGTGCTGACGGCGGACGATTCTGCCAAGCAGCTTGAATACGAGCTTTTCCTGGAGCTTCGAGACGCAGTCCACCGGTCGACGAGCCAACTGCAAATCAACGCAGCGATCATCGCCGAGCTCGACTGTCTCGGGTCGCTCGCCGAACTCGCGGTCAAACAAGGCTACGTGCGACCCACGGTGACCGAGGAACCGATCCTGGAGATCTGCGAAGGCCGGCACCCGGTCCTCGATGTGATGCTGGCCAAGGGTACCTTTGTGCCGAATGACTGCATGCTCGGTTCTGAGCATGGTCGGATCCAATTGATTACCGGGCCCAACATGGCCGGTAAGAGCACTTACATTCGGCAAACAGCCGCGATCTTGGTGTTGGCTCAGATCGGTAGTTTTGTTCCTGCCCGCAAAGCCACCATCGGTATTGCCGATCGTCTGTTCGCTCGGGTTGGAGCTAGCGACGAATTGGCACGCGGTCAAAGTACGTTCATGGTGGAGATGGTCGAAACGGCCCGGATTCTCAACACGGCTACCCCGCATTCACTGGTGATTCTCGATGAAATCGGTCGCGGTACCAGCACGTACGACGGGCTGTCGCTGGCCTGGGCTATTGTGGAGTATCTTCATGAAGTGAATCAATCTCGCACCTTATTCGCGACCCACTACCACGAATTGGTCGAGCTACAGAAGTCGTTAACGAGTGTTCGAAATTGGAATGTCTCTGTAAAAGAGTGGGACGATCAAGTCGTCTTTCTCCATCGCATTGTTCCCGGTGGGGCCGACAAGAGTTATGGAATCCATGTTGCCAGATTGGCGGGGATTCCACGGTCGGTGAATGAGCGTGCGAAAGACCTGTTAAGCCAACTCGAAGCGAACCAATTGAATCGCTACGGGCAACCGAAGCTAGCCCCACCTCCCGTGAAAAAGCCGGGCCATATTCAGATGACCCTGTTCCACTGGCAGGAGAACGAAGTGGTGGAGAAGCTCAAGGAGCTCGATACCGATAGTTTGACCCCGATCCAAGCGTTGCAGTTGCTCGAGTCGCTCAAGAAGCAAGCAAGCGGCAATTGAATTGGCCAACCTGTGGGGTGACACGCCGATGAATTTAGAAAACCCCTATCAGCCACCAGGTGGGCTTTCTGAGCCGATCAAGTCCAATGGGTCGTACGCCAACGATTCCACGTACTATCGCACCCCTTCAACATTTTGGATCGCATGGGGGTGCATGGTCACCGTGTGCGTTCTTGCCCTCCTTGGAGTATTCTGGTTGGGAGTGGTAACAATCGGCCCGCCCCTCGTGGGACTATTTCTTTCGGTTTTCGTCGCGCTCCGGTGCCAGCTTTGCGAGCGGTACCAACACCGCTGCATGACCTATGGCGGCATACGGATTTTTATTGAATGTTTCATGGTTTGCTTCGGGCTTGGGTATTTAGCGTTAGGAGCTGCGTTTGGTCTGTATGCGTTCCTCACGTCCGTTTTTCGCAGTTCCAACGTTGCGATTGGAGATGGCCTCTACGGACTCGAACGTCTCCCAGCATTCGTGGCGGGAAGCCTTGCTATCGCCGTGTACCTGAAGCTGATCCAAATGAGTGCGCGTCTCCCTAGAATCTCTGCCCCGCCCCAAAATCTTTAACCCGTCCCAAACATCCTGACCTAACGAACAAAGCCTCGAGTTCGACACATTGAAGAACGAGTCGAAGGCCGAGGCTTTGAATACTAATTGGGTGTACGCATTCGATTGCGAGAGCAACCGAATCATTTGACTACTGCTGAACTCGCAATCGCTTTTGGATATCGGTTTCGAGAACGCCGAAGACAGCTTCGTGGCGTTGAACGGACATTTGCAGAGCGGCGAGAAGGCGCTTTGCGGTATAGAAATTCATGATGATCCGCTGCTTCACATGGATCGGATCCTTGGGAATACCGACGGGTTGTGGGTTCAAACCAAAGTCGACGATGAGTTCCTCTGGGGATCCTGTAACGCGGCAAAAATTCGCGTACAAGGCGATCGCGTCTTCATCCTTTACTTGAACCTGAACCGCCTGCTGTTGCTGGCGCTGATCGACTGCTGGATCTTGTTCTACTTCACTCGACATATTTCTTACTCCAAGAAAAATCAACCTACGAACTGGGACTCAGCGCCCTTCGTTTCCGAAACTCTAGCACGCAACTTCCTCACGACCGACCTGAGATCAGAATTCAAAATTGAATGTCTTGACACAGTATCGGTACAACCGCCATCCTGCGGAACGCCACGCTAAATGGACCTTTGACTCACCCCGATAACCCGGCCTAGCCGGTACATTTTCCGAGGTGATTTCGACGCGAACTTGGTAGGAGGTACTGATCGGTACCGTTCTGCCGTTTTCGTCGGTTTTCGTATCGAGGCTACCACCTACCGGAATCGCCAATTGCGGGGGAACTTCTTTGATTTCCGAAGCCGAGAACCCGATGACTTTACCTTTTAGGGATTCTAGGCGGGCCGACTCGAGCATGATGCTTACTTGGTCCCCGATTTGGAGCAGGTCGCGATCGTGTTGATCGACGATGAGGACCGCTTCCATGATGTCCTTGGGAGCGACCAAGCACAGGAGGTCTCCATCTCCGAAATAGATATCTAGATTGCTAGGTGCAAACGGATCGCCGGACCACGTCGGCAATTGCTCTTGGGCCTTCGCCGCCTTGGAGTCTTCTTTCGGTGGTGGGCGGAAGATGATCCCGTCGATGGGACTTTTCACCACGAGGTTCGTGAACTTTTGGTCGAGCACAGCCAATACGTTCTTCTTTGTTTCTACGTCTTCTTCTTGGACGCGCAGGTACTGGATCTTGGTTGAATCGGTAGCGGCCGAGTTTTGAAGGTCCTTCAGTTTTGTGGTTGCGACCACAAGTTCCCCTTCAGCCTTGGTGCGTTGGTACTTCAGGTCCAGATTTTCCAATTCGCAAATCACGTCACCGCGAACCACATGATCCATCGGTTGTTTATGCCATCGGACCAAATCGCCACCCACGAGCGTTCGCATCTCGACCGCGTTGGTCGGTTGGATCTCGGTGGGGCAGTACACATAGAAGGGTAGTGGGAAGAATGCGATGAAGGCGATGATGGCCGAGGCCACCGCCAAGCTGGTCAGGATATTTCCTCGTTTCATTTTGCTCGCTCGACCTGGTGTCTTGAGAAATTTATAAACCCCAAAGAAGGCTGGTACCACCATTCCTGCCACCCCTGCGATCGCAAAAGTGCGTCCCAAGGACTGAAGACCATAGGGTTTAAGAACTTGGTTCAGGAACATGATGATTCCAAATGCGACAACCCAGCGATAGATGAACGATGCGATGGTATACGCACCGAAGAGGAAACGGTTTCCTTGGGGGAGGAACGGGTTGTCTTGAAGTTCCAGTCCCAAGCAATTCTTTTGGAACCAACGCTTGAGAATCTCACTCGCTTTTTGACGCAAGTTAGGGATCTCAAGGATGTCCATGATGATGTAGTAACCGTCAAAGCGGAGAAGTGGATTTCCGTTGAACACGACGGTGCTGACCGAGCAGATGAACATGACGCTCAAGCACAAGAAGTGGAACATGCCGTCTTCGCTGAACCACCAGAGGAAGGTCGCAATCGAAGCGAGAATCAGTTCCACGTACATTCCAGCAGCACCGATGAAGACACGTTGCCACTTGTTTGGTAGCATCCATGAATCGGACACGTTGCAGTAGAGGCATGGTGTGAAGACCAGGAGCATCGCTCCCATTTCGTGGCATTCACCTCCGAATTTCTTGCAACTCAAGCCGTGCCCAAACTCGTGAAGGACTTTGACCGTCGCCATGGTCAAGCCCAGCCAAAGCCAATTATTGGCTGCAAAGAATTGCTCAAACGTGGGAAGTTTGCCACGGAACTCTTGATAGTTGACCGCGACTAAGGTCAAGGCAGCGATGCCGAGTCCCAACGCCAGGAAGATGCACCATGTGGTGAAGAGCCAACCGAACCATGGAATCAGAGCCGTGAGCATGCGATCGGGATCGATGCCTCGAAAACGAATCGCGAATATATTGGAGAGTTTGCTGAGCAACTCCTTGCGTTTCTTCGTTTCCCCACGGCGTCGCAGCGGTTTTCCTTGACCGGACGCGTGAGAAATCACCAGTCCGCTTCGGTGGAGCATCCCGACGAATTGCTGCAAATCCTGAAGGGAAATCCGCTGCGGCGCAAACTCCGCTTGGAACCGATCCTTGATGGTCTGGAGGGAGGTCTCCCCATCGAGCATATTGAGGATGGCGAACTCTTCTTCGTGGAAGCGGAAGTAGTTCAAACCGAGTGGTTCTTTGACGACCCAGTAGACCCGCCCATCGTACTTGTGACGCCGGGATTCCAAGTCGGGACGACGACGCAGCTTCAGGGGGCGCATCGCGCTATTGACCAGGGAATCCGCCATGGTGGTCATAGGTGTCTACTTCGCTCCTTCTTCATTGATGACGCATCCGCAGCTAGGCTGCGTTGGAACTCGGATGCTTACGCTCTATTGGAGTCGCAAACTCGAGCAGAGTTCCAAAAAACAGTGGGCGAACCGGTTAGCGTTGGGGGTAGATTTCAACCTTGGCATCCATACCACCACGGAAAAGGTACTTGCCGTTGATCATGCGATTTGGCATTTCAACCCAGACAACGTATTCATTTCCGCTTTGCTTCTTACCCACCGATTCCGGTTTGACGAAGCCGACGACTCCGTCGATGGTTTCTACCTTGCCAGGCCCAATCGGCACCGTTACTCGAGCTGGCGCACCTTCGAGGATATTCGGGGACTCCTCGAGAAGAACGAATCCACGCACCCTGAATTTTTCAAGCGAGACCAATCGCAGGATTTGGTCACCGGCCTTCACCCATTCGAAGCGTTCCTTTTGGGTTTCTGCAACCATGCCACTGAAAGGAGCCTTGATGGTTCGCAGCTCGACTTGGACCTTGGATGCATTGAGTTTGGCATCGCTAACTCCTACGGCTGCTTGGTTGATCTTTTGTTCCCGTTTTGAAACATCGACTTGAAACCCAGCCTTGATCCGCTCCAAACTCTTCTTTTCCAGGTCGTCGCGGGTTTCGACCCCTGTCTCGTAAAGTTGTTGGGATCGCAAGAGAACCGATTTCGAGACCTCCAGCGACGCTTCTGAGAATTTGATTTGGCTATCGTCTTCTGCCTTCAGTATCGCGGAAGTCTTTTCATTTTCCGCCACTTGGACTTCCGCGTTGGCAAGCCGACTATCGAGTTCGATCAAAACGGAATCCGCTTGGACTACAGAACCTTCGTCGACCATCAACTGCTGAATGATGCCGTCGGTTTGAGCAGGAATCCAGACGTCATTTACAAACGATAAGACACCCGAAAAAGTTAGCACATCGGTGCGGGTGGATGCCGGTACGTTGACACTATTCGCGGGAACGCGGAGTCCGGTGGGAGGAACGTTTGGGAGTTGCGTCGGCGATGCAGACGCCCCCGATCCTGCAGGAAGTGCATCCTGGTCGGATTCAACAGAAACCAATTTCTCGGAAATCAGTTTTTCACTGCTCGCCGACTCTTTGGCAGCTTCAGCACCTGACGGGGGCAGCGTGAGTGATTCTTGGGCACTGGCTAATCGAACGACTCCACCAGTGACCCTTGAGGTGTGCTCATCGCGTTGAACTTCGATGTTGTCAGTATGGGTCATGTCGCCCGGACGAGATGCGGATGCAACCGAGCTGACAGAGGACGCTGCGTGCTGGCTGGTGTTCCACCAGTAGGTCCCTAGCGATACGGCAATTGCCACAACGGATAACCCGATCAGGAAACGCTGAGCCATGCTATAAGGATTCCGGAATGAATGCGTTGAAGTTGCAGTGAATTAGAAAAGGACGTTGGCGCGGATCCACTCGATGACTTCGTAGAAGCAAACGAAGGCGACGCTCCGCTTGCCACATTTGACATCCGCCATCACCCGGGTTCCTGGGCGACGTGAGATTTGCAGAAGAGCATCGTCATTGGGGACGCATCGCAGTTTCACGACCGCGCCATCTTCGGCATCGAGTTCCGCGCGCTGGCCAACCCCTGGTGGGTAGAGGCGGCCATAGTATTTGTTTTCTGGAGCCGTCATCAGGATGATTTCCACATCGAGATACGCTGCTCCTTTGTCATCGACCTTGCTCTCGTTCTTGAATGCGTAGTCGAGATAACGCATCCGCTTTTCGGGCATGAGGACCTCGATCTCCCAAGGCCCCTTGGGATCGGCCACTGTCATCAGGACTTGGCCGGTGACGACAGGGCGAGCATTGAGGACCTTCTCGACGTCCCAGGTGGTGATCAGACCACTGATCGGGCTCAGCCGCTCGAGTTTTTGTTGCCTTTCGACGAGGATCTTCAGTTCCTCTTCACGGTTGGTTGCTTCCTGCTCGGCTTGGTTGTAGTCCTGTCGAAAACGAACGCGATCCGCCTCGGATAGAGCGCTGTTGTTGCTCAATTGACGTTTCAGTTCGTAGGCTTGTTGGACCGATTGCTTGAATTGACCACGCGTTGTTTCGATCTGATGATCGAGTTCGGCGTTTTTAAGCACGACGAGCGGCTGGTTCTCAGCCACTTCATCACCGTGCTTGACAAGGACACGTTGGACTTCGCCATCGATATGCGCGAAAACCTGACGTTCGACCGTTGGCTTGAGCTTTCCGTTTCCTTGCAGATCGAAATCCCAAGGCACAATGAACATGGCGGCGATAGCGGTCGCCAACAAACCGAGAATCGAAGCGGTCTTTGGAAGGGCCGAGCCACGGAACATCCAGAGGCATCGGTCCAGGAATCGCCACAGGGGCATGAACAGGATGTTGCTATGATCCATCGAGTTGGACAGAGCGCGACATGCATGTTCATACACCAAGTCGACTCGCCCCTCTAGCGTTTGACGCGAGAGTTGGGTTTCGATTTGCTCGACGATCAATGCGCCGATGATGTTACGGCGTATTCTGGCTTCGTTGGTTTCGCTCCGTTCCGCAAGGATGTCCCCTTCGAGCTTTCGCTCGGGTTGACGGATGGGTAGAACGGTAACAGTACGGCCGTGAGAAAGATCGACATAGTCCTCGATGGCTTCCTCGATTTGCGGAGGTAAATCCTCGGTGGAACCGTCGTACCAAAGGGGCTCTCCGCTGCGGATGACGCGGGTCGCTAAATTGTTCAGTGATTGGACGGTGTTGGAGCGGCTCTCGATCGAGTCTTGACCAGAGATCGAGATGACTTTGGCTTTACCACCCTTCATGATCGCGACACTGACACGGTCGCAATCGATCAACCGGCGTCCTTCGTTGGCGATGGTGAAGGCTGTGTCCTTGAGGTCCAAGTTGTCGTGAACCAAACGAGCGAATTGGTCCGACTGCTGCCAGAGTTCTTGGCGCGTGGAGACTTCTTGGAGGGTGTGGCCTTTGATCCAATCCCCGATCAGTTTCGACATGTGTTCGACGAATCGGAGGTACCCTCGCTGTGCATCGGGCGGCGTATCGGCACGTTGGAAGACTTCCAGGAGTCCGACCGTTTGCTTCGCAGAAGCCAGCGGGGCGGTAACGAGAAGGTAGCGGGTTGGATTTCCCTCACCTTCCTCGAGGGAGCTGGACATTGGGGGAATAAGTTCTGCGCGGCCTTGTTTGATCAATCGTGTGAGCAGGCGGCCATGCTGGATCGCTTCGTCGTTCTCCGGTTCGATCAAGTTTGGCGAGATCTGAATTTGGTGGGACAGTCTCAATCCCGTCTCGCCATCAAGCAACCAAATCGCACCGCCGACGGCAGCCAGCGCGTTGACGACACGCTGCAATACGGCAGGATAGAACTCCGCCGCCACCAAGTCAGACTTGGACAGCTCGGCGATTTCGTTCACCAATCCACGAATTTGCTTCTTGGTGTTTTCAATATTTTCTTCGTTGGTTCCGGACGCCATAGCGGACCATTCAGTAGAAGACTGCTAACGATATCCAGCGCGGTTATACCACATTTACGGTAGCCGCAACGACGAGGATCGACGTTCCATCATTCGATAGAGCCGTGAAAACAGCAAACATAGGGACTGGTCGAAGAATCCAAAAGCGCGAATCGAGGGAAGTCCGCCTAGAATCAGAGATAGCCTTCAATGGGCTACCGATTGGAGGGGCTGCGAAGACATTGACGGTTGGCTTCCCGGAAGCGAACCGGTGCCGGTAACTGCGATCTGGGCTTCGCGAAGCCCGGTTCCGATGAAAGCGATCGCAGGGTTTTTTAAGCTTTTAACGAATCAATCGAGGTCGCCGACTATTTCCGCATTGGCCCGTGTTGCGAGGGCTTGGTAGACCTTGATGTCGATGCTGTTGGACAGAATCCGAGTCGAGCAGTCGGCGAAAATGAAATGAGCACCAGCCTCGTGGCGGCTCGAAAAATCGTCGAAGTGCCCGGATGGACTGTTGGGAGTGTGGTCTGTGGACCCAAGGAATCGAGCGAGGGGTTCGGCAGCCTCGGGGATGACTCCGTGCCAAACAGATCCCCCCAAGCGGCTGGATCGCTCTCCCACGATCATGGTGTTGCTAAGGCCGTCAACAATATCGCGGGCTCGGATTGCCGAGTTGCCAAAAAACACCCCGTCGCCGTTGTAAGGATTCTCACCGATTTCGAGCGTACCGAAGACACCTACATAGTTGGCCTTCGCGATTCGGAAAAGCTTCGGACCTTCGTCGACGTTATGACCCACGTGTTCTTCTTCCTCTTCTTCACCGGTGTCTTGGCCTATTTCAAAGGTCGAGTCCCCTGGATCGGAGGGGCAAAGGAAGGTCGGTACGACGCTGGTCAAGAAGGGGCGTGAGTTGACAGAGTCGACATCGAATCGGTGGTCGATTTGCTGGTACAAGGGAACTTGTTCCATGAAAGGCAACATCGAATGCCCCCAAGCCCATCCTGGCTGATTGGTTTGGTTGCTGCGGAAATTGTCGACCCAACCGCTTGGGAAGCGTTTGAAAGAGCTTTCGTAATTGGAGAGTCCCAGCCCGAGTTGACGAAGATTATTCGTGCACTGCGCTCGCCGTGCGGCTTCACGGGCTGCTTGGACAGCTGGCAGAAGGAGGCCCACCAGAATGCCGATAATCGCGATCACGACCAGCAGTTCCACCAAGGTGAATCCGCGGCGAGGAGAGGTCGTTATTTTGCGTGTGGTTGTTGACATCTCATACCCTGTTGGGGTGGTATCCGTGCCGGAAAAAAGCTGCTGCGCCTGCTGATCTTATCCGAGCATGAACTCGTAAAAACACCGAGAATTTCCACGGTTCTAACGGCTCCCGGTCGTTGCAGGACGCAAGAAACGGCTTGGTTAAAAAGGGGGATTAACCATCAAACGGTAATGTTTTCTCAGCCAGGTAACCCCTCCCCGCAGCCACTTCTTGCTCAGTTTCCTGAGGGGACGGCGCCCGGGGAATTCCGTAGCACCGATCGCGTGGAGCGCGGGGTAGGTACTTCCATCATGGGTTGAGAAACCACTTTGTCAACAAACTGCACCCGCGTATTGTAGCTTTGTGCAAAACGATTACGAGTGCCATCGTTTCGGTTTTTGGCGGTAAGGGGGCGGGACTTTGATCCGCGAACACGGACTTTTGGATTTACTACCGCACTAACGAGAGGTGTTTTCGCCAATGGGCATTGTCGGTGTTCGGGTGGTCGGTTCTGAGGTGGACGCCTCGGGATTCTGTACGTACTAGCGCGGTTTGCGTCATCATCAGCCCGACGGTGAGAATGTTTTGGAGTTCCCAGGCTTCAACGGTCTCTAGGTCGTGAGCAAGGACATAGCTGCAATACCGCCGGATTTCCTGCAGTGCCTCTTCCAGTCGTTCTCGTTTGCGTTGGACGCCGACGTTTCGCCACATGACGGATCTTACGGAGTTGCGAATGTCGGCGAGGTCAAAGGGTGGGTGAGTGGGAGTTCGAGCGGGATTGGAGATCGGAAGCACACGAAGTTCGGTCGACGATCGCTTGAACGCGGACTGGGATGCATTTCGTCCTGCGATCGACCCATATACAAGACCTTCGAGGAGGCTGTTGGAGGCGAGTCTATTAGCGCCGTGCAGTCCGGTGCTGGTGACTTCGCCAGCAGCCCAGAGTCCCGGAAGAGAAGTTCTCGCCTCGGAGTCGACTTGCGCGCCCCCGATCATGTAGTGTGCACCTGGACGAACCGGGATGGCATCGGTGGCGATATCCAGTCCGAACCCTGCGCAGACTTTGGCGATACCTGGAAAGCGGCTGCGCACATGATTGGCGTCGAGGTGTTTCAGGGTCAGGTAAACGCAGGAAGATTGGGTTTTTTCCATCTGGCTTACGATCGATTTACTGACCACATCGCGGGGTGCCAATTCGAGCCGTGGGTCGTAGTCCTTCATGAAGCGGTACCCGGACTGATCGACGAGGAAGGCTCCTTCACCGCGGATCGCTTCGGTGATGAGTGTCCGCGAACTACCTGCGATGTACAGCACTGTTGGGTGAAACTGCATAAACTCCATGTCTCGCATGACGGCACCCGCGCGAAACGCGATCGCATGTCCATCGCCTGTTGCGACGCGTGGGTTGGTGGATTCGCGAAAAATTTGACCGCAGCCCCCGGTGCAAAGAATGGTTTCATTCGCCCAAACGAGGACGGGGGGGCGGTTCTGGATCGAAACGACCGCACCGCAGCATCGGCCCTCGAAGGTAATCAGATCGATGATATAGGCTTCTTCCACAATTTCGATGTTCCGGCGTTCGCGGACATGGGCCATCATGGCCCGCATGATCTCTTTGCCTGTCGCATCACCGAGCGCGTGGATGATCCGTTGATGCGAGTGTCCTCCCTCGCGGCCCAATACCAACTGGCCATCGAGTTGATCGAATTGCGTTCCCCATTCGATCAATTCAGCAACACGCAATGGGGCTTCGCGCACCACCATGTCGACCGTGGATTCATCGCACAAGTCACACCCAGCGACCAGGGTGTCTTGGACGTGATTGTCGAAGCGGTCTTCCGGATCCCAAACGCTTGCAATACCCCCTTGAGCGTAGGAGCTGTTCGACTCCTCGAGCTTGTCCTTCGTCAAGATCATCGTCCGGAGCGACGGGTCGATTTCGTGAGCGGCTCGCAACCCGGCTAATCCCCCGCCCAGGATCAGCACATCCGTGAAATAATGGCCCATCCGTTTGGGTTGGAGTGGGACCATGTAGCGAGGTATCCATTGATCCCATGGTTGTTCGACTGGAGTCGTTGGCAATGGCTGTGCAGACATCGGTACCTTACTCATCCTCTGGTCGGAGGGGATCATCTGGGTCAAAGAAGAAGTCATCCAGTCCCATCGGCAAAGTGTTTCCCCCAAGGGCTTGTTGCTTTCGCTGAGCCATGGTCGAGAGATCGAGCGCCTCGTCGCCCAGACAAGCCGCGACAGATTCCCGCCACGCTTGGTCTTTCGACAACGGGTGGGATGAACCCGCTTGGGCAAGCCGCTTGATCGCGTACCTCAATACGTTGATGCCATCGCGCGCCGAAAAGTCCAATCGCAGCGAGTGCGAGTTTTGCAAAAAGTCGACGGTCATCGCCAGCACCTCGGCTTCTGCAAACGGAAGATGGTACTGCAGGATCGCTAACTCGTCCTTGCGATTGGGAAAACCGACTTGGAGGGTCGGTTGCAAGCGGCTGAGGATGTAGTCGGGTATTTCGTAGGTAGAGTCGTCTTGGTTCATCGTTACCGTCGCCCGGAAGTCAGAGTGCGCTGGGATCGTGATACCTGCGACGACCGATTCCACATAACGGCGTTGGTCGAAAAGTGGGGCAAGCGATGCCCATGATTTTTCGTTCATCCGATTCCCTTCGTCGAGCACACACACCGCGCCGCGCAGCATGGCTGTTACCAGAGGGGAAGCGTGGTACGCGATTTTGCCGTTGCTCGAAAGGACAGGGGTGACGAGCAAGTCCTCGGGGCGAGTGTCCGAGGTGCATTGGTAGATGTACAGCTCCTGTTGGCGGGCCGCAGCCGCGGCCATCGCCAGCGCGGTTTTGCCTACTCCGGGTACTCCTACCAGTCGCGGTGTCAGGGGCAAGTCTGAGGAATCCACCGTCAGCCAGCACGCAGCCAGTTGACGCAACGGTTCTTCTTGACCTATCCAACGGGCGCTGTTGCTGACCGGATTGGCTAACGCAAGGGTGACGCCATCGATCGTAACTGTGGAACTCATAAAGGCGAACTCGGGGTTGGGCTTGAATCAGTTGTGGGCTAAGGTATCGGATCGAGGGCAAGGACGCAACGCACTCAGAACGCCAGCGCGGCCACCCTCGTTGGCTCGATAAACCACTGGGAAACCAATTGGATTCACAAGAAACAGAGAGGTGCATGCATGGCGCAACGGGGTGAGCCCAGCGACGGGGATTATAGCTTCGATGACGAAGATCCAAATGCCGCGTGGACGGCTTACCACGAAGCGGGCCACTGCGTCGTGGCGATTGCTTTGGGAGCCACGGTACGTTTCGCGTCGATATCGCCAGAAGAAGAGGGCCGCTATGGAGAGGTAGAAATCCATTGGCCCAATGGAGGAACTCGCAAGGACCAAGCGCTCGCCATCCTCGCTGGGCCTGTTGCGGAGATGATCTACCGACAGGAAACCCCGGTGATGAGCATTGCAGCACCGTGGTCAAACGACCTGCAGCAAGCCTTTGCTCTGCTGGATGGAGTAGGGTCGGATGGAGTAGGGTGGAGTCTGGAAAAGCGAACTGCTTGGTTGGGGCAGTTGGTTTCCGTCCTGAGGAAAACGCTCGAGCGGGCTGATTATTGGGCCGCAATCTCCGCCGTCAGCGACCTGTTGCTGGCCCACGAAGACATCGAGCACGAACAAATTGTCGAGGAAGTATCCTATTGGCTCCCCGAGGTAGGGTGAGTCAACAGCGCGTTCGGTCATTGCCCTAGCTTCAGGGGCCCTATCCATTTCTTGGCCCATGCCTTGCCACGTACCTTGGGAAAGTTAAAAAAGCCGCAATGGAGAGCTTTACCCCTTTTGGGGTGTCTTAGGGGTGTTTTTTCGAGATAGTTTTCTTGGAAACTATTTTAAATTGTGAGTACTTTGATAAAATCACTTCGTTCCCGCTGAAACGGCTTTGAGATTACGGGCGTGACTCACAGCTGGATAGGGATTAGCTCTGCATGGTCAGATATCGGGCGTGACTGACTATGCAGAGTTTTTTTATTTTTCAGCCGTAGCGGTTCGCGATTTCTCTGCGGGCGATTTCTCTGCGGGCGATTTCTCTGCGGGCGATTTCTCTGCGGGCGATTTCTCTGCGGGCGATTTCTCTGCGGGCGATTTCTCTGCGGGCAATTTCTCTGCGGGCAATTTCTCTGTGGGTGATTCTCAATCTGCGCCCTCTCAT
The DNA here is from genome assembly GCA_903892355.1 of uncultured Pirellula sp. Classification (GTDB taxonomy): domain Bacteria; phylum Planctomycetota; class Planctomycetia; order Pirellulales; family Pirellulaceae; genus JBKCUI01. The sequence goes on along the minus strand of CAITIE010000052.1, from coordinate 313,858 downwards.
TGGGGGCAAAGCGAATCGATGCCGAGTTTCTTCATTTTTTTGTAGAGCGTCGTTCGATTGATTCCCAACTGATCGGCGGTTACGTTTCGATTCCATTGGTTGGCCCGAAGGACTTCGAGGATGATTTTCCGCTCGGGTTCTTCCAACGCTTCGCTCAGCGATTTAATCATTCCTTGGTTTCCCGAAGCTTGGTTTCCCGGTCCGTGCGCTCCTAGGGAGTTTGATTGCGGGAAAGCATTTTGGTTCGAACTCGTCACGTCCCGGAGGTTGCTCGTGGTCAGCGTGGCGGCATTGGCAGATGCGAAGAGTTGAGGTGCATCTCCGGAGGTCATGGCGTTCGGAAGAACGTCGCAATCGATCTGTCGGCCTTTGCACAGAAGCACGGCGCGCTGCACCATGTTTTCGAGTTCCCGAATGTTGCCTGGCCATCGGTACTGCTGCATTGCCCGAAGGGCCATAGGGGAAAATCCGTCGACGCTTCGCTGGTACTCTTCGCACGCTCGATTGAGGAAATGCTGCGCTAGGAGTGGAATGTCGTCGATGCGTTCTCGGAGTGCAGGAAGTTCGATCGCGATCACGTTGATCCGGTAGAACAAATCCTGCCGGAATCGTCCTTCGGCAACTGCAAGTTCCAGGTTTTCGTTGGTCGCTAGGATCGTCCGAGTGTCTACGGTGATCGTTTCGTTCCCACCGAGGGGTTCGAACTGGAGTTCTTGAAGGACCCGCAACAATTTGACTTGGAGTGCAGGAGTGGCGGTTCCGATTTCGTCGAGGAACAAGGTCCCGTTGTGAGCCAACTGGAACTTGCCGGCTTTATTGCTGGTCGCACCGGTGAACGCGCCGGTCACGTGGCCGAAGAGTTCGCTTTCAAGGAGGTTGTCGGGAAGGGCACCGCATGCGACTTCGACAAAGGGCCCATCGCGACGGCTCGATTTTTTATGCGCCGCGCGAGCGATCATGCTTTTACCGGTCCCGTTTTCACCGGTGATCAGGATCGTTGCCCTGGCATCGGCAACGCTGTCGAGCGTATCGAAAATTTTTAACATGCGAAGATCGTGGCTGACGATATTCTCAAGTCCGAATTTTCGGTCGAGTTGTGCTTTGAGCCGCGTGTTCTCTTCGGCGATCTCTTGTTGGTGAAGCGCTCGCTCGATCGCGGTTTGGAGTTCTTGGTCGATGATCGGTTTGGTGAGGAAATCAAAGGCTCCGGCGGCGATCGCTTCGCAGGCAGCATCGGGACCAGCGTAGCCAGTCATCATGATTACGGGCAAGGTTGGATGCTTGCTGCGTATGCGTTTGAGCAGCGCCAATCCATCTCCGTCTTCGAAACGCACATCGCACAGCATCAAATCATGTTTTCCAGTCGCGCATGCTTTTTTGGCTTGCTCAATATTACTCGCCGTTTGGACTTGATAGCCGATTCCCGACAGCCAGTCTGCCATCGACTCGAGCAACCAGCGGTCATCGTCGGCGACTAAGATTCTCGGGAGTTCGGATTTATTGCGTGGGCTGACCATATCGGTGGACTTGGGTGGCTCGGGATGGAACGAAGGGTTCGTGATCGGGAGTTGAAATCCCACAACCGGTACGGGTACTTTCGAGGGAAAGTCCAATAGCACTTCTGGTTGGTTTGGAATCGTAGGTTGCAAAAAGGCAACGGGTGTGGGTTAACCCGTGTTGCCTGAACGCATCTGGTCCGAAATGCGTAGCAAAAACCATTCAGATACTCAAAATCCTCAAAATCGATACCGCTGAACCGGACGGAACGGATCTGTTTCAAGTATCCTGAATCGGTCAGCCCAACCCCACTTTGCAAACGGCGAGGCTCAACGTGTTCCCAAACTTCTGGCGGCATTCGGTAGGAATTGAACGACCGGTTTCTTCGTGGATCGCAAGTCTCTTCGGTGCGGTAGCGGGAGTGCTGTTACCGTCCCTTTTGGTGATGGGAGGGTTGGGGGTCGATCTGATCGTCCAAGGACGCGATGGAGTGGTTCCTGACGAACTGGTCGTTGGTCCTTTCAGCCTACCAACGCGTTGGCTCGGGGCCCATGGAAGCGTTTTGCGAGGGGCTTTCGTGTTGATTCTCGCCATCGTTGCGGTGCTGGTCCTGAAGATCTTGGCAATCGCGATCAATGGCATGGCTGCTAGAAATGCAGCGATCGATTTCGATGTGCAAGCAAGGCGTTTGCTGTTTAAGAAATCCCGATTGCTGGCACGCGAGCAAGGTCTATCGAGTCAGAGTCGATGGTTAGAGCAGATGCAGGAGACAGGCGTGATCGAGATTCGGGACGCCGTCTATCGTTGGTACCGCTCGTTCCCACGCGATTGGGTGCACATTATCGGCCTTCTCGGGGTCGCGTGTGCGATCCACCCATGGCTGACGATCGCAGCATTCATCGCACTGCTCATCGTGCGTTTTTTGACGCAGTGGTTCGAGACTTCGAATCGACGGGATCGAATCGTTGTATCGGAGCGTTGGAACAAGTCGCGAGAGCAGTTAACGTACCTTTCTCTTACCTCACCCTTGCTCGATACCATACGCGATACCGAGGACACGGTGCATAGTTTCGAGGCGAGTTTGAGTGCGTACAAGCAATCGGCAGTTGGGTTGATGGCGCCGATATTTCGTCATTCCGCATGGTTGCGCATCTTCTTTACTCTTTTTGCTGCGATCTTTCTATGTCTACTCACACTTCGCGTGTTGGATCGCCAATCGCCGGACGGGCTTGGAGAACTACTGGCGTTGTGCAGCAGCGCGGCACTTGCGATGCGCGCATTCACACGGTGGAGCGAGGCCCGTGCGCAGATCAGCCAGTCCTCCGGGAACTTGCAGCAAATAGTCGACTATTTGGGACAGAACACGGCAGTCCCTTCGGAGGTTGAGTTGCAGAGTCCGATTCGGCTGCAGCGATCTCTTCAATTGGATCATGTCACCATTCGCGAGAGCGACGGAAGTAAATTGCTGGAAGACGTTTCGTTAGTTCTTCAACCGAAGCAATTGATCGCCGTTATCTCGACGGACCCAGTCCAGGCCAAAGCGATTGCAGAGTTGATTCTTGGGTTTGGAAAACCCTCAAGCGGCCGGATCATGCTCGACGGAGTCGACGCTATCGATGTCGCCAGAGATGCATTTCGCAAGTTATCGTTGTGGGTTTCTCCCAACGGCCCGTTGATCTCAGATACGATCGAGAACAACCTTTGGGTCGACGGCCAAACAGATGCCACGGTGGATTTGATGGAAGTGGCTCGAAAAGCCAACGTGGCCGATTTAATCCTCAATTTACCGGACAACTTGCGAACGCTGGTCTCTCCCACCGATGATCGGTTGTCTTCGGAGGCAATGTTTCGATTGGGGATTGCGAGAGGATTTGTCAAACGACCGAGCGTGGTTGTCGCTCATGAGCCCACCGGCACGGTGGGACCCAGCATTGCGAACGAAACCACGACCGCTCTGCTACAATTAAAGAGCGAAGGTGCATGCGTTGTCGTATTGCCAACCCGACTCGCGACGCTCAGGTCGGCCGACCAAATCGTCGTGCTGCACAATCACCGAATCGAGTTTGTTGGTACCCATTCGCAATTGCTCGAGCAAAGCGAATTGTACAGACACTTGATCTACATTCGATTTGCGCCGTTCGCGAATTAACGCGATGGCGGACGGTTGAATAGACACTCGCCCGTATCGAGCTTTATGGACATATGGATATATGGATATATGGACATATGGACATATGGACATATGGACGATGTCGTCATGTTGTTGCGTGCCCGCAAACACGCAGTTTTGAATGCAATGGATCTCTGTTACCTATCGAGGATGGAAAACCGTCGATGATGCGACTATGTATGACAAAAAATCGGTCCACACTTGCAGCACTAACTGTGGGGGCAGCACTAACTCTGGGGGAGTCCGTCCAGAGGTTTTTGGTCGGTGGTTGCAAGATCGGTTGCACCAAAGCGATGGTTATGGCTGCAGGCATTGTCTGTGCCTCCGGAATGGTTTGCGACACCAGGATGTTGGGCCAGGTGCGTGCCCAATCAGCAAGACCAGTATTTGACACGATTGCTGAGGATCGAAAGGGGCCGCTGCCTGGGACGGATCCTCTGGTGCATTCTGGCGATATCGCTTCGGATTTGGTGGATGGGGTGGATCGGTTTTTGCTCAAGCAGATCGACGCTTCCGTCGAAGGGCGTATGGAGCTTTGGCCTAAACCCGATCTCAAGGTCCAAACAGGAACGGCGGCTACTGATGGTGACGCGTATACAGTTACTACAGAACCGTTGAGGCAAGAGTACGCGAGACGGATCGGGTTGGTCGATACGCGAGTAAACCCAGTGTCATGGTCGGTCCGTTCTCGTTGGCAAGAGGCTAGTGGCCAGGTTGGTTCACCGGAGGTGGGTGTTTTTGAGGGGATTCGAATTGTCGAGATCCAGTGGAAGGTCCAAGATGGTTTCGATGCGAGTGGTCTCATGCTCATTCCGAAAGATCCAATGTTTGGTGCTGTCGTAGTGCCCGATGCCGGTGAAACACCTGAGCAATTGACTGGGATCGTCGAAACGAAGAATCCAACCGCTCTTTATCTAGCACGATGCGGTGGTATGGTCGTCGTACCAAACGTCGTACGCCGCAATCGCGAGGCGAGATTGGGACGGGCGGTGATGACGGATCAAGAATACCTCTATCGGTCGGCATTCGTTTTAGGTCGACACCTGCTCGGGGTGCATGTCCATCAGAATCGATCCGCGTTGGATCTCTTGGAACAAGCTCTCGGGGACAAGCCGTTGTTGGTTGCGGGTTGGGGGGAAGGTGGTTGGGTTGCGCTGGCGACTGGGGTTGTCGACACTCGAGTTGACGTCACTGTCGTGTGTGGCCATTTTGGGTCTAAAGAAAAACTTTGGAGTGAGCCTATCCATCGGAATGTTCATGGGTTGCTCTCTCGTTTCGGCGATGCACAACTAGCGGCTCTCATCGCTCCGAGGACCCTGGTGATCGATGGGCTTGCTGGTCCGGACGTCGAAATTGGTGGAGACGGAGGTGCACCTGGGAAACTCAATGGCCCCACTCTGTATTCTTCGGCACAGGAGGTAGAGAAGGCCCAACGGTTGTTGAGGCCATGGAAGCTCGAAGCCGCCATCCTTCTCCCTAGTGCGTATGAACCTCCAGCACGACGATCGCAAATGGTCTGGGAGCAAGCTCTCGATCGATTGGGTACAGTCGCCACTCAGGGGCGTCCCCTTTTCGATAGTTCCATTCGGGCTACCCCGACCGATGCATTTGCTTTGCTCCCTTCCGAAGAACATCGACGAGCGGATATTTTAGCATCCATCGATCGAATGCAGCAGCGAACACTGGAGCTTGCGCATCTAGAGCGGGATTCGTATTGGAAGTCGCTTGATACGTCATCGATGGCGCGGTTTCAGGAGACGGTTGAGCCGTACCGTGATGAATTTCGCAAAGAGATCATCGGCGGTTGGGACATTCCGAAGAAGCCGTTGAATGCAAGAACACGATTGGTCTACGATCGAGAAAAATATCGCGGCTACGAAGTCGTTCTCGATGTCTTTGACGATGTTATCGCATACGGAGTGTTGCTAGTACCAAAGTCGGACACTCCGATCCAAGGGCGACCATGCGTTGTGTTCCAGCACGGTTTGGAAGGTCGACCGACCGATACGATCGTTCATGACCATCCCGCATACCACGACGTCTCAGCGCGACTGGCGGAAGAGGGTTACGTGGTCTTCGCACCGCAAAACCTTTACTTGTTCACGGACCGTTTTCGAACGCTTCAGAGAAAGAGCAACTTGCTCGGGAAAACCCTCTTTTCCACGATCATCGCGCAGCATGAGCAGATCGTAGATTTTCTCGGCAAACGCGAAGAGATCGATCCAAAGCGAATCGCGTTTTATGGGCTTTCCTACGGCGGCAAGAGCGCCATGCGAATTCCAGCGTTGGTACCCCAGTACTGCTTGTCCATTTGCTCGGCGGACTTCAACGACTGGGTTTGGAAAAATGCCAGCACCTCGAGTCCCTATAGCTATGTATGGACGATGGAGTACGAGATTTTCGAGTTCGATCTCGGGCGCAAGTTCAATTATGCTGAAATGGCGACGTTGATCGCACCGCGTCCATTCATGGTGGAGCGTGGTCATTTCGACGGCGTTGCGCCCGATGAACGAGTGGCGTTGGAGTATGCCAAGGTACAGCGGTTGTACGCTGCGCGTCTTGGGCAACCTGACAAGTGCCGCATCGAGTTTTTCCCCGGACCGCATACGATTCACGGCGTCGGAACTTTTGAGTTTTTGCGGCAGCATCTTCAACCCGAATGGGTTGGTAGGAGTCGATGATGAAACCTGTTGATCGCATAGGCTGGGTGGTCCTCGCTTTAGTTGGGCTTCTGTTTTTGACACCGCTCAACGCTGCGATCGGGCAATTGGATGCGGAAGGCAAAACCTCGGCTGAGGCGAATCAACGGGTTATACCGGAAACGCTCGTACCGTGGATTCCGTGGGTGTTGTGGGATGATCGCTCTGTCGGTGCCCCGCCACTTTTCAATGACGCTAGTCAAGTAGTTACGTATTGGCCTTCACGGCTTCGAGTCGATGCGGGGGACAGCCGAGGTACGTGGAGTGTCGGGTTGCGGGTCTTTGCTGAGGATTGGGTCCCGATCCCTGGAGGCGCTGATCATTGGCCTTTGCAAGTCCGTGTTGGGGACAAACCGGCGATCGTGGTTGAACGGCAAGGCGTCCCTTGCATTCGATTGGGTGCGGGGGAGCATCAGCTGCAGGGGGGTTGGTCTTGGAAGCAAACACCCCAAACAATCTCGATTCCCCGTTCCTACGGCTTGATTGAGCTGCGTCTTAACGACGAATTGATACGCAACCCGACTTGGGAGGCCAACGGTTCGCTGTGGTTGAAGAGAACGCAAACTGCGGAGGCGCAGGAAGACCAAACCGTCATTCAGATCCATCGAATGATCGCAGATGGTTCTCCGATTTGGCTGAAGACATGGATCGATATCACGGTCTCCGGGAAAAGTCGTGAAGAGGAGATCGGCTATGTACTTCCAGAAGGCTGGCAATTGTCCTTGGTATCTAGTCCTATTCCAGTTGCGATGGACGAGGCAGGACGGCTCAAGGCTCAGCTTCGTCCGGGGACGTGGCGTGTTCGGATCGAAGCGTTTCGCAATCAGGACTTGGAGCAACTGAAATTCGCAGACGGCATCCAACCAGCAGTTGCCTCGGAATGGATTGCGGTTCGAGCGAATCCGGAAATGCGCATGGTGGAGCTTCAGGGGGCGACACCGATCGACGTGCAGTTGACGACGTTTCCGAACGAATGGCGAGATCTTTCGGTCTTTGAATGGAACCACGCGACCCCATTACGCTGGGTCGAAAAGACTCGTGGGATGGGCTTGCAGAAACCGGATGAGTTTCAGGTGCAGCGGGATTTGTGGCTCGACGATGATGGGCGTGGGGTAACCTATCAAGACGTGATGCATGGCCAGCCAAAGCAAATCGCCCGTTTGGATGTGGCCGAACAGCATGAATTGGGTGTGGTGCGAGTCGATGGAAACCGACAGCTGATCACGGAGAACCCCGAAACCCTTTCCCATGGCTTCGAAGTTCGAACTCGGAATCCCTCCGTGGAAGCGATTGGCAGAGCGCCAGGTTTGAACTCATTGGCAGCGACCGGATGGAAAACCGATGTCGACTCGCTCGCGATGCGAATCTACTTGCCACCCGGCTGGAGAGTGTTGGCATTGTTTGGTCCGGATTCGGTGCGAGGCGACTGGTTGACGTCTTGGACATTGCTCGATTTGTTCTTGCTCTTGGTCTTCACAATCGCAGTATTCCGGCTGTGGGGTATAGTCCCAGCGATCGTCGCTTTGGTTGCGTTCGGGCTGTCGTATCATGAGATGGGTTCTCCTCGATTAACGTGGTTCTTTCTCTTGATCCCAGTTGCAATTCTACGCGTGATTCGCGAGGGAAAGCATCCGCGTTGGTTGCAGGTGTGGCGCGGGATTGCCGTCGTTGTACTGCTGTTAAATCTGATCCCATTCGCTGCGATTCAGGTCCAAAACGCGATCTACCCTCAATTGGAACCGATCGGTGTTCCCTACGAATCGCGCACGATGTTTGAATGGTTGCAAGCGACCCACAACGTGAGTGCCGACGTGGCCGATAGGGTGGTGCTGGAAATGGAGGACAGCACCGCTTATTATCGTAATGGAGATGAGGTATCCGATTACCGGCAGTCTGTTGATGGACGATTGAGCAAAACCGTCACGGAGTCGCTCGCGGGGAGAGGGGACAAGGCTGGTGGGCAGATGATTCAGCAGCAAAGCCAGATTGCGAATATGGCTTTCTCGCCTGGAACGAGTATTCAAACGGGGATTGCCAAGCCAAATTGGTATGGCAACCAAGTGATCTGCGACTGGGATGGACCGGTAAAGGAAGATCAAACCATTCGTCCGGTCCTCGTCTCATGCAACATGCATCGTCTGATGACCGCGATTCGGTTGGTGTTCCTTTGGGCGTTGTTGGCGATCCTGTTGCGAGGCGGGACCGGATGGAAACCGACGCTGTGGATATCGGGAACAAAACGTGCATCGGTAAATGGAAAAGCATCCATAGCATCGCTTTTGGTATTTCTTGCCACGTTGTTGCATGGTGGCGCAGCCAACGCTCAGATCCCAGATCCTGAAATTCTGACACAGCTTCGGGAACGATTGTTACAACCCGGGGAAGCTTTTCCAAAGGCAGCCGAAATTCCCGAACTCAAGCTCACGATCCGCGATGGCGAGATGGAGGTAAATGGGGAAGTTCACGCCGTGGTGGACAGCGCGGTGCCTGTGCCAGGGAAAATGCCGACTTGGGTCCCAATCCAAATACAATTGGATGGGAAGGATGCAACCGTATGTCGACGCGACGATGGGTATCTGTGGATTTGGGTTCCCAAGGGGGTGCATGCGTTAAAGATACGGGGGTTGCTCGGTGAGAGTACCGAATGGGTTTGGGCCTTTGAATTGCCACCCCGGAACCTCGAAGTCGATGCGCCCGATTGGAATGTGACCGGATTGGGGGAGGAAGGAAAGCCTGAGAGCCAAATGTTCTTTGTTCGCAAGGAGCAAAAGGAAGAGGGGGAAGCCAGTTACGATCAGAAGAATTTTCGGTCGGTGGTTCAAGTCGATAGGGCATTTGAAATCGGTTTGGTTTGGAAAATCCACACCACGGTACGCCGTTTATCATCGGTGGGAAAAGCGATCTCTGTCCAGGTACCACTCGTTAGTGGAGAGCGAGTATTAACCTCGAACATCGCGCAAAGCGATGGAAATATCGAGGTCAATTTGAATGCGGAGGCAACTGCCTTTGAATGGGATAGCGAACTCGGTTTTGGATCGGAGTTGCTGTTGCAAAGCAAGACTTCGAATGTGATGGTCGAGCGTTGGTCGGTGAATCCATCGCCGGTTTGGAACCTCGGTTTTGACGGATTGCAACCTATTTACGAGTCGAGTCGGCAGGAATTGATCCCCGTTTGGAATCCTTGGCCCGGCGAACAAGTCCGATTGACGTTTCGGAAGCCGGTTGCCGTAGTTGGGAAACTGCTAACCATCAAGGAGGTGACCGAGAGTTTAGCCTTGGGTAGTCGGCAGCGAACCAGCGGTTTGGAAGTGAAAGTCGAATCGAGTCTCGGCGGGGATTTCCCGCTCAAGATCCCGGAGTCGGCTACAGTGACATTGTTGGAAGTCGATCGGCGGCCTATCCCAATAAGGCGACAGGGAGCGGAGTGTTTGATCCCATTGCAGCCCGGATTGCAAACCATCACTGTTCAATGGACGTCCGATGAACCGATGACTTCTCTCGTTCGGACGCCTTATGTCGAGTTACCCGAGGATGTTTCGAATCTTCGAATGAAGATGAGTGTTCCAGAGTCCCGATGGATCCTTTGGGTCGATGGGCCTACACGCGGTCCCGCGATACGCTTTTGGACGATCCTTGCCGTCGCGATACTGGCTGCAGTGCTTTTGGGGCAAACACCTAAAACACCGTTGAAGACCTACGAATGGATTCTGTTGGGAATCGGGCTGACCCAAGTTCATGCGTTAGCAGGGTTGCTTGTTGTGGGATGGTTGTTCGCAATTCGATGGCGCAGCGATGTCGCATTGGGAGGCATGTCTAAACTCGGGCATCGTACTTTGCAAGTATTGTTAATCCTGATGACCGTTGCAGCCGTGGGTGTGCTTTTAACTGTCGTCGGTTCACGGCTACTTGGGAGCCCCGAGATGTACATCACGGGGAACGGCTCGTTCCGAGGAGAGCTTCTCTGGTTCTCACCCAGTTCCGATGCGGTGATACCGAGGCCTTGGATATTCTCGATTTCGGTTTGGTACTACCGTCTGTTGATGCTAGCTTGGGCGTTGTGGTTGGCGAACTCGCTCCTGGGTTGGTTGCAAGCATGGTGGATGGCGATGAACCAGGGAAGTTTTTGGCGTGCTGGCGAACACAAAGCAGCCACTCAAAGTCATGATCCTCAAGTTCCCATACGAAGCGAACCAACGACCTTGCCCGAGTAATGCGATAGCTCTGGCCATCGCGGAACAGGATCCCATCGCACTCGTACTCAGGGCGCGCAAGCGTACGGTACTCGTACTCGATGGCTCGTCGTCGATCGCGGCATTACGATTGTTCGCCACAGCGAAACGGCACGCTGCAACGCGTTGTGTCTCCTCGGCCTTTGATTCACCTTCCATCTCGAAAATCCATCACCAACCAGCGCGTTGACCAGGACGCAGTGGTACAGTTCAACGATCCGAACCGAGTACGAGTACCGTCCTGTCGGACTGAGTACGAGTACCGTCCTGTCGGACTGAGTACGAGTACGGAGAGCAGCCAGAACAAGTCGATGCACCGAAGGACTCGGTTGGCTCGGTTGCTCGTGGTTACGTTACTTCTCGTCCTCGGTGATCGTTGCCGATAGAAACACATAGCTGTCCGATGAACTACCATCGGACGAGAGCTGTTCCCCAAGTTAGCCCCGCGCCAAAGCCGCACATCATGACCAGATCTCCTCGTTGGAGTCGCCCCGCTCGGTTGGCTTCATCGAGTACCAGTGGGATGCTGGCTGCCGAGGTATTTCCAAAACGATCCAGATTGACCAGCACACGGTCGGGGGCAATGCCGAAATCGCTCAAGGCTGCGTCGATGATTCGGACGTTGGCCTGATGCAGTAAAAACAAGTCGACATCCTCGATCGAGTAGCCGGTGGCTGCCAGCACATCGCGGCAACTCTCCGCAACACAGCGGACCGCCCACTTGAATACCGATCGGCCATCCATTTGCATATACTGTCTGCCGTGATCGAGCCGTTCGCGGGTTAGCGGTTCGCGAGATCCACCCCCAGGGACACATAGCGATTCCGGGGAACCTTCGGAGCCGAGTGTGAAGCCGAGGATTCCAGGACCCATTACCCCCTTCTCAGCCTTTGGGTTTCCGGAACCGATGGAGGAGGTGATCGCAACCGGTTCTTCCTCGCAGGTGCTGCTTTGAAGTAAGACTGCACCCGCTCCGTCACCGAAAAGGGGATACGTTTTGTAGTCCTTTGGATTGACGGTCCTGCTCATCACCTCGCTGCCGACGATGAGAACATTCCTTGCCATGCCACTTCTGACAAACTGAGCGCCGGTGACCAGCGCGTACATGAATCCCGAGCAGGCGGCATTGACATCCATAGCCGGAGCGATGCTACCGAGTTTCTTCTGAAGGATGCACGCAGTGGATGGGGTCATGAAGTCTTGGGTAATGGTGGCTACCAAGATCAAATCGACGTCGTCTCCGGATACACCCGCACTGTGCAAGCAACGGATGGCGGCTTCGTACGCCAGATCGCTGGCCGCTTGATCCTCGCGTGCCCAACGCCGCTCTTTGATGCCAGTGCGTTGAAAGATCCATTCGCTATCGCAACCCAAAAGGGCAAGATCTTCGTTGGTGACAACCCGTTCTGGGACGTAGGAACCGGTGCTGACGATCGAAAAAGGGATCGCGGCTCCCACGCGGCTACGACCGCTTGGGCAAAGGCAAATCTTCGGTGCCAAAGGCCGGTTGCTCACGTTGGCCATAAATCGGTGGGGTTCAAAATCCAGTAGGGTTGAAAAAGGAACCGATGTCGGTTAACCCCTACTCATCGGTGGGGATTACGGAGTATAGCATCGCTAAGTTGAACCGGTACGGCAACTTAGGTAACGAAGGGAAAGAGTTGCTAATTAGGGGGTCTAATGTTTTCAACAAGATTTCAACAATTTTGACCATTTCTCCGATTTGGGGGGTGACTACGACCATAGGGGATCGTTAGATTTTTAGGGCAGTTGCGGGCCGCAATATCTCACGTTGTAAGTGTGATAGGGTGCCATTGCGCCGTGGCTCGTTCCCCCCACTCCAGCCATAGAAAGTGCTGATGTTGCGATGTGCTTACTGGCCATTCAATATCGCGTGGTTCCTGAAAGTCCGATTCTAGTCGCTGCTAATCGAGAGGAGTTTTTCGACCGTCGTAGTACGTCCCCGAGCATTCAGTCTGGTAAGCCCCGAATCCTCTGCCCAGTCGATCAACGAAGCGGCGGAACATGGTTAGGGGTAAACCAACACGGGGTGTTTGTCGGTATCTGCAATCGACGGACGCTCGAGCCACTGGGCTCTAATCGTTCGCGTGGATTGCTGGTCAAAGAGCTGTTAAAGGCTGTGTCGAGTCGCCATGCGGTCGACAGGGCCAATGAAGAGTTTAATAAGTACCAGTTTGAGGCTTGCAATTTGGTGATCGCGGACCGCGACAACGCGTATGCACTCCACCATGAAACCGAAAACGAGGTGATTGAACTCAATCCTGGGTTGAACATCATCGGCGCAAGGAATTTGAATGATCCACGCGACGAACGCGTTCAGTTGGCGAATCGCCTGCTGACCCTTCAGACGTTGGATTCTCCAGTAAAGTTCCTGGCGGTTGCCAGCAAAGTTTTCGCGAGATCTCCGAATCCGATGGCTCGGGCCAGCATGGTCGTCCGAGGCGCGGATTACGGAACGGTTTCGAGCACGTTGATCGCTTTGGGGGCCAAACCCCGCGATGCGATCTATCAGCACTCGGACGGGCCAGCGGATGAAGCTCGGTACGAGGATTACTCGCCTCTGTTGCGAGACATCCTCAGCCGCGGGCTCCGCGAAGCCAAAAACCGAGTGGCGCTGGTCGATTAGTACTCACCGATTCGTACTCACTGATTCGTCCTTACTGAGCAAAAGCGGATCCAATCGGTTGTCACCAGCTGATCGTACGTTTTACCTCAGGAATTTGATATCCTAGAGCCCCTGTCGAAGAGACAGGGGCTTTTTTTGTTGAGACGGTGATACGCACTGTCTCGATTCCTGACGGGGATCGAGTCCCTTCTGTTCGAATCCATTTTGTCCGAATCATCAGCACATCGTTGGGTTTCAATGCGAGGGTTAGGTTCCAATGCGAGCGATTAAACCTGAGTTGGACTTGCAGGGCGTTTCTGAGATGATCGCGGCTAGCGATATTTCATCCGAGAGTTGGATTAGTCGCCTGGCAATGATTTTCTTTGCCGTGTGGCATTTCGCAGTTGTTGTGCCATCGACTGTCGTCGCGCAAACCGGGTCGGCTGTCGCGCAAACCGAGTCTGCCACGATGCTGGTTTCGCTCGAACCCAACATCAACGTTGAATTGGTCTGGGTGGCCCCGGGGACATTTTTACAAGGATCTCCGGAAACGGAGTTGGGCCGAGAGCCTGACGAGATCCAGCATCGAGTCACCATCAGCAAGGGGTTTTACATTGGCAAGTACCCGATCACGATCGAGCAATTCCAATCGTTTGTGAATCAGACCCGTTACAAAACGGAAGCTGAACGGGGTACCTCGGGTGGCTTTGGCTGGAACGGTCAAGATCTCGTGCAAAGCCCGGAGTTCGATTGGAGGAATCCCGGATATCCGAGCTCGACAAGCCATCCTGTAACGATCATCACCTTGGAGGATGCTCAAGCATTCTGCAAATGGCTTTCGAGCAAATCCAAAATGAAGGTCCAGCTTCCTACCGAATCGCAATGGGAGTTCGCATGTCGAGCGGGCAGTCAGGAACGTACTTACGCAGGCGATACGGACGAGCATATTGATGAGATCGCATGGACTAAAGTCAATGCGTTGGGGGCGCAAGCGGTTGGGGGAAAGAAGCCGAATTCACTAGGTATTTTCGACATGTGTGGCAACGTTTCGGAATGGTGCTTGGATATCTTTGGGAGATATCCAGCGACCAGCCAAACCGATCCGGTTGCCACAAAGCCCGATGCTGGTGAAAAGCTGCGGAATGTTTTGAGAGGTGGTTCATGGAATCGAGATCGACGTCGAGCTCGGTCTGCAGCCCGATTTCGAAGTGACCCCAAAAGCCGAAATGCGGATATCGGCTTTCGGGTCGTGGTGATGCGTCCAGGAAATCAGCCGGATGTCGCGGAACTCGATGCGAATGAGTTCGATGCGGTGGCCAATACCATCGCGGAGCCCTCAGTCCAGCAAGAAACAAGCCGTTCGCAAGCTCCATTGGACGGGGAGGTCGGTGGTTCGATGGCACCAACGAGTTACCAAACAGAGAGGCCGAAAACGTCGTTCATCGGCGACGCGTTAGGGCTGCTCTGTTGTTTTGCGGTCCCTGCCGTTCCTGGCATCGGAGTATTCTACTTGATTTCGATGCTGCGGAAAAACGCGTCACGTGCAGCTTCCTCTAGTTCGGATACCTCGCCAGTGGGCACCCAAAGACCACTGGCTCGAGGATCGGGTTCGGCATTCGCCACGGGTGCCGCCATCGGGGCGATGGGTGAATGGCTGGATCCAAGGTGCCAGCCATTCCCGCAGGGATTCTGGTTCGATACGACCGGGATGAAGCCTGGTTCGATTGTTCGGATTCAGTATGAAATCGACGGACGCGTTGATCAGTATCAGTTCGAAGTCGAGAACATGGACCGTCAGCGCGTATTCCTGGGTGGGAAACCTACGAAGGTAACCATTCTAGGAATCACACCTCCCGATGGCGATGATTGGCGCGATGACGATGGATCGATTTTTCCGAACCAGCCTCCGGCGCACGATCCGTTTTCGAGAGACTCGCAATCTGGCAATGCTTCCGATCATGACGACTCTCGAAGCAGTCAAGGCTCGGGTTCGTTGTTCGGGGGAAGTCGTTTCCCATCTGCCTACTGATGATCGCCGAGTAAAGCATGCCATCCTACTTGGTTGGTATTTGGATCCAATCCGAGACGCCATTTCCTTTGGCCCTTCGCACCGCGAGGGCCTTGGCTAGGCTTGGTCTGACATCGGATGCCGTTCATTGGGTTCGAGATCCCTCGTCCCAATCGCATTCCGAACTGCGCTGGTTCGGTACCGTCTCGATGGATGACTTGCTCGAATTAGCCCGTTGCGAGCAAAAGTCCCTATGGATGCTCGAGGCTGGTGCGTGGCCGATTCATCCGCTACCCCATTCAATTCTCAAGGCGATTGAAGGGGAACGATTGATTGGTTTCGGGGCGATCAAGCACGATCGGTTTGGAGTGGTTCCGAGCTCAGGATCGGCAAACGCATGGGAACGATCAAATGGCCCCTTCGACACAGACACAGATACGGGTGATTGGGTACCCTTAAACCCCATTGCTTGGAGCAGCATGTTTATTCCAAACGGCATGATCGATGCTGCTAGGGGGTACAACGCGAGCGTCGACTTTAGGGCTTATTTGCGGGACGCTTTTTGCGTTGATGGCGATGAACGAATTTCAAAGGTGCGGATCGATGGGTTGGACGTGCGTATTGACCACCGATTGCGAATCGCTCAGGTCATCACCAGCCTGCAACGTGGGGGAGCGGAACGCATCGCGTTGGACCTGCATCATTATTGGTTGCGGCAAGATGTTCATGCTGCTTTGGTGGCCATTGACCCACCTCGGCGAGAGGCATTCTCACACCCTCCATGCTTCGTTCAGTATTTTGGTCGCAACCACCGGGATCAGCGCGTCGAAGCTTGTGTCAAATTCATTCAACGATTCCAGCCTGATGCTGTTCACACTCACTTGCTCTCGAGAAAAGAACACGCTGCCTTTGCGAGCGTGGGGTTGCCCACTCTAACCACGCTCCACAACATGGAACAAGGTTGGCCGAGAGAGTTTCATCAGACCGATGCACAGGAAATGGATTTGGTAGTTTCATGTGCTAAGGCTGTCGAACGTCAAGCGGTTCAATCGCTTCCAGGTCTCCAGCATCGTACCGTCTGGAATGGGATTTCAGGTAGGCAATTTCGGTTGGAGCCTGAGGCTCGAGACAACCATCGCAATCGCATCCGAGCAACGTACGGGATCCAAGACGACGATTGGGTGCTGTTGGCCTTAGCGAACCCACGTCCTCAAAAGCGGTTGGAGCGTATCCCAAGGATTGTGTCTTTCCTGCAGCGGGAATTGGCTAAGTCATCCAGCCATCGGCGAGTCCATGCGGTATTCGCCGGCGAGTCAGCGACAAACAATACGTTGTCTTTGGAGGCTTCGCGTAAACTCGATGCAACCATAGATTCTTTAGGCTTGAAGGAAACATGCCATCGGGTGGGATCGATTGCCAAGGTCGAAGAGATCCTTGCTGCGGTCGATATTTTGGTTTCTGTGAGCGAGTTTGAAGGGTTGAGTCTTGCTCATTTGGAGTCCTTGGCTTCCGGATTACCCGTCATTGCAACCGATGTAGGTGGAAATCGGGAGATTGCCGCATGGGTACCTGCGATGCAGGTATTGGATGCCAATTGCGATGATCGAGCAATTGCAACAGCGGTGCTCGGTATCTTGGGATGTCGCGATCAAGCTCAGAGCGAGTCAGCGGTTGAGCTTCATCGCTCCTTCGAAACCTACACGATGGGCAGAGGTTACCACCGCATGGTGCGCAGCGTGCTAGGCAAGGTGTCGCGAGCAAAACCCAATGGGTTATGGTTGGTTACTAACAACTTTTCGGTAGGTGGGGCGCAATCAAGTGCCAGGCGGCTTCTCGAAGAATTGCATCAACGTGGTCGACGGGTGCGAGTGGCTGTCCTCGAAGAGAATCCCGAGGATCCGACGCCGGGGACGCAAGCGTTGCGAAGCAAGGGGATTCCTGTGTTACCGGTGCCGCGCCCTGAGGCTGGGCGAGAGTACGCGATGGGTGTTCAACATGGTGTGCAACAATTGCTTGATGCAATCGATCGTGACCCTCCGGAGGCCCTCGTTTTTTGGAATACGATTCCTGTGTACAAGCTCCTTTTGGCGGATGGATTGATCGGAGTACCGATATTCGATGTGAGTCCTGGCGAGATGAATTTGGCTTCCTTGGAGACGTGTCTAGCAACAGGAGTTGTAGGTTTGCCGTACCGATCGACACTGGAGTACGGGGTACGTTTGAAGGGTGCTGTGGTGAAGTACAGGGGGGAACAGTCGGTCGCCGAGAGAGCGTTTGGTGTGGGTTGTCCGATTGCCGTTATTCCCAACGGCGTTCCGATGGGTGATGTGCAGGCGACGCATGCTCCGAGGGAGTTACTCCGCATTGGTACGTCGACGCGATTGAATCCACACAAGCGGGTGGAGGATTTATTCCAATCGCTCCGAAAGATTGAGCCGGGGATTTTGACGAAGTTGGAGTTATGGATTGCGGGTGGTGTGGATGGGCCGTGGGGTTCGTACGCGGAGGAACTCAAGGCTGCATCGCAAGGGCTTCCCGTACGCTGGTTGGGCAACGTCACTGCTATCGATACTTTCCTACGCGATTTGGATCTGTTTGTGATGATCTCTGAGCCGGCGGGCTGTCCCAATGCGATCCTCGAGGCGATGTCGGTGGGGGTGCCTGTGATCGCAACGGACGTCGGGGGTGCTGGTGAAATGGTACTGCATGGAGAGTGTGGCTTGATCGTCCCACCACGTTCGCCTGATGCTATGGCGAGTGCGATCGCGGAATTGCTCTCATCGCCGGAGCAGCGAGCGAGGTACGGTGCCTCGGCAAGAGCGAGGGCGTTATCGACTTATTCGGTGGATCGCATGGCGGATGACTACGAGCGATTGTTTTTTGGCTCGGTCACGCGTCGGTGATGGAGATGCCGCTGTCGTTCGGATTGACCGGAGGTGGTTGGATGAGAATTTCGGGATCGCTGTGCAGCAATTCGTGGCGTTGTGACAGCAACGTTAATTCATCGGCGAGGTAGGTTCGAGGGGTAGGCATCTCGTGATTAAGGAGTGTGTACTTGATGACCGATTGGGATTGGGCGAATCGCATCTCGATGATCGTCGCGACCATCGGGTCATTCTTCATTAGCTGCGAGGGGACCTCGACCCTATCTCCGATCCTGAATCCTTCGTCCGCGATGGGGAGCCACATCGAGGGTTTTATTCGTAGGGATTGTTGGCCGTAATACAAGTGATAGTAGGTGCCGT
This sequence comes from uncultured Pirellula sp., assembly GCA_903892355.1. GTDB lineage: Bacteria > Planctomycetota > Planctomycetia > Pirellulales > Pirellulaceae > JBKCUI01. The sequence goes on along the minus strand of CAITIE010000052.1, from coordinate 295,384 downwards.
CGAAGTGGGGCCTGAAAAAAACACGATCGCTGGGAATCCACTCTTGAGCGAGTTTTAGGTCCTCTGGGTGAAAGGCATCTTCACCTGCTTCCGGCCATGTGAGGAACACGCCGCAGTCTGGGGTATGTTTGAGCGAACCACCGCCGTTGTCGGGATCAGTTTCCTGGTTCATTGGATTGTGCAGCGTACTGTTTTAGGACTTGGATGGTTTGCTGGAGTCGGTGGATCGCTAGGGGCAGCGTGGATTCAGCCGTGTCGTCCAGTTGTCGAACACTCAAGGTGATTTCTTGTAGGAATTGCTCCCACTGCATGGCGAGTTGGGGAACGATCTTGCAGCGTTGCTCACAGAGGGCTCGGCGGGCCGTGGCACGTTCGAGGGCCTTGCGCTGGACCAAGCACGAGGTTTCGTCCTCAGCGCGTGTTTTGGCAGTGCAGTTTAGCAACTCCTGCCGTGCTTCGATCCATCGATTCTGGGCGGTACGCAACTCATTGCTCCAGTACTCGGGGAGTTCTTTGCTGAGCCAAACAGAGACACGTTGCAATTGCTCGCGGACATCATCCCCATTTTTGCGAGAGTTGTCTCTAAGCTTGGAGATTGCTGCTGAGAAAGTCTCGAGGGCTTCGATGTCGTTGACGTGAGCTTTAGCCATGTCCGCGTTGGTATTCCTCGATGAGCTCGGCTTTGCGCACCAGGTAAGGAACGTGACGCTCGCTGGCTTCGATCAGCCTAGCCAATTGCTTCATTTCCTGTTCAAACTCGGCAGCGAACTTGACGTGTTCTTGGTCTCGCCAAGAAACAGCCAATTGTTGCATCTGTTGAGAAAGCTTGCCCGTGGAATCCGCGAGCAAGCTTGAGAATCTTTTGAGCTGCATCGCGAATTGACGCAGTTGTTCGGGGTCGACGATTGCTTGTGCCATGATACAGCTATTATGCTGCAGTTCGGGCTGCTCGCCTACGTTTTTTCTCTTCCATGCTAGCCAAGTCGACTACATTTTTTGCCAGGCCGCATGCGCGGAGTAGGCGGATGACTTGGAAGGTCGGATCGAACTCCCACCATTTGTGGCCATGTTGGGCCAACCGAGGAAGAGCATGGTGGTTGTTGTGCCAGCCTTCGCCGTAGGCAACGATCGCGACCCACCATAGGTTGCGGCTGTCGTCGCGAGTTTCGTAATTCTTGTAGCCCCATATGTGGGAGGCCGAATTGACGAACCAAGTTACGTGCAGGACGGCGACCATTCGGAGGCAAACGACCCATACCAACCACGAGAGGGCGAGTTGGTAACCGTCGATCCAATAACCGGTTGCAGTGACCAAACCCGCGAACGCGAGGTGGATTGGGAGGAACAACGTTTCAAGCCGCATCAGGAATTTGTCTTTTACCAAGTCTGGAACCCAATGGCGAGCGTAGCCGTCAAAGTCACCATTATCGGTGGAGAATGCGAGCCAGAACATGTGTGCCCACCACGGACCGTCGTGGGGTGAGTGGGGGTCGCCTGGTTGATCGCTGTACGCGTGATGTTTGCGATGGTTTGCGGTCCAACTGATCGGCCCACCTTCGCCGGCGAGTGTTCCAATGACGGCTAGGGTGTTTCGGACCCACCGTGGTACTTCCAGTCCCGTGTGCGTGAGCAAGCGGTGGAAGCCGAGGCAAATGCCGACGCTTCCCGTTGCCCAGTGAAGGATAAGAGCCAGGAACAATCCGCTCCAAGTAAAGGTCCATGGAGCAGCGAGAGCGCCTATGTGGAGTAGAACCAACCAAATGGTGGATCCCCACTGGATCTTATAAACCTCAGGGATGCGTGGTTGAGCCTTGGATCCCGACTTCACCGGCACGGCAGCTTCCAAACCCTCGGTTACCGGCCGCGGTGATGGAGCGAGCGTGGCTGCGTGGTGGTGTTTGTTTGTGTTACCGAGTTCATTATGGGGGGTATTGTTTCGCATTTTTCATCGACCGGGTGATCGACCAATAGGAAGTCGAGGCGAGGGAACATTCCAAAATCGAAATGTGTTTGCTGCCGTGATGGTGGAGGGGTTCGCAGGGTCGACGCGGACCATAGGCCGTGTAGGCCGCTGCATGGATCGACTGGATACATTAACGCCTCGGTCGCTCGGCGCATGTCCCAACTGAGTTCTTGGATTGTCAAAGATATGTAAAACCGCGGGACCGAGGATTTTTTAAAGCGGTTTGAAAGTCGCAACCCTTTGCCAGATAGTAGTTTGTGGCTTCTGGTGGGTTGGCAGTGCTTTCCCGAGATTTTACGGACTAAGATCCCAGCGAGATGACGGATTAGATCCATTCTGAGGTTTGGGAAGCATTTTCAGCGGGGTGCGTGTTTCGGCGGCAGGCCTGTTAAAACCGAGCGAGGACCGTCAGGCCGCCTCTTCCCGTTTGACGAACTGGTTTATTCGATCTGGTTTAGTTCGATGACGAGGACGAATTGCTGTAGAGTTTGATAGGCTGGATCTGCGAGATGGCCGACGAACTGTTCTTTAGTTTGCCGATGGTCTCTTCCATTTTGTAAAACTGGTTCAAAAGCTTCTCGCGTTCTCGGGTCAGTTTGACATTGATGCTTTCGATGCGTTTGTTGTTGTCGTCAATTTGGCGTTGAAGGGTGGTGGTACGGTTCACCAAAACGCCATTGGTAGCACCCGATAGGCCGTCGATGATCTTTTTCGTTCGGGCCGAAAAACCGGTATTTGCTTTCGTGAAAAACTCCTTGACCGCTTCCGGATTGGCCTCGAGTGCCGCGGAGAGTTTGCTTTTATCAAAGCGTAGCTTGCCCGTCTCGTCGAGGCTCAGTCCGATTTGAGAGGGAGATTGAACCGGACCGGAAAAGGCGATGCGTTGGTTGATGATTCGCGAGAGGCCTTGATCCGTTCGATACGCTTCGTTGGATGCGAACAGGATGCCGGACGTTTTTGTGGTAGCATCGTAAGAGGCGATGGCGGATAGCTTGTCCTTGATCTTGTTGAATTGATCGACGAACAACTGAACGTTCTTTTCAAAGCCCGAATTGTCGGAATTGACTTTGATCTGAACCGATTCGGTTTGCACCGATGCGATCGTTAACGAGAGGCCTTGGATGGCTCCGCTGAAGGTATTGGTCGAGGACCGGACAAAGGTGCCTCCCAGGTCGTCGGTGGGGCTGACCGCGAGGATAGCGTCTCGTCCCGTGCTAGTTGAGGACACGTCCAAGCCGACAGCGGAACCATCGATCACCATGCGACCTGCTTCACCGCTGGCTTTGGAACTGAACAGCATCCGAACCGAGGAACCTGCTGTTAGAAGTGAGGCTGTGATTGGATTGCCAGAAGCTTGGTTTAGTTTCTCGACGACATCGCTCAGCTTTTGGTTGGCTTCCAGGGTGATGCGGAAGTTCTGGGATGCATCGATTTGCTGGATTGTTGACGCACCAACAACTTTAGAGGTTCCTGTCCCTGCGATACCGAGATCCTTGGCAGTCGTCGAACCGCTTTTGTCAGCGATCGAGAATTGACCGCTTCCGCCTGACGTGTCCTTGATGGTAAGTCCATCACCCGCGTCGTTGATAGAGGCTTCGATACCGATTCCGGTTGCGTTGATCGCGTTGATGACCGCGCCTACTGTCTGTTCGGACGAAGACGTAAGGTTGATCGACCGGGTCACTCCACTCGCATTGGTGATGTTGAAAGTTCCGAGTCCCACCCCGCGACCTTGATTGAGTTTGCTCAGCGCCGTTGTTGCACTGACGAATTGCAAATTCATCGCACCTGAATCGATGGAGTTGGATGCGACGCTTCCAGCGATATTCAGCTTGCTTGCGGTACTGTTGGCATCACCATTAGCGATGATCAAGTTGCTTGAGGTCGAGCCCGTGACGTCCTGGAGGGTGATCCCTGTTTTTGCTCGATTCAACGATGCGGTAACACCTGCACCTGATGCATTGATCTGATCGATTACGTCTCGCAGCGAAGTGCTCCCTGCAAGATTTACCGTCGTGGTGGTGCCGGCGCGATTGGTGATCGAAATAGCCCCTGGGGTTCCAATTCCATCGCCACCGTTGAGGGAGGATAATAGCGGGCCGGAGATAGCGTTGGCAACCCTGGAACCTGAGATTGCTCCCGAGACAGCGCTGGTTCCTGACCATCCCAGTTGTTCCGCCAATGAGCCGCTGGCCGTGAATGTTCCTGCGCCTGACGTTTTATCGACCAACTCGATTCCGCTACCGCTACTGTCTAGGCGTGCCAGAAGCTTGTTTGGATTCGCCGCATTGATCGCGGTCAGCAGTTGGCTGACTGTTGTCGGAGAGCTGCTCGAATTGGCGTCGATGCTCAGGGAGGAACCATCGGCGAGAGAAACGCTGAGGTCGGTGCCCGAGCGAAACGAGACACCGATTCCATCCTTCAGGCTACCTAAGCGCGTGATGCCGCTTACGTAAGCGATATCATCGCCGGTAGCGCTGGAAGAGGCGACATTCACGCCTCCTATTCCGAGATCCGAGGCGGTTCTACCATCCCCTACCTCCTCGACGATCAGATTCGAGGATGACTTACCAGTCAGGTCTGTGAGAACAATGCGGTCTCCGCTGACTTTCGCGGAGACTCGAGCGTCCATCGAGGTATTGATCGATTTGACAACGTCATCCATCGTGTTCGCGAAACGGAGGTCGATGGTTGTACCTGTTCCGTTTCGATCTGTGATCTTGATTTTTCCGCGGGCAATGCCGGCGCCACCCCGAAGATCCTCGAGGTTCGCACTTCGGTCGACGAATCCTCCGGTCCGAACGACGATCTCACCTGCTTGGAGCGTGTCGGAAGAACTCGAAAAGACGTTGCTCGATGCCGAGGAGGTTTGAGCCATCTGAACGGCGCGGGTCATGTAGGTCCCGGCAACAGGGGTGCCATTGGAGGTGGCGGTGATCGTATCGGTCCTGCTCGACAATACCGAGGTGGTTGCTAGATTCGTCGTATTCCCGAGCTTGGTGTTTTGGAGCTCGACACCGATCACAAGCGCGGTCAGTTCATTGACGGCAACCTGTTGAGACTCGAGACCTTTGATTCTGGTTTGAAGACGATCTCGCGGTTGCGCCGAGATTGCCATCAATTTGTCCACGGTCCCCGCGATATCGAGGCCGGTGGTCAGACCTAGGTTGGATTGGATGCGGCCCATGATTGCATTACCGTACAGAAATACTGCTTATCTTGGACAATTCGAACGGATGCGATGCTCAATGCGGGGCTTCTCGTCACCCCACACAATCGTTATCGTCGCTTCCTCTTGTCAGAATTAACCTATCGCCAGTGGTCGATGGGGATTCAGGAGAGTTCCATTGGGTTGGATTGGATAGATTGGACTGGAATGAAATCGAGCCCGAACTCGGCTCGACTCAAAAAAACAGGCGTCCGAGAATCCCGGACGCCTGAGAACATTTCTAAATCGCTACGCTTTAAAGGCTTTCGAATTCCTTCGGAGCGTATTAGCGTTTTGACTACTGACGGAGCAGAGACAGAACGCTTTGCGAGCTTTGGTTTGCAATTCCGAGAACCGAAGTACCGGACTGAACCAGGATCTGAGCACGGGTAAGAGCTGCGGATTCCTTGGCGAAGTCTGCATCTCGGATCGAGCTTTCAGCATCGGTCAGGTTGGACAATGTGTCGCTCAAGGAGATCGAGTTACTGTCCAAGGTCGTTCGTTGGAACGCACCGAGTCGACCGCGAAGGCTAGAAACCTTTTCAATCGTCTCTTCAATAACCCTGGAAGCACCAGCGGCATCGTTCTTGAGGCTCAAGCTTTCACCGCTACCGAGTTGGTAGAGACGGCCTGAAACACCACCGAGTTTACCGGTGCTGACCGCCATGATCCCCAATCGAGCTTGTTGGTTGCTGACCACTTCAGGACCGAGTTGGAACATCGCACCGCCACCGGTGATGGTGAATGCTGAGGTTCCAGTGAAGGTTGCTTCAACGTCGGTGCTGATGCTCAGTGTCGAGGTGTTGATCGACAGCGTGTTACCATCGCCCTTAGCGGACAAACCGTTGATGGTTGCAACCACATCGGTTCCCGTATCGCGAGTCTTCGACGCACCACTGAGAGCCGAGGTGATGGTACCACCGGTACCTTCGCTGATGACTTCGAGGTTGACGAAGGACGTACTACCGTACTCGGACGATGTGAGTTCGAGACTCGTTCCGTTGATGTTGGCTTCCACGCCAGTGGAGTCCTTTACCAAGTTGATTGCATCGGCCAAGTTACTGATCGACGAACCAGACTTGAAGTTGAACGTTTCCGAGCCGGTCTTGCCCGACAACGAGAACACGACGTTTTGTGCCAAACCACCGGTTGCGGCAACACCGCCAGCAAGCGTCGATGCTCCTGGAGGGGTATCGATCGAGTCTACGTAGAGTTGCTCGCCCGAGGAAGCCGTGGTGGTTGCACTGTAGCCATTGAGACCATTGATCGCGGTTGCGATCGATGAATAGCTCACGGAACCGTTTACTTTGACGACGATGTTTCCACCGACGGTTGAGGCTTCTGCCGTTCCCGAAGTGATGGTTGCGTCTTCCGAAAGGGTGACCGTAACACCGTTTGCTGCAGTGCCAGAGGCATCTGCGGTAACGGCGATGGTTGCCGAACCAGCATCACGACCGCCGGACAGGCCGCTGATGGTTCCAGTGGTCGAGGAAATCGTATTTCCACCGGTACCGCCGGATGCGGTGAAATCGGAGCCAGCGTTGATCGCTGCTTGCAAGTTTGTGACAGTCGCGACGCCGGATGCTTGGGTCAAGCTTACGCTCAACGTGTTGGTCGTTGCGTCGTAGCTGGTCGAAGCAGCACCAGCACCATAGGTAATCGCAATGTTTGCTACTTCATTACCTTCGGCTCCGTCTGCGTCGCCGCCGGCTTGAGCTACCAAGGTGAAACCGCCACCAACCGCCGCGTCAACGCTACCACCAGTCGCTTGAACAGCACTGTGGCTAAGAGTAACGTCTGCGGTTGCGTTGGCTGCGGAAGTCGCTGCTGGAATCGTCAATGCCACGTCAGCCTTAGTGGCTGCAGTCGCGACGTTCACGCTGACCGACACGGAACCCGAAGCACCGAGGTTCGCTTGGTTGATCTTCAAGTCCGACAGTTTGCTGAAGTTGGTACCAGCGGTAGACAAGAAATCCAAGCTACCATCGAGCAACTTACGACCTTGGAACGTTGTGGTTTGAGCGATTCGGTTGATCGCTTCGAGCGAGCTGTCAACCTGAAGTTGATTAGCGGCGATTTCGCTATCGCTCAACGCACCGTTATTCGCGGCTTCAGTAACGAGGCCGCGAATGTCGTTGAGGAGCGAGCTAACCTGGCCGAGAGCCGAGTCAGCGGTGCCGATGATTTGGTTCGCTCGCTGGGTGTTCGAAAGGGCTTTGTTGATGCTCGTGATGTCGCTGCGGAGAGCCTCACTAGCGATCAAACCTGCCGGATCATCCTTACCGCTGTTGATTCGAAGACCAGTGCTCAAGCGGGTCAGAGAAGTTTGCAAATCATTTTGTGTTCGGTTCAAGCGAGTCTGAGCGATCAATGAACCGACGTTGGTATTTACACGAGTCATGCTAAAAAAATCTCCCTAGTGTCGTTACGTGACACCCTCAAAAGTGGGCCAAGGTCTGGCGACCTTGGAGTCGCCTGTATAGGTCTTAATGAAACATCTCTGGTTCATCCGAAACCCACACGCTTCTCTCTCACCAAATGAGGGAGTGCAGTGGCTGTGTCGGGAGGTTGATCAGACACTCACAGGCACACGGACTGGCAACAATAGCATCGGAATCACTGCAGGATTAATTGAAGCAGTATTGATTTGTGGAGGTTTTTTTCGATTCGGTCGGTGGCTTGTTAGTTGTTTCCGAAACAATCGTTACAACCCTTTGTTCTTCGCTAGCCCCTACCCGTTTAACCGCCCAATTCGCCCGAATAAGAAAATCAGAAAAATCGCTCAAGTCCAGAACGCCACGGGGGCGGCAGTAAGTCGCTGTGACGATGCGCAGCGTCGAGAGCACGACATGCAGCGAAGCGAACGTGACTACGCAGCGAGTCCGGATGAGGCTTTCTTGGACTCCAGAACTCGGTCGCAGGCAGCGCAAACCTCATCCACTGAGATTGATAGCATTGGACCACACTCCGACTTCCTCGCGTGACGCAGCTCGGGAGGAAGCGATGCGTTCTGGACGGTCGCGTGAAACGGTCCACGGGGACCAACTCTCTCCGCGGGCATGGGGCCAATAAGTCCAACGGTGGGGGTGTTCACGGCAACGGCCAGGTGCATCGGACCAGTATCGGAACCGATAAACAGAGAAGACCTCCGAATCCAGTTGGCCAATTCCATCAACGTTGTTTTCGGTGCCACAACGGCCGCATCGAGCGCCAGGCTCGCCACGTCGTTGGCCATCGCAAGTTCCTTGTTGCCGCCCCAAGCGATCAGGCTTTTCAGATTCCATTTCTGATGGAGATGCTTGGCCACAGTTGCGTATCGCTCGGCAGGCCAGATTTTCGATGGCCAACCCGCGCCCACATTGATCATAGCCCATGGGTGGCTTAACCCCAACTCGGTTGCTTGGCCTGCAACCTGAGTCGCCGTTGGTGTATCCTCGGGCACGCGGTATTCGATCGTTGGTTGGCGGATCCCAAGTCCTTCGAGGAGTGCGAGTCCTCGGTCGATGACGTGTGGGGAGGTGGGTGTGATGATTCGGTTGTTGAGCCAGGTGCTAAGTTCCCGTCCCTCGAACTCGGACGAGGCCAATCCGAAACGTTGATTAGCCCCCGAGAACCACGCGATCAGTGCGCTTTTCGTGAGGCCTTGGGCATCGAGTGTTACTTCCGGACGCCAATCTCGAACCAGCCTCAAGAACGTGAGATATCTCAAAGGTGTCGATTGGTCTTCTTTGGTGAGGACGAACAATCGATCCAAGCACTCATGGTTTCGGAGCAGGTCAGCGGCGCCGCTACTGACCACCCACCCTATCTGGGAATCTGGAAAGCGATTCCGAAGGGCGCAAAGGATGGGTAGATTCAGAATCGTGTCGCCGACGGCAGAAAGCCGGATGATCAAAATGCGTCGAGGCATGAGTGACTACGGAGTTCCGCCTAGAAGAAGCACTTGGTGCAATTGCTGCACAGAGGAATCTCACTCTGGCGACTTTCGCGGTGCAGTTTGCGAAGTTCGTTGTATCTGGAATTGTTCCAAATCTCGAGCATACGACCATCGTTCACGTTTCCGAGGACTTCTTTGCCGCTGTAATCGAGGCAGCAAAGGGCGACGTCACCATTGACCAGGACGGTCATCGTCCGCCAAAGGCGATCGCAAGGCTTGCGAATACGTTGCTGTTCTGCATCGCCCAGGGCACCACCCCAATTATGGATACTGGTGAAGTCGATATGGTCCACAACGTCCTTGAGCATCTCTTCGGTTTGTTTGCGATTCGATGTTTGGCAAGTTGCCGCGACAATAACGGGTGTCGATTTTCCTGCTTCATCGCGAAGTTTACGAAACGCTTTAACGTTCTCGACAACCTTCGCATGGTCGAGACCAACTCGCAGTAGATTAAACTCTTTGGCATCGGTGCCATCGATACTGATTTTGATCTCATCAAGTCCGCTATCGAGGATGCGTTTCGCGAGATCGCCGCGGAGCAAATCCCCGTTGGTAAAGATCTTGACCTTGGGAATCCCCTTTTCTTTGCAGTAGCGGATGCGATCGGGAAGATGTTTATCGATCAACGGTTCGCCGTAACCATGAAGATGGACCAGTCGGACGCCACCTTCGACGCACTGTTCGACCACTCTTTCGAAGAGGTCTTGTTTCATGTTCCCTTTGCTGCGTCCGATGGTCGAGCGCGGGCAGAAGACGCAGTCAGCTTGGCAGTGATTGGTGGTTTCAATCCGAACTGTTTTCGGGAATGATTGCCGCAGCAGGCTCATCGTATCGGCGATGACATACGACGCCACAGAGCCCATGGTTCCAATGATCGATTGCCCGAGTGCTGACATTTGCATTCCCTTTGATGCGCGAAGAAAATTCCATTTTCCTAACGCGCGGAAGATAGCAAAGCTGCGCACATGGCGTCAACCGCAGTATTTTAGGCTAAGGAAAGCACTGCGTGGTGAAGTGCTAGCAAAAGCTTCGTTGAACTGTGATGGAATAGGGTTCGCCGTTTTTCGATGCAATCGTCGATGATGTAGACGACTACTTTTTCAGTTTGTACACGACGAGTTCGTCTTGGTCGCGGATGTACATCTGCCCATCGACAATCACTGGATGTGGCCAACTTTCCCCATTGTGGGTGGCGAGTTTAAACTTGCCTAGAAGTTTGTATTCTTTGGTGTCGGTATCGATCATAGCCATCACGCCATCTTGGTAGCGGAAAAAGAGCTTTTTATCCGCGCAAACGATCGCGGCGGAACCGGAGCCGGCACCACGTCCCTTTTCCCATAGATCGTTGCCTGTCTTCCATTCCACACATGCTGGGAAGCCATTGTTGTGGCCGTGTCCCATGAAGACATGGTCGCCGATCATGATCATGCCTCCGTGATGGTTCTGAAGCTGCTTCGAATCCTTGTAGTAGACCTCTGTAACAGACAATTTCTTATTTGAATCCGCCGTGACCTTTAAAAGCGCGGTGCCACCATCTCCATAACCTGTTGAGCAGAAGACATAGTCACCTTGGACCAGTGGCGTCGGAATATTCGCAGTTGTGTTGGCAACACGGTCGTAATTCCAAAGCAATTCGCCCGTGGCCGCGTCATAGCTTACGATGCCGTGTCCGATCAACTGAACGTATTGTTTCCGCCCTGCAGCATTTGAAATGACTACCGACGAGTAGCCTGCTCCATCGTTCCCTCGCAACTTACCGGTAGGAGCGTTACCCGACCATTCGGTGGTTCCTGTTTTCTTACTCAAGGCTACAACCATAGCGTTGGGTGCTCCTGGTGTGCAGAGCAAGCGTTCCCCGTCGATCAATGGAGATTCGCTGTACCCCCAACCGGATTCCATTTTGCCGCCGAAGTCGGAGGTGAAGTTTTTCTGCCAAACGATCCCTCCCGTTTTGACTTGGCAGCAGACCAATACGCCATCGAACGAGAGCGCGTAAACGAGACCGGTTTCTTTATCCACCGTTGGCGTACCATTCGCGGCGCCTCGGTCTGGGGTGAACGGTGTCTTCCACACCAGGGAGCCATCGTTGGCGTTAAGGCAGACCAAGGTGGTTTTCTTGTCGATATTCCCGATGGTGAATAGCTTGCCATCTGCGATTGCCACGCTGGCCATCCCTGATCCTAGGCCTTTGGTTCGATGCGTGATAGCAGGGCCTTCCTCGGGCCAAGTGCTCAAAAGACCGCTTTCGTTAGCAATTCCATCCCGATTTGGACCACGCCATTGCGCCCAATCGTTACCCGATGTAACGCCTGAAAACGAGCAAGCGATGGTGCCGATGATTGCGATGCGTTGAAAGATGGATGAAAGTTGTTTCATAATGGTGATGTTAGAATGGCGGGAGTTCAGGTAGGAAAAAGGTAGGCGAGGGATCGTGGTCTGGAACGCAGGTCGAATTTATACTCGCGGACGCAACTTCAACACGTTGCTCTGAGGTGTTGCTTCAACTAAGCGTTACGAACGACCCTGCGACCTAACTGCGATCAGCTGAAAGTATAGCGGCTTCGCTCTGCGGCGTGGGGACGCTAGGGGGTTGGGTAGCGTGCGAGACCAGCCAATCCCACATCGGACGGAGCGATCGAGCTTCATTCATCGGGACTGATTTTTGGGCGTAGGCGAGTCGACTGTAGAGCATTCCTAGTTGCAGGAGGGGATCCTGGATTTCGCTGTACTTTCTTCCGAGTCGTCTCAGGAATTCTTCGGGAGTTTCATCATCTCGGCGGCGAACGCGATGTTCGGAAGCCCATGCGACAGTAGCCACGAAGAGGCGGCGGACGATTTTATTAGGATCGGAGGGGGATTCGCGAAAGGGGTCTGCAAAGCTTGAGAAAAGTACCTTCTGAATGATTGGTTCGCCAGGGGAAGGAGTCGTGGACCCGGTGTCTTCATCGGCACCCTCAGAAAACCATCCGAACCACCGATGGAAAAACTCTCTCAACCCGAGCATGATTTGCTGCCGGTATCGGATTCCGTAAAACAGGGTGACCAAAAGCAATCCTACGAGTATCAGCCACCGAAACGTAGCCCCTAAATTCCATTCCATGGAGAAACCCTTTGGCGGTGGTGGATCGCGTTGCGGCTCTGGCGGTTTGTTGGGTTGGTTGGCATTCCGTGGATCCCGATTACGGTTCTGGTCTGGCTGTGGATTCGCAGGCTGAGGTTTGGGGGTATCTCTCGCTTCGGGTTGGTTCCTTGGATTCGATTCCGCATTCCTCTCGGTCTGTTGTCCCCGATTGGGATCTTGAGGGTTGTTGTCTGTATTGTTATCCGACCTGTTGTTGTCAGCCGTATTGCGACTGTTGCTGGGGGCCGGGTTGCTCGCGTCTCGCTCGCTGCTGGGTTGGCCGCTCGATGATTGAGGCTCGTTTCGGGATTCCTGCCCCGATCGATTTCTCTGCTGGTCGCTTGCGGAGCTTGGCTTACGCGAGTTCGAGGATTCTTCACTGGAAGAGTTCTCGCCGGAAGTTTTTTGATCGGATGAACTTCTGTTCTTGTTTAGATTCGAACTGCCAGGTCCGGTCGCACCAGAACCACTGGGGCTTGAGCCGTCAGGATTGGATCCATTGGAATTGTTTGATTTGGGGTTGGTACCTTGATTGTCTGCAGAAGGGCTGTTGGTTTGATCGGAGCTGCTGCCGTCACGGGAACCGCTGTCCTTGGAGTTTGATCCTGCGTTTCCGTTTCCGGGTTGTGGCTGAACCTGTTGGCCGTTGGAAGATTGGTTTTTTGGTGGTTGTTGGTTGGGAGCGGGCTTTTGCTGGACGGCTGGATGGTCCTGCGAGTCACCTTGTTGGCCCGCATTTCCAGCTCCTTCATTTCCCCATCCCCATCGGCTCGATGAGAGATCGGTACGACTCGTGATTCGAAACGGAAGCTCCATCATGTTGGAGCTGAGCATCGGGAAGGGTAGGATCGCCATCAGAATGATCAAGCCGAGAGTTGATGATATTCCCGCTGTAAGCCACTTCGCACTGAGGGAGCTTTCCATTTCCACGCCCCGTTGCCGGACGTATTTTCTGAGGGAGAGCAAGGAGATCACGACCAACAGGGCCAGCCCCGAAAATAGGTAAGCGATCATGCAGACAAACGCGAGCTTGCGTGTAGGTGCTGCTTGGATAAAAAGCTGACCTAAGCCGAACACCGGAATTGCGAGAAGGGCGAAATAGAGGATCCAAACGCCTGGGTTGTGTTTGCGCTTACCTTGTCTAGCATTGGCATTGGCCCGTTTTAACAAGCCGAGAGATTGCAGTAGGCCTTCGCCATTCGATTCGCTCGCATCGTCTACGGAGGTGGCATCCATGGTGATCCGATCTGCCAAGTACGCGATGAGGGATAGCATTGCGACGAGAATGGGGATACTGAACGGGGCCATGGGACCGTCCACGACGAAGAAGCGAGGTGCTACAAGAAGCGTTGCGCCTCCGAGAAGCCCGAGGTAAACCAGGGACTGAGCACGCGATTGCTCGATCGCAATCCTGCTGATCAGTACCGAGGCAAACGTGAATAGCCCCAAGATCCACATTAGTCGAGCAGGAAACTCTCCTTGATAGAGAACGCTTAATAGAAAACAGACCAGGGAGCCAATCATCAGAATGATGAGGCCTGGGGAGAGCGCCGCCAATGCATAGTCGAGCGAGGTCGGTTTTAGTTTCGATTCTGTTTCCATCGGCTCACGGGGTATTCCCAACTAGTCTTGCGACTTTGATCGCAATCCATCAAAAGTAAGCGAAGCAAACGATTATCGCTTCGCGTTACGAATCAAGGCCATACTGATTGAAATGGCCGTCTTCCCATCAATTCAATTGGCTCAACTTTGCTCAGCTTCGTTGGAGTCGTCCTAGTCAATTGGAGTCTTCATGGGAATTTGGCTCGGTGACGAACCGGTACCCGGCGTCTCGAATGGTCAAAAAATGTTTCGGATGCGCGGGGTCGGCTTCAAACGTCTTGCGCAATCGAAGGAGGAATTGGTCGACGCTTCGGGTCTGCATGTCCCCAGTCATGTCCCAGACTTCCGACAAGAGTTCTTGCCGGCTGATCACGCGACCTTCATTTTCCACGAAGTAGCGGAGCAATTGAAGCTCCTTGTGGGTGAGTTTTACCTCTTTGTCATCAACCCGAACCTCATAGGTATCGAAGTTGATATGAGCATGCCCGAAATCGATTTCGATGACTTTGGTCGACAGATGGTTCGAGTTTTTTCGGGCTTGGCGTGGATACAACCGTAGCAAGTTCTTAATTCGGGAGAGGAGTTCATCGAGATCGAATGGTTTGGTGAGGTACTGGTTTGCGCCGACATCGAAGCCTCTCGCTCGGTCCTCGGATAGGCTTCTCGCACTCAGCATGAGGATAGGGATGAGGATTTCCTGCTCTCTCAGTTTTTCACAAACGGCGTAACCACTCATTCCTGGAAGCATTAAGTCGAGGATGAGGAGATCGTAGGCGTAGTGGTCTGCTTCGATCAATCGCAATGCTGTGGGACCATCGGATGAAATGGTTACCTTGTATCCTTCAACCTCAAGGTTGTACTTCAAGCCTTGGGCGATACTGGATTCATCTTCCACCACTAAGATCCGGGGTTTCATCGATGCTCGGGATTCCACTCAGGAGGAAAATTGGGGGCTGTTTCGGAATTGGGTTGGAACATCGGGTTGTTGCCAAGCGCTCATTCCGCCATCGATGTAGATGGTTTGCCCATGGATATGTTCCGCGAGATCGCTGAGCAGGAACGCTGCCATAGGACCGCAAACATCAGCCTCGGGGACTTGTCGATTGGGCGTATGGAGTTCCATCCATGCCAGTGCGGCTTTGTCTGAAGCGAGGACTTGGTTGGTCAGCGGTGTTCGTACCAAACCAGGTGCGAGCGCGTTGACTCGAATGCCATGGGGGGCGAGAGCGACACAAAGGGAACGCACTAATCCTGCGATGGCTGCTTTGGATGCGTCGTACGCCGTATGGTCGGGTTCAGCCAGCAGGCCGTTGATAGAGCCGGTGAAAAGAATTCGTCCTGGGATCTTATTTTCGATCCAATACCTGGAAAATGCTTGTGCTAAAAAATAGGGACTCTTAAGGTTCAATTGCATGGTCCGGTCGTACGTCGACTCGTCCATCTCTAAGAACGGTTTATCGATGAAGGTACCCGCGTTGTTGACGAGCAAACTCAAGCGGGGAAACCGCGAGAGAGCTTGGCGAACCAGTGTTTGATCCAATGCGGAGAGCGAATTGCACAGATCGCAGCAGATCAGTGTTGATCCAGGGGTGAATGATTGGCATGCTGCTAACGTGTCGCGCGCGTGGTCATCCTCCGTCAGGCCATGAATGAGAACGGTTGCTCCTGCTTCGGCTAAGCTTTTGGCGATGGCGGCCCCGACCCCTTGGGTGCTACCCGTAACGAGTGCCGTTTGTCCAGTAAGGTCGATCATTCCACCGCCCCGAAACCATATTCTTGGTGTTCTAGAGTTAGGAAGTTACCGCGCTGGACTCGAGGGCCCCGCCACTGGATCCGTCCGCGGCGCTCGGTGTGTTTCGCTGCTTGCGCCCGTTGTGGCGTTCGATGGCTGCTTCAATGAATCGAGCGAATAACGGATGAGATTTCGTCGGTTTGCTCTTAAACTCGGGATGGAATTGAACTGCGACAAAGTGAGGGTGGCTGGGTAGTTCGATGATTTCGACCAAGCCACCATCGGGGCTGAGCCCTGAAAAACGGATCCCGTGGGCTTCGTACTGTTGCCGATAAACGTTGTTGAACTCGTACCGGTGACGGTGACGTTCGGATACGCTGTCGGTTTGATAAGCGCGCTGTGCAATCGAATCGTGGATCAAGTGGCAAGGCTGCGTACCCAGTCGCATGGTGCCTCCCATCTGGGTTACGTTGCGCTGTTCATCGAGCAAGCAGATCACCGGGTGTGGCGAATCTTTGTCGAACTCGGTGCTATGGGCCCGTTCAAGTCCGATCACGTTGCGACCGAACTCGATGGCGGCGCATTGCATGCCTAAACAAATCCCAAAAAATGGAATTTCCCGTTCTCTCGCGTAGCGAATGGCCTGGACTTTTCCTTCAACGCCTCGTTCGCCGAATCCGCCAGGGATAAGAATGCCATCGTAACCGGCTAGCAATCGCTCGGGGCCTTCTTCTTCGATATCGCTGCTCTGAATGCGAGCGATGCGAATTTGGCATTGATGGCGTATGCCGGCGTGATCAAGCGATTCATAGATCGATTTGTACGCATCTTTATGTTCCGCGTATTTGCCGACCACCGCGATACTGATTTCATGTTTCGGGTTTCGAAGGGAGAACATGAGGTTGTCCCACGCTTCGAGTCGGAGGGGTTGGGCATTAAGTCCGAACCGTTTGATAATGAACTCATCGAGTTTGTGATCGCGGAGCGACAGTGGGACTTCGTAAATAGAAAAGTCTTTGTCTTTTTCCTCGATGACCGCTTGGACATCCACATTGCAGAACAAAGCGATCTTTTCTCGCTCTTCGCGCGAGATGCTTTGTTCGCATCGGCAGATGAGCATGTCGGGTTGGATACCGATTTGACGGAGTTGCCCGACGGAGTGCTGTGTCGGTTTGGTTTTGATCTCTGCGGCGGCTTTGAGGTATGGAACCAAAGTGAGGTGGATGAACAAGCAGTTCTCGCGACCGACATCCTGTGGGAATTGCCGGATTGCTTCGAGGAATGGCAGGCCTTCGATGTCACCGACGGTTCCACCGATTTCGGTGATCACGATATCGGTGTTCGGGTCGGCCAACCGAAGGACCGCTTCCTTGATCTCGTTGGTGATGTGCGGGATGACTTGGACGGTTTTCCCAAGGAACTGTCCTCGCCGCTCTTTTTCGATGACCCGAAGGTAGATTTGGCCCGTGGTGTAATTCGAGTCGCGGGTAAGGGTGCCGCTTGTGAAACGCTCGTAGTGCCCTAAATCGAGATCGGTTTCACTTCCATCGTCGAGGACGTACACTTCCCCATGCTGGTAGGGGCTCATGGTCCCTGGGTCGACGTTGATGTAGGGATCCAGTTTCTGCATCCGAACCCGCAGCCCGCGAGCTTCGAGGAGCATCCCGATCGATGCACTGGTCAGTCCTTTACCGATCGAGCTAACCACGCCGCCGGTGACAAAAATGTGTTTTGTCATGGATTCCTTCGCTAATCACAGTCGCACAAGAGTCGTTTCACGCCACTGTTCGACCATCTTAACGTCGACTCCCACGGATGACAAACAGAAGAAAAATTCGGGTCTTGGAAAAAACGCTGAGGGGGAAAAATTGAGGAGAATATCGGGTGAGCTTGCAAGGGAGGTCGATTGCCATTAGCCTACAATGCCCCCGATCGCAAAAATCTGCTGATCGATGGGAAATCTTGAGACTTTTCACGCACGGTTCTACCTCCAGGGCACCCGATCCATGCCGACCGCTCTTCCGAATTCCAACCTTCCGAACTCGCCTCTTCCCAATCGGCCAACGAACGGCAACATGGAAAACGGGAGTAACAGCCTCGTCCAACTAGTCCGTTCGCGTGTGTGGACGCTTGTACTGGTGTATGCCGCTGGCTCGCTCCTGATGCGATTTGCGCCTCTTCCCGAGAACTTTGCGACCTTTGGCGCACTGGCTTACTTTTGCGGGATGATGTTGACGGGACCGGCGCGTTGGATTGTTCCTGCGGTTGCATTGTTCGTCGCGGATTGCATTGGGCATTTCTTCAATATCCCGGGCATGGGCTTTTATCACATCCCAACCATGCTCTTGAACTATGCGGGTATGGCTGCTTTTGGGGCGGTCGGGGTCGTGACCGGTTGGCTATGGAAGCGACGAAATGTTTCGAGCCAGCTGGCGCTCGCGACGCTGCCGGCAAGTGTCATCGCAGGATCCGCGCTGTTCTTTATCATCAGCAATTTTGGTGCGTGGCTTGACCCTCGTATGGGTTATGAAACGTCCCTGAGTGGATTGATCAACTGCTATTGGATGGGTCTGCCCTTCTGGCGGTCGTCGCTGTCTAGCGACTTGATATTCGGCGTCGGGTTTGTCATCGTTGCCTGGGCTGTCTCCGGTCGATTGGCGACGCGAGTTCAGACGCGATAGTCTTCGGGGTTCACTTTCGCGCTTTCGGGGATTCAGTTCAGCACAGTGGGGATTCAGCACAGTTGGGATTCAGCACAGTGGGGATTCAGCACAGCGGGGATTCAGCTCAGCGGGGATTCAGCTCAGCGGGGATTCAGCTCAGCACGGGGCAAACATCGAACCACGTTCTGCCCTGTTCTTCCATCCATTCGCTGCATTGTGTCGGTCCCCAACCTCCTGCTTCGTAGGTGTGCAGAGTCGGTGCTGCTGGGCTTTTCCAGGCGGAGATGATTGGATCGATGATCCGCCAGGCCTGTTCGACTTCGTCGCTTCGCGCGAAAAGCCCAGGATCGCCTGCCATGGCATCGAGCAGCAATCGCTGGTAGGCATCCGGCAGTTCTTTCCCGCTGGAATCGAAACGAAAATCGAGTTCGCTGAGCCGAAGTCGCATGTCCGAGTCTGGTACTTTGGATTGAAAGAAGAGCTGTACTCCTTCTGCGGGTTGGATTTGGATTACCAGCCGATTGGCTTCGGGTCGATAGGACTTTTGCTCACCGAACAGCATGTGTGGTGGTTCTCGAAACTGGATCACGATTTGGCTGGAGCGGCAGCTCATGCCTTTTCCGCTTCGCAGATAGAACGGAACGCCTCGCCATCTCCAGTTGTCGATATAGAGTTTGAGAGCTGCGAACGTCTCGGTTTGGCTACCTTCGGGAACCCCTTCCTCTTGGGCATATCCAGCATATTGTCCGCGGACACCGAACTCAGAAAAATCGCTCCCGCGGTAGGGCCTGACCGCCTGGAGCACTTTAACTTTTTCGTCGCGGACGAACTCGCCAGTGTACCGAACGGGGGCTTCCATCGCGGTGACCATCATCAACTGGAAGATGTGGTTTTGAAACATGTCCCGCAGAACGCCTGATTTGTCGTAGTAGTCTCCGCGACGCCCGACGGTGACTTCTTCGGCAACGGTGATTTGGACGTGGTCGACGTAGTTCCTGTTCCAAAGGGGTTCGAAGATGGTGTTCCCGAAACGAAGAACCAAAATGTTTTGAACGGTTTCTTTGCCGAGGTAATGATCGATGCGGTAGATCTGGTCTTCGCGGAACGTTTGATGGATCGATGCATTGAGTGCTTGTGCGCTGGCGAGATCGGTGCCGAATGGTTTTTCAATAACCACCCGTCGATGGCCGTGTGTATCAATATTTAGTGAGGCTTTACCCAGTTGTTCGACCGCCGTCGCGTAAAGCTGGGGCATGGTGGAGAGGTAGTACGTGCGATCGGTGGTTTGCGACTTTTCGATATCGGTCAAAAACGCAGCCAACTTATGAAAGTCTTCCTCGTTTCCAATGTCACCAGGATGGTAGTAAATTTCGTTTGAGAACGCTTTCCAGGAATCGTTGTCGAACTCTCCTTTGACGTATTTGGCAGTAGTTTCGGTGAGTTGATTCCGCCAGTCTTCGGACGAAAAAGGGCTGCGAGAGACACCGACGATCCGTGTTGGTTTGGGTAACCGTCCACGTTGGAATTGGCGGTAGAGAGCGGGAATCAGCTTGCGACTGGTCAAATCACCCGATGCACCGAAAATCACCATGGTGTGTGGCATTGTTGTTCTATCCATTCTTCGTCAGAATCCTCCTTCGTCAGAATCCTCGAATGCGTTCGGTGGCGAATGCGGTGCCTCGATGGTATCGCTCGATGAGATGTGCCGTGGACAGTTCTCCATGGAGTCACCGAACATTGAGACATCCAACATTGAGACATCCAACATTGTGGCCGACATGCGGCGGTCGCACAACACATGCAAGCACTTTGCGGATTGAATCCTACTATGGAACCATGTTTGTTTTTGGTCCGGCATGCGCAATCGGCGAACAATGCTCAAAACGAGCGGTATCGTATCCCTGACCCATCGATCACGAAACTTGGCCACGCCCAGTCCGAGCGGTTGGCGGAAGCCCTCGCGGACTTGCGACTGACGATCTTGGTGACTAGTCCGTTCCTTCGTTCTATCGAGACGACACGCTGGGCGGCTCAGCGTACCGGTTTAGTGCCTCACATCCAACGAGATATTTTCGAGCAAGGGGGATGCTATCGAGGGTACGCGCCAGGGGAGAGGATGCCGGAGAAAGGAATGGGGCGATCGGAATTGCAATCGCTCTGCCCGGGCTGGCATATCGATCCGTCCATTGCCGAGACGGGCTGGAACAAGCTTGATCGCTACGAAGACCGAGCCGAAGCGTTTGTGCGAGCAAGGGGTGTAGCGCGTTGGTTTGAATCGACCGAATGGTGCCAGCGGGACCGCGTCGCTATGGTGATCCATGCCGACTTCAAAATGAGGTTGCTCGAGGCGATGCTCGACCGCGAGGATTTAGAATCGCATTTGGGCGAGGTGGTCAATACCTCGATCACGCGTCTATCGCGATCGGGGTCCGGATGGAAATTGGACTTCTGGAACTCGCACCAGCACTTGAGTCCAGACATGATTACTACCTAGCCTGCTCACTCTCGCCTGCTCACTCTCGCCTACTCACTCTCGCCTGCTCACGGATAGATTGCCCAGGGCTTCATTGCGCAGGTCGATTCAGCCGGCCCACTCATTAGCCAAAGCGAAATGCATCTCGGAGCAACTTCAGGCTCTTCGGGACGGCGGTGCGATAGTCTTCTTTGCCTTCGAATTCGAGCGAGATCCAGCCTCGATAGTTGTGCTTGCGGAGCATGCCTGCGATCCGTGGGTAGTCGAGATCGAGTTCATACCATTCGCCTCCGCCGTAATAGGTTTTGGCTTGGACCAACGCCGCTCTCGGTGCTAGCTTCTCTAGTTTCTCGTAGGGGTTTTCCAAAAAGTTCCCTGTGTCCAAGGTAACTTGGAGCCAAGGCGAATCGATCGCGTCGACGATTCGAAGAACCCCTTCAGGGGTTAGGCCCAATCCCCAGTGGTTTTCAAGTCCCAAAATAACGCCGCATTTTTCGGCCGTAGGGAGGCAGCGTTCGAGCGCATCGATCACCCACGGGAATCCGTCTTCTTCGGTGTACCCGGGCAATGGTGGTTCGATCCCACGATTGGACATGAGTTCGTCAAAGTTCTTGCTGGTACCCCAGCGTCCGGTGTTGACCCGCATCGTCGGTATTCCGAGTTTGTAGCACAGTTCGATTTGCCCGATCGTGAGTTCGATGTTCATCCGTCGAACTTCCGGGTCCGGCGACACGAATCCTTGGTGAGTGGACATGCCGTAGAGAGGTAGTCCAGCGAGCAATGCGCGACGCTTGATGGATTGGCAGGCCGCATTGCTGAGCATCTCGGTTTGCGAGATTTGGTAAAGCAGAATCTCGACCCCATCGAATCCGGTTTCGCTCGCGTAATCGATGCACTTGGTGACATCTTTGAACTCATCGTTTTTGAATCGCCAAAGGGAGTAGGTGGAGATCCCGATGGGGGGCGAGACGCGGGCGCCCGTTTTTGCGTCCGATTGGGGGCCAAGGGCCAGGGCGCTCGGTTCGGAGAGTGTTGCCGCTCCGTGGACCGAAGCGATGGCGGCGGAGGATACGAGCCATTGATGAAATCTTCGTCGATGAAATTCGCGTCGATGCATGGTGTTGTCTCAGGTTTGGCTGGAATCTTGAGGTTGGTGGTATCCGAGTTTTCTCGGATACTGGTTTCTAGGATACTGGTTTCTAGGATAATTCGAGGAAATTCTGCAGGAGCTTTAGGCCGTTGCTTTGGCTTTTTTCGGGGTGGAACTGTGTCGCGTAGACATTGTTGCGCCGGATCGCCGCACAAAAGGGTTGACCGTAGTCACTTTCTAGCCAAACGTCCTCCGCATTCTTTGGTGCCGCGTAATAGCTGTGGACAAAGTAGAAGTAAGGGTTGGCTGGGATATCGGACAAAAGCGGGTCGTCCGCGTGGGTCGAATGTACCCTGTTCCATCCCATATGCGGGACCTTGAGGTGATTGTTGGATGTCGAGAACGGAAACCGCACGACATCGCCAGGGATGATCCCAAGACCCCGATGTTCGCCACCTTCGTAGCTGGTATCGAAAAGCATTTGGAGTCCCAAGCAGATTCCGAGGAAGGGTTTACCGCTATTGGTCCAGTCCCGAACCAAGGGCACCAAGTGTCTGCGTTCAAGTTCGGCGATCGCGTCGCGGAATGCTCCTACGCCGGGGAGAATCAAGTGGGATGCGCGTGAAAACGATTCCGGATCGCCGCTGACCACAGGCTGTCCACCCACGCGTTCAATGGCTTTTTCAACGCTTCGAAGGTTTCCCATCTGGTAATCGATGATCCCAACGATTGGTTTCATGAATTTCAATTTGACTTCTGGGGTGAAACGTGAAAAAATCAGAATGGTTACAAGGTGTCTCGAAACGAGACGCAACGCGTATGACAAATTGACAGCGAAAAAGGCTAGGGGCAGTACCCCTGGCCCAATTTTGTAACAAGAATTTACCCGGTTTGTAGCGAGAACTTCCAGGGAGGGAACTGAAGTGGATCGAAAAAGTTCAGGACCGGTCCCAAAAGCACGCCGAATCGCGAAATTCTCTTCAAAAAATTCCGGTGCCAAAAATGTTCGGGGTTCTGGTCCGGAAGTTGCTCTTCACTATTTGGTCGACTTCGAGAAGAAGATGTGAACCAATCGAAGGTTCCCATCGTCGAAATTGAAGATCGATTGACCGGACGAGTCAGGACCGCTGGTTAAAGTTGCTTGTTAGTTATGCGAGCACGTGAGCCAACGGGAACTGAATGGCATCCAACGCCAATCCAAGTTGGAGGGCTTCAACGACTGGAGCGTGTTCCTTTAAGTCATACCATGTGCGGCGGTGAAAACCGCAGGGATCGCCGGGTGGGCGTGTTAGGCAGGAAGCGAGGAAAGAATGAATAGCGACTATCGAATTGCACTTATCCGAGAACTACGTGATCAGCAGGTGCGCTTTGCTCCTCGAGCAAAGCGTAGCGAACAAGCGGATCGGGCCGAGAAGCTATTGTCGGAACTGGAGCCCTCGAAAGAGTATCCATACGACTTTTTGTTCTTCCGGGTCACTTCCGTGCGGCCTGATGCTAGCGGTCCTCGTTTGATCAAAGGGGATGACGCGCTGCACGACCTCCGTCTGTTCGTTGAAGACATTACCGACTCGATGAATCTTAGGTTGGAGGAAGCCAAAGAGCCAGTCCATACCGTAGAAGATTTGAGCAAGATGTTCAATGTTTCGACGAAGACTATATCGCGTTGGAGAGACCAAGGTCTCGTGTCGCGTCGGTTTGTTTCCGAGGGGCGAAAGCGTGTGGGATTTCTGCACTCGAGCGTGGAGCGGTTCGTAAAGTTGAACCGCAGCCGTGTTCAAAGAGGTGAACGGTTTAGCCAAATGACCGATTCACAACGGGATGACATCATCGACCGCGCACGACGGATTGCTGCCACGGGGGCTAATCTCTCGGAGGTCGCTCGCACGGTTGCCGAGGAAGTTCATCGCAGCGTAGAAACAATCCGCTATACGATCAAGAACTTCGATACAAAGTATCCCAGCATGGCCGTCTTCCCCGAGCAGAAAGAAGTGCTCACCGAAGAGGACAAGCGGGCGATGTACCAGCAGCACATGCGGGGGGTTTCCACCGTGGTTCTGGCGAAGCGTTACAAGCGTGCTCGAGGTAGCATTGTCCGTTTGCTCAATGAGCAACGGGCATCCAAAGTTTTCGAATTGGCCCTCGACTTTATTCCGAATGCCGATTTCGAGAACGATGCAAACGTCGAAATGATCATGGCGGATATGCCAAAGCCAGCCGAAGCCACTCGCAAGGTACGTGCTCCGAGCGGACTGCCGCCTTACTTGGCCTCGTTGTACGAAGTCCCGTTGCTGAACCGCGAACAAGAGTACCATCTGTTCCGTAAGATGAATTACTTGAAGTTCAAAGCGTGCAAGCTTCGAGACCAATTGGACCGATCCGCTCCGCTAGTCAATTTGATGGACCAAGTCGAAAAATTGCACGAAGAAGCCCAAGTGGTGAAGAATAAGATTGTTCAAGCCAACTTAAGATTGGTGGTGTCCATAGCCAAGCGACACTCGGGACCTTCCGACGATTTCTTCGGCTTGATCAGCGATGGGAACATGTCCTTGATTCGCGCTGTCGAAAAGTTCGACTACTCGCGTGGATTCAAGTTCAGCACCTACGCTACGTGGGCCATCATGAAGAACTTTGCTCGGTCGATTCCCGATGAGTTCAAGCATCGCGAGCGATTCAGAACGAGTTCTGATGAGGTCTTCACAACCCATCAAGACCAGCGTGCGGACAACGTGTTGCAAGAGATCCACCAAGAAATGCGCGAGCAACAACTGGGCAAGATCTTGCACGTGCTCGACGAACGCGAACGGCAAATCATCGTTCGGCGGTTCGGGCTCGATCGCGATCGAGAAGCACGAACGTTGAAAGAGGTGGGCGAGGAACTGGGCGTTACGAAAGAGCGAATCCGGCAGTTGGAAATGCGGGCGCTCGATAAACTCAGGATCGCAGCCGAGCGCGAGCATATCGACGAACCGGAATAACCCCAGTCGGCCCGTCCGATTGAGCAATGAATCCAATACTAAGAACCTGTCGGTCACGAACCGGCAGGTTTTTTCTTTGAGCCAACCGCAGATACTCTTAGGAACGGTTTAATGTGACGTGAAAATATTGCACGTGGCTTCGCGGAATTGATTCACGATTGATTCGCCGGAGTTGCCTGCTGCAAAGCAAGATAGGATCGGGTAGCCCCGTTCCATCGTGGACGGTGCTGGTGGGATATCTGCGTAGCGAACGCCAGCCTCAAGTTCCTGCAGCGAACCATGCCACCGATTCCTCCACCACGATTCCAACAGTCGATCGTCGATGTGTTGATCTCGTTGCGCATAGACGATGCATTTGCCGATCCAACAGACTGTTTTTGAATCGCTGGGCCCCCTAGAGCGTTGTGTGGGTATCGGGGACTCTCCCAGCGATTGAACATGCCAATCCACCAAACTGCTCTGCGGTTCGCTTACGTCTTGTCCTGAGATCGCTATCTGACCCAAGGCATCGAGCAATTCCATGCTTGCCGACCACCGAGGATTAATCTCGAGGAGTGACAGTTGATCTCTGGAAACAATAAAGTCAGCCTGCCAGAGCCCGCGGTGTCCAACCTCGCTACGTACGATGTCTCCAAAGCGATCGAGTTGCTGCGCGATTACCGGCGGCAATGCGATAGGGCTGATGCTTCCACGATAACTGTAGGGTTCTGGTCCCCAAACATCCTCCTGCGTGAGGCTCAGTGCCGAGCCCAGCGTGTGATTGCGGACGGCATCGCTAAGGAAGGAAACGCCGATGGAGATTCCGTCCAAGCGGCGTTGCCAGTAGTGCTGTGGCTCTTCGTCGGATTCGGTTGCGCTCGAGAACGATTCAACGACGATGCCGATGCCACCGGCTCCCTTTCTACGTTTTCGGAGCCACTGTGCGTTCTGTGATTCGGCAGGAAAGCTGGAGGGATTTGCTTCCGGTGGACGAAAAAATCGTGTTTCGGGAAATCCGATCCCAGCGCAAAAGGCCCACGATTGCCAATTTTCGATAGCTCGTAATTCTTTCAGCATCCATCCAGTGACTCCGGATCGAAGACCGTGCGATCGGAGCCGATCTACTAGTTCGGGGCGGTGTTCCATGCCTCCAGCGAGAAGCATGGGCATACCGTTCCAGTGTGGGTTTCGCCACAGTTTTTCGGAACCTTGCAATGCGTCGAGTTGGCCGGTTTGCGAACAGTCGATCAAATCGCGATCAACGAAAAGATCGAAGGCATGCGGCTGGAATCCGGCACGCGCCGCGCGTTGGGCTGCTGCCCGGCAACTGGCGCCGAGGATTACGATGGACTTGTTAGAACCAATCGATGTCATATTCCGCTGGCCGCGGGTTTGGAATCCGAAGGGCTGGGCGTCTCGTTGCTTGCCGGTGAAGCTGTTGTGCCGCGCGCGTCTGGTACATCGATCGTCCAGCAGCTCACCTCATTTTCCAAAGCGACAATCAGTCTTAAGTCTTGTTGGAATGGAACAATCGACGCGGCGAGGATTCGTGAATCGAAGGAGACTTGGTCGACAATCCGCAGATCTCCAGTGAACAGATGTAGGATACGATTCGGTCCGGTCGCAATCCCATATAGATTTCCGTCCGCCAACCTCGTGGCTCCCAGCAGCCTCGATTGTTCGGGGCGAACGGTGAGTGGGCGATGAATGATTGGTTGGTAGGCTGGGTTGGAAATCTGAATCCCTGTTTCTCCAGTGAGGAGTCGCGTCAGCGAAATCGTGATAGGCAGGTTGCCGTGTTTCCCCCAAAGCCATACGCCCGGTTCCGGGCGGGTTGGCAGTTGATTCAGTCGAGCTTCGATCGGTTGATCGTTGAGAGATCCGCTTGCGGCGTTTGCTAAGTTACCGATGCGGGTTAAGTGCCCTTTTTGGCCCACAGCATTCCATTCAGCGACTTGGCCGTTGGCATCCAGGCCTGGTGCGATCGACACCAAAGACTCATTCAAAATCCCATCTTTTCTCTGTTCGTTCTTTGGATTGATAACCAGCAATCGAGATTGGTCGCTAGCCAATACTAGGCTGGATTCCTTGGCGAGCGACGTCCAGACGAAAGCGTTCGGGGATTCTCCGATTTGTGTGTTGTAGGTAGTCGCTGCGTTGGAGGATTGAGTTGCGTTTACGGCAGGGACTATTGCAGGCAACGGCGACGGAATCGGGGCAATCCAAAATCGGGGCAAGCCTTCGGGAATGACGGCGACCCAGGAATGGCTCCACGGGTCGATGCTCGTGTGGATTCGTTTCGCCCCGTCGGCTTGTTCGGATTCAATCGAACCGATCGAGTGTCGTCTGCCGAACTCGTCAACGACGTAGAGTTTACCGGTATCGTCGAGCACGGACATTACCGGCAGATTGGATTGGCCTTGGAACGGGAGCTTTCGTTCGGAGTTTCCGGATGCGGATGTGTGCTCGGGGTACCAGATTCCTCCGGCACTTAGAATCGGGTCGGCAAACTCCGCCTTCCAATCGCGCCGCATACCGTGGAGCGAAAACTGGAATTCCCGGATAGCAGGTAGCTTTGCCGCTTGCTCTTTATCGATAGCTACACGATGAAGAGCACCGATGTAGCGAGCTTGGTTATCGGCGTCCTGTTGCAGTTGTCGACTTGCGAGATCTTCCTCGGCGATCAACCTTTTTACAAGGTTAGGGATCGCTGAGACTGTTGCCGGTGTGATCACATACTCGGATACTTGAACTCGTCGATTTCGATCCATCACGACAATGCTAGGTTCACTTGGTATTTTGAAGAGTGAATCGGAGATTCCGGTACGATCGACCGCCAACGGGAGATCACAGTTCCATTTCTTGATGGCTTCAGGCAACGACTTGGCGGTTTCCCGTCCAACAAGAAAGATTTGGCATTGAGGAGCGAGTTCCTGGTCGACCAAAACCTTCTGGATCTTCAAAAGGTCTTTGGTAAACGCCTCGCTCGCCGGGTCTTCGCCGATCCAGCAAAGAATGCTGATAGGACGTTTGGGTTCGGCGGAATCCAACAGGCGTTCGCCGCGTGAATCGTTCAAATCGAAAGGCGGGATGACTTCGCCTAGGATTTTTGTGGAGGCAATCGGTGGAGGCATTACGAATCGACGCACTGAAATATCTTCGGCCCTGGTTGGAACCTGCCATTCGCTCCAGTCGATTGCCTGATCGATTTTCGGCGAAATAATATCGATGGTGCAACTGACGCCTTTAAGTTCCTCCGCCGATTGGCCTGGATAAAAAAATTGGGGAGGAAGGTCCATCGTTCGCAATGTTTTCAAGTCGCGATCGATTCCGAGAATCCAGCGAAGATTGGACTTGTCGATCTGGACCCGGTCGCAAACTCGTCCATCGACGGTTTCTGGTTTTAGAAAAGCTATCTTGGTGTCCGCTCCCGTCAATTCACTGAGTGAGCCTCGAGAAAGCAACAACTCGATTTGGATCGGCATGCCAACGGGGTCGGCAAAGAGGCCACCGAGGTTGTCTTGTTGAAGCCAATCGAGATCGATGGTTTCGGGCAAGGGACGAACAAGCCGTTGGTTGGGAAATGGGTTGGTAGGTCCCGAGCAAATCGCTTCCCAGTTGGTGCTGGTCCAGCAACCGCGAGCGCCATGGGCAGAGATTGCAAGACGGTTTGGCCGTTCGAATGCTACTCGAAACGGGGATGAAAACGGGGCTGTGCCAGGAACCGAGATGGTGAGTTGGGCTTGGTCCGAGTACTTGTTAGCATCTCTGTAGACGCGAAGGGATTCCTCCAAAAGTTGTTTTGCATCTTCCGGTGCACCCTTGGCTTGAGTACCGAGAGGTGGATTTTGGGCACCGCTGGATTCCGCTGGGTTTGTACCCGCGAGTCGTTGTGCGGAGTCTGCTTCATTCGATGGATTGGAATCGCTCTTGCTACAGCCGGATAGAACGCTAAGTCCGGCGAATAAAGTGCCCCAGGTCCATCGAGTTACTTGGTGGGGAATGAGGATAAGTGGCATTAGGTTAGCTTTAGGGAGTTCAGAATTGCATCGTAAACTGCCAGGGATTTTGCGCTGAGGTCTCCAATTGCCGGAGCGTCTCATCCCGGGGGCGATGCGAATTATAAAGGGATTCGCTCAACGGATGCAGCCACCTATCAGAACTCGACTTTGCTAGCGTCGGCAAAAATGAATCTTCGGCTGGTGTTTGCTCACAGGAATGCCGAAATCAGAGCATAAGGGTTGTTCTCTCGAAACCGTAGGTTTCTTCGGAGGCGGCAGCTGTGGTCTGAGGCCACGAGCAACCTTGGAATGACAACTCCCATGAGCTCGGATATTCCATGAGACTCGTCGATAGCGTCAAAATGCGACAACGCGGGAGCTATCGTTGGTTGGGTTGCCGTTTTATGGCCGTTTTGGGAGTGTCGATCGGAGTTAGTTTGTCCCTGATTGGTTCAAACCTTTGGGCTCAGCCGATCGAATCCACTCTCAATTCATCCCGAAATGATGGGGCTGAGGGTACGAGCAGCCGTGAAGCGAAGGTTGCTGCTATTCGGTCGATCCCATTTGATCAGTTGACGCCCGAAGCATCGCAGCGGCTGCGAGCCATTGCCGAGGATGCGAGTTATTTTCGGCGGATGCCGACTCAAACGGTCGAATGCGATCCGGAGATGTACACGTTCCTGGTCCGGCATCCTGAGGTTGTGGTCAATATTTGGGATGTGATGGGGATTACTCGTGTCACCTTGGACCGCATTGGTGAGTATCAGCTGAGCGGCGACGACGGAGCTGGGACCAAGTGCAAAATGGACTTGGTTTACGGTAGTGACACGCTCCATGTGTATCAGTCGAATGGTGGCTATCAAGGAAATTTATGGGCCAGGGAGCTCAAGGGCCGCTGCGTGGTCGTGTTGCACAACCGACCAGTACGATTGGCAGATGGTCGGCCCGGCATGATGGCGTGGATGGACGCCTTCATGAAGCTAGATAACGTGGGAGCGGATTTGGTGGTCAAAACGCTTGGGCCTTTGGTAGCGAAGACTGCCGATCACAATTTCGTAGAGTGTGCAGGTTTCTTCTCGCAGATCTCGCAAACGGCGCGTACGAACCCACAAGGGCTCGAGCAGGTTGCCCAGCAGTTGCACAACGTCTCTCCAAAGGTGCGAGAGCAGTTTATTAAAACATCGATCGCGGTGGCCTTGCGAGCGTCGAAGAATGTTTCTTCAAACCTGCCAGCTGGTTCAATGGATGCTTCCTCTACGCGAAGGCTCGCCCAAGCCAAGGGAGATCTAGGGAATCCGGTTTCAGATGCCAAGGAGCGAGAGTCGTTTGAACCGCGAGATGACTCTCCGACGCTTCGAATAATCCATCAAGATGATGCATCTGACCTGACAAGCATGCCAAAATAGTTGGCCCGGCAGTTGCTGCCCCGTCATCGCATAAAAATTGCTGGGGTGCAATAACGCCGAGAGCCATCCGTTTCCGGATAGCCCTTTTGCGCTTTAGCGTTGCCGTGAGATAAACACGGGAACTTTTGTATGCTGAGCTTTTCTAGAAAAGCTCATCCAGGATTTCGTCGAGAGCACTGGTGAGCTCTGCATGGTTCTCCTTGGACTCCGTATCCCCAGTGTTGGCGGTTGACCAGTCGAACCAGGTGTCTGGTAGTGCTGGTCCGAAGTCATTTCCGATTCGAGCCAAAGCGTTGTCGAGTGACTGAGCTTTGGTGACACCACTAGTCGCCGCCGTCATGGACCGTTGGATGGTTCCACTGGAGTTCGACGATCCATTGGTTGGGGCGGGAGTGCTCGAGGCGGAGATCCAAAGATCCTCGCCGGCGCCTTCGCCTTCTCCTTCACCACTACCGGACTTGCCCCCCGAGTTGATGAAGTTGATCACGGCGAGGACGTCCAAAGGTCCGATGAATCCATCGCTATCGACATCGAGGTACGGTGGTACCGCAGTCGGTGGCAACGGCGGACGGCTTGGCAATCCCGAGTTGACGTAGTTGACGATCTGGAGAACGTCGATCGGCGATACAAATCCATCTGCATTTACGTCGTACCGATTGTTGGGATTGGTATACGGGTTATTGCTGATGGTGATCATGTAGTCTTCGACTTCACCGTCGATGGCTTCACCGATTGGTGAGTTAATTGCGTTCTGATCGCTGCTGAGTCGGATTCGGGCGGCGATCGGAGTTCCCGTCTTGCTTCCGGATGGAACATTGAACGTAATCGGAGTGTTGACGCCGTTTACGATTCGGCCAGGGATGTTGAGACGTTCGCTCGAATCGAACACGCCGTTTCCATTGAAGTCCACCCAGGCACTTGCGTATCCGGGTCGAGCTATCGAGATGCCTTGGACGGTCAACTGCATGGTTCCATTGAACCCAGCGATGACGGATCCGAAGGTTACACCATCGTCGAGGTCACCATCTGGAATCCGAGCATCGGGATCTGCGGTGACGGTGGCACCGAGTGAGAATCCATCGGCGATCTTGTGGCGAGGTCCGTTGTTGTCACGCTTGCTAGCGTACGCAGGGTCTGGAGCATCACCGTAATCGAAGCCTTCGCCTAGGAAGATATTGATCAAGGTTTCGCCATTGAGTTCGGAGGCACGCATCGCGTTACCAGCCTTGTCACGGATGCCGGATACCGACTCCGCACCAACGCCAGAGATACCCTGGGATCCTTCGATGAAGACCCGGTTGCCGAGCAGTGTGGTGTCGATTCCTGTCAGGTTTGCGGCGACCAACGCATCGGCGATCACTTCGGCGACTTGACTGGTGTCCTTGACGGTACCCAAATCGATGGCGATCGGATTGGTCATCACGCGGCCTGGAACGCCAACCACTTCAAGTACCGTACTGGTGGCTTGAATGCGGATGTCAGCGTCGGTTCCAACCGCGATATAACCACCCGACGTGAAGCTGGCGGTGAGACCGAGACCGGCAGCGTTAATCGCAGCGACGATCAGTCCAGCTTGTTGATCCACCGAAGTGGTATTCAGCGGAACCAAGGTGTTTCCGAGGGTGACGACTCCATCCGAATCGAGTTCAAAGACAACCGTCTTGTCACCGCGTTGGATCGAGAATCGTTGGCCGTCACGGAGGTTTTCAGGTAATCCATTATTGGTTGGGATTCGGAGACCATAAACAGGTGTGATTCCCGTTGCGCCCGATGAGGTCACTCGGCTGTCCTCGGCAACAAAACGGATCAGGTTGCTTCCCGTGATCTGCATGCTACCGGAACCGATCGACTGGATTGCCAACTTGAGGTTGACCGAGGCTACGACATTAGCGATGCGTTCTGCCAAAGCCTCGGGTGGCTCTTGGTTGGAGAACTTGACGGCAACGTTTCCGGTACGAACCTTTTCGTCGTTATCGAACTCGAACGTCACACGTCGGAATCCATCGTCGAGTCGGAAGATGGTTCCGTCGACAACGGTGTTGGTGAACCCATCGATGGATGCTGGTACTCGAAGCTTCAGACCGGTATCGATTTCGAAGTAGTTTGGAGTCCCGGTCGCATCCAGAACGCTGTAGGTCGTACCGTCGATCAGAGCGTTTGGTGCAACAGCTTGGATGAGGTATTCGTTCGTGTTGATGAACCGAATCGTGTAGGCCGCACCACTTTCCCATAGACCTGAAAGCGGAGTGAGTCGGACGATATTACTTGTGGCCTCATAGCCAAACCGGTAGTCGATTCCTTCGACGAGGATCTTGCTATTCTTGTACACCAGAACCGAGTTCGGTGAGACGGTGGCTGGGTTGACTCCGGTTCCCTGGGCAACGCCATTCAAAGCACCAACGTCGAGGACTTGGATGTCGAAATAATTGAGCGCCGAGCTGACGAGTTCTACAACGCCAGTGGTTGGGTTCGAATCCTTGCCGAGCGAATCGTTGTCTTGAGGATTGATCGCGACAGCGGTAGGTCCTAAGAAGTCCGATCGGTCAGATGCCCCACGGTCCTTGAAGACGCCTTCGCCGAGCCCTGGAGGAGCGATGACGTTTGGATCATCGACTCGGAGCGCCCCAGTGATATCGGTCGCGGGAGCGATGATTGGTGAGGGTGCCAGTCCGAGCGGTTGCTTCACAGCGAGCAATGCGGATCGATCGAGCAAGGAATCGATGGAGGCATCGATCGAGGGTGCACCAGCGACCGGGTAGAGGTTACCCGCAGTCGGATCGGTGAACAGTGGCGACGAGGTGCTCGCGGTGATCGCGAATTGACCAGAAGAAGTTCCGTTGGTATCTCGCGTGTTGCCTTGGTAGAGCATGCCACCAATGACCGTTGAGGTACTGGTCGCATCGATGCTCGCACCCACAGCGCTGTTGACAACGATGTTGTTGAGGAGGGTTGGGCTGGCGTTGGCGCCAACACGGATACCGGTTCCCGAAGGAGTGTAAAGCACTCCTGGTTTGCCGGAGATAGCTCCGACTGCATCGATGTCGGCGCCAACCGAGTCACCAGTCGACGGGCCATCGCCTGGTTCATCGGTCAATCGGACGAAGCTCAACTGACTCAAGGAGTTGAATCCATAAGCATCGAGGTCGATGTAGCGATTGTTGAACGACGCCGATCCTACCGAGGTGTACTTGACCCCGTCGGAGCTAACTTCCACGCGTACCAGTTCCGACGTTCCGACTTCGTAGACAGCCAAGTCTGGGCGAACGTCATCCGATCCCGACAAGATGTTATTATCGAATCGTACAACTAGCACACCCCCT
The DNA here is from genome assembly GCA_903892355.1 of uncultured Pirellula sp. Taxonomy (GTDB): domain Bacteria; phylum Planctomycetota; class Planctomycetia; order Pirellulales; family Pirellulaceae; genus JBKCUI01. The sequence continues at coordinate 261,914 of CAITIE010000052.1, read as the reverse complement.
CGGCCCAGCGATACTGCTCCTTCGTTGGCTTTCGGTTCACCGATACCGGAGTAATTGGGTGCCCCCAACGCGGCGGATGGAACTTGGAGGCCAGTGATCGGAACTGGTCCACCACCGGCCCGTGGATCGTAGCGGTCCACGCGATCTGCGAAGGAGATCGATCCGAGGGCGTAGTAATCCCCTTGGATGGTAGCTGCTGGTGGTATCAACACGTTGTTTACCGTTCCACCGAGGATCGAGTTATTGACGATCCGTGCGAATGGAACCGGTGCCGGGGGCAAGTTCGCTGCGGTGTTGGGCTCGCCAGCGATGCTGATACCGCCCGCGGTGTTGGCGAAGAGTTCGTTATTCATGATCACAGCGCCAGGCATCAGCCGTTGGTTGTTGATCGTGAGGGTGTTGCGAACGGAACCTGGGTTCGGCGAGCCGGAAACAGGGTCCCTCGCATCGGCCGAAATCGAGATGCCAAATCCGGAAGAGTTCGAAATCCTCGAATTCTCGATAATCACTTGGCCTTGATCGCGAGCCGTGTTGCGATCGCCGAACAAATTGTTGGCAAGCGTTACGCCGATCGAAGTAGGCAAGGTTGCTGCGACTGCACCACCGATGGTGATTGTATCGGAGTTCTGACCACCCAATCCAGACACAGGATAGCCGGTCACTTGCAATACTGACTGCACGGCTGACGAGTTGATGATTTGCAACACGCGAGCGGCGATGACAGCTCCCGACTCGTTCGCCGTCGGATCGAAAGGAACAGCGACATTTCCGAGAGTCACACCGGGTGACCTCACGTCGTCGAACTCCAATGCGAGCGTTCGGTTTCCATCATTGATAACCAAGGTTTGGCCATCAACGATTTGCGAAGACCCGGCGAATCGAATTACTGGCGAGCGATTTGCGATGAATCCGACTGAGTTCGGGATCGTTGCAGTGATGGTTCCGAGCAAGGTGATCTCGCGGGTGTTCTGACCGGACAAACTTCCGTCGGTCGAAACAGCACCTATACGTAGCACATTCTGAACCGATGGTGAGTTGATCAAGTCCCTGACGCGTGATGCGATCACGAACGAGGATTCATTGATCATCGGGTTGTACGGAATTGCCAAGTTTCCAGATTGAACACCTCGGTTCGGCGAGTTCGAGGGCAATGTGATGTCTTCGAACTCAAGCGTCATTGTTGTCACGCCATCGTTCAAGACAATCTTTTGACCGTCCGAGATTTGCGAGGCATCATTGAACTGGATATTCAAGGCACCAGCCAATTGTTGATTTGGCTCGAACGCTCGGTCGTAGATGATCCCCGCGTTGGTTCCTGCAGTTACAGACGCGTTTGTCTGTGGAATCCCGTAATCGGATCCACTGCGAATCTCGAGTTGGTAGGTTCCAACCAAGATGCCGCTTCCCTTTGATGGGACAGTTACGAAGGCCGTTCCAGCGGGAGCTTCGGAGACAGTTTCACCGCGTTCGGCGGTTCCGATTACAAAGTCATCGAGGTAAACCCCCTCGAACACGTTGGCTTGAGCGCGGTACGCTGGCCTGTTGAGCAGCGAGTACTCCGAGTTTTCGTCTCCGGGTCGCATATTGGTCACGGTGAATGGTCCAGGATTGGTCACCTGGGTTCCCGTCATGTCGATGGCGTTGTCGCGAAGTGTGTACGTCTCGAAGGTGTCCAGTCCGGCGGTGAGGTAGCTTTCGAAAGTAGTTTTTAATGCCAATGCTACTTCCGATTCCGTCATGCCTTGAAGGATGTAGACCGGTAGGTTGGTCGAGTCGGACAGTCCGGTGGCTCCAATGAGGTTGATCGGAGAGCCTGCAGGCACAGTGACGTTTTTCGCGCCGTCGACTTGAACTCGGTTCACAAGGACCGAAGTGTTAAACCGCGGTGTTACATCGACGGTTAGTTCATACAAGCCGGTCGATCCACCATTGGTTCCGCTATCCTCCACGGATGGGTTATACCGAGTGTTGGTCGAACCACTCACTCCGATGTAATACCGCCCAGCCTTGGAAACGGTGTAAGTGATCTCCGCATCACGGGTTCCATTAGAATCGTTGTTAGCGACGATTTGCGTGCCGTTTGCGTCGAAGAGACGGAGATAAGGATCGAGCGGCGAATTGAGGGTCGATACCTTGGCTGAAATCATCACCGTTGCGCCCGCATCGAGCTCCATCGACATCAGGTCGATGTCTTTATCTGGAAGGTTTGGAGCTACGATATTGGGATTGTCACCAATCGCACCAGAAGCCTTAACAACGACAGCTTGGCCATTAATCCCCAGAGCCACGGCGCGGCTCAGAATATCGGAGCCATTGGCCGGATCAGATATCGAAAGGGACTGTGTCGGCTTGATGTACGTTGCCGAATTGATCGCTGCGAGCGAATTTTGTGCCACCGTTGAAGCCGAGTCGGATGAAGTAAACCGAATCACGGTTCCTGTTGGCGATATGCCTGTTCCATCCCAGAATACGAAGGACGTTCCTTGGACGGTGAAACTATCGCCGTTCTTAAGCGAGGCTCCGCCGGGGAAGACCAGAGTTGGCCCCATCTCGATTTCAAAGGTGCGGCCTCCAACGACGAGCGTTTGTCCATCGCGTAGGTCGCTTCCGACACGAGCCCGTAATTCAACACCACGACCACCGCGGCTGTCGAACCCGAGTCCACCTGCGGTGCTGAACTCAAACCGAAGTTTGACGTTCTTGCTACCGGCCAAGGCACCGAGGTCAACGCGAGCTTGACGCCATGCGACTTGTGGGGCGGAAACGGCTGGCAAATCGTTGTCGATGAGTCGCTCTGGAGCAGACTCGACGGGATCGCCCTTGCTATCGGACGCATCATTGTTGGTAGCCAGCAAGATCCACTGGCCGTTATCGCCTGCCCCGTATACCCGCATTGAATCTCGCATGACTTCTTCAGGGTCAGCAGATGAGGCTTCTTGAGTGCTCAAGAAGTAACTGAAGTACATCGTCGGAAGGTCTGAGGCGACCATACCGGCCAAGGAGAAAGTCTGACTTTCGAGGACACCGACAGCGCCCCCGGCAAAGTTGTAAGTTCCTTGGATGGGCTGTCCATCGGCCCTGGCGCTCGATAGGGGATCGGTCGCGTTGTTGAATCCTGCGTTCGGGTGAGCTGTGCTCTCGTACCCGAAGTACCAGCTCGTACCACCGATGGAGCTTGCGGTTCCATCTGGATTTGCAGGAATGCCATGACCGGTGTCTTGGTCGCGTCGCTCCGAGGTGTGCCAAAGGTTGAAGTCCAGGTTGGAGAACGACAAGCCTTGTAGCGTTCCGATCCCTGTTGAAACAAACCATTCGCCGTTGGCGAAAACGTTTTGGGGAACTCCGCTGGTGTTGAAGGCGTAAATATTTCCGTCTGCTGCGGTTGCGAAAAGCAAATCGGCGTACTGACCGCCTGCCAGGTTTTCTGGGCCAGAGGTCAATCCAGTGAACTGGATACCTTGCAATCGATACGACGAAGTGACATAGGTTGCGATATTGCCAGGCGAGTTGCTGTTGAGCGAGCCGAAGCCAACACGGTACAAACCACCAGCATCGCTGACCGCAAACAACGCATTGTTGACACCTGCGATACCTGTTACCAAGCCTCCAGGAGCAATGCCAATCACGTCTGTGCTACCTGTGGCAGCGACAACTGTTGCCCCCAAAACCTGCACTTCGTTCGGGTTAGTAGCGGATTGAACCGCAGACAGACCGAGGAATCCGGAGCTGTTGATTGCTTGGACAACGCGAGCTGCGATCGTTGCCGCGGTATCTTGGGCGAGGAAGTTGATCGCAACGCGACCGCTTCCGACATTTCCGTTGGACCCGACATCGGTCGCAACTCGGCCGGATTGCTGCGGTCGAGCTTTGAGCAAGTCCTTGAAGTCTGCGGTAATGGCACCCTTGAAATTCATTCGGTTTCCATCGAAGCCGATCTCGATGGACGACGGAACAGCTTGCGAGACGGCCGACGCAAATTCCGCATTGGTCATGGACGTTTTGTAGAAGACCGTTCGCACATTCGGCGTCGAGACCGGAGTTGTTCCCAAAGTGATTTGGTAAGTAACACCGTCGACAATGAACTGATCACCTTCTGCTAGTACCCGCAATGGAGCCTTGACTGGATCTAGGTTGAGGAGCAATTCGGGACCAGAATTGAACTCCAAAACCGCAGTGATGTTGGCTTGCAGTCGCAGCGTGATCGTATCGCCGTCGTTGATGAGCGACGAGGTTGCACTCGATCGGATTTCTGTCGCTTCGGTGACACCAAAAGACGTCGACGCAGCGCCGCTCGAAGGATCGGTGTTAATGAAGCCACGTTCGGTTTTCGTGGTGCCTGCACCGAGGATAATGTCAGGGCCGTTGGCAACTGGAATATTGAATTGGTTATCAATACCAGGGGCGCTGGTGACCTGTCCTGTGCTGGCGTCGAACGCGTAAAGGATGTTTTGAAGTGATCGCACTCCATTATTTCTCGGCGATGCAGGCCGTGCCGCGACCAAGAACCCGGTTTCACGATTGGCAAGATCCATCGTGGTAACGGCTTGGATATTGACTCCGATGTCTGCGAGTGCCAAGTCGCCGTTTGCAGGGTCGATGTAACGCGTCACGATTCCTGAAGAACCAGTTGTCGTTGGTGTTGCGTCTCCAGTGTTGACCACAACGTATTGGTTCGCAGCATCACCGGTACCTGTTTCCAAGCCACGGAAGCCGCGTAGATCTCCGTTTGGACGAATGATCATGCTGCGCATGTCCACGTTCGCGCGACCAACGTAATTTGCAGCTTCACCTGTGAACGAGTTCGCAATGAAGTAATCGGTGGCTCCCAATCCGCCGTAACCGAGCAAGTACATCGGTACGTCGCTCAGAGCGTACTCGACGCGCGAGCTTCCAGCAGGCATGAACGAAGGAGTGATCGGTGCTACTGCAGAAGAGAGTTGGTCCCCAACACGGTCTTCAACAATCAGACGATTGCTGCTGACGGGGCTTAGACGCAGGTTTGGCGTCGAGGCCGAGTTGGTCGAGGAGGTGCTCAAGCGATTGGCCAATACCGCTGGGACTTGGGTGCGGTTGGTAACCGCTAGGTAGTACCTACCTGCTGGGAGTTCAACATTTCCGATGAAAGGATCGAGAGTTCCGGTCGAACCGCGTCCCAGATCGGTATTGTCTGCCCCCGGAAGGGACGTAGCGCGGTCATCAAGGATGTTGCTGTTTTGGCCTGCCTGAACCAAGGTCGCATCGGTGTTGGTTGCATTTGGCCGGAACAGGTACATCGCCGTGTCAGCTCGCCCGATGCCGTCCGCGTAGTCGAGGTCGAAAACGGTCGACAAGTACTGTGCTAGCGGGGTGACCAGCGATGAGTAGCTGATCGAGAACGTGTACCAGTCGATGTCGCTGGCGCTCGCCAGAGAACCTGCGATCGAGATGGTCTTTCGATCGGTTTGGAGAAGGTTTCCTAACTCCTGGGCCCCTGCGAAGGTGTTGTTCGGGCCGTCGGTAATGCTCGTTGGGCTAGTCGGGTCGCCACTGCGCTCGCCGGTTTCACCGACGAGTGGTGAATGACGCGGAACACCGTTGAGCGAAATTCCGTTCACTGCATACCGAATGTCGGCAAAGGTGATCGATGTGCCCGGGAACTCCTGTTGTTCGCCGAGTCGGACTTGCAACTGATACGCACCCTTGGATCGACCTTGAGTTACCGACGCGGGGTCGGAAAGGGCTGGTACATTTGCAGGTTGGCCTTGGAACTGGTTGCTGCTTCGTACACGGATGTGATAGAGAGAGGCTTCCGAAGATTGGCCTGGCAAAGTGACTCGCATCCCAGCATCCTTGATGTTGGTGCTGTAGTCATCGCGGGCTTCACCACGGGAGGATTGCGGGTATTGAGACAATGCGCTCTTGCGGAGCGGATTGGCACTGTTGCCCGGAAGTGTCGAGTAGATCGGATTCGTGGTTGGTTGTGTTTCCTCGAGGTAGGAATTATCCGAAAGAGCGAGGATTTCACCGTTCGCCGAAATCAGTTCTACCACCGTATCCAAATCGGATGATGTCCGGTCGATGTCCAACCAAACCTCGGTACTGCCGTACGCATTGAAGCTGTACACGTCGTTGTCGGAAGGTTTGTTGATGACGCCTTGGACTTCAAATCCCAAACGGGTGTTTTCGTCACCGCTGGTCGGGGTGCGAGCAAGTTGCCCGAGGTACTGAGAGTTCGACGGCAAATCGTTGGCTGCCGGGGCGCTGGCACGTGCTGATTCGCGTTCGCTGGCTACGCCAACATTTCGATCGTTCGAGTAGGTTTGCATCGAAAGACCGTTCCATGCACCAGCAACTGCATCCTTTTGAACCGCTTGTGGGATCAATTCGAGGAAGCTGGTGATTTGGCTGTTGTTGGCGGTGCCGTCGACTTGCCATGCCAACGCTGTGGTCACATCACCCAAACCATAAACCTGACCGAGGATCGGATCATTGATCCGAGGCAGATCGGTCAAGTCGATGTTGCCGGCTGGCAGATAGGTCGTACCCGCGCCTTCGATCGCATTTGCGAGATCTCGGTATTGATCAGCAGCGAATCCCAAGTAGCTCGCGTTCACCAAGTCGACGCCTTGGGAGTAGATACCACCGTGGGAGAAGCCAAATCGCTCTTGGCTGTCAACGGTGTACGCTCGGAAGTCGGGCTGGCCAGGTGTCCCCGTGATGTACAGGAAGTCGTCGCTAGCACCTTGGATGTCTTCATCGAGATAGTTGATGAACTGAATGTTTCCAAGGGGTTGGTCGCTGTCGAGGAAGAGTTTGTTGTATAGCTTCGCGATACCGTTATCAAAACGGGTTTCGATACGCCATCGCACCGTGGCGTTACCATTTCCAACGAAGTTACCTTCGCTCACAACTAAGTCGGGCGAGACCAACGTCGGTTGTTGGGTGATGGTTGTGCTACCCAACGTAAAGGCTCTACCGTCGCCACCGACATCAATGTAGTTCGTGTACGCGAAGATCACGTTTTCATCGATGAATAGTTGCGATGTGCCTTGCGCGGTGATTCCACCACCGGAAGCAAAGGAACCGCTACCTCCGGCCTGAGGCCGGAATGCGAAATAGCCAGGCCGATTGACGTCGACATCGTTGTCGATCAACGTTCCCCGGTCCACTTCTGGGCCGAATGGCAAAACGATATCGCCGGTACTGGAGCTTTCATCATTGCCGTTGTTGTCGGTGTCGAAGTTCGCCAATCCATCGATGCCGAATCCGGCTCCAACGGTGTCATCCCCGATGGATGTCAGCACCACTGGGTAACCTGGCTGGCCGATGACTTGGATACTACCACCGATGCGATTCGCGATGTCGAGTGGTGTGCCTGTTGCGTTGAGCCCACTCGCGGACGAGTTGCCGCCAAACTTCACAACCAGGCTTTGGTTAGCGGAGCTCTTAAGTTGCAAACCGCCGTAGGTGTGCACATTGTCAGAGGTGATCGTAGATTGAACGACATGGACCATGTCGGTGTCGTCCCAAACGCTTTGGGTCGTCAACGTTTGTCCTCGGATCAGCATTCCATTGATGTCATTGCGGGACAGTCGATTGCCGCGGATCAAGGCACCTTGGTTTTCGAGGTATTCACCGGTTCGTCCGATGGTGCCTGTGGAGCGGCCTGGATCATCGATGAATTGATTGTCGAGCGAGTTGACGTCGATATTGATCGCCGGGCCGCCGTTGTCGTTGATGCGATTATTAACGATGATCGGCTGTGATCCGCGGACGAAGATTGCTGCCTCGGCATTGGTTCCTCGGCCGACTCTGGTCGAGTTCGCTGCGTTTGCTTCTGTACCCGCCGCGTTGTTTTCGATGCGAGAATTAGCAACCCGCAAATTCCCTTGCTGGGATTCGATAGCGTTGAACGATGCAAAACCACCTTCGATACGCGTGGTTCCCCCAGCGTATCCTAGTCGGTTGTAGTCCAAGGACGCGGCGCTACCTGGGCCTACATAGATTCCACCCCAATCGCCAGCTTGCGGTTGTGTGGAGCCTTGACTTCCAGAGGTGTCAAAAGTTCCGCCGAAACCATACTTGGCATCGTTGATGCTCGTCATGATCACTGGCAAACCATCGGTGCCTTCAGCGAGCAGTTGACCACCATCCCGAACTTCGATCAGCGATCCGCGGTTTTTCACGATCAAACCTGGATCCATGACCAAGCTGCCATCGAGGCGCGAACGGATCTTTGCTGTCAGTTCAGCCAAAGGTGCACCGCTCGTGGATCCGTCGTCGACAAAGGTCGTTGAGATAGCATTGAGTTGGGCTACAAAGCGGTACGTTCCACCTCCAGTCGCGTCACTTCGGTAAATTCGACGGCCGACGTAGGGGAGTGAACCCCCGACCGGTGGCAAGCTCGCCAATTGGATCGAACTGGACGCAGCCACCGTGACCGAATCCGTCGGAATGGACGCCAAGCTTTCGTTGCCATTGGTGTCAACGTAAACAAGTCGGTAGTTGTAGGTACCCGCGGGCAGCGCGCCGGATCCCGATCTGGTGACTTGAACTACTGTGGTCGGTGGGGATGCAACATCGAGAATCCCGCCACCTGCGGTTCCGGCAATAACCAAATTTTCGCCGAGAACGTGGGTGATGTCGACGTCATTGAATCGGGTTGCGGCAGTGATTGTTTCCAGCGTTTGACCAGCGCCTGTCTTGGTCTTCACGAACAAACCATTGATAGTATTGTTGACCACGCGATTGCCGTGGATGTCTGGTCCAACACGATCATAGTCTGGAATGAAAAGGCCTGCCGACTGCGATCGTGGATCGCGGAAGTCGTCTTCTCGGAAACTGCCCGGAGTCGCGCTCAATGCAGCATCGGCACTGCGTGTGACCAAGCTGTTCGCAACGGTTGGACGAGCATCCACGATGTTGATCGGAGTGATTACTTGCGACACACCATCGACGAGGACTTGACCTCCACCGAAGCGAATATCCGAATGGATCACTGAGTTTAAGAAGAGACCATTGCGTTCCTTATCAGTGCGCGTGGCATCGCTTCCATCGATGCGATTTCGGAAGTCGATTCCACCCCAGTCCCCAGGCGCAGCCGCCGGAGGTGTCTTGTCAGGGTTGCTGCCGATACCGGTTGTGTCGTTGATCGAGGTAACGATCACTTTGGCGTCTGGTATTCCGAGCATCTGCAGCGACCCACCGCTGCGATTGACGCTGACGGTCGAGCTGCCTACGCTGACGCGAGCGCGGCCCATCTTGATGATGGCGCCAGCATCGATCATTACGTTAACATTCTTTGGAACATCAAAGGTGGTGCCATCCGCGAGGGATTGGCCCAGCCTATTGAAGCCGATCTCGTAGGCGCGGCTTTGGGTGTTGCCGAGAATCCTCACGGCCACCACGCGTTTTCCAGTCGTATCCGCAGCAGCGATATTGCCCGCTTCGGTCAACGCGCGGTTGATCGTGTTGTATGGCGAAGCCAGTGTGCCGTTGCCGTTAGCAGCAGCGGTTTTGTCAACCCAAATGGTGTACGAACTGGTATCGGTGAGGCTAGTGGCGGTGCGATCGGGACGGGTTGGAACGAACCAATAGTTAAATAATCCACCGGCACGGCCATCCCCATCGCCATCGATTGCGGTTGGCTGGCCATCGTTGTCGGTCAAGGTCGAGGCGGCAGGTGGAACGAAATCGATCCGCAGTTGGTACTTGCCTTCTGATCGCCCCCCCAATCCCGAATTGTCGATCGATGGGTCGTACGACGTGTTCCCCTTTGCGCTCACACCGACGACGTATTCGCCAGCGCTGACAAAGTCGAGATTGATACGAGCATCTTTGCTGAAGTAATCGTCGTTGGCGGCCAATTCAGTCCATTTCGGAGCCGCGGTTGTACCTTCATTGCGGTACAAACGGAGCGCCCCATCGAGAAGGCTCGAGTTCGCTTGGCGTTCAGCGATGATCTGAAGCGATAATTTTCCACCCTTTTCCGGAACCATGAATCGATACAAATCGATGTCGCTGCTTTCGGGGCGGAAAACGTACTGCCCGTGGATGATGTCCGCATTTCCTGGGAAGACATTTTCTACGTTTGGATCGGTGATCGGGCTGTTGTTCTGAATCGTCGACTGCGGCAGTTCATCCGCGTTGCCCAATCCGAGCAAGACACCGATGCCTCGCATGAAGGAGCGGAAAAGTTCGGTGCCGAAAATGTTATCGTCGGCCGTGTTGAAATCTTGGCTGTCGATGATGACCGCTGATTGAGAAGCGTTCGACAAAAGAGGGCCCGCAGCGTAGGTCAAGCCACCGGGGCGGTTGGCTTCAATCGGAGTCAACGACAGCGCTGGGTCGATCGCTTGCATGTCACCAACGGCGATCGTAAAGCCTTGATTGTCGCTCTCGATGAAACGCACCCCGAGGTACTTTTCGTAAAGCGATACGACTTGGCGAACCATCCCTTTCTGGATTTCTGTAATCGCATTGAGCTGAACGCTTTGGTTTGCATTTCCGAGTTGCGATGCAAAGTTGTAGCTGACGACTTCGATGCCGTCTTGATCGACACGCGTTACGTGATGCTGGTAGCGATTGTCTCGGTTGCCTTGCTCGCTGTTAGCGCCTGGGAAGTCCAACTTGTAGGCGCTGGTGTTTTTAATCTCGGAATCGACGATGGCTGCTTTGGAGCCAGAGCCGGCGAGCCATGCTCCACCGAGGTCAGTGGCGGTATCAAAACGGGTTCCAGGCTCGGCCGATGGAGTGATCGCAGTCACCGAAGTGTTATTGACCGACGCATCATTGCCGATTCGCAAACGGAGCGCCGCCAAAGGAAGTGGCCCTGCGTTTGGATTGGCAGGGTTGACCAAGGCGTCCAGGTTGCGATCGAACGACAACGCGACTCGATTGAGGGCCGCATCGTAATTCACACTTACCGGTAGAACAGCGATGTCGTCGCCACCGTTGAGGGTGTCCGCTGTTTGAACCAACTGATAATAAATCGGTTTGACCGCCTCGGCGCTGTTGAGTGTATCTCCGTTGAAATAAACGTAGATCACATTCCGCAGTTGAGTTTTGACACCGTTGTTGGTAACCACGGGCTGCGGCACGACCGCTTGGATGGTCGGTCCCAAATCCAAATCGAAGCGTACGCTTCGGGAGACACCGCCATTGAATGCAAAACCGTCGACATTTCGAAGCGCGAATGGGCCTGTTCCGAGAATGTCGATCAGGTAGCTGTCGTCGGGCAATGCTTCTGCAAAACGGATGATGATGTCGCGGCCGGAATCCCCAAGACCGATATATGCAGGGGTCACGAACTGGTCGTCGCCACCGGTCAAGATGAGTGGGGAATAGCTGGTGGAATTGCCACCGATGCGGGTTAAACCGGAGCCGCTAACCAGCCGTGCCAAAACGAGTTTGCTCGCCTCGGCCGAACCATTGACGGCATCGAGGACTTCTTGCACGGTCGTCTGCGCGCGTGGGTTGCTGTTCAGTTCCACACGGATTGTTTGGCCACTGACGATAACGTTTGGCGGTGCTGGGGAATCAAAGCTGCGGGAGGTGAACTCGATACGGGTTCCGGTGGCGCTCTGCGCAGTTCCGACCGCGATGAATTCGACTTGAAGGTTGGTAGAACCCGAGTTGAAGTTGGTGGAGGTGCGAGCCGCGCCGGCACCTTGGAGGGTCAAAATCTGATTGACAGGAACCGTATCAGCGATGACCGTCGAGTCCGTGCCGCGGAGGAACGAGGTCACGATCAACGAGTTGACCGCAGCATCTTCCTTCATCGCTTTCACAAGATCTGCAGCGGTAGTTTTGAAACCTGCAGCGATGTTGACATCGATCGTGATGCGTTGCCCTTGGACGCTCAAGATCGGGTAGCTTGCTGGCTTGCCATTCACGCCGGTGGTTCGCGATGACTGAGTGAAACGAAGCTCAGTCCCATTTCCTTGTTGCCCAGGGAGCGATGCGCTGAAATCAACTACGGCCAAACCGTTCGTACCGAGATCGGTGGTCAGGTAGGCAGCGCTGAGGACGCCGTCGGCACCCGCTCGTTTGATCTGGATCCCGGTCAAGCTGTTTGCGTCGATGGACGAAGAGTCATCGAAGCGCAGCAACAACTCCCTCGGGCTGACATTCAGCACCGTTGGCGTATTGGTCGCCCCTAATGCGATAACCGAGCCCTCGTTTGGCTGAACACCGGCCAATAGAGGACCAGTGGTCATCAAATTACGGGTTTCGAGCGATTCCAACATCGAACGACGAACAAGTTGCTTCTTGCGGATCTTTTCACGATCCTTACGAGTTCGATTGTTGGCGGAAGACCCACTTCCAAAACCAAAGGTGGTCATCGAGGAACCTCTTAAAGAGCCAAATCAGGGGCAAAAAAGGGCTGCGCCCAAATGGAGAGACGCAATTTCGAGTCTAATTCGACCCGAACGCTTTGCAACGAATGCCTAGCCGGATCTCGCGACTTGGTTGGGCTCAGAGGGTTCTCCGCGCTCAATCTGCGGTTCCGCAGGCCGACAAATCCGGAATTGGCGATACAATGCAACGCGAGGCATTGGAGGGAGTTCGGCCGTTAAAAGTTCCCCGAAGAAGCCCTTGAGGGGATAATGACCAATGAATCGTTGGAAAAACACTTCTCCCATCGCCTCGGCGACGATAGATTCTCCGTAGCGTCCCAGCACGGCGTTGTAACCGGCCCAAAATTTCCTTAATTCTCGACCTGAGCCATGTTTCAGTCCCTTCAAGACGGCCTACTTTCTGCATTCAAGTCCCTTCAAGGGAAGGGAAAGCTCACCGAAGCCAACATGCGGGACGGGATCGCTATGGTCGAGCGATCCCTCGTCGAGGCGGACGTCAACATCGATGTCGTTCGCAAATTCGTAGCGGACGTTTCCGAAGCTGCGGAAGGCCGACGCGTCCTTCTCTCCCTCCGCCCGCACGAAGAGTTCATCAAGATTGTCTTCGAGGAACTCGTCAATCTCCTCGGTCCGGTCGACAACGCGTTGGCTCTCCGACGAGGGGAGATGACCACGATCATGATGTGCGGCCTCCAAGGTGCCGGGAAAACCACAACCTGCGGAAAATTAGCCGTTGTAATTAAGGAGCAGAAGCTCAAGCCGTTTCTGATCGCAGCCGACCTGCAACGCCCTGCAGCTATTGAGCAGCTTCATGTTTTAGGCAAGCAGCTCGGTGTTGGCGTGTTTAGCAAGGAAGGAGCCACGGACCCGGTCTCGGTTTGCCGTGAAGGGATCGCAGCCGCCAAGTCTGCTCATGCCGATGTCGTCATCTTGGACACCGCGGGGCGGCTCGCCATCGACGCGGAATTGATGGAGCAACTCAAGCAAATCGATCGGCAAATCAACCCCAATCAGGTGTTGCTGGTCGTGGACGGGATGACTGGTCAGGATGCGGTGAACAGTGCCAAGGCGTTCAACGACGCGCTGAGCCTCGACGGCGTCATAATGACCAAACTCGATGGAGACGCCCGCGGCGGCGCTCTGCTCAGTGTCAAAGCAGTTACGTCGGTTCCGATCAAATTTATCGGTACCGGTGAGCACATGGATGCCCTCGAACCGTTCCGCCCAGAAGGGATGGCGAGTCGTATCCTCTCGATGGGTGACATTGTCGAAGTGGCTCGAGAAGCCCACCGGATGATCGATGAGCGGGAGAGGAAAGCCATCGAAGAACGGATGTCCAAAGGGGTTTTTACCTTGGGTGACTTCCGAGACATGATGCAAAAGCTCCGAAAACCTGGGCTCATGACAAAGATGTTGTCCCTCATGCCGGGCATGGGCGAACTCTCGAAAATCATGGGGAATGTTGACAATGAAAAGGAAATGAGCCGTTTGACCGGGATCGTCGATTCGATGACTCCCAACGAACGCCGGAATCCCAAGTTGATCGATACCTCGCGGCGTAACCGGATCGCCGCTGGGTGCGGTGTTCAGCCCAATCAGGTTTCCGACCTCATTAAACAATTTGATATGATTGGGCCGATGCTGCAGATGGCGACCGCTGGTTCCACCAGTGACAAAATGAAAATGCTTCAGCAGATGCAGGGAATGATGGCAAATGACCCCTTCAATCCGCTTGGAGGGATGAAAATCAAAGGAAATACAGGAAAACGGTTGACCCCCAAGGAGCGGGAAAAGCTGCTCAAGGAGCGGGAAAAGCTCTTGAGAAAAAAGAAACGAGGGTAGTGAGCCACATTTTTCGAAAATGAGACTCCCCAGCCAACGTTCCGAACGTTATCATCTTGGCCCTTGAACCCCGTTAAATTGTTGGAGAATGATCTGTGGCGGTACGTATCCGAATGAAGCGACTGGGACGTAAGAATCGTCCCTTTTATCGTTTGTGTGCAATCGATCAGCGCAGCCCTCGCGATGGCCGTGTTCTCGAAGAACTGGGCCATTACGACCCAATGTGCCGAGAGACCGATGCTCGCGCGATCCTCAAAGGGGATCGAATTGACTACTGGCTCAGCGTTGGCGCTCAACCGAGTGAAAACGTCCATGTGCTCATCAAAAAGTATGGCACCAATGGCACTCACATTGCCAAGCAACAAGAAGCCCTTGGACGATTGGGACGCGCCCCCGCACAACCAGCTGAGGCAGCTTCCTAGTCGAAGCGTCTCCGGTTTTCAAACGCTGTGTGAGTCCGGGGCCTGTGAGTATGGGCCCTGTGAGTTTGGGCCCTGTGAGTTTGGGCCCTGTGAGTTTGGGCCCTGTCTGTTTGGCGGTAGCGAGTGCTGCCGCCACTCTCTTTGGCACGTTTGCTGTTCTTGGAAACAAGCATTGTTCTTTGCAACACCAATCGTGAGGCGGCATCATGCATAGCCAAAGCACGCCCGTTCCCTTTGGCCCAACGTTACGCTTTGATATCGTTACTTTATTCCCGGAGATTTTCTCGGGATATCTGACGCAGAGTCTCCTCGCGAAAGCGATCGAAAAGGGGTTGGTGGAGATCCACGTACACAACCTGAGAGATTGGTCGGTGGACTTGAAGCATCACAAAGTGGACGATCGTCCCTACGGTGGTGGCCCGGGCATGTTGATCTGTGTCGAGCCGGTGATGCGATGTGTGGAAGCAGTGGTCGCTATGGATCCGCGCCCGGCGACAGTGATTCTTTTAACCCCACAAGGTGAGCGGCTCGGCCAGCCTCGCGTCGAGCAGCTGGCTCCACTCGGTCGATTAATTCTGCTGTGCGGGCGTTACGAGGGGTTTGATCATCGGGTGATTGAACTCTTAAACCCGCTCGAGCTCAGTATTGGAGATTTCGTACTCAATGGGGGCGAAGTCGCGGCGATGGTGGTGGTCGATTCGACTATCAGGATGATTCCCGGTGTCCTGGGGGATGAACAAAGCAGTTGGGATGATTCTTTTTCTCGTGGAAACAGGTTGTTGGAGTTTCCACAATACACGCGACCTGTTGAGTTTCGGGGGCTCAAGGTACCCGAGGTACTGACCAGTGGAGATCACGGTCGTATCGCTCAGTGGAGAGCAGAGCAATCCGAAATGCGAACGCGCGAGCGACGAAAAGATCTATTGGAATCGAAGCCATCGGCAGCCGATTAAGCAATTGGCAGCCGATTCTCGGTCCATCACTGGGACTCCGCTCGCAATTGAGTGAGCCATCGGTGTAGGTCTGCAGGCCAAGGCATCTTAAAACTGAGTTTGGCGCCGGTGATCGGATGATCGAAGGCAAGAGTCGCGCTGTGAAGTGCTTGCCTGGGCGCATTGCTCTTGTCCGGTGTCGTTATTCCCTCGCGATTTCGGCAGTAGATCGCATCTCCGCAGAGCAGGTGTCCAGCTTCCGATAAATGGATTCGGATCTGGTGAGTTCGTCCTGTTTCCAGTTGGCATTCGATAAGGGAGTACTCGCCGATCTTCTCGATGGGGCGAACGTGAGTGATGGCCCGTTGTTCGGTAGGATCATCACCCCGATCGGCAGGTTTGCTCCCCCGGTGGCCGTCGCCCCGATCTCGAACCAAGATGGAGTCGAAGGTTTGTTCTGCCGGATGGCTGTGAACGACCGCGTGGTATTTGCGAACAACACGATGGTTTTTGAAGGCTTTACCGAGAGATTGGGCGATGCTCTGCGTTCTGGCAAAAATCATCAAGCCGCTCGTGTCTCGGTCCAAACGGTGGACGGCGATGACCGAGTAACGCTTGCGCAAAGCCTCCAAGCTCTTCTGCGCATCGGCCCGATGGGAGCGAGGATCCCGAACCCGTTGGGGCCGTTCACGGAAGGCATCCTGCCGGTGATTGCCTTCGCTGGAATCTCTGCTGCTGGAATCTCTGCTGCTGGAATCTCTGCTGCGCTGGGACTGAAAATGATGCATCAACGCATCGGGGATCAGTTCCTCGAACGTGGGTTGCAACTGCCTCCGTTTCCGAGAAAGATTGCGTTCCTCGAAGTGTCGAACGCTCGTGATTCCAGCCGGTTTTTCGACCACCACCAAGAAATCATCCACATAGACGATCCGAATATCGGAGGCTTCGACCGGTTTTGGAAGGGATTCGTTCCAAAGCTTGATTACGTCCCGAGCGTTCACTTTTCGTTGCAAATCCATGCACAAGTTCCCATTCACCTGAACTCGGCGGCGTCGGATCGCGTCGCGAATCTCACCCCAGCTCCAATCGGTCAAGCGTTTTTTCAAGGCGCGTTCGAGAACGGAACCGTCGTCGGACGGCTCGAGATGCATCAACTGAAATGGTGGCTTTTCTCGTTTACTCATGCGTTGATAGTGTAGAGGATCCTGACATGCCCGCCGTACCCGCGATATGGACATACCGCTACAATGGAGCGATTCAGGGACGATTTTTTAACTTGTGTTCGACGAGTCAAACCATGCTGCGACGATTTTGGTCACGATGCTATTTGTCACGATGCTCCATTGTAGTTCCCTTTTGCTTTGGCGCGATTTCGAATTTGGATCAATTGGTGGCGCAGGACGAAAAGCCTGCGGCGGTGGCGGAGCCGAAGGATAGTTCTGCGAAATCTGGCGATGACGAGTTCCCGGGAACCGAGGATTTCGAGAAAGCTAGCCGCATTCGTGTGACCGAGAGTTCTCGTGAGTCGCTCGCGAAGGTGATCGAGTTGTGTCAGTCGGCATTGAAGCAGGGGCTGGACGAGTTCGATGTAGCGGCTGCGAAAAAGATGCTCGCGACGACTGCATTCCAGAGAGCGCAATCCACCATTGAAGAGGCTTCAGGCGGCCGAGTCCCGAACAATCGCATGGCAAAAATTGCGAACGAAGCCATGGAGGATCTCAAGATTGCCGTAGACGCAGATCCATCGTTCCCCGACGCACTGATCCTAAAAGCTCGTATCCACATCGTTCGCCAGGAAATTGCAAAGGGGATTGAATCTCTGGACGCTGCCGAAGTCGCTTTGGGGGAGGCGATGAAAAACCAAGGCGAAGAAGCGGAATCAAAAAACAAATTGTCCGACGTCTTGGTCATGAAATCGGTGCTGAGGCAGGACGCGGATCTGCGTCTCAAGGACCTCATGAAGGCCATCGAAGTCAGTCCACAGAATGAGCGGGCCGTTCAACAGTGCGTTGAGGCCTTGATCACCTTGGGCCGCAACGAGGAAGCGGAAGCGATCGTTCAGAAATTCATGGAGTCGTCGCCATCGAATGAGTATGCCATTCGACGGATGGCGTTGCTGTACATTCAGTCGGAGGAACTCGAAAAAGCACGTGCGTTTTTGACCAAGAAGATCGAGGAGTTCCCCGATCGAAGTGTGCTATACAGTTTGCGAGGATCCGTGGATTTTGCGGAAGGTGCTCCAAAAAATGACAAGCCACTGCTGGCATCGGCGATCGCCGATTGCACCAAAGCGCTGGAACTGGACGCGGGCAATCTCGATGCCGTGCTAACGCGAGCAAAAGCGGCACTGTCGACGAAGGATCTGGAGCAAGCCAAAAAGGATTTGGAAACACTGGAATCGGTAAGGCCTGATCTCCCCGAATTGGCGCTGCTTCGGATGGACATTGCGATTCAGGAGAAACGGTTCGCTGATGCCATCACGGATTTGGAAAGGCTTGTGCAGCTCAATCCAGACAACCGAATGCTACTGCTGCAATTAGGGTCTTTTTACCAAATGGATGATCGGCCCAAAAAAGCGCTTCGGATTGCAGACCGATTGCTCAAAGCGGATTCCAAAGATTGGCAAACTCTGAGGCTTCGAGGAGATATCTTGCTTTCGCTAGGAAGGCACATCGATGCAATCGCGGATTATGAATCCGCGATCGATAATATCCCGTCGGACGAAGATGATGTACCGGGGATCATGAATAACCTGTCGTGGGTGCTTTCGACCAGTCCCGAAGATAACGTTCGCAATGGCAAGCGTGCTTTGGAGTTGGCGCTCAAGGCGTGTGAGCTGACGCAGTATGCCAAACCCCACATCCTGAGCACACTTGCGGCCGCCTATGGGGAACTCCAACAATTCGACAAGGCGATCGAATGGTCCGAGAAAGCAGTTGAATTGGGACGCAAGGAGGAAAACGAACAAACGGATCAGTTGGAGCAGGAACTGAAAAGCTATCGCGAGAACAAGCCTTGGCGAGAAAAGAAAGAAGTCGAAGACAAACCGGCGAAAAAACCAGCGCCAGCAGACAACGGCGTCGATACTTGAGAAACCCGCTTGATTGAGAAAACCCTAGGCCGCCTTGGTCGCGTGGCTTTGATCCGATACCGTGCTCGGTGTCGGGACGCGAACCAAGTTACCTCCCATGGCCGTCGAAGCAAAGATCGCCGACTTGCTATGGCATAGTCTAGGAAGCCATTTAGCAATGGATTCGCCATTCGCGGATGCCTCGTTCCACCAGCCATCGATCACAATCAGGTCGCTTGGCAGTACTGTGTGTGCTACACGCATTACCCCGGATGCTGGCTCGCCTGGGATCAAATGAGCCTTGACCCCGAACTCGTTCAGTAAGCGATGGGCACCTTTCAAACTGATGTGTGGCACATCAGTACCTGCGGACTCGAATGGATCCACAGCGGCATACCGCAGTTGGGTTACACCCTCGGGAGTTCGGCACATTCCCAATACATTTCGGATTCTTTCCCCAGACCCCATCCCGAGTTCGAGGATAGAACCGATGGGTGTGTCCATCGCGTGAAGGTATAACGCTCGATGGGCGACGGGCTTCGAGAGATAACGCCAATAGAGACGTTGAATCCAACTCACCCCAGCCATGACGGTATTCTCCTGGTTGAAAAAGATCCTATCCGGACCGACCCATGGATTCAACCAAAGAAGGCGCATGGGGGCGCGTCCTTGCGTCCCCCGTGCACCTTCGTGGATCGATCGAACATCGCGCCGTGTTGGTCGAGCCACGCATCCCTGCGGTGGAGTTCGACTTGCGACCGAAGTCATTGGCCCTCGGTGGTTGGACTTCCGTGTCGCCACACCGATGACAACCGTTTCATCGGATTAACGGGCGTCGGGACCTGAACGAATGTATCGACGGAAGTCCAGTTTTAACGCAAGTAAGGCGTGCAAGGATCTCGCTGAAAATGCTAGCAGAGCATAGCCAGACCCAACGAGTTCACAGGCGATTCAACTGCAGGAATGTTTTTAGGGGAGCGTGTGAAAATAGAAGGGTCGAGAAGATTATTGCCAAGGTTACGATTGTTGCGCGCCGATACCGCAAAGGTGTTAGGAGCAGATTGAACCGTAAACGTTATCTGCGCCAGGCGGTGCACACCGAGTACTCATCTGCCGTTCGCTTCTCGCAACATCGATAGCTCATTCTTATGATCGCGCAGAGTTACAGTGCCATGGCGGTAAGCCTGAGCGATGCCAACGTGTTACGCGTTCGGCAGCGACTTGGGAAATACCGCATCGAGCGGCGGATTGCTCAAGGTGGATTTGCGAACGTGTATCAGGCATGGGATAGCATCGAGGGCGTCCATGTCGCTCTAAAGATGCCACACCAATTCAATGTGACGGCGAGCATGCTCGACACATTCCAACGTGAAGCCCGCGTGGTAGCCAAGCTTGATCACCCCAATATTCTGCCTCTTAAAGACGCCAGTTTTATCGATGGCAGGTTTGTGATCGCAAGCCGTTTGGGTGAGAAGTCGTTGGCGGATCGACTGAAGAAGCGAGTTTCCTTTAGAACCGCGTTGGACTATATCGAACAGATGACATCTGCGGTGGCTTACGCGCACCGGAATCGGATTATCCATTGCGATATCAAGCCCGAGAATATGATATTGCACTCCGATGGTCGATTGCAGTTGACCGATTTTGGGATTGCCAAGGTCGCCCAACGCACCATCATTCGTACGATGGTGGCATCGGGATCAGGAACGATCGGGTACATGGCGCCGGAGCAAGCCATGGGGCGACCTAGTGCCAAGTCCGACGTGTTTTCTTTGGGGTTGATGAGTTATCGGATGTTGGCTGGCGTGCTACCGGAATGGCCTTATGAATGGCCTCAAAGAGGGTATGCCAACCTGCGTCGCAAGGCACATCCTGAATTGATAGCATGGCTCAAGAAATCTCTAGAGAGTCGTCCGAGCCGTCGTTATCAAGATGCCAACGACATGCTGCGAGCGTTTCACTCTGCGAAACGTAAAAGTCTAAGAAAACTTAAGAAGTAGTTCCGAAGAAAATCGCCAACAAGAGTTGTCGCAGAGATTCGAGAGCGAATGGTCGCTTTGGAATCAACGACCGACGGTTTTGCAGTCCTTGAGAGGGGTTATCTGTTACTTGCCCCTTAAAAAAAACCAAAAAAGCGACCCGATAGCTTAGCGTTTTTTCATGAAGATATTGAAATGCCCTCTCTAGGGTGCTAATTTCCACCGATTGTTGATTTTGGGTTGCTGAAAATCCCTTTAGTTCGTTCGCTCAATCGGGTGTTCAGGATTGAGCTGGCCGAAGGGAGCATCATCAACTTCACGTTCGGACGCTTTTCTTAAGGGTGTTGTTATGTCCACACGCCGTGGCTTTTTTTCTTCTCGACGGTCGGTTCGTAACCCTCGCGGTTTCACGCTGGTAGAGTTGCTTGTTGTCATCGCAATTATTGGGATTCTGGTTGGATTATTGCTTCCGGCGGTACAAGCGGCTCGTGAATCCGCGCGGAGGATGCAATGTCAAAACAATATTCGGCAGCAAGTTCTAGCATTGCACAATTGCAACTCTGCATTCAAGAGGCTTCCGCCTCAAGGGGGTAATTTTGGTGGTGCGTGGTACGCGCCCCTCTATTTCCACATGCTTCCATACTTGGAGCAAAACAGTATTTGGTTGATGGCTAGTAGTTGCGATTTAACCGCAGCGGTAGGTCAGTTGACCCCGAACAATCCGATCGAATTGGGATACGTGTGGCCCACTTGGGGATCGGTCAATAGGAACAGCAAGACATGGTTGCGGCAAACTTCGATTGCGCAATACCGATGCCCAAGCGATAGCACGTTAGGGAACGGACTCGACTGGACTCCGGGAGATGCCTCGTATGCCGGAAACTTCCTACTGTTTGGTGGTGAGGACAATCGAACCGCGGTTTGTGGCACAGCACAGTTTCCCTGGGAACGATGCTGGGATGGTAAGGCAAAGTTCGCTTCGGTTACCGATGGAACATCGAATACGATCATGCTCTCGGAAAAATTGTCACGATGCGATGGATCTGGACTAGGCGGCAATTGGTGGATGCGGGGAATCTTCCGAATCGGCGCATCGGGTGGTGGGATGCCAAGCTCAGGCGTGCCGGTTGACAGTTACCCTGGCGACCGACTCTCCCCTGTATTTGGTGGTGGCCGTGGCCGTGACGGTGTTATTTTCACTTACGGACTCGCTTCCAAGTTCCAAATTAATCCCGCGTCGCCGCTCAAGAACTCGACGCAAGGTGGGCGATGTGACCGACGATTGGCATCGACGCAGCATGCCATGATCCATGTGGCATTAGTCGATGGTGCGATCACTGGGTTGAGTGGCGGCATGGATTCAAGGACATGGTTCTGGATGTTGACGCCGGCGGGTGGTGAAGTGACCTCCGATGTGGATTGATTCCTGTCACTGCAGACCTTCAAAAATGTAGCGGCATGGAACGGGACATCCCAAGTCGCTACTTGTTCCGATCGAGTAACCACCACCTTTTTCTGGAAATGAATCCATGGAATTCAAGAACCTCTGGGCGATCTTAGTAACGATCTTCTTAGGCGTGAGCCTTGGATGCACACCTCCGACCGGAAAGGTCTCCGGTCAGGTTACGTATCAGGGAAAACCGGTTCCTGGAGGAGCGGTACAGTTTCTGGTGCTGAGGAAACGGGACCAGCAGCAGCCTGCTGGTTCCATGGAATTAGATCGCGACGGCAAGTTCCAAATGGAGTTGCCGGTGGGAGAGATTTGGGTGGGAATCGACAACCGAGAGTTCGAACCAACGCCGGAGTTGATGGCGGCGGTTCCACCGGGTGGAGATCTGCCTCCAGAAGTTCAAAAGGCACTGGCAGAGGCGCCGAAGGCTCCTGCGAAAGTGAGCGAACGTTGGATGCAATTGCCCGAAAAGTGTTACTTGCCCGAGACCTCCGGATTGAGCTTCAAAGTTGTCAAAGGCGAGCAGTCTGTTCAGATCGATATCAAAGACTAAGTTGCCGCTGGTCTTGATTTTGATCGAAGAGATTCGGGTTTAAGCATTGGAACATCGCGGAAAGCCGCTTAAAAAACCGAGGATTGCAGGGTGCGTAGTCGGCGGAGAGGATGCCGCGATTGGAACCACTGTGAAGTATTACCACTGGATTCCCTATGAAGTATTACCACTTCAGGATTCCTGCAGCGACCTGAAAGCCACCGACGATGGTTGAGCCACCGATATCGCGTGCCAACCGCATCAGCGATTTATGGAATCCGTGGTTTGGAAAAGCTGCTTCCACGCTGGTGATGACATTCCGGGGCATCCCTTTCCGAAACCACCCTTTCGTCGCATCGATCCAGTCCGCTTTGCGACATGCTTCAATAATCTCAGGGTGCTGCCCTCGATAGGGTGTGATTTTGTGATGCCAATGGATGATGCCTCGAAGCAATTCTGGATCGAGTCCCCACCCATTTTTCGCGTTGTCTGCGAGGCAGAGGGACTCCGATGGCTCGAGATACGCCAGTTTGCGATCGGACCAGAGGCCGATATCGTGGTACACCATCGCGGTTTCTATGGTTCTTTCAGCGTCACTTGATTCTCCCAAGAAGTGCATCGCATAGGTTACGGTACGGTACACATGGTTGCGATAGCCAAGGTAGTCGTCGCCGATTTGCCCGACATAAGGAGCAAATAGATGTTCGATCCAAGGTCGATTCAATGGGATTGGGTTGGTGTTCACGTGATTACTTCGAGTAAAAAGCTGCGTAAAAGTGATTTGAAGACGCCTAGGAACGTTGTAATGTAGTGTCGCTATGTAGACGTTTGCCGTGAGTGGCTACCTTCCTGCGTTCACTGGGCTTTCTGAGCATCATTCGATGGCTGTTGATTGCCCTTGCGGCATTCCGCACAAAGATCCTCGACGACCCATTTGAAGCTCGATACAGTTTTGGTTTCGGTTTTCTTCATCAATTTCTTCTTGGTGAAAACCTGTGCCGAATCGCCGGGACACCAGGTCTTCCATGCCCAGATCGATGGCCCTGTCGCTACCGATTTGTTGCTGTCTTTCTTTTCGGGGTCTTTCTTTTTGCAGTCGTGTTCTTTTTCCGAAGTGGTGGAACACTCTTCGCAAATTAGTTCTCGTTCCCGGCACTGGATCTTGCTGGGAGAACCGACGCAGAATTTGTCTTCCGCGATCCCCCAGCACGTGTAGGTGATCTTTTTTTCTTCACGGACGAGTTTGCATACCCAGCGGCAATTGGATTTGCAGCCGCATCGATCGCAACCCTCGCCCGCGAAAATCATATGGGGTGGTATCGCGAGCAATAGCGTCATGGTTGGAATAATGATCCCGGCCATGACTCGTCTAAACATTTCGCTCAATTCGAACTGTGAATACGCACGTCGAAGTCTATTCATGATTTCAGTTTCCGACAGTTTTGAAGGGTTCGCATTTTCGCTGGTTCGCACCCAAGTGCTGGAATCAATCCCTGAGCGAGTTGCATTTTTGGTTTTTACCAATTGAAGTCGAATCGCATACCGAGCAGGTCCGAGGTTGTTGCTCCGTAAATCGTCGTTTCGCTGGTGACTGGATGTATCCAGTCGAACATGATTCGCGTACGGTCGCTCCAATACCAATTGAATCCGACGGTAAGGTCGTTGTATTGGCCTTTTTGCACGTTGTTGAAGTCCAGGTGGGACCACCGGGCTTTCAATTCGAGAGCTCCCGGACTGATACCACCTCGGGTCACAGCAAAGTTCGAGTAGGGAGCATTGCGAAAAAACTGTGCCCCGTGTTGTCCGAATCGTTCGAAGACTCGGTTCTCGCCCGTTACGAACCAGCTGGTGTACAGGTAAGCACCATTTGCTGTGCTTGTGGTGTTGTCCAGCATGTGGATATTGCAGAGGAATGCTTCTGATTGAACCGAGAAACGCCCCCAGACAATCGCCGTCTCGAAGTTGCCTGTGGTGAAGGTGTCTGCTAAGAGATTGCCTGTGTCGATAAGTCGTGGACCTTCCGAGACTTGTGGACGCGTCCGAAATCGAACGATGTTGTCTTGATCGTTGGTGCTTAGGACACCTAACCCAGTATGGACAAGGTATCTGCCGTTGCTGGGCTCATCGTAGTAGGGAAGCCAAGTGCCTCGGCCGCTGATGCGGTAACCTTGGTTGTCGTCGAGGCGTTTTTTAAGCCCTTCGCTGATACTGTCGAGGAAAAAACCTGTCGTCCATGTCACGTTTTGTTCCGGGGTGCAATTGTAGAGTGCGACTCCAACTTCACGATCTGCAGCGAACACCGTTTGGGTGGGAATAGAACGTTCGAGGAACGCGTTATTCGTATCGTTGGTGACTTGTTCCAGGCTAAACGGCACGAAAAAGTTCCCAATGCGGAATCGCCCTAGGTACGGGATTTCGTTCAAAGAAAAGTAGGCGTCTTTGACTTGCGGAGTCAGGACGCTTAACGCTGGGTTATCCGTGATCGCTTCCGGCTCGAGGGTCATTTGCAATCGAAAGTCGTAGACCCCGTATCCGGTGCCGTCGGCCGTCAACCGCAGGCGGCGAAAGTTGAAGTAATTGAAGGTGTCGGGGATCACCGGCGGGGCATTGGCCCACGTGACATAGTCGAGTTGAACGTGGCCACCTGTTTTGACGGTTCATTTTTCGTTCGAGACGTCAACCCAGTCGCTAGGCTTTCCAGTATTGCTATCACTTGCTTTATCCCTGGTGCTTGAGATGTCCTTGGGTTTCGGAGTGGATGGATCGTCTTTCGACGAATCGGTTTTGCCCGTTCCTGGAGCAAAGGCCTGGGATGCTGATTGGGATTCCGCGGATTGAGCACGCTTAACGGATTCTTCGAGGGCTTGGATCCTTTCGCGAAGCGATTCCATTTCCTCGTTCCAACGACCTCCCCCGTTTGCTGCGGAGTTTTCAGGTAGAAGTTCGATTGGGGGTGCCGGTACCGCTTCGCGAAGCAAATCCGATGGCTGTGGATCTTGGGCGTGCGAGAGCGAGGCATAGTTGCACACGAATGCAATGCACAGACAGACTGCGGCCCTAAGAATACGCGCAACTGTGAAATCGTGCGCGGCGCGGAAAATATGCGCGGCCGCACCCTCTCTGCCTGGTGGAGGGTGCAGGTGCAACAGCCAAGGCATACTGTGCATGCCCGATTGTCGATGCCTGGCGCGTAAGTGGTCGAGTGTCACTCCTGCGATCGGTTCTTCTCAGAGGATAATGTGTAGGTAATGGATCCAACGGTGGATTGGATCGATGGAGCATATGGGATCACAAGAAACGCTAAGCTTGCAACGCGTGCTGTATAGCGCGGATGGCGAAAGCCCATTGGCTCTCTTGGGCTATCGTCTAGACGCTACATCTCATTTGAGGTCGAGAGCCGTAAAAGTCGTTATATCCGTCAATGTCGTGGGAATAGCCTCTCTAGATTATGCCGTTCCTCAATATAGGAAACGCCGCACGCGGATAGAGGATCCATGAATGCTAGCAACGCAACGCGGTCAAGTCATTGAATCATGCCGGTGTTGTTTTTAATGGGTTCTTTGGGGTAGACTCCGGGCTCCATGATTCCCGGCAAGTTTAACCGTTACATCCTTTGGGATGTCCTGAAGCTTTTCAGTCTCACCGCGTTTGCATTAACGCTGGTGATTTCGCTGGGTTTAGTTGGACAGCAATTGATCATGGAAGGGATTGGTTGGTTAGCGGTTATCAAGCTACTCCCATTCATATGCTTGATTGCCCTCCAGTTTTCGTTGCCTGCGACCCTTTTGTTTTCCGTCTGCTGTGTTTTCGGACGGATTTCCGCGGACAATGAAATCGTTGCTCTCAAGAGTGCTGGTATTTCGCCGTTGAAAGTGATCCGGCCGATGGTGCTATTGGGACTGTTGCTCAGCATCCCGGCCGTCTGGATCAATGACATGGCGGTTTCGTGGGGGAAGCCTGGGATGGAGCGAGTGATTCTAAGGTCGGTCGAAGAGGTGTTGTACAATCGTCTTCGAACGCGTCGCTCGTATGAGACCGATAAGGGCTTTACGATCCATGTTCAAGACGTCGAAAATCGGTGGTTGATCCAGCCAACGATCTTCTTGTTCAACGAGAGCACAGGGAAGCCGATGACGATTAACGCGGAGAGAGCGCAGATCGCCATCGACGCAGAGAACGACCGGTTGGTGATCGAATTGGTGAACTCGTATGGCGAGATCAACAATGATCAATCGACACGCTTTCGGCTTCCGGGTTCTGAGCGGATTGCGATGCCGTTGACACAGGCATCTAGGAGCGGAGGCAAGTCGATCAGCCCATCGCAATACGCGATAAACGAAATCGCCAAGGAATCGGCAAATCAAACGGCCGCCAACGATCGCCGTCGGGAATCCATGGCGGTTCACGTTGCTGTGGGATTGGCAATGGGTCGATTTTCGCAGCTAAATGACGGAAAAATACAGCTTCTTCAGTCGCAGGTTGAGGAGAATCAAAAGCGTCTGACGCGGCTGAAGCTTGAGCCAGCGAGGCGCTGGGCCTTGGGGTTTAGCTGCCTATTCTTTGTTTGGATGGGCGTGCCGATGTCGATTCTGATCCGTAGCGCAGACTATGCTTGGACGTTTGGACTTTGCTTTGTCCCAATTCTTTTGATCTACTACCCCATCTTTGGTCTGGCGTTGGATCGTGCCAAGGACGGTGCCTGGCCGGCTGCGTCCTTGTGGCTTGGGAACCTTTCTTTGTTTCTGTTGGGTACATGGCTAATGCTTCGGGTCCTAAAGCGCTAGCTCGCCAGTCCGGTTGCGACAGCGTGATTCGAAATATTGATTTCTGATTTCGATTGCAAAAGTTCGGGCCGGAAGATCGGAATCAGTTAGAGCCTTTGTAAAGAAATTCCATTAAGAAACTGCTGGAAAGTTGGAACTCTGATTCGCTTACCTCGCGGATTTCCAAAAAACGAACAGTAAGAGTCCAACCGAAGATTCTTTCTAAAGTAATCACCCGGTTTGAATCGAAACTAGGTGCAGGACGGCCTGATCTGCGCCGGACGACGCCGCAAGGTTGAGTTCGGTTAGGAGCAAGCCAGAGGGATAATAGTGAGGGGGGAACTTCGCTAGCAATCCGTGGTCTCTCGTCACGGATTTGGTGGTTTCGTGGAGAGTCGTCGTGACGACTTGAGACGCGACTGCCCGGCCTATGGTCTACCCATATCTACTGTTCCGATGGTTTCCTGTTTTTGGCGACCTGGTTCGTGGAAAGTGCTGCTTCGTAGGGGTGCGGTAGTTCGCAATTCAACGAGCCACTCAATCCGCTGCAAGCAGGAACCGGCAGGTTAGGAACGGAAGCGTTCGGTGTGAAGAAGGAGCTGATCACCGAGTGCGGATGTATCCGTTCAAGTTGTTTGTGCCCAGACCCAGTTGTTGGTGCTTGCACGCATCCGCTCGCCATTTGGTAATAGCCAGTTGGCAATCGGTGGTGCGGTAACTTCGACAAGGGCAACTACTGTCACGAGATCGCCGATTTAGGCGGCTCTGACTCGACTCACAATTGGAAGGTAACGGAGACCAAAAATATGAAGGTGTTCACCACAGGACAGGTCGCGAAGATCTGCAAGGTGGCCCCGAGAACCGTCAGCAAGTGGTTCGACTCCGGCCGACTCAAGGGGTACCGCATCCCAGGTTCGCAAGACCGCCGCATTCCCCGCGAGTATCTAATCAAGTTTCTCAAAGAGCACGGAATGCCGTTGGGAGACTTGGAAGATGAGGCCATGGCCAAAGTCCTGATCGTTGCGCAAGATCAGGTCTTGATCGAGAATTTGAAGCGAGAACTTCCTTTGGAAAAGAGCTTCAAAGTTCAAGTCGCTGCAAGCGGTTTCGAGGCAGGTATTCAAGCAGAGAGCTTCCATCCAGACTGCATGATTGTCGACTTCTCAGTCGGCAAGTTGGAAGCGTTGCAAATTTGCCAGAACTTGCGCAAGAATTCCGACTTCTCCGAAATTATCCTTATCGCTCTGTTGCCAGACGACGGGAACACGATGAGCTTTGATCGTTCCAGTATCAATGAAACGTTCAAGAAGCCATTCGATGCACGTCTTCTCGCAGAACGGCTGAGGACCTTAATCGGGGCAAAGAAGGAACTTGTTTAGTCACTAAACAAGAGCCGACCGCCAAAACGAACAAGCCTTCGATGTGAACCATCGGAGGTTTTTTCGTTTCTGGAGCCATTTGGAACAGACTGCTGGGGGATGCGAATCGTTTGGGAGACCAATAGCGATGGTTTCTGCCCACTGCTATCCTAATCGTTTTCTTGCCATTTCTCTTCCACACCGTGCCATGAGCGATAACGACACCCTTTCGCCAGAGGTCGCCGTAGCCAAATCAGCGATTGCTGCGTTGCGATCGGAAATCCGTGCCCACGATCATAGCTATTATGTTTTGGCTGCCCCCACCATCACCGATTTGGAGTACGACCGGAAACTTCGAGAGTTGATCGATTGGGAGACAAAGTTTCCTTCGTTGATCACTTCGGACAGTCCTAGCCAGCGACTCGGGGATGCGCCGATCGAGGGATTGAACCAAGTCGCTCATCGGATCCCGATGCTTTCGATTGAAAACACGTATACGGAACAAGAGCTGAAGGAGTTTTTTGCGAGAGTTCACAAGCTGATTCCGGAAGAAACGATCGAGTGGGTCGTTGAACTCAAGGTCGATGGAGTTGCTGCATCGGTTCGATATGAAGATGGCATCCTCGCGCAAGCGGTAACTCGCGGAAATGGTGAGGTTGGAGACGATGTAACCCATAATGCTCGAACGTTGCGAGGCCTCCCCCAACGTCTCCTCGGAGAACGTATCCCGAGGGTGCTTGAGGTGCGAGGCGAAATCTACATGACGAACTCGGATCTCGTCGTGTTGAACGAACAAAGGGCACGGCAGGGTGAAGCCGAATTTAAGAACCCTCGCAATGTATCTGCCGGATCCATACGTCTGCTCGACTCCAAAGTCTGTGCCCAACGCCGGCTCCGTTTTTTCTGTCATGGCATGGGATTTTGTGATGGTGTCCAAGCGACCAATCATATGGAATTCCTCGCGATTGTCCGATCACTTGGAATCCCAATAACACCGCGTGTCGAATGTTTTTCGTCCGATGAGGCTGCCATCGCCCATTGCAATCAGCTTGTGGAGAACCTTCACGATCTCGATTTCGAGGTCGATGGATTGGTGGTGAAAATCAATTCGTTGGAACAGCGCGAAACACTGGGTAGCACCACCAAATCCCCGCGTTGGGTGATCGCCTACAAGATCGAAAAATACGAGGCGATTACCAAACTCCTGGAAATCAAAACGCAAGTCGGCAAGACTGGAACCATTACTCCCGTGGGAGAACTCGAACCCGTGCAGTTGGCCGGAACGACGGTGAGTCGAGCGTCACTCCACAATCTCGATGAGATTCGGCGTAAAGATATTCGAGTTGGGGATTGGGTGGTGGTTGAAAAAGCGGGGAAAATCATCCCGCACATCGTTCGTGTTGAGAAGCATCGTCGGGAGCAAGCACTTCCGGAGTTTCGTTTTCCAGAGGTCTGCCCAGAATGTGGGGAAAGCCTTCAACGCGATGCGACGGGTGTTTATATCCGGTGTGTCTCCAAGCTATGTCCGGCGCAGTGGCGTCAGAGGTTGCGGTACTTTGCAACTCGCGATTGCATGGATATCGAGGGTCTGGGGGATAAGCTGGTGAACCAGCTGGTCGATTCGCAACTGGTTTCGTCCTATGGCGATCTCTATGCACTAAATCTCGAGCAATTGATGTCGTTAGAGCGCATGGGCCGAAAATCGGCAGAGAACTTATTGAGTGGCATCGCCGCAAGCAAGGGGCGGGGGCTTTCTCGAGTGCTCAACGCGATTTCGATGCGTCACGTTGGACAGCGCGTCGCTCAGATCCTAGCTCGTCGCTTCGGTAATGCAGACCGACTGCTCCTAGCAAGCGAAGAGGAGTTGTCCAATACCGATGAAATCGGACCGGTCATCGCCAAAAGCGTTTTCGACTATTGCCATAGCGATGAAGGCCTGCATGTATTTCATCAGCTGCGCGAGGCGGGTGTTTCCTTGGAAACTTCCAACGACGACGCCGTCGATCACGCGGGTGTCCTTGCCGGAAAATCGATTGTAGTAACGGGAACACTGAAACGGTTTTCCCGCGATGAAATCGAACGACTGATTGAAAAGCTTGGTGGTCGGGCCTCGAGCAGCGTCTCGAAGAAGACAGACTATGTTGTGGCTGGTGAGGCAGCCGGCAGTAAACTTGAAAAAGCCAACCAGTTGGGTGTTCCCGTCTTGACCGAAGAGGCTTTCCAAACGTTGATCGGCGAGAACAATTGATCTGGACCAACAGCACTCGTATCAAGCCGCTAGCTGAAACCATAGCTTGATTCTTATTGCATTGGCCTTAGCGGCAGGAGCGAGGAACCGCACCCGAGATATCCTCATCGGTTACTGCTTGAGGGAGCTTATTAGGGCGTCTAACATTCCACAAGCAGCTGCGGTTTTCCGCTGGGTGCTAAGGTCTATCGGTGAGCCAGCCCTTAATTTCCCATGGATGCCAAGCCAGCTGAGCTCCTAGGAAGCGCATGAACGCGTTTTGCACTATAATACAGAGCGAGTTGTTCGTCCTCTAGTTTGCCCTGCCTGGACCGTCCAGAAAACCACTGTGTCGACATGATTGAGTTCATCGAGTTCGGAAAAGATTACGGCGAATTCACCGCTGTACAAAGCCTCAATTTGAAAATCGAGGCAGGGGAATTATTTGGTTTTATCGGGCCCAATGGTGCCGGTAAAAGTACGTCGATCCGCTTTGCAGCCACCTTGTTAAAGTCGACGCGCGGCGACGGGATGGTCAACGGCTTCAGTGTCAACAAGAATCCCATGGATGTACGACGCAGCATCGGCTACATGCCGGATGACTTTGGCGTCTACGATGGAATGAAGGTGTGGGAGTTCCTTGATTTTTTTGCGGTTGCTTACAAGATCGGACGGACTCAGCGCAAGCAAGTAATCGGTGATGTTCTCGAATTGTTGGACCTGACTCACAAACGAGATGATTTCGTCAACGGCCTCTCTCGCGGTATGAAGCAGCGATTGTGTTTGGCAAAAACACTAGTCCACGATCCCCCAGTTTTAATCCTCGATGAACCGACTAGCGGGTTGGATCCGAGAGCTCGCATCGAGGTGAAAGCCTTGCTGAAAGAACTGCGGAAAATGGGCAAGACCATTTTGATCAGTAGCCATATCCTTTCGGAACTGGCAGATTGCTGCACGTCGATTGGTATCATCGAGCGAGGCCAACTTTTGATGCACGGTCCAATCGATTCGGTCTATCGGCAAATACGAAGGAATCGAATTGTTGAAATACGATTTGTCGACCATCAAGACGCTGGACTCGCGATCCTGCGAAGTGATCCTAGTCTTCGCGGGATCGACATCGATGGAAACCGAGTGACCGCGGAATTTGAAACCGATGACGCAGGACTGGCAGACCTTCTGCAGCGGCTGGTTGCCAATGGGATCCGGATGCGTTCTTTCAGTGACAAAGATCCAACGCTTGAGGATGTGTTCATGCTGGTAACCAAAGGGCTCGTTGCGTGATTCCAGCATCGCAACGCGACTGGCTCAACAAACGAGAGCGG
The DNA here is from genome assembly GCA_903892355.1 of uncultured Pirellula sp. Taxonomy (GTDB): domain Bacteria; phylum Planctomycetota; class Planctomycetia; order Pirellulales; family Pirellulaceae; genus JBKCUI01. The sequence goes on along the minus strand of CAITIE010000052.1, from coordinate 229,676 downwards.
TCATGAAAAACGCAATCGCATACGTACTTGTCGCTCTCGTCCGTTTTTACCAACGGGCGATTAGCCCACTGCTGTGGAGCGGATGCCGATTCACCCCGACGTGCTCGCAATACATGATTGAAGCGATTGAGAAATACGGCCCCGTACGCGGTACACTCAAGGGGCTTTTTCGTATCTGCAGGTGCCATCCACTGAGCAAGGGTGGGATCGATCCACCGTGATTGGGGCTCGATTGCTAGCATAGGTGCATTCTGGCCCATTTTGTATTGGTTCACGCGCGGATTTGGGTGGTGGGGTTGCACTCTAAATCCGATAGAGGTTAAAACCATCGGTTCATGGAATCCGCGCATGATGCACCTAGCCCTCCTGTCAGGACATGCAATCACCTCGTATTACTTTAGACGCTTCCCATACGGCCAGTTCGGGTAAAAACACTGGTATCGAGCGTGTCGTTCGGAATTTGTCTGCGCATTTGCCTGAAGTTGCTATTGAGTTAGGGCTGCCCACAACACGCACCGCGACACATATTCGCGGACATTTTTATCCGATCGATGCTCAACAGCGGAAATCCTTTGATCGACTTGCTCGCTGGGAATCCCATGCAACCGAGTATGTCCCCAGTTGGATTCAAGCGATTCCGGTTGGGGTTTCCCGTTGGTTGCCGTTTCCGAAATTGAGGAAGTGGATATCCCCTGCACCCAGTCACTTAGGGGCATACAAGCTACCGCATCATGCTTGCCAGATCGTAGCCGAGCAATCGAGGGTTCTTCGAGGTGACGCAGTGGTTCCCTCACCCAATGAAATCTTGATTATGCCCGACGCCTATTGGACCAAGCGGGACATTTGGGAGACCGTCGCTAAGCATCGTATTGCTGGCACTTATGTGGCGACAATTGTCTATGATCTGATCCCGCTGACGCACCCTCAGTTTGTGGGCAAAAAACGGACTATTAAGTTTCGCGGTTATTTGGAACAGGTTATTCGGCATTCGGACGTCATCATTGCAATCTCAAAGACGGTTGCCGAGGATGTAAAACGCTACATCCAAGAGAATATGGCAAGTGAACCAGGTATCTGTACACGTGTCGAGTCGTTTTGCTTGGGGGCTGAGATCAAGCAGCCCACAGGGGGGGTGCGACCAAAGGTCGAGGCTCTCTTTGCACCAGGCGATTCTTCCAACCCGTACCTCATGGTCGCGAGTTTTGACCCGAGGAAAAATCATGAGCAAGCATTAGACGCGTTCGAATTGCTTTGGCGCAATGGTTCCAAGGTCAAGCTTTGTTTTGCTGGGCGTGCCGGTGCGTCATGCCGCGAACTGCTTGACCGTATCCACAACCATCCAAAACTCAACAGTAACCTGTTTGTGTTTCACGACATGAACGATGCCGAACTTCAGGTTGCCTACCAAAACTGCTCGGGAGTTTTACTGCCATCGCAGGTCGAAGGATTCGGACTTCCGATTGTGGAGTCCCTTTGGCACGGTAAAAAGACATTTGCCAGCGATACCCCTATCCATCGAGAGGTGGGTGGAGACCGGTGCGAGTACTTTGCACTTCATTCTCCAGAGGCACTAGCCCTCGCCATCCGTACTTGGGAAGACATTCGTTGTCGGCCAGAGACCGAGCATTCCAGCAGGATGGATATGAGCCGGCATGGGCGCATGCAGCCCTTTACATGGGAACAAAGTGCTTCTCAGTTAATTGAGGTCGTGCTGCAGAACTACTACAGCCACCGCACAGCAGCCGTTGTCAAACGGGCTGCTTAGACTCTCTTTCGGTACAGTCAGCGCTTTCAGGACGGTCAGTGCTTCAGGACGGTCAGCGGCGCTTTTGGGATGCCCACTGCATGGCGGTGTTTCGTTCCTCAGTTCGGTTAGCACGAAACCATCGGAGGAAACCAGCGAAGACGCCCGCCAACCGGTGGGCGGACGTATGATCGTTTAGTGAGCATGTTTCGGTGGCAAATGCTATGCTACCGCCGGATCGTGCTCGGTTTCTCTGCGGTAAGTTTCTCCGACGGGATGTATCCGAGGAACACCATTAAGTCCCTGATTTCGGTCGGCGTCAACTCGTCGAGGAGTCCTGCGGGCATCGCGGATACCTTGCTAGGCATCAGTTCATCGATCTCCTCATCGGCGATAACGTATTCTTTGTTCTCGTTGACCCGCACAGCGATTCCCTTGGCGGTTTTTACAACGAGTCCGGTATACACATCACCCGTTTTGGTAAGCACCTTTTTCGTGGCGTATTGATCGCTGATGACATGGGACGGGAACAGGATCGATTCCAGAGATTCTGTTCGGGTGAAACGGCGGTTTAGGCTGGTCAAATCGGGGCCAAACCCACCACCTTGAGCATTCATCTTGTGGCAAGCACTGCAGCGTGCTCTCGCAAAGACTTCCGCACCTTTTTCGATCGCTCCCGCTTTGCCTTGTTCGCCATTCAAGAACTGATCGAGGAAGGCCAGAGACCAACGCGGTTGGGCTGTTTCGCTCGGAAGGACAGCGGGTGGGGAGTTCGGGAACTGCTTCTCGAACCACTTCTGCCAAATGACCATCGGGGACTCCGAGCCCGTTAGATCGGCAGCGAGCTTCTCCCCAGTCCAGTATTCCAACAGCTTGATAGCCGCGGATGGATCATCTCCAGCCTCGACCAAGCGGCAACCTTGCAATATCGTTTGCCGAATGGCTTCTGGATCCTCCGTGGCAGCGTCTATCTTGCAGAGTGCATTGCAGACATCAGAAACGGCGAACAGGTCGAGAACCCCCATGGATCGTACTAGGTAGTCCCAATTCGCTTCGGACGGCCGTTGAGCCATTGCGAGAGCGATTGTCGCGCGCCGATCTGGACTCTTTCGCCAACGTTGCCGCAAGTATTCCATTGCGTTATCGTCGCTTTGCTGGGAAAGGATAGCGGTGATACCTGTCTTGAGCCGCTTATAGACATCCTCTTCCAAGCCACCTTTATCGATCGCTGTATCCAACCGCTTGAGCGACTCGATCTGGTCTGGCGTCAATTGGTCTGGAACTTTGAAAAGGGCTGCAAGTGCTGCATTGGGATAACGTTCGCCCAAATCGATGATTTGAATCGCTTCGGTTTCCGTGAGGTACTTCGAAAGCGTTTCCGAAGTCTTCATCACATACAACGGGTAAGACCCACCGGTTTTTTCCTTCAAGCAGGATTCGAGGAACTGTAGAACCGCCATTCGCTCGCTTGATTTCCACTCGTGAGGCATCATCGGCAGATGCATAGATATCAGCATTCGATCAGCGATATTTGCGTCCGTCTTGAGATACTCAATAGCTGGAACCACGAGGTCGGACTGAAGGAACGTTGCCAATCGAATCAGCTCTCCGTTGATTGCCGGATTACCGGTTGGAAATTCCTGTTCGACGAATTGTTTGAGTTCCGGCACACGATCTGGCTGAATGCCGCTCACATTGAGAGCTACTTGCAGCGTACGCAAAAGATCCACGAATTCCGCATCGCTGACGAATCCTTTGGAGGCGTCGAGCAACGCATCGATCGCCAGTTTGCAATTGTCTGCATCGCGGTTTGCCGAAACCAGCGCAAGGCTAGCATTGATCGCAACACGTGGCTTGCCTTTGAGCAGTTTCTCTTTCCACGCGTCGGCGGGAACGTTCATGAGTAGCCGACGTCCCAGGTAGCGATCCTCTCGCTGATCACTTGCGAGGAGGGGCTGGAGCTCGGAGGGATCGCAAGCAACAGCAGTACGAATCAATGCTTCGCACGTTGCCGAACGGACCATGGGCGAACTGTCTTGAATCATTCTCTTCAATCGGTTGGTTGCAGCTTCGTCTCCGGCATGCAAGCCTAATAGACGGGCTGCTTTGGCACGTACCTGTTCGTTGGCTGTCGACGACAACTCGATCAGCATTTCCGACGAAGGTATCGGGCCTAGCAATTGCATCAAATCGATCGCTTGCAGACGGTAGCGAGAGGGGTTTTCCTCGCTGAACGCGACCCCCATTACTTGCTCGTCCCATTGGTCACCCAACTCGCGCTTGAGAATTGCTACCGACTGTCGTGCAAATGCGGAGCTCAATTGCGGTTGGCGGATTGCCCTGGAGATTCCCTCCCCAAGGTTTTTCACGGTCTCTGGAAGTTCGCCTTGCCATTTGACTCGGAAAATGCCTCCTTCGGTGCCTCGTCCGCCAGTGCAGAAATAAAGTGCGCCATCTGGTCCGACTTCGAGGTCGGTTACGTTCATGGGAGTGCCGACAACAAAGTCCTCTGCCTTGACGCGTCCTCGGTCGGCTGCATCGATCTGAAGGGCGATGATCCGACCTTCAGACCAGTCCGCCGTGAAAATTGCGCGATGGTACCTCGCCGGGAACGCGAAATGATTGTAGACCGTGATCCCGGTTGGCGAACCGCGACCGGTGCTCGCTAAAGAAGGTAGGCGGTCTGGGTAGTATTCAGGCCAATTGGCCCACCCACTTCGCCAACCGAATTCACCACCCTCGACCACCCGGAACAGACCCGTAGGACGATGCCACACCGAACCTATATCGGCTTCCATGTCACTGTCATGCAGGTACATCGTTCCATTGGGATGAAATGCCAAGTCGTATGCGTTGCGAAAACCCCCAGCCACCAAGCTAAGTTTGCGGCTTGTAAGGTCATACCGAACCACAGTGCCACCCGGGGCTTTTACGCCCATGGCGTGTCCACCTGGATCTTCAAAACGAGGACGCACCAGGTCTCCTTCATAGGGAGCCGTGAAAGGCTGGTATCCCTCGAGAGGCGTTTCTAACTGCGCGTGGTTGCCAATACTGATGTAGAGATAGCCATCGGGGCCAAAAGCGATTTGATGGGCTCCATGTTCACCCGGAGTACCACCGAATTTCGCGAGCAGTTCCGACTTTTCCAATTGGCCGTTGCGATCGGAATCCACCAAGCGATACAGGCCGTTACCCTCGGGGCCTTCGCCAGTAACGTAGACATCACCATTGAGCGCGAGAATGCCCTGCACATTTTGGACCAAATCGCAGTAGTCCCGGCTCTTGTCCGGGATACCATCCTTGTTGGTGTCGTAGAGAAGAACTAGGCCATCTCCTTCTACCGAAGCGATGATGTGCCCAAACTCATTGAACGTCATCGCAATCAACGAACCGATACTAGAATCGGCAACGGGTTCCACGTCGAATCCTGGAAGCGTCGTGAAGCGTTGCTTCAGTTTTTTACTGTTCTTCTCTGCGGTGGATTCTTTGGTGTCGCTTCCGCTCGCGCGGGTGCTAATCGTGATTTTCTCACCACCCGCAACCTCGCTGTTCCCTTTCCGAGAAGATCGTGTACTTTCTGAGGATATGCTCGATTCCGTGTCTTCTGCGGAGTTTCGCTTCGCAACGGCGATTTCGTCGTTGTTCCCCTTGGGTGTGTCTTTCACCAAGTCAGTTTTCGGAGCGATCGAACTCGGCGCAATGGAACTCGGAGCAATGGAACTCGGAGCGGTGGAACGTTGATCGAGGTCGAATGCAGGTAACCATACCTCATCATTGAAATTGAGCATTTGCCAGTTGCTGATAGACTGTTTGGTCGCTTTCCACTCCGCATCACTTACCACAACCCGCCAATTTCCCTTGGTGGGCTTAAAGTAGAAATCGGCTTTGAGCCCGAGTTCTTGCCGTTCTCGATCCGTAACCCGAATCGCCAAGAGATTTTTTCCGCTCTTGATGTAGGCTTGTAGGTCGATTCGCTCAGGGCCACCATCGCTCTTCATGGTGCGTACACGACGACCGTTGAAGTAGACTTCGCAACCGGATGACGAATCGATATCGATGAAGGCCTTTTCCGTTTCGGGTAAATCCATGACTCTACGGAAATAGCAATCGAGCCCGCGGTCGGAGTATGGAGAACTCGGATCACTCCAGATTCTTTTCGCCTCCGGCTTCGATTTAGACGCCGCGTTTCGGGTCGCTGAAGTCGTCGTGGTTTTCGGTTCCGAGCGACCAAATGCGAAGGTTTTTTTGTTGCTGTTCGGGTCTTGGGCCGTGCCGGTGACCGTTGAAACCAAGGTTAGCAGCATTGCTGCGAAGGTTGCAAGGAATGAACCCCGTCGTTCGGAGGCACTCCGAATCCCATACGCCTTCAAGACGTTTCGCTTACAGCCCTGTGTCGCGACCATGTCGATGCCCTTTGCAGATTCCGATGGCCTCCAATTCCTTTTGGAGCAGCCGTGTCGGTTGGTAACGCTAAGAGGCTACAAGATGTCATTCGACCGAATCAATAGCGATTGCAATCCATTCAGGTGACAGCAACAAATCCAGCAACATCGCTCGGCGATCCCAGTCGCGATCGATGAACCGCTTTGCTAGCGATTGCAGACGTGATTCCGTGAGCGCTCCCTGGTTAGATTCGAAACTGGGCCGTTCGAAACTGGGGGCAGAGGTTGTGGGACTATCCATGTTCGAATTGACATGTTCGATCAAATGCTGCCATTGCCTTTCGACCTCAGTGCGGGAAATCGACTCTTTCCACGGGGCCTTAAGGGTGTCCCATCGAAGTTCCTGGGTTCCAATAGCAGCAATCCACTGAGTGATAGATTCTCTATCCATCAGTTTCCATGGAAAGAGGAGGTGTTGGGAAGTTTGGTTCCCGCCAGGGATGCCATCTTCAAGTTTATCCTGCTCTTGGTGATGGTGGTTGGTCGGCGACGGATCGGGACGCAGTTGCACGAGATGAGGGGGGGCTGGAAGAATCGGAGTCAGCGGAATCGACTCCCAAATCAGGTACTCATTGCTGAGGTAATAGCGCAGGGTTTCTCGTTCGTACCGCCAATGGGGATCGATACGTCTGGCGTAATGTTCGATCCATGCCAGTTGTTCTGGCTCAGAAAAATCCTGCCAATCCTGCCAAGGAGCATTTTCGATCAGTCCGATCAACTCGGGGGTCGACAGAACCGTTCGATAGACTTCAATATCTTCCAACTCCCAAAAATGGCCGGAAGTGGTGGAGTCGCCCAATTGGAGTTCATAGCTTTGCCCCTCGACAGGTTCCTTTGAAGTCTCACCGACGAAGTCTCGGATCAGCGAATCCGCTAGGTAATTCAAACCGACATACTCGCCATCTAGGGAGACTCGCAGGGAGTAAGCTCGGTTGGTTCCATCGTAGGAAATAGCGATTTGGGTCCAAGTGTCAATCGCTATCGGTTCGGTTGTCTGAACTTGGATCATGCTGATAGGATCGTCATGGACCAAAGACACCCGCAAATAGCCGTTGTTGATTTCGAGGCGTAGTTCGTTGCGGTTGGAAATGCGTCGCGACGATGCATCGTCTATCGCATGTGCACCCTTGGATTGAGTTTGTTGCGTGAGGATGCGCTGGGGGGCCGATGTCGACGAGGTGATTAGCTCACTGTTGAAACTGCAATTGAGTACGATGGTCCATTCGTGCGAGCGGCGCAGCGGATCCTCAATTTCACCGTGCACAGTATGGGCGACGCCAGAACCAACCCTCAATGGGGATTGGGTGACTCGATGGCCATTGTCGTCTCGCAAAGCGATTGGCTGGTCGATACTCGGCCAGACGAAGATGCGTTCCGATCGAAGCGGCTTTGGGTGTGCCGTTTGTTTTTGGTACCAACTGCGGACAGCATCACCATGTACCAAGCGTTCCCAATCCTTGATTTCTGATTCCCGGATCGACGCGATGGCTTGCCTTAGAGCCTGAAATTGATTCATGCGAAAAACGGATGCTTCGTGATGGAGCCAGTTTGATTCGCCCAAGACGAGATCGGAGAGTCCTAGGTGCGTGTTTTCTTGAAACGTTTTGAATGGCTGGAGCGTTGGTAGGCTAGCTGGTGGGCGATTGGAATCGCGGGCGGGATGTATGGTAGGGTCGGCAACCTGGAACTGGTCCGCTCGATACCAACTCGCGGTAGCCAATGGTTGAGGCGCTGTGCCGTTGCTGCCCTGGTGTGCGACGCCGCTGAGTTGGTACGAAAAGAACGAATCAAACGGCATATTTGTTCGGATGGCTTCAACGAGCCATCGATCGTGAGGGGTGTAATCCCATGGCGAATTGACATCGGAGAAGTCGACCGCATTAGGCTCCACAAGTGGTTCTGCGAAATAGTCCGGTTCTGCGAAATAGTCTCTGCACCAATCGCTCGCTTGCTGATTCGCGAAAACGTCGGAGCGAAGCCACGTCATTATCGCTTGCTGAAATCGTTTTTGCCGAGTCTGCGGTGGGGCATTCAGAAGGTCTTGATATTCGGCAGAGCTGATCGGATTTCCGAGGATGGATAGTGAAGTTCGAGTGACCAGGGAGGTCCACTGTTTGGTGGACAATTCCTCGATTTTGATTTCACGGTTTATATCTTGAGCGACCGCGTGGTCGAAGCAGAATCGGATCCCGACGAGTGGGCAAACAAGCAATGGCATCACCAAGGAAAAAAGAAACGAGACCACCTTGGGCCAGATGGTCTCGTTATAGGATGGATTGGCGATGATTGCTAACACGCTGATAACGATTTATGTTCGCGGGAGCTAGGGATATCGGTTACGAGTCAAGGCTGACAGTAACGGTCTTGCTCTCGGTGTAGGCCTTGAGTCCTTCCTCGCCGAGTTCTCGACCTTGACCGCTCATCTTGAATCCGCCGAACGGAGCGGCCGCGTCAAAGACATCGTAGCAGTTGACCCAGACCGTACCGGCTCGAACGCGTTTCGCGAACTCGTGGGCTCGGCCAACATTCTTGGTCCAGATGGCAGCGGCAAGCCCGTAGAATGTGTTGTTCGCTCGTTTGACGAGATCCTCCCAGTCATCGAAGGTGAGCACGGACATCACCGGTCCGAAGATTTCTTCCTTGGCGATGGACATAGAATCGTTGACGCCATCGAAAACCGTTGGCTGAACGAAGTACCCACGGTCGCCGAATCGGGCTCCACCGGCGACGCACTTTGCTCCTTCTGCATTCCCTTTTTCGATGTAGCTCATGATCTTATCGAACTGGGCTTGGTCCACTTGGGGGCCTTGTTCGGTATCGAGCGACATCGGGTTCCCGACGCGGCGATTCTTTGCCAAACGCTGGATTTTATCGACGAACTCGGCGTGGACTTTCTTCTCGACGAAAACGCGACTCCCCGCGCAGCAGCATTGACCTTGGTTCAAGAACAGTCCAATGTAGGCCCCTTGTGCGGCTTTATCGAGATCCGCGTCCGCCATCACCACGTTGGGGCTCTTTCCCCCAAGTTCAAACGTCAATCGCTTGAGGGATTCCGAAGCGTCTCGCATGATGATTTGTGCCGTGCGATGCTCGCCGGTGAACGCGATCTTATCGACGCCTGGATGCTTGACCAGAGATGCTCCGGCGGTGGGGCCATAGCCAGGCACTACGTTGATGACGCCATCGGGAATACCCGCCTCTTTAGCGAGTTGGGCAAGGCGCAAGCAGCTCAACGGAGTTTGCTCGGCAGGCTTCATCACGATGGTGCAACCGGCCGCCAGTGCCGGCCCCCATTTCCAAGCCACCATGAGCATTGGAAAATTCCAAGGGATGATTTGTCCCGCGACTCCAACGGCCTCGCGACGGGTGTAGGTGAAGAAATTGCCTCGAATAGGAATGGTCGAGCCGTGGATCTTGTCGGCGTAACCCGCGTAGTATCGCAAGCAATCGAGCACCAACGGTAAATCGCCGTAGCGAGCCTCTCGGAAAGGTTTTCCATTATCCAGGCTCTCGAGAGCAGCCAGTTCATCGATCTCTTCCTCGATCAGATCGGCGAGACGGAACATCAGTTTGCCTCGATCCCGCGCGTCCATCTTGCTCCATGGTCCCGATTCAAATGCATGGCGAGCTGCTTTGACGGCTGCATCGATGTCGGCCGAATCTCCCTCGGCCACGTCACAGATGACCTCTTCGGTAGCAGGATTCACCGTCTGAAATGTCTTGCCGGAGATGGAAGGACGCCATCGCCCATCGATAAAACACTCGGTGTGCTTAATTTTTGGGGATGCAATCGTGGTTTCGGCGATAGCCATGGGAAGGTACTCCAAAGTGGTTCGGGGGAATGTGGAAAGGATTTTTTGGAAAGGATCGTAAGGGCATGGGGACTGTGGGGTCGACCCTTGCGAATCAGCCGCGGAGATCGCTTCGAGGGGATTCCCGAAACGATGTTCCTAGTCCGACGACGGACCCTCGCAGGGGACGCGAGCACACCACTTAAGAATAGCTTTTCGGGAGGTGAGCAACTAGATGAGCAAGCGGTGGTGGACCAGTCCCTGTGTAGTTTCTCGAGTTTCTTAGGAAACGGTCGATTTTCAGAAAACGGTCGATTCCAGGGTTTTGCGTGGAGGTTCCTGGGACTTCGCTGCATGCGAACAGACGATTATGAATTAAACTTAGGAAGTGTCTTTCACCTAACTTTTCAAGGAACCTCCGATGCCAATTGCCACGCGATTCGCCTTGATCGGGTTGTCGGCCATGCTATTTGTTTCCCTGCATGCATGTACAGTCCGGGCACAAATGGTCCAGCTTCCCAGCTCCAGCATGTTTAGTTTGTCGACTTCGGTAGCGGTGCCGGATGGTGGGGCGATCGGGGCTGGAGGTATGGCGACAGGACAATTGGGTTCGGTTGCGAGAGGACCCGGCTTACCGAATGTCGCCCAAGGTGGAAACGTTGGGGTATCTTCTTTTGATGTCCGAACCACAGTGATCGACCTGGACGAGCTCGATCGCATGATCCGCTCGCAAGCATCCGACAAACCCGAAAAGCCGAGATTGCAACAGAATGATCCGGGCGGCTTTTCCCGAATTTCGGCCTCTGCGAAGCGAAGTATCACTAGGCCTGACTACGACTACCTCGCGGCGCTGAGTGGCCATGGGACCGGTTCGCCGACAATCTCAGGAAATGGGGTATCGCTGCAGGCAGTTAGGCTTAATCGACGTGATTATGATGCGATCAAGTCCTACTTGGAGTTGGCGCATGCGGCCAAGCAGCGAGGGCACTGGGCGAGCGTCGAGACCTATTACAAACTCGCATGGGAAACGTTGCCAGAGAACCGTCGGAAATTGGCCCTACGCGATCTCGAAGAAGCGAGAACGAGTTTCCTGCGAGACCAAAAGCTTCCGTCAGGATCCTCGAAGGTGACACCGGAAAGGCGATAGGTTCGTCTGCACTCGCAGACAGGTTCAATGACTGTGCAGTCACTTACATCCCGTCACTTACATCCCGTCACTTACATCCCGTACTAGATAGCATCAAAATCACTATGGCGGAACAGGACGTTTCAGTCACCGTTCGTACCTTGTTGGCGATGAAACGCCGAGGTGATCGTATCACCATGCTCACGGCGTACGATTTTCCAACCGCGCAGTTGCTCGATCAGGCGGGTATCGACTGCTTGCTCGTCGGTGACTCCCTCGGCATGGTGGTCCAAGGCCATAAAACGACAATTCCGGTGACTCTCGACCAAATGATTTATCATGGTGAGATGGTCGCGAGGGCGGCGTCGAGGGCGATGGTGAGTGTGGATCTTCCATTTCCTGTAGGACAGATCAGCATCTCGCATACGGTGGAGTCGGCGGCGCGGGTCATGAAGGAGACCCAATGCCATGCGGTCAAGATGGAAGGGGGGCATCAACAGGCCCAAGCGATCGCGGCGATGGTCGATGCGGGTATACCTACGATCGCTCACATTGGTCTTCGGCCTCAAAGTGTGCATGCTCTCGGTGGTTACCGTGTCCAGAAAGACGCCGAACGATTGATGCGTGACGCGTTCGCTGCTCAGGATGCAGGTTGCTTTGCGGTACTTATGGAATGCGTACCCGCAGAACTGGCTAGCGAGGCGACCAGCAAACTGACCGTCCCAACCATAGGAATCGGTGCCGGGCCGCATTGCGATGGCCAAGTCTTAGTGACCAACGATCTGCTGGGTTGGAACAGCGGTTACATCCCTAAATTCGTCCGCAAGGTAGCGGATCTAAAGACCATGGCGACGGATGCGGTCAAGGAATATCAATTGCAAGTCAAATCGGGTGGCTTTCCCAATCAAAACGAATCGTTTTAGCGTAGGATCCCGAGCACTCGGCAGTCGTTGGGCCTCCCCCGATCGATCGTCTGTCACCGCGGTCACGAATCTTTTGGTCCTTTCAGAAGTTCCTTGATGGAGCGGTACCTTTCAGCCATCTCCGCTTCCGCACCTCGCTCTACCGGTTCATAGAATTGACGCTCTACGCCGAGGTAGTCCTGGGAAGCGATCCCGTCAGGGGCGTCATGAGAGTATTGATAACCCACTCCGTGGCCGATCGATTTCGAACCGGCATAGTGACCATCGCGCAGATGGACTGGGACGGGAATGATCGAGCCCTCGCGCACTTCCTTTCTGGCATTCATGATGGCGGTAGTGGCGGAGTTGCTTTTTGGTGCCAGCGCTAAGTAAATGACGGCTTGCGAGAGATTCAATTGGCATTCCGGTAGTCCGATAAATTCGCATGCTTGCATGGTTGCAATGGCGAGTGGTAACGCGTGCGGGTCTGCATTTCCGATATCCTCGCTCGCGAAGATCACCAAACGGCGAGTTAAGAAGCGGATCTCTTCACCGCTTTCGATGGCCCTCGCCAACCAGTACAAAGCGGCATCTGCATCTGATCCCCGAAGGCTTTTGATCAGAGCGCTCGCCGTATCGTAATGCCCGTCTCCAGCAGGGTCGAATTGCAAGATCTTTTTCTGCATGCTCTCTTGCATCAATTCGACAGTGATCGAGAGCGGGAATTGCATGGTCGATAGCACTGCGACTTCCAACGCGTTGAGCGCACGTCGAGCATCCCCTTCCGCGATGCGAGCGCAGTAGCTCAGTGCCTCCGGAGATGCTTGAATTTGAAATCGACCAAATCCTAGATGCTTATCGCGGATGGCGCGATCAAGGAGTTGCACTACATCATCCTCCCCGAGCGGGTGCAGCTCGAAGATTTGGGATCGACTCAGGAGGGCACCGTTGACCGAGAAGAAAGGGTTGCTGGTAGTAGCACCCACCAATGCGATGGTTCCCGACTCAACATCGGGCAGCAATGCGTCTTGCTGCGAGCGATTGAACCTGTGTATTTCGTCAATAAAAAGGATAGGTCGAGCACCACTGACAGATACCTCGTCGCGGGCCCAGTCCAAAGCCTCGCGGAGTTCCTTGATGCCACTCGTCACGGCATTGATTTGCCGAAATGCCGCTTTGGTTTCCGAGGCGAGGAGTCGGGCCAACGTCGTCTTGCCCGTCCCAGGCGGACCGTAAAACAAGATGGATTGGATGCGTCCAGCAGCGACCAGCCGGCGGAGTAGTTTCCCCTCCCCTAAAATGTGCTGTTGCCCCACCATCTCGGAAAGAGTGCGTGGACGCAGCCGAGCTGCCAACGGCAGCGCCCGGTCTCGATTGGCTTCTTCAGCTTGAGCGAACAAGTCCATAATGCTTCGTTTCCCGATCTTTTGGCGGGTTTCAAGGTTTCAGGATCTGTGACCGGGAGGCGGATCAACGCTTGGTTTTCCGGCGTTATCACTTACAATCTGCCACCCTGGCTATCCGCGCACCCGGCATTCTCCGATCCCGGATCCGACCAATTTCTCTATCCACAATCCAAACAAGATGTCCGATTCTCAGCCACTCGACAACTCCGAACTAGGCGTACACCAAGCGGCGAGGCTTGAAAAACTAAAGAAAATCGAAGCTTCTGGGCTCGATCCATGGGGGCATCGTTTCGACGATCGCTCGTTCATTCGCGTCGCCCATACTTTGATCCCTCAGATTCAGTTCAAGAAAGACGACGGGACAGCGATTCCACTGCCCGATTTTGGCGGACCGGAGGCAATCGATTACAAGGCATGGAAGGCTAGCCACGGACCTGGGGAGGAGATTGGCCCAAATATCCGCGTTGCTGGACGAATTATTTTGATGCGCACCGCCGGGAAGTTGGTCTTCCTCAATATTCGGGACCTCACTGGTGATATTCAGATCATGATTCCCAAAGGGCACTTGCCCGACGAGGATTTTGAACTGACCAAGTCGTTGGATTTCGGGGACTTGATCGGAGTGGATGGTCGACTGGGCAGAACCAATACGGGCGAACTCACCGTCTTCGCACAGAAACTGCACTTCATGACCAAAACGCTCGAGCCACCCCCAGAGAAGCACGCTGGTCTCCAAGACCCCGAACTCCGCCAGCGGATGCGGTACCTCGATCTGACCTACAACCCGGACTCGCTCCAAACCTTCTTGAAGCGGACCAAGATCATCCAGTCGATTCGCAGCACGCTGTCCAAGCATGAGTTCGTTGAGGTGGAAGGTCCTACGTTGCACACCATCGCAGGTGGTGCAGCCGCCAAGCCGTTCTTGACGCATCATAACGCGCTCGACATGAAGCTATTCTTGCGCATCGCACTCGAGTTGCACTTGAAGCGGCTCCTCGTGGGTGGCATCGAACGTGTCTATGAAATGGGACGCGTTTACCGCAATGAAGGGATCAGCCCTAAGCATAATCCCGAGTTTACGATGATCGAGCTGTATTGGGCTTACGCTGATTATCGCACGATGATGGATCTGACCCAGCAAATCATCGTCGAGGCAATACAGGCAACCGGTCAAGGCTTCCAGTTGATGTGGGGAGACCTACCGATCGACTTTACGCCTCCCTTCGCTCGACGTACCTATACGGAACTGTTCGAAGAGCACACAGGGCTTAAAATCAGCGATCACGAAGGAATCGTAAAACTAGCTCGCAAGATCGGACTGCATCCTGACGGGAAACATCCCGATGTCGTCGTGAGTGAAGTCTTCGAAGAAAAGGTCGAAGATGCCTTGATCGGACCGATCTTTGTCACCGACTATCCAGCTTCGCTATGCCCGCTGACCAAACGAAGTCGCAACAATCCAAATATCGCCGAACGATTCGAACTCTTCATCCACGGGATGGAACTCGCCAACGCCTATACCGAACTGAACGATCCAATTTTGCAGGAGGATCTTTTCAAAACACAACTGGATGGGATGGCCGAGGAAGATTCCATGGCAAAAATGGACACTGACTTCATTCGTGCGCTGAGACATGGCATGCCACCCGCCGGTGGTCTCGGTATCGGTATCGATCGCCTGGTGATGCTCCTGACCAATTCTCGAAGCATCCGCGATGTGATCCTCTTCCCTCTGTTACGCCACGAAAGCTAGGAATCAATCACCATGGAAGCAGGAATCGTCGGCCTACCCAATGTCGGTAAAAGCACTTTATTCAACGCCCTCACCGGGTCGCAAGGTGCACAAGCAGCCAATTATCCGTTTTGCACGATCGAGCCTAATGAAGGGATCGTCAGCATCCCGGACAAACGATTGAGCCGGATCCAGGACTTCATCAAGACCCAGAAAATCATTCCAGCGATGTTCAAATTGGTAGACATTGCCGGGATCGTGAAGGGGGCCAGCGAAGGCCAAGGGTTGGGGAACAAATTCCTGAGTCACATTCGAGAAGTCGATGCGATCTTGCAAGTTGTCCGCTGCTTTGAAGATCCAGACGTCATTCACGTCGCCGGCAAAGTCGATCCGGTTGCGGACATGGAAACCATCGAAATGGAACTGATGTTTTCAGACATCCAGAGCCTGGAAGTGGCGCTCCCAAAGGCGGAACGAGCCGCGAAAACTGGCGATAAAGAAGCCAAGCTGCGTGTGAGTGCGATTCAGAAATGCATGGAGCATCTGAATAAAGAGCTCCCCTTAAGATTGCTGCAACTCGAGGAGGCGGAAGCAAAAGCGATCTCCAGTTTTGGTCTGATGACAGCCAAACCCATCCTTTACATCGCTAATGTGGATGAAACCGATTTGCAAGGCAAAGGCCCGATTGTCACGAAGGTTCGTGAAGCAGCAGCAAAGAGTGGTGCACTCGTAGTCCCTGTGTGCGCGAAACTCGAAGCGGAAATTGCGGAACTCGATGAACCGGACCGCAGCGAAATGCTCGCCGCCGTCGGACTGCAGGAACCCGCCCTTCAAGTCGTCGCTCGAGAAGCCTATCGGACGCTCGGACTGCACAGTTACTTCACGGCAGGCGAAAAAGAAATCCGAGCCTGGACGATCCCCGTCGGTGCGACGGCTCCCCAAGCTGCCGGTGTTATCCACACCGATTTCGAACGAGGATTCATTCGCTGCGAAACATACTCCTTGGCAGATCTCGAACAGTTCGGCTCGGAAAAGGAGATTCGCGCCAACGGTCGGATGCGCACCGAAGGAAAGTCGTACATCATGCAAGATGGGGACATTTGCCACTTCCTGTTCAATGTTTAGTCGCCTTCTCGTAATGCGTACAACCGCAAATCGATGAGCTATCAAGGAATCGAGGTACTATGTCGACAGGATACGCCATCGGTAGATTGACCATCATTGAGATAAGTGGTGCGGATAGGAACAAGATCGCTAACAATCTCTGCACGCAGGATCTTCGGACGCTCGCCGATGGGCAGACGGCAGAGACGTTTGTCCTCGATGTCAAGGGAAGGACGCTTAGTCACGGTATTGTGTGCGGCTGGAAAGACTCGCTCTGGTTCGTTTCTGCACCAGGACAGGCAGAGCGATTGGTTCCCCATTTTGATCGTTACATCATTCGTGAGGATGCGGTCATAGCGGACCGAAGCGCTGAGTTCACCGCCGCGCTTTTCCCGAATGCCAAATCCGCATCACAGATCCTTCCAGGTGTGCCCGATCCAATGCCTGCGCATTCCTGCATCGAATACACATTGCAAGGGGCATCAATCCGATGCTTGCACGCCCCCTGGATTGGTAATGAGAGCCTGCTCGCAATCGTCCCTGCGTCGGTGGCTTTGACGGGATGGTTGCCTGAGTTACGAGCATTAGTCTCGAGCGATACATCGCATCGATCCGATTGGGAGTTGCAACGAATCGAAGCCTTCTGGCCTTGGGCAGGCATCGATTTTGATGACAAGAATCTGCCTCAGGAATTATCGATCGATAAACGCACCATTTCCTTCAAGAAGGGATGTTACCTGGGCCAGGAAACCGTCGCCCGCCTCGATGCGTTGGGGCAAGTCCAGAAGAGACTAGTGAAACTGCGGATCCAGGGGAGTGATCGATTGCCAATTCCCTATGCCATGGTTCTCGAGGGAAAAGAGGTCGGTTCCATCACATCGATGGCTTCAATGCCAGAGGGTGATTCGATGGCATTAGGGATGCTGCGACGAAGTCACTTTCAGCCTGGGACCGAGATGTTGATTGATGGGCGCGTCGCGACCGTTCTCAGAGTCCCTGAGTAAGCTGTCCAACGTTACCAAGGTTTGCCGCGATTTTCATCGCGAATAGCCGCATCTTCATAGGCTTTTGGATCTGACAGCGACTCGCTCAAGGAAACCTTGCAGTAATCGAGCAATGTCCCTTTTTCGAAGTGTACGTTTCGAATTGCCAACGCGTACTCGATACGAGATTGATGGTAGCGTACGCGGGCATCCAATAATCGACGGTGGGTTTCGAGCAAAACGTCCAACGCTGGGTCTTGGCCTGATTCCCATTTGGCTTGCAAGCTCTGCAACTGGCGAAGGATCTCCTCGAGTCGTTTTTCTTGAAGTTGCATCGTGTCGTAGGCTCGCTGCATTTCGTTCATCGCATTGCTCAAGCCGAACAGAACCGTCCTCTCTTGTTCCCTAAGGATATCCGCTTCACGATGGAGCGTGAGTTGGGAAAACCGTACTGCGGCATGCGCTTTGCGAAAGCCGATCGGCATTGCATACTCGATACCAGCTTGCCACTCCTGGTACTCTCCATCGAGAAGATTCTCGATGGCATTGGACTGGCCAGAGTAATTGATCAAGTCCTTCCCGAAACCTCGAAAACGATACCGTCCAACGACGTCGAGTTGAGGCTTGAGGAAATTTCTATTCGCGATCAGTTCGAGTTCTCGCTGCTTGACAACCCATCGCTGGCGACGGATTTCCTCGCGAGCGGAAAGTGCTTCGCTGCTCGAAAAGTACCAGTCGTACGCAATCGGCGATTGCGCTGGTTCATCGCTCGGACGGAGTATCTTTCCGTCAGTGATTGGGAAACCGATGATCAAACGGAGTCTTCGTTCGCTCAATCGAAGTCCACCTACGCTTCGGAAGCTTCCCCCGGAACTGCCGTTATTGGTGCGTGTCCCATCGAGCACTCGGCCATGGATGGCATCGATCACCTCGGATTCGAACCGATAGTATTGCTCTTTAGCTTGTGCTGCGTCGGCGACTCCCTGCGTTGCCGTTTGCGATTCCAGCTTGCGAGCGGTGAGGAGCGCGATGTCACGAGCGTCGATCTTGGCTTCGAGATCTCGATACGCGTAAAAGAGATCCCAATAGGCGTTTTCGACATCCGCCACCAAGTCTCTCACGGCTCGAGAAAATTCGGCCAGACTGATGTCCGTTCGTACCCGGGCGACGAGCACACCATTGATCTGACCGGGCTTGGCTCCTGGACCTGCAATTCGGTTGAAGCGAGTCCCTGCACCTTGCATCAACGGTTGACGAATCTCGGACTCGACAATCTCTTCCCAACTCGATGCGCCGATCGCGTTGGATAACTGGTTGTTGCTATCGTAGACGGAACTCTTGCGAGCGATGAATTGCGCACCGGTGGCGGAGCGTTTGGTCAAGGCATTTCCGTAGTTATGCAGATCCTGCTGAAAGATCCCTTGGTTGCCGAAAAAGCGGTTGTTCAGTCGACGATCATTGTTCTCGAAAAAAGCCGACGCGGAGAGGTTTGCATCAAACTCAGATAATGCCGCCTCTTCCCCGAACCGAGGGTCGGTGAATACGGCTGCCGGATCATTGACGGTGTTGACCGCATTGGGTGTGCGAAGAACCGTCCCCCCTAAATCCCTCATGATCCTGGAATTGGCCAATGCCATTTGGATCGCGTCCTCAAGACGCAGTGAAAAGAAGTCTTCTGGCGACATCTTGCTCAAATCGATCGCCATCGGGGAGATGCCGAGATCGGCATCTGGGGTGCTACACAATTCGAAGGCGGGTTCTGAGATCCGAAGTTGAGCCACGTCAGGAGTAGGCTCTCGCGTTTCTGGGGCGCAGTCCGCAAACCGAATAGGCTTACTCTCTCGGTGTGTAGCACAGCCGAGCATCGCATAGAGAGAGAGCGCAATTGCAGCGACCAACCACCGCCATTGTCGCATTATCCTCTCCTCTCAAACCGTTTGCAGTTCTTGGAATTGCAGGCAATTCCAAGTTGAAGTGATTCGTAAAGCTTCTTCGGATTTCCACGCCATAATGGATGAAGCAATTCATCCAGCAACCGCTTAATGGCAGCCTTGGTTTAGAGAATCTCGATAGGTATCGGGCTGCATTTAAAAGATGGGGTGGATGGGCTGTAGAGGGGGTTGGTTGGGCTTGGAAAGGGGAGGTAAGTCAGGCAAATAGCTGCATTGAGAAATGACGGAAGGACTGGAGGTTCACGATGCTTGGATGGGCAGGTATACTCAGGCTCTCCCATGGGGTCAGGAACCCAACCACTCAAGGAACGCAAATGCAGAGCCTACCTGCAATCGAGGGCAAGAACGAGTCGAGTGGAACGTTGCTCGTTTCGCAGGTTCGTGCCATCCTAAAACGGGCTCATGCATCGTCCTCCATCGAGGAAGCAGGCAGGCATCTTATGGAGGGGCTGCGTTGCTTGGTCGACGCAGAGCATGCGGTACTATTGAGGACTGTTCCACCGAAGCGGCCTAGCAATCCCCCAGATGATTCTCCTCGGAGCAGCGCGCAATTCGTAGCGATCAGTGGAAATTCAGTGTCGCTGCCATCTCAGGATGCGGTCCAACCATGGTTAGAACTCGCCTCGAAGGTTTTGAACTCAACATCCGAGGAAGAAAGATCCCATTTCCTCGACGATTATTCCAAGAAATCGGGGCTTGGTTGCACCATCGCGATCCCTGTGTTTTCGTCCATGACGGGGCTGACTTCTGTCCCAAACGCACTCGACCGCAATCGACCTGAGGTTGGTGCGGATTCTGCACACCCACCGATCCAGCCACTAGGCCTAATCCTTGTGGAGTGGAGTAAACGCGAGCGATTCGATGCTCATCAAGGTGTCTTGCATTCGGTGGTTCCATGGATCATGGATGCCAGCGAAGTTTGGCTAAGTAAGCCGTCCAGGACGTGGGGACAATGGCTGGGAAAGCATCGTTGGAAATGGCTCGCTGGCTTGGTGGCAGTGGTCGCCTTGTTTCAGCCGATTGAGTTATGGATTGAGCTCGACGGGGCGCTCCAACCACAGTCCCAGCGAATCCTCTACGCTCCCTCCGACGGCTTCGTCGCAACCTTTTCAGCACGTGATGGACAACCTGTGCAAGCGGGTGACCTAGTCGCCCGGATCGCATCACCCGACCTCCAGCTGCAAAGAGTGCAATTGGAGTCGGAAAAGCGAATCACCTCAGAGAAGCGAAGCAGTGTTGAGGTTGCTGTTAACGAAATATCCAACCGCGATGACTCGGCCGCCTTGATGAGGGCGCGGCTTGCGGGAGAATTGGAAGAGTTGTCAAAACGTCAGGAAGGTATCGATCAGCAACTCCTATGGCTCGATGGTGAAGAGAAACGCCTTGAAATCCACGCCGCTGTCGATGGTTTTTTGGTCTGCGATCCGGATTGGCACGATTCGGAGGATCGGCCGGTCCGACGAGGGGACCCGATGGCCCGAATTGTCCCTAAAGAGGCCGATTGGCAGCTGACTTCAAGTGTGATGGACTGGGATGCAGGGTACGTTCTACAAGCGTGGCACCGAATGGATCCGAAATCGGATCGGGTGAAGGTTGAGTTCGTGTTAGCGTCGGAGCCAGGGGTGCATAAAACGGGACTCATTGAATCGATAGACCATGCGTTTAGGAACGATTGGACCGGGCCGGCACTGGATGCTCGGATCCGGCCAATCGATACATTGATCGATCCACGTATCGGAGCAACAGCGAAAGTTCGAGTTCCTTGCGGTCGATATTCACGCTGGTTTGTATGGTTTCGTCCAGTCCTCGATGCGATGTACCGACGATTTTGGCTATGATCTGATCCGTTCGAACCCTGGGCTCGGTGCGTGTTCGCGGTTATCATCGTGGGGTTCAGGGAATTGTTTATCCAAAGGAGTTGCTCCCCCAATCATGTCGTCTGGTCCCCAAACCCGTGCCAATCCGCCTGTTATCTCAACGACCAGTCGACCCGTGGCTGTCGTCGATATCGGTTCGACCAGCGTGCGGATGGCGATCGCGGAGATCGACCCGCAAGGGAATGTCCGGACACTGGAAGAGGTCTCACAAGCCGTTTCGTTGGGGAAGGATACGTTCACTTCCCAGAACATTAGCCGGCGGAGCATTGAAGAATGCGCTCGGGTGCTTAAAAGCTATCGGCGGTTGATGCAAGAGTTCGGTATCACCAGGGCAGACCAAGTCCGCGTGGTCGCGACGAGCGCCGTACGTGAAGCGAGCAACCGTCTCGCCTTCATCGACCGTATGTACATAGCGACAGGACTAGAGGTCGAGTCATTGGATGAGGCGGAGGTCA
The DNA here is from genome assembly GCA_903892355.1 of uncultured Pirellula sp. GTDB lineage: Bacteria > Planctomycetota > Planctomycetia > Pirellulales > Pirellulaceae > JBKCUI01. The sequence continues at coordinate 208,162 of CAITIE010000052.1, read as the reverse complement.
ACCGGATCACGTACATGGGTATTCAGCCTCTGCTGCAATCCAACCCGGTGCTGGCATCGGTAAAGACAATTGTGGTCGAGGTTGGGAGCGGTAGTACTGAAGTTCTGGTGGTGCGTGGAGGCAACGTCTTGTTCTCCAACACCTACCGCTTAGGCTCGCTGCGGATGCTCGAGCAAGTCGACAAATTCAAGACATCCCACGCCAAGCAACGCGCTATCATCGAAACGCAGATCCGTAGGATCGTGCATCAGATCTTTGAGCATGTCGACGCAGGTCGCGAAATCCAAATGGTTGCCATCGGCGGTGATGTTCGGATGGCGGTCAAAAACATTGAAGGTGTGGAGCAGGAAAAAACACTTCACAAGTTACCTACGGACGCACTGATGGATTTTGCGAGACGGATCGGACAACTCAGGGAAGAGGAGTTGATCAGCCGATATTCGTTGAGCTTCTCGGACACAGAGACTCTTTGGCCGGCCTTGATGAGCTATGGACTTTTAGCACGCGAGTTCCAGTGCCCCATGATGTTTGTGGCAGACACGAACCTTCGTGACGGGCTGTTGAGCGACATGGCGGTGCGCGACGCTTGGACCGCCGAGTTTCGCAATCAAATCATTCGGTCCGCGATCAACTTGGGTCGCAAGATGGATTTTGATGAGGCGCATGCACGGCACGTTGCGAATCTATCGCGAAAACTATTCGCAGATTTGGCCGATGAGCATCAACTGGACCAGCGGATGGAACTGATTCTGTTCTTGTCGGCGATCCTGCACGAAATCGGAATGTTTCTCAACGCCCGCAGCCATCACAAGCATGCGATGTACCTGATCCGCAATAGCGAACTGTTCGGTCTCTCGGAGCGGGACCAACTGCTTGTCGCATTGGTCGTCCGGTATCACCGAAGATCTTCTCCACAACCGGACCACGAAGGCTACTCGACCCTCGAACGCAATGATCGAGTAGCGGTCGCGAAACTGGCGGCAATCCTGCGGTTGGCAATCGCACTTGATGAGTCTCGATCGCAGCGGATCAGCAACATCCGTTGCCGCCGCGAAGAAGATCGACTCGTAATCCTGACTCACGGAGTAGAGGATGTTTCGTTGGAGCAACTCACCGTGCGCCAGTCGGGTGAGTTGTTCGAAGAGATTTTCGGAATGAGCGTGCTGCTCAGAAGCGATTCCCGGTGACAAGAGGTTTGGCAAAGTCCTGCCTGGTGCATCGCTCGGAGATCGCGTTCGGGATGCGTTACCGCTGATTCATGCGAGGATCGGGGTGAATCCACTTCGGGCCTTCGACGGCGAACCATTCTTTCTTCCAGATCGGCACGTGGGCTTTGAGTTCGTCGATCAGCCAATGGCAAGCGGCGATTGCATCGGCTCGGTGTGGGCAACTCACCGCTATCGCAACGGACGCTTGTCCGATGTCGACTCGCCCTAGCCGATGCACCATCGCTAATCGCTTTACTGGCCATTTGGTTTGAGCGATCGTGGCGAGCTCCTGCATTTTCCCAAGTGCCATTTCGCGGTAGGCATCGTATTCGAGATAAGCCGTCTCGGTGCCATTGGTCCAGCGACGCGTAGTTCCCAGAAACAGGCTCGTGGCCCCGCAGTGTTCGTCCTCACAATACCTCAGTAGGCCATCTACATCGATCGGGCCATCGACCAATTCAATCATTTCTTTTCATCCCGAAGCGACTGAGCGAGGGTGGCATACTTTGCGGAATCCTCGGCGGAGACCTCAGGGTATTTCAAATCCAGGGAATCGACATGGCCGGCCAAGATATCCGCGACTGCAGCTCTGGCGTACCATTTGTCGTCTGCCGGGATGATGTACCACGGGGCTTGTTTGTTCGAAGTCGCTGAAATCGCGTCCTCGACAGACTCTTCATAATTCTTCCAGAGTTTTCGCTCTTCGAGGTCGCGAGGATTGAACTTCCAGTGCTTAGAAGGATCGTCCAGTCGCTCAAGCAATCGCTTGCGCTGCTCGTCCTGAGAAATGTGTAGATAGAATTTCAAGACGCTGGTTCCGCTTTCAACCAGTGTCTTCTCGAACGACTTGATCTCTTCGTACCGTCGCTTCCAAAGATCCGAGAGCTTCTTGTAAGGAAGCAAGTTTTGCGGTTCCAGAAAATTCGGATGGACGCGAACGACGAGAACCTCTTCGTAATACGAGCGATTGAAAATCGCGATCATCCCTTTGCCTGGCAGGAATCGCATCGGACGCCACAAAAAGTGATGTTGCAGTTCCTCGGTATTCGGTGCGCGAAAGCCTTGGACCCGGCAGCCCTGAGGATTGATACCCCGGAGCACATGTCGAATGATTCCATCTTTTCCAGCGGTATCCATTCCTTGGAGAATCACCAAAACGGCGCGGCCGCCCGACGCGAAAAGTCTATCCTGAGCTTGTTGCAAGCTCTGGATGTCTTCCTCGAGTGCTTGTACGCCATCGGTTTTCTTGACGAGTTCATCCCCTGCATGGGTTGGGATCTTTGAGAGTCGGAAAGAATCTCCTTCTTTGATGCGGAACTTCTTCGGGTCAAAACGATGTGCTGTCATGATGCGAATACCCAGGTCGAGGTCTTATTCAAATTCGGTTATTTCGAGTGTAGTCACTGGATCAGCGACTGACAGCTCCTTCAATGCGTAAGTTCCAATCCAGTCCTATGTCGTGAACAGGGGCGGAGTGTGTCAATGCACCCACGCTGATCCGATCGACTCCCGTGGCGGCGATCGCGCCGATAGTTTTCAAGTTAACGCCACCCGAGGCTTCCAATTCAACCTCGGGTGCTAACTTGTTCCGAACACTCACGCAATGCGATAGCTCCTCGCAGGACATGTTGTCTAGCAAAACGATATTCGGGGATGCCCCGAGCGCCGACTCCAATTGGGACAGTCGATCGATTTCCACTTCCAACATCGGAGGATGCTCAAAGCGGCAAGCACCGGATGCGAGAAATGATCTCGCCAATTGGATAGCTTGGCCGGGATCGAGCAGTTTGCCGTCGATAACCGCTCGGCTGGCCAAGTGATTGTCTTTGATCAAGATTCCATCGTACAAGCCGAGCCGGTGATTATGTCCGCCGCCGCAGCGGACAGCATACTTCTCGAGTCGCCTCCAGCCCGGGGTCGTCTTTCGCGTGTCGTAGACCCGAGCTTTGGTGCCTGCCACGGCTTCGACGAACTTGCGGGTGAGCGATGCGATGCCACTGAGCCGGCATATGAAGTTCAGGATGGTCCGCTCGCAGGTCAGCAGATCCCTTGCGTCACCCGAAAGAACGGCCAAGGACTGTCCTGAGGTGATCGATTCCCCATCGCCCACCTGCTGCTGCAATTCGATCGGCGCGTCCAGCTCCTGCAGGATCGCCTCGATCAAATCGAAACCGGCGGCAACCCCAGGATTTCGCGAGATCAAGGCTGCGGAACCACGTACGCCTTGAGGCACAATCGCCATGGTGGTGATGTCCATCGTACGGTCGAGATCCTCCCGAATCGCCAGTCGCACTAACTGCGAAAGGTCGTCGAGGAGGGGTGGGTCGATGGTCTGCGAACGGTAATCCTGACGCATAATTCTCGTTGTCTGAGGGCTTTCCGGTTGTTGGCTTCAACTCGTTGCGTATAGTGTACCTAAACCAGCTGTATTCGATGTCCCTTACCGCAGGAGATTTTTCATGCGTTTTGCTTTTGTTGCACTCTTTGCCGCGTTCGCGTTCGCTTTCGGTTACTCCTCGCCCACCGCTCTGGCTCAGGAAAAGGCAGGCTCAGCGGAATCGGCCAAGGCTACAGAGTCCTTGAGTCTGGCAGGCGGAAAAATCGTGGTGACCAAGCCTGCGAGTTGGAAGACCATGCCCCCCAAATCGAACATCATCGAATACGAGTTCCGCGCTCCAGTCGAGGGAGATGAATCCTCTCGTATCACGATTATGTCGGCGACAGGTGGCATTCAAGCGAACATTGATCGCTGGATCGGCCAATTCGACGGTCTGAAGAAAGCGGATGCAAAGGTCGAAAAGAAAGAAATCGAAAAGACAACTGCCCATATCGTGGAGCTCGAGGGAACGTACAAGGAGTCCATGGGGGGGCCATTCGCGCCAGGTGGAGGTACCAAGAAGCTTGAAAACCACGCAATGCTCGGCGCGATTTTGGAACTGAAAGATGGAAGCACCGTCTTCATCAAAATGACCGGCCCTAAGAAAGTGGTGGCTGCTGAACGAGAAGCATTCCAAGCCATGATCTCCGGATTGAAGAACAAATAATGGCGATCGCTTGAGCGTTTCGGGAGCCTATCGACTCCCTATCGATACAAGCAGTCCGAACTTGGATTTCTAAATTTCAAACTGTGAGCTGAAAATAGCCCGCAGTTTTTTTATGCGCCCGTCACCTGCATCGCTTTCGCAATAGAATCCATGCATGTTTCCAGCTCGAGGATCCGGGCTGCGATGCGCGGTTCGCGGATGAGCCTCCATGCCTGCGGGCTTTCCGTGCTTTGGCATGCTGTTTCCACATAATGCATGGCGGAAAGTATCGTTGAAACACGATGTGTCACGCGGACATCATGAAGCTCGATTTCTTGTTTCCCCACTGCAAATCGATACCGCTCGATCGCGGCTTCCCATCTTGGATCCTCGTCCAAAAGAAACGTGCCCAGGCTGCGAGCTAGATCCAGGCCGGGCCAGCTGATCTTCGATGCAGTGAAGTCGATGATCCCGGTTATTCGGTCGCCATCGAAAAGAAAATGCTCGCGCCAGAGATCCCTTGCTATCCAATGCGATGGAACCGGAATCGTGGCCAGTTCCTGCATCGGCTTGTAGAGTCGTGATCCTACGGCTCTCGCTAGGGACAAGATTCGGCCAAGGGATTTCAGGACGGGTTGGCTTCGCCGATCGGGTATCGACTCCCAGTGAGTCTTGCACCGATCGAATCCAGACTGCATGTAGTCGGATAGTTTGCTAGCGCGCAGTTCCAGTCCTCTCTCGATGCAATCCACAGGAGCGGCCCATGTTAGTTCCCAATCACGCACGTGAGCGTGCATCGTAGCGATCGCGTCGATCACGTTGTTGAGTGCCTCATCGCGAATCCAGCCGGTACTGCGGACCGGCTCTCCAGGCTTCCAGTCTGTCAATTCCCAGCAGTATTCGCCAATGGCAAAAAGAGTGTCCGGGTGTTGGGGGGGCCCGTTGCGATTGCCGATGCGGTGCTTTTGGGGGGAGTTGAAGTGAAGTCGCCCGCGTGACCAACGGAGCAGGTGCGGGATCGGAAGTTCCGTCCGAGCTGCTAGAAACTCCTGGAAGGCATGGGTCGAAGCAATCCGATCCGAGAATGAGATCGGATGAGGTTTCAACGCGTAGGTGCCGAGAGCGGATTCGATTCTCGTGACGGTAGCACCGCTGAACCCGCCGGAACCAATGGGAACGGATTTCCATCCGTTCCCAAACAGGCGGTCCAGTTCATCCGTGAGGGGTTGCGGAATCACGCTCGTTTCTGTGAAGCGTTCGGGTCAGCGTCTACTGACCTTGGCCTCGAGAGAACCCTGGTTTGCCATCGAAATTGTACAGACCTTCGAACTTGACAAACTCGAGCCCGGCGTTGGTAACCCGATCGAGAAGAGCGATGATCGATTTGTGGCTGACGGTCCCTGCCGTACCTTCTGGAATCACGAATCGGCATCGGCTAACGTCGACCGTGAATGTTTCAGGCATTCCGCCTGGCCAAACCTTCATGCCTCGATTGGAAATCATTTCAAAGTTCATGCCATCACCAGCCAGCGGTTGCAGTTTGGCTGCGAGATCGTTGGGGGTGCCGGTCCAGGCAATAAAGACGTCGGCGCCAACGCATTCTCGTTTTTCGGTGGAGCGAACGTATGGAGGTCGCTCGGTCAGCGGCCGACGAGGAGCACGGCTGTAGTCGACCGACTTGAGAATCTCAGGCTTCTTGCCAAGACGGGCTACAACGGCTTTCGCGAACTCTTTGGTTCCCACTTTCTCCTTGGAAACACCTTCCTTGAAGATGTCGTAGGTGTGCACACCATCTTCGATGGTTTTCAGCCAAGCGTTGTGGGCCCGTTCGGCCACGTCGGCTTGTCCGATGTGAACCAACATTTGAACGGCGCCGAGGAACAATCCAGATGGGTTGGCCAAGTTCTGGCCAGCGCGGCGTGGAGCCGATCCGTGGATTGCTTCGAACATAGCGCAACCGTCCCCGATGTTTGCACTTCCTGCCAAACCGACGGAGCCTGCAATTTGTGCTGCAACGTCGGACAGAATATCGCCGTACAGATTCGGCATCACGATAACGTCGAACGCCTCAGGGGTATCCGCGAGCTTGGCAGCACCGATGTCGACGATCCAATGCTCGTTTTCGATGTCCTTGTATTCGGCTGCGATCTCATCGAAGACTTTATGGAAAAGACCATCGGTGAGCTTCATGATGTTGTCTTTGGTGAAGCAGGTCACCTTTTTGCGACCGTAGGCGCGAGCGTACTCGAACGCGTACCGAACAATCTTTTCGGTACCTGGTCGCGAGATCAGTTTCAAGCACTGCATGACATCGTAGGTTTGGCGATGCTCGATACCCGCGTAAAGATCTTCTTCGTTTTCACGAACGATGACCACATCCATTTTGGGATGCTTGGTGCGGACGAATGGATCGTAGCTCAAGCATGGGCGGATGTTTGCGTACAACCCGAACGCTTTCCGAGTTGTCACGTTCAGCGACTTGAAACCACCGCCTTGTGGGGTGGTGATGGGCGCCTTTAAAAACACGCGGGTTTGGCGAAGGCTCTCAAACGCTCCAGGTTCAATCCCTGCGCTATTTCCTTGGAGATACAGCTTCTCACCAATCTCGATGACATGTTTTTCCAAACGAGCCCCTGCCTCTTCGATGATGTGCAGGGTGGCTTCCATGATCTCGGGACCGATACCGTCGCCGTAAGCGACCGTGATGGGAGTTGCTGATGACATAGTTTGCTTAGAAAATGAGTTGTAGCGGGGTAGGACGGAGAGGAAAAATAACCTTCAAAATGTATTCACCAACCCTGAGATGCACAACTGCTCTTGGGGGAGCAGTTCGGAGGAATTGGGACCTGCGGTCGCCAAATGATCGCAAAGTGGCCGATCTTGGGAGTTTTTGAAGAGGTTAGTCCCCCAAACCCTTGAATTCCTGTCGTATCGGCCAGAAAACATATGAGGAAACTTATCCGAAAACTTGTCCGGTTCACACCGCTTCGATGTTTTTGCCGCTCGTAAAATACATCCTGGCCCCACCACACGGCGAACCTTCTTCGTCACGTTGCAAATCACCTCGAACCTCAATCCGCAACCTCCCCATGCTTCAAACTCAATTCCTCGAAATTACCGCCTCTTTCCGATGCCAGCGTATCGGGAGCCTTTCTGCCGCTATCGTGCTACTGGCTGGTTTCTCCTCACTGCTGGTTGGGCTGACAGCACGCGGCCAAGAGTTCCAAGGGGCCATGTTTCGTGATGAAAACTTGGTCGCTTGGTGCATCGTCCCTTTCGACTCCCAAAAGCGGACGCCGGAGCAACGCGCTCAAATGCTCGATGAATTGGGTATTCGAAAACTAGCTTACGACTATCGCGCGGAGCATGTCCCGTCGTTCGACGAAGAAATCGCCACCATGAAAAAGCATGGTATCGAGTTCACCGCTTGGTGGTTTCCAACCGTACTCAACGACGAGGCCAAGCATATTTTGAGCTTGATCAAGAAGCACGAAATTCATCCTCAGCTTTGGGTCATGGGGGGCGGTGATCCAGCCATGAATGAAGAGCAAACGAAAGCATTCATCGAGAGTGAGGTCAAGCGGATCCGTGAAATCGCTGCGGCCGCCCAAGATGCAGGATGCCAAGTTGCTCTTTATAACCATGGAGCATGGTTCGGTATTCCGGAGAATCAAGTCCGATTGATTAATGCGATCGATATGCCCAACGTCGGAATCGTGTACAACCTGCACCACGCTCATGACCAGCTGGATCGGCTTCCTTCGATTCTGAAAACCATCCAGCCCTATCTGTTGGCCATCAATTTGAACGGAATGCAAACCGATGGCGAACGACTCGGGAAAAAGATCTTGCCGATCGGTCAAGGCGATCGCGACCGTGAAGTGATCCAACTGATCGGGAAAACGGGATTTCAAGGTCCCGTCGGAATTCTCAATCATACCGACCTTGATGCGATGGTCCGACTCAAAGAAAACTTGGACGGACTGCGGACCGTGGCCAAGGAAATCGCTGCGAGTAAACCTTAAAACGTTCTTTAAAAACGTCCATTCGAAATGCCAATGTGTGTGAAAATCAAAGCTCCTTGATCTCCAAAGAAAGCCTTCAAGAAAATGAGTCTGCGATGCAGGACGGATATCATCGGCTGCAAAAGCCGCTTGCAGAGCGATCTCAATGCATGGCGTGAAGCGGTGGCAAACGTGAAAGACTCATGGAGCGATGCGACCGCTGAAAAATTTATGCAAGAGAATTTCCTGGATACCGAGGGTACCTTTACCCGACTGATCGCGAGTCTCCAAGAAGCCGCCGAATTGGTCCGTTCGATCGAAAAACGGGTTGGAGATGGAGACGTTTAGCCTAGCCCTCGCTACCAGGTCTGCAGACAGCTCCATAGTCCAAGGGACAACGTATGAATGGAAAGACGACGCCGATGAGCTTTAGCCTGAAAGTTTTAACACCGGCCGCTCTGTTGCCGGTTGGTCACGTTCCTCGTGTGCAAACGAACGTAAATGAGAACAGATCCACCCGAGTCGGATCGTTCGTTGGCAGCCCAATCCCGAGGTGCGCCTGGCCCCGAATTGCCCTAAGTGCGTTCGCGCTCGTCGGCGTTTGCAATGCTCAGGGCCCCAGTGGTCTTGATCCAGGCGCAGGAGAGAAGCGAAGTGGTGCAGCTGCAGTTTTGGTGCCCTCTCCACCCAAGTCAACGCTGCGAATTGCTACATTTAATGTGGCCTTGAACCGAAAGAAAGCCGGTGAGTTGGCGCAGGATCTCGCGAAAGGGGATGATCAAGCTCGTCGCATCGCCGCGATTGTGCAGAACGTTGCTCCCGATATCTTGTTGGTCAATGAGCTAGATTACGACGGCACGACCGCCAAGCTCTTCTTGGATCGTTATCTTCGTGTTAGTCAGCCTGAATCGAGATCGCCCGCTTCAGATCAATCCGATGCAAATATTCCAGATCGCGAATTGCGGTATGTCTATTCGGGTCCAGTCAACACCGGTGTCGACTCAGGGCTGGATCTAAATAACAACGGCCGAATCCATGACCCGGATGATGCTTGGGGATACGGTGCGTTTCCTGGGCAATACGGAATGGCCGTGTACAGCCGGTACCCCATCGTATCCGGGGAGGTTCGAACGTTTCAGAAGTTTCTGTGGAGCAAAATGCCCGAAGCACTTCGCCCTAAGCTTCCGAGCAACCCAAAGAAATCGGAATCTTCTGTTCTTGAAAGCGATGGCGATGGGAAGTGGTTTCATGGCGACGAGGTGTGGGAACAGTTGAGGCTCAGCTCAAAATCCCACTGGGATGTTCCGATCGAAATTCAGGGGGCTCGACTGCACATCCTCGCGTCACACCCGACACCTCCGGTATTCGATGGAGCCGAGGACAGGAATGGTTGCCGCAATCACGATGAGATTCGATTGTTAAGGGATTATATATCTGACGAATCCAGAGGAGCCTACCTTGTCGATGATGCGGGAACCCAAGGACCGATTCCGTCGGGTTCACATTTCGTCATCGTCGGGGATTTGAACTCCGACCCATTGGACGGTGATGGCCGGTCCGAAGCAATCCGGTCCTTGATCGACCATCCGAACATCGCAAAGTACGACGCACCTTCGAGTCGAGGTGCTGTCGATGCGGCCGAGAAATCTGCCGGCGCTAACACCAAGCATCGTGGCAATCCGGCGCACGATACCGGGGACTTTAACGACAAGAACCCTGGTAATTTAAGGATCGATTTTGTGTTGCCATCGGCCAATTGCAAAGTCATCGCGAGCGGGGTCTACTGGCCCAGTGCGAGCGAGTCTGCCGCGGCCAATGAATTGACCTCCGCCTCTGACCATCATTTGGTATGGGTCGACATTGAACTAAAGTAACCCATCAACTACCGAGCCCGTTGAAACGGTAAAATCCAACGACCAATCCTCCTCGTGCGTTGCACGGTTCCAACCTCCAACCTCTATCGCCATGAAGAAAAAAATCATTTACTCGGCCTTGTTACTTTTCACTCTCTTAGGGAACCCACTGGCTGTGTCACAAGACGCCTCAACCACCTCGACCACGGAGGATCCTCATGTGTGGCTAGAAGACGTTTCTGGCGAAAAGGCACTTGATTGGGTAAAAGCTCGAAACGAGAAAGCGAAACAACGGATTGAATCGGACGCGAGCTTTGAGAAGTTGCGCAATGATCTATTGGAGATCCTGGACTCGAATGCCCGAATCCCATTCGTCGCAAAGAATGGCGATTTTTACTACAATTTTTGGCGAGATAAGACCAACGAACGCGGACTATGGCGCCGTACCACTCTGTCCGAGTACAAGAAGGCTGAACCCGTTTGGGAAGTTCTCCTGGACCTTGATGCTCTCGGGAAAACCGAGGGTGAAAACTGGGTGTGGAAAGGAGCCTCGTTGCTGCGTCCTGACTACACGCGAGCACTGGTGACCTTGTCTCGCGGTGGAGCGGATGCCGATGTGACTCGCGAGTTCGACCTCGTTAAGAAAGAGTTCATCGCAGACGGCTTTAAGCGTCCGGAATCCAAAGGTGGTATGTCATGGATCGATCTCGATCATGTGTTCGTTTCGACTGACTTCGGTGCCGGAACGATGACCGATTCGGGGTATCCTCGCATCGCGAAAATCTGGACCCGAGGAAAGCCCATGGAAGAAGCGGTCACCGTTTACGAAGGAACCGCTACCGATATGTCGATCGGTGCTGCTCACGATGATTCACCCGGTTTTGAACGGGACTTTGTGACCCGAAACATCGCGTTTTACAACGATGAATTGTACTGGCTGAAGGACCGCAAAGACCTCGTCAAGATCGATGTACCGAACACAGCCAACAAGTCCGTCTTCCACCAGTATTTGTTGGTGGAACTGAGAGAACCGTGGACCGTCGGCGATAACAAGTACGCGGCCGGCTCGTTACTGGTGACGAAATTCGATGACTTCATGGCTGGTAAACGCTCGTTCGATACTCTGTTTGCACCGACCGATACCACGGCGCTTTCGAGCTTCGGTTTTACGAAAGATGCGATGTTTATCAACGTGCTCGAAGACGTAAAGAATCGAATCTACGTGCTCAAGTCGACCGACAAAGGTTGGAGCAAGGAACCGTTGCGAGGCGCCCCGAGTTTCGGCACCGTCAATGTTACGGCTGTGGACTCTGACGAGTCCAATGACTTTTTCATGACCGCGACCGACTACCTGAATCCAACCACACTTTCCATGGGAACGATCGGAAGCGATCCGGTCGAATTGAAGCGACTTCCCAATTTCTTTGATCCTAAGGGCTTGGAAATCAGCCAGCATTTCGCGACGAGCGCCGACGGAACGCGAGTCCCTTACTTCATGGTCTCCCAGGCGGACTTGAAACCGACCGGAGATCATGCCACGTTGCTATATGGCTATGGTGGATTTGAGATATCGCTTCAACCCAACTACAGCGCCAGCGTCGGCCGAGCTTGGTTGACTCAGGGTGGCGTTTATGTTGTCGCAAATATCCGAGGGGGTGGTGAGTACGGCCCGCGATGGCACCAAGCGGCACTCAAGGAGAACCGGCTTAAGGCCTATGAGGATTTTGCGGCCGTCGCGAAGGATCTGGTCGCTCTAAAAATAACCCGAAAGGAACGATTGGGAATCCAAGGTGGTTCCAATGGAGGTCTTTTGGTCGGGAATATGGTGACTCTGTACCCCAATCTCTTCGAGGCTGCCGTTTGCCAAGTCCCTCTCTTGGATATGCGTCGCTACAACAAACTTCTGGCCGGTGCTTCGTGGATGGCCGAGTATGGGAATCCTGATATCCCTGAACAATGGAGTTACATCCAAAAATTCTCGCCCTATCAGAATGTGAAGGAAGACAAAAAGTATCCAAAAGTTCTCTTCACGACTTCGACTCGAGATGACCGCGTTCATCCAGGCCACGCCAGAAAAATGATGGCGAAGATGGAATCGCAAGGCCACCCAGTTTGGTATTACGAGAACATCGAAGGTGGACACGGTGGTGCGGCGAACAATCGACAGTCGGCATTCATGCAGGCCCTCGCTTACACATTCCTCAAGCAGGAATTGATGAAGTAGGCCAGCAGGTAGCATGACACCTCTCCAGAGTCCCGCTGCAGGAATTTCTCCGGTAGCGGGCGAGACCGCTACAGATCAACGAACACGCTTGATTCCTGTAAGACTCGTGTTGTCTATCTGGAATTTGGTGCTGCTTCTGGCATGGGCTAGTTGGTGGGGCGGATTGAGCTTCTATGCAATCGCAGTCGTACCTATTGCGACTGAGCAAATCGGTAGCACGAGCCAAGGGTTTGTCACTCGTGAGGTGACTCAGTGGCATAATGGCTTATTTGTGGTCGTTCTAGGATTGCTATTTGCGGAGGCTGTTCGACGACGCAGCGTTTCGCTAGGGTGCGTGATCGGTCTGCTTTTCGGGGTCTGTTTGGGGCTATTCCTAGACCATGCCTATCTATCGCAGCAGATGGATCCTGTGCAGCGCACCGTTCCCGAGGGGTTTTACGCCGATCACGCGCTCTACTTGTGGTTAACTGCCGTCGAATGGTTTCTTGGCATTGTAGTGTTAGGTTGGCTCGTTCCGGGCCAATCCAAGCCGGAGGGCATTTAGACGGAGATCGCTGCCGAGAAAATCACCCAAGGATGCTCTCTCTCGTGGGCTATCTCGCGTGGGGCTTCGCGGAAATTGCTACCGGATGCGGGTTCTATGGAAGAGCGAAGATCAAGCCTGTGGTAGCGGCCCCTTGGTAGATCGCTCCACGCGTGGTGTGTCGTCCCCAATGGATTTGGTGTGGGGTTGGATCCCCCGGTCGCCAATGCCCGAGTGTGTACATCCGTTCGTGAATCCTCGCCCCACCCATTTTGTATGGAAGCACGGGGATGGTGCCCAGAAAGTCTCCGTAGGAAATGAAAGGGCGCGCCCATTGCGGAGTCTTGCCTTCGTATCGCTCGAAGTTTACTTGTTCAAAGTACAAAGGACGCGAAAAGAAGTTCGGGGCGGTCCAAGTGAACACCGTGTCTGGGGTGCCATCGTAGACGTAATTCTCAAGTGACCCGGAGGCGGTACTGCTTGGGTCTCCTGCCATTCCAGCAACCTCCGCAAAGCTTCGATCTGCCTGAGGAGAAATCATGACAGATCGCGCGCTGTATGTGGAATAAGCTTCGGATTTCTTGATCCATGTCGCGTCGACTTGATTGGCCCCGGTCATCTCGATGAGACTTGGCAACTTGGGAAGTCGAGCGCTTCGGGCTGCGTTACTGGCAGTGCCCCCCGCAGCATTTCCCCCGCCTTTTGCGGCCCCTGCCCCGCTTGTTGTCGCTCCTGGTTGTACGATCGCATCGCCAAGATCCTGATCCTGCCCGTGTGCCTTTCCATCGCCTGGCCACAAGCATGCCGCGAGTGCCATAGAGCAAGCAACGACAGATGCCGTCCTTGGAATTGCTAGCGTTTGTGATGTGACGATGGCCATCGGCGTGGACCCCTCCAAGGTGTCGCTATCGGAGGTTTGCGCTGCCGGGGTGAATAATCCCACCACGGACGTTCCAGATTCACACGGTTCCAGATTCACAGCAGTGCTTTCGCAACTGCGGGATGCATGGGGGCAAACAAGCGTGATTGGAGTCTATGTTGGGGAGGGGAATCCATTTACGCGAAAACTCTTTGGCAGACTTTTCCTTCGTTCTGTGTTGCCCGTTCCGGACGGCCTTGATGGTGGTAGACGAGGTCCCAATGGTTGAGACCTAGCAAGTGGAGGATGGTAGCGTGCAGGTCATGCACGTGCAGTCGCTCTTCCACGGCGTGCAATCCAATTTCGTCGGTAGCCCCGATGGTTTGCCCACCTCGAACACCCCCACCCGCCATCCACATTGTAAACCCGTATGGATTGTGGTCCCGTCCGTCACCTTTTTCGCTCATCGGAGTTCGACCGAACTCGCCACCCCAAATGACGAGCGTGGAATCAAGTAACCCGCGTTGTTTTAAATCGGTGAGAAGACCAGCGATGGGACGGTCTGAACTTCGGCAGAGCGTATCATGGTTCTTTTCGATTCCTGCATGAGCGTCCCAGCGACTTCCCGATCCGTGATACAGTTGCACGAATCGCACACCGCGTTCCACAAAACGTCTTGCGAGAAGACAATTTCGGCCGAATGTCTCTGTAGCTTTTTCATCGATGCCGTAGAGTTGCAACGTAGAGTGGGACTCTTGCGACAGATCCACCGCTTCGGGAGCTTCGGATTGCATCTTAAAGGCCAACTCGTACGACCTGATACGTGCGTCCAATTCGGAGTCGATGCTGCGGGTTGATTGGTGGCTTCTGTTGAGGGATTCCAGCAACTTCAATTTGGTTGCTTGTCGATGTTCCCCGGTTGGATGTCGCCCTGTTGGGTGTCCCCCGGTTTGACTGGGAGGCTTTAGGAAATCGATGGGGTCTCCTTTGCTGTGGATGGCGGTACCTTGGAAGCTAGCGGGCATAAAACCTGCGCTCCAGTTTCGAGGTCCATTGATCACCTTTCCATCGTCGTCTTCGATGACGAGGAAGGCGGGAAGGGACTCGTTTTCGGTGCCGAGACCGTAGGTTACCCAACTCCCAAGGCTGGGTCTGCCACCGAGCGTGGATCCGGAGTTCATCTGGCAAACACCATTGGAGTGATTGAGGCCATTTCCCCAGCAGGATCGAATGATCGCCATGTCATCGACATGCTGCGCTGTGTGTGGCAGCCAATCGGATACCCACGCACCGGACTGGCCGTATTGTTTCCACGTTCGTTTGCTAGGCATCAGTGGGGCGTTGTATTCACCCATGGGGGTGATGACGGGAGCAAAGCTCGAGGGAAGTGGTTTTCCGGCGAGATCGACCAACTTTGGTTTGGGGTCGAAAAGATCGATGTGGCTGGGGCCACCTTCCATAAACAAGAAGATGACGCTCTTGGCTTTGGGGAGATGATGTGGTTTGGGGCGTCCCGAGATTTCCGTTCCGTGCACGCTGTTGGCTAAAAGGGATTGCAACGCCAACACGCCAAAACCTGCGCCGGCACGCTGCAGCATGTCACGGCGATCGAGATAACCTACTCCGCGATCACCAACACCGAGACTCGCACTTGGATGACCAGTTGTTGGATGTTGTGTCGTTGGATTCATACCGTTATTCCACATGACCTTTACTCCACGTAGAGAAATTCATTGGAATTGATCAACGCGTGGGTAATGTCGACCAATGGATCGAGAGACTCGATCTCCGATATTCGATCGGAATCGGCGGTCTGCGCGATCGATGATGGATGGTTTTCGAGGAACCGTAGTAGCGACTCAAGTTCCGATTGCGTCGGATCGCGAAGGAGTACGCGTTGGAACAAGGAGACTACGCGGGCTATGTCGCTATCGTATTCGGTACTGACTCGTCGGACGAGCGATTCCGCCTTCTTCAGCGGCCATGTCGAGTTGGTCATGTACAAAGCTTGCAGCGAGGTCGTCGTGCCATTGCGTTTGGCAACGCTCGAGCTTCCGTCCGGAGCATCGAACACCGACAGCATCGGATGCGAGCTATTTCTCATCACGCGTTGGTAAATCGAACGCCGGTTGGAATCGTTGGTGTCCGATGCACCCCCTGCTCGAGGGTCGAGTGTTTCCGTCACCGCAAGGATCGAATCGCGGATCTGCTCTGCATCCATCCTGTGAGGTGGGTAACGCCAAAACCACTTGTTGTCTGGATCGATCGCATGCCCTTGCGAAATCACCGTTGGGTAACTTGATTGCCGGTATGTCGACGACGTCATGATCAAGGCATGGAGGGATTTCCAATCGCCATTGTGATCTATCAAGTACTTGGTGAGGAAATCCAGCAACTCAGGGTTCGTTGGTACTTCGGATAGTCTTCCGAAGTCACTCGCGTTCGAAACGAGACCTTTTCCAAAATGGAGTTGCCAAATGCGATTGGTGATCACACGCCAAGCCATCGGGTTATCGTGAGAAACGATCCATTTGGCCAAGGCCAATCGGCGGCCTGTAGAATGGGGCAACGGCGCGATTGGAATCGATTTTTCGAGACCGAGTACTGTAGGGATACCGGGCTCAATCGCTTCGCTGCTGTGGCTTCCGGGGATATGGGTCTCGGGGGCGATGTTTCCCATATCTCGCACGGTCAAAGCGATTGGCGGAGCGCCGGAGGTTGCTTTGTTCAACTCATCGATGGCCCCCTTGAGTTGTTTCCATCGAGCCAACGCATCGCCATTCAGCTTTTTGGTGAAATCGATGCCTTGCAGATCGTTTTGGATTTGGAGGTAGGCCAGCAACGCGACAGGCCGTTCGGCAGGCTCTCTCGTCTCGGTTGATTTCAACAATGCAGGCCGAACGTCGGGTGGGAATTTTTCGATCGTGGATGCTGTGACTGCCGAACGTACCTCGGCCTCGAGTCGCTTCATTTCGTCCAGGATTGGAGTGGCGCACGCATCCCAATCCACCTTCGCTTCCTGCCATTGCCTAGCTTTCTCACTCTCGGAAGGGATGTCGTACCGAGGCTCGAGCGGTGCGAAAAATGCTTGGAGTTTGAAGTAGTCTTTTTGGAGAATCGGATCGAACTTGTGATCGTGGCAACGTGCGCACGAGAATCCTAATCCTAAAAACACTTCACCAGTAACATCGGTCAGATCATTTAAAATGTTGTTCCATTGCGAGCGAACATCGCGCTGGTTGTATTCATAAATCCAATGGCGCAAGTACCCTGTTGCGGCATTCATCTCGTCCGAGTTTGGATCCACCTCATCGCCTGCCAATTGCTCGATCACAAACTGCGAGTAAGGCTTCCCTCGATTCAATGAATCGATCACATAATCACGGTATCGATACGCCGTGGGTCGGAATGCGTCTTGTTTGAATCCATCGGATTCTGCATAGCGGACGAGATCCAACCAGTACCGACCCCATCGTTCCCCGTACCTTGAGTCGGCAAGCAATCGCTCGATCAGTTTTTCATAGCGATCGGGAGAGACGTCGTCCAGATAACGTTGAACCTCGTTCCATGAAGGGGGAACGCCGAGGAGGTCGAGGTACGCTCGCCGCAGCAAGGTCGATTCGGAAGCTGGTTCTGCCATTTCCAGCCCGGCACGTTGCAGTTTTTCCATCACGAGCGCATCGATCGGGTGAACCGAGTTCGTGCGTTCGGCAGTTTCATCGTGACGGGATCGGTCGCTGTCAATCGATCGGTCACCGCGAATCGGTTGAAAAAACCAATAGCTCCTATCTTCGTCGGAAATGGATCCACCGGCTCGTGACTCTTTCAACGGAGTCGAGTAGTTGGGCCACTTTGCTCCGCTGAGCACCCATTGTTCTAGCAACTCGATTTGTTCGGCCGGCAATTTCTGATTGGGAGGCATTTCCAAACCCTCGTAGCGAACGGCTTGGAGGAGCAGACTCGAATCTGGAGCGGTAGTTTCGAACACTGGTCCAGAATCTCCGCCGCGGGAAAACGACTCGGAAGAATCGAGGCGTAAGCCGCTTTCGGATTTGTCGGTACCATGGCAGCGGATGCACTTCTCTACCAGAATCGGACGGATGTTGGTTTCAAAAAAAAGATCGCGCGTTTTGACGGTCTCTTTCGTATCGTCGGATTGGGCGGACCGAGCCGATGCACCGACCGATACCCAGCACATGATGGCAACCATGCACCATCTCCCCAAAGAAGTCGACTTTGGTCGAATAAAGCCCGGGAATGGCAATGCCATGAAAGATATCTCGGGGCAATTTGGCATTATCATCCTACTTCACTCGCACTCACCGTTACTCATTATCAGTATTAGGTTTTTGGGGGGGATTGCTTTCGGTCGCTTGCCCTGATGCGTTTTCAGACTCGACCCATAGTTCGTTGGAGTCAGGCCGATACCGATACACGCGACCTTCTGGAAGCTGCGGAAGCTTGATCCTGTTGAACTCGATGATGTTCTTCATGAACTCTTCGTGGGAGCGTGGATGTCGTCCCTTTTCGGCGTAGTACAAGTTCTGAGCTTGGGGTAACTGGATCTCGAAGACGATTTTTTCTTTGGTTCGGAAAAAAGCAGCCGCTGGACCTGATACGAATGTGGCCGGATTGTATTCCGATCCACCCTCGAGCGAGCGACCTTTGACACCGACACCAACCCCAGCCTTTTGGTCGGGCAGTGGGGCTTCGGCAGGTTTGTTTTTTGCAGATTGTTCCGCCGCAATCTCTTGCTGAAGAACCTCATCGGGTTTGCAACCTAATGGAAGGCATAACAGGGTCAGGAATCCAAGACGACATCCCGTTTGAAGGTATGCGTTGCATCGATGTCCGAATGGCTTGAACGGCATGATCTCTGCCTTGCTATCAATAAAGCGAACCTGGAAAAACGATCTAAACGATCTGTCAGAATCTTTTCAAAAGGCGATTGGGTTGTCGGTATTGCCTCATGATTCGAGACCATCGGCTATGGGAAAATAGCAATGATTTCAACAACGCACTCCGTTTCGTCCCATTGTAGCAGTTTACCAAAGACGAGTTTGGAAGCTCGAGTGGTCTGGTGGTCTTCAAGTGGGTTCGGATTGGGTTGTTCAGCGGCAGGAATCCTTTCGACCGTATGTGTCCGGTTACGATCTAGGACCAGTCGTGCGACTCGGGCTTGAAGCATCAACGAGGGGCTGGATTCAAGCACAAGGGTTCTCCCGACTTCTCCGTTCTGCTCATCTCCGATGGGTGTGAGTGTGTCGGAAATCCATACCGACAATTCGCCAATCTCCGGAGGTGTAACACTGGCGATGAGGTTGAGTGAACTCTCCTCGATGGCGGTCCGCATTGGTTTGGACTGCAGGACTCGCGTCGCTAGTGAGCCAATACGATCGCGAAGTTTGTCCTCGGAGGGTGTCCCTGTGACGGCTTCCAATCCAATCACCAAACGGGTTAATTGACGGCAAAGTAACTCCCCGTTGAGTGAATCTTCTTGTGTCAGACTCTGAGAATCTGGCATCAGGTTTTCGGGGGTATGGTCGAGCGAAGTGGATATTTTTTTAAGAAGTTCCTCCGTCTCTGTATCGATCAACGCCGCGTAAGGCGAGGCGACGATCGGTTCCTCTGCTCCTTCGACGACTTCAGCAGATGGCATACTTTCTGTGGGCGTACCTTCTGTGGGCGAGTCCCCGAAATCAGTGGGTATCAGATCATCATCCGGTTTAATCCGCATCTCTTGCTCGCTATCCGCTCTCACCGATGGCAATGGAGATTCATCGGGTTCCGATGGCATTGGATCCATGGATTGTTCGTCGGCCATGGTGACATCGTGATCGATCATTTCCACGGGGCTGTCTGGATCCTCGGTGGGAGAGGCTTCCGCGACGACGTTCATCGCAATGTCCGCTTCGTTGGATGATGCTGGATCAGAGCGGGTTTCAGATATGTAAGGAGAAGATTGGTTGTCCGGCTCTGTTTGGATTGACGGCTTTGGTGCGGCGCCTTGGGAACTTGAACCGCTACCCATTCCCATTCCGCCGAAAACGCCTGACCCTGTCGTCGCTGACTTCATTTTGGGCATCTGTGGATCGCTGAGTCCTCCTCCAATTTTTCCAAACTCGCCAGCGTCGAGATTTGGTTTCTTTTCTTGGTTGGTCGGTTTATTCGCAGTGCTATTCGGGTTCCATCGATTTGCGTAGCCTGCGCTGCGACCTCGCAAGTGCTTGGGCACGATCCAGGGAACGTATCGCGCGACCGTGGGTCCTGCATTGCCGAGATCGCGACCGAAGCCGTACCAAAGGATCCCGATGGCGATCGGGATGGCGGTCAATCCACCGAGGACCGGGGGGAGCAGTTTTCGCAGTGCTGACTGTTGTTTCGGAAGAGGCCGCGGACGAGCCGCCATTTGATTCCAAGCCATCGCGGGTGGTTCGGCAACCGGGGCGAGCTCCACTTCATTGTCGTTGGATGATGAATTGTAGTTGGATGATGAGTAGGTTCGTGGATCGGACGGGGATGTTTCCGAATCAGTCCGAGCGAAGTTAGCATCTGGTGATGGTTCTTCGAGTTCCAGCAGATCGGCTTCGAGGAGATCGGAGTCGTTGGGTTCCTGCACATGGAATCCACTGACGGGCAACTCAAGATCATGATCGCTTGCGTCTTCGCGGCCAACTTCAGCGCCGCACCAAGGGCATTGGGGCACGGGTGTTCGGGGATTATCATCATCGAGTCGATCCTCAACATCAAACTCTCCCGAGCAAACGGAGCAATGCACTTGAAAGTTCATTGAAAACCTAGTGAGTGTTGATGTGGAGGGGAACGTCGGGCATAGGCAGGATACCCGGTGAGTTGCACGGGGTGGTCCGCACGGGGTGATCTCGTCACTAAAGCATAACTGTTAGATTATCGTCCGGCACAAGTTTCATGGCGTTGGAAACACGATTTTTAATCATGAAAAACGAAGCAAAAAAAGGATGGCTCCAACGTTTAGCGAGCCCTTATCCAATGAATCCGGAGAATCGCGAGGGATGCATTCGCGGGTTGCAGCAAGCGATCCACGACGATGGTGGTTCCCAGGGGACGCTATTCGAGGCGTTGATGTGGATTCGGATCGGACAAATCGATCCAGCCCACGGGATTGTGGAGTCTGCGACGCGTGGGATCGAGGCCTACATTCATGGGGTGATTCACCGCATGGAGGGGGATTACTGGAACGCCAAATACTGGTTTCGCCAAGTCCAATCGCCGCAGTTGGTGGAGAGCTTGAATCGGCATATTCTCAGAGGGGCACCCAAAGGGTATTTGTACCCATGGCGGACCGCTGTTTTTGATCCGAACGCCTTCGTCGATGCGTGCCAATCGACAGTGCCCAAAATTGCCGATTCCACGAGTTCCGTTGTGTCTGCTGATGGCGGTAGGCAGATCTTTGAAACGCTGCAATGGTTGGCGTTGGCCGAGTGGGAGGGGATGTTAGCCCAGGTGGAGTTTGACTTGGTGTAGTTTGCAGCGTAATACTCGCTTTGGAACTCTTCGAGATCGTCACAAATCGAGATCGTCGCAAATCGGGATCGTCGCAAAGCGAGATTGCTTCAGGAGGGGAAGGATTAAACGACGGATAACCGAGGAAAACCAGGAGCTGGGTTCCTGTTCTATCCGTTCAAATTCGTTATTCTTTACGAGTGCTGACCCACCCAGGAAAGATCATGAGCCATTCTGCAACGATTCAATGCCCGTCCTGCCGTCGTTTGTTTGTGCCCGATATGCGTTCCCCGGAAATGCCGTTTTGTTCGTTAAGATGCAAAATGGCGGATCTCAATCGCTGGTTCCAAGAAGACGTCGGATTGCCTATCAATTGCTCGGACCCCGAAGATGAGGACGAGGCTCCTCCACCGTCGGCACCTCGCGAATGGAAATTCGAGTAGGGAATTTTTCGATCGCCCGGCAGCGACATCCAACCTCCATCGACGAAATCAACTACTGACTCTCCTCCGGACAACTTTGCGATTCACTTCATGAACGACAACCCTCCCAACAGCGTCGAAGTTCCTCGTGTAGCGATCGATTGGTACCGCTCTGCACCCTGGTGGCGACTCGCTTCGCAAAGCGTCGGTATCTCTTGGAGAGCTTCGCATCTACTGCTGTGTGCTTTGGCCCTGATCGCGACCCATTGGATTACGTCCATTTCGTTTTTGGCATTCAAACCGGAGTTGGCGGATACGCCCGCTTCGTGGGTACAGCCATCGCGACCACTCCCTGCCATTGCCCCATTTCCGCAGGATGCCTACCGATGGGTGTCGGAGATGGGCCGCAAAAGAGTCATGGCCACCGAAAAAGAAACGGCCAGCAAAGACGAGGTGGTCGATTCGGCACCGTGGTATCCATTCGCGCCCGATTCTTACGTGCAAGTTTGGCGGCGGCTAGTGAGTTATCCGTACCAAGCCGTCGAGGCTTTGACGTTGCGACGCGGCGCATACTTGTTGTTCAACTTTCTCGCGGTTCTCGCCATTTGGGCCTTTGTTGGGGGATGCCTTTCGCGGCGTTCGATCCAAGAGCTCGGCACCCAAATCACCTCACCATGGACCGACACCGTCCGCTTGGTGAGCAAGCGTTGGCTATCGATCATGTGGGCGATTGCGATGCCGATCGCGCTGATCTTGGTCTGCTCCCTGCTGTTCATGCTAGTAGGCTGGTTGTCCAACATTCCGGCGGTCGGTCCGTGGATTGCCGGGTTGCTTCTTTTGCCGTTGGTCGTGCTTTCGGTAGCATTGGGCTGGTGTGCATGTGTCTCGATCATCGGCTTTCCGCTCTCGACCTCCGCCATTGTGTGTGAAAAACAAGCGGACGCTTTTGACGGAATTTCTCGAGCTGCAGCGTATACCTTCCAGCGTCCGGTGACGTTGATCCTTGCGGTCATCGCCGCTGAGTGGATCGGGCATTTTGCAGGTGGTATCGTATCGATCGTCGTCAACACTGGCTTTTCCATCTTGGCGAGAGCTTTTTCCGTGGGCTCGTTCCATACGGTATTGAACTTGGGGACCTTCTTCGACGCATGGATTGCCTGCTTCGTGCCCTTGGTAGTAACCGCCTTCGGTTTTAGTTTCTTTTGGACCGCGTCGTCCGCGATTTACCTGCTCCTTCGCCGCGATGTCGACCATACGCTTTTCGACATGATCGACATGGATGCACCGGTTCCCGCCAAACCGCTGCCGCAGTTGGCTCCGCCCCCTGAAGCACCGGCCTCCCCGGACGGCCAGTGAACAATTCTGTTGAATCGTGCGTATTGCACCGGTATAAATAAGGTGTGTTGATATTTCCTGGGTTTTCCTCAGTGGACACCATGGTTCCCACCGGTCTCCGAACAATCTCGAATCCGTCTCTCCCCATTTTGGGCTGGGTTTTCGTCGGTTGTTTCCTGGCTTTTGGACCTTGGGGCACCCTCGACGCGTATGCGGGTTGTGGGTCCCACAGCGATTCTTCGGCCAGTCGATCGGCTATTCGATTGGGTGCTGGGCTGCCTAGCGGTAGTGAATTGGGGTTGCCCATGTATCGGGAGTACGTCGGAGGCAGGTGGAATTATTCCCACGTTGCTCCCCAATTGCCATGCGATGGCCCCGGTTGTCGTGCGAAGCCGATCTGCCGTCCGGTTGGTATCGCCGTTGTCCCCACTGAGACATTAGTAGTGATATGTTTCTCGGAGATTGGTGGAGATTGGTTTTTGAAGGTGCGGGACCACGGTTGGGGTAACATCCCAGCCTCGGAGTTCGCGTTCCGCGGACGACTCGCCCCGCCAGAGCCGCCGCCCAAGGTCTGACATTCTTCGAAAGCGTTTCGTCTCCCCTTTTCGGGCTTGTTCTCCGCACTTGGAACACAAGTCCCGAGTCTCTTTAGGTCGGAATCGCAATCAGACTCGAATCGGCTTTTCAAAGGGCTGATTTCTCGGACATACCAGCGTTACTGGTCGCCTAGTTCTGTAGGCTACCGTAAGCAAGCCGGTCAACCTCCAGAATTGAAGAATCCAAATTACCAGTCTAAAGCCATGAGTTCCAACCCATCCAATTCCGATGAATCGCCAGCGCCAGCACCGGTTTCGTCAGGTGGTTCACCGGGTGTGCCGGACAAGTACGCGCATTTGATGGCAGGTGGGAGTGCCAAGCCCAAGCTTACGGTGACTCCTCGCACACGGGTGATTTTGACGATCGTCTTGGCGATGTTTTCTCTCCTGCTTGCCAACGGGCTCTACTTGTCTGGAATCACCTTCTCGGAATGGTATTTCCGCAGGACCTTTCAGGATCTTTTCTACCACTACATGTTTTTGGCCCACCTTGTCTTGGGCCTGATCTTTATTGTGCCGTTCCTGGCGTTTGGTTTTTACCATTGGCGAGCTTCCTACAAGCGACGCAATCGGCGAGCCGTCCGGATCGGATACGCCCTTTTGGTAATGGGCCTGATCGTCTTGGTGAGCGGTGTTCTACTGATCAAGTTCGGTTCGTTTGAGTTCATGCGAGGCCCCGTCTCGAAACGCATCGTTTACTGGTCCCACATCATTGCACCCTTAGCCGCCATGTGGCTCTATTGGCTTCATCGTCTTGTCGGACCGAAGATCCGTTGGGCAATTGCGAGGCGGGTGGGGATAGCCACTGCGATCGCCGTTGGCCTGATGCTGATCGCTCAGACCCAAGATCCCCGCAAATGGAATCGCAAGGAACCCGCGGATGGCCAAAAGTACTTTGAGAACTCACTCGCGAGTACCCGCGACGGAGGATTCATTCCCCAGCGTGTGTTGATGAACGATGACTACTGCAAGAAATGCCATCAAGATGTCTACAACGATTGGTTTCACAGCGCTCACCATTTCAGTTCATTCAACAATCCCGCCTACTTATACGCCGTCCGCGAAACACGCAAAGTTTCGATGGAACGCGACGGCAACGTTCACGCAGCTAGGTTCTGTGCTGGGTGCCATGATCCGGTTCCATTTTTCAGCGGTGCTTTTGACAACCCACACTATGACGATGTGAGTGATCCGACGAGCCAGGCTGGGATCACATGCACGGTTTGCCATGCTATCACGGAGATCGAATCCACTCGAGGCAATGCAGACTACATCATCGAGGAACCGCAGCATTATCCGTTTGCCTACAGTAGCAATCCGGTTTTGCAACAGATCAACATGCTGATGGTCAAGGCTAAGCCGGCGTTTCATAAGAGTGAAATGCTCAAGCCTGTTCACAAGTCGGCTGAGTTCTGTAGTACATGCCACAAAGTTCACTTGCCCTACAATTTGACCAAGTACAAAGAATGGGTCCGGGGACAGAACCATTACGATTCATACCTGCTAAGTGGAGTGGCTGGGCACGGCGCAAGGAGCTTCTACTATCCTGAGAAAGCTCAAACCGACTGCAACGGTTGCCACATGCCCTACAAGGAATCCAGTGATTTTGCTGCCAAGCCGCATCCGGAATCGGGGAAATCGGTCGTTCATAATCACTTCTTTCCAGGGGCGAATACGGCTTTGCCCTACTGGCGAAACGAACCGGAGTACGTGGAACTCGCCAAGTCGATCCTGAAGGACTGCGCACGAGTGGACATTTTCGGGATCCGAAAAGAAGGGACTCTCGAAGGGGAACTCGTTGCACCGTTGCGTCCAATGGTGCCGGAGTTGGAAGCGGGCAAGGCATATTTGCTCGAAGCAGTTATCCGTACCCTCAAGGTTGGGCATCATCTGACGCAAGGAACGGTTGACTCCAATGAACTTTGGTTGGAGGTGCGAGCTGAATCCGGGGGCCGCGTGATCGGTATCAGCGGAGGACGAACCGCGGATGGTGCCGTCGATGAGTGGTCTCACTTTGTGAACAACTTTGTCATCGATAAGAATGGCAACCGAATTGCGAGACGCAACGCGCAAGACATCTTCATTGCGCTCTACGACCACCAATTGCCTCCAGGGGCGGGCCAGACCGCTCATTATCGACTTGAGATTCCCGAGGATATCGATGCTCCTGTGGAGGTATCTGTCCGGTTGAACTACCGTAAATTCGACAGCGGCTACATTGAATTCATGGATAAAGAGTTCCTAGAAGGTGACCGTGATTTCCACAATCGAGGCTCGGGAGTGAACGAATTACCGATCACCGTCATCGCCGAAGATAAAATCGTTTTCCCTGTCCTTACCAAGTCAGGAAGTCGGATCGAGGCGATTGAGGCGAGCAAGAAACCGATTGAGCCTACTTGGCAACGATGGAATGACTACGGCATTGGATTGTTATTGACAGGAACTGCCCAGCTCAAACAAGCTGCTGAGGCATTTGCTGAAGTCGAGAAACTGAATCGTTTTGATGGGCCTCTCAACATTGCCCGGGTGCTTTTCGCCGAAGGGAATCTTGATGGAGCGACGGTTGCTTTGGCCCGCGCTGCTGCCATGGATCCACCCCCTCCAGCCTGGACGATGGGTTGGCTGAGCGGCGAGGTCGCGAGGCAACAAGGGCAATTCGACGTTGCCGCAAAAAACCTTCATGGTGTCCTCTACGATGACAATGAGGAACGACGGAAACGGAAGTTTGACTTCGCGCTCGATTACGTTGTTCGCAACCAATTAGGTGCGACTTATCTCGATTTAGCACTCGCTGCCGAAAGCCAGGAGGATAACGATCAAGCCCTGGAGTATTTGAGCTTGGCCCGAGCCGAATTTCTCAAAGTGCTTGAGATCGATAGTGAAAACCTGATGGCGCACGCGAATCTCGTCACCTTGTACGAACGCATGGGGGACGAAGAGAATGCAGAGATCCACCGAAAAGCGAACCTGAAGTTCAAGCCCGACGACAATGCGAGCAACCTTGCGCGACGACCTGCGCGTCAGAAATACCCGGCCGCGAACAAGGCCGCTGAGGCCTTGGTCATTTATTCAATGCAACGAAGAGGAGCTCCCGAGCTCCCAGATAATGCTGCAAAGGACTCCATGGCTACGATCGGTCGAACGGGAGATGATTCACAGCGGACGGATGCCTCGGGTAGCCAGTGAACGTTGCTGAGCTCGATGGAAGAACGAGTGTTATTGCGAAAACGAAACTAGGCAATTCCGAGTTCGCTTCGCGCGAAGCGAAGATCCCGCCCAACCACACCACGAAACAATCTTTAACCATTATCCTCTGAACCGATGGCACCATCTAAGAACCCAAAACGAGTGATTCCTAATAAGAAGTCTTCTGCTCCTGCGTCGGAACCCTCGACGTCGGAAGTTGAGGACGATTCCATCATTGGGACCATGTTCTGGAGATCGCTAGGAGTGATTGCCTTGGTAGCGGTTGGCGGGGCAGTACTCTATTCGTTGACTCGCCCCGCAGAAAAGAAAGGACCTGAAACCAAAACACAAACGACACTCCCTCAGCAGCGAAAAACCGACACGGTCCAGATCCCAAATATCCCCTTCAAAGAAATCACTGCCGAGTCGGGGCTCGATTTCGTGCATTACGATGGGAAGCATGGAGAGAGACTCTTGCCGGAAACCATGGGTGGCGGTGGAGGCTTTTTCGATTACGACAACGATGGAGATGAGGATATCCTATTGGTCAACTCGTGCGATTGGCCTTGGACGAAACGGGAAGTGGTGAAAAGTCCACCGACCATGCATTTGTACCAGAACGATGGGGCTGGCAAATTCAAGGATGTAACCAAAGAGGTGGGACTAGACGTGACATTCTTCGGGATGGGGCCAGCCTTTGGAGACTATGACAACGATGGATGGGTTGACGTATTCATCACTGCGGTAGGGACCAATCATCTCTTTCGAAATGATCACGGCAAGTTCGTTGATGTCACCGAGGCGATGGGGGTTGCTGGTAATCCTGGCCAGTGGAGTTGTCCAGCGATGTGGCTCGATTATGACCGTGATGGAAAACTGGATCTGATCGTTGGTAACTATTGCTCATGGAGTCGTGAAACGGACTTGTCACTGGCCTCGACGTTGGTGGGTATGGAACGATCCTATGGCCAACCCACGAACTTCGATGGTGTTCATATGTACTTGTACCACAACGATGGAAATAAATTCACCGAGGTAGGCGCCCAAGCGGGATTGCATGTGGTTAACGCAGCCACCAAAGTGCCAGAAGCGAAGTGCTTGGGAATCGCGCTCGTCGATGCCAACCATGATGGCTGGCCTGATGTGTGTGTTGCCAATGACACAGTAAAGAACTTTCTGTTCATCAACAAGAAAGACGGGACGTTTGAAGACGAAGCTGTTTCGATGGGAGTCGCTCTGACTCGTGATGGTCAGGCGACGGGTGCGATGGGTATCGATTGCGGCAACTATCGAAACGATGATTGCTTGGGGATTGTGATCGGGAACTTCGCGAACGAACAGTCCAGCCTGTATTTGAGCGATGGCCTAAAACCGAACTTCACCGATGTTGCACCCACCACAGGGTTTGGACCTCAAACGCGAATCCGACTCACATTTGGAGTCTTCTTCGCCGACATGGACCTCGATGGCAGGATGGATATCATTTGTTCCAATGGCCATTTGGAACCGGAGATCCAGAAGGTTTATCCCACACAGCAGTATGAACAACCATCGCAACTGTTTTGGAACGCTGGCAAACGTCAAGCGACCCAGTTGGTTGCTCTGAATGCGGAAAAGACGGGTGCCGATTTTCAGCGTCCCATGGTAGGACGCGGCGCGACATACGCCGATATCGACGGGGATGGTGATCTCGATTTGCTTTTGATCGCCAACGGAGGTCCAGCGCGTTTGCTGCGTAACGATCAGGCGACCAACAATGGTTGGCTTCGCGTGAAACTCAAGGACAAGGCGAATACGGGGGCTATCGGCGCTTTGGTGACGATTCCAATCCTGGAGGAAGGAAAGGAGGTTGAGAAACTCGTCCGTTGTATCGCGGCCACCCGAAGCTATCTGTCGCAATCAGAACTGACGGCTACCTTTGGATTAGGGGCACGCAAGCCGACTGAGATGCGAGTGCGATGGCCGGATGGAAGCGAGCAAACCGTACCCATCGAAGCTATCAACACGACAGTTGTTGTTGAACAAACCCCCTAGCGATTAGGTATTGCATTTCTGCAATCGTGCTGCAACTTGGGTTCGAAAAGGATCCTTGCGTTCCATGCGCCAAGAACCTTTTGGTACCTAGCCAAATAAGCTAGGATTTTTCCAGATCAGCTAGGATTTTGCTGTAGAGAGACCGAGTACAGCAGCACGATAGAACCCATGGCGAGGAGTGACCAAGGAAACCATTCGGTAGGTTTAAATACCCGTTCCGAACCGGATTGCTGGGCCGACTGAAACCAGCCTCCGCCACCTTGTGCAGCGGCGGGGTCGTCGATCACCCCTGCCACGAAGACTGCGTTGTCGATCGCAAGGCATTCAATGCCGAAGATAATCAAAACGATCCCGATTGCGCAGAAGAAAGCGCGCCACATGGTTGAAGGTCGAATCATGTTCTGTCGCTCGTAAACAATGGAAAGAGAGTCTCAACGCTGGCTTGTTTCGCATCCGTGCTCTTTTCCCAGCCGCTCCTGGCTAGGACCTCCATCGTCAAAAACCTAGGAATACCTTGATTTTTTTGCTGGCTAACCCTTTTTTTCACCCTGTTTTCAACCGACCGTGAAGTGTGCTTGCTCGAAAACTTCGAAAAAACGTTACAGACGGTTTTTTCCCCACAAATTGAATTTCAAGACGGTCTGGTGTACGTTAACCAGTCGTCTGGTGTCCGTGAATCCAACCGACACGCCGTTCCCAGAGCGGTGGGTCTATCCTTCCTTCCATTTTTGCATTGAGTTGACATGGCCAAATCAAATCGTCGTCGTTTCCTCCAATCCACCGCAGCAGTTAGCGCCGGGTACTGGGTTGCAGGTGGTGTAGCTCCGAAAGAGAGTCGATCGGCTCTCGAAGAAATCCGTTTCGCGTGTATCGGTGTTGGAGGTAAAGGCTCCAGCGATTCGAAAGACGCAGCTAACAATGGAAAGATCGTCGCAATTTGCGATGTTGATGACAACACCATCGCTCAGCGCAAGAATGACGAAGATTTCGAAGATGCACAGGTCTTCAACGATTACCGCAAGCTCTTCGATAAAGTTGGTAAGGAAATCGATGCGGTCACGGTTAGTACGCCGGACCACACGCACGCAGTTGCAACCGCGATGGCTCTTCGATTGGGCAAAGCGTGCTACACGCAAAAGCCTTTGACACGGACGATTTGGGAAGCTCGTAAATTGGCGGAACTCGCGGCAGCATCAAAGTCTGCAACCCAGATGGGGAACCAAGGTTCCCAAGAGCCAGGTTTGCGGTCTGCTGCAGCCAAGCTCAAGTCGGGTATTCTCGGCAATGTTAAGGAAATCCACATTTGGACCAACCGACCAGTTTGGCCACAAGGCATTCCGCGTCCAGAAGAACAACCGGTCCCAGCGCATCTTCACTGGGATGAGTTCATCGGGCCTGTCGAAATGCGTCCCTACAACGGCGCTTATCACCCATTCAAATGGCGTGGTTTTTGGGCTTTCGGAACCGGTGCCCTCGGAGATATGGCATGCCATACACTCAACGTCGCCTTCGCAGGTTGTGAATTGAACAACCCTGTGAGCGTTCAAGCGACCACGACTGGGCATAATCGCGAGACATTCCCCGCATCCTCGAAAATTAACTTTGAGTTTGCGGCGACTAAGAACCGTCCTGCCCTCAATATGATTTGGTACGACGGTGGTAATAAAGTGGATCCAGCTATGCTCGAAGGTCGTCAACGAAGCGACAGCGGACTTCTCATCATCGGTGAGAAAGGCAAGATGTACTCGCCAAACGATTACGGTGCCGAGTGCTTCTTTACCGGTGTCGAAGACAAAGAAGTCGATTTCGAGCGAAGCCCTGGTCACTTCAAAGAGTTTGCGATCGCTATCAAGACGGGCAAGCCGACTTGGTCGAACTTTGCCAACTACGCTGGCAAGATGACCGAAGTTATCCTTCTTGGAAACCTCGCTGTATGGGCTGCCGGAGAAGCGAAAGAACCAGGACAGCAAGTTAGCAGCGAGAAACTGTTGTGGGATGCTGAGAACTTGAAGGTTAAAGGTAATGACAAATTCGATAGCATGATCCGTCCACAATACCGAGCAGGTTACGACCTGTAGGCGAATCCAACGGGCGCGTGGCGATCGCCAATGGCTGGCCCGCGACCGGAACTTGGCCAATAAACCAGAAGCGTGCATGAGAATTCAACTTATGCACGCTTCTTCTTTTTTGCGAGTGGCCCTGTGAAATCGTGGTCTGGTCACTACTATGGAGTGCTTGCGAAATGAAAACCTGAACCAAGTGACCACCTTATGACGCAACCCGATCAAAACAGCTTGAAAAGCTGGTTCGTTGGGCTCGGATTACCCATTGCCATAGTCGGCCTCGGCATAGGGATCTATCTAGCCTTAGGGACTCAGAAACCTAAACAAGTCAACCAGGATGCTGCCAACCCTCGAGTCGTCCTTTCCAGGTTGCCAATCATTGGGGTCGACTCCGTCAGGGCTTTTGAGGGGATCCCGACCCTCGATATCAATCTTTCGGGTACGGTGGTTCCCTTCCGTCAGATCAATCTCGCGGCCGAGGTTGCCGGAAGAGTCGTCTATAAAAGCGAAGAGTGCAGGATCGGCCGCTACGTTCATGAAGGGGATGTTTTATTCCGCATCGATCCGACCGACTACAACTTGGATGTCGAAAGGTTGACGGCTCTCCGAGAAAGCGAGTACGCGCAGCAACATGAATTGGATCAGGAACTTTCGAATGCAAAACGCTCGCTAGCCCTCGCTGAGGAGGAATTGGCTCTCTTCGATAAAGAAGTGGCCAGGATCGATACGTTGCCCGAGGGATTCGCCAGTGGCACGGAGAAAGACCAGGCGAAGCGACAACGCTTAATGAGCGAAAATCAGGTGGTTACGATCCAGAATCAATTGCGGCTTTTGGAAACGCGACGCGCACGACTTGAGCTCGCAGAACGTTTGGCGGAAACGCAGTTGAGTCAAGCAAAAATCAACTTGGAACGCTCGGAAATCAAAGCCCCCGTCTCTGGTGTGATTGTGAACGAGACGGTGCAAAAAGACTCTTATGTTCAGAAAGCATCTGCGCTCTGTGTGATCGAGGATACCGAGCGTGTCGAGGTGACTTGCAACCTTCGAACCGACCAACTCCTTTTGGTGCTCGACCAAATCGACGGCAACGACGGCTCGTCGTCGTCGCGCGTCATGCGGTCCTCGAGCTATGAACTCCCCAATACCCCGGTGGAGGTTTCCTACCATGTTTCCGGGAGAGATGACATCGTCTATCAATGGCGCGGTCATCTAAGCCGATATGAAGGGATTGGTTTGGATCCGCAGAGTCGAACAGTACCTGTTCGTATCACGGTCGATAATCCGAGAGAGGTTCGCCGCAATGGTGAACTTATTACTGAGGATGGCAATGGAGGACTACCGGCTTTGGTGCGAGGGATGTTCGTCGACGTTGCTATCAAGACCATCCCAAAGCAGGCGTTGATCCTGCTGCCTAAACTGGCCCTCAAGCCGGGTGGGCAAATCTGGAAGTTCGAAGATGACCCGTCTATTCTTTCCCCTAGCTCGGATTCGAATGCGCAGGTCACAAATGGAGAGGGCAAGGTCTTAGATGTCGCACTAAACCTCCCTAAGCTTGAGGAGTGGGAGGCCGGCCGAGTAAAGATTCTCGGAGGGATCCGGACGATTAGTTTGATACGCGTGCCATCACTCGGTAATGAGGAGTATTGGGTTACCGAGGCGAAGAACGGCCTGAAAATCGATGAGAAACTGATTGTGTCACCGTTGTCCAACATCATCGGAGATGGTAACGACAAAGTCCGGATGGCCTTGAAAAAGCATTCCAACGGAGAATCGTCGAAATGAGCAGTGTCATTCGATGGGCTGTGAAAAACATGGCGGGGGTCAATTTCCTGGTATTCGCTGTGATTCTAGGGGGGCTCTTCAGCTTTTTTGGGATGCGTCGTGAAACGTTTCCTGAGTTCCAGTTGGAAGTGATCCTCGTGAGTGTTCCCTATCCTGGAGCCACACCGGATGAGGTTGAGAGTGGCATTTGCCAAAAGATTGAAGAAGCCGTTCAGTCGTTATCCGGTATCAAAAAACTGACCAGCATCTGCCGCGAAGGAAGCGGCTTTACCTTGCTGCAACTCGAACCGAATATCAAAGATGCACAGAAGGTACTTTCCGAGGTTCGTTCGGCTGTCGACCGCATTTCGGTCTTTTTCCCCGAGCGGAGTGAAAAGGCGACCGTTGAACAAGTGACATTTCGATTGCCTGCGATTCGAGTTGCGATTCTGGGTCCCAAACAAGGTGACTCGGGCACGGAACAGCGTTTGCGCACACTCGCTGAAAATGTGCGAGAGCGATTGATTGAATTGCCGAACGTCTCGCAAGCACAACTGCTCAACGTCAAGCCCTACCAAATCGACGTCGAGGTGGGCGAGGATACATTGCGAAAGTACGGGTTAACCCTTTCGCAGGTCGCTATGATGATCCGCAAGGAGAACTTGGAAACGCCAAGCGGGCAACTCAAAAGCGATGGTCAGGAAATCCTGTTGCGAGGGAAGAACAAACGGGATTTTGGGGACGACATCGCAAAGCTCCCGCTGATAGCTCAATCAAATGGGGTGGTGTTGACAGTCGGAGACATCGGTCGTGTTCGTGATGAGTTCGACGATGTTGCTGCGATCAATGAGATCAACGGACGACCCGCGTTGGTGATCAGCATTGAGAGAACGAGCAACGAAGATCTATTGAATATCTCCGAAGAGGTGACTGCGTTTGTGAAGAGAATGGAGATGCCTGACGGCTACTCGTTGCTCGCTTGGGGAGATGAGAGCATCGACGTGCGGGATCGGATTCGCATGCTTCGAGAGAGTGGGCTCCAAGGTGGGATCATCGTATTTTTGTTGCTCGCGATGTTCTTGAACCTGAGACTCGCCTTTTGGGTGGCGATGGGAATCCCGATCAGCCTAATGGGCGCTGGGATCGGGTTGTACGTGATGGGTGAGACGCTGAATATGTTGACCATGTTCGCATTTTTGATGGCGGTTGGAATTGTGGTCGACGACGGCATCGTGATCGGCGAAAACATCTTTGCCCACCGTGCGATGGGCAAGTCGAATTTGCAGGCTTCGATCGATGGAGCGATTGAAGTTCTACCGAGCGTTTTCTCGAGTGTCGCGACAACGATCATCGCGTTTTTGCCGCTGCTATATGTGTCGGGGGTGATGGGTAAGTTCATCGCGGTCATGCCTGCAGCGATCATTCTGATGTTGGTGATTTCGCTCGTGGAAGCATCGCTCGCGTTACCAGGTCACTTGTCGCACGAGGAAAAACCACCCAAGACCGCACTGCAGAGAATACAACATTTGTTGAATCGTCCTCTGATTCCGATCGAGCGCTTTTTCGAGCGCATTTCGCTTCGTTGCAATGCAGCGCTCGATTGGTTCGGTGAGAGTTTTTACGGGCCGGTCCTGAAATTGTTCCTGCGCCATCCTTTGATACCCTTTGCGTTGGGTTTTACCGTGGTCAGTTTGGCCGTTGGTATGGTGCGATCGGGTGTTGTGCCGTTCGAGTTCTTTCCGAGTTTGGATGGGAAAACGATCATTGGCCAGGTGATCTACCCCGATGGCACCCCTGCCTCCATCACCGCAGATGCAGCGAGACGCATGGAACAAGCAATCCGTCGAATCAGTGAAGAAGTCGCCGAGCGCGAGACCAAAGAGGGGAAGAACAAAACCCCAGAACCTATCGACCGGACGGCTCCTCGAGGACCCGTAAAACTAACATTCCTTCGAGTGGGCTCCGCAGACGCTGGTAACCAAGGAGCGGGAGATCGGATATCCGGTTCCCACGTCGCTCAGGTGCAAGCCGAAATTCATGACGCGACCGAGCGGAACATCACCAGCGATCAGTTGATTCAGTTATGGCGAGAAGAGGCCGGCGTGTTCCCAGGGGCGGAACGGGTGACGTTTCAGTCTGCCGATATAGGTCCCGGTGGAAAACCGCTGGAGTTCAAGATTCTGGCTCCACGCGAAAACATCGCAGAATTGGATGAAGCCGTCGAAGCAGCCAAGGAGGCGTTGGCTAAATACGATGGCGTTTACGATATTCGCGATGACTCGAATCCGGGCAAAACGGAGTTTCAATTCACTATTCGAGAAAGAGCGAAATCGTTAGGGATTCGGCAGGAAGATTTGAGTGAGGCGATCCGAAGTGCGTATTACGGCTCCGAGGTCATGCGCTTGCAACGTGGGCGGCACGAGGTCAAGCTGATGGTGCGGCATCCATCGAACGAGCGCAAGTCCCTCGCGGACTTCCAGGACTTGCGAGTGCGCGGCCCCGACAATGTAGATCGACCGCTGGCGGAACTTGCTGATATCAAAGTCACCCAAGGATACTCCGAGATCAATCGCCTTGACCAACTCCGCTCCATCACGGTTTCCGCCGAACTCGATACGTCCAAGGCGAATGCGTCCCGGATAGCGAGTGATTTGAAGTCCGACGTGGTCCCTAAGTTATTGGCTAGGTACCCTTCGCTTCGATTTCGTTGGGAAGGGCAGCAGCAAGAAACAGCAGAGTCGTTTAACAGCTTGGCCATCGGCTTTGTTATTGCCATGTTGGCGATGTACTTGCTCTTGGTTTTTGAGTTTAAATCGTATCTTCAGCCCTTCATCGTTCTCGCGATTGTGCCCTTTGGTATGGTTGGGGCGATATTTGGGCACGCACTCCAAGGTCTACCGCTGACT
The DNA here is from genome assembly GCA_903892355.1 of uncultured Pirellula sp. Taxonomy (GTDB): domain Bacteria; phylum Planctomycetota; class Planctomycetia; order Pirellulales; family Pirellulaceae; genus JBKCUI01. The sequence continues at coordinate 172,683 of CAITIE010000052.1, read as the reverse complement.
TTGTTCAGCATGTTCGGCATGGTAACCTTGGCCGGGGTTGTGGTGAATGATTCGATCGTCATGGTCGACTTTATCAATCAGTGCATTCATCGAGGGATGTTGCCTCGCGAAGCGATTACTACGGCCGGTTCGAGACGATTAAGAGCGGTGTTTTTGACCAGCGTAACGACCATTGCAGGTCTAGCACCGATGTTGCTGGAGAAATCGTTTCAAGCCCAAGCGTTGATACCGATGGCAACGAGCCTCGCTTTTGGGTTGCTGGGTTCGACCTTGTTGGTGCTCTTGATGGTTCCGCTTCTCTACCACTTCTACGTGCTCGTGACTTTCACCGAAGAAGAGAGGTTCGGTGTACGTGCAGAGGGAAGCGAATCCTCGGGTGTCAGTGCGATGGAGAACGCGGTGCGGGTGGATGCGGAAGGACTGGCGACCAGTACTTAAATTGCGTCTGGTCTCGATTGGCAGGGGTGCAATCGAGAGCACCCCGAGGCTTTTGGGTGTTAGTGCCCGCCAGACTTCTTTTCAGCGGATGCCGCTTCTGCAGCGTCCTTGTCAGCGAGAACTTTGGCCTTGTCGTCGAGTGCCTGGGTATTGACCAATCGGCTCGCCCTGGATTCGGCTTCCTCGTAGATTTCTTTGAGCATGAAGACTTCAACACGGCAGTCACCTGATTCGTCGAGAGGTTCGGTGGCATCCCGGGGTTCCGTGCTTCCAGCTTGGCTGATTCGAATTCGCCGATGATCGATCCCTTGATCGATCAGGAACTGTCGAACCGCGAGGCAACGCTTGTAGGATATCATCAGTGAATCGAGAATTGCTTGATCGGATTTCCCACCGCCAGAGGCGGAGTGCCCACGGACTTCGATCTTATGCTGTTTGCCCTCTAATTCAGGCATGAACTCGAGCAATTCCTTTCGCCCTGAATCGACCAACTGCACGGAGTTGAGTTCGAAGGGGACGATCTTTCCAATGTTCGAACGTTCCCCTTCATCGGTCATTTTCCGGACCCGGGCTTCGTTTTCGGTTTTCTTCGAACCCTTGGATTTCACGACACGCCGGCTACCTTGCCCAACATTGTTCGATGTCACGAGCGATTTTGCTTCGCTCCCTGCAAAACGACGTCCACCGGGGTTGCGAAAGTGTTCGGCGACCGCGGTCTTCACGTCGGAGCTTTGGGCTGTGAGCCACATGACCATGAAGAAGGCCATCATTGCGGTAACGAAGTCCGCGTAGGCAACCTTCCATGCGCCACCTCCTTTACCAGCCATGGATTATGCTCCTCCCGATTCAACGGACTTGAACAGCTTTTCGAGCTGCTCGCCGGACGGTCTCACGTCATTTTCTAAACCTCGGCGACCAGACTCAATCGCCATTTTTGGCTGCATGCCGTTGAAGAAGCCTTGAAGGATCACACCGATTGTCTTGAAGTATGCAGATTCAGCGTGGCCGATGAGTTCCATCTTTGCGACGAGTGGAGCGATGAATCCGTAGGATGCTAGGATGCCAAGGAACGTACCGACAAGTGCCGCACCAACTTTGTGGCCGATCTCTTCGGGAGGACCATCGATGTGTCCCATGGTGATCACGATACCCAAAACGGCGGCGACGATACCAAACCCTGGCAGCGCATCTGCTGTTTTGCTGAGCGCGTTGATTGGGTGATGGTGTTCATCCTCCATCGCCTTGATTTCAATATCCATTAACGAACCGATATCCTCGGGACGAATGGAACCGTCGATCACAGGGCTAAAGGCACCTTTGACGAATTCAGTCGCGTGATGGTCTGCTGCAAGTTTTGGATACTTTGAAAATACGGTACTCTTATGTGGGTCTGAGATGTGCGATTCAAGGGCCAGCAAGCCATCGCGTCTTGCGATTCGAAATAATTCATACAGTGCACAGAATGTATCCTCGTAACTCTTCGCATTGTATGGCGACCCTTTGATCGCCTGAATCATGCCCTTTACCAAGTTCTTCAGAACGCTGCTTGGCGACATGATGATTAGGGCTCCGAGGCAGGATCCACCGATGGTGAGGATTTCAGATGGGTGAATAAGCGATTCCACATGGCCACCTGCCCACATGAATCCACCCAACACACTTCCGCAGACCACAATGAATCCGACGATAACAATCATAATTACCTCATCCCAACGGGAAATTCCGTTCAGCTATATAGCTCGCCACTTGGAGTGGTGAGGCAATTACAGCCCTTGGCAATTTGGTTCAGTCGCGAAGAAAGGTGGAATCGTTCCGGAAGTGCGATTTGTAGGGGTTGTGAGTGGCAAACCTGAGGGATGCATACTCAAATTCGGGGATCGACTGAAGAACCGATAGGGGGGATTTCTCGGTCTCGAACCCAAAGCGCTGCGAGGAGAATCCATAGAATGATGCAGGCGATTTGATAACCGGTCAAACCCGCTGCGAGAATCGGTTCCGGCCGAATCCATTCGGTCGTGAACCGAAAGATAAGGTAGGCCATCAGATAGGCCTTGAGACGCTGATGAACCAACCAGTTGCGCTGTTCGGCTATCCACAAGAGAAAAACTGCCGAGAGATGGAAGGCGACTTCATAGAGTTGTGTTGGATGACGTAACGTGCCCGGGGGATCCAGGGCCAAGGGGAATTGGCAACCCCAGGGGAACGTTGTCGCGGTGCCATAGCAACATCCTGCGACGAAGCAGGCCAGGCGACCAATTGCGATGGCTGCTGCGAGAGGAATCGCATAGGAATCGCCTGTTTTTTGTTGGATCCCCATCCACCATTTGGCGACTTCGATCGACAGGTAGCCACCGAAGATGCCGCCGAGAATCGTTTTTCCGTCGGATAGCCAAAGAGTGCCATTTCGGATCGAATCCCAATCGGCCTCGAGCAGAAAAGGGACCTTCGCACCGAGCATTGCACCGATGAAACCCGCGTACGCAAGCCCGCTGCGTTGGTAAAAGTCCAATTGCATCTTGGACTGCCTGTTTCGTAGCAACATCCAAGCCACAGCAACAGCGAGCACCATCAACGTCCCGTAGAGCAAACGGCTCGTTGCATTCATCGCCGAAGGATCTCACGGGACGGGGGCGCATGTTGCTCCTGGAGAGAGTCCTCGATCGCGACTGTTGTTTCTGTGCCTGGGTAGACTAACAACCATTGATCTGGTGACCATGCATCCGAGTCTCCAGCAACGAGAAACTCTGTGCTTTCGGAGGGGCGTTCTCGAGACATGGAGATAGCCCAAGCCTGTTCTGACCAATCGATAGCCAGCGACGATTTTTGGGAAACCGTGTTTCCCACTGTCTGGACCTCGGGCGAATTTTTCGGAGTACCTGTGCCGTTTGGTGGAAACGAACGTTCCATGATTTGGTCGAGGGGAATCGCAATCTCGGCGCTCCATGAATCGTCTTGGACATCCAAGGCTATAAACCAATTGGGATTCCACCAACGCATGTCGTTGCACTGGTCGAGCGTTCCGCCTTCGCGATCCCACGCTAGTTCAAACCAAGTGGCATAGTCGCGATCCAAATCGATCCGTAGTCGAACGTGGTCCATCGTTTCGTTGAGCCCATCCCGTGTGCGCGGTTTCTTTGCGGTTTTACCCGTCCCGGATGGTGACACGGACAACTCGTTGGAGACATTTCTAGGGCAATTGCAATGGAGGAAAAGAAACTCAGAATCTCTCAACCATCTCACTTCTGTGCTGGCAGCATTAGACTCCCATACTGTGGTTAAGCGTCGTGGTGATGCTAACTTCCATACTGCTTCGTCGGCTTTACCATCCAGATAAGGACGTTCGTTTGCCGATGGGATCCGGACGGTATTCAAGTAATCTCGACCATCTTCAATGATTCGCTTTTCCTGTTCGAGCAAATGATTCCAATCCCGCAATTGAGGGGATGCTGGAGGCCAGAAAAAGGCTTCTTTCGACTCAGTGGATTCCCTCCCGTTTTTAAGATCACCTTTGAGCAAGCGAGAAGTTCGATAGCGGGAGGTGATGAGCCAAGCCCATTTCGGTTGGCTTTTTCGCGATTGCCAAGCGTCATTCCAATTGGCGAGCTTCTGACTGAACTCGAGGGTGCTTTCGCCTTTAGCGATCTGCGTCAGGCGGCTCGATTTTTCAAATCCTACCTTGGCAATCGATGATTCCGATGTTGCAAATGGGGAGAGTTGGGTAGATGCGGATTCACCGGGGTTGGTCGCGGGTGACGATGCCTTTGACTCTATCGCAGAAAGTTGCTGGTGGACGAGAAAGTGAACTTCAGCACTTCCTTGATGGGTCAACCATTCGTTGTATGCAACTTCGGCAATTGACTTCTCCGGAAACAGCTCCAGCAACAACTGAGTAGCTGTAGACCATCGATTCCAGTTTCCGTTTCTACGAGACTCGACAGCGATCGTCCAAAGGGAATCCGCAGTCAACTCTGGTGTTAGCGGCCTTATAAACTCGCGAAGCGATTCATCCCAACCGAATTCAACATGAAGTCCGTTTCCGCGAGATTTTAATAGTTCAGGAATCTTGGCGTTAACGCTAGCTGATGCGAGTAGATTAGGAAGCTTTACGGAGATTCGTTTTGGTTCCCGAAGTAGGGTCTCATCATCGAGTATCAGTCCATCGAGCGGATGCACGATATTGACGCTTCGCTGAGTCGCCATTCGATACGTTATTTTTTGTTTGGTACCGCTGATACGAGCGCTATCCATGTACGGATCGCTGTTGGTCAATCTGCGAACAGGCAACATCGCTTCCGCTAAAAGTAAGCCGCAACCGTTCATAGTCATGGTTGGGGCAAGATGGATGCCACCACCATGTAATGACCTGAGGAGGATTCGTTGTGGGTTCCACTCTGGTAAAGGGATACCACTTGAATCACTGAATAGCTTGAAATGAGGAAGCGAGGCCAATTGAATGGCTTCTGCAGCCGCAGCAGCATTCGCGGATTCGAGCGGATTGGCCGAGTGTACATCCTCGGTGACAATGACATCAGGTCGACGCTGACGGATCTCGAGTATCAGCTTGCGAACCAATTCGGAAGTGGCGTAGGACAAGTTGGAATTGGATATTGCCGCGGCACGAGGGTCGTTAGGTTTCTGGTAATAAGCGAGGTCCGTGGCTCGCAGGCCTGAACGCAAATCGCCAGTAGGAAAATCCGGATAGACACGGACCCGATTGAGGTGAAGAGGGTTCGACATCGATTCGATGCGCTCGGATCGTTCAGGCTGATGGGTAAGCTTTTGTTCGAAGTGCTGGTCGTGCACCACAACACCGGATACATGTCTCTTTCCCTCGAATGCGATGTAGGTCATTAAGTCCCATGGGATCGTTCGTTCCGTTGAGGAGATGGAAAGACAACCATCTCGTACTCCAGATCGGTGTGATGCTAGCCAAGCTTGACCGTTGTTCCTGGTGATCAGGACCTTACCGAGTTCTCCGCAGATCATCACGACTTGCTCGCTCAACGCGGATATGCATTGAAGTGGGATTGTTTGTTTAGTTTCTTGGACCTCCCAATGAACCCCGTAGTCTGCAGAGTGCCAAACAACGGTGCCTGGGCTTCCGAGAACCCACACGTGGGATCCGGCCGTTGATAGGTCATTGAGCGAAATCAGCTCTTGATCGCTGGGTGTCCCCGGTAATCGAATCGGTTCCCAACGGATGCCATCGTTGGATCGATAAAGTTTGCCAGCATCCCCGCCTAGCCACCAAAAACCGCCCGACCATCGGCAAAATCGCCATGGACGAAACGGGTCGCTGGGAACCAACACGTCCAGAAATTCGATTCCATCCTCTGAAAATCGCACTTTTCCAGAGCGATCGACGATCATGGCTCTACCAGAGTCATCAACGGCAGCACTTTGGAGATGTCCAGACGGAATCGGACGAGGACTCCAACTGATTCCGCCATCGATCGTTTCGAATAACGCGGTTTGCCAATGGCTCGACCAATCTCCCCATGCCAACCAGTGCTTCGCCCCAATCCGTTGCAGTCCGGTTAATCGAGGTATGCCAACGAGTGTAACTTTGTTCCAGGTTTTTCCTTCATCGCTCGTGCGAAGAACAACTCCTTCGCTATGCCCCGAATACGCATCGATCGAACCGCCAACCGCAAGACCATCTGTCAATGAATCCGGGAGGACACCTCCTATCGAGATTCCTTGGGCCTGACCCTCAGGTTCAAATCCTATGGCGTGCAGGACTGTTTCCGGAGTGGACGATGCAATACGCCACGTGGTCCCCCCGTCCTCCGTAGCGAGGATTAGTCCCCGGTCGCCCACCGCGTAGCCCCGGTCAATCGAAACCATGGTACAGCCATGGAACGTCCCGTCAGCAATCGAGCTGTTGGGCGTGCGTGTCTTGATCGCACTAGCTTCGGGAATAGACTTGTCTCGCAATGTCATTTGTGCCGAAGCGAAATCGACATCGAGGTTCAAGCACGAGAGCAGGCATACTATGGCGCAAAGACATGCAGGAGAGATCGGATTGCTTCTCGCGATGTCGGTTGGTTGTCCACAAGTTCGCGAGCTGTACGGTCGCGATCCAACTTTGGATGTCGTCGTAAAGTACTTTGTGCCGAGCAAATCCATTTGCCTATAAGCCCGAAAATTACTTAGTTTTGCCTAATCAACGAGGTAGGTTAGGAAACCGTATCAGGAAACGCTATAGCGACTTGAGGTTGGCCTCGTTCTAAGACAGCAATTCACACCATAAGTCGCATTTTACAGAAAAACGCGATGAAGCCGATAAAATGCTAGCGATACACTCCTGCGTTGGATTTCTCGGGCGCAGGATTTCCCCATCCCCGATTTCCACTTTGCTACGAATCCGCCTTGCTGCGAATCCAAGGACGGTCGTCAGGTCCGTCTTGGCTAACTTGCCGCGCCGACGGAAGGCAAGAATGTTTTCCAAGATCGGTAACGAGGATCTTTCATGGTTACGGTGATACCGGGATTGGCATTGGGACGAACAGGTTCGGTCAATAGTTTCATGCCTGCTTGTACCGGTGTGCGTCCACCTTTTCGGCTGTTGCATGTCGTGCAGGAGCAGACAACATTTTCCCATGTTGTCCGTCCGCCTTGGGATCGAGGAATGACGTGGTCCAAGCTCAGTTGGCTCATGGGGCGCGTTTGAGCGCAGTATTGGCATCGATAGCCATCTCTCGCAAACAATGTTTTGCGATTGAATCGCACTGTGGATTTAGGGATTCGATCGTACATCACGAGCCGCACAATACGAGGGACTTGCAGTTCGCGAGTCGGTGTTTTGATGTAGTCTTCACCAGGTTGCTTTTCGAGGGCTTTCAGTTCGGAAAGCTCACACCAATTCTCGAAGTCATAATTGGTGTACTGGTCGTCTTCGATGGTGATAACCTCGGCGCAACCTCGATACAGCAACGTCATCGCCCGACGAACGTCGATCACTCGAATTGCCATGAAGAACCGATTTAGTACTAGGACGCTGCAATCCAATGAGGAGCTTTCGCTCATCCGCTTCCCCTCCAATTGATTGGTCGATTAAATCACCAGGGCATTTTCAACGCACTGGCCAATCCCAAATTCATCGCAAGTAGATGTCCAGTTTAAACGATTTTCCGGGCGCGATGGCGAAGGACAATAGGGGAGACTTTAAATCTTCACGAACACACACCCATCGCCCGGAATCCGTGACGCTGAATGTTCCTCAAATGGATTCCTGCTTCCATAGGGGCTTTGGGAAACAGAATCGCCCAGTTTTTCCAAGCAGTCCTCTGACTAATTGGAGAGAAATCGGGTTCTCACTGGACACTTGGAAATCAACGTGGCTTGGCAATTAGGCGGCAAGAAGATGCCTGTCGCTAGGTTCGCTAGCCTTTGCATAGGTTGCGGACACCGATGCAAGGAGTCAGTGGTTGAATAGAAATTCCTTCGAGGCCATCAAGCTCCAGAGCATATCCTCGAGTCCGATCCGTCTCTCAACCTCGTTGGATTGGAGTTCGTCGACAAACTTTTTCAGTTCGTCATCGGTGGGGTAGCGAGACAAGGCTCGAAGAAACGCGGTCCGAACCAGGGCTGGTAGATCATCACCAAAACGAGTTATCCAAGCGTCGATCACGCTCCCTGATTCCGTAAGCTTGTTGTTGAGCGTATCGCCATTGCTCAAGTTCAATACTTGGATGATACTCGGTTCGTCGCTTCGTTCGCACTCGCAAGTAATTCGTCGCTGATTCCTTCCGAATGTTTTTAGGAAATTGCTATCCACGCTGGAATCATACAGTTGGATGGCTCGGGTACCCTTTGGATAGAGCTTGGTATCGCGTTTGTCACCACCTAGAAATGAGACCTTATTGAATTCGGTCGGAACGTTGGTCACGCTCACGATTGCATCGTGGATAACCTCTGCCATCAATCGACGCGGGTAATAATGGGAAAAGTACTTGCGATCCGCTTGGTTTCCTTCGACGCTAGAACTGGTTCGCTGGTAGGTTTCCGAGTTCATGATCCGTCGCATTAAACCTTTGAGGTTGTACTTTTCGGTGACTACCGATCGGCAAAGCGCATCCATCAACGCCGGGTTGCTCGGTGGATTACTCGCTCGAAGGTCATCGACGGGGTTGACGATTCCTACTCCAAAATAGGCAGCCCAGACGCGATTGACCACTGCCCGTGTGAAATAGGGGTTCTCGGGGGATGTCATCCACTGCGCAAGAACCAATCGCCTATCCTCGGGTGAGTCCATTTCGATAGGTGGTGCATCGAGTGCAGCCGGAGGCTGTGGCTTACCTCGCAAGGGTTGGATCAGATCTCCTCGGTCCACGATGTATACCGAGCGTCCCGCATCTCCATCGCGAACTTCGCCGCCCCAGCCTTTGGCCCGGACGCGGGCAAACATATTTGCCATCGCGTAATATTGATCATTGGTCCACTTTTCAAGCGGGTGGTTGTGGCATTTCGCACAACCGATAGAAAGCCCTAGAAAGGCCAAGCATGCGTTTTCGGTCATGCTTTCGGGGTCTTGATTGATCGCAAAGAAATTGGTCGCACCGTTTTCCATAGCGTCACCACGCGCTGTCACGATGTCGCGAACCATTTCATCCCAAGGACGATTCTGTTCCACTTGGCCGCGTATCCATTGGTAGTACGCTTTGACACCTTCGGTTCTCAACAGGTTGCTGTTGAGCATAAGCACATCTGACCAACGGTAGGCCCAGTAGTCGACGAATTGCGGGCTTTCTAGCAACGCATCGATCCATTTAGCTCGTTTATCCGGGGATGTATCCGTAAGGAATTGCTCGACTTGTTCTTCAGTGGGTAAGACGCCCGTTGCGTCCAAACTGCTTCGCCTTAGAAACTCGACGTCCGAAGACTTTGGAGAAGGCGGGATTCCCAATGCGAAAAGTTGATCGGCGACATGCTCGTCAATTTCATTCGCCCGCCCGAGTCGCCGTTGGATACTTTCCAATGAATGTACAGCGGAATCGGAACCGGAAGTTGCCGGATTCGCAAAAGGGATCTGGATACGGGATGTGACGATCCGACTAGCAAACCATGCCACCATCGTCCCTTCGCCAGGCCCAACGGATTGAATACGTCCAAATTCGTCGATGAGTGCCACCGATTCGTCGCTGGAGCTAAATTTGGACCATGCGGTCACGTCCTCAGTGCGCCCGTTGGAATAGTGGGCTAACACGGCAACTCGGTCCCGATCACCGTTTTGCAATTTCACCGATGTTGGCAGCATCTCAATGCGAACGAGTACTGGATCCGACGGACGTGAGCCCGGGGCCCCTCCCGCGATCCAGTCTTGAAGAATTTTATAGTCGCGTGAATCGGCGGAAAATCGAATCCCACCTTTGTGTTCCAGCAAACCGCTGGGCTTTGCCAGTACCAAGGAAGACTCGGGATCGCTCAACTCGACTCTCCGGCCGCGGTCTTGTTTTGTCAAGTTGAAGTGGTCCGTTTGTGGATCGTACCCGCGAAGGGAGAGTCGGAAGCCTCCCTTCCCTGCCAAGGCACCATGGCACGCACCCATATTGCAACCATTCCTGGCAAGGACCGACTCGACGTGATTCACGAATTCCCATATCGGGATCTCTTGGATCCCAAGACATTCAATCGTCGATGCGATTTGAAGATGGCCTCCATCGGGTTTCTGATACCGAACATGGAGTAAGGTTTTTCCATCGCGTTTCCCGCGAACTCTCCATCCTAACTTCGGATCCTCAACAAATTCCGCGATCTCCGGATCCGCCACGCTCCATTCGAGCGGCAACGCGTCTTTCGTCCCTAGAATCAAGTCGCGAGACATGGTCCCATCAGCGCGTATGCCCCGTACACTCACCGATTGTTCCGGTTGGAATTGCGATAGAGAAATCGTTGACGGCAAGACAGCCAGCGACTCGTATCCTGGGTCTTGGGCTGCAACGGTTGTTGCGAGTTCCACTGCCGCAACTGCAACGAGCAATACGGACGAAATCGAATGGAAAACAGAACGAATCAACGATGGGCTTTGCATGGCGCAGTAAAATCGAGAGAGGAAAGTGTACCCAAGCTCTGTTCCACAGTATAAACAAAGTTGAAGGTATGAAAAACGAATCTGAAGCCGACGAGCGCAACTGATATGCCCATCGTGCGATTGAAGATCGAAATAGTTGGCTCGGTCCAAGGGGTCGGTTTTCGCCCGTTTGTTTGGAGAATGGCAACGCGTTGGGAGATAAGAGGGTGGGTTAGAAACAGAGGTGGGGCTGTTGAAATCGAAGCCGAAGGAGACTCGGAGAGATTGGGCGAGTTTGTCAGATCGATCCGTACGACGCCACCGGCTGGAGCTGAAATTCGCATTTTCCGTTCTCTTCAAATACCTCCCCAAAACGATCCGCTTTTTCGGATTGAGACGAGTGCCACGGGGGATCTGTCTGGGCCCTGTATCTCTCCCGACCACGCGCCGTGCGATGCGTGTCTCCGGGAATTGTTTGATCCGGAAAATCGTCGCTATCTCTATCCTTTTATCAGCTGCATTGCCTGTGGCCCCCGATTTACTATTGCGACGAGGCTACCTTACGATCGGGCGAACACAACGATGGCTCCTTTCGCGATGTGCGAGGCCTGTTGCGATGAGTACAATGCACCCGGAGATCGACGATTTCACGCGCAATCGCTCAGTTGCCACCTATGCGGACCGCATTTAAGTTGGAATAGGTTTGGTTCCGAGCATTCAAATCTTGTGGCTGAGTTTGTTATCCGAGCGCGGCAACAAAATGTTTTGTCCGTGCTGCATCAGTTCGGCGAATCGATTGCGCATGGAAAGATTGTCGCTGTCAAAGGTAGTGGCGGATTTCAATTGGTTTGCGACGCGACATCTAGCGATGCGGTTGAGCGACTCCGCAATCGCAAAAGAAGGAATCGCAAACCTTTTGCGATTCTAGTAGCAGACGTAGCCTCTGCGGAATCACGGATTCAGTTGAACGAGATCGCGAAGAAGTGGTTGCGTTCGCCAGTTGCTCCCATCGTTATTGGCAGCGATCGCAGCGATCGCAGCGATCCCACGGAGCTAGGAGAGACTCGTTCGATTTGTAGCCAGGTCTCCTTCGGGGACTCGACCCTAGGTGTCATGCTACCTAGTTCCCCTCTGTATCACCTATTGATCGATGCGTGCGGACGACCATTGGTCGTGACATCGGGGAATCTCTCCGAAGAGCCTATGGTTATCAAGAACGATGAAGCATGGACTCGCCTGGGTTCGATCGCGGATGATTTCCTGTTCCATGATTTGGACATTGTCCAACCGTGCGACGACTCCATCATTCGTGCGATGCACGATGAGTCAATTATCGTGCGGATGGCGCGAGGAATGGTGCCGAAAGCATTCCCGCTGCCTGAGGCATTGACGCTCACTTCGGACTTGGCGGAACCGGAGCGATTCACGGAACGTCCAAACTCCGAAGTCGGCTTGGCGTTAGGCTCAGATCTGAAAACAGCATTGTGCATTTCTCAGGCAGGGTGTGCGACCTTGTACCAACCTATCGGGGATGCGGTTCATCTTGAGACCCTTCGAACATTGGAGAGTTTCTCACAGCACATTCAATCCATCACCAAGGCGGAATGCGATGTTGTGTTGTGCGATTCGCATCCGGATTACGTAACGCACCACTGGGCTCAGAAGTATGCAAAGACAAACGCTTGCAAAGTTCACGCAGTGCAACATCACCATGCCCATCTTGCAGCGTTAGCCGCTGAACATGGGTATCACTCTGGCCGGGAGATATGCGGCTTTGTGTTTGATGGAACAGGATACGGTGAAGATGGAACGAGCATGGGCGGAGAGGTCCTATTAATACGAGATGGTGAATGCCGTAGGATCGGACACCTCAAACATACGCTACTTCCCGCAGGCGATCTTTGTGCCAAGCATCCAGCAAAGACCGCCCTAGCGATGCTTGTTTCATGCGGTTTGGCATGGGATAGCCGCCTTGCCAGTGTGCGAGCGGTTGATCATGAGGAAAGAACTGTTCTGGCCGCTCAATTGGAGCGAGGCTTGAATTGCGTTTTATCCAGTAGTATGGGAAGGTTGTTCGATGCGATCTCGTCGATCCTCGATTTATGCCACCATAATGATTTCGAATCGCATGCTGCACTTTCGTTAGAAGGCTTGGGGACTCGATGGATGGAGAGGGGGGGCCCCAAACGCTGGGACGCGGGCAGCGGGCCTAGAATGTACGAGTTTTCGGTTCAAAAAGATCGTGATCCATTCCTGATCGATCCTACACCCGTGCTCAAGAACATCGTGCAGGACGTGCTCGATGGGGTGAACTTCGAGCGTATAGCCTTCGAGTACCACATGTCCGTAGCGACAGTGATCGCAGACATTTCGGAGTGGGTGCGACGGGAAGGGGGAAGACGGGAAGGGGGAAACCGCGAAATTGGAATCACGGGAGGCGTTTTCCAGAACTCGCTTCTCGTCCATCTGACACGGCAAATGCTGAATCGTCGCAGCATCATTCCTTGGACGCATCAACGATTGACTCCAAACGATGGAAGTTTGGGGGTTGGTCAAGCATGGGTGAGGGCGGAATCGCTCCGTCGACGTTCCTCTAAGTAGTCAAACCAGTTTTCTAAACCTGTGCCGGTTTTGGTCGACACCTCAAAGATTTTCGCTTTGGGTTGGATCAATTCGATGTTTTTGAGAGCCGCCTGTCGATCGAAATCACAAACAGCGGCAAGGTCGGATTTGGTGATGAGCACAACATCGGAGGTGTTGAATAGGCCGGGATATTTGAGCGGCTTGTCTTCTCCCTCAGTAACAGAAAGGAGTGCGATTCGAAGGGACTCGCCCAGATCCCAACTTGTTGGGCATACCAAGTTGCCGACGTTTTCGATGAAAAGAAAATCCATGGCTGCAACTGTTAGATGGACAATCTCCCGCTCGATCATGTCCGCCTCTAAATGGCAGCAACCATGCGTCATGATTTGCCTGACCGGAGCTCCGCTCCTGGCTAGCCTCATTGCGTCTCTATCTGTTTCCAAATCTCCAACGATTGCGCCGACAGAAAAACCACGATGAAGCAATTCCCGCAAGGTGGCTTCCAACAAGGCGGTTTTTCCAGATCCGGGGCTCGATACCCAGTTCGATACAAAAACCCCCCATTCTTGAAAACGAGCTCTCATGGACCGGGCCAGCTCGTCATTCTTCTTCAGGATCTTGGTTCGAACTTCGAGGATCCGAGGTTCCATACTTCGTGGTTTCCTATTTGTGTCCTTGATTGTTTCTCGCAGAGGGAAACCGCCATCTATCCCGTGTTTTGTATCCTGCATGTACTAATCCTGCTGGCACGAATCCTGCGCAAATTCACTTTTCTGGGATTCATACGTCGCCTGTGTTTCTAAATCGTCCTCGGGTGCGAGTTCCACCCATTCCAAGTCCAATTCCTGCCCTCGACGGATATCGCCAGTGGGGCTGTTGCATTGCGGGCACCTAAGGGACTGAACGCCGTGCGCGGAATCACTTACGAGGTCGCAGGTAGGGCAGTACAACGCTATCGGGATTCTTTCGATAACCAATTCGGTTTTTTCCATCGCTGTGCCTTGGGCAAGCATCGTAAATGCATTGCTGAGGGAATCCTGATGGACGCATGAGAACTCACCCAACCGGATCTTGATCCTGAGCACGCGTGGTGCGGGCTCGTTGGGGAGATGCTCGTTGGTGATTGCGATCAATTGCTGTGCTATTGAAAGCTCATGCATGGCGGAATCCATTACTTATCAGTCAAAGCAGCAGAAAGTGTCGCCGAGCGAAGTACGAAACACGAAATTGGTCTATGCTAAGCTGGTCTGTGCGAAGTATCGCTGAGTGTTATCCTACCACGTGTTCACGATACTCGTAATCCTTCGAAATGATGTCCCGATGATTCTCCCGAGATAGCCTAACTCCCACCGCAATGTGTCTCGCAGTTCCTGGAAAAATAGTCAGCATCGATCCTTCGCGGGGGTTCCTGATGGGATTGGCGGATTTCGGGGGGGTCGTTGCCGAAGTGTGCCTTGAGTATCTTCCTGATATTCAGTTGGGCGAATATGCAATTGTGCATGTAGGATTCGCTATTAGCCGGATCGATGAGGGCATCGCATTGAGGACACTCGCTCATTTTCGCGAATTGGGGATTTTGAAAGCGGACGTTGCCGAGCAGATCCCGTCCGTGGAAGGCTACTAGTCGTTCCACAAGAGCCATATCCATTGAATTGTAGAGCCATAACCGATGAAGCACCTTCGAGAATACCGCGATGGCGATATCGCCGATTCCATCGCTCGATCGATCCATGAAAGTACAACGCGGTCTTGGTCGATAATGGAGGTCTGCGGTGGGCAGACACATTCGATCATGAGGTATGGGATTGACCAATTGATCCCGAAATCGATTCAGCTGATCCATGGGCCAGGATGTCCTGTTTGCGTCACCCCGATCGAAACCATCGATCGAGCACACGCGATTGCGGAGCAGCCCAAGGTGATTCTTTGTACCTACGGAGATATGCTGCGAGTTCCCGGGTCTCGAGGGAGCTTGAGTGGTTTAAAGACCCGGGGTTGCGACGTTCGGACAATCTATTCTCCGCTCCAAGCATGCCAGATTGCGCGAGACAATCCGAATCGATCCGTAGTTCTGTTTGCGATAGGGTTTGAGACCACCGCGCCAGCGAATGCGATGGCGATAAAAATCGCCAAAACGGAGAAGCTTAAGAACTTCAGCGTCTTGGTCTCGCATGTCTTGGTTCCCCCAGCGATCGAAATGATCGCTTCGGATCCTGCTTGCCGAGTGGACGCGTTTCTCGCAGCGGGGCATGTGTGCGCCGTTACCGGCTACGAAGCCTACCATCGGCTTGCCGAAATGTACCGCATTCCGATCGTTGTAACGGGCTTCGAGCCGGTGGATCTCCTCGAGGGGATCAGGCTAGCTGTTTTGCAGCTCGAAAGAGGCCAAGCATTCGTCGAGAATGCTTATCAGCGCACGGTCGCGGCCGAGGGAAATCCAACGGCCCAAGGTGTACTTAAGGAGGTTTTTCAGATAACCGACCGTGAATGGAGAGGGATCGGAACGATTCCGAGCAGCGGATACGCTCTCTCGGAGGCGTTTCGAGATTTCGATGCGGAAGTTCGATTTCCCCTGGCGTGGAAACCGGTGGAGTGTACGAATTGCAGGGCTGGTGATGTTTTGCGCGGGCTCCTCAAGCCGTATCAATGTGCGGAATTTGGTAAGGGGTGTACTCCTGATTCACCCCTTGGTGCACCCATGGTTTCCCATGAAGGCGCATGCGCAGCCTATTATCAGTTTTCGCAACTGAGTCCCAAGATGAACGCCTCACCATGAATGAAAACCCTGAGACAACGAGCGACCCCGAGACAACGAGCGACCCCGAGACCAAGAGCAACCCCGAGACCAAGAGCACTTTAGATACGACGAGAACTGCCGCATTAAAATCGCCGCAATGCGCCATCCCGTTTTCGGAAAACGAGCGGGTCAGTATGACGCATGGGGGTGGGGGCAAGTTGTCGCAGCGATTGGTGGATGAAATCTTCTTTCCAGCCATGGAGAACTCTATTCTCCATCGCAAGCTCGATGCGGCATTGCTTGATTGTCCAAACGGCACAATCGCGATGACGACGGATTCCTATGTGGTAACTCCAAGATTTTTTCCAGGAGGTAACATTGCAAAGCTCTCCATCTACGGAACCATCAATGATCTCGCCGTAAGTGGAGCAACCCCAGTCGCTATTAGTGCAGCCTGGATCCTAGAGGAAGGGCTCCTGCTCAGCGAGCTCAAGCAAATGGCAGAAGAAATGGGGGCGGCCGCACGCGAAGTCGGCGTACCAGTGGTCACTGGTGATACGAAAGTGGTCGATCGAGGGCGCGGGGATGGATGTTACATCACAACAACGGGTATCGGAATCGTCCCCCATGGTAGGAACATCGGTCTAAATCGCATTTGCGCAGATGATGCGATTTTAATAAGTGGAACGATTGGCGATCATGGCATGGCGATCATGGCCGCTCGTGGCGGGCTGCCGATCTCGACCGAGATTTTTAGCGATTGTGCACCACTCCACGAGTTGATTGCCTTGTTGGTCCGTGCAGGAATCCGTATTCACGCGATGCGGGATCCAACTCGAGGTGGATTCTCGAGCGCCCTCAATGAGTTGGCGAACGCTGTTCGGCTCGGATTTGAGATCGAAGAAAGTTGTGTTCCGATCGCCCCGCTGGTTCGCTCCGCGTGTGAGATGCTAGGGATCGATCCATGGACGGTTGCCAATGAGGGGAAATTCCTTTTGTTTGTTCCAATGGATGAGGCTGAGCACGCGCTGAAAGTCTTGCAAAACCATCCACTCGGGCGGTCGGCGTCCATCGTCGGTAGAGTGGTCCAGGATCATCCAGGAATTGTTGTGGGCAAAACACCGTATGGGACTCAACGCGTTGTGGTCATGCCTTCAGGAGATTCGCTTCCAAGAATTTGCTAAAGATTCGAGCGTTGCACTAGGGTTGTGGCGAATTAGGCATAGTCACTTCGGGTTTCAGTGACTCGACTTGGATGGATCCAGGAACAGAGGCTGGAAGAGGTAGTGAAGATCCGTTCGCGGCGGTGAAGACTTCCATAGCATCTTTGCTTGGATTTGAAGTCAAGTCGTTTAGGTTCTGCTTTGAGATGGATTCTAGCATCTCGTCGATGGTGGACGCGACGAGTTTCGCGGGGATCGCGTAGGAGCATACACGGCCGGCGCGTGCAATGTTCATGCCTACGACGTTTCCATCCACGTCGATCAATGGACCTCCGCAGTTTTGCGGAGTGAGGACGGTGTCGTGTTGAATGATATTGCGAAACCCAGTAGCCCGTGCGCTGATGCTTCCATTGACTTCCATCTCGGTAGGATCGAGAAGGGAGTTGGACAAGTCCATCATCTGGGCGACCAGCTTGACACGTTCGCCTGATCGTTCGACCCCAACAGTCAACCTTTGTCCTGCAGGCATACTGATCAAGTGGTCTAGGACTTCGCGGCGGGTGGCTAGTTCCTTGCCATCGATTTCACGAATGATATCGCCATCTTTGATTCCGGCTTTTTCGGCTCCGCTACCTACGACGACATTCTCCACGAAGGCGATATCGCGTTGGGCGGAAAGCTGAACCCCAAGCACGGCACGTTCTTGTCGAACGTTTCGGTTGAGCACGCTCACAACACCTAATGCGAGAGGCAATGCTCGATAATCGGCGCTGGCAAGCCATCCTCCAAGTGGGACTTCGATGTCTTTGCTCCAATGGATTGCGGGTAGTTGGTCGCGTTCGATCTTGATCAAGGCGAGGTCCAGGTCCGGTCGGCGAATTTTCACCGCCCCTTGAGCTCTTGTTCCATCGAACAGTCGAACTTCGATCGGTGTGTCGGGGACCTCGGTCGATTTGGTGGTGATCCAGCCATTTTCACGCACGATGGAACCCAGCGCCAATTGCTTGCTGTCAGCTAGGATTTGGACAGTCGACTTCCACTGGTCGCCAATGGCTTCGCGATAAATGCGGAGTGTTCCATGGTGGCTTCGTTGGTTGGAACGGCTGCCGAGGAATCGAGTCTCTTTTCCCAACAACCCAGCACCTTGTTGGACAAATCTTGAGGAATCATCCTCGTCGGGTTCGCTGTCGGAACGAATCCAGTTCGCGAGAAACGGCGCAGACTGGATCAACGGATTATTCTCGAGGTCGCAAGCGGTCCGAGCACCGTTAAGAAGAACGCAACACTTGGAATCCTGATCGCTAACCATCGAGACGCCGCCCCATAATCCCAACGAAGCAACGATCGCAATCTTTCCAAGTCCGTTTTTCATGAATCGCACCTTTCGACCAAGGTTGAATCTCTTGAAGCTCGTGTGCGAGCGGAAACTGATTATAAACAAGCCGCTACGCGATTGCCATTTTTCAAGCGCAATCTTCGAGAATTGACACCGAATTTGTGATTCGATGAACCGCACAATCGTCAGTGCTGCTGGGTGTTACCTGAACGAATCATTCGGTGGACAGAGGCAAAAAGCAATGGCTGAGCACCGCGACGTGCGCGGATCATGAGTCTTTGAAAATGCTGATTACGACTCGTCGGAAACACCGACAATCAAGCGGAGCGTTATTCGTTTGCCTTCGCGCAAAACTTCCAAGGTAACTCGCTCTCCGGGGACGGTGGCATCCACTTCTTCCTTCAGTCGATCAAAGCTTGTGATCTCGAAACCGTTAAAGCGAACGATTTGATCTCCTGCCTTGACACCTGCTTGGGCAGCGGGGCCATTCGCAGAAACGCTGCCGATCACGCATTCTTTTTTGGCATCGGATGCGCGAGAAGCGGTCACTCCGATGACAGGCTTAAATCCTGGGAGCGTGCCCCATGCTTCACTGTTCGCCAATCGGTCCCACGATGTCATAAAGACCTTCATGGGAACATGCATGTTATCGTCCACATCCACACCGATACGGCTGTGGATCCCGATCAGTTTGCCCTGAAGATCGAACAAGGGACCGCCGCTGTCTCCTCCGATCAGCGAGCAATCGGTGACGATGGTCGTATCGGTAACACGAAGGATTCGACCGACTCGGATAACGGAAGGGCGGTCAGGCATCCATCCACCAGGATGGCCACCAGCGATGCACCACTGACCGACTTTGAGTCGTTCATCCATGGCGGGCAGGGCTGCGTGCGCCCACGGTTGGTTGTTGTCATCGCGATTCTTCATAATGCGAACGAGTCCAGCATCATTGTCCCTATTCACACCCATGCTGATGCCTTCGACGCGACGGCCGTCATGAAGGACGACGGTAATTCGTTGCTTCGGCTTGCCAGCGACGTGAGCGGCGGTAAGGATGTAGCCGTCCTCATTGATAATGACACCGCTTCCTTGAGTGCTGCCATGTTGGAGATTAACGGTCACCCGATGGACCTTTTCGGCAACCTTGGATTGCTGCCTTTGTAGGGCCTTTAATTCTTTGAGGTCGCGAGGATCATCGCCTCGTAAGAGTCGATCAATTCCGGGTTCGATCGATACGTAAGTCGCCGCAACGACGGCAGAATCAGGAGAGGTTGGTTCGAAGACAGGTATTTTGAGGGAAGATCGCTCCTGAGTTCCCGGGACTTCTTGGGATGCCGCAACGCCAGCGAAGCAAAAAATTGCCAAGATGACTCCTGGGAGCATCCTCTCGCCTCTTCGCACATGATGAACGAGACTGGGCCGTGTGTGAATCGCCTCGACGATGCTAGGGCTGCGGGTCGATTTGCAAGCAAAATTCTCAAAGGTATTTCCGCTTCCGTCCACCATTCGACCCTCCAAAATCCACACGCATGCCGCTGAACCCAGAATTTTCGAGGAGCCAGCAATGTCACCAAGGATGGAATCGATTATTCGCTAAGCCCAGCCAAAATGAAACCCTCCTGTACAATGGAACTTTAGAAAGATTCGGAAACAATCCAAGGATCTTGAATCTTTGTTCCGTTCGTAACGATTCGGCAGGCAGTTATTGAAGATGAAATCAGTCCGTTTGATTGTAGGGTGCGGCTATGTGGGAATCCGTGTGGCCTCTCGCTGGCTAGCAAACGGAGATCGAGTGCTGGCCATAACCAGGACGGAGGAACGAGCTGCTGAGCTGCGGATGGCTGGAATCGAGCCGATCGTTTGGAATTGGCTTTCGCGGGAGTTGCCAGCGGAACTTCCACCGGTTCCGCTCGCGACGATACTTATCGCCGTTTCTCATTCTCCTCCCCCTGGACATTTGCCTGAGACCGCACATGCGGTGGGATTGGAGAATCTTTGGTGCTGGATGCGATCGCAGGAAGTCGCAGTGAGCCCGAGCGGCAGCGCGCGGGCCAAGCCTCGCTGGGTTTATCTCTCGACCACAGGGGTTTTTGCCCCTACGGAAAGTACTGCTCAAGAAGCGGAATGGGTGGATGAATCGTCGGCGGTTGGCCCTGTGCGGCCTGGTTCGATCGCAGCTTTGGGAGGGGAAGATTGGATCAACAACTCGCTTTGTGAGGAGGATCGCGTGATTCTAAGGCCTGCCGGAATCTACGGTCCGGGTCGCGTTCCACGCTGGCAAGCGATCCGCGATCAGAAACCTCTCGAGGTAGACCCCGCAAGTTACTTAAACTTGATCCATGTCGACGATTTAGTAACAGCGATTCTTGCTGTTGCAGATCAACCGGCTCCTAGCGCTCTGTATTGCGTCAGCGACGGAAATAGTCCAACTCGCCAGGAATACTACGAATGGATTTCGCAGTGGATGGGTTTACCACGCCCGGTTTTTTCTCAGGGTAGAGAACTGCCCAATCGAGCATCACTCCGTCGAGCATTACCGACCGAGTTCGCAACAGGAGAGTCGATGACTAGGACGCAGGACGGGGCATCGATAAACAATCGTCCTGTTTCACGCAGCGACTCGAACAAGCGAGTCAGTAATCGAAAACTCGTAGCGGAACTGAACCTCCAATTTCAGTACCCAACGTTTCGCCAAGGGCTTCATTCTTTGATGCAACATCCTCAATGATTCCACTGAAACCATTTTTCGCGGTAGCCTTGTTGGCAGCGGTCCTTTTCATTCCCGATCCTAGTTTGGGGCAATCTATAGACGTAGCCCCCGATGTGGCTTCTGCATCGGAACGAACACCTAGCGCCAAATTGCAAGTTACCGACGTGTTGTCGGCGCGTTTTCCGGTCGTCGACGTTCATACTCATTTTTACGTCAAGGCCAAGCACGATCCCGAGTTGCTCGACCGTTACGTCGAATGGATGAATCGCAATAACATTGCTGTCAGCGTATCTCTCGATGCACAACTCTCCCCGCGATTGGACTCGCACGAGGAGTATCTCTGGCGGAAGTATCGCGACCGATTTGTGTTGTTTGCAAATATCGATTTCCAAGGGAGTGGTAAACCGGACGAACCGAGTACTTGGGCCTGCAACCAGGATGGCTTTGTTCCAGAAGTCGTTGCGAGATTGCGCGTGGAGCACCAACGAGGACGCATCAGCGGGCTAAAGTTTTTCAAGGATTTCGGACTGAGATGGAAGAACCGTGATGGGTCGAAGATTCGCATTGATGATCCTCGTTGGGATCCAATTTGGGAGGTTTGTGGACGATTGCATTTGCCTGTGCTGATGCACACGGCGGATCCCAGTGCCTTCTTTCGTCCCATCGATTCCCACAATGAGCGGGAGACCGAATTGCGAGCGCATCCCGATTGGTCGTTCTTTGGTGAGGAATTTCCATCTCGGCCGGAATTGCACGCAGCCAGGAACCGGGTGATTGCTCGTTTTCCTGGGACGATCTTCATCGCTGCACATTTGGGAAATGACGGCGAGGACCTAAAGCAACTTGCTGGGTGGTTGGATGAGTATCCAAACTTAATGGTCGAGATTTCGTCTCGTATTAATGAGTTAGGAAGGCAGCCCTATCGAGCCAACGAGTTTATAGAGAAGTATTCGGATCGGGTCTTCTTTGGAACCGATGGGCCATTTCCCGAAGAACGACTTCGTATCTACTGGCGATTTCTCGAGACGCGAGATGAGTACTTTCTGTACTCGGAAAAGTCACCTCCTCCTCAAGGGGATTGGAGAATCTATGGTCTGGGGCTCTCCCCCAGCACTTTGGAGAAAGTCTATTCTGGAAATGCCGTACGGGTAATTCCAGGAGTTGCAGCTCGAGTTGAAAAATATCGCTCTCTGAGTAATCCATAGTTACGTGCAATGGGTTAAGCTGTTAGCCCGAACCTAGTCGGTTTTCCCTCCATTTTGTTACCTTCCATCTTTGTTACCTTCCATCAGCAAATCGCAATCGGGATATGCATCATTCAGCAAATAGCGTCGAGCATGAATCGGTTTCTGTAATCCGGCGGCGCCAGCGCATCGGATTGATCTTGCTCTCCCTCTTCAGCATTGCCTACGGGGGCTTTATCGGTTTGTGTGCCTTTGCGTACCAATGGATTTCACAAACGCAGGTTTCAGGGATTCCTCTAACCGTAGCCTATGGAGTGGGACTTGTTTTTTTCTCATTGGTCATTGCCATGATCTACGGGCTACTATGCCGAGATAAGTAGCTAGGTCTCTTTTTAGTTTCACAGAGATGGTTTGGCATCGACGACAGTCCGGCGTCGATCCAACGCAAAAAAGTGTAGTGTGCGAGTAGTATTATGGTTTACGAATCCAGCCCGGTAGCGATTGTCGTGTTTGCTTTGATGGTTGCAGGCACGATCGGCCTCAGTTTTTATCTCGGTGCTCGGGCGCGTTCAAGTGCTGGCTACTTTGCGGCGGGTGGCTCCATCCATTGGTTCGTGAATGGGATCGCATTTGCGGGAGACTATCTTTCGGCTGCGTCGTTCCTAGGTATTTGCGGCATGATTGCATTTTATGGCTTTGATGGATTCCTCTATTCCATCGGTTACCTCGCGGGTTGGTTGGTCGCGTTGTTGGTAATCGCAGAGCCTTTGAAGCGACTTGGCAAGTACACGTTTGCGGATGCGTTGGCGAGCAAATTTAAGTCCGAGGGAATTCGAACCGCAGCGGGTTTCAGCACATTGGTAGTGAGTCTGGTTTATCTCGTTCCACAGATGGTTGGCGCCGGAGCATTGGTCAAGCCATTGCTGGGATTGCAGTATTGGCAAGGAGTTGTGTTGGTAGGATCGATCGTCGTGATCATTGTTGTGACTGCGGGAATGGTGAGTACGACGTACGTCCAGTTCCTTAAAGGAGGATTGCTGGTCATTTTTTCATTGGTCTTGACCATTCTCGTCCTCAATCGGGGGATGAAAGTTTCGCAGGATTTACCTCGCTCAGCCCCACAACGTATCACCCTCGACGCCAACCAAAAGAAGTTGGTGGATGGAGTACCGCTAGGCTTAGGCAAAGATCAGCGGAATGTGCAACCCGTCGGCCGGGTTCTAGAGCTTCCGGAGGGCCGGGAATCCACGGGTCCTCTTGGGCCTGTCAGCTTCTTGACTCAGCTGTCAGGAAGCACCATCGAATTGTCTCAGACCACCAAAAGTTCGAGCGATGGTAGTCCCGTTGTCGAGTATGCCCCACGTGTGGTGAAGGGTGACTCGATGATGGCGCCGGGGAATCTTCCGACCTTCAAAGGGATCCGGGAAGATCAGTGGTTCCCCAAGTTGGATTTTATTTCTTTGATGCTGGCGCTCTTTGGTGGGACCGCATCGCTGCCCCACATTTTGATTCGGTATTACACGGTTAAGGATCAAGCATCGGCAAGAAAGAGTACGATTGTGGGAATCGGCGCGATCGGCTTTTTCTACATGCTTACGCTATACATTGGATTTGGAGCCATGGTCAGTGGGGCTCTGGATCCCAGTGATTCGAATATGGCAGCGCCACTCCTTGCAAAAAGCTTTTCGGAGCTTCTCTTCGCGGCTGTCTCCGCGATTGCGTTCACAACCGTACTCGGGACCGTCAGTGGATTGATTGTTGCCGCCGGTGGATGCGTTGCACACGATTTTGTGGGTGGGATGCTGGGACTGAAACTTAGCGACCAGCAGTTAATTCGTGTTGCCAAAATTTCCTCGATCGCGATTGGGGCTATCGCCATCCTTTCCGGGCTCGCCTTCGAGGGGATGAACGTCAGTTATCTCGTTGGCTGGGCGTTTGCAATTGCCGCATCCGCAAACCTACCAGCGCTGTTGATGCTGTTGTTTTGGAAGAGGACCACCAAGCAGGGGATTATTGCGGGAGTGCTGGTGGGAACGATTACGTCGGTTTTATGGATCGCGGTTTGTCCCGAGATGTTCAAGAATCTGTACGGATGGGATCCTAAGGGTGCGTGGGTTCCGTTCAGCCAACCTGGATTGGTTACCATTCCGTTGAGTTTTCTAGTGATAACCTTGGTTTCATGGGTTAGCAGGGAACCACAGGAAGCCTAAATAGAAGAGGCTCGGACCAAAGCCAAAATCCAATTGGGCCTCTGCTCAATCACTTGCTACGCTGGGCGACACGACTTTAGCTCTTCCGCCCTTTCCGGTTGTCATTTGTTCGCGACAGGCGATGCCAATCGCCACAATCGTCACAGACGGCCTTGCTATTAAGGGAAAGTTTTCTAACTGGGGGCGATGCGCCAGGTCTACGAGCCATGTTTGGACTAAGGATTCAAGGCCCCTTAGTGGGCAAATCCTAAGAGCGCGACCGACGATGGTAGCAACGGGCTACTACGCTGCGTTCTGGTTAACAGATTTTTCTGCAGCCGAAAATCATGCATCCCAATCGAACCATCCTCGGAATTACGTCCGTTCTGTGTGTGGTATTTGCAGCGGAGCACACGTTTGCTCAATCCGCACTGCCGAGGCGAGCAACTGATGTCAAGGAAGATGCGCTTCGGGGAGTCCTCGAAGCTCATCTCAATACCGAAGTCGCAACTGCAGAAGTTGGGGTGATCAAGGAGATCGCGGTTAAGCCCGGAGACAAGGTGAAGCCGGGGCAAAAGATCGCCCAGCTACAAGATAATCTGCAACGCATTCAAGTCGAAGAGGCGGAGATCGAGTGGCAGTCTCAGGGAACCATTGACACCGCGCACCATGAATACGAGTTCAATCGACGAAAATTCGTCGCAATCCAAGATCTTTCGAAGCGAACTCGCGTCAGTCCATTGGAACTGAAACGCGAAGAGCTGGAAATGAATATCTCCCACGCGAAATGGATTGCGCAACAGGAAGCGAAAGAAATCGCTTATGCGAGATTGATCAAGGCCATGAATGCTCTAGACGAACGTACGATTTCAGCCCCCCACGAAGGCATCATCGTTGAGTTGCTGCATGATGTTGGAGAATACGTTGCCGCCACTCAGCCCGCGATCGTTCGGATTATGGATACTTCAAAGCTGCGGGCCAGATTCTTGCTGAGCGATGAAATGGCACAGAAATTCCGCGAGCGGAAAACGGCTAATGTCCGATTGCTCAATGGGGTTGTGGTGAGTGCAGAGATCGAGTTCATTGCACCCATCGCGACCGAAAATATCACTCAAATGACGATTCTCATCGATAATTCGAACGATGATATTCGATCTTCTGCCTGCGATTTGATCCGTCCCTAACCCTCTGAAACTTGGACAACCATGAGCTCTGGCTCAACGACACCAACGACTAACGGAGACGATCTCGATCGAACCGCCGAAGTAACTTCGGTGGGTGCGGGGAAGTCATTCGATTTGGCTGAGGATATCAGGCGGATTTGTAGTCCTTCCGCTGCTCCAGCAAACGAAGGCTTGATTGACAAGATAACATCGCTCCTGTCAGGTTTGACCTCCGACGGAACCCAAACAGCAGGTGCGAGCGCTCGTCGCTCTTGCCAAGTTGAGTTCAAGTCCACTCCGAATCCTTCGACGGGCGACGTCGACACACCGGCCTTTCCGCAGAGCAATAGTGCAAATCTGTTTTCCCCGCTCTGCTTGCAGCAAATAGCCGAGTCGGTCGCAAGGTTCACCACGGAGCGAACTGCGATCCTGGTTCTATCACCTTCCGGGAGTGTCGTAGAGAGTGGCCAATGCGGTTGGCGATCCAGCGAATTCCGAAGCTACTTGCCGGATCTGACCACTGTTGCACGTGAGTCACTTTGGAGCAAGTCCGGGCACTACGCGATCGCGGAACCTGATTGGATCAATGACGTTGAATCCTTCCAAAAGCTCGTGTTTCAGCCGAGTTTACTTTTGAGTCAGTGGACGCAAAAGCTCGGTGATCGTGCGATTGCGGTCAAGACCTTTCCGCTCCAGGAATCCAGGGGCAGTTGTTTGATGATTTGCAGTGTGGAATCCTCAACTGCCCGTGAACGATTCGCGAAGCTTTGCGAAAACAAGTTTGAGCATGTCATGACGCAGGTTGATGCATGGTATGCCATTCGTCGAAACCGAAAGTTTTCGAGATGGATTGGGATCGTGGATTGGATGGTATCGAATCCTCGCTGGTGTGCTATCCCCGTGGCATTGATGATCCTGCTGATGACACTCCCGATCCCGTATTTTCCAAAGCGAGAGTGCGTCATAGAACCTGAGGCGAAACAGTTTGTGGCTAGCCCGATACAGGGCCGAATTGCGACAAGCTCAGTGCGTCCTGGGGATTTTGTCAATAAAGGGGAGCTTTTAGCGACGATCGACGATGATCAAATGCAACGTGATTTGGCGACCGCGAAGGCGGAATTCGAGTCGGCGAAGCAAAAGGCAAATGCGGCCCTCGCGAACAAAGCGTCCAGCAACTATTCACTTGCGATGCTCGAGTGCGAACAAGCGCAATTGAAGATCGACAGCATTCAAAATCAGTTGGACCGGCTTGAAATACGAACCCCGGTCACTGGAGTTGTCATCTACGGCGATCTTCAAAAAAGCATTGGGATGCCGGTCAATTTAGGTCAAAACCTATTCGAAGTTGCCGAGCTCGGATTGATGACGGCCGAGGTGCGACTATCTGCATACGATTTGGAGCAAATCTCTGTTGGGGACACGGTTACAGTTCGCTCCGATGCGACGGGATTCCGAGCCTTCCACGGCAAAATTCTCCGTATCGATCCACGGGCCACAGTCATCGAAAACGAGGCGGTGTTCGTAGCGGATGTACTTATACGAGACTCAGAATCAGGGCTGCGCCCCGGGATGAAAGCCTCCGCTCGCATCGGAGCGGGATGGCGAACGTTGGGATGGTTGCTCTTCCATCGACCCGTTCAGTGGCTATCACAGCAGTGGGTCTGGTAACACAACAAGTGACAACATGAATCCCATTGCATTTCGGCTTCGCTCTGACCTCCAAATCTCGCCCGTCCGATCCGGCAACGACTTGAAATACATCGTTGATGACAAGTCTTCTGGAAGGATTATTCGGCTTGGGAAAATGGAATACACCCTTTGCTCGTTGTTCGCAAAGCCGATGCTTCTCAACGACGCAATCGAGATCCTGCAAGCCTATGGGGAAAGCGAGGGCGTCGATCCTGGAAAGCTTCAGAAGTTAGTTTCGTGGCTAATGCAATCGGGACTTCTCGAACCCGCAACCGCGCCGGAGTTTACGGAATCTCCCTTTGAAGGTACCAAATCAAGCCCGCCTGCACCGAAGCCCAATGCTCCGGTTCGACCGTTTGACCCGAGTTTCGTTCGGTTCCCCCTATTGTCGAGTAAATGGATCCATCACTTTTGCCAGCCATGGAAATTCCTCGTTTCATGGCCGAGTCTGATCTGTGCGATCTTGATCTGGATGACGGGGGCCGTCTACGCGTTTAGCAACTGGCAGGAACTCAATTCCGTTACCAGTGAATTGTTCATTCCCGGAAGCCAATGGTGGTGGTTGATCGCTTGGCTAATCTTGAAAGCTGTTCACGAAGCGGGGCACGCGATCGCGTGTGAGCGTGTTCATGTTAGGACATCCGGTGCTGGCCTCGGCTTTATTTTTTTCGCACCGTCTCCTTATGTCGACGTGTCCCGATTATGGACGCTTGAAAACAAATGGTACCGGATGTTGGTTAGCAGCGCCGGGATGATTTTTGAATTGACATTGGCAGCCGTGTGTGCCATCGTCGCCTGTTCCACCGAGAACAGCAATTTACGATATCTTTGCGCTTCGATTGCGTCGCTGGGAACGGTGACGACGTTCGCCTTCAACGCAAACCCACTCATGCGTTATGACGGTTACTACATATTGATCGATTGGCTGGGGCGACCGAATTTGTGGCAGGATGCAAATCGGGCGATGAGAGGCTTCGTTCGCTCGTTAATCACCAAGGATAGCGAAGTTAGTTACGGTACGCCGATGGTAATCCTTTACGGGATCGCTTCGTGGATCTCCAGGATGGTACTCATCATCACTATGGGATGGGGTGTCTTCATCGCATGGGATGGTGTTGGATTAGCTATTGTTTCATTTTTCGTCGGGATTTGGTTCGTATTCCCATTTCTCGCGAAACGAAAAACGAGTCAATCTCCACAGGCTGCTTCGCTTTTCGCATCGATCTGCCCAAGGAAAGCATTTCGGGCATCCATCGTAGGCCTGAGCGTTGCACTGCTGGGGTTTGCTCCAAGTCCTCTTCAGGTAGTGTGGCCTGGTGTGGTGGACTTCGTTGAGCCACAGGAACTGAGGACCGATGTGTCGGGTTTCATTCGAAGCGTCCATGCATACGATGGCCATTATGTAACCGCTGGTACTTGTATCTTGGAGCTTTCGAATCCCGATGTGGAGTTGGAGTGCGAACGGGCTAGGACTGAGTTCTTGCTCTGCAGCGAAAGATGCAACAGCCTTCGCACTCAGCAAAAACTAACCGAACTGCAAAATGAGGAATCGTTGCTCGAGTCCCTTCGGGTGAAGCTTCAAAGCCTGGAGAAAAAAGTGGAGTCGCTTCAAGTGCGAGCACAGCGGGATGGTGTTCTCATCGCCCGAGACTCCAAGCATTGGACTGGAAGTTTCCTGCAAGAAGGAGCGATGTTGGGATTGATTGCGAATCCGAGCCAATTGGAGGTCCGAGCATCCATCCCTCAATCGGAATGGGAAAGGGTATCAAGAAATCTGGGCAAACCGGTTATGGTCTATCGTTCATCGAACGGCTCGATCCTCGGACAACTGCTCCGCTCGATGCCACACGCCGAGCAATATATCGATTACCCATCGTTGGCCGCGATCTACGGAGGTCCGCTCGTGGTATCCGTCGATCGAAAGCCAGATGGCTCGGAAGAACTGAAAACCGATCAACCGCGATTAGCAGCGCATGTCGAATTGAGCAATCCACAAGATCGATTGCCACAAATAGGAAGCGTGTGCACGATTCGTTTTTCCGATGGCTACGAATCGATTTGGAAAATGCTCTATCGCAATGGCGCGGCCTTGCTCGAACGCAAACTCCCTACGACAATTGACGACAGCAACAGCTAGTTCAAATGCGAGGCCCTAAAAGTCGCTAAGAAACGGGTGACTCATTCTCGACGGACCGAGTGCCGATTACTTAGGCCGATTTCGAATTCTGAACATCTCTTGATAGGGAAGTACAATCCCGCCGTCGATCGATAGGGTCGCTCCCGTGATGTAGTCGCTTCTCGGGTCGCACAAAAAGACGACGCCGTGCGCGATGTCCTCTGGTTTGGCGAGCCTGCCCCAGGGCAAGTTCTCACCATGCTGTTTTAGCTCGTCTTCAAAAAAGAATTTCCGTTCGCCAGGAGTGTCGGTCCAGCCCGGATGGACGATGTTGACTCGAATGCGATGCTCGGCAAGCTCTACTGCGGCGGTTCTAGCCATTTGGTCCAGAGCGGCTTTCCCCATGTTGTAAGCCATCGCGCCCGGGATGGCCTTGTAGGCATGCGGGGAACTGACAAAGACCATGTTGCCACCTGTGCCGCGAGGTATCATCCGATTGGCGACAGCTCGGGCTAGATAAAACGGGCCCCACATGCAAACATTGATCGTCTTGTGGAACCCCTCCATGCTTGCTGCGTAAAACAGTTCGCGGTCGCTGTAAGCCGCATTGGAGACCAAGATCGAAATCGGTCCGAGTTGCTCCTCGCAAGCCATCACCATAGATTCGACGGTTGTTTGATCAGAAACGTCACCGACCAACCCTAACGCATTCACCCCGGCGGACCGACAAGCTGCCAAGGTTTCGTTCGGCTCTCGAAGATCGTTGACTGCTACATTGGCACCAGCCTGCGCGAGCGCAATCGCGACAGCGGCTCCAATTCCACGTCCACCACCCGACACGAGAGCCGTTTGGCCCGCCAAGAGTTTGGTTGATTCCGTCATGTTGATTCGAGTCTTTTTGTTCCGAAGTGATGAAGGCCGCATCGAAGTTGCAAAAGACGATAATCAAATCGGCGAACTTGTCCATCCCCGGGGAAAACACAGAATCAAAATCGCATATCGACTCGCGGAACACTTGAGGATTTCCGTTACAAAACGTTTCGTGATCGAGGGAGGCTTGCGAGGGCGATTGCTTCAAAAAAGAGCGATCGACAGCTCACGGCTAGATGGTTGCCAGGAAACATATTGGGACCAACCGGAAGACTCGCCTGCAATAAGCAAAGTTTTGAGCTGCTGCGTTTATTGGTTGAGTTCGGGCTGCTCGGGGCCGCTTGATCCCCGCGATCGTATTTGCTTCTTCGCCAAACTCCGTTTCCATGCTTGTAGCGACTCTGCCGAAGGATTGGTGGCTTGGTAACCATGAGTAACGCCCGTGAGCATTTCCAGTTGCATGATCGCTAATGCTCGAATGTCGATCATGGAATCCGACAAATAGTCGACGAGTTGTTTATCGGAACCTGATTCGAGTTCACGATTCGTTTTAGGAATCAAAAGCTCCATGACCGCGACGTCGCGTTCACCGACGTGTGCCTTCAACTGAGTTTGGAACTCTGCTACCTCCTCCGCGCTTCTAAATTGCGTCAGTAGATGATCGAGGAGGTTACCCAATTCCGACTGTAGTTCTGCGCGTCGAAAGATTCCGTCGGAACCGAATAATAGCTCGTACTTTCCGAGTTGGATCTGCGTATACAATCCTTCTAGAGCAGCCTCGATGTCGTCGCTTTTTGCAAATCGGTCCAGTGTGTCCATCCAATCGCTTGGCGAGGCCAGCATTGCTTGCTGCATCGGTGTTAGTCTCGGATAATTCCCAAAATCCAGCTCATCCCCCAACCACCAAGGGAATTCGGAACGCTGGGTCTG
This sequence comes from uncultured Pirellula sp., assembly GCA_903892355.1. GTDB lineage: Bacteria > Planctomycetota > Planctomycetia > Pirellulales > Pirellulaceae > JBKCUI01. Next base: position 141,560 of record CAITIE010000052.1, on the reverse strand, counting down.
GAGGGTAAAAAAGGTGGCTTCACCTTCCTTGGGCGATGCGATCACGGCTTCGTGGAACGGGCTCAACACGACATCGCTTAAACCGACATTTGCTTTTTCGGTGAATGTTGGATCCATCGACGAGGGTGGCAGGAGGTTTCTCGGCTTCCAATCCACTACCAATTCTCCACCCACTGCAGCGATTCGTGCTTCGCCGAGGCCAATGAGTGCGTCTGGTACTGCGATGGCAGTGTGGGGAAGTTGGCTGCGAGTTTGAATGCAGGCTTCGCTCTGGCTCGATAAAAAATGGAGGACTAAAATCCCGGAATCGAGTTCGAGCTCTAGCGATCGGCTTTTTTCCGATGGAAGGATTTTCGCGAATCGAGTCGCTAAACGAAATCGAGGTGATTGCTCGGATGTGTCGACGTATTCCACTTTGGTATCCCCGGAAATGATCCATCGGAAATCTGATCGTTGGTCCGTGGAACTCGTCGTCAACTCGCAATATGAAGGAGCAACGATTGTGATTTGGTCACTCGATGGGATAACGACTTTTTCGGAGTTGGCTTTCATTGACCAATCTGGCTGGTTTTTACCCTTCACGAAAAGGAACCGAATAGTTTCTGGGTTCGATGCAGCTGGCCAAGTCCAAGTGGTAGTGGCAAAGCTGCCGGCAGTGCCCACAGGTTCCGTAGTCCCCAAAGCACTGCTTAGATTCGAGTCGCTCGTGCGCGTTGGACTGATGACCTGGTCGTTGGGCCGATCGGATTGGGGAGCGCGGTCTACAGGTAACCGATCGGTGCTTCCCTCCGCGGGGTCTTCTGGTGAATCCAGTACTGTTTCGGGGCTGTCGAGAGGTGCCGTCGGCTCGACTATTTTTGCTGCATCCAATTCTCGTTCTTTGACTTGGGGGGAATCCGAGGGTGTTCCTGAAGCGGGTGTGTGGAAAGGCTCGTGGGTTTGCGGAGGAAGCGTTCGAGTCTGCGCGACTAGTAGTCCTCGAATTTGATCGAGCGGCCCCATCGCCATCCAAACGGAAAAGATAAAGAGCGTGAGCAGGATGGCAATCGTCAGTAGGTCGGAGAATCCCTTTTTATCGCCGCCGAGTAGGTACTCGGGGATTTGCGAACCCAATTGATTATCAAGTTCGATGCCAGTGTTGACGAAGTCGTCGATAACCCCTGAGTTCCTTCTCAAGGATCCGGACAGCGCGTGGTCAGCGGGACTCCCAAACTCGGCATCGGAATCTGAAATCCTCGCTGGAGCCGCACTTGCTTCGTGTGCTACATGGTCGTTCGGGACATTGAGTCGGTGCAAATTAGGAGCATTTAAAGGTGTGTGATTTGAGTCGGCTCGACGAATGATGGAGACTCGACTATCGGGTGCTTCTATGAATGGCTCTGCCGTTCGAGCCGATTCTTTTTCTATTCGCAAAGCTTCGGATCCGTACCCCGTTTTGGATCCGTGGGGAGTTTGAGCGAGAGGCGACACTGAGGTTGTATTTCCTACTCGTAACAATCGGTCAAGCAGTTCCTGGCTGACGGAGGTATTTGCCCGTAACGCTCGGCTCAGGATCTGATGCGACGCGGCAACCTCAGCCAAGAGGGAGTTGCTTTCAAGGCATTGCCGTTCCATGTCTGGAAGCCGATCCAACGGCATGGTGCCATCGAGAAAGGTTGCAACATCATTCGGGTCAACGCCAAAACCCTTGGCATCGATCGGGAGGGTAAGCAACTTGCGATTGCGAATCCCCGATTCAATCCTTTGTGAAATGGATCGCGCGGTCGTGCTTTCTTCGAATTTCCGTTTCAGCTCCGAAACGTGAACGGCATCGAGCACCCCGTCTCGATACGCCAGGAGCGTTCTCAAGGTTAGTCTCATTGAATTTATGCCTTGTCCGAGGTGCCTGGGAGAATCTGGCGTTATCCATTTATTTTGACGCCGATCGGGGGACAGGATCCCATCAATATTCGGAAAAACCGGAAAAACCGGAAAAATCGGTTTAAGCGGAGTCTTTTTGTGGGAGATTTCCACATCCCAAAGAGGGACTCCTTAAAGGATTTACATGTTCCGAGGTGGTAATTATTCTCGATTTATGCGCTCTTTGCAGGCCGTCCAAATTGAACCTCGATGCACCCAGGATACCGTGACCGAGCCCGATCGTTCGATTCCAGGATTGACCTTGGTTGTTCCGTGTTTCAACGAAATCGAGGGGCTCGAAACGTTAGGGGCTCAACTCGAGGACCTCCGCAGGCGATGCTTCGGTCATCTCGATCTCGAAGTCATTTTGGTGGACGATGGGAGTAATGATGGTACCGCGGACGAATTATCCAGGGTATTCGCATCATTGCCGTGGGTGAAGGTTGTTCTCCACGAACGTAATTGTGGGATGGCGGCAGCGATTTTGACAGGGATCAAGGCTTCTCGCCAAGAGTATGTCGCTTCGATGGACGCGGACTGCACTTATGCACCCATCCAATTGCTTCAGCTTTGGGAATGCATGGATAGCGAGACGTCGATGGTCACGGCTTCTCCTTATCACCCCGAGGGCCGCGTCGAAGGGGTGCCGGCATGGCGCCTGGCTCTTTCCAAGAGTGCGTCGCGTGTTTATCGGACGGTGACTGGGAGCTCGATCCATACGTTTACCAGTTGCTTTCGAATCTATCGACGTTGCGATTTCGACGGCCTGCAACTGAAGAACCAAGGGTTTGTTGGGATCGCAGAAATGTTTTGGTGGATTCAGAAACAGGGTGGATCGATCCGCGAAGCACCAGCAACGTTGACGACGCGGAAAACGGGCTTTTCGAAAATGAGAACCGTACCTGTGATTTTGGCGCATCTGCAATTGATCCAACGGATTGCATGGGAGCGATTTTTCGACGCGACTAACAAATGCGACTAATAAATCGTAACGCATCCCCATAGTACGACCTTTTCGAATCCTAACCTTAACGATAAGCCCGCCAAAAAAGCAAGACGCCAAAACGAGAAACGCACATTCAACTAAACGTATTCGGCCTGTTCAAAGAATTTACATCCATGAGCATAGCAACCACCAACGACCTATCAATTCTGCCTCTTCCGTCGGATCAGGATGCGAGCGGTAGGACTTTTGGAACGGAAGAGATCGCAGCCGTTACCGCGGCTTTGAAGAGTGGTACTCTAACCAGCACCAAGGGTGAGTTTACCAAGCAGTTCGAAATTCAATTCGCAAAGATCATGCATGTGGGGCACGCCCATGCTTGTTCGTCGGGTTCCGCCGCATTGCACACTGCGGTTGCTGCGATTAATCCCGAGCCCGGTGAGGAGATCATCACAACATCCATCACCGATATGGGAGCGCTTTCCGCAATCCTTTTTCAGGGGGCCGTCCCCCGTTTTGCGGATGTGGATCCGAGAACCTACAACGTAACCGCCGAATCGATTGAGCGTTGTATATCGAAAAGAACCCGGGCGATCATGGTTACCCATCTGTTTGGGAACCCATGCGAAATGAATGCGATCCTTGAGTTGGCACGTCGTCATTCGTTGCCTGTCATCGAGGACTGCGCTCAGGCTTTCCTTGCGGAATATCAGGGATGCATGGTTGGTTCGCTGGGAGATATCGGATGTTTTTCGCTTCAGCAAGGGAAGCATATCACTACGGGTGAGGGAGGGGTTGTCGTATCCGATCGGGATGATTTCGCTCGCCGAATGTTTCTGTTCATCAATAAGGCATGGGGTTATGGCGATCCCAATCCAGACCATTATTTTCTGGCTCCAAATTATCGAATGAACGAGCTCACGGGAGCCGTGGCTCTCGCCCAGCTCGACAAACTTGACTTCAGCGTTCGTCAGCGGATCGCGACAGCGGAGGAGCTAACCCAGCACATCCAGTCCGTTCCGGGTATCGCGACCCCAACGATCCGAGGGGGGAACCGACACACCTATTGGAAGTACTGCTTGGATGTCGATCCAACCGTGATTCCTGGAGGGACGGTAGCGTTGGGGAAACTACTTCGAGACCAAGGGGTTTTTTGCGCGCCGAGATATATTCAAAAACCTGCTTTTCAATGCCAAGTGTTTCGAGATCAATGCACGTTAGGGTCAAGCGGCTTTCCGTTCAATTTGGCTGCACCCGAGGCGTTGGATTACTCCCCTGAACTATTTCCTGGAACGTTTGAGGCTCTCTCGCGAGTTCTTGTTCTACCATGGTCAGAGCGCTACGAGGCGCGACACATTGACTACATCGGGAAAGCAATCCGCGACAGCGTGCGTGCGTTGTTGCAATCGGGTGCCTAGGGGTTTCGTGACGCAAAGTCCAACATGTGAGTTTTTTGAAAAGCTGCCCATATGATGAGTTCGATTTCCATACAACCATTGCGATTCGCACTGATCGGTGCTGGGGGAATCGCGCAGACGCATTTACAAGCCATTTCGAAAAGCGACATGGCGGAACTAGTTGCCGTCGTAGATACCAGACTGGACGCTTGTCGAGCCGTTTCCGATGCATACGGTTGCAGCGCTTTTGGTTCGATCGATTCTATGCTGCAGACATGCCATTGCGATGCAGCGTTGGTATGCACTCCACCATCTACGCATCCGGCCATTTGCGAGCAATTGGCTAGTAATGGTATTCATGTTTTGTGTGAAAAACCCATCGCGATCGATTTGAAATCAGCGATATCCATGTTTGAGACGGCCCGCGCATCGAAGACCATTTTGGCGATGGCTTCCAAGTTCCGGTACGTAGCCGACATGGTTTTTGCCAAGCAATTGATTACATCGGGATTGATTGGAGATGTTCTTCTCTTCGAAAATACTTTCGCCGGACATGTTGATATGACTCGGCGATGGAATAGCAATCCCGAGATTAGCGGCGGAGGAGTGTTGATTGACAATGGAACACACTCGGTCGATATCCTGCGATATTTGCTAGGACCATTGGTGTCTATTCAAGCGATTGAGGGTATCCGGCACCAACGTATACCGGTTGAGGACACGGTCCGCATTCATGCGAAAACGGATACAGGTGCATTGGCCGCAATGGATCTGTCGTGGAGCATCAACAAACAGTCCCCTTGGTGGGTTAGTATCTATGGCACCTGCGGTACGATTTTGATCGGCTGGAAGGAGTCGAAATACAAGAGGGATGTGGATCGTGAGTGGACGACCATTGGAACAGGCTATGACAAGTTGCAAGCCTTCAAATCTCAATTGGATAATTTCTGTCTCGCTATTCGCGGTGAGGAGCCATTGCTGATCACATCCGAGGATGCTTTGGCATCGGTAGAGGCTATTCACGGAGCCTATGAGTCGATGACGCATCATAATTGGGTTCAAGTGAATGCGTATCCGTCGCGAACTCTTCGGGTGGTTTCATGACAAATCGGATCCATGCTACCGCACGGGTTGAAGAAGGCGTCATTCTAGGGAAGGGAACTTCCGTTTGGGATCATGTTCATATACGCCACGGTTCCGTCTTAGGTGACGAATGCATCGTGGGAGGAAAGACGTACATCGCATATGACGTGAAGATAGGAAATCGCTGCAAGATCAACTCGAACGTCTATATCTGCAACGGTGTCACAATCGAAGATGGGGTGATGATTGCTGCAGGCACTATTTTTACCAACGATCGTTTTCCCCGAGCGGCAACCTCGGACTTAAGCGCCCTCCGGCCGAGCGGCCCTGACGAATCGACCGAACAGACACGGGTGCGCTCCGGAGCGACCATCGGAGCTGGATGCGTCGTCGGCAGTAATCTTTCGATCGGAAGATGGGCCATGATCGGAATGGGGGCGATCGTTACCTCGGATATTCCGGATTTCCATTTGGCTTTAGGTTCGCCGGCAAAGAGTATTGGTGCAGTGTGCCGCTGCGGGGCTCCTTTTGTTCGATTTTCAGAATCCATCGAACCGGAGCAGACGCATGTTTGCGATGTCTGCCAGAGGTGCTACCAGCGTTTGGGGCAAACGATTCGCGAGTTGGAATAAGAATAAGTCGTATGTTTGCAAGCCTATCGCTGGATCTCGATAATCAATGGTCGTATATGAAGACCCACGGTGATCCCGGCTGGGAGTCGTATCCGACTTACTTTCCTGTTGTGGTACCGAGAGTCCTGGAGTTGCTCAAGCGACTTAAGCTAAAAATCACATTCTTCATCGTCGGCTCAGATTGCGAGCGACCCGAAAATCAGGAGGCATTGCGATCGATTGCGGATGCTGGGCATGAGATAGGAAATCATTCCTTCCATCATGAACCATGGCTACATCTTTATACGCGTACCCAAATCGATGAAGAGTTGGAACGAGCGGAGGCTGCGATCCAAACGGCAACGGGTGTCAAGCCAAAAGGGTTTCGCGGACCAGGATTCAGTTACTCCGATGATGTGCTTCAAGCATTGAAAGAACGCGGCTACATCTACGACGCGTCCACATTCCCAACGTTTCTTGGGCCGCTCGCGAGAGCTTATTACTTTATGCACAGCCGCCTTAGTCGAACCGAGCGGGATCAGCGCAAGGTGCTGTTCGGTCATTGGACGGCAGGATTTGGCTCCATCCGTCCATTCTGCTGGGAACGATTTGGGCCGCTTCAGGAAATTCCAGTGACAACACTTCCCTGGTTCAAGGTGCCGATCCATCTCAGCTACGTGATGTATTTGGCGACCTTTTCAAAGTTTATGGCGGCCAGTTATTTCCGAACGTCGATGTTGTGGTGCAAACTGAATCGAGTTGAGCCTTCGTATTTACTACATCCTCTCGATTTCCTTGGTTGCGATGACGTCTCGTCGCTCGCTTTTTTCCCAGGTATGTCCCTTCGTGGTTCTGAAAAAATGGAACTGGCAGAGCGTTTTCTTAGTTCCATGGCATCTTCGTTTCGGTGCGGTACGATGCTCGAACATGCTCAGCGATTGCAGGTAACAGTCTAGGATAGACAATCTGAAGCTATCACGCGACTAAGATGCTCGCGCGACCTAGGACTTGAGTAACCGAAGCCTTGCTTCGGATGCGATGAAAAAAGAACCGGTGATACAAAGCAGTTCGTTTTTGCTCGTGTGTTGCGTCGCAAAGCGAATCGCTTCGTCGATGTTTGGCGCTGAAAACAGTTCGGTTTCGCTGCCGGTGCTCGAACCAGGCGCGTTGGACCGTGGTGGGACTGATTTCAATTCCGATGCCAGTGCCTCAAGGCGTTCGACGGGGACAAAACGAGGATTGGAGTGGTACTGGGTCAAAATCAATCGGTCGCATTTTGGCAGGATCTTTCGAAGCATCTCTCGGTACTTTTTGTCTTTGGAGCACGCAAAAATGATCGTGCGACGGTCGACATCAAAGTACGAATGCAATGTATCTAAAAGAGCGTCGATGGAGGCTTCGTTGTGAGCGCTATCGATGATGATTGTCGGTGACGTCTGAATAATTTCGACGCGCGCTGGAACTTGCGTTTCGGCGAGGGATTGTTGGACGGCCGTGGGAGCAAGAGCCCAACCATCTGCGATTAGTCGTTGCCATGCTGCGATAACCAGTGCAGCGTTGTCTCCTTGGTGACGGCCGAGCATGCCTAGCTGGTAGTTTGTGACCGAGGGCGAGAGCACCCGGTTTGTGAGTCGAAGGAACTCAAGTTGGCTTTTGCTAGGAGGTGGATTCGGAGTGATTTGGGCATCGAAGTCGACACCGATCTCCCACAAATCCGAGCCATGGCTTTTCGACACACACCGGATAACATCGCGAGCTTCCTCAGCGCGGACGCCGTGAATCACAGGAACTTCATCCTTAATAATCCCCGCCTTTTCCGATGCGATTTTTGCCAATGTATCTCCCAGTTGCTGCTGGTGATCAAAGCTAATGCTGGTGATCATGGACAGGGCGGGGGTGCATACATTGGTGCTGTCCAAGCGACCTCCTAACCCGACCTCGATCACGTTGACGTCTGTTTTGGCGTGTTGAAAGAGGATCCAAGCGAGGGCTGTGGTGAGTTCAAAAAAGGTTGGAGTACCATGTTCGGACTTTTCGCAGCGCTCGGCTGCCCGCTGGAGACGCGGCAACATGTTCACCCAACTCTCGGGCGAAATTGGTTGACCATTGATTACGAACCTCTCCTCGAGGAACTCCAGGTGGGGGGATGTGTAGAGACCGGTAGACAACCCGGAGCGTCGAAGTCCTTCCGCCAGCAACCAGGCGACCGAGCCTTTTCCCTTGGTTCCCGCGATGTGGATCACGGGTGCGCTGAGGTGTGGGTTTTCGAGGCACTGAAGCAGGAAAACCATTCTGCCAAGTCGAAAAGTTTGCTGGTCGTAAGGCCGGTCGACGGTCTTTTCGTAATTGATGCGATCCAGCAGAAATCTTGCAGCTGCGGCGTACTTCGGGTCGGATCGTTCCATCAAACTCTTTTCGATCAAATTCGGTTCGAACAACGCCGCGATGTGACCGTGGCGAGATGTGACCGTGGCAATGCGTTTCGAGAAGCAAGGCAAACGTTCGGGCACCAGGAATCCCGTAAATTATAGGGAGCCTCGCCAAAATGGGGACTGCCGGAACGGGGAATTTGAGCCTTTGTAAAGCCTGTATTCCTTTCCGAAAAGACGTCCCGGTAGTGTTTTTCCTGTTCTTTGAGACCTTTCCTGTGTCTCGATGAACCACCTGCGCTAGGAAAGCGTAAACGAAAAGTGCGCGATTTCGGCGCTTGATAGTTCCAGTTTTTGTGTATGTTGCCCCCCGTCCGAAAATCACGAGCGGCGGCCCCCTTCGATCCAGTCCGACCACTTCTCCCTTACTTACCCACGCGATTCAAATGGCGACGACTCTGGCCCAAAATCCGGCGGCACCCAATTCCGTCAACGATCCCACGAACGTTATCGTGGAGACCCGCAACCTAGGAAAGATCTACCGCGATTTCTGGGGACGCAAGAAGGTGAACGCTCTCAAGTCGTTGGATTTGGAAGTCCGGAAGGGGGAGATCTTTGGGCTTTTGGGGCCAAACGGGTCTGGGAAGTCGACGACGATTAAGCTGATGCTGGGGCTTTTGTTCCCGACGGCGGGCCGAGTATTCGTTTTCGGCAAAGAGGCTACCGACGTCTCCAAAAACGAGCGGATCGGTTACCTTCCGGAAGAGTCCTATCTGTACAAGTTCTTGAATGCCGAGGAAACGCTCGATTTTTACGGTCGCCTTTTCGATATGTCGGCCGAAGTCCGAAGGGAGCGGACCGAGAAGCTGATTCAAATGGTCGGACTGCAACGCGCTCGACGTCGGCAATTGCGAGAGTACTCCAAAGGTATGACCCGCCGGATAGGCCTCGCACAAGCCCTAATCAATGAACCAGAGTTTCTGGTCCTCGATGAACCGACAACCGGTTTGGATCCAATCGGTACTCGCGAGATGAAGGATTTGATTCTCCGCTTGCGTGAAGAGGGCAAGACGATCCTGCTGTGCTCGCACCAGTTGGCGGACGTTCAGGATGTTTGTGATCGGGTTGCTATACTTCACCAGGGAGAACTCAAGGAGCTAGGGCGGGTCGATAGTCTGCTCAAGGTGCAGGATGTGACCGAGATACATGCGTCAGGGCTCTCGGAAGAAGCCAAGAAGGAGATCCAAGGAATCATCGAACGATCGGGGGGTGCGCTCAAGCGGATGGATAACCCGACGACAACGATGGAAGAGTTGTTCTTGGATATCGTTCGCGAAAGCGAGCAGCGACCCGGTCGTCGGGGCAGCAATTCCTAGCCGTCAAGCCAACGAAAAGCGTCGGGATATTCTGGCGTTTGACCTCCTTTCGAATTTTGATTCCGTGATTTCGGTGCTGTTGAAGCAAATCGATTATGCGACTTTCACCTGAACAGTTTTGGACCTACAGCGAGTGGTTGTTTCAAAAGAACGGCCTCCGCGATGGATTCTTTTTGGCCCTAGTCCTCGCCATCCTTGGGTTTGTTATCGGTTACATCGTAGCCGTGATCAAGCATGGGCCGAGTGAAGGGTTCCTTCAAGTCGCTCGCATCATTGGCCAGTTATTCACCGTCGACATTCCTAAGATGTCCTTTCGGCGGATCTTTGCTATGGCGAAACTCGCCATCAAAGAGTCGATTCGGAAAAAGGTCTTGGTTGTTGTCGGTATCTTTATCGTCGGAATGATGTTTGCTGGATGGTACCTCGATGAAAATGCGGACTATCCTGCACGGCTCTATATTTCCTTCGTGTTGACGATGACGAATTACATGGTCATCGTCCTCGGGCTGTTCGTGAGTTGCTTCAGCATCCCAGCGGATATCAAAAGCCGAACGATTTATACGATTGTTACCAAGCCTGTTCGTCCGCTGGAGTTGTTTCTCGGGCGTGTGCTGGGGTTCACCGCTATCGGAACTATGGTTTTGGTAGCCATGGGATTATTGAGTTATGTGTTCGTCGTGCGGGGGTTGAAGCACACGCATGAGACCGTGACGACCTCAGCGGACGGGACCATTGGCGAAACCTCGTTCGTCAGTCGGCACAAACACACCTACACGCTCAATGAATCGGGACGCGGAACGACCAATGAGGTAAAAGGACACCGCCACATCGTCGAGAAGGTGGGGGATAAGATTGTCGTCAAGGAACCGATCGACGATTTGACGGCGAGGGTCCCTGTCTACGCAAAATCGTTGGCGTTCACTGGACGCGATGGGGAAAATAACACCGGTTACAACGTCGGTTACATGTCGGAGTACCAGAAGTACATCGAAGGAGATACACTCTCGAGCGCTGTTTGGCGGTTCGAAGGGGTCTCCCCCTCGTTGTTCAAGGACGTCATCAGTTATGACATGACGATCTCGGCGTTTCGGACCTACAAAGGGGATATTGTTACCCCGGTGGGTGGCATCATTTATTTTCGAAGTATCGATGGCAACGCCGAAACGGAACGCGAAGCCTTCAAGGTCAAGGAGTTTCAGGTCGACCGCCGAACGATCAAGACGAACGTGAAGGGATTCAAAGATGGTCAGCCAGCCGAACTGGATTTCTTCAAGGACATAGCCCCCAACGGCAGCTTTGAGGTTGTCATTCGATGCCAAGACCGTGGGCAGTACTTGGGGATGGCCGCTGCGGACGTTTATCTTCGGCCGAATGATCTGCAGTTCTGGTGGAACTTTGTAAAGGGTTACATTAGCATTTGGTTGCAGATGTTCATCGTCATTTGTTTCGGGGTGATGTTTTCAACGTTCTTATCGGGGCCGGTTGCAATCATCGCAACGATCTCTGCAATCGTGTTGGGATTCTTCGGGTTCTTCATCGATCAGATTCAGAGCACCAACACCAAGGGTGGTGGGCCACTGGAGTCGTTGATTCGAATTCCTTTGCAAACAGGTTCGCAAATCGAACTCGATCTGGGCAATGAAGCGTTGCAAACAGCGATCACGAAGATTGATGAGCAGTTGTTGAGAGCTGTCGTCCAGCTAAAGAATGCGGTTCCAAACTTTGACCAACTCGGAACAGCGGATTTCGTGGCCTACGGATTCAACTTGTTCGGGGGGTTGCTGGGTCGCCATTTAACCATCGCATTCGGGTATTTTATATTGACTAGTTTGGTGAGTTATTTCTTCCTGAAAACACGGGAGATGGCAGCGTGAACAATCGAAGTTTGGGCCGAAAAATTGTTTACATTCTCGCGATTGTCGCGTTGTTGCTACCCCTCTATTACTTAGGGCGTCCCGCGAGCAAGGGGGAAGGCAAGATCACCGAGATGCGGAGCCGATACAGGATCGGGCAAGCGGATCTTGGCAAGTTGGATCCGACCAGCGAGAGCATGCGTTTGGCGACCTTGGGTATGCGCGGAATCGCGTCCACCATCCTCTGGATTCGCGCGGATTACTACAAAGAAGAGAAATACTTTGATCGTTTCTCCGCTACGCTGAACCAGATCGCGTTGCTGCAACCCCACTTCATCAGTGTATGGCAGCATCAAGCTCACAACTTGAGCTACAACGTATCGCCGGAGTTCGAGGACTTCCGTCAGCGGTATGAGTGGGTAAAGAAAGGAATCGACTATCTGGTCAAAGGGACCAAGTTCAATACTCGCAAGCCGATTTTGCAGTATGAGCTGGGGCATTATGTCGGCAACAAACTCGGGAAGGCCGATGAAAAAAGGCAGTACCGGGATCTCTTCCGAAGCGACAATGAGTTCCATCAGTACTTCGTCGAAAAAGGGCTGAATGCAACGTCGGATGATGCCATGGGTCCTGATCGTAAACCTGATAACTGGCTTGTTGGCAAGCTTTGGTTTGAAGCGGCTTATCGGTTGGTTACCGAAGGCGCACCGATCAAAAAATCTCCTCACTTGCTGTTTAGCTACGCCCCTTTGTGGCAGATGTATCATGGTGAAGCTATCGAAGATGAAGGGGTCCTCGATGATCGGGCTAGGTTCGTTTGGGAGCGAGCGAGTCGGGAGTGGAAGGATTTCGGGAACAGGGAACTAGGTGGGACATCGTCCACGGCGGTGACCCTGAGAAGCCTCGATATTGCAAAGCAAAACGTTCTTGATCTCAAGAAAAAGTTCTTCGATTTAACGCAGAGCGTCAGAGAAGTGGTTCGCGAGTCGAAGAAGAGTAAAGTTCCCGCTGCAAAGTTGGAAGCGTACAGCAAGCCTGCCAACGAGCGAAACACCCAAGATCGCATCGCTGCGGCGGAAGTTGAGACGATGATCGAGCCTACCTACCAAGAACTCGCTGGGCAATTGCCTCGAGCGAATCAGATCGAGGCTTTGGAATTGGCTAACGATCTATCCGCAGCAGAAGACTATGCCCGCAACACCAATTCGCTTCGCGATCAAGTCAACTACGCGTATTGGGAAGTACGGGCGCTCGCTGAGCAACAGCAGATGATGGTTGATGCCCGACGGTTGATGTTCGAGGCCAACCAACTGATCGATGTTGCCGACATCAAGGGGGCTGTTGAGAAGTACGAAGCTGCCTGGGTGCGTTGGGACAAAGTCTTTCGATTTTATCCCGTCGTGATGACCGAAGATGTGGGTGAGGATGTTCTCAAGTCGATCAATCGTTACAAAAAGCTGATCGATGAAGAGATCGACGAACGGTTTGTTCTTTACGAGTTCATGATGTTCCGACGGGCCTATGACGCCGACTACCTCGATTTCAACGTGGAGAAAACGCTGGCGGATTGGAGAGCCAAATCCTCGGAATTGGGAAGCCCTGAGGATTTCTTCAGTACCCCGCTCGCGAAGGCATACGGTTTCTCCGAGCCAGTGGCAAAGCCTGCAGAGGAGACCCCCACGCCCGAGTCGCCAACGTCTGAGACTCCGGCCGCGACTCCTGCGTCGGAAGGTTCCCCCGAGGGTGGTAATCGTCCTCCCAAGCTCGACAATCCCAGCGATCAGAGCTAATTCATCCGAAAGCTTGTGAGCGTTTGCAAGAAGTCCACTGATGCAAGAAGCCCACTGATCAATATCGAGAAGGTCTGCTAAACTACGCCAGCATGGGACTCTACGATCGCGGATACTACAGAGAGGAATCTGGACTCGACCTGAGGCCAGATTGGAACCAGCGGTCTGCTGTTTCTATCCTCATCATCGTCAACGTTGCGGTGTTCATTGCGAACATGCTTTTTGGATCCCCCACGGTAGGGAACCAAGGCAAGGTCAACGAAGCGTTGATGCTGTGGCCGCAGGATTGGGCGGAACCGCTGAAATGGATACGGACGTTTACGTATGCATTTGCGCACGATGCGAGTAGCCCATCGCACATCTTCTTCAACATGCTCAGCCTGTACTTCATGGGGCGCGCTGTTGAGCAAACCTATGGACGAAATGAGTTCCTACGGATTTATCTGATCAGCGCCTTGTTTTGTGGTGTGTGCTGGTTGCTGACCCGGTTTTTTACCGGTGGTTCCATCCCGGTTCTCGGTGCCTCCGGGGCTGTTCTGTGCATCTCGATGCTTTTTGTGTTCAACTATCCGCGTGCGACGGTCGTGTTCATCGTTTTCCCGATGCCCGCTTGGGTGCTCGGTGTGATTTTTGTCTTGAGTAATTTCTTTTTGCAGTCGGCTCAAGGTGTCGCGTACGACGTGCATATTTTCGGTATTTTGTTCGCTGCCCTCTATTTCTTTCTGAGGTGGAATTTCTCGTTTCTGGAATCCCCCGCAGATGCATGTCGAAAGGTCCTTCGCAGACTGACCGGACCTCGATTGAAGGTCCACTCGGAACGCGATTTTGAACGAGAAGAAAAGGATGCGGCGGAAGCAGATCGCTTGCTCGAGAAAATTCACATCTCCGGCAAGGATTCGCTCAGTTCTCGCGAAAAGAAGTTTCTAGAACGGTATTCACAATCCGTCCGAAACCGATCGGCTCAGAATAAAAAATGGTCGGACTCCTAGCATAGTTCGCTCACGGGTTGCAGAATAGTCTCATTGCACAACACGCCCGTGGCAGGATGGTTATGGATTGCGGGATAGGAACTGGAATACACGCACGGGAATAAAGGCATGGGAGACGGAGTGGAAAGCGATTCAGTCGTAGGGCGGTCGTTTTCAACGTAACGGAATGCGTCTCTCCCAACTCAACGCATCATCTACTTTCGAACGGAAAGATACGCAGCAAATGTCGGCAGCCACCAATCGCTTTAGCACAACGAGACAAGACATCGCGGGGCAGCCGATTGTCGATCTAGTAGCTCAGTACGGTACGCCATGCTATGTCTATGACATGGGCGTAATACGACGGAGAGTCGCAGATCTCAAGGCTTTCGATGTCGTGCGTTATGCGCAAAAAGCATGCTCCAACATCGCGATTCTCGACCGATTGCGTCGGCTCGGCGTGGTTGTAGATGCGGTTAGTGCTGGAGAAGTCCGTCGAGCGTTGTCGGCCGGATTCGATCCTCACAGCAAACCTCATGGAATTGTTTACACCGCAGATGTTTTCGATCGTGAAGCGATCGACTTGGTCAAGGAGTTGGGGTTGCATGTGAACTGTGGATCACCAGACATGATCGAGCAGTTGGGGAGTGCCGTCCCCGGCGCGAGTGTGACGCTTCGAATCAATCCAGGTTTCGGGCATGGGCATAGTCAAAAGACCAATACAGGGGGCCCGCAATCCAAGCATGGTATTTGGCATGAAGATGTCGACCGATGCCTTCGGCTGGCGGATTTGCACAATGTCGCAGTGACAGGTTTGCACATGCACATTGGGTCCGGAACGGATTTGGAGCATCTATCTCAGGTGTGCAGTGCGCTCGAGCGGGTGGCGCATCAAATTGGTCGTACGCTTACCACGATCAGCGCCGGCGGTGGATTGCCTGTGCCCTACCGAGATGGCCAATCTTATGTGGATTTAGATCAGTACTTTCGGCTTTGGGATACGAGCCGAAAGAGGCTTGAAGCGGACTTTGGACATGCGATTACATTGGAACTGGAACCCGGGCGTTACCTGGTTGCCGAAAGTGGTTTTCTGATCGCGGAGATTCGAGCGGTCAAAAAGATGGGAGAAAACCTCTTTTATTTGCTCGATGCCGGATTCAATGATTTGGCCCGGCCAATTCTGTACGGCGCATACCACCCCATTTCGATCGCCCATCGTAATGGAAGGACCCCCACGGAATTGGTGGATGTCGTGGTCGGAGGGCCGCTGTGCGAAAGCGGTGATATCTTTACGCAGGAAGAAGGGGGGTTTGTCGCCAAACGCAAGCTTCCTCCTGCCAGCGTTGGAGATTTTTTGATCATGGAGGTTGCCGGGGCCTACGGCTTTGTGATGTCCAGCAATTACAACGGCCGTTATCGAGCCCCGGAACTCCTTGTGGAAGACGGGAAAGTCCATTGCATTCGCAAGCGTGAAACGTACGATTGTCTGATCCAAGGAGAGAGTATCCCCCCTGTCTCCGCTTGACACGCCTCCATAATCTTCTAACGATTCGATCGAGTTGTTCGAGACTCGGCGCGGTTTGAAGCCCTCTGTCCCCCCTTTAGGAACTGTTTATGAGATCCAAAACTTTGTTGGCTGGAATTGTAGCAATGGCACTGTTCTCCGTCGGAATGGCAGAGGAGGCTCTCAAAGATGCTCCTCCGTCCCTTGCGTTCTCGATGAAATCGATTGAAGGCGAGAATGTGGACCTGAGCAAGTACGAAGGCAAGGTCGTTCTATTTGTGAATGTTGCAAGCAACTGCGGATACACCAAGCAGTACACGGGGTTGCAAAAGCTGCATCAGACATATGCTGAGAAGGGTTTGGCAGTGATCGGTGTTCCGTGCAACCAATTTGGTGGTCAAGAACCTGGAACGAACAAAGAGATTAAGCAGTTCTGCTCGAGCAAGTACAACGTCACCTTTGATATGCTCGATAAGGTAAACGTCAATGGCGGAGATGCATGTGGGTTGTACAAGTACCTCACCGGGGTTGATACCAAGCCTGCAGGTAAGGGAGCCATCAAATGGAACTTCGAAAAGTTCTTGGTAGACCGCAAGGGAAATGTAATTGGTCGATTTGGTTCGGGAGTCGACCCAAGTTCGCCGGAAATGGTCCAAGCCATTGAAAAGGCATTGGCAAACTAGTCGTAGGTCCTCGACCAACTAGTTAATACCATTCCGATCGATCGCATCTAGCATCCATTGGATCTGGTCTTCCCAACTTTTTCTGCTCTGACGAGTGTTGGCCAAGAAACGCTCGTCATTCTCGCTAGGGATTCGGCTCAGTACATCGCGGGCCATCTCGAGCGTTCGTCGCATCTCACTGAATTGCCCCATGGCTTCCTGGCAGCGGGCGATTTGGAGAAACGCTTCGAGAGACTCCGGTTCGTTGATGAAGCGATTCGCTACGTCCCGGTATGCTTCTAAAGCGGCATTGAAGTTGCCTTCGTGAAAATGGAGGTCGGCCTCTCCGAAATAGCTATTTCGCAGCATTTCTTTGGCATTTGGATCTCGAACTCCTTCATCGCCAACAGAGTTGATTTCCTTTCTCAGTTGGGCAAAAGTATCTCGTGATCGAACGAGGAGTTCTTTTCGCTGGTTTTTCCATTGCGAGATCGCTTCCTCGCTGATCACTCGATTCTCTTTGAGCAGAACATCTGGCCAGTAAGACGCCATCCGGTACGCCTTGGCTGTCATGTAAAGCAACTGGTACCTACGTGGATCGTCCTTGAACCTTCTCAGACCTTCCTCCATGCTTGAGATACTGCGCATCAATTGCTCAAAGCTTTGTTCAATTTCTGGAAGTAATGTCGAAGCCTTCGACGGGTTTTCGACGATGGCGCCCTGAGCTTGAACTTGCATTTGTTCCCCGCGGCGGTACATCAACGTACCGAGTTCCAGCAAAGATTCCTTCCAGAGAGGACTCTCGGGGCGCAAACTCCCGTAATAAAGGTTTTCCGTAATCAACATTTCCGCTTGTTCGAAATTCCCCTTGTTCCAATTCATTTTTGCTGCGATCAGCTTGGCATCGTAAACAAGGGGGCTGTCGGGATTCGAGAGGATTAGATTGTCTAAGGTATTAAGAGCTAAATCCACTTCCCCAGACGCCGCGTGGTTCTTTGCCTTCAGCAGCAAAGCTTTTGCTCGTTCCGTACGAGGCACCAAATTCAGATAACGGTCGATGAGCTTATTGCTGTTTCGAAAGTCATTGGCGAAGTGGTAGTCCTCGATGCCTCGCCAGATTAAGTCTAGGTAGGTGGAGGATCGCATTTCATAGCCGCTGAGTGTGTCTACAGCTGATGCAGCACGACGGAACGACTGTTCCATTTGCTCCGCCAGTTTATGGTTGTCCGGATCTCCTTCAACCCGAGAAGCCCATTTGTCTTGCAGTGAGCGGGCCCAGCGGTCGTGGACGGCAACTTCCAACCGAAGGCGATCTACTTCATTGCATACTGGAGGCAGTCGTTTTACAAACTGCTCTCCCACTTCGTAGGCTTCTTGGTCGAGAATCCGAGTGGCGGAGGCCAGGATTCGCTCTCGCATCCGCTCGAGGGGCATCCAGCTGTTCTGGTACCACTTGGACTCACCAAAGTTTTTCATGAGGTGTTCTATGGTGGAAATCGTTTCATCAAACTCTTTCCTATCGATCAACGCGTCGATTTCTTCAATCCCGGCCGCCATGAATTCCGGTTCAAAGGGTGAGGCCAAACGCAGGCTGCTAAAGGTGCTGACGGCCAAACTCGTGCGTCCCTGGTCTCTATAGATTAGCCCTTCCTGAAGGGCTGCTCGGCGACGTGTCGGATTCGAAACGTTGGACATGGAATTCACATCGTCGAGATATTGCAAGGCTTCTTGTCGTATCGATTCGGCTTCAGCGGCAGGCTTGTCTTTCGCCAATTCACGCAGATAACCTGCAAAGAGCACATTGGCATCGGGTCGGACTGACGAGGCGGCATCGATGGATTGGAACCGCTTTTGAACCTCATCAGGCTTCCCCTCAAACTTGGCAATCTGCATCCTTTTCATCGCTATCCTATCCAACTCAACGGGTGAGATCGCTGGCAGTGATGCCCAGCGATCTAAACGGTGAGTCGCCGCAGCGATATCGGGTTTGTTCTGAAAAAGATCGATGTCGATCAGATTTTCGACCGCGTCACTTCGTCCCTGAGGCCAACGTTCCGAAGCGATCTCGAGAGGTTCCTTGGCCTCTTTCCATCGGAACAATTCGAAAAGCGCTGAACCTAAAAGGTAATTCCCCAATCCTTCATATCCGGCTGGGAATTTGAGAGTCCGGCTTTCTTCTAATCGATTCGCAGCGGTTTCGTTGAGATCGGTGCGAGCTCGGCGTTGAGAAAGATTCTTTGCCGAAACTCGCGCGTCCGCTCCTATCAAAAAATGACGCGTCGACCGATCCGAGGAACGCTGGATGGTTTTTTCATCGGTTCCGTTGGCGATTTTTGCAGAGGTCGAGAAGTCGCCTCGACGAGCCATTCGAAGCGCAATGTTGAGCTTGTCGTGAGGGTCTTCTGGGCGACTGGCATATATCCACACGCCCAGCGTTAAGCCGGAGAGTGCGATCAAACCGCCGACAGCGCCCAGTATTACAGTGCGACCTATCCCGCGGCGGTTACGCCATCGGGGACCAATTCGGCTTCGGGCTCGCGATTGGGTGCTTTGTTCATGCATTGAGAAACTCGAATCCGCGGATCTCAAATCCCAAAAAGCACACTGGAAAATGCCGCAAGAGGGGCCTTGAAAAGTAACTCTCGCCACACGGAGTCTACCCCATAGCGAAGCACAAAGATGCAAAGCCAGGCGACCAAAAGCATATCGCCGATAGCAGGACCCTTGGCGGTGAACAGCAAATATCGATTGAATCGATTAATCCGAGTGCCAGTTTCGATCACCAGTCGTTGCGCTTCATTTCCATTTTCCATCTCTGGTGCGGGAATGGTGTTGGTCTGAGGCGTCTGGGTGCTGGAACGCAATGCATCCTTTTCCAGGGACTGATAGGCCAACACCCCCCAATAAGCAATCGAAAGCTGCTCCAATGCCTGAGCGATTTCCGACTCGTCGTAAGATACCTCGGAATGATGCTGTACTCGACGCAAAACTAATTTCGCATTCGTTGGTAGTTTCCAGAGCCAACGTCCACTCCTACGAAGGATTCTCGGAGACCCAAAAGTAAGTCCAAAGGCCAACGAAGTCGCAAGTGAGATCGCGAACATTGAACGCACCCACGAGAACTTTCCTGGCAAGGCGGAAACTCTGGGAGCTCCCGTGAGCGCAAAGTGCCCGGAAGATACCGCGACAACTTGCTCCAACTCCTCTTCCAAGCGTCTGACGTTACCCTCGTGGATCGACTTGCGTTCAGTGAGTCGATTCCAAGTGGAGAGATCTTCTTCCGTGAGTTGCCGCCGCTCGGATCCGGGGTTGGCATCGGCGGTTTCGTGTTCCTGCGAACGGGGATTGCTAGCAACGATTCGTTTCGGGAACGAGGCCAGTCGGAAGGTGCCTGAAGCCGTCGCATCGGACATAGCGATGCCTTCTCGTTCGCAATCCAATCGGAATCGTTGGATCTGATGATTGACCACTTCGACCCGCCAACGTTGCTCTCGCAGTGATTTACGTAATGGAACGGTCGCTTCAAGGTTCGAACTCGGGCGTGTCAAGCGTTCGATTTCACGCTCGACAAATGGCGCATCACAAGACCTTTGCAATCCGACCCGTATCTTCAAGACCTTCAACTCCGACGAGGGTGAACCCAGCCGAGAATCGACTGCCGGGACGCAATCAAGCCATTGGATTTTTTCGGAATCGATCGCCTGGGTGCGACTAAGTGAAACCAACTGATTCCATCGAGATTGCGTCGCCACCGCGTTTCCTAGGAATACGTAGGTGGGTGCTTGGATCGGTACCCAATTGATCAACCACAACAAGCATGCAAAGGCGATCAACGCGATTCCAGGAACTGTCGCCCGCGAACTCCCACTCCGTTGGCGAGGAGGTGTCGGAAACGCTCGATCGATTCCCGATGAATCCTGTATGGGCTGTGGTGATGCGATGTTTGCCATCAATACTTGCTGGGACTGCTTGACTTGCTGGGACTGCTTGCTGGAGCTTTGGTAACCTACGAAGATCCGAACAATCTTTTCGAATCTTCCGATTGTGTCGGCTTCTACACGCCTGGGGCGTGAAGCTTTTTTGCAAAGAGGCAACGCTAGCAAATCGCGACTGCCTCAATGTAGGTTTTTGGATGCACCAGTAACGCTCATGGCGGAGAGTCGGTTTACGTCAAAGGGGCAGTAATAGCCGCGGTTTACGAACACCAGGAATCTGGTAAACCGCACAAACCGGGGCTGTTCACCGATGCGATTGTCAGTTCCGTAGATGCCACTGAATAGGATCGCTAGTAGGAGCGACGATCCCCCCAAGCGTTTGGCAATGGAGGCCTGGCGTAAGGCAATTCGTGCTGCGGAAATGGAGGAGCGTGGGGAGCATCGAAAGAGAATGGAATTGGAATTGGTCCAGGGTTGCGTTTCATCGCATGTTGGATTGAGGTGAAGAGTCTGGCGATTCGGCGATCTAGGCTCTCCATATAGGTTCGCATGGTTCGATCGGTACGCATATGGCAATCGGATTCGATCATGAAGGCGACGTGTCTCCACAGCCGATTGGTTTGCTCCAAACCGAATCGCACTTGGTCACAGTGGGCACCGGACTTCAACATTTCAACAAGTCGGCAGGCGGAGTTGTCGAGCATTGCGGCCGGCTGAGCCACAAAACTCCGCGGGTATTTTTCATGAACCCGTTCCAGGATATCCTCGGTCCTCCCCTGGACCGCAGTCGCCTCGCCAACGGCGGCACTCCACGGGTTTCCAGCGGCAGCAATCTGAGGTAACCCGGACCATGCTCCGAAAAGCATCCCAATACCTAATACTGCTCGCCCGACTACTGCTCGCCCGAATACTGCTCGCCCGAATACGGCTCGGCAGACCATTGGCGTTGTTGATAAGACTCGCATGCTTTACTCCCCCTCGATTCCCATGTTTCCCATCGACCACTCAAGGACTTGTTCTCGCAATGGGTGCGCCCATTGTGCAATCCATCAGGAAAAGGTAGATAACAAGTGGTGTGCCGAAACCAAAAGATTTTCTCGCATTCGTTAAAATCACTACAATCAGATAGACTCTATAGGGAGATCACGGGCGAGCCACGGCCTTTTGACGATGTCGGGGCTGTCCATGATTTGATCACACCGTGATCGTTTTGAGCGACGCACTGTTTTCCTTTATCGAACTTGGAACACCAACGATGTTGTCAGCCGGGGGCACGAAATCGACCGGAACACATGAATCCGAAAGCACGCAATCGCACAAACGCAGCGCGCCAAAGTGCTTGATGGTGGGTATCTTGACGGTCAGCGACACTAGGACGTTGGAGAGTGATGAGGGAGGGCGCCTGATTGAGCAGTATCTGGTGACTGCAGGGCATTCCGTGAAGGAGCGGATGATTGTTCGCGACGAAAGGGAATTGATTTCGCAGAGTGCTCGTCAGCTACTATCCGTGGATGGGGTACACGCATTGTTGGTCACAGGGGGAACCGGCTTGTCGGCTCGAGATCAAACGACTGAGGGGATCGAGACTCTCTACGATGCAGCGATTCCAGGCTATGGAGAGCTTTTTCGGTTGCTGAGCTTCCAGGAGATTGGTTCGTCGGCCATGCTAAGTCGCGCCAGTGCAGGACGGCATGGCAAGCAAATCATCATTACGATGCCTGGCTCTCCCGCAGGTGTCCGATTGGCTATGGAGCGACTGATTCTCCCGGAATTAGCCCATTTGGTTCATCATGCAGGGAGTTGAAAACATGCATTCGTTTTGCGTTGGAACTATGTCCGCGGGGGGGGCGAACCGATTTGGTCTTCCCAGCTTTCGCGTGTCCGCGAATGCATTGGTACTAGGTTGCCTGCTCAGCGGTTATTTCTACACGGAGCGTTCGCTCTCCGCGCAAGAATTACGATCCGAAGTTGGTCCATCACAAGCTCCTGAAACGCAGCGGTCGGATGCATTGGAGTTGTCCCAAAAGCCCCTAGTCGAGTCTGATTCGCCACAAAAAGGGGCCATGAAGATCAAGGTAAAGTACAACGTTTCGTATTGCGAACAAGGAGACCCGTACCAGCGATGCGATCTCTATATGCCGATCGACTCAGGAAGTTATCCGGGAATCATTATGATTCATGGAGGTGCATGGGTTGCCGGGGATAAAGCTAATGATTCTGGACATGCGCGAAAGATCGCCTCGAATGGTTACGTCGTCATGGTGATCAACTATCGATTGGCGCCCAAGCATAAGTATCCTGCTCAGATCGATGATTGTTTCGAAGCATTGAATTGGATGAATCGCAATGCCGAAGAATTGAGTGTCGATTTGTCCCGCCTGGGTGTTTGGGGGTATTCCGCCGGAGGGCATTTGGCAGCATTGGTAGCTACAAATCCCAGGCCGGATCTTCCTCGTGTTCGCGCCTGCGTTGCCGGCGGTGCTCCTTGCGACCTTGAATTGATCCCCTCGGAGAGTTCGGTGCTAGCGGGATTTCTCGGGGGGACGCGTCAGGAAATCCCCGACGTTTACGTCGAAGCGTCCCCGATCCAGCACGTTTCATCCGATGATCCTCCGATCCTGTTATTTCATGGGGACGGAGACAAACTGGTTCCGATCCAATTTGCGGAACGGATGCGAGGACGGCTTGAAGCCAAAAGTGTTCCCCACGAGTTCATTACGTTGCCGCGAAAATCCCACATCATGGCATTCGTTGACCCGAAGGCGCTCAACGCATCGATCGAGTTTTTCAACAAGCACTTGAAGGCATTGGGTTCCAGCAAATAACATAAGGCATCGCGAGATTTGAAGTGCTATCGCCCCGATTCCTTCGCTGTATCATCGCATTCCCGATTATCGCATTCCCGTATTATCGCGTTACAGTTTGGCTGGCCTTGAAAGCGGCAACGCTGGCGGCTTCGGACTCGCTGACTGCGATTGCAAACCAACCGTCCCGCATTTCGAGTTGCGATACGGCAAGTCCTTTTGCTCTAGGGTCATTGGCGAGTTCCTGCGACACCATGGGCATTGAGGTCCTGCCCGAGAAGACTTTGGTAAAAATCGCTCGAAGGGGCAATCGATCGCGAACGCCAATCTTGTGCCCGTCGATGCTGATGACACCATCGCGAACGACATCCGCTTGAATACCATCAATCGATGGAGCGAACGAGGTACGGATCGTAAAATTCTTGAGTAGGATCCTTCCTGGCTGCTCCAGCGATGCGATTCTGAGAGTCAACCACATTCGGTTGTCCTCGAACTCGACGGTCATCGGATTATGTTCCATGAAGCGGATCACGACATCATTCGGTGTGTCTTCCGGAAGTTCTGGACGAGTCTGCTGAAGAACATCCGCAATTTGCACTGCCAGATCTCGAATTGTCCAATCACGCGTCGTATCGATTGCTTGCGAAATCAAATTGTTGAACGCTGATTGGTGCAATTGCAACGAAATCAAACTGTCACCTGGTGCGACGGGTCTTGGCGTGTAAGCCGAGATCTGATTGGCTCCCGCAACGCGGTAGCGAACCACCAGACGGTTTTCCGTGGTCTGCATATCGAGTACGAGTGGTTGCAGTTGCAAAGATTGCAAAGGGCCCAATAGCCGTTTGTCGAACCGCGACCTTGCGGCTTCGATGTTCGTTTTTAGTTGGCTGTCAAACTCTTGATCGGTTTGCTTCGCAATCAATTTTTGGGTCAATCGCTTTGCAATCGGCCTCGACTGCACGAACTCTTGGTGCGCGACATATCGGATCATTTCGCCTAGCACAGGCATGGAATCCCAGTTCGTAGAGAATTTCCGGAGTGAATCGCTAGACTCAACAGTTGCGGGCTTCCCATCGATTTGGAGAGAGGTGGGATCGATACGAATATCTCGAGATGCTTGAACATGCGCCTTGGTTGCATTGTAAAACGTGGCGCCGTTTCGACTGCTGCGAGTACTGCTTTCGATTTGACCGTCGAGGTTGAGTGCGACGTGCCAAGCGGCCGGGTCGGGAATGAAATCCACCTTCAAGTTTGTGCTGGCTTGGCTTGCTCCTCGCGTGTCAGCACCGAGGATGCGTTGCTGCACAGGGCGATTGGATACTTGGCCTTGTGGCATCATCCGATTGATAAACGCTTCGGAGACACTCATGCGGATATTGGCGTTTCGGTAATGAGTGCCGATGACATCTGCAATGGAAGCCTGTTCAGAATGTTCCGAGAATCGCAAGGACTGGATGGCATCTGCGAGGTCGGCGCTGCACCTGTGGACAGGATTGCTCTCGATGGCTTCGATGTCGATTAAGATTTTTCTGTAGTCGACAGGTCCAATGGTCAACGGGTGAACTTGATCAGCCAATCGATGGACTTCGGCGCTGGATAAAATCCGTCGCTGATCCGCGGTGACGCGCGTATCGGTAACCCGACCTAGGAACTCGCGGGCCAAACCGACCTGGTTTTCCCTTAATTCAATCCGTTGCTGCGCGAGATCGTCGATGCGATCCAGCATCAAATAACGCCCCCAGTTCTCGACATCATCCGTCGAAATCAGTGCGCGTCGTACCGTCTCAAGCCGTTCCTTCAACTTGTTGTAATCCACGTCATAGGATCGTATTGCAACGAAACGTTCACGACCGAGCCGTTTGCACTCATGCACTGCTGTCCATACGACAACTCGACGCTTTACCGAATACGAAACGCGATTCAAAGCGCTAGCCAATGAGGGAGAGTCCGAAACGTACTCGGAAGCCCACTTGAAGCCTTGGTCAGAAAGGGAACTCAATTCCTCGAGCATTACTAGCGATTGGGCTTCGGTGATCGCGACGGTTTGGAGCGACTCGAAAACTTCACCGATCCGATGGTTCCAATCTCGCAACGCATCCCGGATCGGAAGCGTGCATTCATTGATTTGAATTTCGCGGAAATCGTTCAGCTCCGATTGCATTTGCAATGCGACGGGCCACGTATTCCCGATGACTGAGACCTTCGAGGATAGAGCATTCGGAGCAATCGCGTTTGAAGGACTATTCAGCGTCCGAATTGCGGATACCGCATTGGCCGTAATTGAGTCTTGCGATTCCTGCTCGCTCATCGCCAATCGAGGCCGTGCGGCGAACTCAGGAAATGGATCGATGAATTGGTCGGATACGGGTGCTGCTAGCTTCACCCCGGCTGGTGGTTCGGCGAGTGCGATTGAGGTAGGGGCCTCTGTTCGGTAATCCACCCACCTCGATCTATTCAACAATTGCTCGGAGGGCTCCAACTCGAGTGGAATAGGCTCGGCCACGATTCGCAACGTGTTGCGAGGACGCATCACCACGCTCAGCGTGGTGGTTCGAGGAGAGAAAAAGTACCCCGGTCGCTTGATCCGCGAATACTGTTCCCCGGCGACAAATAGCAAAATCAAAGCGACAGCGACCACCAAGGCATAGAACCAACCTCGTACGCTCCTCGCTGAACCGTTTGCCATCCTGAACACCTCATGCGCCGTTTGACGCGAGACTCCGTCCCACTCCCAACCTCTAATCCCGGATCTGGAGAGCCCCAAATGTTGGCCTCCTTCATTCAGGACTCCGTACGAGACAGATCCAAAAGCCAGCTCGACCCCGGTCTTGCATCACTTCGGAAATGGTGTCTCTCGCCTCCCTATCTTCGACCAGCCGAACCCGCTCGATGGAAGCAAGCTGACGTCATTTGCGCGTTTATTCACCACCCGATGTCCCCCCTGTACCACCTAGATAAAATGTAACGGCAAATCGGAATGCTAGCACTTGAGGCTTGGTGATTAGGTATGATGGAGAGCCGGTCGGGGGATGCACGAAGGGTACGTAGGTATTCTGGTATTCTTCGAGCTACTTGGATCCGGACTTTCCCAAAGACATACCCCGTAACATTCGAAGGTACCATGACGATTGCTCACAGGTTTTCGATAACGCTTGCCTCTTTTTTCCTGGTGATTGCGATGCGAGTGGAAGACAGCGTTGGTCAGACTTCCCTTTCGACTCGGGCTCCAAGCGAAGGCTCACGAGAAGCCCGGGCGATGAAGCTCGAGGATCTTTTCGGTTTTGTTCGGATTGCAGAGCCCCAGCTCAGTCCCGATGGTTCGCAAGTCATCTATCAGGCGACTCGGTTTAGCGACCCGGGTAAGAATGCGAAGGCGACGCAATTGTGGAGCATCGCTACACCTGGGCCATTGCCGGGAGCCTCGTCGACGGAGACTGGAGCCGGGAATGCTTCACTGCCTCGTCAGGTAACTCAATCTGGAAAGTCGGATACCCATCCTCGATTTTCGCCCGATGGCAAAAAGATTCTATTCGAATCCAGCCGCGATGGTTCTCCGCAGCTTTACGTTCTCGATTCGAGTCAAATTGGCGAAGCGAAAAAACTGACAAAGATATCGACAGGAGCCAGCACGGGTATTTGGTCGCAGGATGGAAGTAAGATCGCGTTTGTGTCTACGGTGCGGCCAGACTGGAGCCAATTGCCGTTTTCTGAATCGGATGCAAAAAATCGTGCCGCAGATGATGAGGCAGCGGCCAGTCCGGTCAAAGCCAAAACCTTTACAAAACTCTTTTATCGTCATTGGGATTCGTACACCGAGGATAAGCGGCAGCACATTTTTGTCATCAACGCAGATGGCTCTGAATGTGTCGATGTGACGCCGGGAGATCGCGACGCGTATCCCACGAGTACGACTTTTAGTGCGGGCGACGATTTTTGCTTTACGCCCGACGGCAAGCATCTCATCGTTACAGCAGTTCCAGCGAAAGGGGAGTCGTGGACAACAGGATATGACCTTTGCCGAATCGACTTAAGCAAACCTACCGTCGAATGGGAAACCCTGACAGGAGCCAATCCAGCGGCTGACTGCACTCCTAAATTCAGCCCGAACGGCAAGCGACTCGCCTATCGCTCTCAATCAAAACCCGGGTATGAAGCCGACAAATGGAATCTTATGGTTGTCGATTGCAATGCGGATGGTTCATGGACCGGTAAGCCAGCGTCTTGGACTCAGTCGCTCGATCGCTCTGTAAGCGATTTTGTTTGGCTCGACGATCAGACGATCGCTTTCACGGCCGAGGAAAATGGGGCAGTGGCCATGTACCGAGTTGGCACGGATGCAAAGCCTTCGCGTGTGGAACTCGATTTTGGCGATCAGAGAGCCGGCCAAATCACCGCCTTGCAAACCGCCGGTGGCAAGGTGGTCGTCTCGCGTGCGGTGATGAATCGACCTGCTGAACTCTACATGGGATCAGCTAGGTCGTTGGGCGTTATGAAAAAAATAACTACGGAGAACGACTCGCTCGCTAACGAACTAGAGTTGGTTCGCCCCGAGAGTGTTCGGGTGGATGTTGAAGGTAGTGCCACGATGCAAATGTGGATCTTAAAACCCCCTGCCTTTGATGGTTCTAAGAAATGGCCCGTGGTTTATTTGATCCATGGTGGTCCTCAGGGAGCTTGGGAGGATGGCTGGAGCTTCCGATGGAATCCGCAGCTTTGGGCCGCGCAGGGATACGTTGTCGTTTTGCCCAATCCCCGAGGATCGACTGGTTTCGGCCAAAACTTCTGCGACGAAATCAGTGGTGATTGGGGAGGCAAGTGTTACCGTGACTTAGTAGCTGGATTGTCCTACGTAAAGAAGCTGCCTTATGTCGATGATTCGCGGATCGCTTCTGCTGGCGCGAGTTTTGGCGGATACATGCAAGACTGGTTCGCAGTGAACGAGATCGCGAAAGAATTTCGTTGCTTGATCACCCACTGTAGCGTCTACAATTTTGAGAGCATGTGGGGCACGACCGACGAGCTGTGGTTCGATGAGTACGAGCATGGCGGACTGCCGTGGGAGATCCCGGGAAAATATCGGGAGTTTAGCCCACATACGTTGGCAGGGAATTTGGGCAAGTACAAAACGCCGATGCTCGTCATCCACAACGATCTCGATTTTCGATGCCCGATCGGTCAAGGTCACGAGTTGTTTCAGGCGTTGCAACGGCAAGGTGTTCCGAGCCGCTTTGTCAATTTTCCCGACGAAGGGCACTGGGTATCGAAAGCAGCAAACAGCATCCACTGGCATCGAGAAGTCTTCGGTTGGCTTACCAAGTATTGTCCACCGGGCGCGAAGTAAGCTACCGTTTCCTGATTCCTCAAGGTACCTGGCTCTATTAGGCTCAAACTCGCAGGCTCACTGGATGCCCTTATGAAAACGTCGAATCGGCTCACGCTCTATATCTTAATTGCCATGGTAGCGGGGGCTGTCTTGGGCTACATCGTCCATGTTAGCGCTGAACAGGATTTCAGGGAAGCGTTCTCCAAGAACATCAAATTGCTGACGACCATCTTTATCCGCCTCGTTCAGATGATCATCGCACCGCTTGTTTTCTCGACCTTGGTGGTGGGAATCGCGAAGCTGGGAGATTTAAACTCAGTCGGCAGGGTCGGTGGCAAGGCGATGCTATGGTTCATTGCAGCGTCACTCGTCAGCTTGCTTCTGGGTATGGTGTTGGTGAACTTCTTTCAACCGGGTGTTGGTTTTACGGACATCCAAGGAGACGCGGCCGAGGCCGAGAAATTGGCCAGCAATACCAAACAATTCAATCTGCAACAGTTCGTTGAACACATTGTTCCTCGCAGCGTGGTGGAGGCCATGGCGACTAACGAAATCTTGCAGTTGGTCGTTTTTAGCATCTTTTTTGGCGTGGCAACCGCAGCCATGGGTGATAAAGCCAAGGTGATCGTCGAAGGGCTCGATGCCGTGGCTCATGTGATCTTGAAGATGGTCGGATATGTGATGAACGTGGCACCCATTGGAGTTTTCGGTGCCATTGCGGCTGTTATTGCCGTTAAAGGGTTAGACGTCTTTTGGTTCTACGGCAAGTACTTATTGTTTTTTCTTATCGGCATTGCGATGCTCTGGATGGTCTTGCTCTTCGTGGGGAATCTCATCCTAGGGAAACGACTACCGGAGCTATTGCGGCACATCGCCTCCCCGCTGATTATTGCCTTCAGCACCACCAGCAGCGAAGCTGTGTTTCCTAAACTGACCGAGGAATTAGAGAGATTCGGCTGCAAGGACAAAATCGTTTCATTCATCTTGCCCCTTGGTTACTCGTTCAACCTCGACGGCAGCATGATGTACATGACGTTCGCAAGCATCGCTATCGCCCAAGCGAACGGAATCCAGTTGGATTTAGGAACTCAGTTGACCATGTTGTTGGTTCTCATGCTGACCAGTAAAGGTATCGCCGGTGTGCCTCGCGCGTCCCTCGTTGTGGTCACCGCGACATGCGCGATGTTCGAGATTCCCCCAGAGGGCATCGCACTGATTCTTCCGGTCGACCACTTCTGCGATATGTTCCGCACTGCGACGAATGTCCTGGGCAATACCTTAGCGACCGCGGTTGTCTGTAAATGGGAGAATGAATTAGGCCCAGCCCAGCCTCCCACGGAAAGTGGTTAGCTATTCCCTCGTTAGTTCTTCCCTCGTTAGTTCTTCCCTCGGAGGGAGAAACCTAATGGGAGTGTGTCACCTACGATGCTAGACGTGTTGTCCTCGTCGAGGCTACCACCGTCTGCGACGAGACTGCGATGCAGTGAAGGGGATTTCAACGAATCCATCCGCCGCAGCACCTTTTCGCGAAGGTCGCCGGATATGTCGCGATATCGGTCGCCTGTTCGCCGCGATAAGAGCATCAGGGCTAAGGAGTACGATGGGACGAGATCTGCTTGTGGCTCCATGTCTAAAAGTCGAACGAGCCAATCTGAGACCTTGTCAACGGGGACTGTTTGCTGAAGGGTAGCGTAGATTGGGACGCGATTTCCCATCCGACCGATCATCCACAGCAATGCGGAGTGGAGTGGCAGAAGTTTCTTCTTATTGAGCCCGCTCAGCGCGAGTTCTACAGCGGCTGCTTTGTCTTTTGAACGCAGACGCTCTAGGGACCCGAGCAATCGCAGCAGTTCGATCGCGATATTGGTGTTGAGTTGCTCACGGCCGATGTTGGTCCCCCCTAGCATCGGTTTGACCCGAGTCCATGTGTCTTGAAAGAGTGCGTTCTGCTGGCCGGTCGTGAATCCACCTGAGATTCGACGCCACAGAATCACCGCCTCGGACACACTTGCGGGACTTCGATGCATCAATTTATTATGGACGAGCCGCCAAGTTGTCTGGACACGCCAGTCGTCGGCGGGGAATCCAAATCCAGGGCGAAGTGACCAGCCCGCGAGATTCAGCCAACGCGCTTCGTGTTCGGGTGACAATTTTCTCGAATCCGAATGATCGGCCAGATAACGCCAAATCTCTCGCAATAATGATGGTGGCCAGTCGCGACGACTCATTCCCATCGCGTCTGTCAGCACATGGAAACAGTCTTTCGGTTTCTCAGTCGCGTTGGAGCCAAAGATGGTTTCCAAAGCCGAAATGGCTTTTTGGATTTGTTCCTCTGAAACCAGAGGTCCTCGACTGGCTGCACCCGTGCTGCTCCCATTGTCTGGAGTATCACCAGGCGTACCACCCCTCACGTCGAACTCCAAATTCCATCGTCCGGCGAGATGTTCGTCGTTCGATGCTCGCGATGGGTTGCTATTCGGGATAGAAACCACTCTCATTTGGAGCGTTCCGATCTCACTCAGTTCGCTTTCCAAATAGACGGGCAGGACAGCGCGACGGTTGGCTCTACCTAGTTCGAGGACTGTTTGGATAGGCGGGAGTTGGGTCATCGATTTCGGGTCAACATCGACCAATTCACCGAACGAGTGGGTTAATTGGCTACTGCTATAGTAGAGCGGGAATTGAACCGGCTCGCCAAGGATCAGATCGAAGGGCCGATCATCGAGCGTATATTGATCCAAAGGAAGAGCGCTCGCCGGCATCACGCAGACCGCTTGCAACGGATCGTTGTTGACCAGCAAGTAGTAGGACCTCGCCAGCCTCGCATCGATGCGGATGCCTTCTCCTCGCCGGACCATTCCGAAGTAAGCTGCCCCTTGGGCTACGGCTAGATCCAGTCGGTTGCCTTCGAGGACCCCAGGTTTCCAATGAGGATCGGTGCCACTGGAAAACCACTCTCTGATTTGTGTCAGGATGGCGTCTCGGATCGAATTCGACTCGAGAACTCCTCCGTTGAACAGGACCCAATCCGGCTTTGCAGCTTCAATGTCGGACATGCGTTCGCGATCGGATTCGTTTCGTCCTGCCCAGCGGTGCTCCCACAAGAAGCTTGCGAGATGCTTTAGGACGTTTGGTTCATTTTCATAGGGCAAGCCAAATTCTTGGAAACCTTCTTGCGCGCTATCGGGTCGGCTATCGAGAGGAACCTTCCCAAAAAAGCCATCGACCAGAAGAGATTTCGCCCACTCTCGTTCAATTTTCACAGTCCGCGATCCAGCGATGATCTTGGATCCTAGGGCGGGTAGGGATATGGAATAGTGATCAGGAGGAGTTGTCCCTAGTAGGGTTTCTTTTGCGCTGCGCGCATGCGCTTTCAGGACATCCCACTGCCGAGCGCTCAGCGGTTCTTTGCTCGAGGAGTTGGTAATTAGCTGTTGCTCGAGATGACGAGCCAAAGCCAAATCGAGGTTGTCGCCACCGAGCATGAGGTGCGGACCGACCGCTACGCGATGCAAACCAAAAACATTTTCGAGCTTTTTACTCACTAAGGAACTAGCATCGGCGGAACCAATATCGGCTTCTCGGCCTGTTTTTTTCAAAACCAGTCGATCTGACTCTGTGGTTGGAGCTTGAGCAACGGCGGAGTCGATCACGCGGATTAGCGTAAAGTCGGTGGTTCCGCCCCCGATATCGCATACGAGAATGCTTTGGCCTGAATGAAGGATCTGCATCCAATTCGAAGGGTGACGATCGAGCCAAGCATAGAAAGCAGCCTGAGGTTCTTCGATCAAGATTACATGGTTGAGGCCGGCTCGCTTGGCGGCCTCTAAAGTCAATTGCCTGGCGACTTCGTCAAAGGAGGCGGGAAGGGTTACAACGACTTCTTGCTCGCTAAGCGGGTCGTGCGGATGCTCCCTATCCCATGCACGCCTCAGATGTTCGAGATACCGGCGACTTACCTCAACGGGAGAAAGTCGTTGTACGTCTTCGTCGCCTTGCCATGGTAGCAAATCGCTCGAGCGATCGACCAGGGTGTGGCAAAGCCAGCTTTTGGCGGAGCCAATCCCACGTCCGGGGACCTGCAAGGTCCTCTCGCGAGCCAAGGTGCCCACAACACCGCGTTCATTTTCGGGCTCGCCGAACCGCAATCGCCTGTCGACCGAATTGCGCTCCTGGTCGGTCAATTCGTAGTGAAACGAGGGGAGCGTTTCCAGCCGAGCCAAGGCGCCAAAATCCACGAGTTGCTCAATCTTGAAAACCTCGATACGACGCGGTGCTTTGCGAGTATCCGCGTAAGCCATTGCGCAATTGGTTGTGCCAAGGTCGATCCCTACGACGAAATGGCTCAGCTGTTTCTGAAAAGCAGCTTCGAGCGCCGAACCGTTTTCCGTGATCCTATCTGACATAGAACCTATTCTTCCTTCGGCGGATTGGGACGCTTTTCGCCCAGTGCTGTCAACTGCAGGCTATCCGCGAACGGCAGGAGATCGCGGAGAGGAATTGGCCCCAGGAATGCATCCGATTCGAGATCTCCTAGGAATACTTGAAGGTCTGGCGCAAATTCGTAGAGGAACTGCCGACAGACACCGCACGGGCCGACTCGCGTTGGGGAGACAATGTAAATCGTCTTCCAAGATCGTGAACCGTTTGCGATGGCTTGGGATCCTGCGACACGTTCCGCGCACAACGTCACCGAGTATGACGCGGATTCAATGTTGCACCCTGAGTACTTATTGCCAAGCTCATCCACCAGAATGCAACCGACGGCAAAGCGGCTGTAGGGATTGTAAGCCCGCTTGGCAGCTTGCCGGGCCAATTCCATATTCACGGATAGCTCTTTGCGATCCGATGGTGAATTTGCCAAACCTTCGATCCCCAAAATGGTTCTCCCCGATGATGCAGCAATGGATCCTCAAATGAAGATACCGGCAAGACAGGCAGTCATGTAGCATGCCAGCAGCCCACCGATCATGGCTCTTACCCCGAGCTTTACGAGCGCATCGCGTCGGTCGGGAGCCAATGGTCCGAGCCCCCCGATTTGGATTCCAATGGACCCGATGTTCGCGAAACCGCAGAGTGCATAGGTCAAAATAGTCTTGGTGCGTTCCGAGACTTCCGCGATCGCGGGGTTGTTTGTAGGATCCATTTGCGTATACGAGATGAACTCATTGCTGACGATGCGTGTACCGAGGATCTCTCCAGCAACCCAGCAGTCTTTCCATTCGATCCCCATCAACCAAGCAAACGGCGAAGAAGCGACGCCGATGATCTGCGTGAAAGTGATTCGATGAGATTTACCAACGATGAGATTGGATAGGTTTTCGGTGAGGAGTCCCAGTAGATTGTCAAGCATGTAAATCAACCCGAGGAAAGCGATGAGCATCGCACCGACATTCAGCGCTAGTTTCAGACCATCGCTCGCGCCGCGGGCAGCAGCATCGATCAAGTTGGTGGCTTCCATCGGCGGTGTCATTTCGACCTTGCCCAAGGTGAGTGGTTTCTCAACTTCGGGTTGCATGATTTTGGCGATTACCAAGGCTGCCGGTGCGGACATCAGGCTTGCTGAAAGCAAATGCACAGGATCGATCCCCATACCGACGTATGCGGCCATGACCCCACCTGCAATCGTCGCGAATCCTCCAACCATGACCGCCATCAGTTCTGATTGCGTCATGCTGTTCAGGTAGGGACGGACCAGCAATGGGGCTTCGGTTTGGCCGACGAAGATATTACCCGCAGCGGACAGCGTTTCGGCCCCTGATGTTCCGAGCGTTTTCTGCATAACTCTCGATATCGCACCCACGACCAACTGCATCGCGCCAACGTAGTAGAGTACGGACATCAACGAGGAAAAAAAGATGATCGTAGGAAGAACTTTGAAGGCAACGAAATGGACTTTGAATGCCGGCGAAAGATCCTTTTCCATTTGAACCATGCCGTTTCCAAAGACGAATCCGGCCCCTTGATCCACGCAATCGAGCAATCCCGTAAATACATTCCCGATGGCGGCAAAGATGGTATGGCCCGCTGGAACCCTGAGCACGATCAACGCGAAAACGACCTGCATCAACAGACCGCCGATTACAACGCGCCACGGGAAACGGTTTCTGTTCGAACTCATTCCCCACGCGATGAGGAGCATTACCAGCAACCCTAGGATCGGGATAATTCGTTCCATGACGCCACCTATGTAGAGACTTCAACGCCAGCGCACGGAGGCCCTGGTTGTTATCGCAATCGCAGGAGTCTAACAGTTCAAAATCCCTTGAAAAGTGATCGGTAGCGTCTTTTCCCGCGGATCACGTTATCCTATCCGTCGGTAAAACGAGCCTTACCGGACGGTTCGCTCCGTGCCGCTTCCGTTTTTCAACAGGCTGCTTGGGGGGACTACGCGAGTTTCCGTAGGACTTCGATGCCCCGGTCCAACGTTTCATCGCTGGCGGCAAAGGAAATCCGGAAATGGGTGTCCTTGCGGGAGAAAATATTGCCGGGAATGATTAACAATTCGTTGGCGATTGCACGAGCGACAAAGTCGGTTGCGTTCCCCGAGGGGACCTTTGGAAATATATAGAAGGCTCCTCCGGGTTCGCGAAACTCATAATAACCCTTAAGTCCAGCGACAATGCGATTTCGTTTTTGCTCATAATTCTTGTAGTGCTCCGACATGTCGTAGTCCATGGCCGCCAACGATGCATGCTGAAGCGGAGTGGGGGCGCACACAAAGGTGTATTGCTGCAGTTTGATCATGGTTTGGATGATCTCCTTGGGTCCATGAACATAGCCCAACCGCCAGCCGGTCATTGCGTAACTTTTTGAGAAACCATCGATTACGATTGTTTGCGGATTGAACTCCGCGGGGGATCGCATCGGAGAACCGAAATGGAACTGGCTGTAGATCTCGTCGGAGACCAGAGCGACTCCTTTCTCTTGACACAATTCAGCGATGCCTCGGATCTCGTCCACACTCGCCGCGACTCCGGTAGGATTGCTTGGATTATTGAATAGTACCAGTTTGGTCCTTGGGGTGATCGCGTCGCGGAGGCGATCTAAATCGATTTGGAAATCGGGATAGGTGTCGATGATCACTGGCACTCCGCCAACCAATTGAATCAGCGGGACATACATGACGAAGTACGGATCGAATACGATCACTTCATCACCGGGGTTTACCAACGAGAGCATCGTTAAAACGATGCCGCCGCTGGTGCCGGAACATATAAAAACTTCACGATCATCATGTTGGTACTGCCGATCAATTTCTTGCTGCATTCGCTGAACCAACGGTGCAATTCCCTGCGTTGGACTGTAAGCGTTCTTGCCCGATTGAATCGCATTGCACGCGGCGTCGCGAATAGGAGCCGGCACGTCATAGTCTGGTTGGCCGATCGATAAATTGATTGGGTTCTTCATCGTCGCAGCCAGAGCAAAGACTTTACGAATGCCGCTGGAATCAAACGCCATAGCTTTCTTTGAAAGCCAAGAATGAACATTGCTATTGGACATAAGTAGGAATCGATGAAGGGATAAAGAAAAATAGAAGGCTGAATACTTCGAAAGCGAAGTTATTCATGGGCATGGACATCGCGGATAGTGTTATTTGATTTTCGCCGAGATCGACTGAAAGGTCTTTCGGATTTCCGAATCGTCCGCATTGGGAAAGTTGGCTCGCTGAACCATGAGGATGTAGGCGCGGCCTGCAACCGGATCGATCCAAGCTTGTGTCCCATAAGCACCACCATGACCGTAGGATCCTGGGGATAGCATCTCGGTCGCCCCTTGTGGCTTCTGTACCACGCAAACACCCACCCCCCAGGCGTTTCCTGGAGTGAAGCCTGTGGTCAAGTCGCCCGTGCTGGGGTTTCGTAATCGGTCTACCGCAGCTTTGGACAAGATCACCGTCCCGTGGTTGGTTCCATTCCCAAGCAGCATTTGGCAAAATCTTGCGTAATCCGATGCCGTGGAAAACAAGCCTCCGTTGGCGGCTGGGAGTCGTTCGCGGTCCGTGGGTTGTTTCCCAGCGAGCAAAAAGATAGGAGTGGCAACCAAGGTACCTGGTTCGTTTTTTGTGTAACTGACAGCAAGCCGTTTGGCTTGCTCGTCGGTCAAATAGAACCCGGTGTCCTTCATACCGAGCGGTTCAAACAGGAATTTCCGAGCGTATTCATCAAAGCTCAGGCCGCTGACCACTTCGACGATGCGGGCTGCGGTATTGATACTGGTTTGACTGTATTGCCATTTGGTGCCAGGTGCGAAATGGAGAGGGCCTGCTTTGGCGTATTGCGAAGACGCTTCGGCCAGTGTCTTGGAGGAATAAGGTTCGCTTAGCTCCCGCATGCCCGATGTGTGATTGAGGAGTTGGGCAATTGTGATCGAAGCTCTCTTGCCAGAATCGTCTTTGAGTTCCGCCATTTCAGGGAGAAACCGATCGACAGGATCATCGAGCGATAATTTCCCTTGGTCCACCAACTGCATCACGCAAACCCCCGTCACTGGCTTGGACATCGATGCAATCCAAAAAATGGAATCTGCAGTCATAGGTTCGGAATCGGGGTATGCCGCAGATCCTAGCTTCGCGTTGCCAACAGCGCCGTAATGCAGCACCCGATCCTTTTCCACCACCGCGGTAACCGCCCCTGCGATTTCACGCTTAGAGATAAACGCTTCGAGTGCACGATCGATCTCGTGGTGGTTGGGAATGGACGAAGATACCACCGCGTTTGCCTCTTGCGCGAAACCGAGATTTTTAAAAAAACCAACAGCGCAGGCCAAGCATAACAAGCACCAGGGCCACTCTGCCAGGCGCCATGTTTTCAAGGGCCGCCCGTCCACATGATGACCAATTCGTTTGCTAGTCATAGCACCAGTTCCCGATTACTGCGTTTTCCCGAAATCCCCGCGCCGATGCGTGTTAAGCGTCTTGTGGGGTTACTTTGCCAGCGCCTCGCAGGCTCTTTTCGGTGATGATCCGATTGATGGCGTTCAGCATCGCAAGGATAGTGCTTTCGACCGAGTCGGTGGAGGCTCCCGTACCTCGATACGATTCTCCTTCGTGGTCGACCTCAACGGTGACTTCACCGATGGCGTCTCGACCAAGCGATGCGCTTCGAACCCGGAAATCCTTGCATACGGTTTTGATGCCGGTAATCTTTTCAACGGCCCAAAAGGCAGCGTCGATCGGTCCGTCTCCTTGCTCGACCCGTTCCGTGAATGTGTCGTCGCCGTGTTTGAGCGTGAGTTCCACACAAGGGGTTTTTGAGGAGCCGCTTTGTACTTGGTACGAAACCAACGTCCAAGCGGTATTCGTAGCGCCGCTGATTTGTTGCTGGATGAGAGCGATGATGTCGCCGTCGAAGATGTTTTTTTTCTTATCGGCAAGGACTTTGAATTGCTCAAAGACGATTTGAAGTTGTTCGCCATTGAGATGGTATCCAAGATCGCGTGCGCGGTCTGCGAGCGCCGCGCGTCCGCTGTGTTTGCCCAGAACCAAGTCTGTTTTCGCGAAACCGACATCCTCTGGTCTCATGATTTCATACGTGCTGCGATCCTTGAGCATCCCGTCTTGGTGGATCCCAGCCTCGTGCGCAAATGCGTTTCGACCGACGATCGCCTTGTTGCGCTGCACATCGAGGCCAGTGATTTTGGAAAGAAGCCGGCTGATCGGGACTAACCGTTCCGTTTTGATCCGCGTGGTCGTTTGATAGATATCGTTTCGTGTTCGCATCGCCATCACAACCTCTTCGAGCGAACAGTTTCCGGCTCGCTCTCCGATACCGTTGATCGTGCACTCAATTTGTCCCGCGCCGGCGCGAACGGCAGCGAGTGAATTTGCCACTGCCAAACCTAAGTCATCG
This sequence comes from uncultured Pirellula sp., assembly GCA_903892355.1. Classification (GTDB taxonomy): domain Bacteria; phylum Planctomycetota; class Planctomycetia; order Pirellulales; family Pirellulaceae; genus JBKCUI01. The sequence continues at coordinate 103,192 of CAITIE010000052.1, read as the reverse complement.
TGGCAGTGGCAACTCAAAACCGCGCGATCAATGTTCGGGACCCGATTGATGAGTTCCGCAATCCGGGCGTACATCTCTTCTGGAGTGGTGTATCCGACGGTGTCGGGTACGTTGATTGTCGTCGCTCCTGCATCGATGGCTGCTTCGACCACGCGGCAAAGAAAGTCGATTTCTGTTCTCGCGGCGTCCTCAGCAGAAAACTCGACATCATCGCAGTACGATAACGCGCGTTCGACACCTTTGACCGCTCTCGCGATGATTTCGTCCTGAGTCATTCGCAGTTTGAACTCTCGATGGATCGCACTGGTCGCTAAGAAGACGTGGATGCGAGAACGTTCTGCTTTCTGCAATGCTTCCCATGCACGGTCGATATCACCGTCGTTGCATCGGGCCAATCCGCAAATGATGGGGCCACGGATGGTCGACGCAATCTCGCGCACTGCCTCAAAGTCACCCGGAGAAGCGATTGGAAAACCTGCCTCCATGACATCCACTCCGAGTGAAGCCAGGGCTTGGGCCACCTCAAGCTTCTCACTCAAATTCATACTTGCTCCGGGAGATTGCTCTCCATCGCGGAGCGTCGTGTCGAAAATACGGATGCTGCGAAGATTGGACGAAGGAGTGTCGGCTTGGGTCATTAGTTATCGAACGATTTGTGGGGGTTGATATATGCTGGGACGGGCAACCCAGGTGGTCTCTAGCGATTCAGATTCTAACGGGCCGCCCAAGGTTCGGGACGATTTTTACGTCTTTCCGAATCGCTTCACCCCGCCCAGACCTGAAGTACTCAGGGTTTTGTGGGTGGGGTAATGGCAAGTTTGTCTTGTTGCGACTGCATCGAAACTGAACAGTTGCCAGTTTATCAGGCAGCAAGCCGGCTTTTCCTTCGCACGATGTTCATCGTAACGAAAAAAAACAATTCGAAAACCTCAGGAAAACCCCCCGATTCACATCGATGCCGGCAATCTGTGTACTCTTGGCACAATGATTGCTTTTATCAGGTGGTGTGGCCGGATGCATGGTTGTTGTGCAGTCGGTCCGTTCTACCCAAACGTCGAAAGATATCGTGAGGGCCAATAGGCTCTCTTTTGGCTCCTCACGCTTTCGATGGTTTTCTAGCCAATTCGCCATTTCGCTTTTGCGTCGGCAAGCCGCGCGCAGAGGTACCCCAACGGCCTGCTCGTGGTGTCCGCCTCACCGCACAGGCCGGGGTATTCCTCTTTCGAGGCCACGAACTCAAACCGGGGCTACTCAAACCGGGGCTAGTGACCAACTGCTAACTGCGTCTTCAGGACGGAAGCCATCGATGAAACTAAGGCCCCAGGCGTTCTAGTTGCCAATTCCATATCGTGTTCGTGCTTGGTCCCTCACCTTTGCCTACTTGTTTGAGGGCTATCGATTGTTTGGTGTACCGGAAACGGTCATGCAATCGAGACGGTCGACCTTGCCAAAACTCAATGGCATTTGGGCGTACTCGATAGCCTCCCCAGTGATCAGGGCGAGGTACATCCGCACCGGAAAGTTTTGCGTCCAACTCGTCCACCAACCGCTGCAACAGCGAATCGTCCTCGATTACCTCCGACTGAGGAGAAACATTCGCGCTGAGTTGACTCGATCGAGGCCGAGATCGAAAGTAACGCTCCGAGATTTCCGGGTCGACCCGCTCTGCAATTCCTTCCACGCGAACTTGACGATCCAAGATAGGCCAGTAGAACCCGAGAGCCACTCGGCTATCCGCGTCGATTTCCATCCCTTTACTCGATTGATAGTTCGTAAAAAATAAAAAGCCATCCGGTTCCACTTCTTTGAGCAACACGATCCGGCAGGCTGCTCCACCGGTCGATTTGTGCGTTGCCAATGTCATTGCATTGGGTTCAAACCATTCCGGTAAATCGGACCCTCGCAATTCTGAAAACCATGTCTGGAAAAGAGCGATCGGATCGGCGGGGAGCTCGTCACGCGTCAACGAGCCATAACGGTAATCTCGGCGAAGATGGTGGATAGTCATCGGGATCTCTCGGTTGGTAACGCGATGTTGGGATGGAAAGACTGCGGGATGGAAAGACTGCGGGAACTTTGGGATGAGAAAACAGTTGAACACGGGACGCGTTACCACTATTACCACTATACGTGCTGTCTAGACTTGCATCGACCCGAAACTTGCACCGCCCCTAAACTTGCACCGACCCGAAATCACCGAGTTTACGCCATTACAGTGAGCGTGCCCGATTCGACAATCCTCACTGCGTACACCCAGACGCCCGTGAGGAGGGTGGCTTGTCTGTCATTTTGCGGTGTTCCCACCGCGGAAACTTAAGCTCTTTCGCGACAGGATGGGTAATTTACCGGCAACATGGCACCAATTACCATGATCCGTATTGGTCTGTGGCTAATTCTGAGTCTGGGGCCATGTGTGCGCCATCCCCTCCAGTTCGATCCCTCCATCCATTGTTCGAGCGAACCCTATGATCCGACACTCAGGCGAATACTCCTTGCTTTCTCGTCTGTCTACCCTTCCTACCTATACGACGCATTGCTTGCCAATCGTTATCGCGATTCTGGGGGTGTTTGCGGCGAATTCCGCATGCACCAACGCATTCGGCAACGAACCAAACGCGTCCAAGCGAATCGTATTCATTGCGGGTGGGCCCAGTCATGATTTCGGATCGCACGAGCACTACGCCGGCTGCCGCGTTCTGGCCGACGTGGTCAAACGCTCTGTTCCCAACGTTGAATGCGAAGTCATCCGAAATGGGTGGCCCAAAGACGATTCGATGCTTGATGGAGCCGATGCGATCGTGATTTATTCCGATGGCGGCGGAGGCCACCCATCGTTGTCCCACCTCGATCGACTCGGTAAGCAAATGGATCGCGGAGCGGGTTTGGTCTGCATTCATTATGCCGTCGAGGTCCCGAAAGATCGTGGAGGTCCCGAGTATCTAAAATGGCTGGGGGGGTATTTCGAAACCAATTGGTCGGTGAACCCACACTGGACGGCAAAATTCGAGGCGTTGCCAAACCACCCGGTGACCCGTGGAGTGAAACCCTTCTCGACGCGCGATGAATGGTACTTTCACATGCGGTTTCCAGACGGCATGCAAGGGGTAACGCCGATTCTTTCGGCGGTTGCCCCCACCAGCACGATGGATCGTCCAGATGGCCCGCATAGCGGCAACCCAGATGTCAGGAAAGCTGTTGCAAAGGGAGAGCCTCAGCATGTGGCCTGGGCTGCAGAACGTTCCAATGGAGGCCGTTCGTTCGGATATACCGGCGGGCATTTCCATTGGAACTGGGGGCGTACGGAACCAACGCGATTGGTGGCCAATGCCATTCTATGGACCGCCCACGTCGATGTTCCGGAAGCAGGTACGACCGTAGAACCAATCGCCGTAGCAAAACTCGTCGAGAATCAAGACGAAGCGGTTCCTGCCAATTTTAATCCTTCAGGAGTTGCCAAGGAGTTTGGTATTGAGCCTGGACCTACCGGTGCCTCTGGTAAACCGAAAGGGAAGGTCCTCTTTTCCTCGAACACATTGAACGCATCGACCTCTCGTCACCAAATCGATGTCGATATCGAAGTGGCTGGGGTGAAGAAACTCTACTTGATCGTTACCCCCGGCGAAGACGGCTTTGCTTGCGATTGGGCGGATTGGGTCGAGCCGACGTTGGTCACGAAGTCCGGCAAAAAATCATTGCTGGACCTCAACTGGTTTGTGGCTCAAACGGAATGGGGTGAAGTCCGCAAGAATGCAAATGCCGGCGGCGGGCCGCTTCAGGTGCGGGAAAAGGTCGTGAAGGGGATCGGCACCCACGCTTTCAGCGTGATCGGTTTCGATCTCCCGGAAGGCGTTGAACGGTTCCAAGTCGGCTGTGGGCTCGATCAAGGTGGCGTGTCGCAGAACAACGGTACGTCCACGAGCGTTCGGTTTCATATCGCTGCCGAAGGTATTCCCGACGGGTTAAACGCCTGGGGGAAACCCGCGGCGTCTGTCGAAGACCGTACACCTGAAAAGGCGGTGGCAGGTTTGCAAGTCGCTGACGGGGTGCAGGCCACGTTGGCAGCTTCCGAACCGGTCCTGAAAAGTTTGACCAACCTCGATATCGATCATCGAGGGCGAGTGTGGGTTTGCGAAGTGGTGAACTATCGTCGCCACAACGGCGAACGCGCCGAAGGGGACCGCATCTTGATCCTTGAGGATACCAACCAAGATGGCGTCATGGACACGACCAAGGTCTTTTACCAAGGCCGCGATATCGATTCCGCGCTCGGGTTGTGTGTTCTCGGGAATCGTGTCTTAGTGAGTGCCGCTCCTTACGTTTTGGAGTTTATCGATAACGATGGAGATGATAAACCCGACTCGAAACGAGCAATTCTCACGAAAACAGGTGACCCTCAGCACGATCACTCGGTCCACTCGTTTGTGTTCGGTCCTGATGGAAAGCTTTACTTCAATTTTGGTAATACAGGCCATCGTCTCTGCGATGCGGAAGGGAATCCCATCCGTGACCGTTGGGGACGTGAGATCAACGATTCAGGAAATCCGTACCGCCAAGGCATGGTGTTTCGTTGCAATGAAGACCTAAGTGATATGGAAGTCCTCGGTCACAACTTCAGGAATAACTACGAAGCGGCAGTGGATTCGTATGGAGCGATTTGGCAGTCGGATAATGATGACGATGGGAATCGCGCCACACGCATTAACTATGTCATGGAGTTTGGTAACTACGGTTACGTCGATGAGATTACCGGTGCTGGATGGCAAGCGGAGCGGACCAACTGGGAATCCGAAATCCCAGATCGACACTGGCACTTGAATGATCCCGGCGTGGTTCCAACCATGCTGATCACCGGTGCTGGATCGCCGACGGGGATCACCGTCTACGAAGGTGATTTGCTTCCCGAAAAATTCCGAAACCAAGTCATCCACTGCGATGCAGGCCCGAATGTGGTTCGAGCCTACATTGCGAAATCGATGGGGGCTGGCTACTCAGCAACCATTGAGAATCTTGCGGTCGGAGAGTTCGACAAATGGTTCCGTCCGGCGGACGTCGCTGTTGCACCAGACGGATCGCTCTTCGTCTCGGATTGGTATGATCCCGGCGTCGGTGGTCACAACATGCAAGACATGGAACGTGGGCGTTTGTTCCGGTTTGCCCCCGAGGGTGCGAAGTACACGGTCCCCAAATATGATCTGTCGACCGCCCAAGGTGCTGTCGCGGCCTTGGCCAATCCATGCAACTCGGTTCGGTATCTCGCCTACCACGCGATCTTGAAGATGGGCCGTCCGTCGATCGGCGAGCTTCAAACGATGGCGAAAAATCCGAATCCACGGATGCGTGCGCGAGCGTATTGGTTGCTTGCCAAAGTCGATAGCCCGATGGCTGCCTTCACTGCCGCTTCAAAAGATGAAAATGAGAACGTCCGAGCCACAGCGATCCGACTGGCCCGTCAAGCCAAACTCAAGACTGGAACATTCATCACGCCGCTCCTCAACGATGGGAACATGGTTGTACTACGAGAGTTGGCGATTGCTCTTCGAGAAGATGCGTCACCCGCGATGCCGAAACTGTGGGCGCAACTAGCGGCTAAAGCCGGTACTCGCGATCGTTGGTATCTTGAGGCGCTCGGCATCGCCGCGACCGATCGTTGGGACGAATGCTTGAAGGCCTACGGGGAATTGAAGTCGGATCGCGGGGAAGGCCTTTCGATCGCATGGCGTGGTCGAGGTCCCGTCGCTGCGGAAATGCAAGCCCAATGGTTGGCCTCGACGAAACTCCCCAAGGAGCAAGTCACTGCCCTATTCCGTGCTACCGATTTTCTAAAACCAGCGGATCGTCAGACGGCTTTGAAGCCGTTGTTGGAATTGGAGAACCAGCCTCAAACAGTGATCGAAGCCTTGATGCGACTCGACGGGGTAGATGTCAACGGCAATCCTAAGCTGGCTGCGCTGGTACGCGAGTACATCACCTCTCTGGGGGACGACCCATCGCAGCTAAAGATCCTGCAAAGGCTTAAGGTCGCTGGCTTGTCCGATCCATTGCTGAAGCGGGCGGCAGCATGGGGGGCATCCACCCAAGCGGTCCAAGCTCTCGACCTGGCGCTTGAGACCGGTGGCGTCTCGCAACTGAAAACAATGCTGGAGGCTGAGGAACCATCCGAGGTAGCCGTAGCCCTCTCGAAGACGCTCTCGCTCAGCAATCGCAAGGAAGCGGCTGAATTGCAAAAGGCCTTGCTCGAATCGCAAAATGTAGCGAAAAGCGTCAAGGTGGAAGCTGCGGTTGGTTTGGGTAGAAACAAGACGAATCAGTCGTACCTGGTCGCACTCGCGAAAGAGAATCGTTTACCTGCAGAGGCGAAACCTCTCCTCGGCCCAACCCTTCGCAATTCCGAGGATCCTGCCATCTCGAATGCAGCAAAAGAACTGTTCCCCGTCCTCAAAACTTCTCAGAACCCACTTCCTCCTATCGAGGAGTTGGTCAAAAAGAAGGGTAATAGTGCCAATGGGAAGTCCGTGTACTTCGGGGTTGCTACATGTTCCCAGTGCCATATGGTTGGTAGCGAAGGCAAGAACGTTGGACCAAGCTTGACCGAGATCGGGAATAAACTCACGCGCGAGGCGATGTACGTTTCGATTTTGGCACCCAGTGCGGGGATCAGTCACAACTATGAAGCTTACACAGCTCGTACAGGAGATGGAGAGGTTGTCACTGGTTTGTTGATTTCAAAGACCGATGAAGGAGTGACCATCAAGGATGCAAAGGGGATCGAACGGGCCATTAAGAGTTCCGATCTGGAGGAAATCAAGAAGCAAGAAAAGTCGTTGATGCCCGAGAATCTACAGGAAACAATGACCGAGCAAGAGTTGATCGATGTCGTAGAGTACTTGATGACCTTGCGCAAATAACGTTCTGCTCCGAGCCACGCGTGTGATCAAGTGGCGACTGGGTGTAGGACCGCGATAACCCCCGATGCTAGTCATGATCGAAACAGGGTTCTTGGCGATAGGAGCGTTTCGCCACCCGGCGCTAACGCTTAGGGCTCCGATGGTATTCGCTTCGCGAATCGAATCGGAGCCACGCGTGTAAGCAAGTGGCGACTGGGCGTCGGACCGCGATATCCCCCGATGCTAGTCATGATCGAACGATGCTAGTCATGATCGAAACATGGTTCCCGGCGATAGGAGCGTTTCGCCACCCGGCGCTGGCACCGAGTTCTCCGATGAAAAAGGATACCTTTAGCGGACCAGCGTTGCTTATCGCAATCCTTCAAGTGTCAAATGAGGGGCGTAGGAGTACTCGGTGGGTTGGTATGCAATTTCTAAATCTGGTGTCGTTATTTTGCGACTCCCCTCTCGGAGGGACACGAGGAGTCGATCGAGGGTCCCGGCGGTGAGCATGTTCCGTTCTACGGGATAAGCGGGTACGCCTGTGTGGATCATGCTTTCGATCCCTTTGAGCAAGTAGGCGAAGTGTGGGTAGTACGGATTTTCACGCTCCTCGACACGGGTCGCGAAACTAGCTTGTCCTTGCGGTTTCACTGCCACTGCAATGCCTTGGGCGAGGCCGGGAAGCATGAGCACCGGAGCCATCAATCCGTCTTTGTATTCGATCAAGAATACCGCACCGTCTGCTGGCGGAGATTGGAGGACGGCAGCGCGATCTGTATTCGTGACGGCCAATCCTTGATCCATGAGGTTTCCATCGATGATGCCTTCGGCCAACAAGCGACCGATCTGAGATGTCGGGACCGCTTGAACGGACCGAACCCCGGACTCTGCTCCAGCGCGACGTTCCAGGATGCATTGCAAAAACTCGAGGGTATGGATGCCGTAAATATCGAGTCCCGAGTAACCGATTCCAACGCAGGCCTCTACTTTTTCGCCCATCTTGAGGTTAGCGTCGGGACTGCGAAAACTGACTGGTAAAGAGGAACCAGCCATCCATGGAATTTGTAGCTCTTTCGCTCGTCGGTACATCCACAGAGCATCCTTCCACTCAGGGCCGGGGTGCTTGTCATTGAACACCGGAACTACACGCTTGCAGCTGGCAAAAGTATCGGTGATTTCTTCGAAGAACCGTTTGCGGGGATAAAGATGCTGGCCGAATTCGTTCCATGGATATTCACCATGCTCACCGATGCTCAGGACGCCATCGACGGCGACCTCGTTGCCCCCGAGCGTGATCGCTTCCCGGATCGTTTTGCACATGCGGAAGCCATGTTTTTGCGAGAGCTTTACCGAAAGATCTTCTTCAGGGAACTGGTCGACATAAAGCGAAACCAATTCTAAAGCAGGGCCCGGACCCCCGTCCTGTTGCCATCCCTCGAGGATTTTGCCAACGAGAACATCCGCGTGCGAGTTTTTGCGATAGATCGTCACCACAGCGGCGACTTTCTTCTTTGGGATCGATTCATCGCTGGCGAAGCACGTGTGCGCGAGTGGGTGATTGCCGTAGACGTTGGATCCTACTTGCATCGCAGTCATCGCGATCGCGCCGGACGTTAAACGGATCCAATCCCGGCGGGTGATCGGGCTATGCGGCTTGGATAGTTTGGATGCTGATGGCTCAGGCATGAATCGTCCCTAAAAACTAAAGAATACCAAAGGTTTTGAACGCTTCCCTCGAAGTCATGCCGGCACGGATGGCATCGCGGACTTGATTCTCGCCGAGCACTTTTGCAAATGCCAATTTCAACACGTCGTCTTCAACACGCTTGGGAACTACCACTACTCCATCCGCATCGGCGACGACGAGATCACCGGGTTCGAACCGAACACCATCGATCTCAACGGGAACATCTACATCGATGACTCGCTGTCGGTTCAAGCTATCGTACACGCATCTGCTTTTGGCAAACACAGGGAATTGCATCGCCGCGATTTTGTCCACATCGCGAATAGCACCATCGACGATCGCACCGACACAACCACGATTTTTGGCCGCGGTGGTTAAGAGTTCTCCCCAGATTCCCGATCGAATTGACCCACCCGCCGCTGCTACAAAGACATCGTCGGGATTGCATTCATCGACTGCTTTCAGTTCTAGTGCATAGGGTTCAGGATCCAGATGGGCCATGTCGGCCCAAAGCGTGGTTTTGCATCGTCCAGCTAGAATCCCTGCAGAATCCGGCATTCGGGTTTGCAGTGGGAGCAAGACTCTCGGCGATTGATGGTGCAGTCCGATTTGGTCCAATGCATCGCAGATCACCGCTGCATACAAGTGCGATCGAATCGCATTCAGGTCATGATTCATAAATCCTATCGCTTTCCGTATGCCTGCCGTTCACGATCTATGCGATCATATCGGGAATTGCCATGGAACCTATCGAGCCTGGAAACAGGATTTTAGCATGCTTCTGCAATGATGGACCTCGCGAATGCTGCGTCGTCTGGATTTGTTGTGGTGAGGATTCTCGGCTCCGAGGTGTTCCCGACGTCGCTATTATAAAATTGCTGTCACGTAAATTGGATGTTGTCATCGAACGTTGATCTTTTCAACCCGCCAACGAGCAACCATGCGAATCGGGATCCTAGCCTTCCTTCATGAATCGAATACCTTCATCGCGTCGCCAACAATATGGCGCAATTTCGAGGAAGACACGGTAGCCATCGGGGATGACATCCTGAAACGATTTGTCGGGAGCCATCATGAATTGGGTGGTTTCTTGGCGGGATTGGATCGGGCCAGCGAGGGGGTGCCAGTTGAGATCGTGCCGATCCTGGCTGTTCGCGCAACTCCTTCGGGTACGATTTCCGACGAAGCCTTTGTTGAATTGCTAAACAGAACATTGTCTGCATTACAGCGATCGATGCCTTTAGATGGGCTTCTCGTGGCAGCCCATGGAGCTGCGGTTTCGGAGAAGTATCGAGATGCGGATGGGTACTGGTTAACGCAGATTCGAGCAATGGTTGGGGCGAAGCTGCCGATGGTGGTTACGCTCGATGCACACGCGAACCTTTCACCGGCTATGGTCGAGGCATGCACGGCGATCATCGCCTACCGAACGAACCCCCATTTGGACCAGCATGCACGCGGGGAAGAAGCGGCCGAACTGTTGATTAACTGTTTGTTGGGGAAAACCAAGCCGACGATGGCTGCAGCGTTCCCGCCGCTGGTCATTAACATCGAGAGACAAAGTACTGACGAACCTCACCTGCTGGAAATTTATACCGTTGCCGACCAGCAAAAAAAATTGCCTGAAGTGTTGAGCAACAGCCTGCTGCTCGGGTTTCCCTACGCGGATGTGACGGAGATGGGGGCGGCGACGGTAGTGATAACCAACGGTAGTCCGAAGCTGGCGCAGCAATTGGCGGATGAACTCGCAAATGCACTCTGGCGAAATCGTCATGCGATGGAAGGTGTGTTGGTCGACGTAAAAACGGCTTTGGATTTGGTCGAGTCGACGGAGGGGGTGCGTTTTGGACTGCTCGATATGGGCGATAATGTCGGCGGTGGTTCCGCAGCGGATGGAACGGTGCTAGCGAGAGCCCTGTGCGATCGCAATTTGGGACCTGCATTCGTTTGCATTGCGGATGCTCGCGCTGTCGATCATGCGATTAAGGCTGGTTTGGGGGCAAGCGTCGAACTGTCGATCGGTGGGCATACCGATCAATTGCATGGTGATCCGCTGCTGCTGCGAGTCGAGATCGTCTCGATCCATCCTGGTCGATTTTCGGAGTCTAAGCCACGGCATGGTGGGATCGTGGAATTTGACCAAGGAGCTACCGTCGTTGTGCGGGCGTGCGAGCACCCACTGACACTATTGCTGACCAGCAAACGGATGGTGCCCTTTAGCTTGCAGCAATTGTTGTCGTGTGGGCTTGATCCAAAATCGTTCCGCGTTTTAGTTGCCAAAGGAGTTCACGCACCGCTGGCAGCTTATCGCGAGGTTTGCGATCGTTTTATACGGGTAAATACACCCGGCTCAACCTGTGCAGATCTGCATCAGATGGATTATCATTACCGTAGAAAGCCATTGTTCCCTTTCGAAATATTTCCATCGGATCACAACTGAGCTCGAGCTCAATACCCACGTAACCCAGGTATCTAACCTACAAATTCATGATGATTCCAACGACTGCTTTCCGGTCTTTGATTCAAAAGTGTATCTCTTCACTTTCGCAATTATGCAATCGATGTCATTTGGGTTCGCTCTTAATGATGATGGCGATCCTTGCAATGATTCCATCGATTGGCTCAGCCCAGGACTCGATTCGCCATTCGTACTTGGTCTTAGGGGCAAAGACTGCGATCATCGGAGAGGACGGGACTGCTACCTGGGAATACTCGGGTGGATCTCGGGATGGATTCGTGCTCCCGAACGGAAATTTGCTGTTGGCATATTCCGATCGGGTCGAGGAAGTGACTCGCGAGAAGAAGGTGGTTTTTCTATACAAGCTGGATGCTGCGAACCGCGAAATTGGCACCGCTCAGCGGTTGTACAATGGGAATACATTGATCACGGAGTTGGGGGCGAAGCCGAGATTGCTCGAAGTTGATAGTGCTGCAAAGGTTCAAGTGGAGGTTCCACTGCAGCCGGAAACCGACAATGCGCACATGCAAACACGCATGGCCAGGCAATTGCGCAATGGGAACTATTTGGTTCCTCACTTGCTCGCATTTTCTGTCAAGGAATACTCTCCAGATGGCAAGGTATTGCGGACCATCAAAACCGATCTTGCATCGATCGGCGGCAGGCCGGCTGAGAATTGGCCGTTCACTGCGATCCGTTTGGACAATGGAAACACGTTGGTTTCGTTGACGCATGGGAACAAGGCCGTTGAGTTCAATCCCAACGGAGAGATTGTTTGGCAGGTCACCAACGAAGATGTCGGAGGGCTTTTCAAGGACCCATGTGGAGCGCAGCGGCTCGCAAACGGGAACACGGTCGTCGGTTCGCATGCTGCGAACACAGGGATCTCGATGGTCGAAGTCACTCCGGAAAAGAAAATTGTGTGGACCAGTGACCATCTGTTGGCTGCGGGAGTCCATCACTTCCAGATTCTGACGACCAACGGGAAATCGGAACCGGGGATGCCATTGAAGTAAGCGATTGAGGTGGGTGAAGCCCACATGAGACAGGGGCTTAGATTCTTACGGTGATTCACCCTTTGATCTTCGCGTGCTAAGCGACCGCGCTGGCAATGGTTTGGATCACATCTAGTGTTCGAGCTACTTCGTCTTGGGTGTTGTAGTGCATGCATCCGAGTCGCACCATTCCCTCAGGCTCGGTTTTGAGAGCTTCGGTGAGGGGCAGTGCGTAGTAATTTCCATGCCAACCGCAGATTCCTTGTTCGCCCAGGGCTGCTGCTGCGTCGGCGGAACTGATGCCAGCAATTTGGAACGCGACGGTTGGAGCACGCTCGTGCAAACGATCTGCATCGGAAATACCGAATAACTTGACGCCTGGGATGCGTTGGAGTCCTTCGATGAGGTGCGTGATCAAATGGGTTTCTGCGGTTGCGATATCGTTGAACGCTAGATCCAGTTTCTCGCGGCGTGAGGTGCCTGTTCCAGCGAGGGATGCGAGGTAATCGATCGCAGCGGTGACACCTGCGATGCAGGCATGATTTTGGGTACCCGTCATCCATCGGCCTGGAATGGAATCTGGAGAGGGGCGTAGTTTGTAGGGTTTGAGTTCCTGCATGCGTTCGGGGCGACCGTAGAGGATCCCGATGTGGGGGCCAAAAAATTTATACGCGGAGCAGACCATGTAGTCACAGTTCCAGCGGTTAACATCGATTCGGCGATGGGGAGCATAGTGAACCGCATCGACGAATAGCTCGGCACCAACCTCATGCACCATTTTTGCGATGGTTGGGATATCGGTTAGCGAGCCGACGGCGTTGGAAGCTGCGGTGACGGCAACCAGTCGGGTCTTAGGTCCCAGTTGGTTCGCGAGGGACTTCATGCAAAGCGTCGCATCGATGGGATCGATGTCGATCATGCGAACCGAGGCTCCTGCATCTTTGGCCGCGAGGATCCAGGGAGTGAAGTTTGCATCGTGATCTAGTCGGGACACGACGACTTCGTCCCCACGTTTCCACGTCTTGGCGAGAGCGCGCGAGAACTGAAGCGTCAGGGTGGTCATGTTCGGCCCGAAGGCGACCGAGCGAGGGTCGTCGGCGCCGAGCAAATCGGCCGCGGCACGATGGGCATCATCCATGATCTCATCGACTTCGTGGCTGGTGATGAATTTCCCAGATCGGTTTGCCGAGTGATGGATGAGGACTTCGGACACTCGATTGGCGACCGACTGGGGGACTTGGGTGCCAGCGGGTCCATCGAGGTAGATGATTGCTTTGCCGTTTTGGCGTCGTGCGAGGGATGGGAACTGCAAGCGAACGCTGTCGACAGAAAACATAGCAAGGGTCCTAGCCGATTTTGGGAGGCCGCTGGTTGGGTTGGTGGGTTATTCCGGGCCGACGCTTATGAGTACGCGTTGACGATCTTTCAACTTGAGAAATGCCTGTTGGACTTGGTCCAAGGAAACTTGGCGGTAGTGTTCTGCTGCATCGCGAACGCCTTCGTATTTTCTACGGATCGTCCAAGCGTTTCCGACGGAGAAGAGTCGATTGCTAGGGCGTTCTGAGGCGAGGATCATTCCGGCGCAGATTTTGTTCTTCGCGAGGTCCAATTCTCGTTCGGTGACGGGTGATTCGAGAACCGAGCCCAAGATCGCTTCGATGCGTGCCCAGTTCTCCGTTTGCTGATCGGGTGCACAGGCCAAATAAATTCCGAACACGCCGCAGTCTTGGAACTCCTGGGTGTAAGCGACTGCGGTGTCGGCAAGGCCGGTATCGACCAAATCCCAGAAGAGTCGGCTGCCGGTGTCATCGCCGAGGATCGAACCGAGGACCCGTGTTACGTAGCGATCGGGGTCAAGGTACCCTGGCCCTGGCGAGAACTCGAGCGTGTACTGCTGGGTTGCGGGAGGATGGACCATCCCGATGGTCTGCGATTGGACTTTGGGTGGCCCCAGTTCGCGTGAAATGTTGGATGATTTCCAAGCTTTTGTACGAATCGCGGTTTCCATGACGAGCGCATCAAAGTCGACCGCGCCCGTAGCCACAAGGCAGAGGTTGTTCGGAGCATAGCGAGCTTCGTGGTAGGTTCGCATCGCTTCGGAGGTTAGCGCGGTCACTGTGTCACGGGTCCCGAGAACTCGCGTGGCGAGTGGGTGGGAGCCGAAATAGGCTTCCATGGCACGCTCCATCGCCCCGTACGGAGGTTGGTCGTCGTACATTGCGATCTCTTCCAGGATGACCTGTTTCTCCGTTTGGAAGTCTTCATCGCGCAGGGATGGCCTCATCATATCGGTGAGCAGATCTAGCGCTGCACACTGATTCTCGGGGAGGACGCTCATGTAGTACACCGTTTGTTCCTCGCTGGTGTATGCATTGGATTGCGAACCGAGGTCGTCGAGTTCCCGATTGACATCGACGGAGGTCCGGCGTGCGGTCCCTTTGAACATCATATGCTCGAGGAAGTGGCTGACCCCCGCAATATCGTGAGTTTCATCGCGAGACCCTGTCTTTACGAAGTAACCGATGGACATGCTGAAGGCATCCGGGTTGATCTCTGCGACCACCTCGAGACCATTGTCCAAGACTTCAGTTCGAAATTGCATCAGCAAACTCCAGTGGCTCGGGACCAATCGTTACCAGCGTCCATCCTTGAGGCGGGTACTTCAGAAAATGCTCAACCAAGTTTTCGCAAGTCAGGGCTTCAATCTCGCTGAGGACCTCTTGACGCGGGGGGACTCGCCCCAAGTAGACCCAGTCGTACGCCATTTGGGAGCTTCGCGAAGTACTGCTTTCTTGTTCCATCACCAACGAGGTTCGAACGCGCGATTTTAGCCGCGACAATTCATCCGGATCGATTCCATTTCGAATATCTCGGATCGTTTCCACAGTGACGTTGAGTGTTTCTTGAGCTCTCGCGGAGGTTGTACCCGCGTAGCAAAGCACACTGCCGCAGTTTTTCAGCGAGTGCGAGGAGGCAGAGACCGCGTACACGAGTCCTCGTTTTTCGCGGACTTCGGTGAACAGTCGCGAACTCATCCCATCGCTCAATACACCGACGATTCCGCGGCCTCGGTAATACTCGGGATGATTGTAGGGGACCGAGTCGTAGGCCAAAGCGATATGGGTTTGTTGGCTATCGTGTTGTAGGTGGGTTGATCCGCGATGCGAGAGGACCGGGCTCGGCTCTGCGGCAGCGTGGCCACTCCATCCACCAAAAAGCTTTTCGGCTAGCTTCACGAACTGATCCCAATCAAAGTTGCCAGCGAGTGCCAGCACGGAGCCTTGAGGGCGGCAGTTCCTTGCATGGAAGTCGACGCAGTCCTGGTGCGAGATCGCTTGCAAACCCAATTCCGTTCCGAGTGACGATCTGCCAAAGACTTCTCCAAAGCGGAGTTGCTTGAGTTCCTTAAAGCATTTCTGAGCCGGATCATCCTCGATGGAGGAGAGCTCGAGCAAAGCGGATTGTCGTGCTTCCTCAAGTTCCTCGTCAGGGAAATGAGGTTCGAGGATCATCGCTGCGGCTACTTCGAGTGTTGGCTCGAGTACTCTCGCCATTGCCGCCATGCTCACCGTTGTATGGAACGTGGAGACCGTGCTGGAGCGTTCGACGCCGAGGAAATCGAGTTGTTCAACGATTTCTCGGCTACCCCATGGCCCAGCGCCCCGCTGGGACAATTCAAGCGAGAGACCGGCGAGGCCGGCTCGCGGTGTGGTTTCACGGCAGGTCCCTCCTGGAATCATTAAAGTAAAGGCAACCGACTCGAGCCAAGGCATCCGCTCGCCAAGTACGACCAAGCCGTTTGCGAGCCGATGTTGATAAAACGATTGTTGCATTCAGCACTGTCCCTATCCAACCCTTGCAATCCTTATACTCGTCACGCCTGCCACACATGAGCCGACCCGATCGAGGTGACGTACCGGAGCGGAAAACTGACTTTGAGGAACTGGGAAACCAAGTTTCAAATAGGCAGTTTTTCTTATTCTCACGGGGAAGGAATTGTAGCAAAGAGATCGTCTAGGCGAATGGAAGGAACCGAGAAACGTCTCAGGAAAAGAGTTTAATTCCTGTGGCTTTTTGTGGGTTCCAGAGCCCCATGGACCTGGGCAGCGGTATCGGTCGAAGGTCGCTTTGTACCGATTTTTGCGTTCATGATTAGGCCGCATGCTCACTGAACAGAGTCCAGAATCACACCTCCAGGACTAGCCTCGCTAACTGGGATTGCGAACACTTTTCATGAAAGGAGAAATCCCGAAAGCAAAACCGCTTTGGATTTCGCTTACGATGTTGCGTGGTATACTACCGAGGTGACTTGTCAGGTCGCTTTGATCGAGAAATTCCGAACAACTTCTCATCCGAGCAACCCCTTTTTTTCGATGACGAGTCAGGTCGCTTGTCGTACTCGCTGGACGAAACAGCAGTCGAGTCGGCGCATCATCGAGCCACAGAAAAAGGCAACGGGCCGACTGGCAGTAGGCCAACGCGGATAAATATTTTCGGGTTCGAGAAATTGGATGAAAGCACGACCCCATGTGCAAAAAGTCGATTTGAGAAAGGTCGCAATGAGTTCTTCAAAAGGGCTGGACGAAATCCTGCGCGATTGGGGATTTGACCCGCACACTCTCTCGGTTCGCCTCGTCAAGAATGACGAAGGTCGAGACGTAATTCAGATGCGAGTCGATTTGGGTGTCCTGCAAATGGAAACTCAAGGTAGACCTGACGGTCAGTCAATCCAAGGATTCGCGACGGTTCTCGATCAAATGCTGGAACTCGAAAAACAAAAGCCAGAGTTCCTGATGGACGAAGAGCAATGCTTTGAGGCGGATCGCGAGTTCGCTCAGTATTATCATCGTAGGATCTCTTGGTTGAGGCTCGAGCATTACCATCGTGCCGTCGAAGATGCGGACCACACATTGTCGCTTATGGACGTCTGTAGAGACCATTCCCCGGATGAGGAATGGACCATGAGTCACGAGCAATACCGTCCTTTCGTTCTGTTTCATCGTACTCAGGCTGCCGCATTAGCCGCGCTTGACGAGTCCGATGCAGAGAATGCGATCGCGCAGATCAACGCGGGACTTGAGCAAATGAAAGAGGTCTTCATCGAACACGAGGCCGAGGAAGAGTTCGATGAAGACGAAATGGTGCAGCAACTCAGCAAGCTGAGGGACTCGCTCCGTGAGGAATACGCGCTCGGACCAACCTTGCAAGAACGTTTAGCAGAGGCCGTGAAAACCGAACAGTACGAATTGGCGGCACGACTCCGCGATGAATTGGCTCGCCAGCAAGACCACTAAGCAAGACCACTAGTTGCCGATAGCGTTCAATCGATTGTTGCAGAAGGCTTCGGAACATTGGCGATCTACATTTCTTTTGTCCTCGATGTTTGAATTGCCTCAGGGCGGATAAATTAGTTCACCATGGAGGGCATGCCAGCCCATGGTGAACTACGTCGAATTGCACTGCAAAACCAACTTCTCGTTTCTCGAGGGGGCATCCCACGCCCACGAGCTAGCAGCACGCGCTGTCGAGCTAGGGTATCGCGGGCTATCCGTCACCGACCGAGATACGCTTGCGGGAATCGTTCGAGCGCACACCGCTGCGAAGGATCTTGGATTACCTTTCTACGTCGGTTGCGAGCTCAATCCCATCGATGGACCACCCCTTGTGGTTTGGCCGACGAACCGTAAGGGCTACGGTGATCTGTGCCGTCTATTAAGCCTTGGGCGTTTGAGGGCTCAGAAAGGGTATTGCGAGCTATCATGGCACGACATTGCAAACCATTGCTCGGATTGGCTTGCTGGGCTTATCCCTCGTGTCGATCCCAGAAGTTCCAAGGAAGGCATCCCTAAACCGAAATCATCACCGGTAATGACCTGGGGACATGGTTCGAAGGAGGACGGGAACGTTGACTCGGAGTCTCGCGCAGCAACAAGTGGATCCGATGAATCGTCCTTCAACTTGCAATCGATAAACTTGCCATTGAACGCGATTCCCCGATCTGCATGTGAGTATGCTCAGGCGGCAGGAATCGATGTAACTCCTATTCCCGAATGGTTGTGGTGCCGTGCGGGTATCGATTTCAATGTGCGTGAAGATGCCCCATGGATTGAGTGGCTTTCGCAATTTCATGAGTTGATGGGGGACCGAGCCTATCTGATCAGCCATTTGCATGCGGGCGTAAACGACGCGGCCAAACTGGAACGTCTTCGCCGAATTAGCGGTCAGTCAGGGGTGCCTTTGGTCGCTACGGGCGGGTGTCTTTACCACAATGTCGAGCGGATGCTGCTGCATGATTGCATCAGCGCGATTGGAAGTGGAACCACCATCGAGCAGGTGTCTCGATTTCGACCTGCGAATGCGACCTATGCGATGAAGTCGCTCGATGGGATTCTTCATCAGTACCGCAACCATCTCTCGGCGATCGATGCAACAAGCGAGATTGCGGCTAGACTTGATTTCAGTTTGGATTGTTTGAAATACGAATATCCAACGGAATCTGCACCGGATGGTGTTTCGGCGGTGGAATATCTCAAACGTCTGGCTTGGCAAGGAGCAAAAGAGCGTTATCCGAAAGGTGTTCCAGTACGCGTGGTCGAGATGCTCAAGTACGAAATGAAGCTGATAGAGGAGCTCCGATACGAGGCGTATTTTCTAACGGTCTGGGATTTGGTGCGGTTCGCTAGGTCTCGGAACATCCTTTGCCAAGGCCGTGGTTCGGCAGCCAACAGCGCGGTCTGCTACTGCTTGGGGGTTACCAGTGTCGACCCCAGTCAGTATGACCTTTTATTCGAGCGTTTTATCAGTCGTGAACGCAACGAGGCTCCTGATATCGATATCGATTTTGAGCACCAGCGTCGCGAGGAAGTCATTCAGTATATTTATGAAAAGTATGGTCGACATCGGGCGGGAATGACCGCTGCGGTCACTACCTATCGCATTCGCTCCGCGGTCCGGGAGTCGGCAAAGGCGATAGGTTTGTCCCAGGATCACATCGATGGTCTGGCGAAAATCATCGATGGTCGCGGAGGCGTTGATGATCTAGGACTTCGGTGCGAGCAAGTGGGTATCGATCCTAAATCGGACGTCGGGAAACGCTTTCTCTACTTGGTGCAGTCTATTCTCGGTTTTCCCCGCCATCTCTCGCAACACACAGGGGGAATGGTGATGACCCAAGGCGCATTGTGTGAGCTGTGTCCGATCGAAAACGCATCGATGAGCGGCCGGACGATCATTCAATGGGACAAGGATGATCTCGATGAGTTGGGGATACTCAAGGTCGATTGTCTCGCGCTGGGCATGCTCTCTGCCATCCATCGAAGTTTGGATTTGATTCTAAAGCATTTCGATAGGCCGCTCACTCTCGCGACGATTCCTCCCGCCGACACGACTGTCTATGACATGATCTGCAGAGCCGATACGGTTGGCGTTTTTCAAATCGAGAGCCGGGCACAGATGAGCATGCTACCACGATTGAAGCCGAGATGTTTTTACGATCTGGTAATCGAGGTTGCTATTGTGCGGCCGGGGCCGATTCAAGGAAACATGGTCCATCCGTACTTGGCAGCGAGAGAAACAGGGATCCAGCCACCGTATCCCACCGAGGAGATCGGTGCAGTTCTTCGTAAGACGATGGGGGTACCGATTTTCCAAGAGCAAGCCATGCGGTTGGCCGTGGTCGCGGCTGGATTCACACCCGGTGAGGCGGATCAATTACGCCGCGCGATGGCGGCATGGCGGCGCCCGGGAGTGATCGATCAGTTCAAACGTAAATTGATCGAAGGGATGCGTGTCCGAGGGCTGGACGAGGAATTTGCTGAACGCGTATTTATGCAGATTCGCGGCTTTGGAGAATATGGGTTCCCCGAATCCCATGCTGCTAGTTTTGCTTTGCTCGTCTACGCATCCTGTTGGATCAAACATCACTATCCACAAGTGTTTTGCTGCGCGATGCTCAATAGCCAGCCGCTTGGGTTTTACGCGCCCGCCCAATTGATCGCCGATGCGCAACAGCATGCTGTCACCGTATTGCCCGTGGATATCAATTCCAGTGATTTGGCGTGCACGCTAACTGACCCAGATAGGCATTTAAGGTTGGGGCTGTGTATGGTTCGAGGACTGAATACGGATACGGCCATATCCATCGTCGAGCAACGCCGTAGAGATGGATTATTCGCCGATCAATCCGATTTGGTTCGGCGCTGTGCGTTGACCCAAGCAACCCTAGGATTGCTCGCAGACGCGGGAACCCTTAACTGTTTGTCAGGGGATCGCCGTGCAGCGTATTGGCAAGCATTGGGGCAGGAGAAAAATGGATCAACGCTTCCACTTTTTGATACGGCGGATGTGGATCACGACGATCCGCTACCGAGTTTCCTCGCACCCATGCACCCCTTCGAGGAAGTTGTTGCGGATTATGAAACCACCGGCGTTTCTCTTCGCGGTCATCCCATCCAGTTCTATCGAAGCACCTTGCAAAAATTTCGGGTGAAGACCGCTAGCGAGCTACCTGACTTGCGCCACCACCAGTTCGTTCGTGTTGCTGGATTGATCCTGTTAAGACAGCGGCCCGGGACTGCAAAGGGAATCACCTTCGTGACCATGGAAGACGAAACGGGTAGTATCAATCTGGTCATTCACCCGAGCATATGGGAATCCTATTATCTTGTCTGCAAACAATCGAATGCGTGGTTGGTTCACGGTACTCTTGAGAACCGAAAAGGAATCATCCATGTCATTGCGAGTAAGATCGAAGACCTGTCGCAAACTATTGGTCCTATCGATCTTCGCTCTCGCGATTTTCGATAAATGCTACTGGACTTGCCCCCAACTACGTTCGACCATTCGCGTCTAAGGATCGCTTGAAAAGGAGATACGCAATGCTGCTAGCCAATGGAGGTGCTATGGTGACCGCAGTTCTGGGGGTACTTGCGTTGCTGTTCCCAATTGCGGTGGCGCGCGTGCTCGGAGTGGAGGCGAAAAATCCACTAGGAAACTCGGAGCTTCGTGCAACGTACGGAGGCTTCTTTATCGGCCTCGGTGTGGGCTGTTGGCTCGCACAATCGAGTACGGTATTCGCCGTGGTCGGCGGAGCATGGTGTGCGGCGGGATGTGTTCGGTTGCTTACCATCTTTTTTGAGCACAGCCGGTCTACGGAAAATGTCTTCGGTGCAGCGGTGGAACTTGCGATCGGTTTTGCAATGCTGTCGTCGATCTACTCTTTTGGTTACTAATCGAATGGGTTGCTAATCACTAGGTCAACGGAATCGATGCAATCGCCATGCGTTGCTGACTACAAAAATGCTGGATAAACTCATCGCAGCAGCTGCTAGCATCGGGGTAAGGCTCCATCCGGTGATAGGAGTTAAGATTCCAGCTGCAACTGGGATCAAGACGATATTGTAGGCGAACGCCCAAAAGAGGTTTTGGTGAATGTTGGCCAGCACCGCCTTGGCCAATCGGATAGCGGTTGGAACCAGGTTCAGGTTTCCAGAAATGAGGACAACATCAGCGGCGCTGGCTGCGACCTCGGTTCCTGTGCCAATAGCGATACCGACATTGGCGGTCGCAATGGCGGGTGCGTCGTTGATGCCATCACCGATAAAAGCGACTTGTTTTCCGGAAGCTTGAAGGGCCTTGATACGATCGCTTTTCTGGGAAGGCATGGTCTCCGCAAACCAATCGTCGATGCCGAGATCGGAAGCCACGTGTTGGACGGCGACTCGATGGTCACCGGACACGATGCTCGGAACAATTCCAAGGCGCACAATCTTTTGGATCGCTTCCGTGGCTTCAGGTTTGATTGGATCGGAGACGAGCAAAACTCCGAGGATGCGAGCATCAAGTGCGACCCAGCTGCAGCTTTTGCCTTGATTCCGGATCTCGTCGTTGAGATGGTCAGACTCGGGCGAGTTCTTGCTGAGTTCCATCATCCATGAATAAGAGCCCAGGAATACCGTTCGCCCATCACTAAGTTTGGCTTCCACCCCAAGGCCTGGAGCCGCATGGGATTCGATAACCACCCATTTTTCGTGCTGTGGATGAGTGTCGGAACGCTCATTTGCGGCTGCGACGATTGCCTTGGAAATAGGGTGATCTGACGACTGTGCGGCCAGTGAAGCGAACGCGAGGACTTGCTCTCTTGACTCGACTTGCTCTCCTAACTCGTGGTCGAGAATCTTCAAGTCAGTCAATTTGGGATGCCCTTGAGTCAAGGTCCCGGTTTTGTCAAAGAGTGCGATTTGTACTGAGCTCAGGTTTTGCAAGGATGTTCCACTGCGAAAGAGAAGCCCCAATGCTGCACCTCGACCGCTACCAACCATCATGCTGATGGGTGTTGCCAATCCCATCGCGCATGGACAAGCGACGATGAGGACCGCCACCGAGTGGACCAACGCGTTCTCAAGACGATGTTCTGTGCTCCCTAGAAACCAGCCGATCGCCGTGAGCAGTGCGATGATTAAAACCGTTGGAGCGAACCAATTCACCACACGATCGACAGTGAGTTGGATCGGAGGTTTGCTCGATTGCGCTTCCATGACCAAGGAGGTAATGCGAGCCAGGACGGTTTCATTGCCGATCGCGGTGACTCGTGCTACGAGGGTTCCGTTTCCATTGACTGTCCCACCAATCACTGGCATCGACTGGGATTTGGCAACTGGGATCGGTTCACCGGTGATCATGCTCTCATCGACAAAGCTGGTACCTGATTCCACCATGGCATCGATGGGTATCGATTCTCCCGGGCGGACTTGGATGATGTCTCCAAGCCGCAATTGATTGACGTCGATGTCCTCCACGGCGGGAAATGCTAGAGGGAGAGCTTTTGGTGAAGGCGTCGACGATAGGCGATGCGCGATACGAGGTTGTAGTCGTACGAGAGCTTGCAATGCGTTACGAGTTTCTCGCTTGGAGCGTTCCTCGAGGAACTTGCCAAGCAATACGAAAGCGATCACAACTGCCGACGATTCAAAGTAGACATGGTTCGCTTCATCCGAGAGCCAGTGGGGAAAAAATGTCACCAGCGAGCTAAAGCCATAAGCTGCGGTTGTTCCTGTGGCTACTAAGAAATTCATGTCCGGCGATCGTTGCCGAATACTGGTGTATGCATGTTTGTAAAACTTAAGCCCTGAAATGAACTGGACTGGGGTTGCCAGAAACCAAAGGAGCAGATTCCACTGTTCCATGGGCATCCAGCGCATCATGACGGTCATTAGTGACGGGACCAGCATTGGTCCCATTGAGATCGCGAAAATCGGCACCGCGAACCCCCATGCGATCCAAAGATTGATTCGATCCGCTACTGAGCTTGTTTTCGAGCCAGCGATGTTCGGGAGGTCGACAGCGTTCGAGATGATATGGGCTTCGTAGCCTGAGTCTCGGATAGCCTGCGTCACCTTTGCGATCGATTTGTCGGAATAGGATTCCAGTTCTACGTTCGCGCGTTCGGTGGCTAGGTTCACATTTGCGTTTTGAACACCTGGAACTTTCTTCAGCGCTCGTTCAACGCGGCCAACGCACGCCGCGCACGTCATTCCGTGTACAGATAGTTCGAGTTTTGGCTTTGTCCCTGATGGCGTAGATTTGATCATAAAGTTAGCCGGATTTACCCGATGGCATCGGCTTGACGACGTAACCCTCTCCCTCGATGGCATGCACGATGTCTTGTGCGGAAAATTGACCGGAGACATTTGCGATTCCACGAGCGAGCTCGACGGCCACGTACGTGACCCCCGGGACTGCCCGGACAGCGTTTTCAACAGCCCGTTGGCAATGATCGCATGTCATCCCTCGTACTGAAAAGCTGGAAATAGTTTTCTGAATCGGCCGGTCTTGATGGGTCATGGATGAAATCGGAGGGTCAGTTTTTAGGAGGTGCAAGTACGTCGTCGAAGAAACGAAAAACATCGTCGAGGGCGGCTTGAACGATCACTAAATGCTCTACGTTTTCGAAGTCCGTGTATCGTACGTTGGCTTGGATCTCTCTGAGTTGTTTCGCGAGGAGGGTTGCGCGAGGTCTACCGAAATCTCGGTCTCCGGCGGCAACATAAAAGGGGATTTTCTCTAGAGCGTTGCTTCGCTTGACCATGCCTCCACCTCCTAATGCCGCGACAGCACGAATCTGTTCCGGATAGCTGGATACTTGTTGCATGGCTTGGGCTGCACCCATCGAATGCCCAACCAACATGACCCGGCTACGGTCGATTGGTAGGATCTTTTCCAACTCGTCGAGCATCTCCGGGGTGTTTAGACCAAGTCCGTTGAGTGTCTGACGCGGTGCGAGCACGATCCACCCTCGTTCGCTCGCGAGATCGATGAGACGCCCTGCGCCGTAAGTGTCGAAAAACATATTTTCGCTTCCCCCGGCCCCGTGAAATGCAAAGAGGACCGGCGTCGGCTTGTCCAAGGCGGATGGTACTCGAAGCCGGATGACTTGCGATTTATTACCGTTGCTAAGTTGGCACCAGCGGGAAGTTCCAGGGTGGGATTGGATCCATCGGTCGAATGGGACCGAAACGTCTGAGAGCGAATCAAAGTCATCGATCCATTGTGACCATGGGATGTCTGTCTCGCATGCAGAACCTTTGCATATTTGCAGAATCTCCTTAGCGAGCATTCGTGCGGAGGATTGCTTCGAGTCCCCTCGTCCTCTTCGGTTGCTTTCGTACCACGCGGATATCGCTTCGGATTTCTCGTGGAGTCCTCGGCATAGAGTTAGATTCTCTGAGATGATTTCCGATTCAACTCCATTCTGCTTGAGGGTTGCTCGTATCGTGTAATCGCCATTTGGGAGCGAGGGTAGTGACCACATTGTCCATGTGTCGAGTGTCGGGGTTTCGAGGGTAGTGCTCGCGAGTTCACGCTCCTGCGACAGACCCTCCCGAGTTAACCCCTCCCGGGTTAATAGGGTGAGTTGCAATGTTCCCGTGAGAGTTTCTGGCGAATCATCGGCTGGCTCGGCATTGGATTCCGATGTGTCTGAGGGCGTAGGCTGGAGGCGATAAAGCTTTTGCACCCGAAATCTGACGGGGGATGTCGACGGATCAATGATTAATGTTTCGATATCTACGAAGTGCTGGTTGGCTTCGAACCAAAGCGATTGCTGATCGATGGGTAAAGGATCCACGATCGATCGAGCTTGATCGAGCCGTTTGGCTGCATCGGCAAGTTGCAGTCCGAAAAAACTCGAGACCGCCTGCTCGACCGGTTTCACGGAAGCTGTTCGCTGGTCTTGGGTTGCGGCCTGCCAAGCGGTCTCGAAACGGATGAGCCGACGGCCCAATTGGTACCGTTGATCCGCCAACTGGCCGAGGGCGGGCGAAGTCGTGATCAGCAGGAGGAGGCCGCTCCAAATCGCATTGGAAAGCATTTGGAAGGTCAGTTTTTCACGCGTTAAGGGGGATTTATCGGCCATTTTCAAGAGCGTTCGGGATGTGAAAAATACGAAAAAATCGGAGGAGATCGCTTCTCAAGCGGTTTCCAAATTCGGTACATTTATAGACACACACACAGAGCCATTATTGTTGCGGGAAGGATCGCGCGAGTAAGGGTTTTCTCATCTTACGGTTTTTCACCGCGAATCAAGATACGGGCATGTGTCATTATGGCTAACCGTAAACAAAGACTAGAACTCAGGCATCGGGCTGTCCATAGTGCAGTTCGCAACCGCCAATTGCAGTTCGATCGCCTTGAAGATCGACGATTGATGGCTGGTTTGGAGGTGTTCGTCTTTGACGACTGGAGCTCCGCCCGCCAATCGGTCCCGAATACCCCTGCTCTTCCAGACAAGGTTGTTTACGTCGATTTCAATTCCGACGGAGTGCAGCAAGCCAACGAACCGATCGGTGTTACCGACGCCAATGGCTTCGCTCGTTTTAGTGGATTGAAGCCGGGTAACTATTCTGTCCGGTTGTTGGGTGAGTCGAGAACCTTGGTTCAGACGACGGCGACGCTGCCCGCACCTGGCGGAACATGGTTGTCCAATCTGGGACTACAACAGTCGTTGCGTTGGGAATCCGATGATGTTGCTTGGTTTACTACCGGAAATTCAATCCAACGTTTGCATGTCGAAACAGGATCCATCCAGCAAAGGATCTCACTCGATGGCACCATTAAATCTGCAGCGATGGTCGATTCAAATAAGGGCATCGCAGTGGTTGAGCGGAACCTAGCGACGAGATTGATTGCATTTGATTTGAGCACTAGCAGACTTGAAGATCTGCCAACCTCGGTTGAAAAACCCAGTCAGGTCTATGGTGTCGATGGGTCGGTTTATGTTCGTGGCAAATCCCTCCATGGCGATGGGTTGTTTTCCATTGCACAGAGCACAGGGCTGGGGGCAAGTGAGCCGTGGTCGATCGGTACAAGTCCGGTCGTCGATGGACTAACAGCGGGATCCACGGTTCACTCCAGCGGTGGACAATTCTTTTTGGTGCAAGAACCGACAATCGATGGCGGCCAACGCATCTCCTCGTACCGAGTAGTGGATGGCGTTTTCGAACTTACTGCTGAACGCGCCTTTGGGGGCCCTGACGGAGCCAGTGTCCGGTTTTCGAGCAGCTCTCCAACGGGTGAGAAGATTGTTTTAAGTTCGGCAAATGGCGCGATGGTTTTGGACAATAGTCCAGGTTTGCCCACCGTAGCCAACCTTGTGGATGCCGCAGGGCCTTCTGTTTTCGATCTGAGTCGAGGCATTTTGATAACCTCCTCGAAGTCGAATCCTTCACGGATTCTTGGCTGGTCGACGCAGACATGGCTAAAGCAATTCGATGTACTGTTCTCGGATACCGGATCGCGGATGGCAGCTGACAAGACCGCTTGGTCGATGGGGTACTTGAACGATACCTTGGTAGGGATTCGTGATGGTGGTTTGTACCGTCATTCGTTAGTTTTGCCCGGAGCCAGTACCGCTGCGATTAGCGACGGGGTAATTCATCAGGTTGCCATTGGCGTGCGAAGCCACGGGTACAACACCAAACCGACCCTTCAGTCATTGCCCAGCATCAGCACGCAAGAAGATTCACCGATCGCACTTGCCAAGAGTTGGTTTGACCAATCGGCTAACGACAGAGATGGGGAATCGATTTTTTATGTGATTCGCGAATCCAATGGGTCGATAGGGACTTGGCAATGGGCGGCTGCATCGGGCGGCGTTTATTCCCCGAGTCCCAATGCCAATGGCGTCGATTCGATGGTGGTACAAGCGTACGATGGACGCGATTGGTCTCTTCCTCAGACGTTGACGGTTCAGGTCCAACCGGTCAATGATCCTCCCGAAGGGATCGATACGCCGAACAGCTTGATTGTCGATGAAGGTAAATCAGGAGTCTCACTCGGTGCTGTCCGGGTAATCGACAAGGACTCCGATAGCCAATACCGATACACTGTTTCTGATGGTAGATTTTTGATCGATCGAGGGTTGTTGGTGCTCGCTCCAGGTGTATCTCTCGATTATGAATCCGAACAAGCTGTGGTGCTGGTGATCTCAGCGACAGAAGTGGCTCTGGCCGATTCGATCAAGAAGACCGTAACCGTCCAAGTGAGAGACCAAAACGATCCTCCCACCGGAATGCTTCTGACAGGGAGTGGGCAAGTCCCCGAAAACAAACCTGGCTACGTTGTCGGAAATATATCCGTCATCGATTCAGATAAAAATGAAGTCTATGACATTACCGTTTCGGATCCACGATTCGAAGTGGTTGGTAGCGTGGTAAGGCTGAAGCCCGGGACGAGTGTGACTTACAAGGAGCCAGGCTGGATTGACCTTACGTTTACCGCAACATCGAGGAATTACGGCACCAGTTTGCAACGCTCCGACCGGTTGCGTGTCATTCCGGATGCCACCCCCTATCACAACGACATTAACCCCATGGATGTCGATGGCGATGGCAAGATCACACCACTGGATCCTTTGACCATCATCAACTACATCAATACCAATGGCCCAGGTGTGGTGAAGCCTCGAGGTGAAGGGGAAAGCTATGGCGATCTGGACGTCGATGGCGACGGCAAGGTTTCGCCATTGGATATCTTGATTATCATCAATGCGATGAATCGACCTGTGCTCAATGGATCAGGCGAAGGTTCCGGCTCGCAGGGCGGATTAGTACCTGAAGGTGAGTCTAGCAAGGGAGTCCCGCCGCCCCTTTCCGACGCGTTGGCACTGCCGGTTCCCTTCGAAGTTGATGGTCAAATCGAACCACTTCGAAGAACGAGGCGCCGCTAATCAGCCTGGACGGGTGTGCCCGGAGGCGGTGCGGATAATAGGCGCGGAGTGTTGATCCTTCTTAGAACGCGTGACGGTGTTGACGATGCATCCATAGTCCGAGTCCAGGGTTTCGGATGAAGTAAAACTCTTCGCCTTCGCGGCTTTCGTGCCAGCCGTCGTTGATGTTGGCAACGGAATATTCGTTCATGGCCCGACCCCATTCTCCATATTCATAGCCGACGCTTCGGATTTCTTCCCGAGTTAAGGTTCCAGGGCAGTACTCCACGGTGAAGCGGTTCTCCGTCGAGCCATGGATCAGGTGTGATGCAGTGGATAGGTTATTACCTAGGTCTTCGTTGCGAGTGACACATTCCAGTATTTCTTCACTAGTGCGGTATCCATATTTGCGGATGAGTTGGTCGACCTCGGGTTGCTCGCCGAATTTGGCAACGCCTGGTGCTACCACAACTAGTTGTCCGCCATCAGCGATGGCCATGCGGGTACGGTAAATTGCTTTGTTTCCTACCCATGTCTTTTTGTATTTATCGGGATCCATCCAGACGACAATTTTCTTTGGAGCTCGATCGAGTCGGAAACAGTTGACTTTAGCCGACAACTCCCCGGCTCTGAAAAAGACGGAATGATCATCGCCGATGTATAGCCCTCGTACCACTGGTCCACGATCGACGGTGGATTCAACGACGGTGAGAACGTAGAGAATACGATACGGGGTTAGGAATAGTTCGGCGCCTCGATTCAGGATACGGCGGAGGGGGTTGTCGCAGCGTCCCATGATCCGTTCGCAGCCGTACAGAGCGCTCAAGTAATGGCTGTCATCGATGCCAGCGACACCTCCGGTACCAACAAAGATGTTCTTCGTGTAGTTTGCCATCCCAATCACTTCATGCGGAACGACTTGGCCGATCGATAGAATCAAGTCGTGCCCACCTTGGGTGATAATCCGGTTGACCTGGGCAGGCCATGGCTTTTTATAGATCCCCTCGGTTGCCTCCTCGACGAACTCAGCGTCAACGTGACCGAGTGTTTCAACATCCGATTTATAACGATGAACGCGAATCAGCGATCGGGGAAGATCGCCGAACATTTTTTGAAGTTCCCCTTCGTTCATGGCTTCGTGGGTCCCCAATGCGGGCATAACATCGGATAGCTTGTGCCCGAGCAATTGGTGAGCGGCCCTCGTGATCGGTCCTGCTTGAGAGTCCAAACGGGTATGGTCGGGAGGGATCGCGAGGACTCGATGGACGTGCCCGATTTGGTGCAAGCAAGAATCGATCGCGTTCAAGAAGTCCTGTTCACCCAGTTCGTGCTCAGGGCTGCCGACGGAATAGTAAATGGTCATGCTGGTTTTTCGCTGACTGGAGTAAATGACAAAAGACGTTCTGTTGAGAACGTCTTTCTGTCCGCATGTTCGCTGGACGGAGCATCAGTTTAGCGAAAAAATCAACGCAAGCAGAGGGGCGATTAACTTGCTTGGGATGCCAAATAGGCCAGAAGGGGCTTCTCAGGGATCGGGAGGTTCATGATAGGAGCGAAGTCTTCCATAGACTCATCGACGCGCCCCAGTAGTTCGATCAAGTTGATTTGTTGCTTGTTGTCGATGCGTGCAAAGCCCTTGATAAAGTCCACTTCTTCGGCCCATTCTTTGTCTTTGCATGCCGGTAGTAGGGCGGCGATTGCGACACATGCAGCAGCGACTTGAGGATTGCTTCCGCCGAGCAATTCGTTCAAGGACGGATGGCGTTCGACGAGGACCGCAAAGTCTTCGGGCAGATGCCATGTCCGGCAGAGTTGAGCTGCTGCCTGGGCGTGGTCCCATCCGAATACTTCTCGCTCAAGGCAAGATAGACGTAGTTTTTCGCTCACTCGGCGATTCATCAAGTGCTCGTATTCCGCCGGTAATGCTTTCAGTAGAAAAGGGATCGCCATATCCTGGAGCAGGGCTGCAGCGAAGAGTTCTTCGGCATTGACGAGCATCAACTCTCGACCGACGGCACGGGCGAACAAGGCTCGCCGTAAGGAGTCTTGCCACAATCCACGCAAGTCGAAAGGGCCGATCTTTGGATTAGGAACGATGGAGAAAACCGCGCTCCAGAGAGCAAAGTTTTTGATGGTTCTCACACCAACCAGCGTCAACGCTTGTTGAACCGACGAAATCTCCCGCGAGAATCCGAAGTAGGAGGAGTTCACGAACCGGAGGACTTGCCCCATCAGTCCCACGTCAGCTTCGATTGGCTTTGCGTAATCCGCCGGACCTTTCGATGGGTCTTGGGACAGTTCCAGAAGTTTCATCGCACTGGTTGGCAATGCTGGAATTTGAGTATTGGCGAGAACTTCAGCGAGGCTTGGGCCGGACTTTACGGTCGTCATAACGTAGTTTTCCGAGAATACAAACGAGAACGATTTCGCTGCTGGGTAAGCAACGCACGCCACAACATTAGGTTGCAAATCAGGGCATGCAAATGAGTCGGGAAAAACAAAAAATGCACGCGTGGGAGATCGCACATCGGTGGTCCGGTTATTCCGATTCTGTCGATCAAAATTGCTTAAAAAAAATGAGCTTTGAATAAAGTCGTCGATGAGTGCGTAGATTGGGAACGTACCGAAAAGACGTGGTAATTCTCTATAGGCTCGTTTAGCGCTTTGCGGGTCACCTGCCACCCCCTAAACTCGGGGTCAAGACTTCCGATTAGAAAATTCACCTGGTGTCCCCTCATGGAATTGGTCCAAGTCAGAAACTTACGCAAAGTTTACGCCGACCATTCCCGAGATCCATATGTTGCTGTTGCGGATCTGAGTTTCTGCGCCCGCGCAGGCGAAGTGTTTGGATTGCTCGGACCCAACGGTGCGGGCAAGACGACAGCCCTGCGAATCCTTGCTACCGTCTTGCAGCCCACTTCAGGTTCCGCTTTTGTTTCGAGCTTTGATGTCACCACCCAAGCCGAAATGGTGCGGTATTCCATTGGATTTGTGTCCAACAATACCGCCATCTACGAACGAATGACCCCGTGGGAATTTGTGGAGTACTTCGGTCGACTTTATGGGGTCCGCAGCGAGGTCCTCAGAGAGCGGATGGAGACGGTTTTTCAACGCCTCAACATGAACGATTTTAGAGATGTTCCGGGTGGAAGATTGTCGACCGGAATGAGGCAAAAGGTTTCCATAGCACGTGCTCTCATTCATGACCCATCGGTTTTGATTTTCGATGAGCCGACTTTGGGGCTCGATGTGCTTGTGACTCGATCGCTTCAAAACATTATTCTGGAACTCCGTGACCAAGGGAAATGCATTCTTTTTTCGACGCATATTATGCGGGAAGTCGAAAGGCTTTGCGATCGAGTAGCCATTATGCATCGAGGGCATGTGCTCGACTTCGGAAGTTTGACGGAACTCTCCGAGCGGCAAGGAACCAGTGACTTCGAGGAGTTGTTTTACCGGCTGATCGTGCAAGCGGAAAAAGAATTAGTGAAAGATCCGTCTCTGCCTCCTTTGGAGGGGCTTGAAGATGCCCTGCTACAGACTCACGGGAGGCTTTCATGAATTGGAATCATGTTCGACTGATTTTTGTTCGTGAACTGAAAGATCAACTACGCGATCGGCGCACGATGTTTACCATCTGCGTTCTGCCACTGCTCCTGTATCCCTTCATGGGGTTGATGATGCTGCAGTTGGCACAGGTGAAACGGCAACCGCAATTGTCGATTGCAGTTGTTGGAGACTCTCAGTGGTTGCAGATTTCGGGCGCGGCGAAGGATCTCGCAGGATTGGAAAACGGTGGTTCTAGCACCAATGCCGACGGCGTTCGATGGTCGAAACCAAAGGATCAGTGGGGCGTTGGCGAAGAAGTGCATGCGGTCCTGCGCAGCGAGCGAATCGATAGCGAGGGACGCGATGGAAGGCCGTTCGAATTGACAGAACGAAGCGGAAATAGCATCGTTTCGAAAATCGATCGAAGCAAGATTGAGAGTTGGCTCAGAAAAGCCCAAGCGGACGTAATGCTCTTCGTTTCAGATGATTTAGCCGATAGTTCGGTGGAACAAGTTCGACCGGAGTCGTCTGGGAATCTGGATTCCGCCGAAGTTTCAACCGCAGCACCTGCCAAGGAACCGATCGTGCTGGTACTCAGCAATCAAAGCGTTGAAAAGTCTCGATTGGCGATCTTGAAGTTGCAAGAGTATATCGGCCGTTGGCAAGACGGTTGGGTGCGCAATCGACTCCATGCGGTGCGTGTTGATGAGCAGGTCTGGAGTGCGCCGAAGATCGAACACGTTGATATTGCCTCCACCGAGCAAAAACAGGCGTTGGTATGGTCGAAAATCTTGCCATTTATATTACTGGTTTGGGCGTTGACCGGGGCCTTTTACCCTGCAATCGATCTTTGTGCTGGCGAAAAAGAACGAGGGACTCTCGAGACTTTGCTCAGTAGCCCTGCGACGAGGCGCGAGATTGTCTGGGGGAAACTCCTCACCGTAATGTGTTTCAGTGTCTCGACGGCATTGTTGAATTTGACCAGCATGTTTGTCACGACTACGTTCGTGTTCAAGCAGTTTGCGGAAGCGGCACCGGCCTCAACATTGGGAGCACTGGGACCGATTTCGCCAAGCCTTATTGTATGGTTGGTAATTCTGGTTCTTCCTATGTCTGCGATGTTTAGCGCATTGGCGTTGGCTGTCGCCAGTCTGGCTCGAAGCAGCAAGGAAGGGCAGTACTACCTCATGCCCTTGATGCTGGTCGGGTTCCCACTTGTGATCTTGCCGATGATGCCAGGAATGGTTTTGTCGACAGGGACCAGTATTGTGCCCGTAACGGGTCCAATTCTGCTCTCCAGAGCATTCATGGATGGGGAATATTCGAATGCAATCGCGTATTTGCCATCGGTGATCTGCGTGACCGTTTTGTGCTGTTTGCTCGCCATCCGTTGGGCGGTCAAGCAATTCGAAAATGAAGCTGTACTCTTCTCGGATACTGAAAAACTGACCATGAAAGGCTGGTTGAAACGGCTTTGGTTGCAGCGAGCGGACTACCCTAGCGCTGCCGAGTCGGTTCTGTGCGGTCTGTCGATCTTAGTGGCGTTGTTTTTCGGACGGCTAGCGATGGGAAGCAATGAGCTATCATGGGTGCCGATTGCGAAATCGACGATTGTGATCCAAGTCGGGCTAATGCTCGGCCCGGCGTTGATTATGGCGATCATGTTGACTCGGTCTCTCCAGTCTTCATTGCGCCTGAATCTGCCGCAACCTGAAGATGTTTTGTATTGTGCAATGCTCGCCGTGTGCTTGCATCCCACCTATGTTTGGTTCGCAGGTGTCGTCAGTCGAGAGTACCCGTTGGGCGAAGAGACGACCCAAACACTTCAGCAGTTCGATTCCATTTTGAGTTCGGTTCCTCTTTGGAGCGTCTTGCTAATTCTTGCGGTTCTGCCAGCTCTGTGCGAAGAATTGGTTTTCCGAGGATTTGTTTTCTCCGGGTTATTGGAAAGCAAAGGTGTCTTGCGAGCGGTGATTGGATCTGCAGTTTTGTTCGGGCTATCCCACGGTATCCTGCAACAATCGATTTGTGCAACAGTTACTGGAGTGCTGTTAGGGTGGCTTGCTTATAGGACCGGAGGGATGATCTGCACCTTTGTGTTTCATGTGATTCACAATGGGCTTTCGATGTCCATCGCCGTATTTTCTGCCTCGCGAATGCCTGTTCCATCATCACTCGATGGATTGGTCGATTCACAGAGCGGCGCATGGGCGTACTCGGCGTATTGGGGACAAGTAAGCGTTGCCTTGGCGGTCGCGATCTTGTTCTGGATTTCAATTCGCCCCCGTAAATTGATACCGGAGAGAGTGCCCCTAGTTCCAGATGCCTGCCCTACAACCTTGCAAGGCTCCGCGATGTCCTGACGGCGTTGGTGTTGTCCGTCCAAGCCAGAACGGTCGATGATGCTGCATCAGATAGAATCGATGGGCGTAACGATCTCCAGCAACTCGATGGCTGGCTCTCTGTCGCAATAAATCATCGCAGTGCGTCCAAAGGTCGTGGTTCCTTCTGCAACAGAAAATAACCTTGCCAGAGCCGAACCACAGGTCACCCGAACGAGATCGAATAGCTCGATTTCCCGAAGCACTTGATGCTCGATCAATACTCTCCCTAACGGTTTTTTTTCCTCGAGGATTTCGGAGCGAGGAGCTTCCGCGATCGTGGCTAGATTTAGCCGGACGATACCATACTGGACCACGCGATTCGTTTTCTGCAACGTTAGCAAGATCTCACGGCAGTAGTGCGTCGCGTTCCTCGAGGAGCGAAGAACCTTTACGTTGACGGAGTCCCGGTAGTATGCCTCCACGGTCACCGTCATATGATGATTGTGGTTCAACAGGTGGTTGTAGGCGGCTGGGGGGGGCGTTGCGCTGACGCTCTGAAATGCTCCAAGTTCTTTGGGATCGGCGTAGTATACGGCGATCAAAGAGTCCAGGGACACCCGCGATAGACGATCTTCCGAAGTTTGGCTCGAGGTCACGGCTCGGGATGGATTCCCGTTCGGGTCATTCATCGATGGCTGTTCCTTCGAACAGAGTCAGGCTCGCGCCGGTGGTAGTTGCGCCGGTGGAAGTCGCGCCGGTGGAAGTCGCGCCGGTGGAAGTTGGGGAAGTGCTGGTTCGAACGGCACGCACATTATAGGCGGAAGTCACCTCCAGCGAAGGGCTGTTTTGGAGCCTGTTAACAAAACGGTTACGTGAGGGGGATTCTCAATCCATCGTAGGCTAACCCCACGTGCTCTGGCAGTTCCCGTGAAAACGTGGGGTAATCCAGTTCGTGCGAAAGGTGGGTCAAGAAGGCTCGCTTGGGTTGCAGTTCCTCGATGATATCCAAGGCTTCGGGCACGGAAAAATGCGTTGGGTGGGATCGCATTCGAAGAGCGTCGAGTACAAGGCAGTCCAATCCCTTAAGCATCTCCATGCTAGATGCCTCAATGCGATTGGTGTCGGTGCAATAAGCCACATTCCCAATTCGGTATCCAAAGACCGTGCAGTGCGGTCCATGGATTAAGGGGATCGGCGTGAGCGTCGCTCCCAATATTTCTATAGGCGATTCATCGATGGTGCGAATCTGCAGTTGCGGGGCGGCACCAGGGTGGGTGTGCTCTCGGTCGAGAAATGCGTAATCGAAAACCTTTCGGATTCGGGCTTCGACGGTCGGTGTCGCATAGAGTGGAATCGGATGCCCCAAAATAAATGGGAACAACCGCACATCGTCGAGTCCGTGAAGATGGTCTGCATGTTCGT
Source organism: uncultured Pirellula sp. (assembly GCA_903892355.1). Lineage (GTDB taxonomy): Bacteria > Planctomycetota > Planctomycetia > Pirellulales > Pirellulaceae > JBKCUI01. The sequence continues at coordinate 67,669 of CAITIE010000052.1, read as the reverse complement.
GGGTGTAAAGGACGGCGTGGACTAGGCCGATCCCTTCTCGCAGCAGTTGATTCCTTAAATCGGGTGGCGTATCAATCAAGAGGTTTCCTTCGGGGAGTCCCACGATCGCACTTGAACGAGTCCGTTGGTTTCGAGGATGCCCACCGGTGCACACAGCGCACGAGCAACCGATGCAAGGGACCCCGACACTGGTCCCTGTTCCCATGAGAATCATTTCTCCACGAATGTCGATCGATTGGTGCATCCCCGCTGTCAAACTAGTTCTCCTTGACTGGTAACCATTGACTGGTCATCCTCGATACGCATCTGAATCGCAGGTTATCAAACATACCATTCGACATACGCTCGCGATCGACTATCGAGCGTCCGGACATCTTCGACCCGAAACCGACCACCGCTCGCATCGACAAAATGAACGGTCCAAGCGCTGACGCGTCGAACGTCCTCCTCGGAGTTCAGCACGAATTTCGTGCGCCCGAAATTGGTTTCCACTTCCCACTCGCACGGCTCCTGTGTCCCCGACACCCAAAGAACGCGTAGTATCTGCGGGACGAACTCCCGGAATGCTAGCTCCTGTTCGATCAATTCGCGATCTTCTTGGCGGATGGAGTTCAAATCGCGCAGGCACGCCAATTCGTCACCGTCACTTGCGAGGATGGAAATCCATTCCTTGGGGGTTGAGACAGGAAAGAGTGGTACGACCGTGCAGTCGGCATAGCGACGCCCGCTCCCATCGGTCAGTTCAAGGTGCTTCCACGAATCTCTGGACAACTGGAATTTCCAAATCCCCTCTTTGGATCTTATTGCATCGGTGCGGGCGCGTTCTGCGAGGACACCGATCGTGGGCCCAGTGTTCGAACGCTCAGTGGGATTTGCTGTCATAAGGTTCAACAAAGGGTCGAGGAATCGTGGAGAGATCGCGACGTCGGAGGAGCCAGCATTCTAATAAGGAATCCGAGGATTGTGGACCTGCGGATCAGGCCAAACAGACCCAAAATCCGTCTTGACCCATATTTTGTTACCTTCGTACACTCTCCGCATTGCTTAAGTTACCGCCTCGAACAGGCCACTCTCAGGACGGGTGTGGCCAGGCGAAAAACCGTTTCGGGGTCCGCACCCCGAATCACAGTCGCATCATTCATGAGGAATACCATGCGAAAGACCCAAAGAACCCAAGGACACGTTTCCCGTTTAGTGCTGCGCCGATCGCTATGGATGGGATTGGCAATCAGCGTTGTTTCGACGTCTGGTTCTCTTGTGAATGCCCAAGACCGTTCCGGTACGAAAGGGGCCCAGCAAAAGGTCCCAGCGCAAACCGCCTCGGCTTCGAAGAACCTAAAGGATGCCGACGTTGGTCCAGCAGTCGTTGCATTGGTCAATGGTCAGCAGATCAGTCTGCAGGATCTCGCGCAGCAGTGCACGCTGCGTCACGGCGAAACCATCCTGGAAAACATGGTGAACAAGTACATGCTTCTCCAAGCATGCCAACAACGAAAAATTGAGATTACTCAAAAAGACGTGGACGACGAGATCGCGCGGGTTGCAGCGAAATTCAATCTCAACGTCCCGATGTATTTGAAGCTGTTGCAGGACGAGCGAAACATAACTCCTGAGCAATATGCTTCCGACATTATTTGGCAGATTCTAGCGCTTCGGCGTTTGGGCCAAGACTTGATCCAAATTTCCCCGCAAGACATCGATCGTGCATTTCAGAGCGAGTTTGGGCCAAAGGTCCAAGTGCGAATGATCGCTTGCCGAGAGCTAGAGAAACTGCAGAAGTTGCATGAGCAAGCGGCTGCGAATCCGGATGAGTTCAAGAAACTAGCGCTGCAAAGCGAGGATCCACAGAGCGCCAGCGTCGAAGGTTTGTTAGAGCCGATCCGACGACACTCGGGTGATGACCAATTTGAAGAGGTCGCATTTTCGTTGCAACCCGGTCAGGTCTCCAAAATTTTCAAGGCGGGGGATGGCTACGTCACGCTGCAATGCGTTCGACATTATCCGCCTGCAAATCCACCTGCGGCACAGATGGTCGAGATTCAGTCCCGAATTCGGACTGAGCTCGAAGAGCAAAAACTTCGAGATTCGGCAGAAAAGATTTATACTGAGCTGCGCAACAAAGCTCAGATTACTTTGGTTTTGGGAAAGCCTGAACTGCAAGCGCAGTACCCCGGCGTAGCGGCCATCATCAATGGCCAAAGCGTTGTCATGGATCTGCTTGAGAAGGAATGCGTCAAACGATTCGGCTCGCAAATCCTCGAAGGCGAAATCAACCGAAAACTGGTCGAAGAAGCACTCGCAAAGGCTCAACTTCAAATCACCCAAGCGGAAATCGATTCGGAAATCCGTAACACCGCAGAGTTCTATGGTTATGTGAACGCAGATGGCACCCCTGACATCAATCGCTGGATTGGGGATGTGCTCAGCGAGGAAGGAAAGACAGTCGATTTGTATGTTCGCGATGCGGTTTGGCCAACGGTAGCATTGAAGAAACTCGTCGCGGACAAATTGCAGGTTACCGAAGAAGATCTCCAAAAAGGTTTCGAGGCGAATTTTGGTCAACGGGCTGAAGTCCTCGCGATTGTCATGAGCAATCAACGCACGGCTCAAGAGGTTTGGGAAATGGCTCGCAACCGCCCGACAGAGCAATTCTTCGGCGAACTGGCTTATCAGTTTTCGGTGGAACCAAGTTCCAAAGCGAATTACGGAAAGGTGCCCCCGTTGCGACGTCATGGTGGACAGCCCAATCTCGAGAAAGCCGCATTCGCGCTCAAGTCGGGAGAGATGTCTGGCATCATCGAAGTCGGTGGCCAGTATGTGATCCTGCGATCCCAGGGGTATACCAATCCTGTGGTCCAGGATTTCAGCGCTGTTAAAGATGAACTTGCCAAGGAGTTGAAGGAAAAGAAAACTCGCGCTGAAATGGACAAGTACATGTCCAAGTTGATCGCGGATGCTCAGATCACTAACTTCCTTAATCCTAAGAAGAGCCGGGTGGGTGCCGTCGAGACCCAGGCATCCCTTGAGGAATTGAAGAAAGTTCAAGTCAAGCGATGAGCGACTTGAATGAGCGACCAATAGCGAAACGTCGATGGGTCCCACGCCAACGACGAATGGCTATCGATATCTCGATCGCATCAAAGTCCGTACCCAGCTTTCCCGTGATTCGGAGCATGCAGCTGGGCGGGCTTGACGCAGCACGACGCTCTGCCACAAACCGCATCGGTTGGACGGCGCTATTCCTCCATGCTTATAGTCGTGTTTGTCGCGAAGTCCCTGAGCTTCGCGATATCTACGTCGCGTGGCCTACCCCATATCTCTATCGACATCCCGAAGTCGTTGCATCCGTGACGATACACCGACGCGATGGAGATGGAAACGAACGTTTGATCTGGGGGCGAATTGTGTCCCCTCATCAACTCGCCATCGGTTCCGTTCAAGCGAGTGTCGACCGCTTCACTCACGGTTCGATCGATGAAGTGTTTGCCGACGGGTTGCGCATGGAGCGTAGGCCGGCAATCCTGAGGCGTGCGACATGGTGGTTGTTGACTCGGTGCTGCGGACGCAAGCGAGCAAAACATGTCGGGACGTTCAGTATTTCCAGCCTAGGGCAACTCGGTGCCCTCAACGGACATCACCCTTTGGTCACCACGAGCAGTCTTGCGATAGGGCCATTGGAACAGGATGGGAAATGCGAGGTCGCATTGATCTGCGATCATCGCGTGATCGATGGTGTGCTCGCCGCGCGGGCATTGCAAAAGCTCGAAGGTCTTCTCTTGGAATCCGCCGACAGGCTGCTGCTTCCGCAGCCCTTTTCTTCCGCTGCATGAAAGCGTTGGGGTTCCAATCGCTAGCGATTCCAACAATTCGATTCGGGAATCGGTATACTGAATCGTTCGACTGCGACAGCACGTGGATTCTATGACCCATGGATTCTAAAGCAAGGTTGCAGTTCTCGCCTGATCCATTAATTCTCTCTCCAATCTGTTTCCTTCCGAAATCATTCGAGGACTCCTGCCATGAGCCAGCCTTCTTTAAGCCATCCTTCTGATTCTCGATCGTACAAGATCCCTCGCCGATCCTTTATCGGTAGTGCGACTGCGCTGGCAGTAGGCACCTTCGCCATGCCCGCCGTTGTGCGTGCGAGCGTGCTCGCCCAGGAACTCAACGTAGCCGTGGTAGGAGTCAACGGGATGGGATGGTCGGATTTATCGAGCGTCGGCTCTCACAAGAAGGTGAAGTTCGTTGGGTTCTGTGACATCGATTCGAATCGGTTCGATCAAGCGGACAAAGGATTCCCGGGCGTACCGCACTTTACAGATTATCGAGAGATGCTGAGTAAACTCGGGAGCAGTGTCGACGCGGTCATCGTCTCAACACCGGATCACATGCATGCTCCAGCCGCCATGATGGCGATGGAAATGGGCAAGCATCTGTACTGCCAAAAACCTTTAACCCATACCGTTTGGGAAGCTCGGCAGATGCGGCTCCTCGCTGAACGCAAAAATTTGACGACGCAAATGGGGAACCAAATCCATTCCGCAAAAGAGTATCGACTGGGCGTTCGTTTGATTCACGATGGAGCGATTGGCAAGATCAAAGAGGTTCATTCCTGGGTGGGGGTTCAAGGCCGACAGTACTGCAATCGAACGGATCGACCGGCGGCTGCGGATGTACCTGCGAACGTGAATTGGGATCTTTGGCTAGGTGCTGCGCAGGAGCGTCCATTCGCTCCTGATGTTTATCACCCCTTCAAATGGCGGGATTGGCAAGATTTTGGATCGGGGGCTCTTGGAGATTTCGGTTGCCATATCCTCGACCCTGTCTTTGGCGCCGTAAAGTTGACCGCGCCTACTAGTATCATCGCACAGAACGATGGAACCACGAATGAGGTTTGGCCTGGTCCCGAGACGATCACCTATACTTTTCCTGGAACGGAACACACTGCCGGCAATGAGCTTCGCGTCATTTGGCGCGATGGCGGACTCAAGCCACCGCGTGAACTCGCCCAACTCCCGGACGGGGTGGAATTGCCTAATGCAGGTTCCTTGTTCATCGGCGAAGGTGGCACCATGGTGCTTCCGCACGTTGGAATGCCAGCCCTCTATCCGAAAGATAAATTTGCTACGCGAACTCAACCGGAAGTCCAAGGGACGAATCATTGGCATGATTGGGTAGACGCTGTGATCGAAGGCAAAAAGACGAGCGATGGTTTCGAAGTTGCTGGTCCTCTCACTGAAACCGTGCAACTCGGGAACATCGCTGCTCGAATGCCGGGAAGGATTCTTCAGTGGAGTGCGAAGGAATTGAAGTTCTCGAATGAGCCGAACGCTAACGCGATGCTCACCAAAACCTATCGCAAGGGATTTGAAGTCAAAGCGGTGAACTGAGCCTATTGTCTATGGCTTCTCGTTTTCGATCGGTACTTTTTTAAAACTCAACGCCATCCGTGGCAATCAAAGAATCAACAATGACACCTCAACAAAAAGCGGAATCGCTAGGGATTCAATTTACCAAGCAGCAGCCTGGGTATTTAGCAATGGTCGTGCGCACTGGGAATCTTCTGATGACCTCTGGGCACGTTAGCGACATGAAAGGAAAGCTTGGTGCAGGCCTCACGGTCGATCAAGGCAAACAGGCTGCGAAGGAATGCGCTGAGAAGATTTTAAACTCGATTTGGAACTTCCATGGTACGTTGGATGGACTCCGTGTCCTCAAGCTCCTAGGTTGCGTTAACTCGACCCTGGAATTTCATGAACAGCATTTGGTGGTGAATGGATGCAGTGATTTGCTCCATGAAATCTACGGAAAGACCAGCAACGGCTTTCATGCCCGCAGCGCACTGGGCTTCGCGCAGATACCCACTGGATCTGCAGTCGAGGTCGAAGCGATCTTCGAGATCCTTTAGTTGCGTTGCTTTTTGGGATCGCGACGAAGCAAAAGCTAACGTCGGCGTTTTTTCTTGCCTTTGGGTTTTCCCATGGGCTTGAACTTGCTGTCGCCCGCTTTCTTGCGACTTTTCAACGCGAGGGGCTCGGCATGGTGAGTCACTTTTTCCAATCGGAACAGCAACTGCCGCCTTGCTAAGTTCACGCTTTCAATACGGACGATGAGTTCGTCCCCTAAGCGGAAGCGATTCCCTGTGCGGTAGCCTTCGAGTGTATGGGTATCCCGATCGAACCGATATCTGTCTTGCGGTAACCGTTCTGTTGGGATCAAACCGTCAACGGGTATTTCGACGCCGCGTACGGTTAAGCCATTGGCTCGGACGCCAGACACGATGCCTGTAAGCATTTCACCGATTTTCTTTTCGAGGAAATGCAGCAGTTTGACCCGCACCAATTCCCGCTCGGCATTTTCTGCGGTTTGCTCGGTGTTGCTGCACTGCTGTCCGATCGTTTCTAAGACCTCGCTGTTCTCTTTCGCATTTTGCCCTTCGATCAGCTTTTCAACGATACGATGAACGACGAGATCCGGATAACGTCGGATAGGGCTAGTGAAGTGGCAGTAGTGAGACATGTTGAGCGCATAATGCCGCTCGAAAGCGCATTGGTACACCGCCTTGGACATGCTTTTTAGAATCGCATAGTTGACCGCATATTCGGTGGTCTTTCCTTTGACCGAATCGACAACACGCTGGATTTCAAAGCGATCTTGCATGTCTTCGGCTGGGATACCGAGGGCGCGAACAAACTCGGTAAGTCGCCGAATCTTCATGCGATCGGGAGGTGCGTGGGCTCGTCTTAAGAAGGGAAGTTGGAGAGAGTCGAGCCAACTCGCAACCGCTTGATTAGCCGCTAGCATGAACTCTTCGATGATCTGGTGGCTCTCTGTGTATTCGACCACATGAGCTCCTTTGACCTTGCCGCTACGGTCTAAATCGATTTTGACTTCGGGTAAGGTGAGTTCGACCGAGCCATTCCGTTTTCGGATCGCTCTGAGAAGCATCGCCAAGGCATGCATGTCCGCCACTAATTGGAAAATTGACGGAGTTAACCGTTCTCTCCACGGTTCACGATCCTCTAGATACTGATCAATTTGTTCATAGTTGAATCGATGTGCATTCTGAATAACACTATTGAAAACCGTCGTATGGACCAAGACGCCATCGGGCGTGTATTCCATGAAAACAGTTTTTGCCAATCGTTTGCGATCAGGTTGCAGTGAGGCTAGGTGGTTGCTGATCGTTTCCGGCAACATCGGAATGACGCGATCGGGCAAGTAAACGCTGTTGCCTCTCGATCTGGCTTCCTCATCGAGTGGACTACCTGCGGGAACAAAGAACGAGACATCCGCGATGTGGACTTGGAGTTCCCAATTTCCTTTTTCATTTCTGCAAAGGGAAATCGCGTCATCGAAGTCGCGAGCGTCAACCGGGTCGATCGTCAATGTGGGGACGGCAGTGAGGTCTTTTCTCCCTTCGGGAATCGTATTCTCATCGAAGCGATCTGCATGGGTTCGTGCATCCTCCAGTACGGACTCGGGGAATTCCTCTGGAAGTCCAAATTGATAGATGACCGCCATCGTATCGACAGCGGGATTCTTGATGCTGCCGAGAACTTTCAGAATAACCGCTTCACCTGGTTGGAACTCATCCGGAAAGTGCACCAATTCGACGATGACTTTGTCGTTGGTCTCTAGGGGCAGTCCTCGGATATCTCCAACGCTGACTGGATGTTCCAATTTTGCTCCGTCAAGCCAGACGAAGGATTTTTCATTTTCGATTTGAAACGTGCCGGTAAACTGCCGCCGCTTCCTCGATACGATTTCCGTAATCTCACCCTCGAGCCGACCTTGACGATCCGGCCGTTTCAACTGAACCCGGACGGTATCTCCGTCCATCGTATTCTTCTTCGCCCATTCAGGGATAAAGATATCTGGGAGTACAACTCCAGTTCCGCGAGGGATCTCGACAAAACCAAAAGTTCCAGACGGGGACGATCTAAAGATGCCGACGACTTCTTTGGGAAATTGAGTTAGCGAAGAAGGCTTGTTTTTTTCGAAGCGATATTCTGATTTGCTCTCGTCATCAGAACTTGGCTCTCCATCGACAATATCCGAAGGATCGGTGAAGGGAGTATCTGAGTTTTCTGGAGCAGTGGTGGCGGATGTTCTTTCACTGGTCGACGAGAAACGTTCTCTTGGTTGCTTCTGCTTCTTTGCTGGTAGCGCAGCGGAAGCCCCAGGTTTGTTGATAATGTGGTTAGCGCCGAACAGCAAACGGCCCTCTTGGACCAATTTTCGGATCGCGCGACGCAGTTCGCGATAGTCCTCGTCGGGCAATTTCAATTGCTTCAGGATCATGCGAGGTTTGCAGGGGCGATATTCTGCGGCGTAGACGAGAGTGAGGATCCGATCGGAAAGGGATGGTGTATTCATACCTATAAGGATACTCCATCGGTAAAAAAATCGTGAATCGCGTAGGCTCAATCCCGAAAAGAATCCTGGACGGCCGATGGAGCGATCGGCCGCCTTCGCGTTCTCGCTTCTCCTTGGGGTAGACTGAATTCGGTGAAATACCGCAAGATATTCACCAAGGATTCAACAAAAAAACGCTATCGAATGGTTGGCAGGTATTAAAACCTCATGTGCTGCAGGATGGGGGCCCCCACGGATTTTTATCCCGCGTTCTGCGGACTTTGACACCTTAATTGAAAACCCATTCGATCCCTTATTGCCACTTTCCATCGTCATGACCCAAAAACGAATTCACCGTCGATCGTTTCAAGCCGGTTCCATCAGCGCCGCCTTGCTCGCTAATCCATTGGCCCGTGCGGCGCATGCCAATTGGGTGGATGCTCCTAAACAGCTCTACGGAATTATGGCAGGAGAAGCTACATCGAATTCCGCCGTCATTTGGGGGCGTTCTGATTGTGAATCGCAAATGGAGGTGGAATGGGATACTGCCGAGTCCTTCTCAAACCCCAGGCGCGTTGTTTTTCCTCCCGTGAACTCCCTGAGTGATTTCACTTCCCATGGAGTCCTGCAAGGATTACCGAGTGGGGCAGAGATTTACTATCGCGTTGCGTTCCGCGGCGGGGAGGGCGCTGGAAATACCGTCAGTGATTCGATTGTCGGGCGATTGCAGCTCGCATCGGAAACCGAGAGCGATGTCTTTTTCGCATGGTCGGGAGATACAGCAGGTCAAGGATTCGGGATCAATCTGGAGTGGGGGGGGATGAGGATCTACTCTGCCATCGAGCGGATTGCACCTCAATTCTTTATTCACTCTGGAGACATGATTTATGCGGACAACCCGATTGCCGCGGAGATGAAACTGGCGGATGGAACGATTTGGAAAAACGTCGTGACTTCTGCCAAGTCGCATGCAGCTTCGACACTCGACGATTTTCGAGGAAACTATCAATACAACCTGATGGACAAACCGATGCAATCGTTCCATCGCAATGTTCCACTCTATGTCGCGTGGGATGACCATGAGACAACGAACAATTGGTATCCACAGCAAATGCTTCACAAGCGTCGTGATGCGGCCGTATACGATGCTTTGGAGTACGGTGCTCAATTGGCGAATCGGGCCAAGCAAGCGTTTTTTGAATACACGCCGATTCTGCCGACTGCTTCTGGGGGGCAAAGGATTTATCGCCAGGTATCGAGAGGTCCATCGCTTGATCTTTTCTTCCTGGATATGAGAACATACCGAGGGCCGAACTCGTCCAACAATCAGTCGGACCTGCGGGCTGATTCTGCTATCCTAGGCGCTGAGCAGTTGGCTTGGTTGAAACGCTCGCTGGCCGCAAGTCGCGCAACATGGAAGGTTATTTGCAGCGACATGCCACTGGGGATCATTGTTGGGGACAACATGGAGGGAGAGGCGTTTTACGAAGCTGTCTCCAATCGCGATCCGGGAGTTCCATCGGGCCGTGAGCTGGAGATTCAGGATTTACTCTCATGGATGAAGGATTCGGGGGTTCGGAACACGGTTTGGATTACAGCGGACATCCATTACGCGGCAGCGCATTATTACAACCCAAAGCGTGCAGCTCGCCCCAACAGCTTCCTTCCGTTTTGGGAGTTTGTCGCAGGGCCGCTTCATGCTGGTACCTTTGGTCCCAATGAACTCGATGGAACGTTCGGTCCCGAGTTGAAGTTCCAGTGGGCGCCTCAACCGGGTACGAAACTACCGCTCCCTCCATCGGCCGGGATGCAGTCGTTCGGCACGATTCGGATCGACGGCAAAACGAAAAAGATGACCGTTGAGTTTCGAGGGATCGATGGAAACATCCTTACCGATGGAACCATCGAATTAGAGCCGCAGATCTAGCGCGTTGAGATCCCCGATATTCGCGACTACCTTGGATTCGTGCACTCCTTGAGGAGGTGGAACAAGCTACTCCATCGCTTTCCGCTGCCGCTTGAAAGGGAGATGGCACACGATCTCGCGTTGGTGAAGCCTTCGTCGCATTGGGAGTTCGACATAGCCAGCCCAACATCTTTAGTTGCCGACTTTGCAAGATCTGGGATTTCGAAACCGCGATCACCACCCATTCCGCAGCATTTTCCTTCATGCGGTGCGATGACTTGCTCCGCACAGGCAGTGGCGACTTTCGCCATCGGATCTCCCCAACCGAATTTTTGATTCGAGCAAACGGAGTGGATCGCGACGACTTTTTTTCGCTTGGAGATGGTCAGCGAGGGAAGGATTTGGGCGGCAAACTCCGAAGAATCGAGGATGGTCATACGCTGCAATTGCTCTTTTCGGACTTGATCGAGATCCGACAAGCTTTGTTTGAGGAATGCAGTGCACGAACCGAGATCGACGATGATTGGTCTGCGACCGCGTTCGCTCCATCGCCACATGGCATCGATCAGTTCGGATTGCTTTGCGATGGCCGCGTCCAGGAACCCCTTCGATGAAAACGCTTGGCCGCAGCACAATCCCGAGGCTTCTTTCGGAATATGAACTAAAACACCGGCACGGTCTGCGACCTCGAGAAGAGCAGCGGCGGTACCGTGCATCATGCGCGACATGCATGCGGGCCAGTAGATATAGTCACACGTTTCCAGGGGAGCGATCAACGAGCGGTCTGTGGATTCCACATCTTGGTTTAGCGAGGAATGCCACTGTGGGAATCCTGGAGCGATCATCGCGATTCCCCTGGTCATTCCACGCATGGTTTTTGAACCGACGACGGCGGCGGTAGTACGTCCGAGCATCAGGGCGACGGATACCATCCGTTCAGCGGTTCCAAAGCGTTTCGCTAGCCCTGATGCAATGCGAGTTGCCGACTTACCAACAGATTCTCGGCGGAGTTGTTTGATGAGATCTCCCGTGTTGATGGCTACGGGGCAATCGAGGGCACAAAGTCCATCGGTAGCACACGATTGCTTGCCCGCAAACTCGTAATCGCGGTCGAGTTGTTTCGCGAGTTCTGTTTCACCCTTTGCGATCAAGCGTTGACTTGCCCGTCGCAACACAATCCGTTGACGCGGCGACAAGGTAAAATCGCGGCTGGGGCAACGCGGTTCGCAGGCTCCGCATTCGACACACTTATCGACCACATCCTCGACGACTGGTAAATCTTTAAGATTCTCCAGATGCAGCTTTGGCTTGGATGTCAAAATAACATCAGGGTTTAGGAGGCCGTCTGGATCGACAGCGCGTTTCAATCGGTACATCAACGCGACGGCATCGGAGCCCCATTCGGTTTCAACGAAGGGAGCCATGTTCCGACCTGTTCCGTGTTCCGATTTGAGCGCACCGTCGAAACGGTGGACAACCAGATCGACCATGTCATCGATCAGCCGAGCATATTTATCCGTGTCCTTTTGGCTGGCCATCGGTTGAGAGATCACAAAGTGGAGGTTTCCATCCTTTGCGTGTCCAAAAATGATCCCGTTAGCATATTCGTGTTTCCGGAACATCGTTTGTAGTTCCAGGATTGCATCGGCCAGTTTGGGAAGAGGGAAGTTAATATCTTCGAGGATGGCCGCTTCACCGCGTCCTCGCATGGCAGCGACGGCGGGATACATCCCTTTTCGAAGTTTCCACAAGTTGGCTTGTTCTTTTTTATTCTGCGTAAATTCGATCGGACGCAGCGGTCGCAGTTTAGGCTGGCAAACCGTTCGAAATGCTTCGAGCTTGTTAAGCAACGCATCCTTGGTGGGGGCTTGGAACTCGAATAGCAGGCCCATCATTCTTTCGTGCTCGGCGAGTTGCCGTGGGAGGTCCTCTGGGGCTCCATCGAGGTTTCGAATCGACTCTAGACTGGCTCGATCCATGAACTCAACCGCATCGGCTTGGACATCGATCAAGTCCGGAATCATGTCGCAAGCCGAATGCGCGTCCGAAAAGAAACCGAGCGCCGTCGCTTTTTCGGGAAAATCAGGAAGCGTCTTGAGGACTGCTTGGCTGATGAACGCCAGTGTTCCCTCGGCACCAATTAGCACATGGGCCAGTGTCTGTAGTGGTTCGTCGTAGTCAACAAATGCGTTGAGCGAGTATCCAACCGTGTTTTTTTGGAGATACTTTCGTCGAATTTTGTCGAGTAGTTTTTGATTGCTGAGAATGGATTGACGGATCGCGAGCAGTTCCGAATAGAGTTTTGGTTGTTTCTCTTTGAACCGAGTGTTTTCGTTGGGTTGCGACGTGTCCCAGATGGTGCCATCAGGCAAGATAAATCGGATCGATTCCAGTGTGTGGTATGCATTGTTGTTGACACCGCAACACATGCCGCTCGAGTTGTTCGATAGCATGCCTCCCATCATCGCAGAGTTGATGCTTGAGGGGTCTGGGCCGATTTTCTTCCCAAAGGTCCGAAGGTGTGCGTTGACTAATCCACCGATCGCGCCAGGTTGCACTCGTACCCGCGTTCCGCCATCGAGGGCCTCGATACCTCTCCAATGACGACCGATGTCGATCAACCATCCGTCGGTTACCGACTGGCCTGACAAGCTTGTTCCGCCTGCACGAAAACAAACCGGAATCCGTTTTGCCTTTGAGGCGGCAAGGATGGCTTGGACCTCCGACTCATGACGAGGTTGCATCACAGCCTTGGGGACCAAAAGGTAGGGCCCTGCGTCATTGGCAAAGGCATACCGCTGCCATGCCTCGTCGAGGATGTCGGCACAAGGACGATCAAAGTTCATGGGTGGGGCAATTCTGAGCGAGGCAGAGCGGTGTGCAAGCGAGCTCGCTCATGGTGAGGAGGACGGGGGACATGGTGAGGAGGACGGGGGACAACGCTGGAAGCGATGGATCTATTAAAACCAGACGGGGCGGCACCTTCAAGCAGATGCAGCCCCGTTGCGTGGTAAGAGTTGAGGTATCTTTCCGTTCAACACAGCCTTCGCTGCGATAAACCGGAGAGAAGACGCTTAACGATCAAAGATCTTCTTGAACGCGTACACGGTCGCGGCTCGCCCCGCCCTCGCGATGGAAGTGGTCAGTGGGATCTCTTTCGGGCAGACGGAAACGCAGTTCTGTGCGTTTCCGCAAGCCTGGATTCCCCCTGTCGATGTGATTGTCTCCATCCGTTCTTTTTCGAGGCTCTTCGCAACGGGGTGAGAGTTGAAGAGCATCGCTTGCGAAATGGCGTGTGCGCCGATGAATTCGGATTCGTAAGCGGCCTCTTTGCGTTTGGTAAAGTCCTCATCCGATTCGCCAGGATTGCGTTGCAATTCGACCTTGTTGAATTGTGGGCACGCTTCGAGGCAACAGCCACAGCTCATGCACTGGCTTAGCGGATAGTTTTGCTCTTGTGCTTCCCGGGAGATTCGAGGGCCGGCACCCATGTCGTAGTACCCGTCGACTGGCACCCACGCTTGGACTCGCTTTAGCGAATGGAACAATCGCGAACGGTCGATGACCAAATCGCGAACCACGGGGAACTTCGTCATTGGCCGAAGTTCGATCTCTTCAGGATTGTCTTCAAACAATCGATCGACCAGAGCGCTGCAGCTTTGTCGGACACGACCGTTGATCACCATGGTGCATGATCCACAAACTTCTTCGAGGCATCCGCAATCCCATGCTACCGGAGTCACCGATTTGCCTTCGGACGTTCTCGCTTGAGCTGCAATCTTTTGCAGGACGCTGATAACGTTCATATCGGGCTCGTAGTCGACTTGATGCCGTTCCCAGTAGGGAGGAAGCCCGGGACCATCCTGGCGAAGAACGCGTACATTGATCTTCGATGGTCGTCGCTTTTGATCTGCTTCTGGACCCGATGCAATCATGGGATGCCTTTCGGAGAATATTGGAGCCTAAGTTGTATTTTCGTGCTGCCGGCATCGCCCAGGGGCGATGTCAGCGTGGATGATGGGGTGTTTATTATGCGGGTTATGCGGAGCCAACGAGTTCCTTAGGTGCCGACGCCTTTTCACGGGCTTTCGCTTCAGCTCGTTCTTTCCAAACTTGTTCGATCACTTCCGCGCCCACCAGTCCGTAGAGACGTGGCCGGGGAGGTAGAAGTCGTGTATCGATGTCCTCGAACTTCAAGTCGGGTTCATTCCCCTTCCATGTGCATACCGAGGATTTGAGGAACTTGCGAGTGTTCTCATCAAACGCATCGCACCACTGTTCCGCCTCGCGATGGCGGGCTGCCGGGTCTGTCGAGGTCAACGAAGGCATCGAGAAATCGGGTTTGTAGTGAGCTCCGCGGCTCTCGTCCCGCATCAACGCACCCTTCAGAATGCACTCCGCGACTGGGAACATGTCTTGAAGTGCTTTGGTGAAGATCACGTTTTGGTTGGTCCAGTTTCCAGTATCAGCCAGCGAGCAACGCGCGGCCCGTTCCGCCATCTGAGTTACCTTGGAGTAAGCATCGGTCAATTGGTCGTTGTACCGAACGACCGTGGCCGAGCGGGTCATGATATCGCCAAGTTCTTGGTGAATCAGGTAGGGGTTTTCGCCACCGCTGGTGTTCGAAAGTAACTTCTTGTGACGAGCTTCCTCGACACCGACGGCTCGCTCGAAAACGCTCTTAGGCAAGTCCGCCGATGCCTTGTTGGACTTGATCCAATTCACAATCCCAGGGCCGATGAAGAGTCCGCTGAAGATACAACTGAGAAGAGAATTCGCACCCAGGCGGTTCGCGCCGTGGTACTGATAATCGCATTCGCCGATCGCGTACAAGCCTGGGATGCTGGTGCATTGGTTGCGAGGTGAGCCCGGAGCCAAACCTCCTTCGCTGTTCGCTTCGTAGTCAACCCAAAGGCCGCCCATGCTATAGTGGACTGCCGGGAAAATCTTCATCGGCTCGTCGCGAGGATCAACCCCCTGGAACTTCTCGTAAATCTCGAGGATCCCCCCGAGTTTGCGATCGAGCTCGGCCCGAGAGATGTGGGTTAAGTCGAGATAGACGCACATTCGACTTGGATCGACCGAAAGCCCTTCGTTCACGCAGATGTTGAAAATTTCTCGTGTTGCGATGTCACGAGGAACAAGGTTGCCATATTTTGGAAACCGCTCTTCGAGAAAGTAGTAGCGTTCCGACTCAGGGATGCTCTTGGGTGGGCGAGTGTCATTGGGTTTGCGAGGCACCCAAACACGACCACCCTCTCCCCGGGCCGATTCACTCATCAATCGCAGCTTGTCAGCGCCAGGAATTGCAGTTGGGTGAACTTGTATGAACTCGCCGTTCCCGTACTTCGCGCCCGCTTGGAAGCATCGGCTCGCCGCGCTGCCTGTGCAGAACACCGACATCGTCGAGCGACCATAAATGAGCCCGCAGCCACCTGTCGCGACAACAACGGCGTCGGCCGGGAACGACCGAATTTGCATCGAGACCATATCCTGTGCTACGGCCCCTACGCAGCGACCGCCGTCATCCAAAATGGGGCCGAGAAAATCCCAAAACTCGTACTTCTTGACCAATCCCGCTGCTTCATGCCGACGAACTTGTTCGTCGAGCGCGTAGAGAAGTTGTTGCCCCGTCGTTGCGCCAGCAAACGCCGTACGCTTATAAAGTGTTCCACCGAACCGACGGCGATCGATAAAGCCCTCCGGTGTCCGATTGAATGTTACGCCGAGTCGGTCCATCAAATCGATCACTTTGGGTGCCCAATACGCCATCTCTTTCACGGGTGGCTGGTTTTGCAGGAAGTCACCACCGTAGATCGTATCGTCAAAGTGGTTCCACTCGTTGTCTCCTTGTTGGCGCGTCTGATCGTTAACACTGTTGATGCCCCCTTGGGCACAAACGCTGTGGGAGCGTTTGACAGGGGTCAAGCTCAACAGATCGACCGGAATTCCAAGTTCCGCCAACTTCATCGTCGCGGATAGACCAGCTAAACCTCCACCGACGACCAACACACGATTGCTAGCCATTTTTATTCACTTATTCCTGATGAAACGCGTTTAATTGGATTGGAGTTTGACATCCGAGCTTTTTATGAACGAACAACCGTCGCAGAACCACTCTTAGAGACCAACGGCATTGGCTTGTGGAATGATAGGCTCGGGCCCGTTCGGGTGTTCTTTCGAGTGACCGTCTGTCCGTTTATGGTCGTCGGGCTGAATCATGCGGCCTTGGACGCGAACGTTGTACATTTGATCTTCAATTTCTTTTGCTGCGGCAGCATCGGTGCGAGTTACCGCAACGACCGACGAAAGGCCCGCGAGGCTCAGAAGGACGCCGAACACCGTGCAGGCATAGGAGGCTCGCCTCTGCGCCGCAGGCGTGATCCAGAGGCCCCAGGTGATCCCTGCCGTCCAGATGCCGTTGGCGAGGTGGAACGTGCAGGCCAAAACACCGATAACGTAAAAAATCGGCCAAACAATCGAAAGGCTTCCCATGGCCTCAGCGAGCGAGCTGGCGGCGTTGTAAGGACGGAACTGAGCCATACCAATCGGCTCGGCCACCGTCTTGAGCCACCAGTCCGCGTGGAACCAACCATGAAGATGGAACACGTGGGTGAAGATAAACACAAAGGCGATGTAGCCCGTGATACGTTGCCACGTATACCGTCGATTGCTCGCGTATCGGTATCGACCGACATTAGAGTGCCCCGAGCGAGCAATCCAAATGCCAGCAACTGCGTGGAAAATGATCGGCAGAAAAATGAAAACCCACTCCACCACCGGCAAAAATGGAATGCTATGGATCGCAAAAACGGCGTTTTGAAAGACCTCCGGACCACTCGAGAGGCTGGCATTGGTCAGAAGGTGGACGCACATGTACGCCCCCACCGGAACCAAGCCACTCAAAGAGTGGAGCCTACGAATCAAGAAGTCGTTGCGTTGAAAAAAGCTTCCGGTCGGTTCCGCGCGAGGTGTTTCAGTCATTCTCAGAGATTTCTAGATCGAACCATCATCAGGTTTTCCACGAGGTTTATCCCCGGGCAGGTTGGCCGTTTGCCAGCTGGCAGGTTGGCCGTCAGCCGCCCAACGGTGTGAAAAACTCAAAAATCCTTCTACTCAAGTACTGTAGAGGATATCTCACTCTTAACTGTTTACCAAGTCTCGATTCCATCTAGAACCCCCACAATTCACCCATCCCCTACAGTCCGAACGGTCCTGGCAGGTGCGGGGTGTTTGGAGGGGGGCTCCATGCCTCCCGTGAGAAGCGAATGCGGCATTTTTTCTGATTTCGTTGACACTGCCGAGTTGGCCGAACTATACTCGAGTTTCGGTGCTGCCGGCGTGTAACGCTCGGCGATCATTCCGCTCGTCAAATCACATCCCTGACCCACTGCATTCGGTTGACTCATGACACGACTCGGCCAGATTTTCACGTTGCTACTGTTGATCCTCAGCGTAGCCTTCTTCGTTGCTGCAGTAGCGGTTAATGCTGCTCACAAAGACCTCAAGTCAGAGGTTGCTGCCCTCGATAAACAAAAGAAAGAGCTCGATTCGACCATCGATGGGTTCAGAAAAGCCAGCGAAGTTAGCAAGAACATGCTCGCTCAAGAGCAAGTCGCTCGTCGCGTTTCCTTGGCAGCCCTGCAAACGCAACTCGATACCGAGCGCGAAAAGAACCAGCAAGCGAACACCCAACTGAATGATTTGAACTCGAAAAACACACAGGCGACTCAGAGTTTGGCCCAGACCCTGGCCGAACTGAAGCGAATCACAAGCGAAAACGATTTGCTCAAACAAGAGATCGACAAGATCATCACCGATCGGAATGGCCAACGCCGCACGGTGATCCGCTTGACCGACGAAATCAACGGATTGGCTAGCAAGAAGTCGGATCTGCAATCGGAGATCGATTCTCTGCGCGATCAATCGACCAAGTATCAAGCGATGGCTGAGGTCCGGGGTGCTGCTTTGGCTGCCGCTGGTGTTACCGATCCCGAAGATGTTCCACCGAGCGACCTCAAGGGAGTTGTCTTGGCGGTTGGAACCGATCAGGTCGAAGTTTCCCTCGGTCGTGATGATGGTCTGCGAGAAGGCCACATGCTCGACATCTACCGAAACGGGAGCTACCTCGGGCGAATCCAAATCCGAACCGTGGCCGACGACAAATCGGTAGGAAAGATCATCCCCGCGTTTCGCAAGGGATACATCCAAGCAGGCGATAAGGTAGCTGCCAAAGTCTACTAGGCCGGCACAGGAACTCCAGCAACTTGACGTAGAGCAAATGTTCGGGTTTCTGAACGAATCGAATCATTGAGCAAGAAGTAACCGCAACTCCTAATTCCGAACGCAACAGACATGACCAAGCAACCGATCTCGATCTACACGATGATGATCATCCTGGCCAATATCTTCATGTTGCTGGCATGCATTTTTATGGCCATTGAATACTTTGGCCGTTGGGATGGAACATCTTCCGCTCCTCCGCCCAAAAATGTTCAGTGGACATCTCCTGCCGATCGCTGGGTTGCATAGGCTCGGGAATCTTCGATCGCGTGTTTCGTTCGATTGCCATCGCTAATCGATGGTCTTGAGCCTACTCGTAATCGTCGCAGCGGAACTCATCCTCGACGGCTATTGAGGTTTTCTCGGTTCTGCGATTCTCGTTAAGTAACACGCGATCGTGAGGCTTGCGCTGTAGCTCATCAAGCCGTAGCTCATCAAGCCGTAGCTCATCAAGCCGTAGCTCATCAAGGTGTACCTCATCGAGGTCTACGAAGGAGTAGCGAGTACGATGACGAGTGCGAGTACGGTCCGAAGCGGACTGAGTACGAGGGAAACCAACCCTGCGGGAATCCACTGAGGTTGTTCGATTCGAATTGTAATCCTGCTCGATCGCTACTTTGGTGGTCGCAAGGCCATGCAGTTACGCGAGAATGGGGCGGATCACCTCGCCCGCGACATCGGTTAGTCGGAAGTTCCTACCGTTGTACAAGTAGGTCAAGCGTTTGTGATCCAGCCCGAGCAAATGAAGGATGGTTGCATGGAGATCATTGAGGTGAACTCGATTCACGGCCGCTTTGAAGCCGATCTCATCGGATTCCCCGTAGCTGACGCCACCGCGAACGCCGCCCCCGGCCAACCACGTTGTGAAACAGTGGGGATTGTGATCCCGGCCTGGCTTGTCACCCGTCTGTGCAATCGGTAATCGCCCGAACTCGCCGCACCAAATAATGAGTGTTTCATCGAGCAATCCTCGTTGCTGCAAATCGGACAGCAACCCCGCGATCGGCTTGTCCGTCTCGTCCGCGAACTGCTGGTGGTTGCCTCGAATGTCAACGTGGCCATCCCAGGAGCGTTCGTTCTCCATCCCTCCCGAATAGATTTGAACGAATCGAACTCCCTTCTCGATGAACCGGCGGGCCATCAAGCACTGGCGGGCAAAGTGATCGCATTTTGGATCGTTGATGCCATACAGTTGCTGGATTTGCTCCGGCTCTTTGGATAAATCGATCGTCTCTGGTGCTGTGCTTTGCATCCGGTAGGCCAACTCAAAGCTCTCGATGCGCGCCGCGAGGTCGCTCTCGGCAGCATGGGAATCCAGATGGAACTGATTCAGTTTCTTCAGTAGATCCAACTGTTGCCGCTGCGAAGCTGGATTCAAATGCGTTGGGAGTTTTAGATTGTCGATCGCATCTCCTGTCGGCCGCAATTGGGTTCCTTGGTAGACCCCCGGTAGAAACCCTGCACTCCAATTGGCAGCGTGACCCTTGGGTAGGCCGCGACCTTTGGGATCGCTCATCACGATAAACGACGGTAAATCGCGGCTTTCACTTCCCAAGCCATACGTCACCCACGACCCGACGCAAGGGTAACCCATCCGAGCGATGCCGGTGTTCATGGCGAATAACGCAGGGGAGTGGTTATTGGACTCGGTATACCCCGAATGGATAAATGCCATTTTGTCGACATGTTCGCCCAAATGCGGAAAGATCGACGAGACCATCTTTCCACACTCTCCCCGGGGACGAAACTCAAAGGGTGATTTCATCAAGTTGCCGACGGAGTTTTTGAAGAATCCCGTGGTGTTCGAAAAGTTTGGATCGAACTCCTTGATCGATTTTCCGTTGGCCTTCTCTAGGTTGGGTTTGTAATCCCACGTGTCGACTTGGCTGGGTCCACCGTTTACGAAGATCCAAATCACATGCTTGGCTTTGGCCGGGAAATGAGATTCACGCGGTGCCAAAGGATCGAGGGAACGTTGCCCGAGCCCATCCGCTCGCGCGGTCCCTAATCCCGATCCTTGGATCCCAAGTTCTTCGTTGAGCAAATGCATCAACGAAAGCATGCCGAATCCACAGCCGGTACGTTTCAACCACTCGCGACGGCTTGCGAAATTCCAAGAAGTTTGCGAACTAGTGCTCATGGCTTGTTTCCTAATCGACATAGATAAACTCATTCAAGCCGAAGATTGCTTGACAAAAATCGGCAAGGGCTGCTTCGTGGGCGTTGCCCTCGCCGAGCTGCTCACGCGATTTTTTGGATGCTTCGATAAATTGAACCGCAATCGTAGCTTCGCGTTCACTAGGTGCTCGCCCGAGAGCGTGTCGGTATGCAGCGTCGACGCTTTTCGTGGTGTCCGGCGACGTGATATTACGAGCGAATGCCTCTGCGTACGAGCGACCGGGCTCGCTGTTCATGAACATTAAGGCTTGAGGAGCAATCGTCGTTGATTGTCGCTGACCGATACTCACCAAATGCTCCGGCCAATCGAATAGCATCATGGTAGAGATCAATTGACTCCGCTTGATAAAAAAGTACACGCTTCGTCGCTTCATGTTCGGATCGAGGGTGCCTGGGCCATACATCCGTTGATCCAATTGCCCTGAAACAAAAAGCATGGAATCTCGAATGGCTTCGGCCTCCAGGCGTTGTGGAGATCGATGCCATAGGTAACGATTCTCAGGGTCGATGGCTTCTCGGGAATCCTGAGGTGATTTGTTCCCTTGCATGTAGGTCTCGCTCGACATGATCCATTTATGGATGGGTTTTAGCTTCCATCCCGAGTCGATTAGTTGCATCGCCAGGATGTCAAGGAGTTGAGGGTGAGTTGGGGGTTGTCCCGCGAATCCGAAATCGTTGGGTGTCGCGACGATGCCCCGTCCAAAATGGTGTTGCCACAACCGGTTGGCCATCACGCGGGCGACGAGTTCGCCGGCTCCTGTTTGTGGATTGGTGAGCCACTTGGCTAATGCCGCCCTGCGATGACTGGACTGCGTATTCCCATCGGTTGGTGGTTTGGCTTGGAGATCGTTGGAATGGGATGCGTGTCGAGTGAACACCTTTGGAAAACCCGGTTCGACAACGCGCACTTTCTGCTCGACGTCCCCACGCCGCAAAAGATGGGTTTCTGGATAGAAATGGGGATAGCCTCGATCGTCAGCATGATGAGGTAGGTGGGGCAATCCTTCGCTGGTCACCAAAACTTTCGCCAGCTGCAACTTGGGCCCATCGCGTTCGAGGACTGCTACCTGCTGCTTGAGGGTTTGCCAAGTTTTTGAGGTGGTTTGAAACCAAGCCCTTCCGAGTTTCCAATCGTCGGATTGGCGAGACGGGGTTCCTTCGCGGGCCAGCCTATGGAGGGCCGTCATTACATCGGCGGGTGGTTCCTGCGAACCAACTTCCGGATGGGCTTGCTCGCGATCGGTAACCGAAAAACGGATTTTTCCTATGGCATGCCGAGGATTGGGGTGATTGAAATCGAGAACTACGCGAAGCTTTGATTCGGAGCTTAACGCGATTGGCTCCGCAAACTCGAACACTGCAGCTTGGCTCTGTCCAATCTGGCCATCGACCGCCCAGCCGGAGACAGGGTCGGAGTCGATGGATGCAGCAACGGAAAGGCTTGAGTTGTTTTGCTCGTGAGTTGCTCGAGCCGATTTCATTTCGACTTTTTTCGCTACTCCATTTGCATCGATCCGTTCCACCGAAATATTGCCGAGCGCAAAATTCCCGTTGTCCGCTCTTCCGGGGCCTTGATGAGGTAGACTCGGGTCGCTCAGCGCTTCAACGCGAAGACTCTTAGCTGTGGTTTGGAACGGTTTGCTGGTAAACGTCAACGTTTCTTGATTGGGTTTGTTACCCGATCCCAAAAACGAACCATCGGATTGTGCTTGGTACATCGATCCCGCTCGGGTCGAAATTTCACCCGATAGCGTCAACCACGATAGTGAGCTGGGATCGGCGATATCCTTTGATTTCAACCAATCCGCGAACTCATCGTCGAGTCCTCCAGCTTCGTAAACAGCGAGCTTTTCTTTCGCCGATTGCAATTCGCGAGCGAACGTTTCACGGATTTTTGCATTCTCTTCGGGGGTGAGATCAAAGGTCTTTTCGGATCGTATCGCAGAGGTAAATGCTGCAGCGACTCGGTAGTAATCCTCGGCTGCGATAGGATCGAATTTGTGGTCATGGCATCGAGCGCAGCCGATGGATAGCCCTAGAAATGCAACCCCAGTGGTTGCGGTCATGTCGTCGAGTTCGTTGTAACGGGTCGATTCAAATTCGGTTTCGGTCAGCTGTGTTGGAAAAGCGCCAGCGCCTAGAAAACCTGTGGCCATCCAAGCCAGAGGGTTGTTGGGTTCGAGTTCATCGCCTGCGATTTGCCACTCGACAAATTGTTGATAGGGAAGGTCCGAATTGAAGGCTTGGATCAGGAAATCGCGATAGTGGTAAGCGGTCGGTCGATCGTAGTCTTGCTCGTAGCCAAAGGATTCCGCAAAACGGGCGACATCCATCCAGTGTCGCGCCCAGCGTTCACCGTATTCAGGTTTATCGAGTAAATATCCAAGCAGCTCATCCCAGGCTTGACGGTTGATTGGGTTTGAAGGAGTTGTATCCGCATTTAGTTTTGTCATCCACGTTTCGAGCTCTTCGATGCTGGGTGGTAGACCCAGGAGATCAAACCATGCTCGTCGGATGAGCGTTCGATGGTCGGCTAATGGAGAAGGCGTTAGCCCTTTTTCGGAGAGTTCCTTTCGGATGAAATGATCCACCGGATGGTCTGATGTGGTGCGAGCGATTTCCTCGAGCGAATCACGCTGGATGGGTTGCAGGGACCAGAATCGTTTTCCTCCCTCGATGTCCAAAGGTTTGGTGGTTGGAGCCGCAGCCTCCGTGCGTGGATCTGGTGCTCCCCACTCGACCCATTTGGTGAAATCATCCAGGATGGCGGCTGGAAGCTTTCCAGCGGGAGGCATCTCGATACCTTCATAACGCATCGCTGCCAATAACAAACTCCCTGCGGCGTCGTCCGTTTGAACCGCCGGGCCACTTTCACCTCCAGTGATGAGTCCCTGCCGATGGTCTAGGTACAAAGCCCCCTTGAGTTCCCCTCGGGCGGCAGCATCAGCAGAATGGCACTTGTAGCAATGCTCGATCAGGACAGGGCGTATCTTTGCTTCGAAGAACGCGATCTGTTCCGCGGAGGGCTGTTCCGTGGAGGGCTGTTCCGAGGAGGGAGATTCTGCGGGGGGAGATTCTACAGAGGAGGATTCCTGCGCCATGCTGGTTGCATGGAGCGCGGTCAGGATCGATCCAAGG
This sequence comes from uncultured Pirellula sp., assembly GCA_903892355.1. Classification (GTDB taxonomy): domain Bacteria; phylum Planctomycetota; class Planctomycetia; order Pirellulales; family Pirellulaceae; genus JBKCUI01. The sequence goes on along the minus strand of CAITIE010000052.1, from coordinate 43,806 downwards.
ATCAAAACGGGTTGGATGGACGACCTGCACAACTGCCGCTCGAGGAAATGAAGCATAGCGATCTGTGGGAGGGGGGGGAGTACTCCGTCGCTGACGGAGTGGAGGGGCGGATTTACACTCCCTCATTCTACACAGATTCTGAGCCGCGGTCGCAATGCTTGGGCGACTCGCTCCCAAGTTCCCCGGCATTCCCCGTTGCGAGGTTTTCACGCCATTTTTGCGCCATTTTTCGCGCCGACGGCTACCTCGGCGTGACTGGCGCGAGGCTGTGCTTACTTCGCGATTTTCAGTAGTGCCTCGTCGGTTCTTAAATACATTGCATCATTTGCGAAGGCTGGAGTGGCAAAGGTCCGTCCAGAGACTTCATTCTTTCCAGTCACTTCGAAGTTTTTCGATGGCTTCACCCAAGTGGCAACTCCGGTCTCACTGATGAACAAAATATGATCGTTCACCAAAACCGGGGATGCCGAAAAGTTCCCCCCGAGTCGTTCCATCCAATGCCGTTCTCCAGTTCGAGCATCGACGCAGGAGGCGACACCGTTATCGGAGACAAAGTAGAGTTCCTTTCCGATCAGCAGCGGTGTTGGCGTGCTCGGTGCACCCCTTTGCGAACGCCATACGACATTCTTCTCAGTCACATCACCATCGCCGCCGAGTTTGACCGCCATCAATTCGGGATTGTCGTAGTCGTGGTTGTAGATCACCATGTCTTCGAAGATGGTAGGTTGCGGCACGACAGACCAACCCGGAGCCACGATCTTCCAAAGTTCTTTGCCATTATTGAGGTCGTAGGCTGCAAAGTGATCTGGGCCTGGAGCGAGAACTTGTTTCTTACCATCGACATTGGCGACCAAGGCCGTCACGAAGGAGTGGCTTATCCTAGGCTGGATCGAGCGAGGTGTCTTCCATGCGATCGTGCCCGATTCCGCATCGACCGCGGCGACAAAGGGATTGGTGCTGCCGTCGCATACGATGACCAATTTACCATCCTCGAGAACTGGTGATCCGCCGCTACCATGCATGGGTGGGTAGACCAGTTCCTTACACAACCAATGAATCGAGCCATCGTCCGTAGAAAGTTTTGCGGTGCCGAGAGTTCCAAAGTGAACATAAACGACACCGTCTCGCACGATTGGCGTGGGGCTGGCATGGCTATTCTTGGCATGGATTGAAGGAGTCTTTTCGAGGGCGGTGACTTCACGGTCCCAAAGAACTTTTCCCGAGTTCGCGTCGAGCGAAAGTGCGCGGAGCGACAAGCCTTCGCCTTGGGGTACCGCGGTGGTCAGGTAGATTTTGCCATCCACAATGACCGGCGAAGACCACCCCAGGCCTGGTAATGGAGCTTTCCAAGCCACGTTCTCCGTATCCGACCATCGCATGGGTGGTTGGTGTTCGTTGGCATGACCATCCGAGTTTGGGCCTCGGAATTGAGGCCAATTGCCGTGGAAACAAATGCACAATGCGATCGCAAATTTGAGCATAGGAGGGGATCCTGTGGTGGGAATTTTCGTCTTACTGCAGACTTCCTGGCGATGAGTGGAATCGCCAGGCGAGCGCGCACAAAGATTGAGGACAGCCTATTGAGGGAACTGGCGCCTGTCAATCATTGAGTGAGACGTACAGGCTCAGGTAGTCCCTACCTTCCCAAGTTGACGGCGAAATCTTTGGGGAGTGAGCGGATATGGAGATCCCTTTGCGGGAAGGATATCTCAATGCTTTCCTCAGCGAACCTCCTATGAATTTCGGTGAGGATGTCGTGCCGTGTCGGGAGACGTAGGTCGAGGCTGGCCAAGAAAAGGCGTACTTTCAGTTGCAGAGTGCTGTCTGCGAAGAGCTCGAAAAATGCGGTTGGCTCCGGTTCCTTCAATACGTTCGTATGACTGCAACAGATCTCTCGCAGGATTCGGCACGCTTTGCTGGTGTCTGTTCCGTATGCGACGCCGACCTCGATGATCATCCGGTTGGTGGAGTCGGAAAGGGTCCAGTTGAGGAGTCGCCCAGTGACGAGATCCTTGTTCGGGATCACCAGTTCCTGTTGGTCGAAATTCATCACGGTGGTTGCTCGCATTCGAATCCGCGATACCGTCCCGGTGGTGTCTCCAACGGTGATCACATCCCCAACGCGTACGGGTTGCTCGAACAGGAGGATCAAGCCTGACACGAAGTTGGCAAAAATTTCCTGGAGGCCGAACCCCAAACCGACACCGAGGGCCGCAACCAGCCATTGAATGCTCGCCCAGCGTACACCGAGACTATTGAAGGTCATCGCAATACCGAGGGTTAAGATCGTGTATCGGGAAATCGAGGTGATCGCGTATCGGACTGCGTTTTCTAAAGGCAGGTGCTGCAATAGTGCGATTTCCAAAAGTCCAGGCAAGTTCTTCGCGGCAACCACTGTCATGATCGCGGCAGGTATCGCGAGCAACACATTCGCAAGTGTTACCGGGAGTTTCTCATCAGGCGTCGTACCGGTGACCGTCCACAAGTGAATCGAATCGAGTACGCCGACCGCTGGCAGGACCGAAGACCAGATCCATGCGATCGCTGCGCAAGCGGCAAAGATTAGGGTGCTTGAAACCAACCGAATGGTTTGCGCATTGATGTGCGAAAGGTCGGTCTCGTTTTCGATTGGGACAGGTGCTGTCGCTGTTGCTATGGGAGGCGCATCGGTATCTCTGCGTCGCGCCTCTTCGAGTCGCTGTCTCGCTTGAGAGACGATCAGTTGCCGGCGACTCAAAAGCAGCCATCGACAAATCAAGCAATAGAAAAGAAGCAGTCCGATCAGTGTCATGCAGCTGGTGTGGACATGCATAGACAATCGAATTGCCGTGTAGTGGTAACCCATCAAACTCATCAGGATCAAAACGATAGGACTCAGCGACAATCCGAAATACCAGAGATAACTCAAGCGATCGATCCATCCTCCCCCGTTGCGTTGCAAATAATCGCGGAATACGCCACTCTTCGGATGGATGACTTGGAAAATGACCAAGCTGCACATGAACATCAGGAGACAGAAGGCCACACGTCCGAGGGTGTTCTCCCACTTGGGCTCCGAGTAGTGCCATAGAATTCCCACCAACGAGACGGCGGGAACGGCGAGGTCGATAAACCAGCGGAGATGTTTTCGCAGGACGGAGGTTGAATGGTGCGACCATTGAAAATGGTTTTCGGCCAATCCGCCTGTGCGTGCGATTTGTCGAAGCATTTCCAAAGGTAGGAAATACCTGGCCCCCACGAGCAATCCCATCCCCACCGACTCGATGAATTTGTTCGTCCCAGCTTGGTTCATCAATCTCCAACCTAGGAGCAGGTGGACCAAGACCAACGGTGCGCTCAGGAGGATACACAGGAGCACAACCTTCGCAGTTGGCAAGAACGAGATCGTATTGGATTTTGCGGCCAGAATACCCAACGCATGAATCTGTTTTCGCATCGGTTTGGTGTAAAGCATCAAGGATGCGAGGGATGCGAGAACCAATCCGTAGCCTACGAGATGTTTTCGAATGTCGCTCAACAGGACCTGAGGGATTGCCGTCCAGAGTTTGAGATCCAAAAACTCTTTCGCGGATGTCCAAGAGTTTTTTGCGTCGTCGACCGTGAACGGATCGCTCGAACGAATCCATAGAATATGCTCGTCGATGAAGTCGTTGTACTTTCGAACTTGATCGATCAATTGCTGATTGAGGTCGGCAAGATTGAATAGGGTTTCAGAAAAATTACTCGCGTCCAATCGATATTCATCGGAGATTTGAAGTTCGGCGGCCGTGAGAACTTGGCGCTGCTGCTCGACACTCTGTGTTGGATACTCTTCGATTGTTCCGGAAATGTCGATCGTGGGTTGTGTCGGGTCATCGGAGGCGGTGTTTTTGGCCTTCCAGTCGTCGAGAGACAAGATCAACGACTCGATGTTCTGCAGTCTAGACTGATAATCTTCGAGGAGATGATTTAAGTCATCGATTTTGGGCAAGTCATCGCGTTGGCGGCGAAGCATTTCACCGACCAGACTTTTCAGACGTGAAACCGTCATGGTTCGGTCCAGTGTGTTCGCAGACGATTTGTCGCGAGACAGTCGGTCGGTCATGATCTTGTAGCGGTCAGCCCATTGCTTTTGTTCGGCCTTCGCCTCGTCGACCGTGCTCTTGTAGCGGGCGTGGTCTTTGGCGAGCATCAGCCAGTCGTCGGTTTTCTTAACGATGGCTTTGGCTTGCGACTCCAATGGTGGGCGACTTTTGGCTAACAATTGAAGGGCTAATCGATTTTGTTTTTCGATTTGGTTTTCACGCCGCTTGCCGAGCTCTTCACTGATTTCCTTGATCTTGTATTGATAGAACTTTTCCTCGGCTTGAAACAGTTCTTTCCGAAGAGGGAGAAGCTCTGATTCAGCGTCAAATGTCCGCTGTTCGATCTCAAGTCGCCTCAGGTGGCTATTGGCAGATGCAAGTTTGGCCCGTGTAAGAAGATGGGTTGCTTCACGAACCCTCGGATCTGTTCCCTCAGGAACAGGTGCCGTCAATTCCTCTGCAAGTTTCGCGATGAGCGCCTTGTCTTCGGTGATGTAGCGAGGCATTTCCTTCTTGCGTGCATCCCGAGAAGCGATGGTTGTTTCGGTGTCGGTTCTACCCTTGGTAGCCGCTTGAAGCTTGGAAGATGTTTCAAGTTGCAACGCTTTCAACGTATCCACGCGGGACCATGGCAGCGTGCCTTCTTCGAACGGAGCCTTGAACGAAGGCTGCTCCTTACGTCGCTTCGCCTCGGTCGTTGCCGTAGGAGCGGATTCGATTGCGGCGGCAAAGTCACGGATCGCTTTTTCCTCTTCGAAGCGTTTCTTGGTTTCGGCCAAGATTGCTTCATAGAGCATCGTCAACGATTGTTTGATCGTTGCGTCGAGATCATTCGAAGTCTGTATTTGTTGCAGTTGGGCTTGAATGGTCTCTGGAGAGATTGCAATCGCATCCGGTGTCGAACCGCCATTCGACGTAGGGGGTTGCTGGGGAGCGGTAACCGTTTGTGTCGGCGCAACAGGGGCGACATTGGGTTTCGCGATGCCCTCTTTGGCGGCCCCGTCGTTGGCGTTCGTGGTATTGTCGGGGATCGGGTCTTTGATCATATCCTGTTGCGGGTTGGTCGCGTTACCGTTGGCAAGCTGGCGGCTCGCCATGATCGCGCGAACAGTGCCCCGATTCTCCGACGCACGATTTTCTGGGAATCGTGTTTCCGGCAATCGTGGATTCTCTGCCGCTCGAGGGGCCTCGGCCGGACGTGTGCTATCCTTCGGTCGGAGTGTGGGTTCCCGTTGGCCCAGTTGCAATGGACTTGTGGCGGGTGGGCTCACAATCGGCGGCAGAATGCTCTGCGGTGGAATGCTCTGCGGTGGAATGCTCTGCGGTGGCGTACTGAGCGGGACGTTCTGCGATCCGGATGGTAGACCAGTGGGTAGGCCAGTGGATGGATTCAAATGGATCTGGGCGCACAGATTGCTAGCAAAACCAATCCAAAAAAGAGGCAGCCAGCCAATGTTTTTCGCGTCTATGCGAAACCTGCGATCCATCGCCTACTCCGGGGGTCGTGTTCTCGAGATGAGACTCTGTAATGGGTGTGTAGTGGATTTTCTGGTTCCGAGCAAGCCGCGAAATTGGGCTATCAAATCACGAATTGGGTCAGGCGGGTGTGCTTGAAAGATCGAGTTAGCTAGCGGTTCGTCGTCGAGCATGCGAACTGTGCGGGAATGCTATGGCATCAATGCATAAAGCATTGCTACACTCCGCGAGGACAACCTGTCTTTTGTGGATTTGCTCTTCCATGTGTTGCACGTGGCAGGAGGGAATTTCAGCGGGTCAAGGATTCGAACATTGTGGAGTGATGGATGTACAAATTCCTCTTATGCATGCGTTACTTGCGGACGCGATGGATTGCACTCGCCTCGATCGTTTCCGTGACCTTAGGGGTGGCGACATTGATCGTCGTCAACAGCGTCATGGAGGGTTTTTCCACGCAGATGCAGGAGCGGATGCACGGCATTCTGAGTGACGTCGTCCTTGAAACACGTTCGACAATGGGAATCGCACAGCCGGGATGGTATGAAGAGCGAATCCGCGCGAGGCTCGGTGACTCTGTCTCTGGGGTTACCACTGTTGTTACCTTGCCCGCGATGCTGACATTCCAACACAATGGCAATAGCCATACGTCTCAGATCAATTTGATCGGGATCGATCAAAACACATACGCTAGCGTCAGTGATTTCAGCAAGTATCTACTGCATCCTGAGAACAAAGAGCGTCTCGATTTCGTTTTGAAGCAGTCCGGATACGATCCTACCCGCAAGCATCTTCAGCCTTCGGGTTGGGAATACCGCCAACCGTTGGCACGGTACCGAAAGAGTTCGGTAGACCGACTTTTGGAAGAAGCCAAAACCGAGGAGAAGCGGTATCAGGAGCTTCAGGAGAAAATCCAGGAGCAGCAGGAGGACGGCGGCAACGATACGGCAATCAATTCTCTGATGGCTGGGCCTGGGATCAAGATCGCTGGTTCCACTGAGCCGATCAAGGTCTTTGATGCGGAGACAGAGCAACGTACCGGAATTGTCCTCGGTATCGGCTTGGGAAGTTTACGGCGCCGTGATGCGGAAGGACGGGTTGATGATTACTTCTTTTTGCGTCCTGGCGATGACGTTCAAGTGACCTTTCCCAACGCTGGAACCCCTCCACGAGGGATCGATGAATCGTTCACCGTTGTGGATTTCTACGAGAGCAAAATGAGCGAATACGATTCGACATTCGCGTTTGTTCCGATTGAAAAGCTGCAGCATTCCCGAGGAATGCTCGACCCCCGCACCGGCGTGGGTTCCGTGACGTCGATCCAGATCAAGCTTAAGCCAGGAACCGACTTGAATGCTGCTCGGGATGCGTTGCGAGACGAGTTTCCGCCCACGCATGAGTTCGTCGAGGTGAGGACTTGGAAAGACACCCAAGGTCCTTTGTTGGCGGCAGTCCAGCTGGAAACAACCATTTTGAACATTTTATTGTTCATGATCATCGCCGTTGCAGGGTTTGGCATTTTGGCGACCTTCTTCATGATCGTCGTCGAGAAGACGCGAGATATCGGCGTTCTCAAATCCCTTGGGGCCACTGGATCTGGAATCGCCACGATCTTCTTGGGATACGGAGTACTCCTCGGTACTGTAGGGGCTGGGATCGGATTGGTCTGTGGCCTGATCTTTGTTTGGAAGATCAACGACATCGCTAAAGTCATCGAATGGATTACAGGCCGAGAGGTGTTTGATCCAACGGTTTACTACTTTGAAACCATACCAACCATCATTCATCCATTCATGCTGGTGTGGGTCTCTATCGGAGCGGTGCTCATCGCCGTTCTCGCCAGTGTTCTACCCAGTATTCGAGCTGCACGCATGCACCCCGTCGAGGCGCTTCGCTATGAATAGCACCACATCCAACAATCCTACATCTGGTGATTCCGCAACCTTTCCTCAAGCACCGCATGTGTTGCATGCTCGTACGCGAGTCACCCCATGGCGTGTCGTGCATCCCGACGAACCGCTTGGGAGCGACCGGACCGATGCTTTGAATTCGGAAACAGCTGAGTCAACGGCGGGGCCGATTCGGGCGAGCGATTCCTCGCGAGACCTGATCATTGCATCTGGACTGACCAAAGCCTATCGTCGTCACAAGACGGCAGTGCCTGTCTTGAAGGGAGTTGATTTCGCAGCTGAGCGGGGCAAGATTACGGCCATCATCGGTCAAAGCGGTTCGGGCAAGAGCACGCTGTTGCACCTGTTGGGTACCTTGGATCGCCCCGATTCGGGGGAAATCATTTTTGATGGTGCAAGGATCGATTCGCTTCCCACGCGTCAGCAAGATCGGTTTCGAAACCGGCAGCTGGGGATGATCTTCCAGTTCTATCACTTGCTCCCCGAATTGACACTGCTGGAAAACGTGCTGACACCTGCGATGATCAGTTACGGTGCATTGCAGTACTGGAGGAATGGTCGTGAAATTCGCGAACGTGCAAAGCACCTTATCGAATTGGTGGGACTATCCCATCGGATGAAGCACCGACCGAGGGAGCTTTCCGGCGGTGAAATGCAGCGCACGGCAATTGCAAGGGCTTTGGTTACCAATCCATCTCTATTGCTGGCTGATGAACCAACTGGAAATCTGGATCACGAAACCGGTGCCTCTATCCTTCAGTTGCTGCGGCAACTCAATGAGGAGCACGGATTGACCATCGTCATGGTTACCCATGACGAGTCGATCGCTGGTCAGTGCGATGCCTTGGTCCGTTTGAAAGGGGGCAAGGTCGAGCGTCTAGAAACTCAATATTGGGATCCGCTACCATCGTCGATCTGATACTTGTTCGGCTGTGTATTTGGCTGTGTATTTGGCTGGGTATTCGGCATTAGATACCATCGCAACGGTTGGTTTTTTCTCGACGGTGCGAACCCTTGATCGAGACGTGTTGTCTTAGGAAGTAACACGTTGTCCGTCGGCTTTCTTTGCTAGCGTGGTCTCTGCAACACCCTTCGTTGGTCGCACTTCGCGATCCACTGACGTTGAAGAGTACATCCCAACTCGTGCATGGAGTTCATAGGATGCGGAGTGCTCGTCCACCACCGGTTGGTCAATGCAGAGTGTTTCTTTTGGAGTAATTCTTCCGAGCTACGGATGTTGTTGGTCGGATAACCTGGGGCGTTTTTATCATTACGATCTCGATCATCGGCCTGTTTCGATTCGATGCCAGTTACCCAGGTAGGTACTTCATCCATCGAGTAATTCTTTCATGACTCGACCATAAACGTCGGTAAGTCGATGATCGCGACCACCATGGCGAAACGTAAGTCGTTGGTGGTCGATTCCCAATTGATGCAGAATGGTTGCGTGGATGTCATGAATGTCGAGTGGCTGTGCGACCACGGAGTTGCCAAATTCGTCGGTTTCACCGAACGTAATTCCTCCACGGAAACCACCACCCGCCATAAAAAGAGTGTAGCCATTCACATGGTGGTCACGGCCGCATCCCTCGTTCACCACCGGAGTGTGTGGTGTCCGCCCCATTTCTCCTGCCCATAGGACAATAGTATCATCGAGTAATCCTCGCTGCTCGAGGTCGATGATCAGAGCTGCGACGGACTGTTCGGTGATGCGTGCATTTTTCTCATGTAGCGACTTAAGCTGCCCGTGCTGATCCCATGGGGAATTGTTGCCGTCAAAACTGGGACAGGTAATCTCGACGAAGCGAACACCGGCTTCGACCAATCTTCTGGCTCGGAGTGTTTGCGTCGCATACAATCGTTGATGCTCATCGGAAGAATCGAGCCCGTACAGCTTGTGAATGTACAATGGTTCTGAGGAGAGATCGGTAACGTCTGGGATTGCACTCTGCATTCGGTATGCAGTCTCGTAATTAGCAATGGCACCCTCGATCGCATTTGCGTCCGAGACACTTTCGGAAAATGTTTTATCTTGTTCGTCGAGCAGCTTCAGCAATCTTCGCTGCGTATTGGGTGGAAGGGTTGGGACGATATGATTGACTGGAACTCCAGCCGGGCGGATCATCGTCGCTTGGTGAGAGGCTGGTAGGTACGCGCTGCCGAAGTTTTCTAATCCACCATTCGGCACCCAATCGTTGTTGAGGACTACATAACCTGGCAATTGCTGATTCTCAGAACCCAGGCCGTAGTTCACCCATGCACCAAAGCTGGGAGCTTGGCCTAAGATCCGGCCGGTGTGAAGGAGCAGGTTTTGCTGCCCGTGAAGTGGTAATTCCCCAACCATGGAGCGAACCACACATAATCGATCGGCGACTTCTGAAATGCGAGGAAATAAATCGCTCACCCAAAGCCCGCTTTGGCCACGCTGTCGAAATTCCCAAGGGCTTCCGAGCCACACTCGATTGGCATCAGATTGAGAGCGTGTTGAAACCGCTGCTTCCCCAATTTTCACTCCTTGATGCTTGGTCAGCATCGGTTTGGGATCAAAGGTGTCGACGTGGCTGGGACCTCCATCCATAAAACAGAAGATGACGTTTTTCGTACGAGGGCTAAAGTGCGGTTTCTGTTCGGCATGCGCCAAGCCAGCGAAAGCAAGCCAGCCAAATCCCACTGAGGAACTTTGGAGCCAAGAGCGGCGTGTGATCCTCTGATACGTAGTCCGCGGTCCTATCATGGGATCTTATCGGTAGTAAAGGAATTCTTTAGTATTGAAAAAAGCATGGGCGATTCGCCTCCATGCGTCTCGGTCCTGTAGTATAGGTTGTCTTCCATCCGAAAAATCATGCAAAGCAACCAGCCAACGTTGCGACTCGCCCTCGGTTGGAAGCCTTCCTAACGCAGTTCGAAACATCGACGATAGGCGAGCCTCAGGGGTACTGGATGTGTCGAGTACCAATTGCTCCGCCCAAAACGAGGACATGTCATTCACAAACGGACTGTTCATCAAGATCAGCGCCTGCGATGGGACGTTTGTAACATCACGTCGACCCACGGGAATCTTCAAGTCGGGTAGATTGAATCCTACCAAGAAGTCGGGTGGTTGCATTACCGACATTTCCAAATAAATGGATCGACGTCCTCGGCCATCCATTGGACCAGAGAATAATCGCTTTTGAGCATCGACTGCGGATCGATGGGGACGTATCGGACGACCAAACAATGATCGATCAAGCCGTCCTGCGACGGCGAGAAGGCTATCGCGGACTGCTTCAGCTTCCAGTCGACGTGTTGGGTAATGGTGCAATCGACGGTTGCTCGGATCGATTTCCTTGCCTTCTAAAGTGGTATCACCTGATTGTCGGAAGGTTTCGCTGAGGACCAGTCGACGGATCAGTTGCTTGGTGGACCAACCTTCGCGTTGGAACTGAAGGGTAAGCCAATCGAGAAGCTCGGGGTGGGATGGCAACCCACCCAGTTTCCCAAAGTCGCTCGGAGTATCGACGATCCCTGTCCCAAAGATCCATTGCCAAACGCGATTGACGTAGACGCGAGCCGTTTGTGGGTTTTCTGGACTCGACAAATAGGTTGCCAATTCCAAGCGTCCGCTACCGGATGATTTGCCAACGCGATGCTGACCAGCGAAAACTTCGAGAAAATCTCTTTGCACTTCCGGGCCTTCGTGATGAACATCGCCGCGTACATTTAAGCGATAGTTGACGTTTCGTAATTCGCGTTCATCCATACTGTTGGCCGTGCGGGGATGGGCGATGGTTGCCTCGATTTCACGATAGCGGCGAACAAGTGCTGCAATCTCCGCAAACGCCTCTTGTTGATTGCTCAGAATTCCGTGTTGGATCAACCAATTCAAGATGCGTGTATCTGCTGGTTGAGCGGCATTCGTTATCCAACGGTCCAAGGCGCTTCGATACCAATCGTGAAATGTTGCCCGAATCGAATCGCTAGAAATTGGCGAGGTAGATTCAAAGAGTGATTGGTAAACTTCCAGTTCGTCAAGTGGATGTCCTGGTTGATCATGGCCCACAATTCGAGTGATACTAAGCCAACCTCCTTTGTCATAGCCCTCATCTTCATTCGGCAAAATGATGGCACCCATGCGAGCGACGCCGGTTCGTGGTGGAAAATTGGCGTTCAGATCGGGAGTAGAGATCTCTGAAAGAACTCGCGTGACGCCATACCTGAGTGGGGACGTGGTAAATGTCGTCCAGGGAGTGCTTGTGGTAGGGTCGAAGAATGCAGGGCCTTCGTTCAAAAATGCGTTTTGCGGAATGTGGCGATAGCCGGCCCAGGAACCACCAGATACTTTTGCGCTGACGAAGGGTTTAGTAAAACGTTCTGGTTCGGGGAGTCGTATCGCCCCGGATAGTTTGGACGAAAATGCATGGGTATGAATCCCTCTCGGCAAGAGCTCGGATAGGATCTTGTCGCCATCTAACGCAATACGCGGGGTACCTTCCTCAACCCACCCGTTTTTCATTCCGATACCATCGGTTACCCAGCCTTCGGGAAATGCTGGGGACGAAAAATCGGCAAGTACCGTGAACGACTGATTGTGAGCGATCCTTCGCTGTCGTTCCTGATTCCATTGTTGAATGAGCCCGTTCCATCTCTCCACCAACGTTGCTTGGTTCGTTGGTTCCGATGAGAAAGCCTCGGAACCAAGGTCCAAGCGAAAACGCCCTAGCGAGTGACGGTCCCCGAGTTGGAACTCCAATCGAACTTTCCACTCGGTCCCTTCGGGCATGTTTATCGGTTCGGAAAAATGATAGGTTGCTGTTCGATGGACATTTCCTCCTAGGCCAATTCCCCAGCCGGTCGCATCAGGGGTTAGAGAGGCAGAGACAGGGTATCCAGGTTGCTCGTAGTCGGCGTGTGCAGATCGAATTGCGACTTCGCGCCACGATTCTTCCTTGAGGCCTTTGGCTTGGACCTTGAGGTGAGAGAGGACAAAGTTTCCATGCGGAGTGCGGCCCGGTCCACCTTGGCCGAGCGATGGATCGGTTAATGCATGCAGTTGCAAATAACTTATCACACTGGATCTTGTCGAGAAGGTAATCGTGTATGCATCCGTCTCTGGGATTTCATCCCCGGAAGCGACAATAGTTACCCCGTCCGCCTCCAGATCGAGAGAGGTTGTGTTATGTTCCGCGATTGCCCGGACGTTGTGTAGCGGTGCAGCGAGTGGCTCGCGGAAAGCAACGACTAAGGGGAATCCCAATTCATCGATCGATTTGTCGTTTGACGATTGTTTTGCTAGTGCAACGAAATCGATTGGATGAGTGTCAAGTTCCTTCTTCCACGCGAGTCCTAACTTCGTTCGGATTTCATACCGCAAGCGTTGCAGTTGATCGATCGCTGTGTCGAACTTGGTTGCGGTGTCGATACAGCGTGTGGTCCAACGCGGGGTCATGAAGACGCCGGCGAGCGCGTAATAATCTCTTTGTGAGACCGCGTCGAGTTTGTGATCGTGGCATCGAGCACATGCGATGGTCATCGCGAGAAAGGTTTTCGAAAATGCATCGATTTGGCTATCTACCATTTCCTGATGAATACCGGCGAATTCGATGCTGCTTCCATGGCGGCGTTCACCAAAGTGAAAAAACATCGGCCCGATGAGGCTCTCGTTGATCTCGTCGTCGCGGTTGATCCGTGGTTCGGTCAGCAAATCTCCAGCGATCTGTTCGCGGATTAGTTGGTTGTAAGCGATGTCATTATTGAAAGCACGAATTAGATAATCGCGATACTCCCAAGAGCCTTTCGCGGCGATATCCCACTCGTAACCGTAGGTGTCGGTATAGTGCATCACATCCATCCAGTGCCGAGCGAATCTCTCACCAAAATGGGGGGACTCCAGCAATCGATCGACGGCTTCGGAGTACGCTGCTTCCGGATCATCGCGCCATCGTTGCTGAAACACTTGAATTTCTTCGGGCGAAGGAGGCAAGCCGATTAAGACGAAGCTCATTCGTCGGAGCAGAATATCGGTAGAGGCGCGGCTGGCGTGGGGTATTCCAGACTCGAGCGTCGCTGCACGAATGAATCGATCGATAGGCTCTCGCTCCCACATCGAGTCGTTGATGGAGGGGATAGGAGAATCCTTAGGCGGTTGCAAGCTCCACCAAAGGCTGCGCTCGCTCAAGTTGGCTCTCCAGACTTGATCGGCGGTATCGGTAGCGGGCGGTTGGTTATCGCGCGGGTCGTTGGCTCCGTCACGAATCCAATCCTCGAAGTCTCGAATCACATCCTCGGAAAGTTTTCCTTGGGGGGGCATTTGCAATGTTTCATAGCGAAGTGCCTCTAGTACTAAGCTTTTCTCGGGAACGTTTGGGACAACACCGGGACCGGAATCACCACCATTGCGGATACCATCGCGAAAATCCAATTGCAAGCCAGCTTGAATGGTAGTGGAATTGGCGGAGTGACATTCGTAGCAATGCTTGATCAGCACGGGCCGAATTTTGGCTTCAAAGAAATCCGACTTGGCACGCTCGTCATCGGCAAGGACAAATCCTTCCAGCATCAGCGATGCAAGCGACCCAAGGGAATACAAAATCCATCGCTTAAGGCAAACGGAAAACGGCAATGTAATGTCCTCAAGTCCCATGGGCATTCGCTTGATAATCGCGTCCGCTCGGATCGCAAATCCCCGAAGAGGGGTTCGCCCATTGTAATAGAGCTCGGGCAGTCGGTTAATTCCTTTGGTCGTTAAAGTTAAATAACCGAAAGGTGCAGTGGGTGCGACGAACGACGTTTGCGCTCACAGTGCATCCAATAACCTTAAATTCCACACATCCAGCATCTCGAACATTTGGGTTCGATATTCGACCCGCGAGAAATCGCGTCTTCAGGTCGCATTGAATGGCAAAGATGTAGTCTTCGAGAAACAAAAGAGGAATGCACAGTGTTGGTGAGTTATGGTCGCAAAACGAAAATCCTTTTCAAGGGGATTATTTTCTCGGTTCATCAATCGCGATGACGGTAGTTCCGCGATGGAATACGCAATCATGTTGGGATTGATCGGAATGACGCTTTTGCCCATGGTTCAAGCGGTAGGTCAGAAGATAAGTGGAGTCGCTCGAAGTGTCACAGATGGTTTGTCTTCGGCAACAGAGCCTGCACCGCTTCCCAATCCCGGATTTTTCAATCCAGCGCCCGAAGATACCTCGACTCAGTAGCTAGGTTAATCGATATATTCGTTGCCATTGATGCAATACTCGTCTGAGGTCCGTCTTTGATGGCTTGTTGGCGGGGCCAATGGTCGCATGATGAAACGCCGACCTACGCTTTCATGAGTGTTGATATTTGTTTTTCATCGGTGGGTAGGCAGATGCGGAATCAACAGACGAGCAGGTGGGGGCGGCTTTCTCGTGGATTTTTAAAAGACGAGGAGGGAAATTCCTCGCTCGAGTACGCCACGATGTTGAGCTTAATTGGAGTAACACTCCTGCCCCTAGTACAAGCGGTGGGTGGGAAGCTAAGCGGGATAAATAGTAGTGTTGCCGACACGTTAGCGACGTCTTCCACCGAGTCTTCTGTGTCTGGTAACTCCTTCAGTGCAACGCCAGTACCGTCAGGTTCCGCTGAGTCCCTACCGCCCGATATGCTTGGCTCGGCCCCTGAGTCACCTGTGAGAGAAACTCAGACGGCTCCAGGACAACAACCAGCACCACAATCACCTTCACCGCCGCCACCCGAAGCACCAGCTTATGATTTACCAGATAGAAAACCATAAACATTTTCGGGGCAGAATTGAACTTAGCAAAATATCGAGACTCTTCGTCAACTAGTAGACGTAATAGATTCGCACCATCTTTGAAGTCGATATCTGCAATGAAGGCCAATGAGAGTATCGGTCATGGGCTAGTATCCGTAGGCAAGCGTCAGCTGCATCAGTTCGCCCGCCAGCTTCTGTTTTCTTTTCTTCTTTGTATACCCCTTTGGTTGCTGAGCCCATTAGAGAGGCTTGATGTCTTCTGGTCGGATCTTCTGTTGGCGCGACAAGCGGTCTCGATGCCAGATAAGATTGTCGTGGTCAGTGTGACCCCTGAGGATGTGATCGCCCATGGAATGGAACGGCTGAGCAGGAAATACCTCGCAGACACAATTACGCTATTGGCGGAATCCAAGGTGGATCGCGTGCTACTGGATTTAAATTTAGCGCGCATGTCGACTGCCGAGGAAGAGGCCGCGGTTTTGGCTGCCTTGAAACGATTCGGCCCTAAACGCATTGGCTTTGCCTATCAAACCAACTCTGCACTGCGGCCAGGGGAGAACCTGTTGTCCGAAGCGAGCGTCCTGAACATGACGCTTAATCCAGACTATGACGGTAGAATTCGTTCGGTCGAAGCTTCCGTTCGCCAGAAAGGTGCTAATCCGTGCGAGTGGCTGGCTTCAGGTCAAATGAGCTACTCTTCCTCTGCTATTGATTTGAGGTACGATCCGCGAACCCTTCGACGGGTTTCACTTGCCGAACTCCATGAAGGAAAAATCCCCAAAGAGCAATTAGAAAAAACCCGTGTGATCATCGCCCATAGTCGCGAACTCTCCCGCACTCGAGCGACGCTACCGCTCTACGGATTAACCGACCGTGGTACAGTACTGGCGATGGGGACGGCATCGAGTATTGCCGATTACTCGACGATCTCCCAGCAACGGTTGAAACTGCTGGCGATATTCTCCACGGTGCTAACGTTAGTCGGTGTTTATGTCGGCTACAAAACGACCAACATTGGCAAAGTGTTTGTCGGGCTGTTTCGATTGATCACGCTTGCAATGGTGGTCTGTTGGTGTGGGACATATTTTGGTGGCATACCAACGAGGCCCGCTTCGAATGTGATGACCTGCGTTGCGGTCATCGGCGTATCTTTGGCTCATCGTCTCAAGGTATTCGAGTTGTTCAAAGGTCTTCTTTCGGGCGTGCTTAGCCCGGAGGAAGTGTGGTTATGGAGATCCTACAGCGACCGTAATTCACCTGCAATTCTTTTCGATGCCATGGGTTACATCAAAAAAGCAAATCCAGCTGCGATGGCCGAGTTTCAATTAGACCCAAAAACTCTTCAACAAAATGTTTCCGAGCTCGCGAAGAAGTGCATGCCCTCGCTCGGCGAACGGTGCGAGCGGCTCATTTTGGAAAACGATGGAAAGAAGATTTGGGATCTAGAATGGCCGTCCAAGCATGTGCCGGTCGCGCTATTCATGGACGTGACCAACCAGCAAGAGCAATTGGAAGGGTTGCAGTTCCAACTGACAACGGACCCGTTGACTGGTGCTCTCAATCGGAAAGGCTTTGAGTCAACCATTCAGAAAATTGATGCACAGCAAACACGGGATTACACCGTGTTCTTTATGGATATGAACGGATTCAAGGCCGTGAACGACCGTTATGGACACGGTGCTGGAGACACATTATTGAAAGTTACCGCGCAACGATTCAAAGATGCGATGTCACCGAACGATTTTGTCGCGCGATTTGGTGGGGATGAGTTTGCGATCCTCATTCCTCGACGACTGAGCCATGAGGAAGCGATTGCTGTTCGCGAAATTATCGAGACAACGTTGATCGATAAAATCGATGTCGGTGCTGCGTTGGTTCAAGTGGGTGTCGCTGCGGGTTTTGCAATCCCATTGGATGAACATGAATCTCGAGAATCTATTCTCGATCGCGCCGATCATGATATGTACGATCGCAAGATGTACCTGAAGAGCAATGGGTTAGCTGTGAGATCACGCCCTGAAGTAGGGCTGGAGCTTGCCGCCATGGATCGATAGAGCTTCTCGAGAGGCGTAGTGAGATTTTTTCCTTGCATGCTATTCTAATTTTGAATTCATGTTTGATCGCTACGGCGGATGCCTCGAGATAGATGGTGCAGGATGATTCCCGCTGCGACGCTTACGTTGAGCGAATCGGTTCCGAGTGACATATCGATTCGAACTCCATCGCTCGATGCTTCAATAATTTCGCTGGGCAAACCGTGGGCTTCATTTCCGAGCAGCACTAAAGTCGGCCCCGAACGGCGTGCATAACCTAATTCAACGCTTGCTGGGCTGAGGCAAGCAGCGAAAGTCCGGATTTGAGCCTGCTGGAAATCCGCTAGTGTCTCCAGGGGGCGATCACACTGATAAAAATGCAGTTTAAATGCGTTTCCCATCGATACTCGAAGGACGCGACGAGCGAACGGGTCGACGCATTCAGGTCCCAACAAAACATCTTGAATGCCCAACGCAGCGCAGGTTCGGAGGATCGAACCCATATTTTCTGGATCTTGGACACCGATCAAAAAGACCCCGGTCCAATCGCTGGTCAGTTCTCGACATTGCCATGGTTTTTCCTTCGGACGAAACCCGCAGGCCAAGTATCCTCGGTGGAAATGGAATCCGATTAACTGCGAAATCGCATCCGAGCCGATGACCAAGATGTTTGTGCTGTCGGGGATCCACGTCGTTGCTTCGTCGAGGAACTTTTCATCGACCAAAATCGACTCGACCTCCAACTGGCTCGCGACGAGCCTAGCCACCAACGGTTTGCTTTCCGCGATGAATCGGCCGCTGAATCGGGTCAAGTTGGTCGTGCGAAGATGCCGGTAGGGATCCAAACGCGGGTCGTTGAAGTCTTCGATGCACTCGATGGTCATTTGGATTTCCGGACCGAGAGTCGCTCTGAGCCGACCGCCCAAGTGTTGTTTCCGTACACATACGCAGAGACAACGTACCTTCCTTTTGCAGACGCGGGGATTTCTAGATCCACGCTAAATGGGCCTTTGGTGACAGTCTGTTCCTTGCTAGTAACCAGCAAGTCATTGGAGCGTTCGTACGTGCGTTGCATCGCTTCGTGCTGTTCGGCCGTCCCGCGGTAGGAGCTAAGAGGAGCCACGCCATCTGGCAGTCGATCGCGGACGAGGGATAGTTCCAGGCGAAGTTGTCCCGAAAGTGGCGATGTCCCCGCGACTTGGAGAATCGAGTTCGCAGCGGTGACTTTGTCGATCTGCAGAGGAATTCTCTGCGGATAAGGGATCCGCAAAAGTGGATCTCCGAGCAAATTCATCAGGCGCACATGCTCGCGTCGTTCCTGGACGAGTTCATGATTTCCTGGGCTCAGCGCGCGGGCCATTTCCGTGACGATTTTCTCGTAACGTTTGCGGATATCCAATCGCCTTGCGCCCGTGTCCTCTACGGATTCGGTCTCGCTCTTTGGAGCCGGCGATGGAGCATCATCGGGTTGCCAGATGCGGCGTTTGGCTTGAAGTACGACTTCGCCCAAGGTCGGTATCTCGTCTCGAAAGCAGCCGTTGATCATTTCGCTGGCGAGTTGGCTCAGGCCGTAGGGCATGGTTACTCTCGAACCGGCGATGACGGCGATGGGGCCGTCTGATTGCCCGAGTAGATGTTCGGAGAAACAATCGACATTCGCATCGTAAGCGCCGGTGAAACAAGCCAGCATGATTGCGATGGGGGGCCGTTTTTGGATTTGGAATCGCTTTGCATCGGTCGCTTCTGCGATCGGCATCCATTGATCGCCAACCTGGAAGTAGTCCAATTCGGTGACAGCACCATGGCCGATGTAAACCCAGAAAAGGCCACCCTTATTGATGCGGTCGATGTAGCTTTCACGTATCGCCGACGGGTTCGGGCAGTAGTTGCTCGTGCAACTCGCGTAAGTCGTGTTCAAATGGAAGTGATCCGGAATCCCTTCGGTCAGGAATCGGCGGGTTACGGTTTCGATGGCGGCGTCGGCAATCATCCCAAATCCACCGACCCCGGCCGTGACGTGTACTGTATCGTTCCAGGGTCCCGGCGGGATGGCTTCGTAGGCGATACTTCGTTGAAGCATGCGACTCAGTTCTGACGGTGTTTTAGCAGGGAGTCGACCTACAGCGAGATCGGGGCACCCATCGTCGTCGAGGTCTCCGTAGATTGCGTCGGTGCACAGGTTGGGAGTGGTCATTCCGGAGAGCCGTATCGACGTATCGAGCACGACACCGGGGGTGAGGATTTCAAGGCGTTTCCCCTTCGGTCCCGGCTTGGCAGGAGTATTGCCCTGGTCGTTGTTCGTCTCGACGCCGGGATTCACTTCGCAGGCGACATCGCCGCAGAGCAAGATCGCGGATGCTTTGGGGGTGCATTGCGAAGCGGCTTTGAGGATTTCAATGTGCTGCTGCGCCGCTGTAGGTTGCGAATCGATTTCGACGATCCGATACTCCTGGGAGCGGTAACTGGTCCATTCCGTGATCGCGCTGGCCCATCCTTTGGGACGGACGACGATCACTGACGATTTCACAAGTGATTTTACCGGCGATAGAGGAGCGTTCGCCTGGGGTGCTTTGATTTGCCCACGGGCGGGGCTAATCGCAGAGGGCGTAGCATTCGATGGTTTCGGGACGGTTTGTGCCTGCATATCCGTCATGAACAGGCTGAGCACCAGTCCTGCGAGCGCCGCGATCCTTGCCATGCGAAACCACAAAGTCCCCTCCATGAATCTCTCGGAGTTGCTGTGGCATTCTACTGCAGAGCCCAGCAACGGGTTGATCAACACGAACCTCGAATCGTAGCGGGATGAATCTTAGCCTCTACGTTTTTCGACTTGGCCCTTCATGAATGCGAGTCCTTCTTTGGCCAATTGGAGTTCGCTCTCGAACATTCGGCGCCAAATCCGTGTGGCGGCTGCCAACTCGGGCAGAGCCAGTCCAAAGGCTTCGATTACCAACCATCCATCGTAGCCGATCTCTTGGATGGCGTCGAAGTTTTCATCCCAACGGATGTTACCGGCCCCAGGAGTGCTGCGGTCGTTCTCGCTGATGTGGATGTGGCAAAGCATGTCCTTGATGTCGGTGAATGCTTTGCGAATGTTCTTTTCTTCGATGTTACTATGGAAGGTGTCGTACATCATCCGGCAATTCGGATGGTTGACTTGTCGGCAAAACTCGGCCGCGTCGGCTTGAGCGTTGAGGAAGTAGCACTCGAATCGATTCAGCGGTTCCACGCCCAGCATGACGCCGACTTTGGCAGCGTGTTCGGCAGTTTCTCGCATGCTGTCGATACCCCACTTCCATTCGTCGTTGGTGCGTCCACTGCCTGAAAAATAGCCTAGGGCCGAATGGTAGGGGCCGACAATGGTTTGTACCCCTGCGGCAGCGCAGCAATCCAATGTTTTTTTGTTGGCGTCGACACCTTTGCGACGTACTGCAGGATCAGAACTAATCGGATTGTCGTCCGCGTTTCGCACGGTAACACCTGTTCGTTCGAGTCCGATCGCATCGAGTCGTTTTCCCCAAGCCGTGTAATCGAGATTGAGGTTGAATACAGGGATCTCGACACCGTCGTATCCGAACTCTTTGAGCTTTTCGAGCACTGGGATCAATCCATCGTTCAGTTCACCGGACCAGAGCAACAAGTTCATCCCGTATTTCATGCTTAACTCCAAAAGCTCAACGTAAGAGGGGAATGCGTTCTTTGACTCGTCAGGTTAGCGGGTGATCAAACGCCATGCAAGCTGTTCGGTATGCTCTTCGGGAGGGCAAGCTTTTTCTCGCAAGCCGTCGAGGTGCAGGAGACGCGGGCTGAAGCTCTAAGGTTTCGGGGCGTCTTCCTTCGAACTCTCTGGTGGTGGTTCGTCGAGTGTGATAGCTACCGAGCCGTAGGAGAAAAGTTCATGGCATAGGCGTGCGACCTCCGTCCATCGCTCGATCGCCTTGTTCGTTTCCTTTTGCTGCGATTGCAATTCCCTGACTTGCGTGAAGACGTCGGGGCGACCGGGGACTCGTTTGGGAAAAGGCGAATTCCGGAGAGCCTCGATCGATTGAGAGAGCCATTGCTGGTGGGCTTGGAGCTTCAATACAACGTTGGCTGCATCGTCGCGTCCGAGGGGAGTTGGGTGAATGTCGCCTGGAAAATGAACACCCACTTGAACCATGAAATACCATCGTCGGCCTGGTTTGGTGAGCAGGTAGACATGCAGTTCTGGAACGACGTCATCGATTGTTAGCCGCCATTTCGCGGGCGCATCGGACAATGCAATTTCGAACTTCGCAGGCTGTACAGCTACCTCGCTGATCGCTTCGTCGGAAAGTTTCAGCAGGGCCCAGCAGGGGCGGTTTTTGGAGATTGTTTCGGTCTCGTTCTCTTCGGATTGACGATTGGTTTTGAGTTCTACACGCTGGAACGCTTTGGTAGCCGGGATAGTGAGCAGAGGATCCCCGGGAGGTTGCTCAAGCACCAAATCTCCATCGACGATCCCTGGATCCACGCCAGCAACACCCTCTGGCGCGAGCAGGTCCGGTGCCTCCGCACCCGGTACGTTGGATGGTTCTACATCCCCAACGAGTTCTCCCCCCATCGGTTTATGCCCCACGGCCTCGCGCCCCAACGCCAACGGATCTTTGGTTAGGAGTTCGGAAGTGGGCTGGATAAGTCCTTGGTTTACCGAGGAGGGTTGCTTAGTGATTCCAGAGTTGGCAAGGGATTGCAGAATGATTTGATCTGGGGAGAGGGGTATTAAGGCATCGCTAGGGTCCAAAGCGGGCGTCGCTGTTATCTCTGCCATATCAGCGATCTCAGGCATATCAGCGATCTCAGGCATGTTGGCTATATAGGCGAGTTCACTGGATTCAGGCTGGCTGTTGGGATTGCTCTCTGGTTCGAGCTGGTTTTTCGAGGCGTGGAGGCCGTTGCTGGTCGCGGGCCCAGCGGAAGTTTTTTTGGGAGGGGTTCGAGGAGCAGTTGTAAAAAAGCTCGAGCAGAACAAC
Organism: uncultured Pirellula sp.; assembly: GCA_903892355.1. Classification (GTDB taxonomy): domain Bacteria; phylum Planctomycetota; class Planctomycetia; order Pirellulales; family Pirellulaceae; genus JBKCUI01. The sequence goes on along the minus strand of CAITIE010000052.1, from coordinate 21,603 downwards.
AGGCCGATTGTGGCAGCGGACGCTGCGAACATGGCGACGATCAATTTTTTCCGGTTGTGTTTCTTTTTCTTCGTAGGCTTTGGTTGCTGTTGCCGGATTGGAAGCTTTGTGGCCTGAGCGATCGATGCTGTCTTTGATGTAGTCTTCGAGGGTTCTATTGTTGGTAGCGATTCGGTGGCGAAGGGGATGGCCGGCCAACCGATTTCGACAGGTTGTTCCCCCCATTCCAAGAGCCAATCGATATGAGGTTCGGCAGATTGGATGGCTAGAGCTTGCAGCAGTTGTTCATGCAGGGCGCGGATTGGGAAAATCAGACCGTGGAATGACAGGAGGTAATGGCATGGAGAGTTTGGGAGTGATTCACGCGGGGAGTCCACTTGCGATTGGGTCTTTTGCGTTGGAACTGTGGTGCTTGATGCGTTCCTGTCCTTGGAGTTTTTCCCATCGGAGATGCGAGATGCGATTTCGCGGAGCTGCCGTTCCCAGTCTTGGAGGAGAAGCTTGGGAGGTTTTTTGGACTCGAGGAACGGCAGGGCGGCTGTTGTCCAAGTTGTCGATGGCGTCACGTGCCAAAGAATCCCCTCCGAGACGATGATCTTTGACTTTGCGAACATTTCTTCGAGATCGGCCAGTTCCTTGGAATGTAGATTCCATAGGGGGCTTTCAGCAGGGAGGAAGGCGATCGAGGGGAGGAGAGTGCGCCATGCTTCTCGAGGGATCAGTGCGGAAAAGTGCGTTGCACCGTGCAGCGATGATTCGGTCGTGTTCGTCGATTTGTGTGAAATCTTGTTGTGTGAAATCTTGGTAATGGGAAACGCAAGCCATGCATGGTCGTGATCTCGAATCAAGGCGACAAATTGGGGATCTGCGGCACGCGTCGACGTTTGGGCGCGGCGGGGCGACTGGAAAACCTTCATTTCGAAGGCCTCCGATCCAGGATCTGCGAGTTCTCCGCTCGTCGCCTTTGGATGCGAGAGATCGCCGGATTCGTGATGAATTACTAGGTTTTGAACCGTTGGCGAAGCATCCGAATCGCAACCTCCTTCAGCGGCGGCCCCCTTCTGGTCTTTGGAAATGGAAGCTAAGCCCCAGCTATCGGAAATCAGTTTCCAGAAACCAGGAAGCCGGCGCTTGGGGCTGAACGGGGCGTGTGCCTCAGAAGGTGTATTTGGCTTGGCGGTCATCGTCGGGGCAAAGGGAGTAGGTGCATCGAGGTGATTGACGATTTTTGAGGTCCCCTTTAAACTTTTGCCCGCTTTTGTTGAAGCTTTAGGACGGTTCTGGGGACCGGAAATACCCCCACGATTTTCGCACAATTTTTGGAGCGTTGCATTCGGCTATGGCAAACAAGTTGGTCTATTTCTTCGGTAAATCGAAAACCGATGGCAGCGGGGACATGAAGGCACTTTTGGGGGGGAAGGGAGCCAATTTGGCTCAGATGACCAAGATTGGTTTGCCGGTACCCTCAGGATTCACGATCACGACGGAAGTCTGCGTGAACTATTACAAGAACGGCCGCAAGTACCCAGTCGAGCTTCCATCCGAATTGGAAAAGGCAGTGAAATGGCTTGAGAAAGAGTCGGGCAAGAAGTTTGGGGACGTGAAGAACCCTCTGCTCGTCTCGGTACGATCGGGTGCCCGCGACTCGATGCCGGGCATGATGGACACGATTTTGAACTTGGGGCTCAATGATGCGGCCTGTGAAGGGCTTGCAGCAGCCACCAACAATCCTCGATTTGCTTGGGACTCCTACCGTCGTTTCATCCAGATGTATGGCGACGTGGTGATGGGTGTTCAGAAGAAGAACGAAAACGACCACGAGCCGTTCGATGAAGTGATGGATGGGTTGAAGAAGGAAGTTGGTGTCAAGCTAGACACCGAACTGACTGCGCAGCATCTTCAAGAGTTGGTGAAGCGGTTCAAGAAGTTGATCAAGGATCGTACTGGCAAGGCGTTCCCGAACGAGCCGATGAAGCAACTCGAGGGTGCGGTGACCGCCGTGTTCGGGTCGTGGATGAACGAACGTGCCATTCTGTACCGCCAAAAGTACCGTATCCCCGATGAGTGGGGTACTGCGGTGAACGTTCAGAGCATGGTGTTCGGGAACATGGGTGATGACTGCGCTACGGGCGTTGCATTCACGCGTGACCCAGCCAACGGCGAAAACGTCTTCTATGGTGAGTATCTGGTCAATGCTCAAGGGGAAGACGTTGTGGCCGGTGTTCGTACACCGCTGAAGATCTCAGATATGGCCAAGGACAAAATCCTCGGCGCAGCGTTCAAGGAATTGGTGGAAGTGCGCAAGACGCTCGAGCGTAACTTCGGCGACGTTCAAGACTTCGAGTTCACCATTGAGAACAAGAAGCTGTACATGTTGCAAACGCGGAATGGAAAGCGGACCGCACTCGCCTATGTCAAAATCGCTCACGACATGGTGAAGGAAAAGTTGATGACCCCAGAACATGCGATCAAGTCTGGGGATCCAGAAGCTCTCAACCAATTGCTGCAGCCGATCTTCGATACGAAAGCCTATGACAAGGCGAAGAAGGAAGGTCGCATGTTGGCGGTCGGTTTGCCTGCCGGACCAGGAGCCGCTTCAGGGGCCGTGGTCTTCACTGCCGGCAAAGCAGAAGAATTGGCGGCCAAGGGCCAACACGTGGTCTTGGCACGGATCGAAACCAGCCCAGAAGATCTCCGCGGAATGATCGCTGCGGATGGGATTCTGACCGCTCGGGGTGGTGTTTCTAGCCACGCTGCGTTGGTCGCACGGCAAATGGGTAAGGTTTGTGTCGCCGGGGCCGGTGATATCGAAATCGATTACCACAAAGGTGTTCTGAAGTGCAAAGGGGTCACCATCAAGGAAGGTGAGCCGATCAGCATCAACGGAACAACCGGTGAAGTGTTCCATGGCAAGATCGATACTGCGGACAGCGAACTCAAGCAAGTCTTGGTTGGCAAGACTCTCAAGCCGAAGGATAGCAAAGTCTTCCAGTACTACGACTTCATCATGAAGCTCGCGGACAAGTACCGTACACTCGGATTGCGAACGAATGCCGACCAACCTGATCAAGTGCTGAATGCAGTTGCTTTCGGTGCTGAAGGTATTGGTTTGTGCCGAACCGAGCACATGTTCTTCGAAGGGGATCGAATCATTGCGGTTCGGCAAATGATCCTGGCGAAAACTGAGGACGCTCGAAAGAGCGCCCTGGCGAAGTTACTCCCATACCAACAAAAAGACTTTGAAGGGATCTTCCGAGCTCTCGATGGGTTGCCAGCATGCGTCCGCTTGCTCGATCCACCATTGCACGAGTTCCTCCCGCAGTCGGATAACAAGAAGGGGCAAGAAGAAGTTGCGAAGCAACTCGGTACCACCGTGGCTGAAGTTGCCAAGATGGTTCATGAGCTTCACGAGTTCAACCCAATGCTCGGCTTCCGCGGTTGCCGCCTCGGGATCCTCCGTCCTGAAATCACCGAAATGCAAGCTCGGGCGATTTTCCAAGCCGCTGCAAACGTGCTCAAGGAAGGTATCAAAGTTAAGCCTGAGGTGATGGTTCCGTTGGTTGGGTTCAAGCGAGAGCTCGATCTCCAAGTTGAAATTGTTCACCGTGTTGCGGCGGAAGTCATGAAGGCAACTGGTAAGAAATTCGCGTACCACGTCGGAACGATGATCGAAGTGCCTCGCGGTGCTGTTACCGCGGATGAGATTGCCCAGTCCGCCGAGTTCTTCTCGTTCGGTACCAACGACTTGACCCAAACATGCTTGGGTATGAGCCGCGACGATTCCGGTTCCTTCTTGCCAGGATACCAAGCTTTGGAAATCATCAAAGCGAACCCGTTCGCTTCGATCGATCGAACCGGTGTTGGTCAATTGATGAAGATTGGTGTCGAGAAGGGACGCTCAACACGCAACGACCTGAAGATCGGTATCTGCGGCGAACATGGCGGTGACCCATCGTCGGTTGAGTTCTGTCATACGATTGGATTGAACTACGTCAGCTGCAGTCCATTCCGTGTTCCAATCGCTCGATTGGCAGCGGCCCAAGCGGCACTGCGATTCCCAGCGGTTGCCCCAACGGCCAAGGTTGTTAAGGATTCCAAGCCGGTCAAGGGAGCTACAAAGAGCCGTACTGTGGCCCGCAAATAGTGGTTCGTAGATCGCTTTAAAGAGTCTGAAACTGCTCCCGCGACATGGTTTGTGGGAGCAGTTTTTTATTTTATCCAATAAAAATGGCGAGGAAAACTCACACGAGTTAACCTCGCCACTGGGGGAAAGGAATCATGAGATTCGTTTGCCATTGTTGTGGCAACTCACGTTCTTTTCGATCCTAGTTCGATCCGATCCGACAAGTGCGTACAATCAAGTGATTCCGAAGCCTGCCTCCCTCAATGAAAGTAGGGTTTTCCGTTGGTAACGATTGTACGGCCCCATACCCAAGCAAACAAAATGTGGATTCGATTGGTCGGATGTCTACTCGCGAGCGGGTTGAGCGGATGCGTTTCAAGAAAAGAGGATGCAGCCGTTCTGTACTGCGCTTCGGATCGCGAATACGCGGCGCCTATCTTGGATGCGTACGAGCGAGCCAATCCTGGCACGGAGGTGGTCCGACAATTCGACGTCGAGGCATCGAAGACGCTCGGGCTGGTGACTCGGATCGAGCAGGAAAAATCGCAGCCACGATGCGATGTGTTTTGGAATAATGAAATCCTTCATACCATACGTTTGCAGAAACAAGGCCTTCTCCAACCGCGGCGTTGGTCGATCCCGAGCGATTGGCCTAAAGGGTATCGAGCCAACGATGGAACATGGATCGGTTTTGCAGCGCGAGCCCGGGTCCTGCTCGTCAATACCGAGAAACTGGGAGTCGACCCCAAGGGGTGGCCTAGCCGAGTTTCTGAACTAGCCGATGAGCCATGGAAAGGAAAATGCGGACTCGCCTTTCCTATTTATGGAACGACCGCGACGCACATGGCAGTTTTAGCGACAACCAAGAATGCGCTGGGTGATAGCAAAAATTGGGATTCCTGGATTGCGGATGTGAAATCGAACGGAGTTGTACTGGCGGGCAACAAACAAGTCGCCTTGGCGGTAGCATCGGGCGAACTCGATTGGGGGCTGACTGATACCGACGACGCGATCATTGAAAAGGAGAATGGAAAGCCGGTTGCATTGGTGTTTCCTGATCAGCACGAAGGAGGATTTGGAACATTGTTCCTACCCAACACGCTTGCAGTGATCAATAAGGCACCCCATCCAATCGCAGCAGGGTCGCTGGTTGATTACTTAAGCAGCGAAAAAATCGAATCGCGATTGACGTTGAGCAGTAGCGCCCATTTCCCCTTGTGGCCGACCTCTAAGGAAAAGTCGCGAGTCCAAATCGATGGGGTACGATGGGCGGAGGTGGACTTTGAACGGACCGCGGATTCATGGGAAAAAACGCGAGATAGGTTGCTCCAGGTATTTCAGCAGTGATTGAGGTTCATTCGATGCACCGTTCAGATTCCGATATCGTATTGATCGGCAGCGGGATCATGTCTGCGAGCCTCGCCGCGATAGTGAAACGACTCGACCCAGGACTGTCGGTTCAGGTCTTCGAGGTCGCTGGTGGGTTGTCGCAAGAATCTTCCGATGGTTGGAACAACGCGGGCACGGGACATGCAGGGCTATGTGAGATCAGCTACACACCGGCTCGTGAAGCCGACGGGAGTGTCAAGATCGATCGGGCCTTGGGGATCTTTGAGCAGTTCGAACACTCTAAGCAATTTTGGAGCTATGCGGTTGCAAGCGGTATGGTTGGGGATCCAAAGGCGTTTATCCATGCGGTCCCGCATATCGGTTTTGTCCACGGTGCCGACGATGTCGATTTCCTTCGGGCTCGCCATGCCGCGATGGTGGAGCATCATTTCTTCCGTGCGATGGAGTTGACCATCGATGGAGCTCGCATCGGGGAGTGGGCGCCGCTGGTGATGGAAGGCCGAGGATCTGTACCGGTCGCTGCGACGAGGATGGAACGTGGCACAGAAGTGAATTTCGGTCAGCTCGCACGCGAATTATTGCTATGGTTGGCGGATCAAGATCGATGCAGCATCGCAACGGGGCATCGCGTCGTTCGAGTACGGCATGTGGGGCAAGCGTGGGAGTTGGTGGTTCAATGCCTCAAGTCTGGCGAGATGAAATCGCATCGCTCCAAATTTGTATTCGTAGGTGCAGGCGGAGGAAGTCTGCCATTGCTTCAAACCACGGGGTTGCCTGAAGTTGCTGGGCTAGGTGGGTTTCCTATCGGGGGTCAGTGGCTCGTTTGCGATGATTCGGAAATTTGTGATAGGCACAACGCTAAGGTTTACGGCACGACACCTCCCGCGTCACCGAGCCTTGGTGCTCCCCATTTAGACATTCGCAGGCTCGATGGCCGTCGGCAATTAATGTTTGGCCCGTTTGGGTCGTGGACAACGAAGTTCCTCAAGAACAGCGGTCGATGGACAGATCTTCCTGGCTCGGTCCAACTGAGCAACATCAGCACCCTCCTGCGTTCGGCGATTCACAACCGAGCGCTGGTGAGGTATCTCGTCGGCCAGGCGTTGCAGAGCATGGACCATCGCATGGCGGCTCTGCGAGGATTCTATCCCATGGCTAACCAACAAGACTGGAGGTTGGTGGAGGCTGGTATTCGGGTGCAAACCATCAAAAAACAAGATCGCGGGGCAGTTTACTTTGGGACCGAAGTCTTCCGCGCTGCGGGTGGGTCGCTTGCTGCCTTATTGGGGGCGTCGCCCGGCGCATCGGTTTCCGTCAGCATCGCGCTCGAAGTTATCAAAATCTGTTTACCCCAATTGTTGGATTCGACCGATGGGCATGCACGCATGAAGCAGATGATTCCAACCTACGATGAGGACATCAAGCGAGCCTCCAGTGCGGGGTTGTTTGCGAAATCGGCAGCGAAGGCCGAGGAGTTGCTCCAGATTGGGCAATAGCTTCCGTCCAGGGGAACCCAACCTGCCCTGCCGAAAAACAACGGGAACATCCGTTGGTCCCGTTGAAGCCACCGTAACGTCGTCTACGATTATTTGAGGACCAGCAACAGATCACCTGCCTCGACTTGGCTGCCCGATTGGACGAGGAGTTGGGCGACTTCTCCATCCCGCTCAGCGTTGAGGACTGTTTCCATCTTCATGGCCTCGAGCGAAAGGAGTTTTTGTCCCTTGGTCACTTTCGCGCCTTGGGTGATCGCAACTCCGATCACCATGCCGGGCATGGCTGCCGCCACATGGGTTGGATCGTTTGGATCCGCTTTGGTTCGTTTCGCGGCTTTGGTTTCGATGGAGCGATCGACCACTTCGACTTCGCGGGGTTGCCCGTTCAATTCGAAGAAGACGGTTCGAACGCCATCGGGCCGGGGTTCACCCACGGCGAGGAACTTGATGATCAATCGTTTTCCTGATTCGATATCCACCGAAAACTCTTCGCCGAGACTGGGGCCGTAGAAGAAGATCGGGGTAGGCAAAAGCGACACATCGCCATAGTCCTTGAGATGGGTCATAAACTCATCAAAGACCTTAGGATACAACGCGCTGGTTACCGTTTCTTGCATGGTAGGTGGTCGACCGATCTTCGATTCGAGATGATTCTCAGTTGCTGCGAAGTCATGGTCGGGGAGCGTTTCACCGGGGCGTGAGTTCACCTCCGGATTGTTTCGGAGGATGGCACGTTTGACTTTCTCGGGAAATCCACCTGGGGGTTGTCCCATCATGCCACCGACCAGGTCCAAAACGGAACCTGGATAAGCCAGTTCACGAACACCGTTGGCGACGTCCTCGGCGGTTAAATCGTTTGCGACCATAAAAAGGGCCAAGTCTCCAACGGCCTTGCTGGTCGGAGTAACCTTGACGATATCCCCGAGCATTTCGTTGGCCGCCGCGTACATTTTGCAGACTTGATCCCAACGGTGAGAAAGCCCCAATGCTTTGGCTTGTTGGAACAAATTCGTGTATTGGCCGCCGGGCATTTCATGTTGGTACAGGTCTCCTGCAGCGACCAACGACTCACCTTCGAAAGGAGCGTAGAATTGCCGGACTGATTTCCAGTACTCGGACAATTGAGTGAGTGCATCAGTGTCGAGGCGGCTTTCCCGTTTCGAAAACCGAAGCGCTTCGACCAGCGTGTTCAAGTTGACTTGTGACGTTCCCCCTGACATCGATGCAACGGCACCATCTGCGATTTCCAATCCTTCGTCGGCGGCGTTTAGGATGGAGGATGCTTGGATCCCTGCCGTATCGTGAGTATGGAAATGGATGGGGATCTCTAATTCCTGTCGAAGCGTGGATACGAGCAATCTCGCTGCAGCAGGCTTGCAGAGTCCCGCCATGTCTTTGATGGCGAGGATGTGCGCTCCCATCCGTTGCAGTTCCTTCGCGAGGTCGACGTAGTACTTGAGGGAGTATTTCTGTCGTTTCGGATTGAGAATGTCGCCCGTATAGCAGATCGCAGCCTCGCAGATCATGCCCGATTCGACGACGGCATCCATGGCGACGCGCATGTTTTCGGTCCAGTTGAGCGCGTCGAAAACGCGGAAGATATCGACGCCCGCCGAGGCAGCTTCTTTGACGAATGCACGAACGATATTGTCCGGATAATTGGTGTATCCGACGGCGTTCGAAGCTCGAAGCAGCATTTGAAATAGGAGGTTCGGGATCTTTTCACGAAGGTCTGCAAGGCGTTGCCAGGGGCTTTCCCGAAGGAAACGCATGGAGGTGTCGAAGGTGGCTCCACCCCACATTTCCAACGAGAATAAATCGGGGGCGAGTCGAGAGTAGGCATCGGCCACCTTGAGCATGTCGTAGGTTCGGAACCGAGTTGCCAGAAGGGATTGGTGCGCATCGCGCATCGTAGTATCGGTCAGCAACAATTCCTTGGAATTTCGGATGGACTGACAGAAGTCCTGAGCACCTAGCTTGAGGAATTTCTGACGATAGCCATCGGGGATAGGCTTGGAATTATCGCAGGTCGGAACGATCGCGGGTTCGCGGCGGATCTTGACCGAAGTGTTGTCGACCAGTTTGTTTCCATTGACGAGTGTGTCAGCGATGAATCGTAGGATGCGGGTAGCGCGGTCGCGTCGTTTGGGAAGTTCAAAGAGTTCCGGGGTTTTGTCGATCATCCTGGTGGTCGCCTCTCCTGCCAGGAAGGTAGGATGGGTGATCAATGAGATCAGGAAAGGGATATTGGTTTTCACGCCTCGAATTCGGAACTCTTGGAGGCAGCGTTCCATTCGTGCTGCAGCCTCGGATAGGTTGCGACCGCGAGCGGTGACTTTGACCAACAGCGAATCGTAGAATGGATTCACGACGGCGCCGCTAAACGCGCTGCCGGCATCCAATCGGATCCCAAGGCCACCGGCGCTTCGGTAGTGAGTGATCCGTCCGTAATCGGGTCGGAATTGGTTGCTGGGGTCCTCGGTGGTAACTCGGCATTGGATTGCGCTGCCAACAACATTGACTTCGTTCTGTAGTGGCAATCCGAGGGCTTCGTTGCCGAGTTTCTCTCCGCAGGAAACAAGAATTTGGGAGCGTATCAAGTCGATCCCGGTTACTTCCTCCGTGACCGTATGCTCAACTTGGATACGAGGATTGACCTCAATGAAGTAGAACTTGTTGGTGTCCGTGTCGAGTAGGAATTCGACGGTTCCCGCGCAGTAGTAGCCCACTTCGCGCCCGATGGCGAGTGCAGCTTCGTGCAACTGCGAGGCGACTTGTTTGGAGAGGTTTGGAGCGGGTGCCAATTCCACAACCTTTTGGTGGCGGCGCTGCACTGAGCAGTCTCGTTCATGCAAGTGGATCAGATTTCCGAATTGATCCCCTAGGATTTGAACTTCAAGGTGGCGAGCGCGAGAGACCAGTTTTTCGAGAAAGACTTCGTCGCTACCGAATGCATTCTTCGATTCGCGTTGGGCTTGTTCGAGATTGGTGGCCAGTTGGTCTTCGGATTCGACCACGCGCATCCCTCGCCCTCCGCCACCCTTCGACGCTTTGAGCATGATCGGATAGCCCATCGTACGCCCCAGTTCGATCGCTTCTTGGAGGTTTCGGACGGCAGCGGATGAGCCGTCCAAGACGGGTACCCCCACCTTTTTGGCGATTTCACGCGCAGCAACTTTATCGCCGAGCATCTCGAGTGCTTCGACGCTCGGACCGATAAACATGATCCCTTCTTCACGGAGAGCTCTCGCAAACTCGGCATTCTCAGAGAGGAATCCATATCCAGGGTGAACCGCATCGATCTTGTTATCGCGACATAGCCGAACGATTCCTTCGATGTCCAAATACGATCGGATTGGCTCCCCGGGCTTTCCGATCGGGTATGCTTCGTCCGCTTTGAATCGATGCAATGCGAATCGATCTTCGTGGGAGTAAATCGCGACAGTTCGAATCGCTAGCTCATGCGCGCTGCGGAAAATACGGATAGCAATCTCGCTTCGGTTCGCAGCGAGGAGTCGTCGGATCGGGGCCATAGAACGTGACGATCGAAGTTGGAGGATACTTCAGGGAATTGGAAGGTTCCGTAGTATACCCAAATTCTAAAAACGCACCGGCTATTTCAACTCGTTCCGGACTCTGATTCTCAAGACGATGGCCACACGTTGGGGCGATGGTCATGCGTGATGTGGCTACGAGCTGTCCATGAACCGGCGTTGCGACCACCGTTTACCGAGATGGATTGTCCGTTGATGAACTCTCCATCACCCATGCTGATAGCGGCTGTGATGCGAGCTACATCGTCGGCCGTCCCCCATCGCTCGAGCAGAGATTCGCCACATGCGCGTTCGTTCCATTCAACGGAGGTCAATTCCCCCCAATCCGTTTTGATCCAACCTGGGAGGATGCAATTAACTCGAATCCGTGGCGCATACGATTTGGCAAGACTTTTTGAAAACGCATTCACAGCGGATTTCACAGCACAGAAGTATTGGCCGCTGTCCCCTTCCATCCCTTCGTCGGCTTGATCCCATCCCAGATGAACCATCGAAGGTAGTGTCCGATGTGGAAGATTTTGGTGGAGCATGTAGCGAGCCACCAGGCGGCTCAGCATCAGGGTGCTATGGACATCGGTGGCCCAGAGTTCGCGAAGTTTTCGCTCAAAGCTCCAGCCTCGGGACTCACCCGTCAATACATCGGCACCTGCTGCGTGCACCCAAGCATCGACGTAGCCGTGCCATGCAAATGCGGATTTGACCAACGCGTAAGTGGCTTGCGGGCACTGAATATCCGCCATGATGACGCGGGTTTGCGTGCGCGCCTGCTGGTCAAGGGACTCGATGGCTTGGACTGTTTGTTCTATTCCCGCGAGGTTGCTGCGACCGTGCAATAGAACAGCGGCACCACGCGATGCGAACTCAATCGCAATGGCACGTCCGATCCCGCTGCTGGAACCGGTAACAACCGCGACGAAGGGGGATTTTGATCCGCCGCGATTGTTCGGGTCGGATCGGCCATGTTGCTCCAAACTAGTCATAAAAACTACTCATCGACCGATCAATCGGAGGCTTCGTTCGGAGGTGGCTCAAAGTTAAACTCCTGCCACTTGACCGCTTGGTCCATCGGTTCAATACGCAAAACGAGCATACCATTTTGAAACACCCGTACGGTACCGCTCGATTGGCTCACCACAATCGCGATGGCCTTGGTCCGTTGACTGATTGCAGCGGCAGCCCAATGTCGGGCACCCAAGCCTTTGGAAAGTTGCAGGTTCTCATGCAGCACTTCGATGATCTGGCGAGAGCGTTCGACAACGGCATCAGGAGAGACCACAAAGGCGCCATCCATCTGAGCGATTTCTTTGATGTCTTCGCGGACTCGGGGATCATGCAAATTCCGACTTTTGCGGCTGTACCCTTTGAGGGGATCAAAGCCACTGTCTTTGCAGTGCGTCATCACCTTGCGGGTATCCCCGACAATGAACAGAGTTCCGACCTTTTTGCCTTCGCGTCCTTCTCGACCAATTTGGACGGCTAAGTCGATAACGATCTTCAAGTTGTTCAGCGGGACTGCGGTTTCCAAGCGTTGCAAATCGCGGCTGGTGAAACGCCTCATCCGTTCATCGAGCTTAATGATGCTGATCGAATCCATGCGATTGGCTTCGAACCCGCAATACACAGCGACCACGTCGCAGTGGCTGGCGAGTAGTTCGTCGGCGACCGCTTCCAAGAGAGCGTGCTGCAACCGCTCCAAGAGGGGGGAGTCCTCTTTGTTGAGCACCAGAGGGGTCAAACCGAACCCGGTTGCTGCTTCGAGATCTTCTTCTCGGTCGGCGGCGACGAGGATTCGGCCGATTTCCGATGGGATTAAATCGCGGAGGCGTTCCCAGTCGGTCGCACCATCGAGCAAGAACAGAACTGCGTCGGCTTTGATTTCCAACGCCAAATTGCCTGCCGCCTCCACGACGCTCGAGAATTCCCTAGTAAACTTCTGCGTGCTCATGGTTCCAGAAACGACTTGGGAATGAACCGCAAGTCTTTACGGCGTTGGTGGTTATGGATTCGGAGGAACAGTTTACTCCCCCGGTTGGATTTGCACAATTGTTGGGTTTTGGGCAATCTTTCGGGGACGGTCTATCGGCCATTGGGGAAGGCCTACCGAGGATCGAACTCACTGTGTTTTCCAGTTTTCGGGGGCATGGCTTTGGTGGCATCGTTTTGGTGGCATGGTACCGACGAAAACCACCGACGAAAACCACCGAAGAGTCAGAATTTGGACGCTTTCCCCTAGCTATCCAGCCCCCAAGTCCCCTTGGTTGCTGGCAAAACACAGCCCGACTCGGCTTGTAGTTTCGCGTGATTTGCCCTGCTCTGCCCCTTTCGGTTAGCACGGAATGCCGTTTTGACATTGATTCCAGTTTACCCCTGGCTATACTTGCGAACCCTTCGGAAAACGCAAGATCGTAAAAATTCCCTTTTTGATGAGTCGCTTGAGACAGGTTTGTCATGGCTAGAGCTTGTGAAGTTTGCGGAAAATCCCCTCAGGTTGGCAACATGATTGAGACCAGAGGTAAGGCTAAGTACTTGGGTGGTGTCGGTACAAAGATTACCGGAATCACCCGTCGACGCTTCCTGCCAAACCTTCAGACGATCAAGGCGTCGTTGCCAAGTGGCGAAGTTCGCACGATGCGAGTTTGTACCCAGTGCATTCGTAGCGGCCGGATTCGCAAGGCTGTGCGGAACAAGCCTTTCGCACTCCCTCAGTAGTACGGGCCCAGTAATACGGGCCCAATAGTACGGGCCCAGTAATACGGGTTTCGTTTGTGCATTCGTCGCCAGGATTGATCGTTTTCGATCTCGGTCGGCGGAGATGGCCGAGGTTGATGCGCTACGCTTCGAACCTAGGCTTGACAGTGGATCGAGTTGTTTTCACAGAGGCTGCTCTGGCCGATCGTCTTTACTAGATTGAGAACATGGGCATCACCACGAACGAGATCCAACGTGTCGCCTCGCTTGCGAAACTTCGTGTTGAGCAGAGCGACGTGGGTGAGCTATCATCGCAACTTTCCAAGGTGCTTGATTTGGTGAATCAACTCGCTGAAGTCGACACCGATGGAGTCGAGCCGATGGTTCATGCTTTCGAACTGTCGAATGTGCTCGCAATAGACCATGCGTTAGCATCCCTTCCAAGGGGCGAAGTCTTGATGAACGCACCATCGCACGATGAGGAATGCTTCCGAGTTCCTCCGGTAATGGGATGAGTAACGTGTGGAGCATTAGGTCGTTTCTCAACACCGATACTCCCTCGCTCGCTCATATTTGGTCCGACCATCATTCTGCATACGGTTCATCCTCTCGATGCAATGCGAGTTTGTGGGACCAGTGCATTCTTAGCAAAGCATACTTTTCTCCCGACCAGTTGCTGCTTGCGATCGATGCCAACGGAGAAGCCCACGGCTTGATTCATTTTGGTACGGCGTTGGACGAGGATGGCAAGAATCTCAGCGGCGATACAGGCATGATTCATCGTCTGTGCATTCGGCCACACATCGACGAAGACGGGATTGCCAACTTGCTGATGGAAAAAGCGTGCCAGCTTTTGAAGTCGGTGGGGCTGAAGCGGTGTTTGGCGGTTGGGGCGTTGGAGTCAAGCTCGTTTTATTTAGGTATCGCAGAGGGTGATAACCGGATGGGTGTATCCGCTGCGGATCAGCGACTCCAAAATTGGCTGATTTCAGGTCGCTTCCAGCCTTGCATTCCGACCGAATGCTGGGAAGTGTCGCTGGACTCGTTTAGGCCACCGATGGACCGAATGCAGATCTCTATTCGACGCGCGTGCACGATCAGTCGTGTACTCGATGAGTACCAGTCGAATTGGTGGATCAGCACGGTATTGGGGCACTGCGATCAAGTCCGATTTAGTTTGGTCTCGCGAGGCCCAGACCGGACTGAAATGGAAGTGATGCTTTGGTATCCGGATGCCACCATACGAGGGGTGGATTCCACCACGGCTCGATTGAAACTCCCATCGATTCCCGAGGACGAGGAGAATCGCGAACGATTAATTCATTTGATTGCCGAGTCGCTGCGACAACTTCAGGCGGAACGCAAACGTGCCGTTCGTGTCGTCGCTTCGGCTCAAAACACTGCATGCACGAGATTGCTGCAAAGACTCAATTTCCGCACCACCGATCATGGAATGATCTATGCTCGAGACCTCTCGGGTATTGCCGGAGAGAGTGTATAGAAAAAGCGGGGGCTGAGAAATTCTTCAGGACATTGGAGATAGTTACGCTGGTGAAACACCAGGTGCTTTTCCATCGGTTCCATTTCCGTTGGTTCGGTTCCCTTCCCCTTCCTCCTTGCCGTTGGAGGGTGGTGTGTTTGCAGTCGAGCTTTTTCCGGTCGATTCTTTTCCGGTCGATTCTGTTTCGCTTTGGTCCGCGGCATCGGGTCGTTTGACTTTGCGGATCAGCTCGCTGAAGGGTTTCGATTTTGGGTCTCCTGCTGGATTGTCCTCTCCGGTTTTCATTTCTGTCAGTTCGTGTCGAATGATTCCCAGGGTAGTTTGCAGCAGAGTGACGGCGAGTGGGCCCACGACGATACCTATCGGTCCCAGCGACTGAATGCCTCCGAGCACGCTCAGCAGGGCGAGTAGAGGGTGGAGTTGGCTCTGGCCGTGCAAGATGAAAACCTTGACTAGGTTGTCGATTGTGCCCACGACGAGCAATGCCCAAGCGGCCAGAAGGCTCGCTGCCATTATTCGCTCTTCGTAGACCGCTAAATACATGCAGACAGGAACCCAAACGATGGCGGTTCCAAAAAACGGAATTAATGCGCAAACCGTGGTGAGTGCTGTCAGCATGACCAAGGATGGCATGCCAGCTACGTAATACCCTAATCCCGCAGTGATGCCTTGGGCGAGTGCCGACAGGATCGTCGCTAGAACGATAGCACGAGACGTCCGGTCGAATTCGGCGAGCAGTTCCATTTCATAGCGGTCATCGAGCGGGCTTAAATCCATCATCGAACGGACCATTCCCGGACCATCGCACAAGAAAAAATAAAGCGCGAGCAACAAGATCGAGGAACCGACCAACAATCGAATGATGAACGCTGCCGAATCACCACCGAATGAGATGAGCCGAGGGCGAACGTAATCCAGGGCATTCTGGAGCAGCGTGCGCACTTGTTCGGAAGATGGATTGGCCAAATCCTTGAGGAACCCGACAACCCTTCCCCCTAAAATCGCATCGCGGACGTCCTGCCATTTGCCAGCCAACTGCCACGCTGTCTCCTGTAAGCGGGCTAGATTTCCATCATCGGAAAAGCTCAGTTCATTGAGGGAGAGTCCTAATTTCGCGGACGCGAGTTCGGTATCGAATACCACCCCGATGGTTTGGATCCACATCTCTCGCACCCATTGATTTTCCTTATCATTCAAGCGATCGATTATCGGCTTGCGGTTTTCCCAACTCGTTTTTTCTTCTTGCAGTTGGTCCAGTTTGCTTGGCTCATTGATGGCATCGGGGATGGCGCGAGTCAGCGCATCCAGGCCTTGTTGAAGCTCGCTCATGGTTTGCTTCAACGCGGTATCCACCTCGCTATGAGTCATCGGAGAGGATGTTGATTTTCGATTCTCTACAATCTGATTGGCTATTTTGTCCGAATGAAACCGCAGGATTGCCGACGGGATACTCTTGAGCTGGTTTCGGATTTCGAGCACGTCACCAGCCAATCGGCCTTGGGGGTGCGTAACCTCGTCATAAACATTGGCCTCGGAGACCTCTTTTTGGATGTCTTGGACTTTACTCTGGATAGATCGAAGTTGCGACGCGCAAGGAGACTCTAGGTTGATGTATTCATTGGCTCGCAGTTTACTCAATCCGATGCGAATGCTGGATTCATTGAGATTCTCGAAGAGTTTCGCTCCTTGAACGGCGGCGAGGGACAAGATCAGCGCGGTGGGAAGGAGAACAATTAAAACGATGAGAATCGTGGTGATACTCGCAGCCACATGGTCTCGACCTCCGACTTTCGCGAGCACCCATCGATGCAATGGCCGGAAGACCACGACCAGTACCACCGCCATGAAGACTGGAACGAAGAACCCGATCATCACTTTGTAGAAAAGGACGCCGATGACGATCAGGATCGCGAAAAGGACGGCGAACGAAATATAGCGGGCCATAGGTGTGTGTGGCTTTGGTGGATAAAGTTTCGATTCGAGCGGTTGCCCAAAGAAAGGATTAGAACTAACCTTGAGGCGATTCGCTTCAGGCCAAAGCACTAATTCCTTGGCCGGGATTCTAACACGGGCCGCAGTACCTTGCACGATCGCTTCCCCGACCCAATTCTAAGCGGTGGCTCTCCACGAGCATCTCGCAGGCGTGTGCAATGGACGAAGCAGGTCGTCCGAATTGCCATATTCCTGATCGTTGTTGTTTTTGTGGGGCTCGCGATTCAGCGTGCCGTCCAGGAGTTGCGAACGGCTCCGTCGGAGCTCACCTGGCAGCAGATTCGCTGGCCGCTCATACTTCTTGGATTGGCCAGCAATATCATCGCTCTTTTTCCTGCGTGCATTGGTTGGGTTCAAACCCTCCATGATTTTCAGCAGCCGATCGCGTGGCGGCCTGCCATCTATGCTTACTTTTTGGGGCATCTCGGCAAGTACGTGCCGGGGAAGGCCATGGCGATCATTTTGAGGATCACGGAGCTCCACCGGCATGGGGTGTTGGTGCGGCCTGCGATCGTTAGTGTGTTTATTGAGACCCTGACTAGTTTGGCTACGGGTGCGATCCTGGGAGCGGTCTTTCTTCAGGCCATGGATCCTCCGCCATGGTTGCGTTGGAGCGCATTGGCCGGAATCCCCATCGCGCTGCTTGCACTATTCCCTCATGCTTTTCGGGCGATCGTTACCAAGGTTTCTCAAAGTCGTGTGGGGCATATGCCGGAAAGTGTCGCTCGGTCAATCACCTCCTGGTTGATGATCCGAACGTGCCTCTGGAGCGCTTTGGGGTGGCTTTTACAAGGCACCGTGACTTGGCTGTTGCTGATGGGTATCTCTCCAAATCCGGAGATCGTTACTGTCCATGGTTGGATGGTATGCGTGACCAGCATGAGCTTGGGAGCGTTGGCTGGTTTTCTGTCGATGCTTCCAGGGGGTGCCGGAGTCCGCGAAATCGTTTCGATGTGGCTGATGGCTTCGCTGGTCTCGCAACCCATCGCATTGGCGTCTGCCGTCGTCGCCAGGTTGGTTTCCATTCTCGCGGAACTCGTCGTGATCGCAGTGGCACGAACGCTTGCCACAAGAAACCTTGAGCTGAAATCCTAGGACATATCCGTCATCTTCTGCGGTTCTTCGAGGCCAATTTCATCGCGGACAAGTGTGGTACAGTTACCTTTAATGCCAACACTAGGAGTTGGTTTGCGATTGCACAAGTATTGGGCATTTTGTTCAAAGCAAAAAGGTTTACACCATGGCATTTTCATGGCGAGGGAACTCTCTAGAACCAAAAGCAAGCTTTGGGTTTGAGATCGCCGTTTTCTTGTTGCCGTTCGTGATGGTTTCCTCAGCCTTAGCGGAACCGTTCCAAGGGGAAGTGCAGGATAAGTCCTCCCAAGGCCCGCTAGAGTTGATAAAGATTGATTTTCCCGAACTCGTGGATACGAGTAGGACCGGCCCAGAAGCATCCGATTCCTCTGCTCGTGCACTATCGCGATTTCGTCGCGGTCGTGGTCAATCGGACGGTGCCTCCTCGGTCCGAGGACGACGGATTCCGATACAAGTACACATTCCCAAGTCGGGTGGTCCCTTTCCGATCATCGTGGTATCGCACGGTGCGGGAGGGAATTTGGAAACTCACTACGCTCAGGCACAGCATCTCGCCTCGCACGGTTATGCTGTCCTCTGTGTGGAGCATGTCGGTAGCAATACCGATCGACTAAGGAGTGGCTTGCGTCCTTTGGAAAATATCAACCGCATGATCCGTGATGCGAACGAAGTTCTAGGACGGCCTAAGGATATCCGTTTCGCGATCGATCGGGCCATTGAGTGGAATGAAAAGAACAGCACTCTTCGCGGGCGTTTAGACCCCCATCATATTGGTGTCTTTGGACATTCGTTTGGCGCTTACACGACGATGGTTGTCTGTGGCATGCGGCCCGCACTCGATTGGTTGGAACCAACGATCGCCCCCGGGAAGGGGCTAGGACCTGACCTGAGCGATCGGAGAGTAACCTGTGGCGTTGCGCTATCCCCACAGGGGGCAGATGAACCGTTCTTCATTCGGGAGAGCTTCGCCTCGCTTCGTAGTCCTGTGATGGGAATGTCGGGTAGTGAGGATAAACAGCAAGGGGGACTGCCCCCTATCAATCGCTACAACGCATTCGAGCTTTGGCCTCCCAATCGCGGATTGCATCGTTTTGTTTGGCTGGCTAACGCGCATCACTTGGACTTCACAGATTCAACGGGCGCTCAACAACAAGGCCTTCGTTCAGCCAATCGCAACGATGTGCAAAAAATAGTTCGCGCTGCAACCCTGCAATTCTTTGACTTGCACTTAAAATCAGACGCAACAGCGGTGCGTGACTTGTCGACGCAAGGCCTGCAAAAATACTTGCAAGGAGTGGTCGACAGTGTCGAGGTGCGAAGCAAGTGAGTCGTCGGAATTCGGCGGCCAAGATATCGAATCGCTTTGAGCTATGAATACCTATTACGTTTGGACAATGGGGTCGGATTTAGGGGGAGACGCGATGGGCGGGCTGCTGCGAAGTCTGGTTCTTGCGATCGTACTACCGTCGGTCGTTTCGCTTGCCATCGCTCAGGATTCATCCGTTGAGCGAGTGGATGTATTCCCCCCGGGGATGAACGGAGTTGCACGGTACCGCATTCCTGGCTTGGTGGTCACACCGAAGGGTGCGGTCCTCGCCTACTGCGAGGCTCGCAGGAATAGTAGTTCTGACTGGGGTGAGATCGAAGTTCATCTGCGGCGGTCGATCGATGGAGGTAAGACATGGTCACCAGCGCAATCGATCGCCCATCGCGGGGAGCGTATTGCCTTACCTCCTCGCAAGGGAACGGAAGAGGCTCGAGAGCAAACAGTGAACAATCCGGTTGCCATCGTGGATCAACAGACTGGATGCATCGAGTTTCTTTACTGCGTCAACTATGCAAGATGTTTCTCGATGCGCAGCGAAGATGACGGTCTGACATGGAGCCAGCCGGTCGAGATTACATCTGCATTTGACGCGTTTCGGAAGTTCACCAACTGGAGGGTTCTGGCAACAGGTCCTGGGCATGGTATTCAGTTGGCCAGCGGGAGGTTGGTTGTGCCAGTGTGGCTGGCTTACGGGAAAGAAGGTGATCATCGACCGTCGGTTTCCGGTACTATCTATAGCGACGATCATGGAAAGAGTTGGCATGCCGGCGAGATCGCGTTCCCGAACCAAGGCGATTTTGGGAATCCTAATGAAACGATGATTGCTCAGTTATCCGATGGCCGCGTGATGCTCGTCGCTCGCAATGAGTCCAAAGCGAATCGAAAATTGATCGCATACAGCCTCGATGGCGCTTCTGGGTGGTCCGAACCGGTATTCCATGATCAACTCTGGGAACCGATATGCATGGCTAGTCTGGTAACTCATCCATCGGCAGCGGGATCGCTTCTTTTTTCGAATCCCCATAGCTTAGCGGTCGATTCGAATGGAAAAGAGGTGCCCGGTGGGCGAGGCAAGCGAACGAACCTCTCGATCCAATGGAGTCACGACGATGGGAAAACGTGGCCGTTCCGTAAAACTCTCGATGCCGGTCCAAGCGCCTACTCGGATTTAGCGGTCCTGCCCGATGGCATGGTGCTTTGTTTGTACGAAAGGGACCAGTCGATCGTCTGTGCTCGATTGAACCTCGAATGGATTCGCAAGCCATGAATATGTATCCGGTTCCAAGTTCTTGCAGCAGTTGTTTGCAAGATGCTATCAATGGATTCTTGTTTTTATAGGCTCGATCTAGTTCATGGCAATATATCACGGCTTCAGCTAAATCTGCGTACTATCTGCAAACGGTTCGGTTCTCATTCACGCTTAAGGATGGTTTCATGCAATTGTCACCGGTACTAGCCCTCGGACTATCGGCTTGTCTGTGCACTATACCTGCATGTAGCGATAACTCCACCGCGTTGAAACCATCTCCTACGGCACAGCCATCGGGTGAGATTCGATGAACAGGCGGTTGCTGAAATGCGCAAGGCCCCGCGGCAGGCTCTCGTCAACTTTAGTGCTGGGGTTTCGGATGGTCAGGGGCTCAAGGTACTTCAAAGGGGAGAATTAAGGCCACAGCGTATCGGAGACCAAGTCATCTATGTGATGCCGATCGTATTGTCGAACAATGATGGAACTGAGATTCTCGGATTGGCGGCCGCAAGCGCCGGAAAAGATCATTCCATCAATATTATGTACATGGGATTTTCTGGCGATCACGTCGAGAACGCAAAGGAAATCGAGTCCTGCTTAGGGACATTTGAGTACGAAGCCAAGTAAACCTGTCGGAGGAGCGATTGTCGTCGGAACCCATTCGCATCGTTGACTACAAGTGAAATTCAGGCCCCCTACGTGAGGAGTCCGGAAATGAGTTCAATGACGATTGAGAGCAGTAGATCGCACCATGAAAATGCAGATTCCAACAGGAAGCGAAGCAATTCCGAGCAAGCGTTCAGCCACGTCGGCTCCAGGCTTGAGCTTGGATCGTAGGGTAGGTTTGAATTTGAGGATTTTGGATCGTCGCTGGATTGCATGAGCCGAGCTTAAGAGCATAGTTTTCCAGTGAAATAGTGTGTTCCACAAGACCATTGGCACAAAATGCGACCGAACGGGGCGCGCTAGTTCAACAGTTTTCGCCTGCGCAGAATCAATAGGTGGTCGGCCTCAATTTGCAGCTCGGCTTCGGGCACTCCAGTTTGGTCAAGCCTAATGATGTATAGAGAATGAACCACGGATGGCACGGATGGCACGGATGAAAAGGGCGTGGAGTTGCTCAAGTTAAAATCCGTGGTATCGGTGGTATCGGTGGTATCGGTGGTATCGGTGGTATCGGTGGTATCCGTGGTATCCGTGGTGTCTGTGGTGTCTGTGGTGTCTGTGT
>CAITIE010000051.1 GCA_903892355.1 uncultured Pirellula sp. | reverse complement strand
TTAGAAATCCGTTGCTCTATCCAACTGAGCTATGAGCCCCTGCACGAACGGCATAGTTTACCCGTACCGCTGAATATCGGAAAGAGATGAAGTCTCGGTACTAGGAACGCTTTGGCGCTACCGTTCAGCCCGTTCGAAGGCTTGCTATCTTTGGGATGAGGAACAAACTTCCGATAAAAAAGAAGACTCCCACCCAGCCAGCGATCCAAAAGTTTTCGAGTTTTCCTTGCGCGTTTTCAACCACAATATTTGCGGAAATACTGGCCGCAACTCCGATCGCCAACGACTGAACGGAGCTGCTAATGCTCAGAAAAGCCGTGCGCCATTGAGGTTGCGATAAACTTGAGATCATCGCTTGGGCGGGTACCATGCGCGCGGATGTCATCACCATGTAGGTTGTCGTGACCAGCACGCAGAGCCACGCGGATACCGGGGGTAGATGGGTGATCACGACGGCTGGAACGACCGCCAAGCAAACGACGATACGGTAGATCAACGGCTTGCCGAATCGGTCCGATAGTTTGCCGACCAGCGGCATCGTTACAAACGTGAACGCACCGCCGACGATATAGACAAACTGCAGGTATTCCTCCGGCAATCCTGCGTTCTTCACCACGTACGTCGCCAGGAAGGGGACGATCAAAAATGTTTGGAAGACGAGGATGCAGGTGAACAGGAACGCCCAGCGATGGGAAGGCAATTTCAGCACTCCCCAAAATGTTCCCCAGTATCCATGATCGCTCGAGTCCTCATGGCTAGGAAGTCGGGGTAAAAACGAATAGAGAACGATCCATATCGGTACGCACACGAGTGCCAGGTAGAGGAAGGGTGACCGAGCCGAGGAGTCTCGTTCCGCGAGCCACAATCCGATGGGAACCCCGACGACCGATGCCATCGAGAATGAGGTCATGATTACCCCGATAGCGTAGCCTCGACGGGACTCCGAATACAAATCGCTTGCAATCGACATGACCATCGAACCGATCAATCCGCCGCACACACCGGTCATGCATCGGGCCAGGATCAGCGAGGTGAATCGGCCTGAAAAGTAACACGCAAGCGAACTGATCAGGAATAAGAAAAGAACGAAGAGCAATGTCTTACGGCGCTCGATCCGGTTGATCCATCCAGCAGCGACAATTCCTGCGATCGATGAGGCGTACCCATAACTAGCTACGACATAGCCGAATTGCTCTGCGGATAAGCCCAATTCGTCGAAAAAACGAGGCCCCAACGGCATCACAATGATGAAGTCGAGGATGTTGACGAACTGAACCGAAGCTAAAGAAAACAGGATAATCCAATCGCGCAGGCTAAAGACCGATTTTTTCAAAGGCGGCTGCGGCTGATTATCGGCTTGGGGGTCCAAAGAGTCCTCATGTCTAGAAACGCTGAGCAATTTTAGGTGTCTAAGCTATCCATTCGATCCAGTGCCGTTCCAATTCGCAAGCACTCCAGCAATGCGTTCGCACACTCTTCTCCCTTGTTCCCTTTGTTCCCACCACTTCGCTGGATCGCTTGTTCGAGGGAGTTCACGGTTAGCAAACCGAATGCGATGGGTTTATTGTGGTCCATCGACAACTGCATGAGTGTGTTGCTAACAGCGCGATTGATGTGCTGGTCGTGGGAGGTTTCTCCTTTGATGACAGCCCCGAGAGCAATCACGCCAGCGAAATTTCGGATTGCGATCAATCGTTGGACCGCGAACGGCAACTCCCAAGCACCTGGGACACGCACCACCACAATTCGATCCTCCGAGATTCCTCCGGCGGTCAATGTGGCAATCGCTCCTTCGCACAGCTTTTCCGTGATGTGGGAATTGTAGGTGGAGACAATCACACCGATCGATTGGTTCGGAGGCAATTCGGCGTGTTTGGATGAGGCGGAGATTTCCAGAGGCATGAATGAACGGGTCGAAAGGAGGAAAGAATGGGAACCGCATCCGCAAGGTTGCGACTGTTTGCGGAGTAATCGTCCCGGCACGGTCCGTCATTGTCGGTCAACATCCATAGGATGTCGACTCCCCGATCCGAGAAAGCTTGATGAAATCTAATGCCGTCGCACCTAAAATGGGCGTGCGTTGCCTACAAGCTTTTGAGACCTAACAGAAACTCCGCGTTATTGCGTGACTTTTGCAATCCGTTGAGCAGGTGTTCCATCGCTTCCGGAGAGTTCAGCCCCGCAAGTCCTTTTCGAAGGAGGTTGATTTTTTGGTACTCCATAGGGTCGAGTAACGCTTCTTCTCGACGTGTTCCCGACTGAAAAACATCAATCGCAGGCCAAATACGTCGATCGACCAATCCGCGATCGAGAACGATCTCCAGATTTCCGGTTCCCTTAAACTCTTCAAAGATCACATCGTCCATCCGGCTTCCGGTTCCAACCAATGCGGTTGCGAGGATGGTAAGTGAGCCACCTTCTTCAAGTTTCCGGGCTGCACCGAAAAATGCTTTCGGCTTTTGCATGGCGTTGGCGTCGAGACCTCCGGTCAACGTTTTTCCAGATTGAGTGCATTCACCGTTCCAAGCCCGTGCCAAACGTGTGATCGAATCGAGGAAAATCACAACGTCGATTCCGTCCTCAACGAGTCGTTTGGATTTCTCGAGGACCATTTGGCTGACTTGGATGTGACGAGCGCCAGGCTCATCGAAAGTGCTGCTGACGACTTCGCATTTGGGCCCACGGACCTCGCGTTGCATGTCGGTGACTTCTTCTGGTCTTTCGTCGACGAGCAAGATAAACACATACGAGTTCGGGTAATTCTTGAGGACCGCCTTGGCCATCTTTTGCATCAATACCGTCTTGCCAGCGCGAGGTGGGGAAACGATCAGACCCCTTTGGCCGAAGCCGATGGGTGCTATCAAATCCACCACGCGAGTACATATCTCGCTCGGTTCCGTTTCGAGGATAATCCGTTCTTTGGGATGCAGAGGCGTCAAAGAATCGAAGGGCTTGCGACTTCTCACCTCGTTCGGGTTTCGATGGTTGATCGCCTCGACACGAAGCAGCGCAAAGTAGCGTTCGTTTTCTTTCGGAGGTCGAATCTGTCCGGATATCGTCATGCCCGTCGTAAGTCCAAACCGGCGTATCTGCGAAGGCGAGACATAGATATCGTCGGGACAGGCGACGTAATGGTGACTGGTCGAACGTAGGAATCCAAAACCATCAGCAAGCACTTCGAGAGTACCTTCTCCCAGCATCATCCCGGAGGACTGCATGCGGGATTTCAGAATTTGGAAGACGAGTTCCTGACGTTCTAGGGAATCCCACGATGGAATCCTCTCAACGGTGGCAATCTCCCCTAATTCACCCGGCGACATTCGTTGTAATGTTGCAAAGTCGAGGACTGGACGACTCTCTCCTGGCGCGAGGACAGGCGCTGCAGTGCGCTCGCGCAGCATTTCCTCAGCGATGGAGAGAATTTCATCGGGTTTGGTTTTCGATCGCGGGCGATCGTTCTCGTTACCGGTCATGGCAGTGACACGATGCGCGACATGATACCGCTGAATGGATCAGCAAAGCACCAACCAAATTCCGGTCATATAGCAACGTTCGAGAGGATCCAATGGAGCCTATGACGTTTCTAGGACAGACCGAGAGGTGGCTTCGACGCGAATCGGAAGGAGGATAGGGAGGTGGGCAGATGAGAAGTAAGCACGGAGCAAACCATGCACTCTCTCAGTATATCCAGCGTCCCTGTCCGAGTACAACGGAAATCAAAACCCAGCAACGGCCATGGCTTGGTACTGTCTGCTCTTCGCGGAGATTCTTATTCCAATGGGCTCAAGTTTCTTGGTGACAATCGTCCTTTTTCGTCTATTGCAGTGATCCCAATGGCATGAAGAATCACCTTCCTGACGCATGTTGTTCGGGGAGAGGCCCCCTGTGGCTTGGCCAAGAAAATTCAGGATTCTTTTCCTGGAGATTGGTGCCTGATAGGAATATTGATCTGCGACAGTGAAACCGGCGCGAGTTCGTAGCTTTGTTTTTTGGCATGCAAACTCCTTAGTTCCCTTAAGAGATCTGCGTTTTTTGCATGCAATCACACTCCATGTTCCCATTGCGCATGGGAATCCGCAAACTCCACCTAATCCTCCCAATCGGTTTTGCCGATATTTTGGGGGAAGGATCCATTGGGGGCTCAAAATCCGTGGCTATAGCTGCGCGCTGTGTCACGACCTAAAACCTCGGTCAGGGTTTTGGGCCTTGCAAATTCATCTAGGGATTTCGGTAGGAAACCAGTAATGATTCGGAGAAACCCAAAGGCAAGACAGAGAACGCTTCGAGCGTTTCTACTTTCTGCCGTGGTGTTTCCCGCGGTTGGATGCGTGTCTGTCATTCACACAACCGATCCGCCGAAATGGATTGAGTTCTCCGTGGATTCGACTCCAGGAGTTGTTGGCTGTTCGACATGCCACAAGGACGGTTGCGATACGTGTGACGCTCATTGCGACGTTGGCTACCCGGGTGCCGAAGGGGTCGTGGTTGAACCCGTTGGGGTCCCATTCCTCAATCATTGGCTCCACGAGAACATTCACCACACTGCGGAGGGGGCTGGCCTTTTCTCCGGCAAGTGCATCGACTCGCTACGCGAGAAATGGGAAATCCACAAGGCGTGGCGGCAACGAAAGCGGGAAGAAGCTCACGGACCACCGTGGCCGAAATTTCATCCCGTTCCGACCAATCCAGCATTCCATCCCTTGGAATCGGAAGTGACCGAGGATCCGACGCTTTATGGGAATCTTCGTCCCTAGCGCAAGCGGCTTTCAGAGGCCCAGTCCAGTGGCTACTTGCTAACACGCGCGGCACGGATTTGCAGCGCGAGGTTCGCTACCGTTCTGCTACTACCGACTTGTTGCGACCCTCTTGTTGCGACCCTCTTGTTGCGACCCTCTTGTTGCGACCGTCTTTTCGCGACGATAAGTTCGGGCCGGTTTTTTTGAGATGGTCTTTTTGAGATAGTGTCGTGATCGTGACTAGCGACGGTGGATGTCAGGCTCCAACGCCCAAATGACACTTGCTAACACACACGCGCGGCTCGGATTTCGCGATTATCGCTGCAGCAATTGCGTGTTGTTCGGGAGTGGTGGGACGGCAGCACTTGGTGGCGCTGTAGGTACAGCGGGGGCCGGTAGGTAGCCGTTGGGATTTTGGGCCACGTACGGGACTGCTTGTGCGGAAGGACCAACCTCGGCGACAC
This sequence comes from uncultured Pirellula sp., assembly GCA_903892355.1. Classification (GTDB taxonomy): domain Bacteria; phylum Planctomycetota; class Planctomycetia; order Pirellulales; family Pirellulaceae; genus JBKCUI01. Next base: position 86,109 of record CAITIE010000051.1, on the reverse strand, counting down.
TTGCGGGTGGCGTTCCCAATGCGTTTTGTACGCTATTCGCGATATTCCCTGCCTGTTGGTAGACTCCCTTGGCTTGCTGGCCGAATTGTTGGCCTTGTTGCACCATTTGGCTGATGTTTTGCGCGCCACCCATGCTTGCCAACAGATCGCGTGCCGGCTTCAGATTCGGATCGATTTGTAGAGCTGCATTTAAATGCTGTTGCGTTGCAGGAATGTTCTTGCGATTGAAGTGGAGGTAAGCCATCTGGTATTGCGCCATTGCAGAAGACTCGGTTTGCTTCAACTCATCGAGGGCTCCTTGGGGGTTGCCGGAATCAAGGAGGATGCCTGCCAAGCTCGAACGGTAGGTCCTGTTCTTTGGTTGCAGATTGACAGCCTTTTGCAGCTCGTCCTTGGCAGCCTTGAGGTCTCCCGAACGAGCGTAAACGGCACCTAGCTCGGCGTATGCGTCTGCATTGTTGGGCGCCACGGTTGCGGTCTTTTTGTAGAACTCGATCGATTTTGCGGTGTCTTTTTGGTTTTCATAAAGGCGCGCCATGCTCATCAACGCCACTGGGTTATTCGCCTCTGCTTCCAGCGCCCGACTGTAGCTGTCCAGAGCTTTCGCGTAGTTGCCTTGCGATTCAAAGTAGCTGCCTTGGGCGACCAGCACTTCGGGCGCAATGGAGACAGGTTTGGACAATCCGGTTGCGGAATCCTTAAGTTCGGTTGGGTTCGAAGCGTTGGTAAAAGGCGAGGTAATCGCCGATTTGGTCTTGCTGTACGCCGAACTCATCGCGGACCCGACGGTTGCGAACTGACTTTTCACGCTTTTTGACGTACTAGAAAGCGCGTCCGACATCGACGTTGAAGAGCTGCCATCGACCTTTTCCGTGGGCCAAATAGACGGACGAAACCCAGGCTTGCTCACGCATCCAACCGAAGTGATAGCTAGCAAAAAGCCACTAACAATTTGTAGTCGTTTGGATTGGAATTGAATTTTTTTCCGCATCATGTCCTCGTGATTCGTCGAACGCTAGCGTCGAACAATCGTTACGACTGCTACAGCCGATACACCCAGAGATTAGCTCGGCAATTCAACCATTGGAGCTTGAGCAATACCTCGACACAAACCGTGCAATCGGCGGTCCGTGCCATCGGTCGCTGCAAAGGGTTGGACAGGTAGTGTCCTGCGAAGAACTAAAGCGATTGGCGGCGGAGGATCGAGGATCTCGAGAAAATCAACCGCTGAGGTGGTTGAGGACTTGGAGTACTCCGTTCAGATGAGCCATGCGAGGACCATAGCGATCTAGAAAATCAGAAAAGATGTACTCGCTTTCTGCGAGTTCGTCCTTCGAATCCTCGACTTCGTTCGCCATTTTTTGGAGAAACTCGGTTTGAACGCCAGAAAGCGTCTCCAACGCGGAGCGGCATGAACGAACCAGTTCAGGATGTGCGTTTCGCCACTGATTAAGCTCGTTTTGACGCTGATTGTTGGCTTGAGTGGAGTTTTGCAGCAATTGCTTGCTGACTTGTAAGAGTTGCTCGAGAACCTGATTTTGTCGATGCTGGACCTCGATCATTTGACGGGTCAAACCGATCAATGTAGCGCCCACATCGGCTGGACGTTCACGTGCACCCGATGTGTTCCCCGAGTCTGCCGAGACGTTGATCGAAAAGACTGGTGAGAATTGACCAGGATCGTTGGACATAGCGATTCAGGGTGTTTTGGTGTCGTGAAGCGGCAAAAGGGACGCAGATGGGCAGATCGAGGATGGCTCGAACACGGGCCGCATCCAGTATAGTCACGTAAGCCATCAAAAGTCGAGCGTTTGCTCCGTAGATCTTGTCAATCGTCCGCGGTACCTATGGATGGGAGCTCACGAAAAATCACATCATTCTCCTTGGCAGTTTAGGTGGTTTGTGCGGAGAAATCCTGCTGCGCCTAGGAACTGTGGATTGCGAGCGGGGAGTGCGTCGAAGCTACGGTACCGGTTTTGTCTTTTAGGACACATCCTCGAGATTCGACGAAACGAATTGCATGGACGCGCATCAGAGTAGTGCACAGCACTCAATCGGTTTTGCATCGATTCGAGAACGCTCACCGCATGGCTATTTCGGGGGGTTCCTCGTCGTGAACACATTGGCCCGTCCGATGGAGTTCCATTGCACGTTGCCGATCGTTCCGACGCGAGCACAGCAAATACTCTTCGGTAAGACTCTCGACGAGTTCTTGTGTGGTGAACAGATCGCTAGGGCACTTTTGACGAAGTCCAAGATCAAGCCGAAAGTGGTTTTCACCGATTGTCCGGCTGCGCTCTCGGTGCGGCATTGGGTCGATCTGCCCGTCTTCTTAATTTCGGGAGACGCGGACCGCTTCGGAATCGAGCATGATGGATTCCGAGTCCCCAGCGCCTCGCGAGCGGATGATGAGTTCAACAACCTGCAACTGGGAGATTACCAATTCCAGTGGTTGAGCAAATATGCGAGCGATTCGCGTGCGCTGGACGGGCTCCACGAACACGGTGTGTTTCCCGTCGATCTCTACGAGCCATTTTCGCGGATCAATGAAGCTCTTTCCGAAGCCAATCCACGGACGAAAGCAGCGTGAACGATGCCATCGACAGACGCAGCTTCAGCGATCGAGGTCGAGTCGATTTTCTTCCCGTCGTCCGGTACAACCGCTCCCTCCCAAGGACTTGTCGAGTTCGCAGCGCATCCATGGACGGGTGAGATGCAAATCGGAGTCGCGACGATCGCGGAAGCGAGCAGCTACGTTGTGTCGGATCTATGCGGAATGGAAATCCCCAAAGTCCTGGCGATCCAGTTATCGCAACCGCTTCCTAAGACACTCGGTTTTTCGTTCCCCGAGTCCCACGCGTGGTTGAAGTCCGACGCCCCAACCGGAACAATACGGGGCCCTAGTTCACCACCTGCGAACCCAGGTGCTGGGGTTGGCGGTAGCACCACCAGTGGTATCACTACCGGCGGTAGCGCCACCTGCAGCAGCGGCACGAGTTCATCGGTTGCACCGGCTTTATTAGCTACTCCGGCAAAACTTTTTGGAGGCGCGGATGCCGCATCGCGCACGAGGACGCGTTTGAACCCACCAAAAGATTTGGTGCGGCTCGAGGATCGTCTTTATTATCTCCTGCAACCACCTCTCGAGACGATCGTTCAGTCCGCGAAGCTTACCTTTCCGTTCCAGCCATTCTCGTACCAGATGGAAGGGATCGCGTTTTTGTTCCCTCGCAATGCCGCAATTTTGGCCGACGAGATGGGGCTTGGGAAAACCATGCAAGCGATCACGGCGATCCGTATGTTGCTGTTATCGGGCGAGCTGCAGAATACGCTTTTGATCTGCCCCAAGCCGTTGGTGACCAACTGGGTACGCGAGTTTCGGCAGTGGGCGCCTGAGATTCCTGTCGCGGTGATCGAAGGCGACTCGTCCAAACGGGCGTGGGTTTGGTCGAATCCTCAAGCGCCCGTGAAGATTGCCAATTACGAATTGATGCTGCGAGACAGTAGCGTGATCGATGATGAATCACTTCACTTTGATCTCGTCGTGCTCGATGAGGCTCAAAGGATCAAGAATCGGACGAGCACGACCAGCGAGATTGTTCGTTCGATTCCTCGCAGCAGGTCATGGGCTCTTACTGGAACGCCGATCGAGAACTCGATCGAGGATCTAGTTAGTATCTTTGAGTTTTTATCACCGGGTTACCTCCGGGATGATATGCATTTGAAATCGTTAGGCAAAGCAACTCGCGATTACATCTTGCGGCGAACGAAAGACAAAGTTCTTACCGACATGCCACCCAAGCTGTTCCGCAAAGCGGATTTGGATTTGTCCCAGGAGCAACGGGCCAGTTACCGGGCTGCTGAGGAAGAAGGGGTTGTTCATCTTTCCGAACTAGGTGAGTCGATCACGGTTCAGCACGTGTTCGAGCTTGTGCTGCGGCTCAAGCAGATCTGCAATTTCGATCCGGCCACAGGCTCAAGTACCAAGATGGAGCGTTTGGAAGCAGATATGGAAGAAATCGCGGCCAGCGGACAAAAAGCGATCGTCTTTAGCCAATGGGTTGAAACGCTTGCTGTGATCGCAGAGAGACTCGATCGATTCAATCCGCTGCAGTACCACGGACGGGTGCCCTCCAACAAACGCGACGGTGTGATCGATCAGTTCAAAAATGATCCAAACTGCAATGTGATCCTGATGAGCTATGGCGCCGGCGCGGTGGGGCTTAATCTGCAATTCTGCCACTACGTTTTCTTGTTCGATCGTTGGTGGAATCCCGCGGTCGAGGATCAAGCGATCAATCGAGCGCACCGACTCGGCGTCAAACAACCGGTGACTGTTACCAGAATGATGGCCGTTGAGACGATTGAGCAGCGCATCGACGAGGTGCTCGAACAGAAACGGGCCTTGTTCAACACATTGTTTGCCGAGACGGGAACACCAGGTAACTTGGGCCTGAACCAACAGGAAATTTTTGGCTTGTTCGGATTGTCGATTCCGAAATTTGCAAAAGCCGCCTAGTTATTGTTGGAGCAGTTGCCTTTGGCAATCGCCATGCGTGCCTCGCTACGTTTCCCATTAGGGGGAAAGTCTGGACGGGGGTTACTTATTGGGCCCCGATTGAACGAATGGTCGTTTTCGTTGGAAGAGAGCGCGGTGCTCCCCAATCTCGCGCCGCAACGAAGGGTCTGTCGTCGTCTGAAGTGCTTCGTTCAAGGTGGCGACAGCCGTATCGAAATCACCATTGGAGGCTTGGGCAACCCCCAATACATGCAGAAGCGAAGCGCTCGGTGCATTGCCTGCTGCACGCACAGCGCGCTCTGCGGTTTTCACGGCGGCCTCGGGATTGCGATAGAAATCCTCAGGGCATGTCGCCATCATCCAAGCTGCATTTTGGAGTGACTGTGGATTGGATGGAGTGAGTTTCAGCGATTTTTGGTAGGCTTCCGCCGCATCTTTCCATCTGCCCAAGGATTGGCAAGTATCCGCGTACTCGGAAGCAGTCTCTGCCGACTCCGGAGCGAGCTTCATCGCTCTCTGAAAGTCCGACAATGCTGCCTCGGTATCCCCATTGGAGAATAGCGCCGAGGCACGCGCGCGGTGCAACGCACTGTCGTCCGGACTCAGTTCAATCGCCTTGCCAAAATCTGCGATCGCCTGTTTCCAATTGCGATTGCGAGCGTGCAGTTCCCCTCGATTGTTAAAGGCATCGACAAACTTAGGGTTGAGTTCGATGGTCTTGCTGAACAGTTCGATCGCTTCGTCGATATTTCCCGTTAAAGCTCTGGCGATGCCCAAGTTGTGGTATGCTCGCCACCGTCCTGGATCGAATTGGATCGAAAGTTGGAAGTCTTCTGCCGCACTTCGATCCAATTTTTCGGCATCGTCGAATTGCTGGGAAGCGACCATCTTTCCAGCCATGTCGGAACGCAATTCACCCCGGCGGTTCGCGGCCCAACTGAGCAGCCGTTTGGTGTAGGTGCGTTCGCTCGATAGCCGCGTGCTGTCGCCGATGACCGTTCGGCAGCTTTCGATCACGCTGTTGTACTCGATCACCGAAGTGGCCGCTTGGGCGCGGTCGTACAATGCTTGAAGGTCCGGGGCAACGCGATCCGAGGCGGGCTGGTCATTCGTAGCATTGTTTCGCTCAGGCATCCCGGGTGCAGCAGGTGCTACCTGCTCATCCCAACTGGTTCGAGGGGCATTAGGTCGAGATCCATTCGAACGCGCACCAAGTCCTTTCGCGGACCCAGGGGGCGGGAAGCTGGTAGGTGGAGCGAGTGATGATTGGCCCGGCGATTGACCGAGGGCTGCGTAGGGAGTTGTTAGCGCCACACTCGAGAAAGTGATCGGACCGATCAAGCAAATCGACGCCATACTTGGGAGGTTCGATCTGAGCCAAGGGCCTCTCCCACTGGACTCTCTGGGACTCGAACTGGGGTGCTTCCGAACGGGCTCTCGCATGCTCTCTACCTCATGGAAGGATCAACAGGAATATCCCCTCAAGATACCAGAAATCCGCCGCACGATTGGAGAGCGAAATTACCTTCGGGGCATTGGTCTGATCATCTGGTATCGCTCCCCATGATTTCGAGGGAGACCTCGGGATCTGTTGGAATACTGCCCCCTTTCCACCCGTCAATGGCTGGTTCATGCAAGGAATTCAGGGTAAATTTTCGGAGCTCTGATTTGCTTGCACTCCTCAAGGACCTCTCACGATGCCTGTTACCGATACCGCACTTCGCCGATTGCACGAGATTCTGTTGCAAGTCGCCGACATTCGAGGACAAATCGAACGGGGGCCCAAACAGATCAAAGCGGCCCAAGGTCAATTGCAAATTGCCCGAGATGCGTTAGCCCAGTGCAAGGAAGCGATCAAGCAAAAGCGGATGGAGGGGGACCGCAAGCAGTTGCTCCAACGCGAGCGAGAAGCGAAGCTCTACGAGTGGCAGGGAAAGTTGAATGCGGCCAACAACAATCGGGAGTACCAAGCGGTCAAAGACCAGATCGCCGCCGATACCCAAGCCAACAGTGTCCTTTCCGATGAGATTCTCGAGATCCTGGAATCCATCGATGCGCTACAAGCAAAAAGCGTAGAGCTTGAGGCCAAACTGAAGGTTGTCGAGTCTGACACGGCAAAGACGGAATCGAGGATTCAGGAACGACTCGTCGTCCTCAAGCAGGAACTCGCCCGAGTCGAAGGAGAGCTCAAGGCGGAAGAAGCGAAGATCCCGGCTGATTTCGAAGATACCTATCGCCGATTGGTAGACAGCCGTGCCGAAGAGGCATTTGCTCCGCTTGATGACAAGTCCTGCGGCGGTTGCAACACGGGACTCACTCTGAAGCTAATCGATCAGTTGCGGATGGGAACGCCTGCCCTTTGCTCGAGCTGTGGTTGCTTGATCTATCGCCCTGGGTGATCCACGACCTGCGAAACAAGGCACCCAGTGCCGTTCACGATTATTTGGTTTCTTTGCCTCGATACAAAATTCTGTCGGTAAGGCGGAAGTACTATTTCGAGACTTCATCCCTGTCGAAACCGCCGAATTGTCTTCTTTGGTTCGATCGAACACGCACCTCCAAAGGGCCTGTCAAAGCCATGCAGAATAAAGGTGATTCTTTGGAAGATCGCAACGTGGTAATCCGAAAATTTTTGACGGATTTGCCGCAACATCTCGTGAGCCGCTGCCGGATCCTCAAAACCATTCGCAAGCCACGGGCTGATATCTCTAGCCAGTCAACCGCAGCATCTCAAGGACCGATTGTCTATTGGACCCATCATGCACTTCGTGTTGATGAAAATCCCGCGCTCGATGCCGCGATTCGATTCGCTTGTGCAATGAAACGGCCCATCGTGGTCTATCAAGGATTAAGCCAGTCCTATCGCTATGCATCCGATCGCCATCATATGTTCCAGCTTCAGGCGGCGATGGATTTGGCGCGAGGCTATGAGAAACTCGGTATTCGGTATGTGATGCATATGGAGTCGGGCAGCAATCCGCAACCTAGCTTGCTGGAGCTAGCTCGCACGACCGATATCCTGGTCACTGACGATTTTCCAGGCGAGCCGACGGAACGATGGGCGACGCGACTAGCGGCATTGCCTCATCTCACGGTGGTTGCAGTCGACACCGCTTGTGTGGTGCCAATGCAATTGTTAGGGCGAGCTTATGATCGCGCCTTTGCGTTCCGCGATGCTACCAAGAAGCTTTTTGCCGAACGGATTCCACTGGAATGGCCGTCCGTTGGAGAAACAACAAACTACTTTGACGGCCCAATGCCTTTCGCTGAAACGGCGGTTCTGGAAACCGATCTTGCGGAGTTGGTAGCTGCGTGCAGCATCGATCATGGAGTTCCACCGGTCGCGGATACGACCGGTGGCAGTGTAGCAGGATACGAACGCTGGGCGCGATTTCAGCAGACCGGGCTCCATCGTTATGCGTCCGGTCGCAATGATCCGTGTGGTGACGTGTCGAGCCGCATGTCGGCGTATCTGCATTATGGAATGGTGTCGCCGATGCGTTTAGCTCGTGAAGCTGCTCGTGTGAATGCTGATAAGTATCTTGAAGAACTCTTGGTATGGCGTGAATTGGCATACAACTACTGCTTCTTTCGCGACGACTACACGAGCGTGCAAACATTGCCGAAGTGGGCCATCGATAGCCTCGAATCCCATCGCTGGGACCCTCGGCCAACAATCTATTCCTGGGAGACACTTGCGCGTGCGAAGACAGACGATCGGTTGTGGAATGCTTGCCAGTTGAGTTTGCTCAGGCACGGTGAGCTTCATAACAATGTTCGAATGACTTGGGGCAAGGCGATTCTCAAGTGGACCCGCAATGCGAGCGACGCCCTTGCCCTATTGATCGATCTGAATCATCGCTATGCGCTCGATGGGCGCGACCCTGCATCGTATGGTGGAATCCTTTGGTGCCTTGGCCAGTTCGATCGCCCGTTTGAGCCGGAGCAACCCATTTTAGGTGTCGTGCGAGATAGGCCGACCGAAGAGCATTTGCGAAGGATCAAAATCCAAGCTTATGAGGCGATTGTGACGCGTCCCATCAGCAATTTCACCGCCAAAGTTGCCGTCGTTGGTGCAGGGATTGCAGGGGCGTTCTGCGCCAGAACGTTGGCCGATCAAGGGATCGATGTCGAACTGTTTGATAAGTCGCGTGGGCCGAGCGGTCGGTGTGCCACAAAACGTGTCGCGATCGAAGGCGCAGGAAGTCCTGAGGGGAGTTCTTTAGGATTGGATCATGGTCCACCCTACATGATGCTGCGAGATAGAAAATGGGCACCTTGGATTCAGTCATGGCAGGACGATGGATTGATTGCGCCATGGCAAGGGACGTTTGTCGAGGTCGACTCCCAGGGAATCCGGCCTGCACCTAGCGATGGCATTCGTTGGGTTGGGGTACCTGGCATGAACCGAATCGGCAAAAAATTGGCGGAGGGACTCCCCACGCATTACGAGACCCCAATTGCAAAAGCGATTGAAGAAAACGGGCGATGGTGGCTTGAATTGGCTCCCAAGGTAACTGCGACGAGAGATTCTATCTCAAATCCGATGGAGGCCTCGAGCCAGCCACCATCGAATCGATTCGGACCCTATGACATTGTCCTTTGGAACACGCCACCTGAGCAATTGATTCCGTTGGTTCCGACAACCTGCAACTGGTATGCGGACCTTTCGTCGCACGAGATGTCGCCGTGTTGGGCGTTGATGCTGGTCCTGGATCGACGTTGGGAATTGCCTTTTGACGGCGCAAGAGTATTTGAATCCGAGATTTCATGGATGGGAAGAGAATCGAGCAAACCGAAGCGGTCTTCAGGGTTTGATTGCTGGGTGATTCATGCTTCACCCGAATGGTCTAGATCCAACCTGGAACTCGATCCTGACGTCGCTCGCCAGCGATTGCTGGAAAGCGTACAGCGAAGCCAATCCATCGCGATGCCACCAGCGATTCATGCCGTTGCTCATCGTTGGAAATACGCCCAACCGCGTTGGGTAGCGGAGATGTCGGCCACCAGTCAATCGGGACCACCTTTGCGATCGTCACTACCTGTGGCATCAGGATGCCTATGGGATCCTGCGAATCGGATGGGAGCCTGTGGCGATTGGTTGGCAACCGGTGGGATTGCCAGTGGGATAGAAGGGGCGATGAGCAGTGGTGTTGCACTGGCTGGTCAAGTACTCCGTTGGCTTACTCAGCATGGAGCATGGACAACTGACGGCAACACCGACCGAAAGGCAATTGGCGGATTCAAGCAGATGGAATTGTTTGAGTAATCTATCGGATAGAATCGCACTATACACGGCGTCCGGGGCGATAGCCTGTGCCGGGTTTTCCCCCCGAACCACCGCTCTCCCGTTGCTTCTTTTGGCTTCCTTTTTTCTTTTTCGAGCCCGCGGCTGTTGTTGCCGAGTTGGAAGTGTTCCTGGAGCCGTTTTCTGGTCGTTTCGGAGTATCGGCTTGAGGTGATGATGCCGCTGGTGAGTTGTTGGGAATCGTGTGCACGTACTCTCCACGGAATCGTTTGTTGGCATCTTCACGCCGACGTTCCACGGCTTCCTTGGGTGGTCGAGATGGGATCAAGCAATCGCAACCTTCTCCAATCAAATCACTTCGACCTGCTTCTCGCAGAGCATCGCGGACCTCGAAATAATTCTCTGGCTTGAAGAACTGCATCATCGCTCGCTGCGATTTGCGGTCCCGAAGGGCCCTAGCGATATGCACTTCTTTCAAGGTGAATGGATCGAGGCCGGTGTAATACATACTGGTTGCGACGTCGAGCGGCGCAGGAATGAAATCTTGGACTTGGTCAGGTTTGTATCCATTCCGTTTGAGAAAGACAGCCAACTGGATCATCGACTCGATCGAGCTTCCCGGGTGCGATGCGATGAAGTAGGGGATGATGTACTGTTTCTTGCCTGCTGCTGTCGAGGCTTCTCGGAATTGTTCGGTGAAAAATTCAAAGTCGTCGTTGGCCGGCTTGCGCATTTTGTAGAGGACATCGGGATCCACGTGCTCGGGCGCAACCTTGAGGTGCCCTCCCACGTGATGCTGCGTTAGTTCTTGGATGTACTCCGGCGACTTCCTGGCCAAATCCATTCGAATGCCGCTGGCCACGAGTACTTTTTTGATGCCTGGCAATTCGCGTGCTTCTCGCATCAACTGGATGACGGGAGTGTGGTCCACTCCGAGGAGTTTGCAGACTTTGGGGTGAACACAAGATTGCCGTCGGCACATCGCTTCTACGTCGGGTTTGGTGCAGCGCATGTGGTACATGTTGGCCGTCGGGCCACCGATATCGCTGACGATCCCCTTAAAATCCTTCTCCGTCGTCATTTGACGAATCTCGCTCAGCACCGACTCCTTGGATCGCGATTGGATGATGCGGCCTTGGTGGGCAGTGATGGAACAGAATGTGCATCCTCCAAAGCACCCTCGCATGATCGTTACCGAGTTCTTGATCATGTTGTAGGCAGGGATTGCTTCTGTATAGCTTGGGTGGGGACGACGGGTGTAGGGAAGCCCGTAGATGCGGTCCATGGCTTCTTGGCTAATGGGGAGCGATGGAACGTTGCACACGATCGCTTGGTTGCCGTGCATCTGCACCAAACGCCTTGCATTCAGCGGATTGGTCTCGTTGTGGATCATTCGGGTAGCCAGGGAAAATGCGACCTTGTCGGTGGAGACGTCATCGAACGAAGGTAAAACCAGGGCGTCTTCGGGAGGCGCCTCAGAGGCTCCCAATGCGTACGCGACTCCGCGCATGTCGCGAAGATCTTTTACCGTTTCGCCCGCTTCGAGGCGTCGCGCCATTTCTACGATCGAGTTCTCACCCATGCCGAACGCAACCAAATCTGCCTTGCTATCGAGCAAGATGCTTCGTCGTACTTTGTCGCTCCAATAATCGTAATGGGCTAGTCGCCTAAGGGATGCCTCAACCCCGCCAGCGATTACCGGGACCCCTTTGTAGGCTTGGCGTGCCCGCTGGCAGTACGCGAGCGTTGCACGATCTGGACGTAGTCCAATCTTTCCACCGGGCGAGTACGCGTCGTCGTTGCGCACCTTTTTGTTTGCGGTGTAGTGATTGATCATGCTATCCATGTTGCCAGCACTGATCGCAAAAAAGAGCCGAGGCCGGCCAAAGGTCTGCCACGCTTCGCACGATTGCCAGTCGGGTTGGCTGACAATTCCAACGCGGTAGCCGGCTGCTTCCAAGACTCGGCCGAGGATCGACATGGCAAAACTCGGGTGATCGATGTACGCATCACCTGTGACGAATACCACATCGAGTTCGTCCCAACCGCGGGCTCTCGCTTCCTCCATCGACATTGGCAATGGGGATTTTGCCAATGGCCCGTGCGGCTGCCGTTCGCCCAGGTTGTCCAAATATCGAGAAACGATGTTTCCGGACGCGTTCGCTCCGACCGAGGAGCACTCGCCCCCAGCGTTTGGTTCGGAGGGAGGTAAAACCGGAAGTTGTTTGGACATGAGGATTTACGTGAAAACTTGGTTAGTGCCGACACCGCGATCCATCCATTGTAGGCGGCACCCCTGTTTCGTCACGTACAAAACTAAGGCAAAGGGCCCGTTTTTGACCGACAGCCTAGTCATGTTCGCACATCTAAACCGTGCAACTCGTTCTATTTAGCCGCGCCGCTTAGCTTTCGTTGCGCTAGTTAGCTGAGCCATTCCTTCATATCCCCTAAACCTGCAACAATTAGTAAGATCGAAATCACAAGTAAAGCGATACCCAAACAATACCAAACCGCTGCACGTTCCCAACCGGATTGCCCCGTTCCGGGGCGACTCGTGGCTTTGAGCCCCTCGTGGCGGCAGACAAGTCGCTCAAGTCGATACCAACCGATCGGATCCTGAGTTGATCCACCCGGGCTTAGCGAACTCGCGCTGTCGGATCGATTTGCACTTTCAATGATTCCCACGATCCCCATCGCTGGAATACTCAGTGCGTTTTCCAACCACTGGTGCTCGATCTTCTCTTCGTTCAATGTCCTCTCGACGACCGCCTTGAGCTCCCGGGACCCAAGCCCTATCACAGTCCACGACGGGCGGCGATTCAGTGCGATGAATAGCACAATAAAAAAATAGAGGGCTCCCAGGCAAAGCCATGTCCAATCCCCTAAAACCGCATAGGCGGCATTCGGAAAGAACAATTCCATGGGCCCAATCGTGACAAAACCAGCCAGGGCGAAGCCCAGCAACAATGTTTCTTGGCCGGCATTCAAAAGTGTTGGACGCCTACGGACCATCAGGCCAGCATGCACCAAGATGTACAGCCCGAGCGGGAGTGTTGCAATTCCCAACCTGAAATAGTCGACCATTGAACGCTGACCTGTTTTCGCAGTTTCAGGAATCGCAATGAACGCATTGGACTCGCGGTAATATACACTGCCCGATGTTCATCGCTTCGAGTCTTAGCCGCCTTGGACCACGGCATTGCTCGCACGTGCCTGAGATCCTTTCCCAGTCCCATAGATCGACCGTTGCGATCCGATGCTCTGATAACAACCTCAGAACTATTGCATCCATGGTGTCCTCGAGTCGTTTAGCTCCAGGGGGTTGCCATAGCCCACTGGCCCTCATTGTATCGGTAAAACCATTTCCAGGTCGTGTGGGGATGATGCTGCATCGCTCGATTCCGCAGGAAAAGGCCCACTGGCAACTCTTCACGGTCCATTCGACCGAAGTGGCAGGTACGCTACCAGGGGGCTGCAGTAGCACAAACGCACGCGCATGGATTCCACTGCCTCGAAGGAACTGGCAGGCATCGGCAAATTGCTCCGGCGACATTTTCTTATTGAGCAGGCGAACCGCTTCAGGTTCGATAGTTTCGAGCCCCATCGCTATTTCGAGTTCCCCATCGAGTTTTTCTTGGAACCGCAATAGTCGCTGCCGAACGGTCGAGGAACTGAGCATCGCTGCATGGTTCTCAACAATCACCCGATGGAAACCGTGACACAGTGAGGCAATTGTATGAAGATCTTCTTCGGGAACATTGGCCGTGTCGAAGAAATTAGATGCATTGTAGAGCTTGAGCCATCTTATCCCGCGCTCGATGGTGTTGTGTTCCTGGTGCAGCAATTGGATCTGGCGAGGCAGGCTACCCTTATCGGTGCGGTCACCTGTGGTGTACTTCCAAAGATCGCACATCGAGCACGTATAACGGCACTCGGAGCCTGTGAGGAAATAAGTAGCCGTTGGGACGATGGCACTTCCAGCGACGGGTTCGCCCTCAAACAGGGCCCCTTGAGGAACACCGCGCGTGACATGATGGACCGTTGGTGGAACTCCTGTCTTGCGAAGTCCGCGGATTTGCTCGTTGGTTAGAGGTTGGCTTAGGTCCATTTCAAGCTCGCCACATAGATTGCCCCTGCGATAAGATCGGCAATGGTTCCAGGGTTTTTACGCACTTTCGGATGCCGAAGGTAGGTGTCGAATTCTTGCCAAGCGATCTCAAACTCAGGAGAGCCGAAAGGACCGCTGGCGATCACTTGTTTCGCCCTCGATTTTACTTCGTCGCCGATCGCTGTTCCCAATTTTCGCACAATCAAACTATCAACGCGGCTGGCCAGCAATTCCAATTGCAAGCGACGGATCGCTTCCGGCCACGTTAAACCTCGGTCTCTGAACTCAAGCAATCGAACCGCGCCCTCGTAGACCTGCAAAAAACCATTCGCGTACTGGAGTGCGATATCGTCCCACGCGGATGCAATTCGCATGGCATCCAGAATGGACGGCGGGGCCTTCTCGGAGACGTCTGCTGCATCGGCGCGACCCAGTCCACCAGGTTGAGCAATGCGGATCGCCTCGTAAATTGCCTCGCAGTCACGTGAGTCGGTGCGTGCAAGCAACTGCTGGATCGCATCCGAGGCAGGCTGGAGTCCGGTGTTATGATTCAGGGCCCCGTCGATCTGTAATGAATCTATTCGCGTCAGCGGGACTAAGAGCAAAATGGTTCCGAGGCTTGTATTGATCTGGACGGCGTCGAGCATCGCTTGCGTGCACGCAAGGATCGAAGAGCCCAATGAGTCACTTGCGGTTGCATCGACGCACTCTCCGATGGCGAGCGAGGCGCGTTCAAAATGTGAAAAATTCATGTCTTGGAACGAAGCGTCCGGATGGACATTCCCTAGCTTGATCGCCGACGCTTCATGAAAAATTGAGAAACAAACGCGTTGGCCAGGTGTCATGGCGGTTCGGCCCTTGAAGAGTGCATGCGAAGACTCAGGTAGACTATCATAGAGCAGCATTTTCGGACAGTTCGTTGGGCACCAGCGCGAGGCCGAAGTCCTGCGTCTCCGGCGACGTTGTCTCGTGATGCCACTGTTTGGCTAATTTTCCGGAAATTCCCCGTCGAGAGAGAGGCTTGAATGAGGATGGAACAGCGATCATTTCCAAGGCGACGATTCTTGGCCGGCTCGGTGAGCGGTGTAAGTTTGGGATTCGCTGGAGTTATAGGATCTGGGTTGTCATCAAGCCACCCGAACAAGTGCTTCGGTTGCCTTCCCGATCGGCTGACGACCAACATGGCTGCCGCGACGGTCCATCCCTTGGCGACCCGGGGAGCCATGGAGGCGATGCGGCAAGGAGGGAATGCGATCGATGCGGCCATCGCAGCAGGATTGGTGCTCGGGGTTGTTGACGGGCACAATTCGGGACTCGGCGGAGGGTGCCTGATCAATGTCCGACTGGCCAATGGAAAGATGCTCGCGATCGATGGGCGTGAGACTGCCGGTGCTGCCGCCCATGCGAAGATGTTTGTGCGCAACGGCCAAGCGGACGCGCGTTTGAGCCAAACCGGCCCACTGGCCAGCGCTGTTCCCAGCCAACTCGCGGCCATGCATCGAATGCACCGTGACTACGGTAGGCTTCGGTGGGACCAGCTATTTGGATGGGCGATTGCGGCGGCTGAGAATGGTATGCCTGTATCGAGCTCCACCGCGCGGACTCTGGCTGCTGAGAAGGGGGACTTGCTCAAGTTCTCCGCCTCCAAAGAGATTTATATCAAGCAGGATGGAAGTACCCCCAAAGAAGGTGAAACGCTCGTCCAACGGGATCTTGCATCGACCCTAAAAGCAATCGCAAAAAATGGGCCAGAGTGGTTTTATCGTGGTCCGTTCGCAAAATCATGTTGCGAGTATCTCGCGAGCCTCGGAGGGATCTTGACCGAGAACGATTTTCGCGAGTATCAACCCGTGGATCGTTCGCCGGTGATTACGAAGTATCGGGGGTTGTCAGTGGTCGGTTTCCCACCACCCAGTTCCGGTGGCTACCACATCGCGCAAATGCTCTCGATGCTCGAGGCGTACCCGATTAAGGACTGGTACGAGAACCACCCAACCCTCTATTATCATCTTCTCGCGGAAACCATGAAACGCGCATTCGCTGATCGCGCGTTTTGGCTTGGGGATAGCGATTTTGCTCCGGTCCCCGAGTCGTTGCTCGACCCGGCATACCTGCAAGCTCGTATGAAGGACTTTTCAACGACTGCGGCTACTTTGGGAATTGAACGTGGATTACCACCTGGGGCGGATGAGTCCCGTTTTGGCACTGCTCCTAGAAATGACGCAGATCCTAGAAATGGTTCCGATGATTCAGGCAAGCATACCACCCATTTGACAACAGCAGATCAAGAAGGGAATTGGGTTGCCATGACTTGCACCATCAATACATCTTGGGGAAGCAAAGTTACCGTTCCGGGGACCGGAGTGATGCTCAACAATGAGATGGATGATTTTAGTATCGCACCTGGGACCCCTAACGCGTTCGGATTGGTAGGCTCTCAAGCGAACGCCGTCGAGGCGAGAAAGCGTCCGTTATCGAGCATGAGCCCGACGATGGTACTCGACGCACAGGACCGTCCATTGGTGACCTGCGGCGCAGCAGGCGGGCCAAAGATCATCAATGCTACACTGCAAGTGTTGCTACGAGTGATCGACCAGGGGCAGTCAATTGATGTCGCCATCGCAGCACCTCGCGTTCATCATCAATGGCGACCTAACCAGTTGCAGTTAGAATCGTCGGTGGGGGCTGGAACTCCTTACGCCATCTCTGCCGAGACCATCGATGGATTAAAGGGATTGGGGCATCCACTCAAAGAGGCCAGTGGCTTGGCAATCGCGCAAGGCATCCAGCGCCGCGGCGATCGATTAATTGCGGCGCATGATCCTCGTGCCCAAGGATTATCAGAAGCGTAGCTGTGGCCCTTGCGAGCAAACCTTCGAGGCAACCTGGAGCTGTTCCTAAGGGAGCCAGTCCGCAAGCCGCCAAGCCATCATCATGATGGTAGCTTGTGGATTGCATCGGACGAGTGTAGGCATGGCCGAAGCATCGCAAACCCATAGACCGTCGATGCCCCTCACTCGGAATTGCTCATCCAGCGCATCTCGGTTGGTAATTCCGAGCGAGCAGGTTCCTGCGTAATGATAAATCGTGGTCGCGAATCTTCGAACGAAAAGTTCCAAGACTTTTGCATCGGACCGGCGTGCTCCAGGAAGCGATTCTTCGGCAAGCCAATCGCACCAACCGTCGCCTTGAAGCAATTCCCGCGTTCGTGAGATCCCTTGGAGCCAACCCGAAAGATCTCCCGGGTCACTCAAATAACCTGGGTCGATGTGCAGTGCGACCTCATGATCGTTGCTGTCCGATGCTCGAATTGGTTTTACGAAGCCTCGGCTCTTCGGTGCAACATGCGTTAAGCCAAAACTTAAATGCGGAGTGTGAGAAACCAAGTTAGGGTATTCGAGGTAATGCGTCGGTGTGATGTGCCACTGAAAATCGAATGGTTCCCGGGAGGAGGCGATCGACGCGGTATCCGCTAAACTGTTGAAGAACCCACCTAGTTCCGCAAGATTCGACGCGCGTGGTCCCTTTCGATTTTGAAGGTAGGTTAACCGGTCCTCGCGATTGGGAGGATGCGATACCGTCGTCCCGCATTTAAGCCGATAAACCATGGGCAGTACTAGGTGATCCTGAAGGTTTTTACCTAGGCGTGGCGATTCGAAACGATGTGGGACATCGATGGCTTGAAACTCGTCGCGGGAGCCGATTCCGCTGGCAAAGAGAACTCGTGGTGTGCCAAAGGTGCCCGCGCTGAGGATAACCCCTCGGTGAGCTTGGATCACACGTTCTTTCCCATGGCTCATGATGCGAACACCAACTGCGCGGTCTCGATCAAACTCAACCGAGCGGACATACGCTGCGTGCAAACAGGAAAAAAGGTGGCTATCCTTCGGCGTTGTCGCATTCAATGCGAGTTGTAGCAGTTTCCACGCAGAGATGCGGCGTCCGTTGTGCTGCATGCGCAAATACGCATCGAATCCAGCGTGAGGACGATCGAGCCCATGGGGGTAGCTTGACGCGGTTTGATGACGGTTGTGGAATTGCTGCAGTGCCTTTTGGATCGTGGGATACAGTTCCGGGATCGATGGCAAAGTAGCATTGAAAACCGAGTCGTATCGCGACATTAATTGCGTCGGTATGGTTCTCGTTAGCTTACCGATCCAATTTCGAACTTGAAGGAATGCTTCACGGCAGGGTAGTTCGGACCAACGCTCACCTGCTACTTTGGCCCATTCCCCGAAATCGCTTGGCGAAGCTTCGATGTAGATCATCGCGTTGATGGCGGAGGAACCACCGAGAGCACGACCGGCGGGCAACGGGATCGAACGACGCGCTAGGCCGGCTTGATTTGTGGTTCGGAACGACCAGTCCCACGAAGTGCCGAAAGCAGTTGGGTATTCCGCGGGCACTCGCAAACGATACGATCGGTCGGGATCGCCGGCATCCAGCAGCAAAACGCTTCCTAGATTTCGGGTAACAATTTGTGCGGCGAGTGTGCAGCCAGCGACTCCAGCTCCGACGATGATGTAATCGAAGGGGCCGGTTGGATCAGTTCCTAAGTGAGACCGCATACACGCCTTTGTCTGTCAAATTCCGAGGCTCACGCAATTTCTCAGGCTCACGCGATTTCTCAGGCTCACGCGGTGCTTACTGGTTGAAGCTCAGTAGTCCAAGCTTGCGCCGCCGTCGACGTGAAGCCCTTGGCCGGTGATGAAGCTGCTGTCCTCGGTTGCCAGGAACAAGCAGACGCGTCCAATCTCTTCGACGTCTGCCATTCGGCCGATCGGTTGGAGAGCGGCAATACGCGATAGGGCTGCTTCTGGATCGGGCAAACTCGAAGCCCAATCGCGCATGAGAGGAGTATCGACGTTGCTCGGAAGGACTGCGTTGACGCGAATGCCAAAGTCGGCGCATTCCAGGGCGAGCGATTTCGTGAAAGAAAGCTGGGCCCCTTTGCTGGCTGCATAAGCGGTGGAGTTTCGTTGTCCGAGCACAGCCGTCATGCTGCTGATATTCACGATAGTCCCACGAGTGTTCTTCAGATGCGGGAGCGCGTAGTAGCACATGGCATACGTGCTGAGGAAATTGACTCGCAGCACATCCATCACTTTTTCGGGAGCCATTTTTTCAAGGGGAGTGTCGGGTGGGTGAACACCCGCGTTGTTGATGACGCAATCGATGCGGCCGTAGGTGGCGATCGTCCGATCGACGGCGGCTCGGATCTGATCCTCGACGGCGACGTCTGCAACGATCGCGGTATGGTTGCCAGTAAGTGAGCGTGCAAGCGTCTCCGCTGCCGATGCGTCTCGATCCACGACCGCAACGTGTGCTCCTTCTTTTGCAAACACGCGGCAGCATCCGGCTCCGATCCCCCGTGCACCACCGGTAACCAGCACCACTCTTTCAGAAAAACGCATGAATTTCCTCACTTGAAATTTCGTGGTTCAACGACGCAGCGACCGTTTCCGATTGCTTATCAGCGGTCCAGGCTTTATCGTTTTCAGGTGGATTATGATAACAGCCCGCTCCATTTTGTGGGTCTCACGGCAAAGGATTTGAACAGTGTCTCAATCGCTCAAAGTATTGCCATCGGTTTGCGCCCTCGATTGTCCAGATGCGTGCGCGTTGCACATCACCGTTGATGGGGACCGCGTGGTCGATCTCAACGGGGATCCGGCACATCCGATCACTCGCGGTTTTGCTTGCGTAAAGACGGCTCGTTACCCTGAGAGGCAAGAGCAATCCGATCGGTTGTTGGTACCGTTGCGGCGCGTGGGTCCGAAGGGGGCTGGTCGCTTTGAACCGGTGTCGTGGAGCGATGCGATCGATGAGATCGCCGAACGGTTGAAGGCGATCATCGATCGGCACGGAGCGCAGTCGGTGCTTCCCTACCATTACGGTGGCACTATGGGAGTGATTCAAGGGGATACGCCCAAAGCTTTTTTTCGAGCAATCGGTGCGTTGGAACTCGATCAGACCATTTGCGCGACAACGGGTGGAGCCGCGTGGGAGGCTAATTATGGGCCGAACAAACTATCTGCGGATCCCGAGGATTTGGTGCATGCTCGATACATAGTTCTTTGGGGGATCAACGCCCTGCGCAGCAATTCGCACCTTGCACCCATTCTGAAAGAGGCACGTAAACAAGGTGCGAAAATTTTGCACATCGATCCGTATCGGAATGAAACCTCCCGTTTTGCCGATGAGCATTGGCAAATTCGGGTAGGGACGGATGCAGCCTTAGCGTTGGCAATCGGTGGCGAGATCTTGCGACAAGGCTTGCATGACCAGGCGTATCTAAAGGCGCACGCGTATGGACTCGAGGAGTACCAACGTGCATGTCTTGAGTGGCCATTGGAACGGGCCGCCGAGTATTGCGATGTGCCACTCGATCGTCTTCGAGCCATGGTGCATGATTATGCGACCGCCGAGGTTAGCTTTATCAAGGTCGGGTATGGGATGACCCGCAATGAAGGGGGAGGGAACGCCCTTCGGGCGATTACACTGCTACCTGCATTGTTGGGAGCGTGGTGCCAGCGTGGAGGCGGGGCCGCTATGTCGACAAGCGGTGCGTTTCAGCTACAACGCGATCGGGTGACCGGTGTGCATCTCGCCTCGTCGACCGCTCGCAAGGTCAACATGAATTGCTTGGCCTCAGAGTTGGAACGGCAGGAAGATCCCATCCGTGCGATGTTCGTATTCAACAGCAATCCGGCTGCGGTGGCTCCGGATTCCTCGAGGATCCGAATAGGGCTCGCACGCGATGACCTATTCACTGTCGTCTTGGAGCATTTTCAAACGGATACGGCGGATTATGCGGACTATTTATTGCCGGCAACAACGTTCTTGGAACACGCGGACGTGTACACCTCGTATGGCCATTACTACCTGCAGTACGCCGATCCGGTAGTTAAGCCTCGCGGTGAGGCGAAAAGCAATCGATGGTTCTTTGAGCAGTTATCAAAAAAATTCGGGCTGACGGATCCTTGTCTCTATTGGAACACCACGCAATTGCTCGATGAATTATTGGATTCGCCGAACCCTTGGTTGCGGGGGATCGACTCGGAGCGTTTGACGCGCGAACGCTCAGTCAAATTACAACTCCCGTCCCCATTTTTACCCTACGCTTCGGGGAGTAATTATCCGGATGGCAAGATTCGCTTTAGTCCCGCACCATCGCAATTGACGTTTGAAGAGCAGCCGGACGACGAGTATCCGCTTCGATTGATTTCTCCCCCAGGTGCTGTGGTCGTCAACACGACGATGGGGAACGTGGCCAGCATCATCAAGCAGGCTGGCGGGGAGCCTCATGTGATTTTGCATCCAAGCGATGCAGCACGATGTGGGATCTCGCATCAGTCCAGGATTCGAATCACGAGCAAAACCGGTAGTATTGTGCGCAAGGCTGTCGTGAGCGAGGATTCACGACCAGGTGTATTGATCGCTGTTGGGCAATGGTGGCCTAAACTCGCGCCCGATCGAAAGAGTTTGAACGATATCACTAGTGAGCGACTTACCGACCTCGGAGGAGGTAGCACATTTGGAAACCCGGTGGTTCGAGTCGAGGCTCTTCCTTTACATGGATCGATAGCCGAGGCCAAAAATCTTTCGGCCGAGAAAGAAAAGATCACCTAGACCGAAGGCTTTACAGGAAATGCGTTAGCGGCGCGTGACCCATCGGATGACGAATGCATCGTTGAAATCGATGTCCGGTTGCCCGCTGCGAAATTCAAGTTTTCGTCCAAAGACGTAGCCCATCTCAATGGCAGATAGGTTGCCACCCGCAGTAATACGCTCGTGTCCAAACAACCATTCTAAATCGCTATAGGTGATCACATCATTGACGTCGCCAGGCATTTCGATGTCCCACGTTCCACCTCCGAGCAATCCGGCGGTGTACAAACGTTGCCCGCCATCCAAGGCATATTGGATGCGGGGTCTGGGGAAGACCATGTCGGCACGCCACCGTGGGATGTTCGGATTGTGCCAGGAGTACCCAATCACGGGTAGTATTTTGTAGTCGTCGCGATTCAGGTAATCGACGCCGCTAACGATATCCCATGTGTCGTTCACATGGAGCATCCCAACGGCATGACCCAGGGCTCGGACGCCGTCGCGTGCGCTGTCCTCGAAATCACTGTAGACACCGATGCTCGCCGCAACATCGTAGCTAAATCGATCCGCAAAGGTATCTCGAGCTTGGTATCCCAAAATGAAATCCCACAGTCGAGGCGGGAGAGGGACGGAATTCGGCCCTGAAAGGAGATGCAATCCCATCGCTGTCGTGAGGCCTGAGTTTTGCCCTCGAGGGAGATAGGGCGTCGTTTGGAAATCCATCCATCCAAATTGGTCGCCATCTCCGGGCATGTAATCGGCGATCGATGCGCGATCTCGGTAGATTGTATACCGAGGGTTTGGAAGGGTTTTTTGCCAAAGAAGAGGCGTTCCGGGTTCGGACCCATCGATCGTTTTCAGTTCGTTCATGTCGATGCGATCAGGGAGTTCGACCCCTTCTCTTGCGACCGGTTTGCCGCCAAGTGTTGGATCGGGTGGGCGGTCTAGAGACGAGGTTTCTGGCTCCATGAGTCGCAACCACTCCGATGTTGAAAGTGGTTGTGTTGCATCCGAACCCGGAGAACCTAATCCCGCCGAGTCGGTAACTCCGCTTCCTACAACCGACGGCGTGGCAGATACGGGAGGGGGTAGGATTGGAAGCTCGCCCGCAGTTGTGTGCCTATTGGTCGACCTTGGAGAACTCGACTCTCCCCAGCCTGCGTTGTACGAAGGAGGTGGAAGTGATTCTAGTTGCGGGTCGGTATATTGCTGGCTAAAAAGTACCGCGGGTTTCGAAACCGTGAGTAGCCAAAGACCTACGACGAGAACAATCCCAGGTTTGTTCAGGTTGCAAAGCCCTTTGAGCAATCTTGAAAGAGGCATATGACCCCGGTGCAGACGTAACGAGCGTTAGAGTCCCATCAGATAGCACGTTCATCGTCCAACTTCAATAGATTCCTGAGTCAATCCTGTCGGCGGTTGCGAAGCGGGGAAAGCTGGGCAGGATGCCGAAGCTGCATTCGCACAATCGAAGGTAGAAAGCGAGGATAGGCAGGGCAAAAGTAATCCGTTTGCTTGCCAAAGGTCGAATAAACGAACGGTTGGCGAATCATCCAACGGTTGGATCGTGAAACGCTACAATCAATTGGATACGGACCAATTGATTTGGATCTTGGGAAGGTATCGCATTCCCGCAGCCGAGTTGCATGCAAATGGTTTGTTTGAGTGAGTCAATTGTGGGCGAACCCCGCCGAAAAACCAATCCCCTGATAAGCACATCGATATGGTTGTTGCTTGTTGGGTTCCTTTTTTCGTTGCCAGCGGGATTGTTTGCTCAGGATCCAATGCAACCATTGCGGCAATTCAGGGTCCCTCTCGCGGTGCAAGGCATCGCCATTGCGGCGGAGTCTAGCAGTTTGGTTGTTTGGGGATTCGAGAGCGAATCCGCCGGTCAAGGAGACAAGCCTGCGGCTTTGTTTTATCGTGTCGTGAACGTGACAACAAACGAAAGCTCGGGCAATTTTCCGCTGAACCATCCACCGCTGTTGATTGCGATTCAATCGAACTGGATTGTGTTTTGCAGCGACCAAAAAAAGGTGATGGTGGCTAACCGTTCTGACCTTTCCATGGCCCAATCATTTGTGTTGGAAAGCCAACCATTGGACATGAAAGTATCCGGAGATATCTTGGTCGTTCAGTCGTCGCAAGGTGTCGAGGTCTATTCACTGACGCAAAGGCGACTTATTCGCACCCAGCGTAAGAGTCGCCAGTCGTTGATGGCAACTAAGCAGCGAGTTTTGACTCCGTCAGGCAATTATGTAGATCCGTGTTTGTACGATGACAAGCTCGATTGTAAGCTGATCGTAGCATCGCCCACAACGATTTCTTTAACCAAGCCCAGCTTTCGTTCTTTAGCAAACGAAGTCTTGAATACTTATGAGCCGCTGCCTACGAACGATTGGCGAGGGCGATTGCGAAGTGAGAATTACGATATCGATGCGGTGGATGGTCATCTGTACCACAGCCCCATAGTCTTGCCTGGCAATGCAGGTTTCGTGGAGCTTCGAGCACCGATTCATTGGGTCAAGGACTCTCAGGTTCACAAAAAAGGATTCCAATTTGAGTTGCTGCTCGACACGATCATGTTCGAATCATCGCACAGGAATCGACAAGTTCTCATCAAAGGCGAGCGTCCCGGGAATACATCGAGACCGATTCCCCTCATGGTGATCAACGACGTTGGCGATTTGGTTGTAGCGGTGGACAGCGAATTGATTTGCACTCGCTTTGAACGGTTGAATGGGCAGGAGCCCTTAGCATGGGATTTTCAACAGTCTGCTTTTGTGCTCGATAGTTCTGGTTCCACACGCCTCCGTCACTCCATTCGAGGAGGCAAATTGCCATATCGATTTGCGATGCATCATGACATCGTTGGGATCACTTTGTCCGAGGATAGCGGTGACATTACGGTGGACAACGAGGCGCTAAAGAATGTATGCGCGATGGATTTTGCGAAAAAGTTAAGGGCCGTGGATGGCAAGCCTGGGATCACACCCCAGGATATCCTCGGCAAGGTTGTCAGCGATTGTGAAACATTGAAGCAACGGGTTGGGATTCCACTGCTGGTAGATCTTCCAATTTCGGTTCCGATCGATCTTTCTGTTTGCGATGCTGCGAATACGAGAATTCCTATCCGCTATTTTGTGATCGCTACAGTACCACTTGAGAGCATCGATCACCCGTACACATCGGACGAACTGACTCGACTCAATCACCGTATCAGTGCAATCGAAAAAGAGATTTCTTCCCTCAAGTCGGATTCGCGAAAGTAGTCCCACGACGCAGACGTATGCTGATTCATCGACAACAATTACCAACGAATTATTTATTGCAGGTTGATCTGACCGCGAGCATGTCGATGAGTCGATATTCGATGATCGCATGGCTCGTGGTTTTTCAGTCTATTCTTGGTCCTATTAACTTAGTCTGCGCCCAATCGGACGCTCGATCTGAAGTTACCTCGTCCGTCAGTCAATTCGTAATCGCTGAGGTTCCATTGCCGATCCAAGGAATCGCGGTTCATCCCAATAAGCATAAGTTTGCGGTTTGGTATCGCGAACCTCAGATGAGGGATAGTGGAATTGATTTGACGCAGCACACGACAAAACTCGCCATCATCGACTTGAAAAGTCCAAAGCTGCGAAATGAAGTTGTATTGGGCATGCAGCCGAAGCAAGTATGCTGGGTGGATAGCGAGTTAGCGATCATCTATCCAAAGTTAAAAAAGCTCGAGGTGTACCAAGAGCAGGATTTAGTGCAGGTTCGGGTGTTTCGATTGCCGTTCCAAGTTCGACAGATGGTGTCGCGAAACCAATCACTATTGCTTCAATCGGATTCGGATGACATCCGTGGTGATGATATCGTCATCTTCGATACGCCGAGTTTTCAGCGACTGCCCAGTCCCGTTCCTTTGGTGAAATCCAGGATTGAAAGTGTCGGGATCAGTACCAACCAAGGTTCACTCTGGTTGAATGACCGGTTGCAAGTGATTTCGAGTCGATCAAACGAAGGGATCCCCATCCTGCAGCAGCGAGTTGTTGAGTCTGTTCGCGGGGATTTGGATCGGCTCCCAAGCAGCACCAACACCGGAGTTCGGATTTCAAGTATCGACGCTGGTAATGTTTTTCAATTTGGTCCAATCTCTCCGCCGAATGGGTATGCGCCGGTGGTGGCGTACACAGCAACCGTACCCTTTTCAGATCCTCCCTTAGTCGATGTGTCTCTGGATTTCCCAACGAGTCCGGTCGATGCGAGGAAACTCTTTCGCCATCGGGAATCGCGATTTCCTTTCAAGATCGATCCGTCGTCGCTCCATCTACATGCAAATGCGATCGGTGGGATTGCGATCGGGACCGGGTCGATGGTCGCGTACACTCGAAATCCGCTCTATCCCGTTAAAATCGGCCCGATGACTTGGGATCACATCCAAACCAAGTTGTTTTTGGATTCCCTGCAAACGCAGACAAAATTGACCCACGGAATTGCCGGTGGTATTCCGCCATACAATTACCAACTAGTCTCGGATTATACATTTTGTACAATCGAACCAGCGACAGGGGATTTGCGGATTGAGAACTCGCTGGCACGGGAGCAAGGGCTCAACGCACTATTGCAGGTGGCTCGCAAGAGCGCTACCGATGGAAAGAATGTTGCCGAGTTCCTCGAGGGACTTTATGGCCGAGAGTCGATGATGCGCAGTTTGCTTTCCGTCGGAAAGAATCAGATCCTCGTAAACATTCCTGTGAAGTTGATAGCTTCCGACTCGCAGGGAAACGAAGTTGTTCTGCAGTATGCTTTGTATGACAGTATCCCAGTGGAAGCTGTCGAAGAGGAATTGGAGAGGATTTTTAGCGACCCCATCCTTGTTAGTAAGAAGGACAACGCAATCAAGAAGCCAGGGGTAAGTGCGCCACCTGTCAAGCTCAAAGCACTTCAGTCCAAGCTTGAGCGGTTGGAGTCTGAACTAAAAAGCCTTCGTGAAGGTTCCAAGCGTTGATGTTTAGATTCATTGGAAACCAGTCAATCATCGTGTTGATCACTCGATTCTCTAGCTTGCTTGTTTTGCACTGTGCGTTGGGAGCAATCGCTGCATCGAGCCTTCGTGCAGAGGTAAAGTCTGTGCCTCTTTCGGACTCCTACTCGAGGTTCGCGGTTCAACCAGAGACTGGCGTCATTGCAGCGATTCATCGGCAGGATCAGGAAGTGCATTTTTTCCGTCCAGACGATCTGCAAGCAGGTTTGGGACGACCTGTTTCAAAGGTTCAGTTGCCCGACAAGCCGTCCCATGTCGTTTATAAAAATTACGGGCAGCGGAGGCTGTTCGCGATTGCTTGCGAATCAGGGGCTGAACTCCATTTGGTCGATGCCACACGCAGCGATGAATTTTCGGTATTGGCTTCGATTCAACTCAAGGCGAGTCGGTGCCTCCACCTTGCAACATCCTTGAGTACCAACGATCCGTTCATCTACTGCACCACGAGAGATTCGCGAGAGCCTTCAACGGAAATAGTCAGCGTCAAGGACTTCATGAGTCACGGTGACATTCCTGGTCGCGCGTATTCGTGCACGCCATCCCCGTCCGGCCGCACGCTGTATCTTGTCGAGAACCCTCGCTCGATTCGGGTTTCCTCCCGGCTTTCCAAGTTTAGCGAGGATTTACAACGATTCTCCTATGTCCATTCGGTCGGCGTGGCAAAGCCGCAATTATGCCTCGACCCTTTTGAAGAACAAGCCATCGTCGGACGCGAGATCTACAGCATGGAACTGGTGAAGAAAAACGTTGCGTTGCCGATCTCCCCGAGCGTGTTTCTCGGTAACGAACCGTTTGTCATCGGATACGAGGAACTGGAGAGTGAGCGATTCGCGGACGGGGGAATGAAAGCGGAGAAATCCTCGGGGAATCGCAGGAGCGAAGAAAAGGTTATCAAAATCCTAGCGTGCTCGACGCGCTCCTTGAGTCCAGTGGGGAAGGAGATTTCGATCAGTTACACCGTCAAACGGGATCCTGTCCTTCCTGTGGATTCGGCAAACGTGGATTTGGTACCGGCCCAAGGCGGATCCACTATGTTTCCGGATGCTCTGTTGCCGCAATTGCTCGTGGTTCCGACACAGCGTCTGCTAATTCTCGCGGATACGGACTCGTTGCACTTCCTTCCTTGGGACGAATTGGAGTTACCTGAGGTGCCTCGTTTGTCCTTGAGACCCGCTGACGCGTTGGTTTTGACCGCCGGTACCGAAGCTGAAGTAACGCTGGAAACCATCGATTCGCGCGCCCGTGTGACACAGGTTGCGACCCCTTCCGGAGTTACCCAGGAAGGGAATCGTATCCGATGGACCCCGTCCCGAGAGCAGTTGGGTTCGCAACTTCTTTCCGCCACGATTACTGATGGGACCGAAAGCGACATTCTGCAGGTGGAGGTATTTGTCGCTTCGAGGCATTTGACTCTCCCGTTCACTCCCGGAGGTTTCGAGATCGACGATGCCAATCAACAGGCACTGATATGGGATACGCCCAATCGAGATGCCTCCTTGACCCAGCAACGAAGGATCGCATTGATCGATTTGAACTCCATGCGGATTGTCGCTGAAAGGAATCTCAGTCGTTACGCAGGTACCGCTGCATTTTCAAAATCGCGCATTGCTGTCGTCCCGGCTTCCGAAAATATGAACCAATGTTACTTCTTTGAGAGATCCAATCTGGATTATGTCAAGGAGTTGACGTTTTCTACCCCGATCAAATACATCGGTTCCGGAGGTGATGTTTTCCTGGTCCAAGATAACACGGGGTTGCACGTATTCCCCGAGGGGACATTGAAATCGGCGGAAGCGGGCCAAGTCTCCTTCCAGCAGTATCAAAGCTGGGAAGGGCAACTGTGGACACCGTTTGGGTATCTATCTCAAGGATTTCTTTTTGGTTTTGACGGGGAAAGAAAACTGCTCGTTGCGCCCGAGAGACTGTTTGATATCGATGAGAGTCAGCCTAATATCCCGAGCATGCTGATTTCCAAGTCCAAGCCTGTTCTCAGCGAGTCGATTCGAAACGCGGGAAAATCTAGAAATCGGAATCAAGATGCATCCATTTACGACATACCAGGAACACGCGAGAAAATAAAGTTCGACGTGCAGTCAGTACCAGGCGACCTGACTTCTGGAAAACATGCTATTCGGAAGTTGCTTCTCCAAACCCCTAAATCCAGCAAGCCCGAGTTGTTGGATTTGGTTCCACAGCCTGGTTTTGTGAGTTCGCCAAGCAATGAGAGCTTGGGGGTGTTCACCGGAACACAACGTGGGTTATGGTGTTATTTCGGACGAAATCTGTATAAGAAAGATCTAACTCTGCCTCCGAAAAAATCAGACGCGTTATTCGCTATTTCGCCCAAGCAGTCTCATTTTTTGATCGTGACCGACCAGAAAAGTGAGCTACGTCATGAAGTCCTTAACGCACGGGGGCGAACCAAGTTCTCGCTCGTGTCAGATCGTATCCCCATGTTAATCGATGCTGATACAGGGGTGATTACGTTGGATCCGGAAACTTTTGTCCCCTACGCAAATCGAAAGCTTGCTGCCTATTTGAAGAATAACGTTCGCGGCAGCGGGATCGCTACTGAAGTTGCGAATTACCAGCGGCGTGTTCGCGAGCATACACGCCATTTCATAGGGCGCTATTCCGAGAAACTGCCTGTTTCGATCCCGATCGAAATTTCCGCAAGCGACAGCGCAGGCTCTCAATCGAACTTGCGCTATCACATCATCGCGGAATTAAATCCAGCAGATGTGATTGCTGAATTGGAGGAAATGCTCAACTGAAGCGCTACTAGCCCCTCGTCGCGGTTTACAGACTGCCTGTTTTTAGAAACTCATGCCGAACGGGTGCTGTGACCTTTTTTCCTGTCGTCGAAACAAAGGTGACTTGTCCGGGGGCGAACTCGAGGGTCTTCACCATTTCAAATCCCTCCGGGACCTTGACCACACCCTGGATATAATTCACCGTTGTCGGTTTATCGCTTTTCAATTCGACAGCGGTTCGCACCCCTTCTTTGCTTAAGGCGTTATCTTCCATCGACGCTTTCAAGCCATCGGCGAAATGGGCGGTCACATCCTCGAGGCCCAAGCAGTTATTGCGACCGTTCCAAGGATGCCCATGCCGACCGTGGTTTTCGATCCAAAAAACAGTAGTGCTCAAGACCGCCGGGTCCTTCAAGGAGAACCAGACGAAGTTGGAATCGGTAAAGGTTGCGGTCATCCACGCAGGACCGTTGGTCTTCTCCCATGGTTCGTTCACGAGTTGGATCAGGTCCGCGAAGCCTGGTCGGGCGGGTAGTTTCGTAAGGTCTGCATCCGCTTCACCTTTCCATGCGACCGGTACTTTTTCGAGCGAGTTCCACCTCGAATTGGGTAGGAGGGATTGGTACTCGCGTTGTTTTGGGTCGCTAAAGGTTCCAGGGTAGGTCATCCCAAATCGGAATGGGCTTGCTGCTAGTCGCACTGTCTCAACTTCATCAGGCATGGCTAAAGTTGCGTGATGGCCCAGCGGAACCCGTCCCGCGAAGCCTTCGATCGTATGCTTGGTATAAACCACATTCTGCGAATCGACCAATGATAGCTCCTTGGTAACTCGCCCTCGGCGAATCTTGGTGTCGATGGCCATCGTCAGGGTGGTGACATCCCCAGCTTTCTTGGTTCCGAGCGGTTTCCATTTGGCACCCGCGATCTCGCCGTGTGGCGGATGCTTTTCTCCGGAGACTTCATCCGAGTTACCACCGAAAGGCATGCAAAAGAAGTCACCCCGAAGCGGAACCAAAACCGGTACCGGCATCTCCGATGGCTTCTCATCTTGCCAAGGACTGACGTAGTAAGGTTTCAAGGGCTTGTCCGAATCGCGATAGAAAGTGACTGGAGCCATGTGGCCACCATTCTCCGTCACTGCGACTTCGACTTGTTGGTTACCTACGACATAGCACGGTTGTTGATGCTGGTTACGGAGGATCGCATCGTCGGCGAAGGCAGGAATCGTAAACACGGAAAGTAGTCCGATCGCTAGGAGTCGTGTGGGAGATGATAATTTCATGGAGAGGTTCCTCGGTGTGATGTGCTAGTGTGAAACGCAAATAGTGAGTCGAAATTAAGAATGCTGTGCGAAGTTCAAGGATACTGTGAATATTGGATTCGGATCCACAGGGGCAATTTTGAAGCGGTAGTTAGTATACCCATCCTCGTGACCCCCTGGGCTTTGGAATCGTTCCAGGTGGGTCAGCGCTGAAGCCGTTTTTTCAGCGCATCGACGTCTAGGCAGTTTAAGACCTGCGAGGCTGAAATCCCTGCTCGGCGGGCAACGGTAACGCCGTAGTTCATGAGGCCCAATTGCGATGTGCTGTGGGCGTCGGTATTGATGACCAGGGTGACACCCGCATCGGCGGCGCTCATGGCGTGAATGTCGTTGAGATCGAGTCGCTCTGGGTGAGCGTTGATCTCCAAGCATTTTTTGAATTCGCTCGCCGCTTGGATCACCGCAGCCATATCGACTTCATAGGCAGCCCGGCGCGAAATCAATCGACCTGTAGGGTGAGATATCGCGTGCACATGGGGGTTTCTGAGTGCTCCCACGATCCGATCGGTGATTTGCTCTCGTGTCTGTTTCTGACCGAAATGGATACTGGCCGTGACCCAATCGGCCTGCTCGAGGACTTCATCGGGAAGATCGAGTGTGCCATCCTCGAGGATATCGCACTCGATTCCTTTAAGAATCCAAAAGCCTTGGTCTTGCTGTGTGGACTTGCTTTGTCTTTTATTGATCGTGTCGATTTCCTTCCACTGCGCTAGCAATCGCTCCGCGTCGAGTCCCCGCGCAACGCTTACCCGTTTGGAGTGATCGGTGATCGCAATGTAAGAGTAACCGAGGGCCTTCGCGGCAGCCACCATCTCCTCGATGGTATTCTCACCGTCGGTCGCGACGGTATGCATATGCAGATCGCCGCGGATTTGCTCTGAGCGGAGCAACGAGGCAATTCGGAGTTCAATATCTGCCTCGAACTCAAAACGGTTTTCCCGTAATTCGGGAGGGATCCAGGGCAAATCGACGAGGTGATAGATCTCAGATTCTTCCGCACCAGCGATTCGCTTGGACTCATCCTCGGCGTCAAAGAGTCCGTACTCATTGATTTTGAACCCCTTGGCTTTGGCCATAGAGCGGATCCGTACGTTGTGTTCTTTGCTGCCGGTGAAGTATTGGAGAGCTGCTCCCCAGGATTCGGGACCGACGACGCGCAAGTCGACTTGGAATGCGTCCGATACCCGCACGCTCATTTTCGTATCGCCTCGTACTAACACTTCTTGGATGGGTTGGAAACTCGCAAATCGCTCCATGATCACGTCTGGGGAATCGCTGGTGACCAAGATGTCCAAATCGCCGATCGTCTCTTTCCCGCGCCGGTAACTTCCCGCAAACTCGATCCGTTGCAATTCGGGACACGATTCAAAGTGGGATCGCAATTTCGCTACCAAGGCATCTGCTGCATCGATCGATAGTCGCTGGGCAGCTTTCTCGACAATGCTGAGATTTTGAAGGATCGATTGCTGTGTCTTTTCCCCGAAGCCCTTGATCGAAGCGATGACCCCTCGCTCGCAAGCTTGACGGAGGCCTGGCAGGTCCTTGACCCCGAGTTCCTGGAAAAGCTTCATGGCTTTTTTGGCCCCTAGTCCAGGTACCCGCATGATATCGCGAAGGCTGGGAGGGACCTCTTCGCGTAGCTTTTCCAGCTGCGGTAGTCGCCCTGTTTCAAGGATCACTTTGGACTTTTCCGCAAGCGTGGACCCGATCCCTTCGATTTCGGTCAAGTCGTGGCCAGAGGCGATCAAGTCGGCCAATTGTTGGGCCAGGTTGGCGATCGCGGCAGCGCCGGTACGATACGCGCGGACGCGAAACATGTTCTCACCGGACAGCTCCAAAAGATCCGCCATCTCCTCAAAGATCTTTACTAGCTCGTCATTGCTGATACGGTTGATTGGAGTCATAGCGATTGCTTTCGATTGCTGGACGAGGACGCAGATTCAACAAAAATCAAACTCATGCGATCGAGCCAGTGGCTTAAGCTGTGCTGTTCCTCGACATAGGATTTTGCGAGTTGGGCTTTGGCGAGCCAAGCCTCTTCTCGGGCAAAACGATCATGGATTGCAGCGCACAAGGCTTCGGGATCGGCGATCGGGACTCTGGTCCCGAGATCGATCGAGCGCAGCAATTCCCCAGGGCCTTGTTCGGTATCGCTGGCGAGAACCGGCACACCGCATGCCATTGCCTCAAGAAGTGCGTTGGGGAGGCCTTCATAGATGGACGGCATCACGAACAAGTCGGCTCGTTGCATCATCGCATAGGGATTTCTGACATACCCATGCAGTATCACATGGTTTTGCAATCCGAGTCGATCGATCTGTTGCTTGAGTGCTTCCCGCAATGGACCGTCTCCAGCGATATGAAGTTGGATTTCCGGTAAGCCTTGGTCGTAATTGGTTGGACTGGTTCTGGCAGAAGTTTCTGATTTTGTTGTGTCGGAAGCCTGCGTTGCGATCCGCGTTTTAGCCATTTCTCGGCGCAGGAAATACCGACCGATGGCATCAATCAGGAATGTGTGGCCTTTTTCTTCGCTCAGGCGGCCGACTGCGAGGATATGTTTTTGAGCTGAATCCCAGGGACCGGATTCGATAGGTTCTATCGCGAGTTGACGGATACGAAGGTTATCGATGGGGCTGGGCACGACTTCGTATTGCCCCCTTGGGATCGCGTAATACTCCGATGCAGCATCGGCGGTTCCGGTGGATACCGTCAGGAGCTTGGAGGCTGTCGAGTAAGCCCGTGCCAGAGCACGACGTTTCCACCATCGCCATCTTTTTTCACTTCTCTCAAGATCGAATTGGGGAGGCGAGACAATGGTAGAAACGCGAGGGACGCGGGCTCGGTGCGTGGCGGGACCTGCGACGAGCGTCATATGGAACAATCGATCATACACGACGTCTATTTCCTCACGGGTGAGAACGTTCGCGAGGTGGGCAATCTGCATTGCATGGATACGGCCAGGCCAATTCCATCTCGGCGGGTGGTGATTGTCCCAAAAAGAAATCACCTGCACATCAGATGGGACTTCCGTCAAAAGTGAGCCCGTGCGGTAAACCAAATAGAGTATTGGCTCGAATCGCGCTCTGTCCAAACCTTGCAACAGATACAACAATTGCCGTTCACTGCCCCCTGCTTCCATGCTTGAGGAGCAGAGCAAAATTCGAGTTCGGCGATTGGTCATAGACGAAGGCAAAAAAATGGAAGTGATTCAACGCGATGATTGTACTGCATTTGTTACCAAGGACGGATCGGTAATTCGCGAACTGCTCGCGCATCGCAATTCCTCGATTCGTAATCAGAGTTTGGCGGAGGCCATTGTCGGCCCTGGGATTCGAACTGCGGCGCATTTTCACCCGAAGACAGAAGAGATTTATTATGTTTTATCGGGTAGTGGAATGATGCACCTGGGAAATGAAACTAGGGAAGTTGGTCCCGGGGATGCGATCGCTATCCCTCCTGGAACCGTCCATTGGATCCAAAATCCAGGGGCTCTGCCATTGGTCTTTCTGTGCGCCTGCTCCCCCGCCTACGAGCATGAGGATACCGTGATGGTCGAAGGCTAAGTGCGACAGCGTGGAGATATGGGTTTCGGAAAGGTTTTGCGGAAGTAGAACGGAATAGGATTGCTGGGAAAACGATGCGGATTTCCCTTTGTGTGAACTTCGTGTGCATGAGCTATAATGGAAGAGCGTCACGACCCGCACCAGAATAGATCCCTCCCCCTGCCCCACCTATGAAATCTCGATTCTTTCCAAGACCTGTGGTGACACAGCTTTCGCGATCCGTGGTAACACAGGTATCGCTGCTGATCGTTTGGATGCTGCTCGGTACAAGTCCTGTCGGTGCGTGGCAAGCCAACCAGGCGAAAGGCAAGGTCGATTTTCAGACTGAGATTCGTCCGATCTTGTCGAACCGTTGCTTTGCGTGCCACGGTCCGGACGAAAATACCGTCGAGGCTGGATTGCGTCTCGATAGTTTCGAAAGCGCCATTTCCAAGGCAGAGTCGGGGCGAACTGCAATTGTTCCTGGGAATGTTTCCGAATCGGAATTGTTGCGTAGGGTTTCGTCCCAAGACGACGAAGAACGGATGCCTCCTCCGCACTTCGGCGAGCGACTAACCGCTCGCGAAACGGAGTTGCTCCAACGATGGATTGCGTCCGGTGCTACCTACGCAAAGCACTGGTCGTACGAGACACCCCGGTTGCCCTCGGTGGAAGCCCAGGTCTCCGACTGGGAGTCCCGATTTCCAGATTGGCATGAATCGGTCATCGATCGGTTGGTGTTGCGCAAATTGGCGGAGAAAGGTTGGGAGCCTGCTCCTCGAGCTAATAGGGCGACGCTTCTGCGACGAGTCACCCTGGATCTAACCGGACTGCCTCCAACACTCGATGAGCAGATTGCTTTTATCAACAATCCTTCCCCTGTTGCCTACGAAGAGTTGGTGGACCGATTGCTCGCATCACCCGCGTACGGAGAGCATTGGGGGCGGCGCTGGCTGGATATGGCTCGTTACGCGGATTCCGCGGGCTATGCGGATGACCCACCCAGGACTATCTGGGCCTATCGCGATTGGGTTGTTCGGGCATTCAACAGCAACATGCCGTTCGATCAATTCACGATCGAGCAATTGGCCGGAGATCTATTGCCCAACCCAACCCCTGATCAGTTGGTAGCCACCGCCTTCCATCGAAACACGCTGACCAATAACGAAGGTGGAACGAACGACGAAGAGTTCCGAAACGTTGCAATCGTCGATCGCGTAAACACCACGATGGCCGTTTGGATGGGGGTGACGATGGCATGTGCCCAATGCCATAGCCATAAATACGATCCGATTTCCCAAAAAGAGTACTTCCAAGTCTTTGCAGTTTTGAACCAAAGCGAAGATGCGGACCGCGGTGATGAGTCGCCGACCTATGCGTGGTTTTCACCCGAGCAACGCAACCGACGCGAGGAACTTCAGACCGATCTGGAAAGGATCGAGAAGCAGATCGATCTCGCGGATCCAGGGTTGATCGCGGAGCAGAGGGAGTGGGAGGGAAAGTACAAGCGGCCCTTGGAATGGTCAGCGGTGACGCCTTCTTCGATCCAAACCAAATCGGGGGATCCCGGAACGGTCCAAGAGCAAGGTCTTATTCAGGTCGATTCCAAATCGGACAACGACACTCTCACTCTCGAGATCCCATTGCCAAACGGGATTACGGCGGAAAGCCTGACCGGTATACGGATCGAATCGAGACCCGATGCGGCGTTGCCCAATCAAGGGGCTGGGCAAGGTGATGGAAACTTCGTGCTGACCCATGTTTCGGCTAGCCTTTTTGATCCCAACGCGGCAAAGACGCGAGGTCAGTTCGTTCGCATCGATTTGCCCGGCAAAGAGCGGATCCTTTCTCTGGCGGAGGTTCAGGTTTTCTCGGGATCGGAAAATGTTGCTCCTCATGGCAAACCTACCCAAAGTTCCGAGATACTCGGCGGGGCCGCTCTTCGCGCCATCGATGGCAACACATCCGGAAATTGGGCGGATAATTCCACGACCCACACGGCGATCAGCGAAGCCCCGTGGTGGGAGCTTGATTTGGGAGAGATGAAAGTTGTCGATTCGATTGCAGTATGGAATCGGACGGATAGCAATCTGCTCGATCGATTGTCGGGTGCCAAGATCGCGCTGCTAGATGCGAATCGCAATGAGGTTTGGCAAACAACATTGACGAAAGCTGTCGCTGAGAATCGCTGGGCGATGCAAACGCAAAGCGATTGGACTCCACGTATCGCGAGCGCGGACTATTCGCAAAGTGGGTTTCCAGCCTCCAACGCGATTGATACCGATCCAAAGAGTGGTTGGGCTGTGGGCGGGTCGGTTCACACACCGCATGCCATCAAGATCGCAGGTGGAGTTGCAAAACCAAAGAACCCACCAACCGCTGTTGGAGAAACTGCCGCCAGAACCGAGATTCTCCGATTGCAGCTTGGGTTTGACTCGCCGCACAAACGATTGGTTCTGGCTCGATTCTCCGTAAGCCTGACAACGGATTCACGCACTGCGGACATGCTTGCGATACCGAGCGAGATCTTGAACATCGTTCGAAGCGATGCCAAAGAAGGCGATGGCGATATTCTGGCGCCAAAGAATACTGCAGAGCAGAAGACGGCAGAGCAGGACCAATTGCATCAGTATTACGTCCGCATGGTCAC
The DNA here is from genome assembly GCA_903892355.1 of uncultured Pirellula sp. Taxonomy (GTDB): domain Bacteria; phylum Planctomycetota; class Planctomycetia; order Pirellulales; family Pirellulaceae; genus JBKCUI01. Next base: position 49,325 of record CAITIE010000051.1, on the reverse strand, counting down.
ACCGACTCGCGCCCCAATGCGGCAGCAACGGGATAAGCTACGGACCGAACTCGATGGATTGAAACCGGTGACTACGGTTCCAGTGTTGCGAGAGTTGGCCAAAGAAAAGAGGCGAGAGACCCGAATCCAACTGCGAGGGAATTATCGCGTGACCGGCGAATCGGTGGAGCCTGGGGTGCCGAAAGTCTTTTTGACAGGAGCATCCACTCCCGATAACAATCCGTCGCTGTCCCGGCTGGAGTTGTCGCAATGGATAGTCTCCTCAGATAATCCGCTCACCGCCCGGGTCATAGCCAACCGAACGTGGGAATCCCTCTTTGGTGTTGGTATCGTACGGACGAGCGAAGAGTTTGGCTCTCAAGGAGACCTGCCAACCAATCAACCGCTGCTCGATTACCTTGCGTTGGACCTGATACGAGGAGGCTGGGATATGAAACGATTTATTCGATCGATCGTTCTTTCCTCGGCATACCAGCAGCGATCTAGCGTGGATCCGAACCGCTACGAAGAGGATCCAGAGAATCTCTTTGTTTCTCGAGGACCGCGATTCCGAGTTGCGGCGGAACAAGTGCGCGATATGGCGCTCGCGTCTGCGGGACTACTGTCTCACCGTTTTTACGGTCCCCCAACCCGTCCGCCTCAACCGTCGATGGGATTGAGTGCGGCATTCGGGTCTCGCACGGATTGGGAGACCAGCCAAGGAGAAGACCGATTCCGTCGCGCGATCTACACGCAATGGAGACGTTCCAATCCGTATCCAGCCATGGCGACTTTCGACGCCCCGAGCCGCGAAGTTTGTGTGCTGAAACGCGATCGAACCAACACGCCCCTTCAAGCACTCGTCACCCTCAATGATCCTGTCTTTCTGGAAGCTGCACAGGGATTGGCTCGTCTCGTGTTGGTTCATGAACTTCCAAACGGTTCTGAGGAGGAGCGAATCGGTCGGCTATTTCATCACGCGTTATCCCGTACTCCGAATGATCGCGAGATGGTTGCCGTGAAAGGATTGCTGGCACAAGCAGTCCAGGAGTTGAGTGATCAACGAGACAAGGCTACGAAGTTGGCCACGGAGCCTATCGGCCCTTTGCCAACTGGGGCTGATCCGGTCGAGTTGGCGGCGTGGACTACGCTTTGCAACGTGGTCCTGAACCTCGATGAATTTTTAATGACCCCATAGAAAGAGCATGCGATGGAACGATTGATTGAACAGCAATTGGCCCTCCGAACGCGTCGAACTTTTCTCGGTGCGGCCGGAATGGGACTCGGTGCTCTCGCCATGTCGGAACTTCAAGGCTTCGCTAGCGGTCCGAGTTCCAACGATCCCCTTGCGATTCGCGCGCCCCATTTTCCCGCCAAAGCCAAACGGGTTATCTACTTGCACATGACCGGTTCCCCACCGAACTTGGATTTGTACGACTACAAGCCCAAGCTGATCGAAATGGATGGAATGGATGCTCCTGATTCGGTTTTGAAAGGGAAAGAATTTGCATTCACCACCGGTGTGCCAAAACTCCTTGGTACCAAACACCAGTTTGAAAAATCGGGAAAGAGCGGTTTGATGCTCTCGGATTGCTTGCCGAACTTGAAAACCGTCGCGGATGAACTCTGCATCGTGCATAGCATGTACACAGAGCAGTTCAATCACGCGCCGGCCGAGTTGTTGGTCTACACCGGATCTCCGCGAAGTGGCCGACCGTCGTTTGGGTCGTGGGTCACTTATGGATTGGGAAGCGAGAATCAGAACCTGCCAGCATTCGTCGTGCTCATCAGCAGTGGGGTGCAGCCCAATGGGGGCAAGAGTTCTTTTGGAAGTGGTTTTTTGCCGAGCGTCTATCAAGGTGTTCAGTGCCGTTCGCAAGGAGAGCCGGTACTGTTCGCTTCCGATCCCCAAGGGATGGATCGCGAGCTTCGACGTAAAAGTCTAGATGCACTGAGCCAGCTCAACACGATTCAGTCTGAGGAGTTTGGGCATCCGGAAACATTGACTCGTATTGCCCAATACGAGTTGGCATTTAGGATGCAGACTAGCGTTCCTGATGTGATGGATATCTCGAAAGAAACCCAGTCCACGTTGGATGCCTACGGAGCAAAGGTAGGTGGCGCGAGTTTGGCAAACAACTGCTTGCTAGCGCGTCGCTTGGTGGAAGCGGGAGTGCGGTATGTTCAGCTCTTTGACTGGGGATGGGATTTCCACGGGACGGGTCCAGGCGAAGACATCCGCGACGGATTGACCAAAAAATGCGAGACGATGGACAAACCCGTTGCGGCGTTGATCTCCGATTTGAAACAAAGAGGCTTGCTCGATGAAACATTGATCATTTGGGGAGGTGAGTTTGGTCGGACACCGTTCCGAGAAGGTCGAACGGCCAGCGGCGCGTCTCTGGGTAGGGACCATTATCCGGATTGCTTCACCATGTGGATGGCAGGAGGCGGGACACGCGGAGGCACGGAGTACGGACAGACCGATGAACTCGGGTTCTCGATCGCTGAAAACCCTGTCCATGTGCACGATATGCAAGCGACCTGGATGCATTTATTGGGTTTTGACCATACCAAGTTAACCTATCGCTTCCAAGGGCGTGACTATCGACTGACCGATGTTCACGGCAATGTGTTAAAGCCATTGCTGGCGTGAGCTTGGCATCTAGGCGGTCGACGTGACTGAGATTGAGTTGGAGATTGATCGGGTTGAACCATTGGAAGGAGTCATGCAATGGATTTTTGGGGTCGCAGGGTAATGTCCTCCATATTGGTCTCGATGTTGATAAGGTCCTCGCTGTTGGTGACGGCAACATTGTTGATTGCGATTGGGCATTCGGTTTGTGCAACAGTATGTTGCGGCCTTCAAGAGGAGAGTGAGCCTCCTGCACCTCCGCTCGTTGAGAAAATCGAGCCGGCCAGGAAACTCCATGAGTTGCGAGGTGATCCACTGATGCAAATCATCGAGCAGAGGCTAACACCTGAGAGCGCATCGCTGGATGACAAACCGAAGTTGCTCGATGGGGCCATGGATCGGCTTGATAGACTCCCTGATGACAAAGTGCCAGTGGCCATTGAGCCCAAGCCGGCTGATGGAGACAAGACGGTAAATCGGCCGATGAGGTTGAAAAGGGATAGCTCATCGGCAAAGCAAGTTAGCGTTGGCCAACTTCAAGCTGCCGAAGGGATGATTCGTTCGGCTAGGCAGTTAGAAAAGGAAGCCGCACGAGCAGAGCGTGCCGGGCAACCGCAACGCGCGAAGGCATTGCGGGAGATAGGCTCTTCGCTCCAAAGCAATGTCGTAAAGCTGCTTCAATTAGGTGGTTGAGCGGTCCGGCGATTTCTGAACCGAGGGATTAGTTTCCTCAGGATTGCTGAATGAATAGATGGCCAGCATGATGGCGCCAACGACCAGCAGGCTATCCGCGATGTTGAAATTGGGCCATGTGTACGGTCCGTATCGCAGCAGAATCCAATCTCGAACACCGCCCGAGTACTGGTCTTGGAGCCCATGGAATCCGAGTCGATCGTACAGGTTGCCAAAGATTCCGCCGGTTATCAGTCCGAGGGCAAAGGTCAGCCAGTGCGATCGGCATGCGTTGAAGGCAAAGAGCCAAAGCACGATGCCGATGGCAGCGATGATAGAAACGGCGCCGAATAGCAAACCGAAACCTTGGCCGAGGCCGAACAAGGCGCCCAGGTTGACTGCGGTTTCGATACCAACATAGTTCTCGATAATCCAGTGCGGAGGTAATTGACCGGGGAGCCCTCGCCAAGAAAAGACGACTTCTTTAGTCCACAGGTCGGATCCTAATCCGAACAAAGTCAACCCTGAGAACATCGCGATCCGATGGAGTTTAGGGAACGATCCGGAGGCTATCGGTTGCCTCGGATTATCCCGCTCGGCCGAATTTTCCCGCGTTGATGGAGAGGTGCTCATGATGTGCGAATCAAGGATTTGCGGTGATCGCGATTGTGACGTGCTAGGCATTTTCATCAAGGGTCGTTTGATTACCAGCGGGCTTCCATTTGATCGACGATATGGTTCGCAAGTCGTTCGACGGCCCGTTGTAAGGCGGTGGAAATGGATTGACCAGCTTCGGGAACAAACGAGGTTCGTTCGGAGAAGTAGTAGGTGACCTCGCCGGGTGGCAGGAAGCGTGTCTCGACGAGCGGCATGCCTCGTCGGTCCGTCCAGCTGATTTCTACATTGAGGACTGTTTCGAGGAGGCGAGGTTCGTCGGTGCTGGTTTCTCCAACAACGCGTTTTGTATCTTTGGTCAGGCGGCAAACGAGCGCCGAGTCGGCGGACGCAGCATCGACGATTTTGTAGGGAGTTCTTCGCTCAACGTCTTTTTGCAACGCTTCGGTTAGAAGTGCTCCGATCTCAGCACGGAAACTATCACTGCGGATCATCGGGATATGGATGGTTCTCACATCGGGGCGGAAAAGCGTTTTGGTCCCGAAGCGATAGCCGAAACAACCGGTTGTGGCGAGCAACGGCAGCAGTAAGCAAAAGAATCTCAGTAGCGTGAGTCGAGGAATCATCGCTTGACGGAATTGTCCGAGCTGGCGTTATGCACAGTGGGCTTGTTTCGGTCCCCTTGCCGGACGATGTTGTCCATATTGGCTTCGCTCTCGGTGGGTTTCAACAGTGGAGTGATCTTGTCTCGAGTCGGGAAGGCTTTGGTCATGAAGTGGAGGTACGGAGTTGGTACCGCTGGTTTTCCGTCTGCCTTTCCGAGAATCTGTTTCGCTTTGTCTCCGAAGGGGGTGTCCTCGTAATCCGCCAATATCCGTTCGCAGTAGATCTGCGCGGCGCCGTATTCCTGCTTGTTGGCACGGTATTGAGCTTCTTCGAACAACCGCTCTGCTTTACGATATTTCACCTCTGCCATGGCTTCTCGGATTTTGTCCTGATGCTCTTGGGCTTGTGTCGGGAAGAGCTTGCCAATCTTCTTGAGCATGCTATCGGCATGGTCGAGCGGTTCCGCAGCGTACTGTGGGCCTTGGTAGGCCAGCAACGCGGCTTTCACACCGAGGAAGTGCGCGTCGAATTGGTGAGGGCTATCGGGGTACTGTTGGATCAAGTCACGGTACGCGTCGAGGGCTTCGTTCCAGTTCTCCCGTTGGAACTCGGTATTCGCGATCTCCATGGTGACATCATCAGCGATGGAGCTGGTTGGACTGTCGAGCCTGATTTTATCCATCACCCGTTTGCCGTGGTTCTGGGTGTCGTTCAAAGGCTTTTTATTGTCCGTAAGGTTGACGTTGTAGAATTTGTCTGGAAACTGAAGCCAGTAATGCCCGATCGCGCTGCGCCGCTGGTCGACTCGGTCTTGATAGCGAGTGCGAGGGTACTCTTTGAGCAGTTTGAGGTAATAGTCTTCGGCCTTGGGATAGTCTTCCGCGAAATAGGAGCTTTCGGCGGCCATGAAATAGGCGTCTTGTTCGAGGGCGCTGCTCACCCAGTCCTTGCCGGCATCGATGTATTTTTTCCCCGCGCTGCGAAACAGTTTTCGTCGCTCGGTTTCGTCGCTCGTGGCTGTTGCTTTCCGAAAAATCTCGTCAGCTTCTCGGTATTTACTGCGGGCTAATTCCTTGTTCACTGGGCGAGCGCCCACGCCTGGAATCTTTTGAAGGAATTTTGGAAGGTCGCTGTTGCGACGTTTATCCGCTGAGATGCCTTCGGGGCGAACCCAATTTCCTTCAGTGTCTTCGTAACCCTCGATAGCGTTTTTCGCGCGAGCGTACTCTTCGTCTTTCCATGGATTCAAGCTCGCGCAGCCTGGGAGAATTGGCAGGAGCGACGTCAGGAAGATCGCTGGGAGCCAGGAACGCATGGTGCAATTCGTTAGGGAGGAAGTAACCCTTGCGCTGCTTGAATCGCTGCTCTGCTGGTTCAACGCTTCAGCTCCTCTAGGTAATCGATGAGTCGCAATCGACGTTCTGTAACATGCCCAATAACGTGCTCCATCACGAAGCGTACCTCGCCCCGTGACTTGGAAGTCACAATCTTTAATTCCTGGATGGGATTGCACTCGGACACCTCCCGCAGGACCTGTAAGGTGTTGGTTTCGATCCGTAGTACATTGCGTTGCGCGGGTGAACATCGACGGCAAGCAACACCTCCTCCCGATGCACTCAGTGCAACGGTCGGACTCGTCGTGTCGATCGATTCACCGCATCCGACGCAAACCTCGAAGCTCGGTAAGAGCCCCAGTTTTTGCAGCGCATGAAGTTCGAAACGCAGTGTGACACTTGCGGGATCCTTTCGCTCGTCGAGGTCTTCGATCGTTTTCAAGAGCAATTCCAACAAGCCCGGGATGGGTTGATGGTTCTCCGTCATCGTTTGAACGAACTCGGCGGCGTAGTATCCGCAGTAGAGGGGCAATAACCCGATTTGGGACGAACGAAATCTTCGTTGAAGTTTCGCTTCGGTCAGCAAGTCGAGGGAGTCGCCACTCTTAGCGATGAACACTACGGACGACAACGACAGGAGGTCAAGAGCAGATTCGAAGGGGCTCTTGAGACGCCTCGCCCCTTTTGCAATTGCAGACACCTTGCCAAAATCTTCTGTGAACAAAGTGACCACGAGACTGGTTTCGCTCCATTCGACAGCGCGGAGCACGATGGCTTCGGTTTTCTCCAGCGACATCAGGCCATGACCTCGCAAAGTGCAATGCCCGTGGGAGTGTCGAGTTTCGCTAGCATTGCGGGGGTACCGACCGCAAGGATCTTGCCACCTTGGTTGCCCCCTTCGGGTCCCAGGTCGATCACCCAATCGCAACTTTGGATGAGGTCCATATGATGTTCGATCACCAGGACCGAATTACCGCGATCGACTAACCCCTGGAGGACTTGGATCAATTGAGCGACGTCGGACAGATGGAGTCCGGTGGTGGGCTCGTCGAGGACGTAGAGGGTCTTGCCGGTGGCGGTCCTGGTGAGTTCGTTGGCTAGCTTCAATCTTTGTGCTTCACCGCCGCTGAGCGTTGTGGATCGTTGTCCCAGCGTGATGTAGCCTAAGCCCACGTCTTGCAATCGTTGCAACGAGCGTTTGAGGGAATCCATATTCTCGAAAAAGTCGACGGCTTCATCGACGGTCATTTCGAGGACATCGGCGATGGATTTTCCTTTGAAGTGAACGGCCAGCGTTTGGCGATTAAATCGCTTCCCGACGCACTCTGGACATGGGATATCGACGTCCTCGAGGAAGCTCATCTCGAGTTTTTGTCGACCTTGACCAGCGCATGCGTCGCAGCGACCGTTTCCTGAGTTGAAGCTAAATCGGACGGCGTTGAAGCCGCGTTGCTTTGCATCTCGGGTGGATGCATAAATTTTACGGATGTCATCCCAAAGGCCGCAGTAAGTGGCAGGTACACTGCGCGGCGAGCGTCCGATGGGGGATTGGTCGATCTCGATAAGTCGATCGATTTGGTCTGCACCGGTGAATCGCTTCCAATGCGTGGTGGTCAGGTTGGTGCCTGAGAGGGACGATTGGATGGCAGCGACGAGAGAGTCATGGATGAGGGTGCTTTTGCCGCTTCCGCTGACACCGGTAATTCCTACGAGTCGACCTAAGGGGAATTCGACGCTGACATTCCGAAGATTGTTTTTGGTGACACCTGAGAGTTTCAGTTTTGGGGTGTCGTCTTCCACGGGGCGTTCTCGCGCGGCATGAGTTTTTTGGGTACCCTGAAGGTACTGTCCCGTGATCGACTCGGCGACGCGAGAAATGTTTTTGGGGGTGCCACACGCGATGATTTCGCCGCCATGAACTCCGGCGCCGGGTCCGATATCGACCAATAGGTCAGCGGCTTTCATGATCGCCTCGTCGTGTTCGACAACCACGATCGTATTTCCTCGTTTTTGAAGCGATCGCAGGATTTCGATCAGTCGTTGCGTATCGCGAGGGTGCAGACCGATCGACGGTTCATCGAGGACGTAGCAAACGCCGATCAATCCGGTACCCACGCTGGTTGCCAATCGAACGCGTTGCAGTTCACCTCCGCTGAGCGAATCACCTTTGCGGTCCAGCGTCAAATACCCGAGCCCCACCTTGGAGAGGTAGTCGAGTCGGGGTTGTATTTCTTTAAGGATCGGTTCTGCGATCGGTTGTTTTGTACGCTCGAATTGGATGCTCGCAAGCCATTCTCTCAGGTCCGAGATCGGTAGCTTTGAAATGTCTGCGATCGATTTGTTGGACAAGCGGATCGCAAGCGACTCTGGGCGCAAGCGATCGCCGTGGCATGATGGGCAAGGTTTCTTGGTTTCATCGCCGATTTCTCCAAAGCCTTCGCAGGTTGGGCAAGCACCATAGGGACTATTGAAACTGAAGGTGCGGGGTTCGATTTCGGGAAGGCTGATGCCGCATGCGACACAAGCGAATCGCGTTGAGAACAATTGATCGAACTCGGTCAGCTGATTCTTGGGTTCCCGAGTGCGCGATAAATTCGAGGGTCGAGGTTGCGTCTCGGTTGGTTTCGGGGGTTGGAAGTGGAGCGAGAGAAGTCCATTGCTGAGACGGAGAGCTGCGTGGACAGCCGCATGGATGCGTTCCGTGTTCTCGGTTTTTTGGACCAGGCGATCAACAACTGCCGCGATCGAATGTTCTTTGCGAGGTGAAAGGATGGGGGGAGATTCGAGGTCTACAAATTCGCCGTCTACTTGCGCGCGGAGTAAACCCGATTTGGTGATCTTTTCAAACACATCGAGATGTCCACCTTTTCGGCTCAGGACCATCGGAGCCATGATGGTGATTTTGGAGCCTTCGGGCAGGATCGCAATCGACTCGATGATGGTGGTTGGAGGCTGGCGATCGATGGGATTTCCGCAGGAATGGCATGCAGGAGTTGCCACGCGCGCCATCAGCAGACGTAGGAAGTCATGGATCTCCGTGATCGTCCCCACCGTGCTTCTTGGACTGGATATGCCTTGATTTTGGTCGATGCACAGGGAGGGTTGCAGTCCGCGGATCGAATCGACGTTAGGGGGTTCCAATTGGTCCACGAATTGACGAGTGAAGCTCGAGAGGCTTTGAAGGTATTGACGCTGGCCTTCAGCGAAGAGGGTATCGAACGCGAGAGAGCTTTTTCCGCTTCCGCTTACGCCGGTAAGCACCGTCAATTTGCCATGTGGAATGTCTAAATTGATGCTCTTGAGATTATGCGTCTTCGCGCCGCGGATCTCGATGCACGAGCCATTTCTACCGTCCATGTTGATTTAGCCGTTGATGTCGCGAGTGATGTAGCCTGCAAATCGTGAAAGGATTCTGCCGTTTCCCAACTCTGCCGTTTCCCAACTCTGGTATTCCTTGGCAATTTGCAGTTGCTTATGACCGCAGTACCTTCACGGGGTAACGCTGTCGCATTCATGCTATTCGGATTGCGAGGACTTCGAGGTGTCGGGATGTTTCGGGTCGAATCCCGGGGGGAGTTCTAAGGTTCTACCGGATACAGATGCATTCACGGTGTGGCCTAGAGCTTTGAGTTTTTCAGCGAGGACCGCTTTGGCTTGATCCTCGCCGTGCACGAGGCGGATTTCTCGTGGCTTGTTCGGAATCCCTTGTACGAACTTGATCAGATCCGCTTGATCGGCGTGGGCCGAATAACCGGAAAGGGTGTGGGTCTTAGCGCGAACGTGGTACTCTTGATGGTCGATTTTCACGCTGCATTTCCCTTCTTGGCAATCCTGGATGTAGCGTCCGGTGGTCCCAGCGGCTTGGTAGCCGACAAAGACGATATCGGTATTGGGACGGCCGATGAAGGCTCGAAGGTAATCCATGATCCGACCGCCGGTGCACATACCGCTACCTGCGATTACGATAGCGGGTTTTCCCGATCGTTTTAAATACTCGATGGTTCCTCGCGACTCGCCACCTTGATCGATCTCAATAAGGTTGCTGAATACGAAGGGTTGATTGTCGACAGTGAGGACCTCACGAGCTTCTTCGCTCCAGTAGACGCTCATTTGTTCATAGATTTCGGTAAGCTTGATGGCCATCGGGGAATCGATAACGATATCGATTCCTTTAAGCATGTCGCAGGAGGATTTGCGTCCAATATCTTCGATGATTTGATTGAGTTCAAAAAGGATTTCCTGAGTCCGTCCCAAGCTGAAGGCGGGTATTAGCGTGACGCCGCGATTCTCAAGTGTTTCGCAGAGGATGGCTTCTAATCGTCCGACGCGAGTTTCTCGGCCTTCGTGCAGCCGATCGCCATAGGTGCTCTCAAGGACCAGGACATCGGCCCGTTCGGGGCTTTGTGGAGGATTGAGGATCGGGGTGCAACGAGAGCCAAGATCGCCGCTGAAGACGTAGCGTTCGTCTCCATGATCGAACTCCACGTACGCGGAGCCCAGGATGTGACCCGCGGGAAAGAAACGGAATTGGGCGTTGTGCTTTAGCGATTGCCATTTGCCATACGGAACCGGCTCGATCAGTTCCTTGATTTCTTTGATGACTTCGGCAATGACTTTTTTGTTGCGTGTGATGCCGAGCCGAATTGCGTCCTCGAGCATGATCGGCAAAAATCGCGCGGTTGGAGGCGTGCAATAGATCGGTTTGTTGAATCCCGCTTCAAGGAGGTACGGAAGCCTGCCGATGTGATCGATGTGCACATGGGTTAAGACCAGTGCGTCGATGCTGTCGAGCGGGAACTCGATCCTTGGGTCCGGATGGAGTCGTGCATCCCGGCCTTGGAACGAGCCGCAGTCGATGAGCACCGAATTCGTTTCCGAAAAATGGAGTTGGTGGCACGAACCGGTAACTCCATCCTGCGCACCATGATGCGAAATATGCATATTTGATTCCGAGGAAAGGGCCCGAGGAAAGAGGGCCCCGAGGGAAGGACTAGTGTGATGATTCCCCTATTGTAGTCAGTATTACAGGTTTGTAGGCAGCCGGCGATCACGCGTGAGGGGTTCGAGATCTTCGTGACTGAAGCCATTCGATGGCGATCGGGATAACGCTGACGAGAATGATCCCGATAGTGACCAGGAAAAAATTCTTTTGAATCACTTCCCAAGTCCCCATCCAGTATCCGGCGACCAGGAAGAGAGTAACCCAAACGACTCCACCGAGGATGTTGTACAGCCAGAATTTCAAGAAGTTCATGTTGCCAATCCCCGCCACGAACGGTGCGAAGGTTCGAACGATGGGGATGAATCTGGCAAGGATGATGGTTTTGGAGCCGTAACGCTCGTAGAACGACTGCGCGCGGAGGAGATGATTCCGATTGAACCAGTTCGATGTGTCGCTTCGGAAAACCCGTGGGCCGACTTGGTGGCCTACCCAATAGTTAATTGCATCCCCTAAGATCGCGGCCACGGTCAACAGGGGGATCATGATCCAAAGTTGGAGGGGGCTATTGGGGATGGCGCACAACGCACCCACGGCGAAGAGGAGGGAGTCTCCGGGCAAGAAGGGAAGGATCACCAAGCCTGTTTCACAGAAAATGATCGCAAAGAGGATCATATACAACCACTCAGCCCCGACAGACTCCATCAGTTCGCGGAGGTGGCGGTCCAGGTGTAGGACCCATTCGAGGAGTTGGCTCATGGTTTTTCCTGGCTTTTTCGAGCTTCCTGAGAGGGCGGTGCTATCGGCCGATTTGTCCAAGGCTAGTTTCCGGGATGGCGAGGGGCTAGACCAAATCCCGCGACAGGCCCATCCGTTCCCTTTCGGCCCGTTGTAGCCGTTAAGATTCGGAGAATCCGAGCGGGCGACCCGCGAATCAGATCATGGGCCCCAATGGTAGGGTGGCCGGTTTTTGAAGCGATCGCTTTTTGGCCTTTCCGAAAAGGGGGTTCTAGGTACACTTTTCGCGGTATATATCTTCGGATTCCGTTGGGAAATGGAGCTTGGACAGGATGGTCTCAGCTCACTTCAGCGGTTTGGTTTCCTCTTGGGAGAAGATCTCGAGCGGCTGTGATTAGCACTCCGCGATGAGGTCGCATTGGTAATAAGTGGAGTTATGGACCTCAGCAAACTACGAAACATCGGTATCAGCGCACACATTGACTCGGGCAAAACCACCCTCAGCGAACGTGTTTTGTTCTACGCAGGTCGGATCCACAAGATTGAGGAAGTCAAAGGTAATGGCGACGGCGCGACGATGGACTACATGGAGCTCGAGAAGGAGCGTGGGATCACCATCACCAGTGCCGCTACGCAACTGCAGTGGCACGACCATATCATCAATTTGATTGACACCCCGGGTCACGTGGATTTTACCATCGAAGTTGAGCGTTCCCTCCGCGTTCTCGACGGGGCCGTTCTGGTGTTGTGCTCGGTCGGTGGCGTTCAAAGTCAGTCGTTGACGGTGGATCGCCAAATGCGTCGTTACGGTGTGCCTCGATTGGCATTCGTGAACAAAATGGACCGCACCGGTGCGGATGCATATCGCGTTGCTCAGCAAGTTCGCGACAAGTTGAACGCGGACGCGATCATGATGCAGATTCCAATCGGAGCCGGCGAAACCTTTGAAGGTGTGATCGATTTGGTCACGATGAAGGCGTATTACTTCGACGGCAAGGACGGGGAAACCGTTCGGGAAGAAGACATTCCCGCTGCATACACCGACAAGGCGGCCGAGATGCGTCAAAAGATGCTCGAAGGTCTTGCGATGTACAGCGATGAGATGATGGAATTGCTGCTCAGCGAAGAAGCCGTTCCAAATGATTTGGTTTACAAGGTTTGCAAGGACGCTACCCAGCAGCGTCGGATCACCCCTGTTTTCTGCGGATCTGCGTACAAGAACAAAGGTGTGCAACTCCTACTCGACAACGTCATCCGCTACCTCCCAAGCCCCCTCGAGCGATCGATTTCGGCTCGTAAGGTTGGCGATGAGTCGGTCAAGATGGAGTTGAAACCCGATCCAAATCTTCCGTTTGTTGGTATGGCATTCAAGATTGTGGAGGATCCGTTCGGCCAGTTGACCTTTATGCGAATTTACCAAGGTAAAATCAATAAAGGGGAAATGTACATCAATCAGAGGACCAGCAAGAAAGAACGCTTCAGCCGCATCGTGCGCATGCACGCGGATAAGCGGGAGGAAATCGATACCGCAGAAGCGGGCGATATCGTCGCCATCATGGGGATCGATTGTGCGAGCGGTGAAACGTACAGTAACGACCGGGACTATTGCACCCTCGAGAGCATGTACGTGCCCGAACCTGTGATCAAAGTCGCCGTAACGCCGGCCAGCCGTGCGGATGCTGACAAGATGAGCAAGGCTCTCAACCGATTCCGCAAAGAGGATCCGACCTTCCAAGTCTACAATGATGAGGAAACGAGCGAGACGATCATCTGCGGGATGGGTGAATTGCACCTAGATATCTACGTAGAACGTATGCGTCGCGAGTACAAAGTCGAAGTCCAAGTGGGTGCACCGAAGGTTAGCTACCGCGAAACCCCAGGTATCGCTCAAGAGTTCAACTACAAGCACAAGAAGCAAACGGGTGGTTCTGGTCAGTTTGCCCATATTGTGGGCAAGCTTTCGCCGATGGACCCAGAAGGGGAAAAGACCTTCGAGTTCGAAGATCATGTCACCGGTGGACGGATTCCGAAGCAATTCATTCCACCTGTGGAAAAAGGTTTCAGAGACTCCATGCTCAAGGGGCCTTTGGCTGACTTCCCTGTGGTTGGTGTCAAGATGGATCTCAACGATGGTAGCTACCACGATGTGGACTCGAGCGAACGCGCGTTCTATATCGCCGCTTGCGATTGCTTCCGTGAAACCTTAAGGGCATCGAACCCGCTTCTCCTCGAACCGATCATGAAGTGCGATATCGAGTGTCCAGAGAACGACCAAGGATCCGTGGTGGGAGATATTATTTCCCGTCGTGGCTTGGTGAACAATACCGACGCTCGGGATGGTGTTTCGTACATCACCGCAGAAGTTCCACTGGCGAACACCTTCGGTTATGCAACGGATCTCCGAAGTATGACGAAGGGCCAGGGTACCTTTGCGATGGAATTGGCTCGTTACGCTCCTGTCCCACGCAACTTGCAAGACGACATCATCTCCGAACGCAAGAAGCAACTGGCTGCGATGGCCAAGGCGTAGTCGAGCGTCGAATGCTCTTATGCCGTTTGAAATGACAAACAAGCGAGAGGCGGTTTTGCTTCTCGCTTTTTTTGTTGGTTCGAACTCTGGATTGTCGATGACGGACCAAGGTGGAATCATGTCGCTCTAGGAACTTCGTTCCTGCAGACTATTCCCGCAATGCATTCCCGTCGATCCTACCTACCCACTTTCGCTAAGTTTCGTACACTGCATGGGTGGGAATAAAAGATGACGGAAAAGATAACTGCCTTTGGTGGTTTGGGTCGATAGCTACTACGACTGCTTGACCACCACGGCAGCGTACCTTGGGCAGGGTATCTCCTCGAGCATGGTGACGCCACTTCGTGCCGCCATTTCGGGGTTAGCACGCATCCCGGAGAAAACTAGATGAACTCATACAACCTGACGCACCTCAAGCAGCTTGAGGCGGAAAGCATTCATATTATCCGTGAAGTCGCAGCTGAGTTTAAAAAACCAGTGATGCTCTATTCGATCGGCAAGGACTCGGCCGTGATGACGCACTTGGCATTGAAGGCGTTTTATCCTGCCAAGCCTCCATTTCCATTCATGCATATTGACACGACATGGAAATTCAAGGAGATGATCGATTTTCGAGACAGCTATGTTAAGAAACAGTTGGGAATCGAACTGATCGTCAACATCAATGAGGAAGGGTTGAAGCTGGGGATCGATCCTTTTGAGAATAGCGACAAGCACACGGAAGTTATGAAGACCGATTCTCTCAAAACTTCGCTGACTCGGTACGGCTTTGACGCGGCATTTGGTGGTGCGAGGCGGGATGAAGAGAAATCGCGTGCCAAGGAACGGGTGTTTTCGTTTCGAGACAAGTTCCACCGGTGGGATCCAAAGAACCAACGTCCTGAGTTGTGGAATCTCTACAACTCGCGTGTTAACCCAGGAGAGAGCATTCGAGTGTTCCCATTGTCCAATTGGACGGAACTCGACGTTTGGCAATACATTTACTTGGAAAAAATTCCACTCCCCGATTTGTACCTTGCAAAATTGAGGCCTGTCGTCACCCGGAATGGTGTTTTGATCCACCCCAACGATGACCGATTTCGCTTGCAACCCGGCGAGACGATCGAGCACAAAATGGTGCGATTCCGAACCTTGGGCTGTTGGCCGTTAACAGGGGCGGTTGAGTCGAACGCGACGACCGTTCCTGAGATCATTCAGGAAATGTTGCTGACCAAGACGTCGGAACGGCAGGGGCGGGTCATCGATAAAGATGGTGGTGGTGCAGGTATGGAACTCAAAAAGATACAGGGGTACTTCTAAGATGTCTCACCAAAGCGATTTAATCGCCAAGGATATCTTGGCGTACCTGGAACAGCATGAACGGAAAGAACTGCTCCGGTTCATCACCTGCGGGAGTGTGGATGACGGAAAGAGCACGCTGATCGGCCGTTTGCTATACGACAGCAAGATGCTCTATGAAGACCATCTAGCACAGTTGGAGTCGGAGAGTAAAGTTCACGGCACAACCGGTGGGGCTTTTGACCCGGCGCTCGTCACCGATGGATTGAGAGCGGAACGCGAGCAAGGGATTACGATCGACGTTGCCTACCGATACTTTTCGACGGCAAAACGCAAGTTCATCATCGCCGATACACCGGGGCATGAGCAGTACACCCGCAACATGGCGACCGGCGCATCGACAGCCGATTTGGCCATCATTCTGATCGATGCACGGCACGGGGTTTTGACCCAGACCAAGCGGCACAGCTTTATCGTCTCGCTACTAGGGATTCGACACGTAGTGGTGACGATCAACAAGATGGATCTGGTCGGCTACAGCCAAGAACGCTTCGATGAGATCTGTGCGGAGTATAAGGAATTCGTCTCCAGGCTTGATCTTCCCGATCTTCACTTTATCCCGCTAGCGGCGCTCCACGGGGAGAACGTGGTCGATCCTAGCTCCAATATGCCGTGGTACCGCGGTAGTACGTTGATGAGTTTCCTCGAATCGGTTTACATCGGCTCGGACCGCAACCTCGAGGATTTTCGATTGCCTATTCAGTACGTCAATCGACCCAATTTGGATTTCCGAGGGTTTTGCGGAACCATCGCCTCTGGGATCGTTCGACAGGGTGATGAGATCATGGTCCTTCCATCCAAGCGAACCAGTCGGGTCAAACGGATCGTAACGTTCGATGGAGACCAATCGGAAGCGTTCTGCCCCCAATCGGTGACATTGGTTCTCGAGGACGAAGTCGATTGCTCGCGCGGGGATATGATCGTTCGTCCGGGGAACGTTCCCCGTGTTGGGAACTCGTTTGACGCGACGATTGTTTGGTTGACCGCGGATGCAATGATTCCGGGGAAGACCTATTTGTTCAAGCATACGAGCCAGACGGTCGCAGGCCAGATCGACTCGCTGCGGTACCGTGTCGATGTGAACACGCTGCATCGAAATCCCGCACCGGACCTGCAATTGAATGAGATTGGGCGTTGCTCAATCACGCTAAACCAACCTGTGTTCTATGATTCCTATCGGCGAAATAGAACCACGGGTGCGTTTATCATCATCGACCGTATCACCAATGCCACCGTCGGCGCAGGGATGATTTCGGACCGCGATGCGGCTCGACAACGTATAGCCGCTTGGGAGGCCGAGGAAAAAATCGGCTCCCGAGAACAGCATCGCTCCGATGTAAGCCCCGCGGAGCGAACGGCACGGTTTGGTCAGCAGCCAGCGACAGTGCTCCTAACCGGACTTACCGGGACCGGTAAGTCCACCATTTCTCGGGCCGTAGAACGTCTCTTGTTCGACCGTGGTCGAGCGGTGACCGTTTTGGATGGTGAGTTGATGCGGCGTGGAGTGAATGTCGATTTGGGCTACTCGACGGAAGACCGAAGCGAAAATCTCCGGCGGTCTGCCCACATCGCCAAACTGTTCAACGACTCAGGGCTGATCTGTTTGGCTGCGTTTGTGGCTCCGAGTCAGTCCGTTCGAGACCGCGTTGCCGATGTCGTTGGTCGGGAACGATTTTTCGTCGTTCATTGCACTGCGGATGAAGCGACGCGTAAGTCGCGGGATACCAAGGGGCATTATGCGGACGCCGAGAAGGGTAAGCTTCCTAATTTCCCTGGAGTTAGCGCCATTTACGAAGCTCCCGAGAAACCCGATCTCGTCGTTGATACCGGTACCATGACCGTCGACGAAAGCGCTGAAGCAATCGTTCAATTCCTGATCACCAAGGGCATCATTCGATAGCGTGCCTGCGGTAAGCTCACCGCGTGATTGCTAGCTTTCCCCCCGTGAATTTTTGGGTCGAATTTTCCACGGTCCCTTCTACATTGTGCCTTCGGCGTTGATTATATTTCCACTCAACGCAAGGAGTGACTGCGATGCATACGCTGTTGGTGTGCGATGCATACGCTGTTGGTGGTGGACATCGACAGCAGTCACTAGCGGATTGATGGCTGACTATTCCACGAAGGAGGGAAATCGAATGACTCGTATTCCGATGAGCCAAGCCGACGAGCAAGCTCGGCAATTGAGAGAGAAGCTGGATTTGAGCACTGCGGAGATTGGGCTGCAGGTCAGGACAACAAACTGCCTTGAGGAGAAAGGTATCTTCACGGTGCGCGAGTTGCTTCAGGCAAATCCTGAGACTCTTTTGAGCATCGCCAACTTTGGTGAGAAAACACTCGAAGAAGTTTATCAAGCACTCGAGCGTATTGGTTACTACCGAGGCTGGCGCAAGCCTCGCTGATCGCTGATCATCATCGCGATGCTCTAGGTTTTTGTGGGCTGAGAGTGATACGGATCCGAGGAAAGCATTGCGTGACGATTCTCAAGTACAGCTCTATAGCACTCATGGTTGTTTTCGCGTTCGCTGGCTCCGCTACGGACGCGCAGGAGCTTGATGCTACCCTGCAACGCGCGGATTCGTCGATCAGTGCTGTAGATCGCGAGAGCTGGAACGACATCGCCGACTCCCTTCGTTTGCTCGATTCACTCGACGTGCGAGGTCGTCAGCGGTTTATAATCCCCGATGCTCGCGAGCGCATTGCTTCTGGTTCCAACGGACTGCGCGAGCGATTGCGCCAATCCGGAAGCTTGGACGAGGTGCAAGCGTACCTGGAAAAACGTGCAAGTGCGGCAGAGGAAAATGCGAAACGTTTGCAAGCTAGCGGGGATTTTTCGAATGCGTATGTTCAAAAGTGGCGAGCGGCTGGGTTGCGAAGTGTGCTCGGTCTGCGAGAAGCCAATGGCAAACCTTGGGAGCCAACAACAGCATGGAGTGGTCTGAAAACTCGGCGATCCTCAGAGAACTTGTCGCTGGTGACATGGGGAGCCGGATCGTACCTGCAGACGTCAACACGCAACTTTGTGGTTAGTTCGCAAGCCGCAGAGCGTCCAACGCTCGAAATTGCTGAAGCCTGCGAGCAGACCTATGCGATTTGGAAGCAATTGTTTTATGGGTTTTGGGCAGGCGATCGGCAGGTATTGTTGGACCTCGACGAGCCCAACCATGAGCCTTTCCGAGTTGTGCTGTTTCGAACACGCGATGCCTATATCAAAGCCCTTCGAGCCATGGAACCTCGGATTGGGATCTCCACGGGCTACTATAGCCCGACGCAGCGAACCTCATTCTTTTATTTCGATGGTACCAAGAGTCTTTCAACGTTGGTGCATGAATTGACGCATCAATTTTTCAATGAAGCCATCGGTGAAGCCCCAGCGTTTGATTCCGATAATGATCCTGGATTCTGGGTGATTGAAGGTGTGGCGTTGTACATGGAGTCGATGTCTAGCCGATCGATTGGCGGTGCGAAGTTGATCGATGTCGGCGGGTGGGATTCTCCTCGATTGCAGGCTGGTCGATACCGGCGATTGCACGATGAATTTTGGATTCCTACCGACGAGTTTTTCCAAGCCAGCGGGGAGAAATTTCGAAACACTCAAGAGCTACCGGCATGGTATAGCCAAGCGTGTGGACTGACTCATTCGTGGTTGGATGCTCCGGCCGAATCGCGAGAATCGTTTTTCTCTTACCTGCGAGGCGTGTATCGCGGAGAAGGGTCGGCAAGCGCAGCGTCGTTGGGAGATAGCGACGATTTGATACGTCTGCGATACGACCGCTATCTGTTAGAAAGTTGCAAGGATGGAATGGTAAATGAACGCGGACGCCCTTATTTCAGCAAGCGGCAAGAAGCCATCCTATCGCATTGCGAGGTATCCACTGAGGATCTCTTGGCTTGGGATTTTCGCTATCGAAAATCGCCTTGGCTCGATCTAACAGCGACGCCGATCGATGATCGGCTCTTCCTCGACGCCAAGGAATCGCCGTGGGAAATTGCTAGGTTGGGGCTTGAATCGACTAAGATTTCGGACGCATCGATGCCTTGGATCGCTGAGATGAAGTCCTTGAGCGAACTGGATTTGACGAATTGCAACATTACCGACGAAGGTCTAAAGTCACTTCAAGGACACCCGACGCTGCGCAGCTTATGGTTGGCGGGAACTAAGCTTACGGATGATTCGCTGAAAATACTGGCTTCATTGCCGAGGTTGGAACGCGCTTCGGTGGAGAGTACGTCCGTATCCACGGAGGGCTGGAGGCAATTACTTCTCAAGAAGCCCGGTTTGAAAAGCAAACCTTAATCAGCGAGGTTGGAGCAAGTGGCAATGCACTCGAAATGTTTTCTGGCCCACTACCTGGTGTTGGCGTGGGCAACGCTCTTTGTCCAAGCTAGGCCCTCTCACGCACAGCTTGGGTCCTCGGTTACCTCAATTTCCGAAACCAAATCCATAACTGTTAAAACACCCATCCTCAAGGCGCCACAGATCATTTCGATCGCAACTGGGGTTCCTGGAATCGTCGAGAAAGTATTGGTGCGAGAAGGAATGGTGGTCAATTCAGGCGATGCGCTGGTAAGAATCCGAGATGATGAAGTGCGAATGTCGTTGCAGCAAGCCGAGTTGTCGTTGGAGTTGGCAGAACTCAAAGCCAATCGCGATGTTGAAATCCGCTTGGCGGAGAAATCGTCGGAAGTAGCCGAGCAGGAGTTGAAACGGGCACTGCTTGCAAACAGTATCGCTGCCGATACGTATCCACCGAACGAGATCGATCGCTACCGCCTGGTTTTTGAACGAAGCAAATTAGAAATTGAGCGAGCGAAACTCGATCAAGTGTCTGCTAAATTAGGATTGCGATTGGCGGTTGCGGAAAAGGAACAGGCGGAATTGCAGGTCGCGAAGCACACGATTAAATCACCAATACGAGCGACGGTCGTTTCGATCGATCGCCAAGTTGGCGAGTGGGCTGATTCGGTAACCAAAGTTCTTGAGCTGATCGGTGTTGATCAATTAAGGCTCGAAGGCTTCATTGATGTTTCGGAGGTTGCTCAAGTCACTTTGGCAATGCCGGCGAAAGTTCGAGTAATGGTAGGCAAAGAGCCAACCGAGGCGGTTGGGAAAGTAAGCTTTATCAGTCCCATTGCGAATCCAGTGAACGGTCAAGTTCGGATCTTCCTCGACGTGGATAATTCGACGGGGCAGCTTCGCCCAGGTGTGAACGTCACAGCGGAACTCATCCACCGGTCCGCTCAAGAATGATATGGAAGCTTTTGTTGATTGGGAACGCTAGCTGGCGGCTACCCGATGGTCCTTGGAGCCGATCCGAATGAGTGAATCTGGTACATACTCCCCAAGTATCGAATCGGATCTTGCGATTCCCTACCGCTTGCGGCAAGACCTTGAGTGGGTGCGACGGGAGGGGCGAAATGGGAATTGGCTGTGGGTGGTGTACGATAGAATAGGTGCTGAGTTTTATTTGATGAGCGATATGGAGGCGAGTGTCGCTGCGAAACTGGATGGAAAAACCGGTGTGCAAGGATTGCTTCAAGGCGCCGACGGAGGAGGTTTTCCATACCGCGTCGATCGAATGTGGCTCGAACAATTGATCGCGCGTTTGAAAGGTCTCGGATTGGTTTATGACTGTGGGATGGAATCCTACCGATTGCAGGGCGATCCTCCTCGGCGGCGTTTTTCTCTGTTGAACTACGTGGCATCGTGGCTACAAATTCGAATTTCGATTTTCAATCCTGCACCCTTACTCGATCTGGCGATAGGGTATTTGGCATTTCCTTTTTCGCGGATAGGGCGTGGGGTATGGCTGGCCGCATTGGCGTTGACTTTGGTTTCTGTCCTGCAGCACTGTTCGCGATTGGTTGTTGAGGCTCCGTTGGCTGCCAGTGCGTTGCTCGCCGATCGATGGTGGGTTTTGTTGCTATTGCTTTTTGGAATTAAGGTCTGTCACGAACTAGGACATGCTGTAGCATGCCATGCATTTGGAGCAAAATGTCGTGAGATCGGGGTGATGTTTTTAGTCGGTGTACCATGTTTTTATTGCGATGTGACGGATGCTTGGCGAGTTTCCAGTGCGAAACGTCGTGCGATGATCGCAGTGGCTGGCGTCTACGTAGAAATTGTATTCGCGATGGTTGCTTATTGGGTCTGGTTGGCCAGTCAAACACCATGGGTGCGACTAACGGCATTGCAGGTTTTTATTTCTAGCACCGTAATGACCCTCGCGATCAACGGGAATCCCCTATTGCGTTACGATGGCTATTACATTTTGAGTGACTGGTTCGGAATTACTAATTTGGCGGAGCGAGCCCGTGGAGCATGGCGATCCATGTGCCAGGGTTTTTCCGCCCGTGAGTTGCCGATCGAGAACGTTGCCTGGAGCGATGTTGGGCTCTCGCTGTACCACGCACTCTCGTTTGTCTATCGGTGGTTCGTGCTGCTTAGTTTGCTGTTAGCTGCCCGAATGGCGTTGATTCAAATGGGTGTTTTGACCCCTGCTGTCCCTATGTGGTTGGGTGCTGCAATGATGCTGTTCGCGTCGCAACATGTATCCAGTGCATTGGGTGATACGGCAGCGCTGTCACAGTTCGGTAAACGCGAAGGGAGAAACTGGAGCGTGATGGCGATTGGGATAGTGCTGACGGCACTGCTGCTGTTTATTCCGTTGCCTCGATACCAAACAGCGAGAGGCGTCTTAAAGCCCTCGATCGAGCAGACCGTGCATGTGCGAAATCCATCCTATTTAACCCACTCGTTGCGCGATGGAGAATCGGTTGTTCCAGGGCAATCGATCTTCGGATTTACTTCGCCTGAAATGATTCGACGAAAACTGCAAATCGAAGGAGAGCTTGAGGTGCAGCTGCGCCGCGTTGAACAGTTACAGCGCAGAGCTGTTGATGATGCACTGGTTCCTACTCTTTTGGAAGAGGCTCAAGAAAAGCTTATTGGCCTATTAGCGCAACTTGAAGAATACCAGGGCGAAGCCGAGAAGCTCGATATGAAGTCGTTGGTTTCCGGTCGGTTGGTACTTGCAAAAAAGGAGCTAAGTGAGCTTGTTCGAGGTGGGGTTGTGAGCGACTTGCATCGTATTTTCAGCAATGTCGAGGACCATCCTTGGTTTGAGCGTGGGCAATTGTTGGGCCATGTTGAGACGACTGGGGCATGGGAGGTTCAAGCGACGGTCCAGGAATCGGATTTGCCGTCACTTCAAATTGGAAAGCAAGTTTTGGTGCGTGTGGATCAATCGCCTCGTCAGCAATGGGATGGCAAGGTATTGCGGATTGATCGAATCAAGGAGTCGTCGAAAAGGCTACCTGGCCATGTGGGTGTAGATGCCAATGTTTCTCAGCGGAAAGAATGGCTCTTGCGAAATGATTTGATCGGCGCCAGCTTTCGTGTAACCATCGCGTTGGACAGATCCAACCCAGACTGGTTACGAGACGGTACGGCCACGATTCGATGGCAAGGTCACTCGGAGAGTTTCGCCGAGTGGTTCCGCGCGGCGATCTGGGATGCCCGTCCGTTGGGGATGACAATCAGAAACTTCGAGCCATTTTTCTTGTTGAGATCCGCGATTCGAACGGTTCCTCGCAGCCGTTGAACGATGGATCGAACTAAGAACAGCCCGAGACCTGTGCCGGGTTTCTTTCTCTCCAACTCGTCACCTGCCCGATAAAAGCGAGAGAATACTTTTCTCCTCAGATGCCTAGGTATTCCCGGCCCGTTATCCGAAACAGCAAGGTGGATCTTTCCTTCCTCGAGCTTTACCTCAATGTCGATTTCCGTTGGCTCGATGGAGTACTTTATGGCATTATCGAGAAGATTTCGGAGCAAAACTTCGATATCCACGCGATGCGCGAGGACTTCGCATGGGGCGACGTTCCTCCGAATTGCTTCGTCAGGTAAATGATACTGGGACTGTAGCTTTGAAGCGATCTCCTGGATGACATCATGGATTGCAATCCACTCGGTGGTACGGGTATCCGACTCTTTCTGTTGGAGCCTTGCAACATCAAGCAATTGATTGATGAGCCCATCGAGACGGTCGACGTCTTCCATCATGGTGCGATAGAACTGCTGCCGCTGCTCGCCGTCCACCGGTCGGCGGTCGAGAGTCTGGAGATAGAGCTTCAAGGAAGCGATTGGAGTCTTTAGCTCGTGCGTGACGGAATCGATGAAATTGCTCTGGCGTCTGTTGAGATTAATGTTCTGGATAATCCAAACCAGATAGAGGATGACTCCAGCGAGCACGAACGCAAACATAATCGAGCCGACGCTGAGCAGAACCCAATAAATATTGAGACCGCTTTCATTGGTGGCTTGCAAGGCACCGAAAACGTTGATCAATACCCAGCCGATCGTCAGACCGACAAGGACGACAATCATGAGAATTGCTAGCAGGATGGGCCATTTAAGGCTCTTGCGTTCGAACACCAATGTTGACGTTCCTTTCCTGGGTGCCGCCCAATCACCGCTTGCTGCAAATCCCCGGGTGCTATTAAGACCCTGTGTGCTGTTGAGACCCTGTGTGCTGTTGAGACCCGGCACTCTGATAATCCATCGAGCAATCCATCGAGGTCCGCGACGGATCCGATCAACGCGACTGCATCGACAATCGTATCGAGGAGTTGGTAGCAATACTGGTTACTAAGTTGGTTTTTTGGCGGTTTTCAGGGTGTGAGTAAAAAGGACTCGCAAAACCGCTGATTTTCGGAAAATTGTCCGAAAAGGGAAGATCTGAAGCTGACGTAGGGCTTTTCAAAGGTTTACAATCGTTTCAGCGATCCGCCACACATCGAGGAGTACCTGCTGTTTGGTCCGGTTGATTGACAACGGGCGGTAGCGGATGAGGCATTAGAGTCCGACGAAGGAATCGAATCGTGACACCTGAAGCAGATCCAGTTCATTTCTCGAGGCAGATTTGGCAAGCAGTTGCTGAGCATGCGTTACGCGCTGTGGCTCGCAGAGAATTTTGTCCTGAGCGATCCCGTATTGAAAATCTTCGACCTGTTTTTTTTCAGGAAGAGGATGAGTTGGCTTTTGGGAAGCAAATTTGGTGCTTCGAGGCGATGGGTGTTTCTGATAGTGGGCGACGACAATTAATCTTTGGCTTGATGGAGTTTTCCATTCAGTTCGGGTTGCTTGAGCCGGTCCAGTCCGGGTTGTTCGAGGATGCGAGCGAACGGGAGCGATGGATTGTTCAATTGTCCGCGTTCGAAGCGAGTCCAGAGAAATCTTCTGGGGCTACCAAATTTTGGATTTGGGCTGCTTGGGTTAGTGTCGCACTTTTGGGGATGGGGTGGCTGGTTGCATTGATTCGCTACTTGATGCAGTCCTCCCTGTAGTCGTGGGCGCCTGCCTTGTTGTTGGATGAGGTGGGGCTTTGCGAGCCTCTCTGCGTGAACTTGCCGATGCTGAAATTTGCATTCATGCAATAATGGTGGCATGAAAACTGTGCGTTGTATCGAATTGCGCGGTGCCGCGGAGCACAATCTGCAAAGCATCGATGTGGACATTCCTCTCCGTCGATTGACGGTTGTCTGTGGCGTTAGCGGGAGCGGTAAGACTTCGCTGGCCCTCGATACGTTGTACGCAGAGGGCCAGCGTCGCTATATCGAGAGTTTCTCGGCATATACGCGTCAGTTTTTGGCTCGTATCGATAAACCTCGATTTGATTCGCTCGACAATCTTCCACCTTCATTAGCGGTGACGCGAGGGGATCGCAGTCGCAACAATCGCAGTACTGTGGGGACAGCTAGTGAGGTTTTAGAGCCATTGCGAATCCTTTTTTCGCACGTTGCTAGTCCGTTCTGTTCGACCTGTAGTAAACCGATCCTAAAGCACTCACCTTCCTCGTTGGCCAGGAGGATGTCGTCCTTGGGTGACGGAAGAGCGATGCTAGGATTTGAGTTCGACTGGGCAACCAAGGCGGACTTGTCACAGCAACTGTATGACTTGCAGTCGTCTGGTTTTATCCGCGTGATCCTCACCGATGATTTGGTGGAATTGTCGGAAGATCTTGGAGCTGTTGCGAAGAAGGTGCCCGCAATGGGGGCTGGTATTGTGGTGATCGATCGGTTTCGAATCGACGGAAGCCCATTGTCTCAATCCACCCTGCAATCGCTTGAGCTCGCGTTTGAGCGGGCGGATCGTAATGTGATCGTCTTGGTGGCGAAATCTAACGGAGAGAGCCAATCCGCCAAAGGCTTGGGTCTCAATGTTCGATCGAGAATTGTCTCCGGACAAGAGTACGACGAGCATATATTTACCAAGAAATTACGGTGCGCGGATTGCGGCGAGGAATGCCCAGAGTCTGAACCGCGGTTATTCAGCTTCAACAGTCCCATCGGAGCATGTTCTCAATGCACCGGTTTCGGAGAAGTCTCCGATCTCGATCTTGAAAAAATAGTTCCTGATCGCAATCTCACGTTACGCGATGGAGCAATTGCACCTTGGAGAACCCCATCCTATGAGCACGAGCTCCATGAATTGATGGCGATAGCGGCTGAATATCGAATACCTCTCGATATGCCTGTGGCAAAGCTTTCGTCCAAGCATTGGGATCTAATTCAGCACGGAGTTCCAGCGAAAAGTTTTGGAGGGTTAGATGGTTTTTTCGCGTGGCTCGAGCGGAAAAAGTACAAGATGCATATCCGAGCATTTCTTGCTCGCTGGAAATCGTATTCGGTATGTCCACTGTGCAAAGGTCAGCGTTTATCCCCAGGAGCTTTGGCGTATCGTTTCCGAGGGATGAGTTTTTCGCAAATCACAGAGCAGACCATCGATGATTTACGGACGATACTTAGGGAATTACAGGAAAGCTCCGAGCATCTTCCAATCGGTGCAGATATTAGGGCAATGGAGACTGTATTGAAACAAGTTGCATCGCGATTGGATTATCTCATTTCGGTTGGGTTGGGATATTTAACTCTTGGTCGGACTATGCACACGTTGAGCGGAGGAGAATCGCAACGCGTGAATCTTACGACCCTGCTAGGATCAGACCTAGTCGACATGCTCTATGTACTCGATGAACCAACCGTAGGACTACATCCTAGTGATACGGTACGGGTTGCTTCGGCAGTACAGAAGCTTGTGGAGCGCGGAAACACTGTTGTCTTGATCGAGCATGAGCCATATCTGCTTTTTCAAGCAGACCACGTTCTCGAGATTGGGCCTGGGGCTGGTGCTCGTGGTGGCAAGGTTTGTTTTTCAGGCAAGGCTTCTGACTTTCGTAAGAGTAAAACCCTAACGGCGAAATACTTGTCGTCGAAGGGCTCTAGCCGTGTACCACGCGAGATTGGTAAGCGAGTGCTGGAACTTCGCGGTGCGAGAGGAAGGAATTTAAAGAATGTTGATCTCAAGATCCCGCTGGGGTGCCTTTGCACCATCGTCGGCGTCAGCGGAAGTGGGAAGAGTTCTCTCGTATTGGATACATTGGTACCTGCGATTGGGGCATCCAAGGGGGAATCGTCTGAGCACGCGTTACCCTTTGATCGGCTCATCGGCGAGGAGCATGTTCGCGGATGCGTTGCCATCGATCAATCTCCCATCGCAAAGTCGATTCGTTCGACGCCTGCAACATACGTCAAAGCGATGGACGAAATAAGGATTGCATTTGCATCATCGGCCGATGCGAAAGCGGCGGGGTTGACTGAAAGTCATTTCAGCTTTAACAGTTCGGCGGGACGTTGTACTGTTTGCGAGGGACTAGGGTTTACATCTGTCGATATGCAGTTCATGGCAGATGTTCGGTTGGTTTGTTCGGAGTGCAATGGCAAGCGATTCACGCCTCGCGTTCTGGACGTGCGTTATCGCGATCTTGATATCTCTGAAGTTCTCAACTTAAGTGTGGTTGATGCGATCGAGTTCTTTCGCGGCGAACGCAAATTGCAAAAGAAGCTGCAACCTTTGGTGGACATAGGATTGGGTTACTTGCCCTTGGGCCAAAGCGTATCCTCGCTTTCCGCAGGAGAGTCGATGCGATTGAAACTAGCATCGCACCTCGAAGAGCAGAGTCGAAGATTAATTGTTATGGATGAGCCTACGACTGGCTTGCATTTCGCCGATGTTGAACGGTTACTTGATTGCATCGATGTATTGATCGATCAAGGAAATTCGGTTTTGGTCATCGAACACAATGAGCAGATGATTCGGGCCTCGGACTATTTGATCGAAGTAGGCCCTCTGTCCGGTGAAAAAGGAGGAGAAATTGTTGGCGAAGGTGCACGGGATGATTTTTTGACGCATGCGACTTCGGTGACCGCGACGGTCTTTCGCGATTCGTAACCCTGTTACGCGATTCGTAACCTGTGATGGAAGTGTCTTGTTCGGGCAAATCAAATGGCAACCTGTTTTTTTTGAGGGGTGACTCTGTTTTTTCAGGGGAATACGGCACGGAGAGAAATTCCCTGGGCTAGCAGGTGGCTAGGTGGTCGATGGTGTTGGACGTACAATGACGGTCGCCCGAATTTCGCCTATGAACAATTCCGTCCAGTCTGAGGATGGGTATTAGTCTGGCCAGAAGCGGTGCAAGGTAAATTGAACGCCGAGACATTCGAGCGTTAGGAGGCGTGGAGAACCTGTGGTGTCGGCACGAGGCAGTTGAGGGATTCGCGAGTATGCGTGAAAATCACGAAGACCAAGGTGACTTGGAACTGGATCAGGTTCTGTTGGATTTCTTGAAACGGCATGATCGCGGTGAATTGGTGGATCGTGAGAGCTTCCTTCGCGAGCACCCGGAGTATGCGGATCGATTGCAAGAGTTGCTCGCGGCCGCCGATTGGATTGAAACCATGGCTGGGCCTACGTTTCACGGTGGATCAGTCGAAGCGGAAACGAAATCAGCCGCTAGTCCAGTCGCTGAGTCATCCCCTGAGAGCGAAGAGTCGCACTCGAACTATGATCCAAATGCCATCACCTTGGATTTGAAAATTCAAGGTGAGGATTTTGAGAAAAAACGCGCGGTGTTCTCGTTCGTCGATGCTCCACTCTCCAGTGACACCGATTTTAGCTTGTCCGATGTCCCGTCGCTCGATAGCACGCAAGCGTCCCTTCCGTGTCGGTTTGGCGAATACCTGCTGGAACGAGTTCTGGGGCGAGGCGGAATGGGGGTCGTCTATTTGGCCAACCAAGTGCAGCTCAATCGGCGGGTGGCGATCAAGATGATTCGATCTGGGGCGCTGGCATCGGATGAAGAGGTTGCGAGGTTTTACAGTGAAGCCCGTAGTGTTGCAAAGCTCGATCATCCGAATATCGTCACCGTGTACCACTGCGGTGAAAGCGATGGTCACCACTTTTTCTCAATGGACTACATTCCCGGTACGGATCTTGCCAAGATCGTGTCGAACGGTCCAATCGATCCCAAACGCGCTGTCCGCTATGTTCGCGATGTAGCGAGAGCAATCGACTACGCGCATGAGCACGAGGTCGTGCACCGTGATTTGAAGCCAGCCAATGTGTTGCTAGATGAAGAAGATGAGGTGTACCTTACCGACTTTGGACTCGCTAAACAAATGGGTGGCGACGAAGGCTTGACGGCAACAGGCGCTACTTTGGGTACGCCAAGTTACATGTCTCCGGAACAAGCTGCTGGGAAAAGCGAGGACCAAGGGGTCGCGACCGACGTGTATGCGATGGGAGCGATTCTTTTTGCGCTGTTGACGGGAAAACCTCCATTTCAGGCGGCATCGGTTTTGCAGACGATGATGCAAGTGATGCACAAGCCTGCTCCAAGTGTCCGGCAGTTGCAGCCAAATACCCACGTGGATTTAGAAACAATCGTAAGCAAGTGCCTCGAGAAGTCGCCGAGCCTTCGGTATGCGACAGCTGCGGATCTTGCCCAGGATCTGGATCGTTTTTACAACGGACATCCGATTCAAGCTCGACCGCCATCGTGGCCTCGTCGGTTTCGTTTCTGGTTTTCAAACATTCCGATCGTCGCTGCTTTGACCGGTGGGCGACAAGTCGACCCGTCTGCCTCGCAGCGTTGGGCCCAGCGTGCTTTCATCGCAATGGCCGCGCTCATGCTCGGTGCGATTTTGTTCGGCACTTCGATCCTTCGCTGGATTGACGATAAGCGGCTGCCAGGCAGAATCACGATCGCGTCGGGAGCTCCCGGAGGCATGTACTATGATATTGCAGGCAAACTCTCCGATCGCATGAAGACCGGGAGTGGTCGCCCTCCGTCGGTGATATCCACCGGTGGATCGATCGAGAATCTTCGCCAACTGCTTGAATCGCACGCGGATGTTGCTCTGATGCAAGAGTCCACCATACGATCGGATCAAGTCGCTGTCGTGGCGCCTTTGTTTTTTGAAGCGATTCATATTCTCGTACCCGTCGAATTGGGGATCGAACGGATCGAGGATTTGGCAGGAAAGAGGATTGTGCTGGGGAATAAGGAGTCTGGAACTCGACAAGCCGCTCTGCGATTGCTGAAGCATTTCAATTTGTCCGAAGTGGATTTTGAAATCGTCGATGGCGACTGGACTCAATCATCACTCCGGCAGCCTCTGAATGTATTGGTCGCGATGGTCAAACCTGAGCAGTCGGGCATGGTGGAGCTACTTTCGGAGGGTAAGTACCGATTGCTCTCAATCCGCGATGCCGCCTCACTGACATTGACCGAACCTATGTTTCGATTGCTGGAGCTCAAGGTGGGAGCATACCGAGGCATGATCCAAGAACCGACGATGATGATCGCGACAGCAGCGCTTCTCGTTGTTCGAAAAGATTCCTCTGCGAGATTGGTCGAGGAATGTTTGTCCGCAGTCTATGAGCGCAAGCCGCTGGTCGATGGATTAATTGCACGAGAACTTGCAGCAAGTTGGCAAGGATTGCCGTATCACGAAGTAGCGAGACAGTATTTTTCTCGCCCGATGGGCCAATAAGCATTGGCTGATGGTATCGAGCCAAGTCCCGTGAGCCAGTGAACTCGATCTGCGATTCGATCTGGATCAGCGGGAGCCTGTTGTTGAGAACTAGTCCCTAGGCTCCAGCTCGGTATAAAACATCGCGGCTGCATTGATGCGGTGTGATTCGAGGAATTCGAGGTGGTTTTGGACCGTCGGAAGTTTGGCTGCTGCAGGGAGTACCACCATCCAGATAGTCACGATCGCCACTATCATCCCGAGCATTGCCCAGATCCCTCGTTGATTGTGTGGATGTGCTGCTTTCACTGCGCGACTCGGTTTCTATTTCGCAAGGATCGATTTCACTTTATCGGCGTACAGCACACCGAACATCAAGGTGGCCATCGCCAACGAAAGGATCATGCTCCACGCTTGACCGATGATGTACAGCAAGAGTGGTTTTCCGACGCAGAGGTATTTCCAAAGTTCTCGAAAATTGGTTTCGAGTCCGAACGCGACAAAGGCGAGACAAAACAACCAAATCCGTACTTGGGATGTAATCTCTTTCGATACGACTTCCGCGATGTTGCTATCCCAACCGATCCAGGAAGGCAAGAATGAGAAAGCGAGTGAAGCACCGATAAATCCGATCACAAATTTCGGGAACCTCGTCCAGATTTCCGATATTCCAACGCTGTTGGTATCTCCTGATTCGCGATAGCGTGTTGACCAGTAGGTTGCTACGCCAAATGCGATAACGCCGATCAGAACGTTTTGGATCATTTTTACGGTGTTCGCGACGGTGGCGGCATCGTCGCCGAGCACGGCGCCTGCCGCAGCGACCGCGCCGGTGGAATCGATGGTTCCACCAATCCAAGCAGCACCAACAATTGGATCCATTCCCGTTTTGAGAACGATGTAGGGCTGAACGATCATCATGACCGCGGTAAAAAGTAGGGAGACTCCAATCGCGTAGGAGACTTCCTCTCGTTTTGCTCGGCAAGCAGCGCCGGTGGCGATTGCAGCCGATACGCCGCACACGGACATGTCCGCCGAAATCACCATATTCAAACTTGGGGATTCGATTTTTAAAATCCGTTGACCAAACCAGTACGTGGTGATCAGGACGATCGGGGTTACGACCCATGACGTGAAAACACCTGGGACTCCCAATGCCACCAGCTTTCCAAACAACACCTCGGCACCGAAAAGCACGAGTCCTAGTTTGATGAACGTGTCACCGATCACCATCGGCTTGAGAAAGTCTGGCGTACCGATCGTGTTGCTGATAGTCAGCCCTAACAAGAGGGCCCACAGCACGTACTCAAAATTGTATTGCTTGACTACCTCTTGGGTGGACATCAAAAAAGCAAAAATCGCCAGCAAGAACAAAACGAGGTACCCTACCATAAACGAACCAGGGGATATGCCTCGAGCATAAGCGACGGGCATTAGGAGGGTGCCGATAACGGCGAAAGTGATGAGCAGTGCGCCTCCGAGAAACTGTGGTTCCCCTTTTTTGGGCTTGGTGAAAAACGCTTTGCCGGGTGCATCTTTCCATGATTCCAGCTTCGCAATGGTTCCTTTTGCTGTGTTGACGATTTCCGGTTTGCCCCCAACAGCATTGGCAGGCTTGGCCGAGACGAAGAAGGTTGCTACCAGGAGAGCTATGGCACCAATGCCGACTACCAACCAATCCTCATGCAATCGTTTGGATATTGGTTTTGCTAGAGATGGATCGGTTCCGGACGCGGACTGCATGTAGAATTTCCCTCGAGAGTCGTGAAGGCATGGATCGGGCGTGACAATTAGATCTTGGAACCAGCCCCTTTGGTGAACGCCATGAATGCTGATTCAAGGTTGATTTCCTCGGCGGCGAATCGTTTGAAGCGTATACCTGCCTGAATCAGGGTTGTTGCCAGCGACGAGTAATCGTCGACATCCGCCTTAAGGGTGACACGGAGGGTGTTTCCGCTCGAGGATACCGAGGAAACGATGTCTTGTTTCTCAAGCAGTTTGCCGGCGGAGTCCAGGTCTGAAGGGGCGACAGGTTCGATCAAGATCACCGTAAACGGGTTGACTTGTTTGATGATCGATGCAACATCGTTGCTGGCGATCATTCTTCCGGAGTCGATGATGCCCACTTTATTACAGACGTCCGCAAGTTCGGGCAAGATGTGGCTGCTGACGATGATGGTTTTCCCCATCGCGCCAAGCCTCCGCATTAAGGCTCGCAT
This sequence comes from uncultured Pirellula sp., assembly GCA_903892355.1. GTDB lineage: Bacteria > Planctomycetota > Planctomycetia > Pirellulales > Pirellulaceae > JBKCUI01. Next base: position 16,846 of record CAITIE010000051.1, on the reverse strand, counting down.
TTCAATACGGGCTCGTGGGTCGAGACCGCTGAGTGGTTCATCGAGCAGCAACACCGCAGGGTCGTGAAGCAACGTACGAGCCAATCCCAATCGCTGCGTTTGACCTCGGGAAAGCGTATTGGCGTACGCATCGCGTTTAAAATCCAAATCGACGACTTCGAGCATTTCGTTGCAACGCTTCCGCCGCGCTTGAGGGCCGATGCGATAAGCCGCGGCAAAAAATTCGAGGTACTCGATCACGGTCATGTCATCGTAGACACCAAAGAAGTCAGGCATGAAACCGACTAGTCGTCGGATTTCTTTGGGATGGGTGTAGATCGAATAATCGCAGACATACGCTTCGCCTTCGGTGGGTTCGAGCAAGGTTGCCACGATGCGCATGGTGGTTGTCTTGCCCGCGCCGTTCGGGCCAATAAATCCGAAAAGATCCCCTTGGCCTAAATCCAAGTCGATATCGCGGATGGCGTACATGTCGTCGTATTTTTTTGTAAGTTTTATCGTCTTGATCACGATAGGACGCCGTTAGGGATTGGGATTCGGGGAAAGTTCTCGCAAAGCTGTCGAAGATCTGCTGTTGTTTTCGACGGTGAATACCATACGAACGATCGAGAGTTGCTTCCCCCCGATCGGTTGTACAGTCGCCCCGTTACGCCGTAGATTCCAGGTGCTCACTGGTTCGGCCACTTGAGCGAAAATCACAGCCCTTTCCAGTTTCAACAAATCGGAGCACTCGAGATTGCTCAAATAGCGATTGGACAAACTGGAGTATGACGAGGCGCCGGCAGAGCGATGGAACGAGAGCAACTCGGCTAATCGCTCGAGGTTATTGGTGTCGGCAGGGTTCCATTCGGAACCTTGTTCCTCACCGGCAACGAATGTTCTGCGCTGAAGACGTCGCGTGATGTCTTTGGGGATCGATGTCGATATCGGCACCCGCTCCCCAGGGCGTATTCGAGATGGGATTGTGTACGCTCTACCAGCAAAGTACAGAACCCCTTCGAGGATATCGACACTCAACGGGTTCGCAAAGGAACCTTGAAGCAAGTCGTCTTTTCCGGATACCGTACCGAGTCCATTGTACGAAGCTGGGAATTCAAAGGGATCTGACCACTCGGAGTAAAAGGCCTTGGTGCCAGCAGCAGGAAAACCCATCCCTTGGATATCGGTTGAGTCACTTGTCGATGACTCAACGGCGTAGGTTGGAAGTCCTAACTGGGTTGTAACGTTTGAATCAAAGCCACCCAATCCTTTTCCTGGCTGGCCAAACCAGTCGATGCGATTTGGTCGAGGCTTCGACTCCGGGAAGTTTGGTGTCGGGTTGGTATCTTTGTCTGCGGTCAAATTCTGCAGTGGACGGTGATAGGTGGCAAAATCGTATACGCCCCGGCGTCCCGCGTAGCAGTGGGAGTAAGCGCGACCGTGGAGTTGCTGCGTCTGGTCATCAACATCGATGATTTCCAGGCTATTGATGCTGGGCAACTCTGGTTTCCAGGTTCTCGCAAGCACCGATGCTACCGCCATAATTCCGATGGAGGAGATGATGAGTGTCCACCATGTCCATCGTGGTTTTTGCCATGCTTTCGAGACCAGAAAATAGTCCAGAGGTCCAATCAACAGGGCCAACAAGCCTGCGATGAGAACGAGTTGTCCCAGGTTGCCAAGCCGAAGATTTGGAAAGGTGTCAAGCGTTGCGTTTAGTTGGCCGACCAATTCATCGTAGGATTGATAAATAGATTTGTTGGCAAGTGACTCAGGCTTCTCCCAACAGTCCTTAAGCAGGTATTTGATGAGAGCAGGCCGTGTTTCCCAAGCTAACATTTGGGGGCAGTCTATTTCTGTTGCCATCCAAACAACACTGCCGAACCCAACAGCCCATCGGGCGATGAAGGGCAGTTTCGTGCGTGTACCGGTTGCAGTCACTACATCCACGCGGCCTTGCTTGATGTTCAGTACTGCGCAAGGTAAGGGTTGCAGTTGCTGTTGCGATCCCAAGAGCGATTCGATCGGACCCGGTTCTCCATCGTCTGAAAAGCTAACGACTTCCCCTGGAATCAAATCTTTTAGTTCGGGGATGTTGGCCAAGGACTGAGCGGAACTGCCCCAGCACAGAACCAATTGTCCACCCATTTTGGTCCAAGCGGTCAAGGCTGTTGCTTGTTGTGCCGTGATTCCGCGGTTCAGCTCTTGGTTTTGCGAGGAGAATACGACAGCATCGACACCCGAATAAACAAGCTCGTTTTTGGGGAGTGATTTGGCGTCGGCTATTTCCGAAACGCTCAGTTCGCCAAAACTTCCTTGAGCGGATTTCATGGTCCCTTGTGCGAGGGCGAGTTGGGGTGTTCCCAGTCCCACAATCCAAGGCTGATTTGCTGGTAGAGCCGTTCCTCGCTCGGAATCCGCGAGAGTGTGTTCAAGAATGGTTTGCTTCTGGTCGTCGACGAAAACGATACGAATAGGACGATTACCGCGACCATGTTTCGCTAGCAGGTCGACGGTCGAGGTTTGATTCCCAGAACAGTCGAATGCCCACTCTTTGGATCGGTAGATGACTGGAACGCCATCTCCGTCAAATGTGTGCACCTCGAGCAATCCTTTCAACGCATCACCCGATCCGTTTCCAGAACTCGATACGGTCACCCGATGGAGCGTCGGGAATCCTATTTTCCAATACCCTGCCAAGCCAGATGTCACGGACACTTGCAAAGCGTCTGCGGTAGCGGCGAAGGAATTGGAATTGGAGAGAAAATGGCATGCGATTCCAAAACAAAACAAGAGACGCCACAGCAATGATTGCCGTGGCGAAACTCGAGTTGGGGAAGCCATGCGATCGGATCGAGCGATCGTAGTGAGAATCATGTCAACGGGTCGACCTTAATCCAATCGCTTGACGCGAAGATTCTTGAAGTAAACCTTGCTTCCTGGATCGTGGGCCTGGAGGGCAAAGGTTCCCTCATCGATCTTGCGAGTGAAGTCTGCGCCAGCTTTTTGGTCGTCTGGTTCGACGTATTCAACAAGAGTCTTGCCGTTGACTTTTAGGGTGACCTTTTTTCCGACAACGATGATCTCTTGGGTGTACCATTCATTGTCCTTCGCGGCGGGTTCTAACACGTCCTTGACCGCGTACAGGCTGCTCGTCTTTCGTGGGTCGGATTTGTAGGACAAGTTGACTTGGCACTCAAATCCGTACTTTGGCCAACCGGAGTCTTGGTATTTGGTGTGGAAGTAGATACCGGCGTTGCTGTTTGGTTCCGTTTTCACATCTGCCTTGAAGTGGAAGTTCTTGAAGGGTTTGTCATCGCCGATATAAAAAATGTGGCTTCGCTCACCATTGCAAACCAAAGTGCCGTTTTCGACTTTCCAACTGGTTGGGTTTTCATTCACTTTCCAGCCATTCATCGACTTGCCATCGAACAAGCTCACAAATCCGACTTCGGTCTCAGTCTTGGTGGATTCCTGAGCAAAGGCACGCGAAGTGGTCTGCGGGAGCAAACCCGCCAAAGCGACGAACATGATCGTAAAACGCAGCATGGATACTACTTTCAGAATTGGGAGGGGAGGATGGTAGCGATCGCGACGGAAGTTCAAGGGAGCCAAAACCCACCTCGAGACGCCAACGACTTGGGAACAAAGCATCCCGAAAATCAAAGTGCGTCCGAACTCCTGAGCCCGGACGCACTTAGTATAAACGAACGAAATGGTGTTTCGGTTCGACGGAGACCCTAATTTTAGGACGAGTTGTCAGGCTTTTACTTGCCCTTCACGTCACCCCCTGGGAGCAAGCCTTCCTTGATCCGTTCTCCAAAAGTTTTGGATTGTCCTTCAGCTTTTTTGTCTTCCAAAGTCTTCAGGATCTTTTCGACTTCCTTGCGGACTTCGTCAGGGTTTTGCTTGAATTTGGGAGCAGGGAAGTTTTTCTTGGTGATACCCGCGGCTTCCACTGCGTCACCGTAGGGATTGTGCTTTTTCTTGTTTTCGCCATCGATGTGGCAAACGTTGCACTTCGCTTCTGCGACTAACTTCTTAAATTCCTCGTTCGTGCTCTTTTCCGCGTAGATCTTAGTCCATGTTTCGCCGAACTCTTTGATGGCGAATGCGCTCGGAGATACCGCAGTAGCAATCAAAGCGACGGCAGTGTAAATGACAAACTTTTTCATTCGGTTTTGTAACTCCAGAAACGAGTGCAGGGCAGGGAATCATGTCGAACCCTTCGTTGACTCATCGAAAGGTCCGTCGGCAACAGCGGGCTCCCCTTGATTAAAATACCAAGGATTCCCTATGTCAAACCGAGCTGAGACCTACACAGCAAACAAAGTGCCAAGATTCGCTGGATGGGTGTTTCTTATACAGCGAAGAAGGTGGCGAGGTTGGATCAAGAGAATGATAGAAACGGCTGGGATTTAACGCATAACCGTGGGGGGCATCCCAGTTTGGTAAGGGTCGCGGTAATTCGCCGTTGTGGAATAACCGTAGGGCGGCGGTACCGGGGCTCCGTAGCTGGGTTGTCCATACCCTGGCGTCCCATAGCCGTACGCCGGCGTCCCATAGCTCGGAGGACCTGCAGGCGGGTAAGCTCCGGCAGGTGGGTAAGCTCCGGCAGGTGGATAGCCAGGCGATGGGTAGGGTGTGGTCGGGGGGTAAGCGGGAGCGACACCAGGGGTTCCCGCGGGCGATGAGATCGGTGGTGTTGTCCGTCCCCAGTAGTTTGGAGAATTGGACGAATACCCTAAGTTGTTCGATGCGAGCTGAGGGACTGTGTAGTTCGTAGGGCTGTTGTACCCGGGGGCCGCACCGCTTGGTTGTGGGTAGGCGCCTGGAGGATATCCCGTGTAAGGAAATCCGCCCGTTGTAGTCATTGAGGCCGTGCCACCATTTTGTGTGAACCAGTTGGTGCTAAAGAGACTCCCTTGAGCGGTGAGCCACGAGGGATAATACGCGCTGGGATTATAGGCATTCGCGTAGTAGGGTGGAGGTGGATAGCCATTCATGGTCGGGCTAACTGCCCCATAGGGAGTTGCACTATATTGCGGAGCTCCATACTGCGGAGCTCCATAATACTGCGGAGCCCCATACTGCGGTTGTCCGTAGGCGATGCTGGTGGGAGGTATGCCTGCGGGTGCTGCGGTGTAGGTGGGTAAGGGGCTGCCCGCCCCTGCGTAGGCTGGAGGCAATGCCGTAGTGGTCTGCGGGATGGGAACGATAGGAGCTGAGCTCACTTGATTAGGTAACGCAGTGGGGGCCATCGCAGGGTTTGGGTAACCGGCGGCGACGTTGTACTGTCCGGCCACCGGAGTCGTCGATGAAGCGTAGGAAACGGGAACAGTCGTTGGGGGAGGAGGGATCATTGTTTTGGGCGTTGACCAAGCGAGGGCCGATGGGTTACTGCCGTACACTGGTGCGCCGTACACAGGTTGGCTTGGATAGTCGATTGATCGTGTTGGGTAGCGAGCCGAAGTCCGGTTGGCTTGTGCGATGTTTGCGGAGTATTGAACCAAGTTGCTGGACGATATCGGTGCGTTAGGGTTTGCGTTCAAGGGGCGATCGACGAAACGAGACCTCTGTTCGGTTGCGTTCACGAGAACGGGGACCATTCTGCTGACATCACGCTCTTCGTACTTTTGGTACTGCGTCATCTGTGTCGTCTGGACGTTCCGCGGTTGGTACTGGACGATGGGAACGTATTCAACGATCTGTTGTGGGGGGTAGAACGGATTCATGCTCGGTACCGAGCGAGGTCTTAGTTGGTACGAGACGATTGGGTCGTATTGAGTCAATGTTGTGGATTTGGGCTCTTGAACCCAGGTCGGCACATAAACCCGCTCTTTGACCTCCCGATATTCGTACTTTGGAACGGTCACCGATTCGGATACAACATAGCGACCCCAGGGTTGTCCGGTGTACATGTCTAGGAACGTCATGACCGGTGCGGAGCCCTGGAATTGGTCGGAGGACCCCGATGCATTCGCGTTCGCGCCCGTGAAACTTGACGGTGCTCCAAAACTTGACGGTGCTCCAAAACTTGACGGTGCTGCAAAACTCGACGAGATTGGCTCGGACTGATACGCCAATGCATGCTGCGATGAAAGCTCGATGTGCATCAAGCAAACAACGAAACCTGCGAGGAGTCGCTTAGCGATGGTGTGGAATGCAGATCTGCCCGAGTGGCTCATGGGCCTAGTCCGTTGCCCGAATTCAAAAACCAAGTTAATGCTAGCATCCCCAAGTGTTTTGCTCTTCTTGAAAGAGCAATTGGAACGTGGAGATCTCTGCACGAAATTGGGTCGTACAATTTCCGCTGTTCCGACGCAAGGTCTAGTTTCGGCAGATCTTGGTTGGTTTTACCCGGTGATAGACGGTATCCCTTGTCTTTTGCCAGACGAGGCGATCTTATTGCCGCCCGGTTGTCCGAATCCATCCGCAGCCCAGAGCGCGGGTTCCTGAGAAGACCGCGGCGAGTTGTCCCGGGGAGACGCCGAAGACAGGTGACGAAAAATCGACACGGAACCGGCGATCACCCCATCGTGTCACGGTCGCTGGTTCTGGAGATGAGTTGTAACGGATTTGGACCTCGGCGGGGCAAGGCGAATCGAGGGGGAAATCGGTCAGCCAGTTGTCCTCATCCGCTTCCAGCCAGGTTCGCCCCAGTTCTTCATGGGGACCGATGACGACACGATTGGCGATCGGATCGATGGACGTGACGAAATAGGGGCTTCCCATCGCGACTCCAATTCCTTTTCGCTGACCGATCGTAAAGCCTTCGATTCCGGGATGGTGTCCCACCACACATCCGTCGCTCGTGACGATTTCACCGGATGTATCTGTGTGGCTTTTCTGTCGAACGAATTGGGCGTGTTGTCCAGTTGTCACAAAACAGATTTCTTGACTGTCTTTTTTGTCGGCAACCTTTAGACCGATCTCCGTCGCGATTTTACGGATTTCGGATTTGTGATAGCCACCAACCGGCAGTAGCATCCTGGGCAGGAGCGATCTTGCGATTCCAGTGAGTACGTAGGCCTGATCCTTGTCATCGTCGAGCCCGCGATGCAGCTCGTAGTTAATTGCGTTCTCGCAGTGAGCTTCCTTGCTTTGGGGGGCCATATCAGAACTTGAGGATTGGAGCGGCGAAGGCTGGTTAAGCATGCGCGCGTAGTGACCAGTCGCTACGAAGTGAGCTCCAACCGCGTCTGCATATTCAAACAATCTCCCGAACTTGATCCAGTTATTGCATTGCACACAGGGGTTGGGGGTTCGCCCGTGGTGGTACTCATCTACAAAGTAGTCAACGATTCTCCGAAAGTCGGACTCGAGATCCAAGGCGTAAAACGGAATCGACATCTTGTCGGCAACACGCCTCGCATCCGCTGCGTCGCTCGCGCTGCAGCAGCCTTGCTTATGGTCCAGTCGGCCCTCAAGTATCGGAAGCAGCGGATTGGGACGCCCGTCGCCCAATTCACAAGCTTGACTCGATTGTTCACCGTGCCTCATGAAGACCCCGACCACCTCGTAGCCTTGTTGTAGCAGCAGGTGGGCGGCTACGCTGGAGTCAACGCCTCCGCTCATTGCTAGGACAACGCGGCGAGTGGAATTGGTCATCGGGAATTGCCTTCGATGGAATCACTGGAGGGACGGTAGGATCTGGAGAGACATTAGGATATCGATTCTTGAGCCCTTGCCGGGGAGCCAAATTGTATCGCGAAGTGAATCGGAGTCGAACGCAAACCGGGAAAGGGGATGCGAGTTGGCATGGGACGGAATTTGAAAGATGGCTATACTGCTCCGGTCGTTCGGCTGGTTAGCGGGCTCGGTCGTTCGGCTGGTTAGCGGGCCAATCTCATGGGAGGCCCGCTTCTCGGCAGGACTTGAGAGCTTGTGATTCGGTGCGGCCAGTGGGCCTACCCCAGGATGCTCCCAGCTAAATACTCAGTCAAAACTTCATATCGGTATTCGAGTTCTCATGAAAGCGATCGCAGTACGTCCCGGTACACCCAATAGTGTTCATCAGCGCGACATCCCAATGCCTGATATCCAAAAGATTCCGGATGGAAAAGGAATCTTGGTCAAGGTGCTCAAGGTGGGGGTCGATGCGACGGATCGGGAAATCAACGACGCGCTTTACGGTAACCCTCCCCCGGGTGATGACTATTTGGTCCTCGGTCACGAATCGTTTGGGATTGTTCAGCAAGTTGGCCCGAATGTCCGGAATATTCGTGTTGGAGATTACGTGACTGCCACAGTGCGTCGACCAGGTGGTTCGATTTATGACAAGATCGGAACCTACGATATGACCAGTGAGGAAACGTACTACGAGCGAGGCATCAACCTGCTACATGGCTACCTCACCGAGTACTTTGTGGACCATGAAGATTACATCGTTCGCGTCCCGAAAGGCCTGAAGCATCTGCATGTGCTGATGGAACCGATGAGCTGCGCGGCCAAGGCCATCTATCAAGCGTTTGAAGCTCAGCGACGTATGAAGGTCTGGAGCCCTAAGAGAGCATTCGTTCTAGGAGCTGGACAAATCGGCTTGCTGTCGACGCTGGTATTGCGTTTGAAGGGACTCGAAGTATTCACACTCGCCCGAGCCAAAGGCCCGCATCTAAAGAGTTCCATCGTCGAAGGAATGGAAGCAACGTATGTGCCGACCTCCGAGGTGTCGCTTGAGCAACTCACAGCCAAAGTAGGCAAGGCTGATTTAATCGTTGACGCGACAGGATCCTCGCAGATCGCCTTCAATGCAATGCAGTCGCTGGGTCACAATGGCGCCTTGGTTTGGACCAGCATTACAGGCGGCAAAAACACAACGACGGTTCCTTCCGACAAAATCAACATCGAGTGGGTGCTAGGGAACAAGCTACTTTTGGGAAGTGTAAACGCGAATCGTGAGCATTTTGAAATGGGGATTCGCGATCTCGCCCTAGGTGAAGTTATGTTCCCAGGAGTCCTGCAAAAGATCCTTACGAATCCTGTCAAAGGACTCGATCAATATCGAGAGATGATGCGGTTGCTCGTCGAAGATAACAGCGCTCTCAAGGTTTACGTTGATGTGGCGGATGCATGATCCATGAACTTGGATAGCAGCCAGCTACACGTTGTCGGTTCTTTGCAGGAAGTACCGAAATTGACCGAAGTTCAAATCGATGGAATCATCGGACCAACTCATCATTTTGGTGGGTTGGGAGTCGGCAATGTGGCCAGTCTAGCCAATCAAGCGAAGCAATCGCATCCGAGAGCAGCAGCGCTCGAAGGCGTTGCAAAGATGGATCACGTGGCATCCCTCGGCGTCCCTCAATTCTTTTTGCCGCCGCTCACAAGGCCTCATTGGGATTTTCTCGTCCGTTGCGGTTGGATCGATTCTAAGCAGCGGTTCGATCGATCCAAGCAAGCCGATGCACTGAAGCGATGCGCCGATGAATCGCCAGCGCTACTTTCTGCAGCCTACAGTTCATCCTACATGTGGACTGCTAATGCGGGTACGTTTTGCCCGGGAACAGATGCGGTGGACGGAGTCTCGAGGCTGGTGCTCGCGAACCTCTCGAGCAGCCTTCACCGAGGGATGGAGGCCGTAGAACGCTACTTGCAGTTTTCAGATCTGTTTCGTGGTGTTGAGAAGGTTCAAGTCTGTCTGCCAATACCCGCGGTCGATCCGCTTCGAGATGAAGGAGCCGCGAATCATATGCGATTTGCCGCCCCGCACCCGGTGCAGTCGTCGTTGGGGTTGCATGTTTTTGTTCATGGGGCCGGCGCGGCCAGTACGGGGATGCTTTCTTTTCGAGCACGCCAGTCCAGCCTGGCATCCCACACGATCAGTAAGTTCCTGCGATTGCCGATAGAGCAGACAATATTCGCAGAACAGAGCCCTGAGGCTGTCGATGCAGGTGTCTTTCACAATGATGTTATCGCAACCTCTAACAGGAATCTTTTTCTCTATCACGCGGATGCTTTTTTGAATGGAGACCAGCTGGTTCGAGAAATTCGCACCAAGTACGAAACGCTTTTCGGAGAGCCACTCTATCCCCTCCGAATTGATGCTGAATTAATCCCGCTCCACCAAGCCGTTCGCACATACCTATTTAATAGCCAAATCCTATCGTTGCCTCACGGTGGGATGCACTTGGTTTGCCCAGCTCAGTGCGAGCAATCAGCTGAAGTGCGTGAATTGATTGGTGCATGGATTGCTGATGCGCGAAACCCTATCGTTGGTGTGAGCTATGTTCATCTCAATGAGAGTATGGCCAATGGAGGTGGGCCAGCTTGCTTGAGGCTTAGGATGGATTGGCCGGCAAGTTGGCTGTCCGACCTTTCAATGTCATCGCTAGCGAAGTACCGATGGAATGAGGGGACTAGCCAAAAGATCAAGGAATGGATCGATCGATTCTATCCGGAGCGGTTAGCAATGGATGATTTTCAGCGAATTGACTTCGCAGAGCATGTGACTTTGGCAGTGCGAGAATTCCCGACCCAGGGGTAAATCAACGATGAACGATTCGTCTCCTTTGAGGCAAGGAAACTTGTTTAAGGCAAGGAGACTTGACGGTGAGGTTTCACGTCATGGTGCCGCGTCTTGGAACCGCGATGTCGTCTTCGTTGTGTACTTTTGTACGATTTGCAAATCCCCTTCAGTCCTCTTCCAGTCTACCGCTTGGATGATTTCGGATTTTTCGATGCGTCCTTTGTCGGAGTCAAACCAAACATTGCCAGCGCCTTCTTGACGGGTTAACTCTCGCTGGGATTCGTCGTCGATTTGAAAACTTGGAGTGACACGAAAGCGGTGGAGTTTTTTGCTTTCATTGGGCTCTAGTCCAACATATTGCCACGTGTTGGTCGTGTGGAGCTTTCCAATCAAATCGATCGTTCTCGTCGCTTCGGTGATCCAACTGCTACCAACGCTGATCGGTTTGTCAGGAAAGAGCAAGAGCGATTCGGGTGCTTGAGCACGAAGGAGATCCGGGGTGCTTTCAGGAGCATCCAGGTAGGAAATCTCTCCGCGCGGTGTGTGCTTCGCAGTGATCTTCTGGCCGATGATGGACTGGAATCGACCGGCGATTTTTTCCTCGGCATCGGACCTTGATGGCTTCTTGCTGTCGAATACAACAACTCCATCGATTTGGACCTGGAGGTCTTTGACCAACTGATCGATGATTGCCGTTCCATCGACTTCTACGGAAACGATATTCCAATCCATGGAAAGAGACTGGGACACAGTCTTGGTACGGTTGTTGATGCTCGTGCTGATCTCTTGCTCGGTGGCCACACGCCATGTCGCTCCGGAGGTGAATTTCCATCTCAGGGCCTGTTGTGAAAAGGCTTTCGAGGAATCCATCAACGTGCCTAAAATAGCCAAGTATAAAACCGCCCCTATGCGAATCCCTCGAGTAAATCGACACATTCTCGTAGTTCCTTGTTGCGAAAACAGTTTCCTATGCGTGCCTGAAGCAATCCTTCGCTGAGCGTTTCCGATCCATTCCTTGGTCGGTTAGGAGCCGAAAGGTGACGGTGCTCCGGGAGCCTAGCAGCGGAGAATGCCGTTGAAACACACAGCCCTGGCGGTTAGCCATCTCTATGGTTAGCCGCATCCGTTGGAGACATAGTGTACGCAAATCCCCGGAGAAGGTGTACGAGGCCGTGCCTTGTCGAGGTTACCTGCTGCGGAAATCCATGCCTGTGTTGGAGTGAGGAAAGCGGGGATGAGTTGTTGTTTTTGAGAACTCATATCTGTTTCTCTGGTTCCCTGGGAGTTGAAATCGGGTTGTACTAGCTACAATCAAGCGTTGTCAAACGATGGATCGATCCATTCGGTTTGATTTCGGTCTGAATGTCAAACGCTGGTATTCCTATGCAATGGATCGTTGTTGCCGTCATCATTGTTGCATGTTTGTTGGTTGCGCTTCGAAGGTTGACGCGATTCGCTCGATCGTTTTCTGATGGGCGATCGGGCGATGGCGGAGGATGTGCAGGGTGCGAAGCGAAACCGACGATTACGGGATCTCGCGTGATCGAGTTGGTACCATTGCAAGGCAAAAAAAATCGAGGGGCATAGGTCGCGGGAGTGTTGTCTCCTTGCCATCGCAAAGTCAACTTGGTTTTCTGTTTTATCGAATTTTGAAGAGGTAAATACACATGTTTATAGGCCTAAGAAATCTGGTGCTGACACGTCAGGCTTGTCGTGCGTCTACCGCGTTTTCCTCGGGGCTTTTTGCCACGTCGATATTCGCCACGTGGATATTAGTCACGGAGGCATTCATCGCGATCGCAATAGTCCACGCGGTTTCTTTTGCTCAAACGACCATCCGGCCACCGAACTACGATGAGACAATGGTACCGCGGTGCGAGTTGCCCAGCGTACTGGTAGGTAAGGATGGCAAAGTAATCGCGTCTGCCGATCAATGGCCGGAACATCGCAACTACCTCCTAACGTTGCTTGCGGATAATGAATATGGTTCGATGCCGAAGGAGAGTGTCGGTATCGAAGTCGAGAAGTTTGACGATGGTCCAGCTATCCATCAGGGAAAGGAGGAACCGGGGATCCGACGACGGCAATTTGCGATCATGTTGAGTCGGAATGGAAAGTTTGTCAGGATCGATTTGTTGCTTTGGACGCCGAAAGAGTCGGCCCAGCCGGTGAGTTGTTTTGTGGGCCTGAACTTTCGAGGAAACCAATCCACCACCGATGATCCAAAGGTGCGGTTAACATCGAGCTGGTGCGATGCTCGTAATCCTGGAGTGGTGGACAATCGTGCGACGGAAGCAAGCCGGGCAAGCCAAGAAGAGAGATGGCCTATACGAGAGATCGTCGGCGCTGGTTATGGGGTCGCAACAGCTCATTACGGCGATATTGACCCCGATTTCGATGATGGATTTGAGAATGGAGTGCATGCCCTGTTTCCTGAATATCGATGCACTGATAAGACGCCAGACCGATGGGGATCGATTTCTGCCTGGGCTTGGGGATTATCACGGATCGCCGACGTACTAACAAAGACGGAGGGGATCCGTCCAGAGGGGATGATGGTGCTCGGGCATTCTCGACTTGGGAAAACAGCGTTATGGGCTGGTGCGAACGACGAACGGTTTAAGATCGTTATTTCCAACAATTCAGGTTGTGGTGGCGCTGCATTGAGCAAGCGGTGTTTCGGTGAGTCCGTGGCTCGGATTAATACTTCGTTTCCGCATTGGTTCAACCGAAATTTTCGACGATTCAACGACCAAGAAGAGAAGATGCCTTTCGATCAGCATCAATTGGTAGCCGCTATTGCACCGCGACCGGTGTATATCGCGAGCGCTAGCAAGGATCTATGGGCTGATCCGCTGGGAGAGCTTTTGTCTGGATACCACGCAAACCCAGCCTATGCCCTTTTTGGTTTGAACGGAGGTCTGCCCAGCCAGCTTCCTGTAGTCAACCAATCCATCGGTGAGATCATCGGTTACCACCTTCGGGAAGGGGAGCATGATTTAACACCTTCGGATTGGATGCATTTCCTGCATTTTGCTCGGAAACAGGGTCTCTAGACTGTGGCGGATGAGCCTTTTGGCTCGGCATGAAACCTCGTCGACGGGGAACTCTACTCCGTACAATGCCTCTAAACCGTTATTATCGGTCTAATCCGACTTCGTTTTAGAAACGGACACCTGAATACCGCGCGGCTGTAAGGTGGCCTAATTAGAATAGGCCCAGTGCCTCAAAACACGTGAAATCGGATAGAGATTGGGGCAATCGACGCGGAAATCGAGCCGACCTGGAAATCCATTGCATGAGGCCAAAAAAGCCTATCTCGAAAGACCCAACCGCATGGCGCGTGCTTTGTGGAATGTTACGTCATTGGCTCCAGAGTACAGATTTCTCGTTTCATTCGGTAAGGCGTTGGCTTCTTCTGTCGGAGCGAGTGGAGTTCTCGTCGACGGGAGGACGTTCTCAACTTCGACCTCGGTACCCAAAATTTGAACTTCGGCGTTTGGAAAAGCGTCGCGTCTTGGCAGTAGATGCGTTGTTCAATGCTGGAGTGCTGGATATCGGTATTACGGCATCGGGTGTGCAAACCGCAAATTTGCTGGGTGATGGTGTCAGATTTTATGTCGATTCCAATGACGACTTTATTGAAGACGTAGGCGAAACATCAGGCGCACTGTCTGACTTGCAAAGTGTCCGGGTAAGGGGGTGGGGAAACCAAGGAGATTTTTACTGGGGGGGGGACTTTCGGGGAGCGACCCTGCTGCCGTTACTGAGTGGGAACCTTGCGGTTGATGTAGCCAATGTAAATTCGATTGCATTGGAAGCGTACTGGAGTGCGGCGGGAGATGTGTCATTTCAAGCAGCGAATGGGATCGGTTTTGGTGGGCACATACAGATATCGGGCGATTTGAACTTGCAGACTGATCCGTCCGGGAGCGTCTATGAAAGTTCAGAGGCTGATGTTGAGATTCATGGATCGATGAATGCCAATGCAGGAGATGATCTGCAACTTGCAACGCATGCTGGAAGCCGATGGCACGTATACGGCCCTGCAGTTCTTGCCGCAGGGGACGGTTTGAGATTAGGGGACTCCGGTCAATGGGACTCGGAATTGCTTGGCGTGACGGCCTCGTCAGCATCGGTGCGAGCAAGCGGTGATGTCTTACTGATGGACCATAATGTTCTCGGCAATTATTCCCTTGTTTCGGGTGGATCCATTCGTGAAGATGCAGGTGCACTTGGTTTTATTGGTGGTGATGCATCGTGGTCAGCCAAAGACTTTCTTGAGTTGGCGCGGTCGAGCGGTTCTGCTTGGCAAGTACTGGGGACCAGTCGTTTGAATGCAGGAAGTTGGATTGACGTAGGCGGCGTTGGGCAGTGGGATTCGTCGCTCCTGGAAATTGCCGCATTGGATGCAACGATTGTAGAAGCGGATGATGTTCGTTTACAGGATATTGCAATCCAAGGGACATTTGCACTTACAGCAGCGGGGTCTGTGGTCGTCGAAGGGGATATCGACGTATGGCAATCAATGCGCATTGAGGCGGGCGCCAATGAAACCATCACTGAGGGCGCAAATCCCTTTGATGTTCATGTGGGGACACTCGACTTGAGAGCCGGTATTGAGATTCGCTTGGCGAGCATGCTGAACCAGAACTGGTCGATCGATGGTGAGGCTCGCATGGAGACGCTTGGAAGCATATCCATCGGGCAAGTTGGTGTGTGGGATTCGAATCGATTGTCGGTTTTCGCAAATGCCGCGACGGTAAACGAAGTCAATGATACGATACTTGGCGACCACGTCATCACTGGGCCTTATGTGTTATCTTCGGGTAGATCGGTCGTTATCGATGGCGTCATGAATGTGCTCGGAGATAATCAATTTGTTGCTAATGGATCGATCACCGACACCGATGCAGCTAGGGTGGTCGTTAGCGGCGACACTCTACTGAAGTCAGGTGGGCCGATTACTTTAGCCGACACGGCGAATGCTTTATGGCGGATCGCTGGCGTGACCACCGTTTCCACGCCAGGTGACGTGAGTCTAGGCCAGGGTGGCAGTTGGGATTCGAACCGGTTGTTGATCGCTGCGAACAACGCAGTGGTTTCAGAGATCAACGATGTCACGCTGGGTGATCATTCGATTGCCGGTAACTATTCGATGACCTCGGGTGGTTCGATTAGCATCGATGAAAACATTGCCATCGGCGGAAACAGCCAAATGGTGGTGGCGAATTCCATCACGGATTCGGATGCTACAAAGGTAGTTGTAGGTGGGAACGCCGTGTTGCAAGCTGGCGGCAAGATAGCGTTGGCCGACACAGCGAATGCTTCATGGCGTATCTCTGGCGTAACCACCGTTTCCTCGCCAGGTGATGTGAATCTAGGTCAGGGCGGGAATTGGGATTCCAATCGCTTGCTGATCGCTGCGAACAACGCAACAGTTTCGGACATCAACAGTGTCACGCTGGGTGATCATTCGATCGCGAATAACTTCTCGATGACATCAGGTGGTTCGATTAGTGTCGATGGCACGATGACCATCGGCGGTAATATCCGAATTGCGGCTGCGAACTCGATCACTGACACGGATACTGCGAAGGTAGTCGTAAGTGGAGATGCGTCGCTGCAAGCTGGCGGCGTCATCATCTTAGCCAATACGGCCAATGCTTCATGGCGTATCTCTGGCATCACGACCGTCTCAACGCCAGGCGACGTGAATTTAGGTCAAGGCGGCAGTTGGGATTCGAATCGCTTGTTGATCGTTGCGAACAACGCAGCAGTTTCCGATATCAACGGTGTCATATTGGGTGATCATGCAGTTGGAAACGATTATGAATTGAAGGCAGGCGGTTCGATCAACGTTGACGGTACGATGAACATCGGTGGAAACGGCAAGATGATTGTCAGTGGATCAATCACTGACACCGACGCTGCGAGAGTGGTCGTTAGCGGCGACGCTTTACTAAAGGCCGGTGGGCCGATTACTTTAGCCGACACAGCCAATGCTTCATGGCGTATCGCTGGCGTGACCACCGTTTCTACTCCAGGTGATGTGAGTCTAGGCCAGGGCGGCAGTTGGGATTCGAGTCGCTTGTTGATCGCGGCAAGCAACGCAGTTGTTTCGGATATCAACGATGTCACACTGGGTGATCATTCGATCGCAAATAATTACTCGATCACCGCAGGTGGTTCGATTGGTGTCGATGGAAACATAGCCATCGGCGGCAACGGCCGAATTGCGGCTACGAACTCGATCATCGACACGGATGCTGCTAGGGTAGTCGTAAGTGGGAACGCTTCGCTGCAAGCTGGTGTCGCCATCACCTTAGCGGACACTGCGCATGCGTCATGGCGTATCGCTGGCGTGACAACCGTTTCCACGCCAGGCGAAGTGAATCT
>CAITIE010000050.1 GCA_903892355.1 uncultured Pirellula sp. | reverse complement strand
GCCCCTGCATTCCCCCCCAAGCCCCAAGAACCAAGCACAAAGAACCAAGCCCCAAGAACCAAGAACCTAGAACCTAGCCCCTAGCGACTCGATTTCTACTCCACTCCCCATTGCTTGAGTTTTCGCTGCAAGGTCCTGACGGAGATCCCCAAGGTATGGGCTGCGTGCGTCCGATTCCCATAGGAGCGCTCGAGCGCACTCAGGATCGCTTCGCGTTCCAAATCATTAAGATTCAGGGAATCGGGATTGATGGGCTTGTTGGGGAGGGTCGGGTTGCCGCTGAGCGACCGCGGCAGATCGTCTTTGGTCAATCGTTCGCGATGCCCCATGACCAGCATGTTCTCGATGGCATTTCTCAATTGCCGCACATTCCCTGGCCAATCGTATGCCTTGAGAAACTCCATCAGTTCGGGAGCGAGCTCCGGTTGGTTGCGCATGTGCCGTTTGGCGCAATCCTTCATAAAGAACTCCACCAAGACCGGGATGTCTTCCGGCCTCTCGCGGAGAGGTGGAAGCTCGATGCTGAGAACATTAAGCCGATGAAAGAGATCGGAACGGAACTGATCGCTCGCAATCATTTCCTGAAGGTTGCGGCTGGTCGCTGCGATCAACCGGACATCGACATGTTTTTCGAGATTGCTTCCGATCGGCGAGAACGACAACGATTCGAGGACTCGCAACAATTTCGGCTGCAACTTCAGCGGAAAATCCCCAATTTCATCCATGAACAGAGTGCCAAGGTGGGCGGCTTGAAATCTACCCATGCGATCGTCTGCCGCACCGGTGAAAGCACCTCGGACGTAACCGAACAATTCGGATTCGATGAGTGACTCTGGGAGTGCTGAAACGTTCACAGCAACGAATGGGTTTTGACGTCGGCGGCTATGATCGTGGATGGCAGAGGCCACAAGTTCTTTTCCGGTCCCTGATTCTCCCGTGATCAGCACGATTGAATCCGATTCGGCAACTTTGCGAATCTGTTCGAACACCACTCGCATGGCTTGGGATTGCCCGATCATTTGCCCGATCCCGGCGACATCGATGGGGATCTGCTGAGGGCTCCGATTCCGCATGGGTAGATAGCGATTCAGGAGCAGCAAAAGTTCATCCGGCTTCAGCGGCTTGGTCAGATAATCGCTGGCTCCTAGTTTCATCGCCGCCACAGCGGAGTTCACATCGCCATAGGCAGTCGTAAGAATGACCGGAACCATCGGGCGTTTCTCGCGCCATTCTTGAAGGACATCCATACCGTTGTCCTGCCCCAATCGCAGGTCGCAGATGACCAGGTCGATGGGATCACCCAGCGACTGTCTGGCTTGGCGTTGATCCGAGGCAGTGACCGCGCGGTAGCCCTCGGAACGGAGCAAACGAGACATCGCTTCACGTTCACTGCTTTGGTCTTCAACGACCAAGATTGACAGGCTGCCGCTCATCGATCGCACTTTCCTTCGTTGGTAACCATTCCTCCGCCGTCTGCGTAGGCTCACCGATCTTTGCGGGCAAGCATATCGCGAACATCATCCCACCCAAGATCGGGCTGCGACTGCATTGCACGGTTCCGCGGGCACTTTCCACCAAGTTTTTCACCACGGCCAATCCGAGCCCGGTTCCTTCTTGACGCGTGCTGTAGAACGGTTCGAAGATATGTTCTAGATCCTTTGCTGAGATCCCGTGTCCGGTGTCATGGATTGTTATCGTGTACTTTTCATTTGCGTACTCGGACTGAATTTTAAGCCTTCCGCCGTTCGGCATCGCTTGCAAGGCGTTTTGCAAAAGATTGAGCAGAATCTGGCGGAAGTACTTGGCAGCAATCCGAGCTTCAATCCGCGGTTCCTCGCACCAGTAGTCGACTTGAATGCTGTGATGCGAACAGACCTGCTGCATAAAATGCAGGGTGGATTGAATTTCGTGATGGACGCGAATCCATGGATGCTCGCTCGACTCGACGCGAGCGCAACCGAGCAATTGACCGATCAATTCGTCGACTCGTTCGACTTCTTTGACCGATTCGTGCAGCATGGCGACCGCATCTTCTTGCGGCATGCTCGAATCACCTCGAATAAGTTTTTCGGAGGTGAACAAGTTCAATCGGACAGCGTTGAGGGGATTGCGGAGTTCATGCGCCATGCCAACGATCAAGCGGCTCAGATCCGCGAGCCGCTTGGTCTCGGCCGACTCCAATGCCTTCTCCAGTCTTGCTGCGTGGGTACCTAATCGAAAGAGCGATATGCTCGATATCAAGACAATGACACAGATCGCAGCGAGGATACCCACCCAGCGTCGAATCGTTGATCGCTGCGCCACGGTGACTTGTTCCTCAAGCCACGTCGTGGGAAGCGCGGTGTGGTAAAACCCAAGGATCTCGCCGTTGAAATGAAGAGGGACTCGAATATCGATTGCATCGATGCCGTTGGTCAGTCCCTGCCCACGCACATGAAAAACGCCGGGGCCGTATTCTTCCCAAGGATCATCATAGTCATTTCGCACGGTACGCTCTGACGGTCGTTCCGCGTCGAGGCTTCCAATATCCATGCTGTGCGACAAAACACGACGATTCGTGTCTGCGATGGCAGCAAGCAATCGATTTGGTTGATTCAGGACAGACCGTTTCCAGTGGTCCACCAACCAAGGTTGGATCTCAGGAAAAGCGAAACCGTCAAAAGGGACCCCGTTCTTGAGATCCAACTCGATCCGAACGGCGGTCCGTTCGACGTGCGATTTGGCTTTGCTGATTTCTGCATTGCAAATGAGATCGCGGCGATTCCGCAGGTCGCTGACCAACCCACCCACGCAAACCAACAGCACGAGCAAGAGTGCGAAAAGGATGGAAATCCTCGGAGCCCAATGCGCGAGTTTGCTTCGAAATGACGGGATAGTAGGGGTCATGCTTGCTTTTTAATGCATAATGTGCGGAGCCGCACTACGACATTTTGGCTTCGGCAGTTACGATTTTAACAGATACCGTCTGGCCCGACACCTCGCCAAGGAAACTGCCTTCGTCGCATGTTGAATAACCGTCCTCAGCAACCTGTTCGCGAGGCGCATTAGCAAGGCGCAGAGCGCAAGCCGCGGTTTTTGTGCCGTGGAGCCGACATTCAGGGCAATGCTGCTCATCGACTTAACAGACTTTTAGTTGCCCCTTTGGGAATTCCATAATTCGCAGATGACTACTTTTTCGCGATGCGTATTCGCAGTATCAACAACCTCTTTGGATGACGTCCCACGCGGCCAAGGCTCCTCCTTGTCGCTCGATTATTTGTTCGCATGGACAAGCTTGTGGGACCCTCGCGTTTTGGTGAGTTTGGGTTACGTTCCTGAGTGGCGCCGGAGCGACACCAGCGGATTGGATGTCGAGGATTCTTTGGTCGTATGCCCCGAGTTGTCCAGAGATCGGATTGACCAACCCCTTGAGGAACGGCTCCGCGCGGGCGGAAACGCATTGATCCCAAGCGCTCGCCGCCCTCGCCACGAGGTGGTCGCTGAAATCCTGGAAACACTCGAAAAACGCCAATCACAATCGGCACAGAAAACCGTTGAGGAAACTGCAGAGCCGGCGCCGGCGGATCCAGGGCGGGAAACGGGAGTCGGGGCGGAACCCTCCATCCAAGCCTCACCCATCCAAGCCTCACCGCATCCGCATCCAACCGAGGTAGCCGATAACGCATGCTACCTGCTCGAGGACTTCTACGCCTTTGGATACGCCGTGATGCAAGTGCAGGTCATGGCTCGCAAGCTGCGTTACTCGTTCAATTTGGATTGGATGATCGTCGCCGACCAGATCCTGAATGCGGCTCGGTCATCGATCGCAGGCAATCGCGAAGACACCGATCGATGGCTCGCCGCTGCTTTTGATTCGATCTCGCAAGAACGCGACCGATACTGCTCTCAGCAAGGGAACGTATTGGAGTTGGTCCTTACCGCCACGTCGACGGTCGGCGCGTCGTTAAGCAATCAGTTGCAAGTGGATCGCCCGATCACATTGTACGCCACCACCAAAACACTTCAGCGATGCCGTGAAACCAACCCGGAAGCGTGGTCCCGATTGGTTCAAAGAATTGCCGATGGCTCCATGTCGCTCGCGGGTGGACTCCGCGATGAAGGGATGCATAGCTATCTCACCGAAGCAGGATTGGTGCGAGCCTTCCAAGATGGAGTGCACGACTACACGGCGTTGGGCTTGGAACCACCCAAGACATGGATGCGATTCCAAAGTGGCATCACCGGAAATCTACCCACGATAGCGAGGCAGTTCGGGGTTGTCGGTGCGATCATCGCTTCGTTCAACGGAGGAACGATCCCAGAAAAAGACCACGCCAAGGTCCGATGGCAAACGCACAATGAAAGCCCTGCGATCGATTGCATTCTCGGGCACGTGTTGGACGCAGCCGACGCTGAGTCGATCCTGGCCCTCGGGGCGGAGATGGCAAAGCAACTCGATTACCATCAAGTCCCCACGATGGTATTAGCCCATTGGCCATCGCAGAAAAATGCGGCCTTCGACGATTTAGTGCGAGCCATGACGCGGACGCCTGCGATTGGCAAATGGATTGATGCGACCAAGTATTTCGCGACCACGGCGCAGCCGTATTGGACCGACAACTACGGGTCCAAAGATTTTCGCAGTCCACTTCCATCGGACGCATCGCATCTGAATGCCTTGCATCTGCGATTGGTGGAGTACACCGCTCGCATCCACCGGTTGGAACGACTCGCCGCTGCCAATCGACTTTGGGATTGGGTCCCCAAAACCAAAGGAGGCACCACCAGCAACGCAGCCTCGAATGGTGATCTCGCCGCGATCGATGCTGAGATCCAGCAGTTGTTGAGGGATTGCGACGAACGTGTTGGTGCACCGAACGCATCGTCCA
Source organism: uncultured Pirellula sp. (assembly GCA_903892355.1). Lineage (GTDB taxonomy): Bacteria > Planctomycetota > Planctomycetia > Pirellulales > Pirellulaceae > JBKCUI01. The sequence continues at coordinate 19,615 of CAITIE010000050.1, read as the reverse complement.
GAGAGCCTGCCATCGATACGGCAAGTTCGGGGCTTGCTGATGGGGGGCTTGCCGATGGGGGGCTTGCAGAAATCGACCAACGCATTGACGCGTTGCAATCGCGCGTGTTCGCATCGATCCGCTCTCGGATTCCGGGAAGTCGAGAGTTCGTCGTTATCAATCCAACAAGTCATCCGCAGCGAGTCTTTCTATCCAATCTGCCGACCGAAGTGGACGTCGCATCGAGCACCCGGATCATCGCCGCCGACGCAACCTTGATCCAAGCGTCCGATCCAACCCGTGCGCAGGGTGCCGCAGTGTCGATGGATGCGATCATCGATGTGCCTCCCTATGGATTTGCGAAGTGGAGAACCAAGGGTGGAGGCACGCAAGCCTCCGCATCGGCAGTCCCAACACCAACTTCTTCCAAGACCGGTTGGTTTTCGAAGGTCTTCGGTGGGCGTTCGGCAATCGCACAGAACGATGGGACCTTGGCCAACGAGTTCATGGAATTGCAGATCGACCCGGTTCGAGGTCATTTGCGATCGATGTATGTTGCCAACAAGCGAGGGAATCGGTTGAGTGGGATGGTAGCCATCGTCCCGCATCCGCTGGATCCGAACCACAAGCTCGAGGATGCCAGTTTCCTGCAACTCGAGAACGTCACGTGGCGTATCGTCGAGAACTCGAAGGTTCGGGGAACCATCGAGGTTCAAGGGACCATTCGCTATCCATCGGGTACCGGTTCTGCGGGTACCGGTTCTGCGGGCACCAGCTCTGCCGATGCAGCTCCTGCTCAAACCTCGCGGATTACAATCCGCTACACGCTTTGGATGGGAGCGCGTTGGGTCGACGTGGAAATCCTCTGCGATGCGATCGACCTGCATCGGTGTTACCCTGTTTGGCGGATGGTATGGGCGAGCGAAGCCGCGACTGTGGCCAGTTGGCAAAATGGGATGCCGAGCAAGTGGGGGACGCCGCTCCAAGGGACCATCGATCTGATCGAGATCGATGATGCGGAGCATAAAATCTACTTTGCCACGCGAGGGCTCAGCTTCCATCGCCGGTTGGGAGCGAACATGTTGGTGAGCGCCTTACCGATCCGTCCGACCGGGCGATCGCAGTCCCATTTATCCATCGGTATGGATTGGCCGAGAGCTTGGGAGACCGCGATCGATCGGACGTGCGAGCCATGGATTTTGCCGCCGGTCGATTTGGCTATGGGGAGTGGGCCGTCGGGGAGTGGGCCGTCGGGCAGTCCGGCAGTAGGCAGTCCGGCAGTAGGCAGTAGGGCGGCTGCCGTCGACTCTGGGGCGTGGCTGGCTCAATGCAATATTCCCAACGTCCGTTTCACCGTCATCGATCCCGGTCCACCGTTGGTGGTATCCGCAGACCGAAATGGTTTGCTCGGTGGATCGCGCACGAATGAGGGTGAGGGTGCAGCCAATTCCGAGGAAAACCAAGCCAACAGTGCAGGTGAATCCGAAAACACGGTGCCTGCGGACGCTTGTTTTTGGTTGGTGGAAACTGCGGGTCGATCGGGAACGGCCAAGCTGTCCTGCTTAAAGAATATCGTTGGTGGCTGGCGGGTGGATTACCGCGGGTACGAATGTGATAAACTGAGGGCGGAGGATGGCGAGTTGTTGGTTCCTTACAAAGCGTGGGAGCGGTCGCGAATCGCCGTCATTTTTGGGGACTGAGCGTTCACCCAATTCGTCTTAGCATGAACCGATACAACGACATCAAAGATTTGACAGGGCAAACGATCGCGGGATTTTCCGTCCTGCATCGCTTGGGTGTAGGAGGTATGTCCGAGGTGTACTTGGCATTCCAGCACTCCTTGCACCGTCACGTGGCCTTGAAGGTGCTGCGGGCGGACTTTGTCGGATCCGACGAGCACGAGCAGCGGTTTCTCCAGGAAGCCAGGGCGGTGGCTTCCTTGATGCATCCGAACATCGTCCAAGTCTACGATGTGGGGAAATTCGAGTCGATCCACTACATTGCCCAGGAGTACGTGCCTGGAAGCAATTTGAGTGCGTTCATACAGCGACGGGGAGCATTGCCGCTCGAGGAGTCGATATCGATCCTTTGGCAAGCGACCGCGGCCCTTCAAAAGGCGGCCTCGATCGGTTTGGTGCACCGCGATATCAAGCCCGACAATTTATTGCTGACGCCGGATGGCGAAGTGAAGGTAGCGGACTTTGGTTTGGCGCGGGCGCGCGGCCAGAATCAGAATTTGACTGCGGTCGGAGTGACCCTGGGTACACCGTTGTACATGAGCCCGGAGCAAATCCAGGGACTATCGGTCGACTCGCGCAGCGACCTTTACTCCTTGGGCGCAACGGCTTACCACATGCTGGCGGGACGCCCCCCCTTTTCCGGCGACACGGCGATTGCGTTGGCGATGCAACATGTCCAAGCGGAACCGACTCCGCTCCATCAGATTCGGCCCGATTTGCCGAAGGAGCTTGTGGACATCATCCACAAACTGCTTCGCAAGACTCCCGAAGAGCGGTTTGCGTCGGCGATGGAGTTGGCCCGTTCGCTGCGCATGTTTATCGATCAGCATTTGGAGGGGCGTGGCGACAAGATGGTGCCCTTCTCCGGATTGGTCATCGATCACCAAGCGATTTCGTCGAACGCATCGACTCAGGAACTGCAAGTTTTAATGGGGCGGAGCGGTGCCAATGGCTCGGCCGGGCGTTCGGCCGCAGCTGCCACTTCGATCGCATCGTCAAAATGGTTGATCCCAGCAATAAGCATGGCGATCCCACTGGTCGTTTCGGGGCTGTTGGCATTCTTTCTCCTGCGGCTCGATCTGTTTTCCAATCAAAAAGCAACGACGGCAGGAGTACCTCGCGAGCCATCGATCCAACGGCAGTATTCCGTAGCGATCCTCGAAAACAACTTGAAAAACTGGAATGCCGTCTCCGAGTATTTTCCACCGAGCGATGCCATCAGCCGCAACTATCAACTGAAGGCCGATTTGCAGATAGCGCGGCTTCGCATCGAAGGGGAGGACTATGCGAACGCCGAAATGAATTTGCGCCGAGTTATGAACTCTCCGTATGCAGATGATGTTCTTCGAACGATTGCAGGGATTGAGATGGGTTGGGTGATGCAACGTGGGCGTCGCGATGGGGGAAGCAACGAATACTACGATCGAGCGGTTCGCGATTCATCGACCATGGTTGCTGAGAAGCAGAAAATGATCCGCGATGCGTTGCCGGCAAAAATTCGATCCGAGTGGGAGAATTTAGACTATTTATTGCAAAACAACGCATCGCAAGGCAACACATCGCAAGGCAACACCTCAGAAGGCAACGCATCGCAAGGCAACGCCGAGAAAGACCCCAACGGCTTGAAGGGTGAAGCGACACCGCCTGCGGTTCCCCCAGGCAATCCGCCAACAACTACCCCAGACAATGCGCCAACAACTACGCCAGACAATCCGCCGGCAGCGTCGACCGGAACGCCGTCACTTGATTCGAGCCCAGCACCTCCAACATCGGGTGGCAACTAAACGTGCTAGCCAGTCGTCTCTTTTCAGCCTGCATCATTCTCGGTTGCGTATTCTCCTGCATAGCACTCGATGGTTACTTTCCGATCGGTGGCCAATCTGGCGTTTGGATGCTCCCAATATTCGCCCTCCTGAGTCTTGGCACGGCGTGGGAGATGAGCCAGATGATGGCCGCAAAATGGCCCATGGTGATCTCCAACCGAGTCCTATTTGGAGCTGTTGTCGCATCGTTGGCTGGAATTTTTCCAATCCTCTACGGACTGATGATGAGACGGCCGTATCCAACGGATTGCCCGGTGGGAAAGCTCGGTTGGATCGTCATCGGTCAATTTGTAGCGTTCATGCTGTTGGCGATCGACGCGATGTTTCGTTACACCAAGGCAGACCGCGAGCACGGTCATGATGCGGCGGCGGAGGTGGCCCATGGTTGGCTGCTGAGCTTGGCACCGATCGCTTATGTGATCGCACCGATGAGTGTGTGGTGGTCCGTGCTATTGCACCGGTCGACACCCATGGAATCCTCGCAGTTGGGGTCCTTGCAGTTGGGGGCCACCCTTTTGGAAACAGCACCTGCGGGGGCGATGGCTGGGATGAGCTCAGCCGCAACCGCGTCCGGATTCGGGATGGCTCATGTGATCGGGATTGTGTTGATCGTCAAGATGGCCGACGCGGGGGCCTATTTTGTTGGGAAACGGATGGGCCGAACCAAATTAGCGCCGGTCATCAGCCCCGGCAAGACCGTCGAAGGCCTCATGGGTGGGTTCGTCGTAGCGGGCTTGAGCGCGTATATTTACTACAAGGCAATTTTACCGGGACTCGGCATCTCTCTAGGTGGTACACTTTGGGGACCTGCGGTGATGGCGGGGTTGCTGACGACCGGGGGGGTTGTAGGAGATTTGACGGAGTCGATGGTAAAGCGAGCAGCTGGAGTCAAGGATAGCGGAGTGAGCATTCCTGGACTCGGGGGTATCTGGGACGTTACCGATTCCCTCATCCCGGCGGCGATCCTCGGTTACCTTGGAGTATTGGCGAACCTTTATTAATCCCAAAACACCGAACCTTGAGTGACCATCCAGACGTTTACCCGCAGAAGAACAACCTCGCGACTAGCATTACTGCGATATGTCTATCTCGTCCGGAATACCGCATGATCAGGAAGTATCGCATGACCAGTAGCAGCAATACAGGCGCAACACCATGTCTGAGTCAACGTTGACTCTCGGCGATCCACAATTGGCGCTCCAGCTCTTCGGCCCGCAAGACACGAACTTGCGCAGGGTCCGGAACCAACTCGGCGTTGCTATCACCCATCGCAATGGACAGATCCGAATCGCTGGCCCAGCGGATTCCGTACGCATGGCAACGGAGATCCTGGAGCAACTCAAGGAACGGGTCGTGCGTCACGCCCCGATGGGCCCTGACGAAGTCGCCGATGTGATGCATCAAATGATGGGTACAAAATCGCCGGCGGTGCCGGTCGAACGGGGGGAATCCCGCGAAGTAGCGGTAGGCAATGCGGCCCGCCGAATCAAGCCTCGAACGGCGGGCCAAGCAGCCTACATCGAAGCCATCCGTCAGCACGACATGACCTTCTGCATCGGACCAGCCGGTTGCGGCAAAACGTACTTAGCCGTGGCCACCGCGGTGGAAGCGTACCGTTCCAAGCAAGTACGAAAAATCGTATTGGTCCGTCCTGCTGTCGAAGCCGGCGAGAGCCTTGGGTATCTTCCTGGGGACCTCAAGGAAAAGCTCAATCCTTATTTGAGGCCACTCCTCGATGCGATCAATGACATGGTCGACTACGAACAAGTCAAGTTCTTGATGGAGCAGGACGTCATCGAGGTGATCCCACTCGCCTACATGCGAGGGCGAACCCTGAATCAAGCCTTTGTGATCCTCGACGAAGCACAGAACGCCACCGTGGCTCAAATGAAGATGTTTTTGACACGGATGGGCGAAGGCTCCAAAGTCGTCGTCTCCGGGGACATCTCCCAAGTCGACTTGCCCTCGGGTGTTACCAGCGGACTTCGCGATGCCGCCCAACGGCTGCAAGGAATCGAGGGGATCGCCATGGTCCGACTCAATGAGACCGACATCGTCCGTCATCCACTGGTCCAACGCATCGTCGCGGCCTATGACGGCACAGGTCAAAATCCCGCCCACCGCAAACCACCCACCCCACTTCGATAGGATGCCTGCTCGACTTCGCTAAGGGACTCTTTCGCTAAGAGACTTTGACGAAACCTGCGTTTATGTCCACTCCAACCACCTCGAAAACTCGCAGCGAACGAGCCGCTAGCTTTAAGATCGACCAACAAAGCTGGCACGATTGGGTCGAACGGATCACTCAATACGATTCGATCCTTCGCTTTGCTGCCGCGATCATCGCAGCCGCTATCGTCACGATTTTCGTCCAAGGCTGGGAGCCACCGTTTGCCTATCGAGAGGGTTTCGTCCCGCAACGAGCCATTCTGGCGAGGGTACCTTTCAAGGTCGAGGATGGAGTCAAGACCGACGCGCTGAGAATCCAAGCCGCTCGTGAAGTCCTTTGCATTTACGAAAATCGCAAAGAGCCCCTCGTGCAGCTGCGCGGAGCGATCAAAGATTCGCTGTTTGCGATCCGAGACGCAGCCGACTCCATCGCTCTCACCAAATTGCAAACGCAGATCCTCGACAGTTTTGGTGTTACCGTTTTGGACATGGAGGAGTCGCCGCTCTCCTACGACCAAGCACTCGACGCGGTCAAAAAGACGCTAAGCACCGACGCCGACATCTCCAAATACGATTCCGCGATGCGCGAGATCCTGGATCCTCTCGAAGAGTTCGGATTGTTAATATCGTTGAGCCATGACAGCGAAAAAGGAAACCAGCGTTTCATTCGGGTCATACAACTGGGCAACGAAACGAGCGGAGTCGAAGTCGATTTGCCACGCATCCGCATTGCGGAGGTTGGTGTCACGCTGAAAGGTTCCCTCGAGCGGGAGTTCAAAAACCAATTCGGTACGCCGTCCTCGGTCGTTTTATCCCGCATGGTCCATAACTACCTCGCGTCTCATCTACCGGTAACATTAACGTTGCAAGAGGACTTGAGCAACAAAGCTCGACTCGATGCGATCAACAACGTCAAACCAGCGTTGATTTCCTACGATCCCGCGTTTAGTGCACTCGTTCCGATTGGAAAACCGCTCGGTGCCAAAGAGATGACGCTACTCCTAGCGGAGCATCAAGCGTACACGAGCCAGATGAGTTGGGTATCGAAATTACAACGCTTGGCAGCGTTTGTAGGAATGATCACCGCACTTTATTTCTTGTGCGGTTTTTTCATTTATCAATCCTTGGATCAACGGATCATCTCACAAACGACGGACTTTATTCGGTTGCTGTGCTTATGCGTCGTAGCCATAATTGTTTCGGTGTTATGTGCCCAAGACCCATTCCGGGCGGAAATCATCCCGGTGACCCTTTGTGCGATCACCGCCACCATTGCGTATGGGCGACCCACGGCGCTGATGCTCATGGCCGCGGTTTCGCTGGTGATCGCATTTTCGACGCGTGTCGATCTCAGTGAGTTCATATTGCTCGCGAGCGCTGCGGCAGGCTCCATCCTGCTGTGCGGAAGAATCCGCAACCGAACGCGATTGATCTACGTCGGCCTCGGGGTTGGCGTTGTGGTCTTTGCCACCTACCTAGGATTGGGGGTGATGACCGGCCAATCTGGTGGTGGTGTGATTGACGGTCCCGCGACGGGTGCCCTATCCATGACAACCATCTTTCCGCTCCGACTGATGCAGGAAGCGGCCAGACAAGCGGCGTTTGTGATTCTGTGCGGGCCATTGATGGCAGGCTTATTGCCGCTGGTCGAGAAGGCCTTTGACGTCCAAACCGATTTAAGCTTGTTGGAACTGAGCGACATGAGCCACCCGCTTCTCCGACAACTGGCGCAGCGTGCACCCGGCACCTACAACCACAGTATTTCCGTCGCAGCACTCGCGGAATCGGCAGCTGAAGCCATCGGTGCACATGGATTGTTGGTACGCGTGGGAGCCTGTTTCCACGACATTGGGAAAATGTTCAAACCGAACTACTTCGTTGAGAATCAGCTGCCGGGTGCGAATCGGCACGATACGTTGCAACCTGCCATGAGCACGTTGGTCATCATCGCTCACGTCAAAGATGGCGCGGACTTGGCAAGGCAGCACAGCATCCCGCAACGCGTGATCGACTTTATCGAGCAGCATCACGGCACCACGTTGGTCGAGTATTTTTACCGACAAGCGACCAAGAAGAGTGAAGAGAGCGAGGATGGCGAGGAGATCTCCGAAACCTCGTTCCGCTACCCTGGCCCCAAGCCTCAAACGCGTGAAGCAGCGGTACTGATGATCGCTGATGCCGTAGAGAGTGCATCGCGAGCGCTCGTAGAACCAACGTCGTCTCGAATCCAAAACTTAGTTGACCAGATTGCAATGAAAAAATTGCTCGATGGGCAATTCGATGAGTGCGGATTGACCCTTCGCGAGCTCGACACGATCAAGATGTCGCTCGTAAAGAGCCTGAACGCCATCTACCACGGACGGATCAAGTATCCGGACCAGCAATCCGCAGGCTAGCCAGCGAACTGCGTCAATCCGAACCGGTTGACGAAATCGATGGAGCCATCGTGCCCACGGCTGTTTCGAACGCGTCCTCTCAAGGTCGTGTTTTGGTCTCTGAGGTTGCAGCTGCACTACGTTAACAAGACTTTGGAATGAGACCTCGTTAACCGCGTCTCAACGCCAAAAGCCGGATCTTTTCATTACGCCGACATTAACACGTTCGAACGCGATTTCCTTAGAGATCGCCGGAGCTACGGGCGCTTGTGAACCATCAATGGCTACCGTAAGATTACTCACGCAAAAGCCCGCCCAATTCTCTCGTACTGAACACTTACCCTTCTAGACGACCGGCTCCCATCGCGATGCCTGATGCGCCAACACCTCCTGATAACTTCACTTCCCCCCCGTTGACCCAGAAGGTGGATGGACCGATCTCGAAATTATCATGGATCAGCAAATCATTCCTGTTTGCGGAGCTATCGCGACTCGCGTACGGCCCACCGGACCTCGTTGCCAAAATTGCTTACGATGCGGGAATCGACCAATGCGAGTTCCTACAGGATGGCGGCTCGGAGGCCTACATCTTTGGGACTACGGATGATTGCATGGTGGTATCGCGCGGCACCGAGCCAACCAAATGGAGTGACATCGCAGCCGATGCGAGGATTTGGACGATTGCGTTCGATATTGGGCGCGTGCACAGCGGTTTTCACAAGCACGTCGATCTTCTCTGGCCGGATATCGAACAGCACATCAAAGACAACCAACGCCCCGTTTGGTTCGCCGGACACTCGCTCGGTGGAGCGATGGCGGCAGTGTGCGCGATGCGTTGCAAGTTGTCGCCGATCCCATCGAATCCGCAAGCGATCTTCACGTTCGGTGCACCGCGGGTGGGAAATCGCGAGTACGCGAGCTACTTGAAGATCAAGCACTATCGTTGGGTGAACAACAACGATATCGTACCTCGTATTCCGCCGATTTGGCTGGGGTACCATCACATGGGGCGTGAGATCTATCTCAATCGAAGGGGGAAGATAAGCCGCGTCAATGCTTGGCTCCGCGTCCACGACCGCTGGCGAGGTTTATTGGCTACGCTCCGAGTTGGTAAACTGGATTACTTGAGCGACCATTCCATGTCCGAGTACATCACTCACCTCAAGGAGTACTACCTCGCGGAACAGCGTGGTGAGCGGATCCGGGGGCCGAAAGGCGTGGCCCAAGCCACAAAATAGCCGCTGCACCATCCCCACGTCGATGCGTGCGCGAATGCGGATGCCATCGATAGCCTTAACCAATACACATGGATGAAATCCTCATCGCCTTCGACTCGCAAAGATACGGATCCTAGGCCGAGTCCATTGCCTCGATCGGTTTGGGTCCTGAGCTGGGTCTCGTTCTTTGCTGACATCTCCAGCGAGATGATGTACCCGATCTTGCCTCTTTTTTTGGTAGGCAGTTTAGGGGCGAGCGAAACGCAACTGGGAGCGATGGAAGGGGGCGCGGTGCTCCTCGTCTCGCTCATGTCTGCGGCAGCAGGATTTCGGAGCGACCGGCCTGGGCGACTCGGTGGCCGCGTGCGTTGGCTTCATTGGGGCTATGGTTTACCTGTCTTCGGCAAAGGGATCATCGCTTTCGCGACCTTTTGGCCACTTGTTTTTGTCGGCCGCATGTTGGATCGATTTGGTAAAGGGCTCCGAGGTGCACCTCGCGATGCGCTGATCGTGGACGCGGTGACGAGCGAGCAACGGGGTCGTGCTTTTGGATTGCATCGGGCATTCGATACGGCTGGTGCGTTGGTCGGTGTGCTGGTCTCTGCGTTCCTGCTCTGGTTTTTGACGGGCACACCGGACACACCATCAGGACTCGTGGATATAGGACATGTGGCCACGGAAACACCCGGATGGGTTTACCGCACGATCTTTGGCGTTTCAGCAGTCCTGGGGCTTTCATCATGGGCACTCACTTTCTTTGTCTGCGAACCCGATGCGGAAAGGAACATCGAAGAAATCGAGTCTCATGCATCGACGCATGAACAGCCACGGAGAGAGGGTGAGGTCAGTACAAAACGACCGCGATGGATGCTTCCGCGAGCTTACTGGGCTGTCATCGCGATGCTCGTTTTGTTTTCGCTAGCCAACAGCAGCGATACGTTTCTACTGCTAAGGGTCCGGGAGCTTGGGTTCAGCTCTTGGGCTGTCGTCTTGGCGTATGCGGCTTTCAATGTCACGTATGCCGCAATCAGCTACCCCATAGGGGCATTAAGCGATCGCATCGGACGATGGAAGCTGATCGCGTCGGGTTGGATCGTCTATGCGATTGTCTACGCGATGTTCGCCGTGCTACCGGCAAGTTCCAATTGGGGTGTATGGCCGTTGATGGCGATCTATGGCGTTTATATGGCGTTGACCGATGGAGTCGGTAAAGCATTGATCGCCGACTTTGCGCCCAAGGATGCGCGAGGTACCGCGCTCGGATTGTATTATGGGTTGACGGGGATCACGACGTTTCTAGCGAGTTTGCTGGCGGGGGTGATTTGGCAATGGTACGGATCGAAGTGGGCGTTGCTTGCGGGAACATTCTTTGCGATTCTGGCGTTGATTGCGATGCTTATTGCCAGCCGCTCTCGCGAGCAGGGAGAGATTAAACCTTAGCCGATTGGTGTAGCTGCAAGTTGTTGCTCCCACCGGGATAAACCCGGTGGAAAGCGATAGAGGTGGTGGGGATGCGCGGGTAGCTGTCAGTTGTTGCTCCCACCGGGTTGAACCCGGTGGAAAGCGATAGGAGGGTATTGCGGGTATTCGGGGCGCAATGTTGGGCCTCCGCCGGCCTTGTGCCGGTGGAGCCATGACTGGCAGCTACCCATCGCGCCCCCCTCCCCTCATCCCGCTTGGGGCAAAGCCCCAAGCGAAGGAATTGAGGAGCGAAGCGTCGAAGCGGGTAGCTGCCAGTTGTGCTCCCACCGGGATGAACCCGGTGGAAAGCGATGCGCGGTCGTGCAGATTCCCGCTCTCAATCCTCAAGCCTCAAGCCTCAAGCCTCAAGCCTGCTCCCGCTACTGCGCGATCTCGGATCTTGCAGTTGAGGCAAGGGGACTTTGCCGTTGCGGTACAACACGTTGTACGCACAGAAGGGGATGATATGCCCCGTGGGTAGGACATGGTGCGTGCAGCACTTCATCACACGCCGCACATCGAAATTGTACGCATCCAAAAACGAAGTAATCGTGATCCGAAACAACTCTTTTCCACCTATTTGTTTCTGAATCACCCCTGCGATGAACTCCTCACCTGCTCGCTGCGCATCAACTTCCGGTGCAGGACCAAGCACCTTCAGTGGATTCGATCCGCCCGCACTTTGCGTATCACATTCATTCTCCGCGGTGGGAACGCCGCAACCACCCGGACCGCAGCAATTATTCCGAGCCAAATACAACTGCATCAACCGTTGGCCTTCGTCACGCGTGAAACTCAGGCCGTTCGCCAGCAGATCCAAATTCGCTTTGGCGTCGATGAATCGGCTCAATGGAACCATTCGGCCATCGGTTCGAAACGCGAGCGACAGCACATGGCAATTCGGATGCGCGCAAGGCAACGGAAAGAAGTCCTCCTCGCGAAAGTCACCGTCGGATTGCTCGCAAAGCCCACGCACGCAATCAGGCGTCGTAATCCGTTGCTCAAGCACCTCCGGGAGCACGTACCGCCCACTGTAGGTTGCTGGCTGCAGACTCAATCCCGTGATCCAAGGTCGCTCAGCCGCCAGGCGGAGCAAGGGACCATATTGGTCGTGGTTGACACCCGCCTGCATTGCCGCGACCAAGGTCACTTGTAGGCCTGCCTTCCCGATCGCTTCGATCGCCCGCATCTTGATTTCCTGCAACGCTTCACCGCGAATGGCCAAATGCACACGGTCCTCCATCCCGTCCATTTGCAAGTAAACTTGGATGCGGTCCTTGTGGAGCGACAGTTTCTCAAGGAGTTTTGGATCCTTGGCCAATCGAATCCCATTGGTATTGAGCATCACATAATCGATCGGACGTGCGAGCGCTTCGTCGATGATTTGTTCCAAAGCGGGGTGGGTCGTCGGTTCGCCCCCTGAGAGCTGCAGCACTTCGACCCGTCCCTCGGAGGCGACGAGCGCGTCCATCGCCGCAAGGACTTGTTCGATGGACCGATGCGCCATTCCCGGTTTGCTATGTGCATAGCAAAGGGGGCATGTCAAATTGCAATTGTCGGTGATTTCGAGAACACCGATGCACGTATGCTGTTCGTGGTCTTCGCACAATCCGCAATCGAGCGGGCAGCCATTCACCACAGGGGATCGCGTCGTCCGAGGGATTTTTGCGGGGAGGGCGTAATCGGTGCGGTCGTACCATCGCACGTCGCTGCAGATAAAATCCTCGCGGACTCCATGGACCAAGCACCGCTTGCGAAAATAGACACGTCCACGTCGTTCGATGATCTTGGCAGGGACCACCTCCAAGCATTCCGGACACAGGCTTTGGGTCGCACCGAGGTAGGTATATCCGACGGCCAGCTTCGTTTCAGCCTTCAAGATTCTTCTCCGAACCGGGTTTCGTTGGAAGGAAGAGCCGTGTTACGAGCGATGGCACCAGAACGGAGGCGATGATAGCTACCACTGAGCAGACAACCAAAAAAATGATTGATACAGCGCCGGAATTTGGTCCGACGAGAACCCCGAGACTGTCAACGCTGATGACGGCTCCATAACAAACCGTAAAGAAGGCAACGAAGGCTCCGAAGACACCTAAAGTGCCAACGACACTGCTCAGAACAAAGACCACGAAATCTGGTTGTCGTCGCAGTGGAAGCCCGGCTCGTTCGCGCTGCGATAATCGGTATTGGTATCGAACACCATGAACTGCGGCTAGAATGTATGCCGCAAGGCCAAAGATTCCAATCTGGCTCGAAACCGACGCGCCATACACGCACGCACCCACAGAGACAGTCATCGGAACCCAGTAACCAAAGCCGAGCCCTTGGGTCGCAGGTCGCTCGCTGGCACTGGGTGGCGAAAACGGATTGATCTCTTCCTCAGGCTCGAAGGACCGATCCGAATACGGATTAAGCGGAATCCCCGAGCCGGATCGCAAATCATCGCTATCGTAGGGTTGCAATGGTTGCTCGTTGTTGTCGTTGCTGTTAGCGATGATCCATGACTCCTCAGCTAAACCCCCGTGCTACTGCTCGCAGACATCACAACAGCCCATCCAACTACGGCGGACCTGCACTTTGAACGGGAGGTTTTGCGGCTGCTGCGGCCGACGCACCAACAGCCATCCCTATCCCGAAAAGTATCCCACCCAGAACTAATCCCACCCCCAAAGATATTCCCCAAGCCGCACCCGTTGGGATGTTCACCTTGAAAAGTTTACGCGTATCATCGCTGATTAAGAAATTGAGCAACATGAACATAATGCCCAGTACCACCAAGGCCCCGACTGCTTGCCCGATCAAATAGCTCCCAGGCGCATCTTCCGCGGTCAAAAAGTTCACAGCTAGATTGCTGAGTCCGTTGGCGATTCCCCATCCCAATCCGATCGTCGCAAGCCACCAACCCCATGGTTTTTTCATCACCAAGCCGATCATGGTCGCGATGTCGTATGCAGCAAACGTCAGCATCAACACTGCACCGATTGCACCTAGAGTTCCGAGAATTGGCATCGCCTTGGTAACGTTTTCGGCAAAGTTTGCCAGCGCGAAGAGAGCTATCCCTCCGAATAGATTGGTGAACCCGCCGATGGCATTGCAGACGATCAGCAAGACGAGATTACCCTGATTCGACTTTGCCTTGGCCGCTTTCCCATTGTCCTTCACATAGGTTCGCAGAACTGTGGCATCGCTCGATGAGGTTTTCGGCGGAGGTGCGTACGGATTCTGTTGGAATTGCTGATGGTCCCGATCGGTCAAATGATCGATCAAGGAAGGGGATACTGCTGGCGCGGCGGCGGCTTTTTTGCCACCTGCAGTCGATTGCGGCGCGGGTGAAGACTTATTTTCCGAAATGGGCTTAGCAGTACTTGGATTCGCACCTGGCACCGGAACCACTGCGCCGCACTTGCACCGCACACCCTTACCCGCCGCTTGATCCGGCGCATTCAACGTCGCGCCGCATTTCGGGCATCCCACTGCAATTGGCATAACATTCTCACCAACAAAACGAAAACAAAGAGGAGCGTTCTGAAAAGAGCGAATAGCGGGGAGCGTCGCCATCGCCCCTAAGACTCATTTTAGCGTAATCCCCACCGACGAGACGGGATCGGGCCGAGAACAGGGCAATAGATTTCGTAGTATTACGTCGACGACACCAATCAGGAACTCACAGAATGCGCTTGGGTGGGACCAAGGCAGAGGAGGCGAGCAACCCGCCGACGAGCGACACCGCGACGATCAGCATCGTAAACGCGAAATCGATCCCTTCCAGCGTTTTCTGCTCCAACAGTGCCGTGAGGGAACGAAAGCCAAGCGACCCAGGGACCAAAATAATCATCCCCGGAGCCAGGGGGACCAGGGCTGGGCGATCACGGATTCGGGCGTAGAGATTGCTGATCGAGCCGACGACAAGGGCTCCCATGAACGAGCCGACCTCGATGCCCCAGTATTGGCCAAACACTTTTGCCGCCAAAAAACCGGCGATGGCAGCCGTAAACACAATCGCCCATCGTGAGTATCGAACCCGAAAGAGGACGCAGAAGCAACCCGGCGCAATGATCAAGGCGACCCATTGCATCCACATGGGAACCGCGGAGAGTCCTTCTAGATGAATCTCTCGCCAACTTCCGCCGACCCTGAGCGCGATCGCTACTCCCATCATGAGCGTCAGTAGCAACGCCGAGGCGCCCGCTAGCCTCGCGACGCCGGAAGAGAGGTGCCCGCATGCCAATTCGGTAAGGGACGTCGTGATGGTGAACCCAGGGAGCAAAATGATCAATGCCGAAAGGGTAACCAATCGATAGTCGATCGGAGGGTACCAATGGGCCATGGCGAGAGAACTGATTCCTACGATAAATCCAGCCAACGGCGGGACCAATCCCACTTCCAAACGCAGCTTACCGACGATCCATTCCAGCACCGCAATCGCCAATCCCAAGACGAACGACAACCAAACCTCGTTCCATCCACCTTGGAAGAAGATCGCGACACAGCCACATGCGATCGCGCACGCCAGCATGGTCATCACCGTGCCATAGGGGGGCGGTGCCCGTTCCGCAAACTTCAACTCCGATTCGGCTTGAGAGACATCAATCTTCCCATCTTCCAAGCGTTCGAGGATATCATCGAAACGGATCAATTTGTCGGCATCGATGGTTCCTGAGTCGACCCGGCGCATGAACGTCCGCTCGTTTTCGCCTTCGCCGAGCGATGCCACCACGGACGTGGGTGTGTAGAGAAAAACGCTTGGAACGCCGACGGTTTTCGAGATCTTTGCCATCACCCGTTCAAATCGGTGCGACGGAGTCCCATTGCGATGCAGCAACTCTGCAACGTGCATCAAAAACCGATATTTTTGCTCCGTGTCCAAATCACTCATCTTTAAAATCATGCATCCGTGGAGGCATAACGCTCCTTGATTGGTCTAATTCTTCATGCACCATAGCTCTTCGTTATTGCCGACCACGCCTTTAAGAATCAATCATCACCGGAGCACCTGCGATCGAGACGTCGAGGACTTATTTAGAACTCGAAGCACTATTGGAACTGGTTGGCGGAATGTTAGGCAAATGCCGTCGCTTGAGAACCCCACCTTTCGCTTCCAGGACGGGAAGAATCACCATGAAGGCATTCGGATCGTACTTGAGAACGATCTGCTCGAGTTTCGTGTTTTCGAGGCGCGTGATGACGCAGAACAAAACTTCGCGGTCGGTGCCACTGTAGCCACCAAAGGTTTTGAACGAGGTGATACCTCGGCCCATTTGATGGAGGATTTCGCGCCGAGTCTCTTCAAGGGCACTCGTGATGATCATCACACCGTTGTAGGCTTCGAACCCGTGCAGCATGTAATCGATGGTTTTCGTCGCAGTCACGTAGGTGAGCATCGAATAAAGGGCTGGCTCCACGCCGAGGAATGACGCTGCGGCTGAAAAGATGACGACATTGAGCGCCATGATGATCTCGCCGACGGTTGCAAAGGTACGGGAGCTGAGAATCAGCGCCAGGATTTCCGTACCGTCGAGGACACCGCCGCTACGGATCGCGATCCCGACTCCTGCCCCGAGGAAAAACCCGCCAAAGACGGCCCCGAGCAATTTATCCTCGGTAGCCGCAGGAAACGGGATCACTGCCACGGCTAGGGCCAACCCGAGAATGGCGATGATACTTTTAACGGTGAAATCCCGTCCGATGAACCGGTAACCAGCAATCAAAAACGGGGCATTGACGACGATGAGGAGGATGCCAAGCGGTATGCCGGTGATTTTTGATACCAGCATAGACACGCCGGTAATCCCACCATCGATGAAGTGATTGGGTACCAAAAAGCTCGATAATCCGAGGGCGGCAACGAGCACGCCCAAAAGGATTTTTAACGAAGGCAGTATCTCGCGAGCTATTTTCATCGAAACCTATTGGGGATTGCCCTTCGGGGATTATTTGGACGCTTTCAGCGTCGCAACGAACTCTTTGACGTTCGCTTGGCGTTCAAGATTCTCGGGCAGTGAACCATCCTGAAACGCGGGAAGCAACTTATCCCAAACGATATTGAGTTCGCCTTGCATGTCCGGCGTATTGGCCGTGATCGCTACTACTGCATCTTGGTCGGGTAACACAATACAGAACTGACCATCTTTTCCATCGCCACGGTAGGCCCCATGGCGACAACGCCAGAATTGGAACCCGTATCCTTGATCCCAATCCCGGCTTGGATCGCTGCCGTTGGAGACTTGTTTCGACGTCGCCATGCCTACCCAATCGGCCGGTATCAATTGCTGGCCATCCCAAACACCTCGCTGCAGGTACAACTGCCCGAATTTCGCGATATCCTCCGTGCAAAGATAGAGTCCGTACCCGCCGATCGAGATTCCTTGGGGGTTGTCATCCCAAACATGCGAATGGATTCCCAAGGGTTCAAACAGTCTAGGGGTCAGGTAATCGACGATCTTTTGTCCGGTCACCTTTTGGACAATCGCGGACTGCATGAACGTTGCTGGGGTGTTGTATTGGAAATGCGTACCAGGTTTGTGCGGAACAGGATGGGCGAGGAACGTTTTGATCCAATCGTTTTGATCTCGTACTTTCGGTTCGTCCTGATGCCCGGTCGCCATCGTTAGCAAATCGCGAACGCGCATCCCTTTTAAGTTCGCCGATGGATTCTCGGGCGCTGACTCAGGAAAAAACTTCAACACGGGATCGTCAATACTGAGTTTCCCGTCCGCGACGGCCAGTCCCACCGCCGTCGAGGTGAAACTCTTGCTAAGAGACCAGAGCACGTGAGCTTTTTCGGGGGACTCTGGACTCCACCATGCTTCTAGAATCACTTTGCCGTGCCGCACCAGCACCACGCTGTGCATCGATTGGACTTTCTCGTTGGCAGTTTTTAAGAAATCGAGAATAGCGTCGCTCGAGACTCCTTGGGACTCCGGAGTAGCCCGAGGCAATGATTTGCCTTGGGCATAAGCATCCACTGCAGAAGCGACCAACGTAAACGCCAGGACGATGCAACACAAAACGAAACTCAATCGGCTGCGCATCTTAGAACCCTTTTCATGAGAGCGATCGACGCTTTGATACTGAATAAAATCCTCGACGCATCGCTGCCGCTTATGGCGTGCAGCGATCCTCGGAAACCACAGTATTGAGAAATAGAATGAAGTTCAATCCCACGGGCAACTACGAAACCTTGGTGAGTTTGGTGACTCTGCCGGTGCGCACCCATTCGGCGACGATGATGTTTCCTTTGAGATCAAAGCACGCGTCGTGGGGATGGACGAATTTGCCATCCTCCCAAAGCTTTTCGTCTTCCCGAACCCCTTTGATTTTTCCGACGCGTTCCCCATCGCTTCCGAGTTGGGCGAGGGTCTCATAATTTTTACCGAGGATTGAGACGCGAGAGCCTAGTTCGGGGACCAGCAACAAATCTCCTCGTCGATCGATATTCGCGGGAAGTCCGAATCCGGTGATCGTCTGAAGGTATTTTCCGTCCATATCGAAGATCTGCAACGTATTGTGCGCGCGATCGGTAACCACGATCTTCGGAGCAGATGGATCGCGATCATCGATCCATAAGCCGTGGGGCGTATTGAAGGTGCCTTTGCCTTCGCCGGCACCTCCGAATGCGCTGACCCATTTGCCATCGCGATCGTAGCGATGGATGTAGAACGCTCCATATCCGTCCGCGAGCAAAAAGCCTCCATCTGGCAAGAACGCAAAATTGGTGGGCATGAAGCGATCGCGGCCCCAAACCTTCTTGGGGTTATCGAACTCTTCGTCATTGTAGACTTTGGCATCGCGTGGAGCTCGCTTGGTCCATACTTCCTCGCCGGTGAGCGTCAGCTTAGAAAACGCTTTGACTTGTTGGTACGCAGCGACATAGAGAAACTCTTCGCCACCTTCCTTGCGAACCTCGATGCCATGCCCGCCACCTTGGTATTGATTGCCGAAGGCTCGGATGAACTTGCCATTCTCATCGAAGACAAAAATCGAAGGGTGGTCCTTTAGATCTTCGCGACCTTCATGGATCACGTACAAATTATTCGCTGCATCGACGGCGACGTTATGGGTTGTTTGCCACGAGTACTGCGAAGGGAGTTGCAAGAATTGATGATCGACACGGTATCGAAAATCACCTTCACCGATGACGAGTTCCTTCGAAGTGAATCGTGGTGAACCGAAGACGGGCGCGGTGGCGATGCATGCTGCGGCTGCCGCCGATGCCTTGAGGAATGTACGGCGGTGCGTAGTAATTAACGTCGAAGATTTTGGAGCACCGTTACTGTAGCTGTGTTTAGGTCGCATCATCGATTCTTTGTGACAAATAAGACGGGAGGGAAATCACGGGGTGGGAGCGATTATAGCTAGATCACAGGGCAAACCGTAGACCACGAAGGGAGAAGGAAAATGGTGGGTTTAGAGCGGACGGGTGTGTGGTCTGGCGTGTTTCAGAAAGCTTATGCATTGAAGCCTATTCCTGGCCACCGATGGCCTTGTACCGGTGGAGCCGTGACTGGCGGCTACCCAACGCGCCCACTTCCCTTTCTTCTGCTAGGGGCAAAGCCCCAAGCGAAACGGATCGAGTGGCGAGCGGCGAGGCGTAGCTGACAGTTGTTGCTCCCACCGGGATGAACCCGGTGGAAAGCGACAGGGATAGTGGGGGGATGCGCGGGTAGCTGCCAGTTCTTGCTCCCACCGGGGTGAACCCGGTGGAAAGCGATAGGGGTGGTGGGGGATGCGCGGGTAGCTGCCAGTTGCTGCTCCCACCGGGATGAACCCGGTGGAAAGCGACAGGGGTGGTGAGGAATGCATGGGTAGCCGTCAGTTGTGCTCCCACCGGGGTGAACCCGGTGGAAAGCGAT
>CAITIE010000049.1 GCA_903892355.1 uncultured Pirellula sp. | reverse complement strand
TAGACAGATGGCAACCAACGCCAATCGGGCCAGGACTTTGACTTCCCAAGAGCCTACGAGCGTGTGATAGCTTGCTTCGGCCTATTCTCGCCGCCCCCGTACTCCAAAACATCACTCAGATAGTTCGAATCCTACCCCCTCTGCTGCAAAACCACCTGTTTTCTCTCGTGAAACGAGGGTTTCGAGGCGACTCTGACGACTCACAAGACGACTCACCAGGTATCAAGGCAGCGCACTAGACGACGCAGCATGTGCAAGCATGCACGTTCATGGACGTGCAGGAACTCCGAAGCAACTGGCCAGATATGCGAAAAACCATGGGAAAACCAGGGTTTTGCAGCACGGGCTTCAGAAAGCTAACAGAGAGGACGGGAACCGAACAACCTACAAATCCCCTGGGAAACTCGCACTTCGACACCACACGCGACGCGAAATACGACGCGCGCCGATTTCATTGTTTGAGACGACTCGAAACACTATCCATCACGACCAACTTGCAACTTATTTGCAGCCCGAGTTACAGGGTCACGAATTCAAGACCGATCCAAATTTACAGGGTCACGATTTTTCGTTTACAGGGTCATTTACAGGGTCACATCAAAAACCCCTGAGAATTTACAGGGTCACGATTTCGATTTACAGGGTCACAGGTTTGGGGTTCCGATTGCGATTCATTCAGCGTTTCAATTCGTCACTACCTTGCGGCGTGTTGGATGGACTCAGGGCCACGCGGAAGCTGTCGTAGTCGTTCCGGAATGACGGCTTGTCCCAGTTCCGTAGCGCCGACCGACAAAGCGCGGCAACGTTGATCCAACTGCCGCCACGGCTCACTCGGTACACGCCCCCTTTTGGGCCAGTCGGATCGATGACGGTACCATCGGGGTATTCACCGTACCAGTCGCTACACCACTCCCAAACATTTCCGTGCATGTCGTATAGGCCCCAAGCGTTTTGCTGCAGGAGTCCAACAGTATGTGTTCGACGCGAACTGTTGCGTTTAAACCAACAATACTCAGGTAGCAAGCCCTCTTCATCATCAAATGAATAAGCCGTCTTGCTACCAGCGCGACACGCGTATACCCATTCTGCCTCCGTAGGTAAGCGATACTCGCGACCTGCTTTCTTCTCCTCAGGCAAGTCCGATAGCTTTTTGCAAAACTCGACCGCATCGTCCCATGAAACATTCTCTACAGGGAGATCTGCATTCTCGTTACCAACTTTGGCCCCTTGAAAGTGACTCGGATTCTTATCCATAACCTTTTCGTACTGTGCCTGTGTTACTTCGTACACACCAAGGTAGTAGTCCTTGCTGATCGTCACTTCGTGTTGAGTCTCGTCCTCCTGGCGGCCTTCTTCGCTCTCTGGCGAACCCATCATGAATGTCCCCTTCTGGATCAGCACCAGTTTCATTCCGATGCTGTTGGTGATCTCTTTGGGTGGCTGAGAGCTAGAGATACTGGCCCCAACACCAAGCCAAAGCGATACAGCAATAACACCTTTAAATATCGCCTGGAACATGATTTATGTAATTGCTTTGAATTGTCTATATGACGTCTTCTATTAGCCACCGGTTCGAACGAACGATGATGGAATTGTAGCAAATCCAACATCGCATTCACGTTACCACTAGCTGGTAGGTCCCAGTCTTGCTCGGACCGATGAACTCGTTGCGGCCAAGATGAACTCGATGCGGCCGGCCAAGCGGAGGCTTTCAAGCTCGCGTTTGACGGTCTTGAGGCTGCAGCCCAGGTGATTCGCGATGCAGGTGGAACGACGCTTCACGCCATCGCCGAGCAATTCCAAGATCCGCAGACGCCGACTCGCTGGCGTGTCCTCGATCTCAATCGGATCGGCTTCGGCTTTCCTGGTGACCCGAATCGTTGATCCATTCGTTGAATCGGTATCCGTAGCGATAACAAACTGTCGCTCTATGTCTTTAGAACGATCAAAATGCGTTCATGGATCCCGCTGGGGGCATAATTTCACACGACACAAACAGGGCCGTGGTATCAGACCGTATCCCGAATTTCCTTCGATATGCTAGCTAAAACCTCGCGATTGATTGCCAAACGCCCGATAAGCGGTTGTGGCATCTCCATCAGATCACTCCGCTCAACCAGAGGAGGTCGTACCGTCGTGTCGCTCAGTGGAGGCTATAGGGTCTCCCAATCGACGCCTAGTTCTTCTAGACGCTCACGCGCTTTGAGTAAGTCCATTGGGGTCCCTGCGCGAATCGCATCCCAAATTTCTCTGGATAGGATTTCGATCACCTTTTCATCGACCCTGGCATTCCTTAAACGTGCGAGGATTGATTCGGCGATCGGATCAGTAACAACGATTGCCGGCATGAATGGGTTGTCAGGTTGTTCCGGCCGGTCTGGTAAGTCTGGCTTGCCAGAATGATTGAGTTGCGGAAAAACGGCAGCGACATCAACCCCTAACTCTTTGAGACGCCGACCAATCCCATCGAGACTCATTGGACTGCCATCTTGAGCCGCCTCTTCAATCTCGCTCGATAGCTTTGTGATCACTTGTGTCTGTACACCAAATGCGGTTAGTCGCTTCGACAGTGAATCGATCCATCGGTCTACCTGAGGCATGTCGCCCCCAAACCTTGGGTCACCAGTGCGGTCTTTAGTTGGGTCACCGACTTCGGGAAACCTATCTTGCTTCCATTGCAACTGTCCATCTAGCACCCGGTCACCTAATTCAGGACGACCACCCGATCGAAGTGTTGCCAAGACACCCTCGGCATCGTTCATCGTGATGTTTGGTGGCAACACATGGTTGTCGATCGCCCACTCGATCTTTCCGACCCGTCGGTCAACATCGACATCGCTGACTCGTAAACCGTGGATACAATCCAACGGGATAGAATTGATGTGATTGATAACTACCAATGCATCGAGTGGTGTGAGCGCATCATCAGCGTCAACATCGACAAACCGTGTCAGCCCATCGGTACTGGGCGTCTCGGTAGTCGAATTCAAACGTTGATTGAGTTGGTTGACCACGACGAGAGCATCGAGTGGATCGATGGCACCACTACCGTCAGCATCTTCAGGCGTTACAAAATTGTGAAAGAGATCTCCAGCCATTAAAGAGCGACTTTCGAGTCGCTCAATCCCGAAACGCCTGCTTTGGGGACGACCCGTAGACCGAAATAGCTGCGAAAACAACTTTTTCATCATCATCTCAGAATGCATAAGGCGGTTACGACATGAAGACCGAACGGCACGACTCAGGCGTGCCATAGTACTTAAGTGAAGTGTCCGGGGCGAGTTGATTTTAGAGAAAATTCAGCCACCCACCGCAATGCATTAGCCTCGGTTTAAGTGATACTCAGCATTGCATGGACAGAAAACCGCGGCTAGAAAACCGCGGCTAAGGTCGTCCGCTGATTTGCGTGCCTTCTGCTTACTTGCTCAGGGTTGCGATTTGTTCGGCTGCTTGTTTTGCCAAGATGTGCTGGGGATGGTTCTCTACAATGAACTGATAAAATTTCTTGGCGTTGTCTGCCGCTTTCCTGCGGCGTTCGCCGGAGAGATCTGAAATCACTACTTCCGAGCACCGACCCGCCTCGAATGCCGATCGAGCTTGCCAGTTTTTGATATCGTCCGGTGCTTGGGTACCCCCGTAACCGTACATCACTTTCTGGAACTCTGAGATGGCTTTCGCGAAGTTGCGATCGGCGAAATAAACCTCACCGATCATGAATCGCGAACGAGCGCCAAGCTCGTTGCGTTGGTCTTCGGCGACTTCCTCATAGATTTTCACCGCTTCGTCGTTCTTCTTCAAATTCTGCTTTGCGAACGCTTGTTCATACTTCCCGATCGGCTCGAGATTTGATGCGGGCACGACTGCTTGCATGCGAGCCACCCACGCATCGACGTCGTTCCATTTCTTGAGCTCGCGAGCAGACTGAGCGCCGTGGAGGTAAATCATAGCTTTGACCTGATCATTGATCCCACTCGAATCGCTCATCGACTCGAGCGCACGGCGGGCTTGTTCGTACTGAGGCCAAGCGGCCGAGAATTGCTCCTGCTTGAACGAGCATTCCGCGACCATCAATCGTGCATCGACTTGCAATTCTCCCTTGGGGAACACGTCCAACTGCTTCGTGAATTGCTGCGATGCCTTGGCGAACTCCTTTTGCTGGAACAAGGACAAACCCAGCTTGTACAGTGACTTTTCTTGCAGTTCGGCGTTGGCCGTTTTGGTTGCAGCGACCGTGTACGCCTTCACAGCCCGATCGAATTTCGCATTATCGAATTCGGCTTGGCCTACATGGAACGAGGACTCCGCAGCCAGAGGACTATCTGGAAATCGCTCGGTGATCGCGAGGAAGTTTTCGTTTGCCTTGCCAGTATCGCCCAGCGCCTTGTGAGCCCATGCCAGTTCAAAGTAGACGCGGTCAATAAGGTTGTAGTTTGGCGATGATTGCACAATTTTTTCGAAAGCGTCCACCGCGTTTTTCGGCTGCTGGGACATCGCATAGGAGAGTCCTAGTTCGTAGAGCACCTTGGAACGGGACTCTTCCGGAATTTGGGTTCCCAGCAAGTCGCTCAGCAACGCAGCTGCTTCTTGAGGCTTGTCCGTTTTCCGCAAGCAAATCCCTTTGGCGATCTTTGCTTCGCGGATGAGATTTGCATTCTTACTGACCGACAGCACGGTATCGAGCAATTCAATCGCTGGGGGGAACTGGTTGTCTTGGATCAAAACAAATGCTTTGTCGTAGCGCACGTAATCGAGCAGTGTAGGATCGGGCGATTGAGCGAGAACCTTATCGAACCACACAACGGCGTCTTGATACCGTCCGGCGAATGCCGAGAGTTGTCCCAATCGAAACTCGGCTTGCTGGCGGAATCGCGAGTTAGGGAAGTCCTTGAGCAATCGCTCGAGAGTCTTCTTCGCATTCTCTTTGTCTTGGTTGGCATCGAGCGCTTGGGCGAGCAGCAATAGAACTTCGTCGGCTTGAGCCCATGCTGCATTCGCAGCCACCGAATCGTTAAGAGCTTTGATCGACTCCGTAAGCTTTTGAAGTTTCAGGAACGAGGCTCCTTGGACAAACAGAGCCTCTGCTCGGGTCGAGGGATCAGGGTTTCTGTTGAGTGTCTTTGCCGCTTGCTCGATGGACTTGTCAAACTGACCCGCGAGGTACAGTGCAGTCGCCAATCGCAATTCCCAAGCAGGAACCGATGGATGGTTGTTTGCCGAGTTGATCAATTGCTCAAAAGCCGTCGCGGCTGCTTCGGGCTGAGAGAGTTGCAGCAGTGATTCGGCCCGTACGTACGCAACATCCGAGGCCAAATCGTCGTTGGCAAAACGTTTTGCAAAAGCCTCGCTCCACCGTTGTGCTTCCGCATGGTCGCCCGCTTGCAGAGCGGCGAATGCGGCGTTGTAAGTGGCTCGAGGAGAGACGGGGAGATCCATGTATTCGACAGCGATCTGCTCGTACAGCTTGCGTGCTTCCGCCTTTCCGTCGGTGGTAGCATACAAACCATCCGCCAAATCCATCTTCAGCATGGCAATCATATTCTTCGCGGAAGTGGATAGGGACTTCGCGTCCCATTTCGCAGCCCAATCCAATGCTTCCCTGGCGACAGGTACGGCGTCCTTGGGGCGATTCTGAAGGATCGCAATTTGGCAAATCCAGTGCGATGCTTCGGCAGCTCGTTCATCTTTCGCGGAGAGCAGCCGTTCGAACGATCGCAAGGCATCGTCGTACTTCTTGTCCCGCATCAGCGTCTGGCCTGTGGCGAGCGCAGCGTTCATGGCGTACTGGGATTTGGGAAATAGCTCCGACAGCTTTTGGTAGGCCTGCGCCGACTGAGCGAATTGACCAGTCTTTGCCAGGGCGAATGCGTACCGATAATAGACATAATCCGCCAGCGGAGTTCCTTTGAACTCCGGCATCTGAATCACTTTCGCAAACAGCGTGACGGCTTGCTCGGCTCGATTTCCTTGCAAGGCAAGTTCCGCTAAACGAATGTTAGCGTCGAGGCTTTGGGGATTCTTCGGGTAGGCAGCGAGAAAAGCTTCGTACGTTTCCGCTGCGAGTTTCGGTTGCTTTGCCTCTTCATAAGAGAACCCGAGTGCAAACATCGCATCGGGGCGAACAGGAGACTGAGCCAACGCTCGGCTCTGAACCAGTTGATTGTAGTAGCTGATGGCTTTCTCGAGATTGCCGAGGCGAGACTCGGATTCCCCCGCATAGAACATCGCTTTGTCGGCAACGCTGCTATCCGGGTATTTTTCGAGGAGCACGGCAAATGTCTTTGATGCATCCGTCAGCGTGGCGGGATCTGTTTTGCCATCAGCGATTCCAGATTGATAGAGGCACCAACCTAAATTGTTGAGCGACTCTTCCCGTTCCTTGAGGTTGCTGTCCTCAAGCGCTTTTCGGAATGCCGCAATCGCTTTGGGATAGTCGGGGGATTCTTGCTCTTGGTAGCAAACACCCAGGAAGTATCGAGCGCTCGATACCAGGGGTTGGTCGGGATGTTCGGCGATCAGTTTGTTCCAGAGCTCGATC
Organism: uncultured Pirellula sp.; assembly: GCA_903892355.1. Classification (GTDB taxonomy): domain Bacteria; phylum Planctomycetota; class Planctomycetia; order Pirellulales; family Pirellulaceae; genus JBKCUI01. Next base: position 30,742 of record CAITIE010000049.1, on the reverse strand, counting down.
GCAACCGTGAAAGCGCCATTGTTCTGGGCGTTGGCAGCGTCCGCGTACAACGAGCGAGCGCGCTCAACCTTCTTTTCCTGCTCCGACATCTTGCGAGCGGGCGACCCAGGTTGCTTGGTTTGAGCCGGGGGCTGAGTCGTCTGGGCCGGCGGTTGCTTTTGGTTTACTTGTGCGTCGGCCGTCGAGATCCATGTAGAGCCCATAATCGCAGCGAACAATCCACGACGAATCAATCGCCATGAATCGCTGCCCAATTTAGATTGCCGCTCAGCGCTTCTGTTCTTCGCCGCGATACGCCGATTGAGACGGCTCCTATGGACTAGCGTGTACTGTTGAAGATTGCGATTGTTGGCTTGTGACATAACTTTCCCGCGAGACAGCACCGTGCAATACCGATCACCGTTCAACTGCGTCTCAACGCCCAGATCGAAGCAAAACGCTCGGAGCGAAGCAGACCGCAGGGTTTTAATTTACCCCAGGAATCATGAATCGGAAAGTTTGCCAGGTTTGCGTGAAACGAATCCAGGCAGCTAGCACCCTTTGACGGCATAACTGGAAAAGGTAGCAAAGTTTATCATTTGGGCGGGTAGTTGCCTGCGAACCCAAGGTGCCACCCAATGGGATTCGAGTAGAATGGGAAGGTTGCTAGCAAGTCCCATTTCGGCGTCTCTTTTTTTGTTTTTGCGTGCTGCATGCGTTTTCTCGTTACGGGTGGTGGTGGTTTTATCGGTTCGCATTTGACCGAACGGTTCCTGAGCGAGGGGCACGAGGTCGTGGTCATCGACGATTTCAGCACCGGGGCGCGACGGAATCTCGAGAGAGTTGCCTCCAACCCAAACTTGGTCTTGATCCAAGGAGACATGGGTGATGCCGACCGCGTGCGCAAGGCATGCCTCGGTGTGGATGCGGTGTATCATTTGGCAGCTGCTGTCGGCGTGGCTCTCATTGCCAAGCAACCTACCGAGACGATCCATCGGAACATTTACCCCACCCAGTTGCTCCTCGAGGAACTGCGTCGGCAGCATCAATCGGGGAGGGAGGTTCCACTATTCCTCGCCAGTACCAGCGAAGTGTACGGCAAGAACCCCAAACCAATTTGGAATGAAAACGACGATCTCGTCTTCGGTGCAACCACGAAGCCTCGTTGGAGCTACGGGGCGAGCAAAGCCATCGATGAATTTCTGTGCCTCGCATGTGTCCGCGAGCTAGGGATGAAGATCGTGATCGGACGATTTTTCAATGTCGTTGGCCCACGCCAGTCCGGTGCCTATGGGATGGTGTTGCCACGTTTTGTCGCGGCAGCCATGCAAGGCCGTCCGTTGATGGTGCATGACGATGGCCAGCAAGAACGCTGTTTTGCGCATGTGGCTGACGTTGTCTCCGCAGTGGTTCGATTGATGTCCACACCGGAAGCCTTTGGCAAGATCTACAACATTGGATCCGACAAACCGATTTCCATTTTGGAGATGGCCAAACGGGTCGTCCAAATCGTCAATCCTGATGCATCCATCGAGTTTCAATCGTACGCACAAGCCTACGACGAAGACTTCGAAGATATCCGGCGTCGGGTACCCGACTTGACTCGTATCCGCAATGCGATTGGATACGAACCGACCTGCGCGCTCGACGACATCATCCGCGATGTTTGGAAAGAAATGAAGCGAACCAGCTAGCGCGGCCCAGGAAGTATGGCTACTTCTCAAACCGGATGGAATCGATGTTCATCAATCCACCGGGCTTGTCTGGGTTGATGCATTGGAAGTAAACATCGCTTCGTTTTGGGGCGTCGGATATAGGTGATGACACCTCGTACCAATCTTCCCAGTTCCCGTTGACGTTCACATGGACTTTGGCAATTACAGGGCCATCGATGGCACCGGCATGGACGACGATATCTCCGCCACCACCTGCCGAAGCGACTCGGAAGGTCAATTTACTGACGTCGGAGAGAGGGATATCGCGAAGCACAAAGTAGTGGCCATGATCGATCGCTCCGAGGAATTTCCCATTGCCCGCGCTGTGCGAACCGAGCTCTTTCATTCCATGAATTTGATCCGCGGTTTCCGCCTCACGCAATCGAGGCCGTAGCTCGATGGTTGTCGATCCAACCAAGGACGGAATCTGTTCCCGGCCTAGGTCTTGGTAGCGGGCGGTCAATCGCAAGCTCGCCCCAGCGTTCTCGGCTCGTTCGGTCAAATCGATTTGGTTCGTCATCCCACGCATATTTTGCGAGGTCGGGTCGGGTTGAGCGGAATAAACCCATCCAACCATCAATGCGACTTGTTCGGGGGGATGCTGAGAATGGGGTAGCATAGCTACTTTCCCCCATACTCCCGTGGAGCCTTTGAGAACCCGATCGATGGATGTCTGCATGGCACCAGCTTGATCTCGGTACTTGTTAGCGACGTCGAGGAAGGACGGTCCAACGATAGCGCGGTCGAGTGCATGGCAATTGAAGCAATCGCTTCCTCGCATGAGTTTTAAACCCGGAGGGCTATTGTCTTCCTTGCTGGCCGAGGCCCCCGAGGCAACCATGTTGGCTTGGATGCTAACACGATCAGGAGCGGCAGCATCGATAAATTCCAAATCCGATTTATCGACCACCTCAGGATCGCTAGTGCCATCCTCCACATCGGTCACAGTGACTTGGTAAGAGACCTTTTCACCGGGGTTGTAGAAATCTCCATCCTTCGGTTCCACGAATTGGACTTGAGGAACCGAGTTCCCGACGATTACAGGAACAACCGCCGTATCCTTTGCGCCGTTCGGATCGGTTACCTCCACCAGAACGTTGTAAACGCCAGGCTGTTCAAACGTCCAATCCACTTCCTTTCGATCACCGAGGATTTGAACCTGTTTCGAGTCCGCTGAGTTGACACTTTTCCACACGTATGAAAGCGAGTCACCATCTTTATCGCTGGATTCCGCTGCGGAAAAGGTCAAGGTAAGTGGTTCGCGGCCGGAGACACCGCTGGCAGCAATTTTGGCTCGAGGCACTCGGTTGCCACTTCGGTAATCGACGCGGACCAATTTCGCATCAGGATTCACTCCCCAAGTTTCACCATACTCGATGATATAGAGGGATCCATTGGCATCGAACTGCAGATCGATCGGTCGGATGAACGCTTCGTTAGGCATGAAACGCTCCATCGATGCGATGCTGGAATCTTCATGGATATGGACAGCAATGATCCAATTTCGCGACCATTCGTAAATGAAAACCGTCCGATCAAATGCGGATGGTAATTTCGTTTCCGATTTCAGATTTGGATCGAAGTAATAAGCGGGGCCCGCGCACGCGGTCCTGCCACCGGAACCTACCACGGGGAACTCTTTGGTCTCACCAGCTGGGTAATAGACCCAAGCTGGCTGTGCCGGAGGAAGCGATTCCGAGCCTGTATTGAATCGTGAGAAATTGCGGGGCTTGCCTGGATCGAAGGCATCGCCGATCGAACCGTTTGCAAAGTCGACTTGCAAGTACGGACGATTGTTTCCGATGAACAGAGGCCAGCCAAAGTTACCCGCTTTTTTGGCTTGGTTCACTTCGTCATAACCGCGAGGGCCACGTTGTCCATCGCCGCCAGCATCGGGACCAACATCTCCCCAATAGAGAAAACCGGTGCGTTGGTCGACATTGAGTCGCCAGGGGTTACGGCATCCCATCACATAAATTTCAGGGTGTCCGATCGATCCGTCTCGAGGGAACAGATTCCCCTCAGGGATCGCATACCCTCCCTCAGGTAGCGGTTTGATACGCAAAACTTTTCCATTGTAACTCTTGGTATTGGCAGACGTTCGCAATGCATTGAAGGCCCCACGCGCATCTCGCTCATCGATCGGTGCAAAGCCTTGGGAATCCCCGAACGGATTGGTGTTGTCCCCGGTGCCGATGTAGAGGCAACCATCCGGCCCGAACTCCATGGAACCGGCATGGTGGCAGCATTCCTGACGCTGCTCTTCGTACTTCAGCAATAGGACCTCGGATTCCATATCGATCGTTCCATCCTCGCGAACATGGAAACGACTGATGTGCTGGCCCGAGTACTCGGGCGGAGAGTACTGAAGGTACATCCAGCGGTTCTTTGCGAATTGAGGGTCGAGCGCAATACCGATCAACCCATTTTCTTGGGCCGTGGTGACCAAGATTTGACCGACCGGCTTGACGATATTGGTTGCGGGATCGATGGCTTTGATTTGTCCTGCGAGTTCGATCAGATAAATCGTTCCGTCAGGAGCGATAGCCATCTCCATCGGTTGGGTGAGCCCGGAAACCACCGTTGTCTTTTCGAGCCGCGCTGGATCAAAGCCTTCATCAGCGGTCGCATAGCCATGCCCCACCATGACCGCAGAGCCGGCGACACCTAGGACCAATGTCGCTGCACTGCATACCCTACCTGCAGCCCGAACGAACATCGCCCGGAATTGCTTGAGTCTGCAACTGCGAGAGTGAGCACGATCGGATGGACTGCGGGTGGCTGAAAGTCCAATACAGTTCGAAGACAAAGTGCGGGATCGCAGGACGGATGACTTCATAGATATTCGGGTCACCTTGGTGACGGCTGGGTGGGATAGGAAGGAAGGTGCATCGGGGCCATGAATCGTGATGTCGCGGTTAGCGAAGGTCGCGGGGCAGCCCGGTAAGACTCTATGATGATAATCAACAACGAGGAAAATTGCGCCACCTCAAGCTTCAGTAAGGGGTTGGTGGCGCAAATGCGTGAAGCACGCATCTTCCCAGCTGAGGGCTAACCGTTTCGAAGAAAGCGGGCGCGAATTCGGTCGTGGATCCGGCTTAGCTCCGTGTCGGTACCGAGATCACCTTCGGTCTTCCTGCAGGCATGCATGACGGTGGTGTGGTCTCTGCCCGAGAAAAACCCACCGATCGTCTCATACGATTCCTGGGTCAGCTGTCGCATGAGCAGCATGGCTAAGCCGCGCGCCCGCACGACACTTGACTTTCGCAACGGGCCGATCAAGGTTTCCATGTTGACATTCATCTCTCGCGCCACCGACTTGGCAATCTCTTCGCACGATGCTGGCGAGGCGGTTTGGGAATCGAGGATTTTCGAAATCATTCGTGTCGGCCGGTGGTTTTTTTCGACGTCGTTCCTCACCTGGTGTGCCCAGCGGATCAAGAGCCCTCGAAGCTGCAATGCGGTTGTTTCGTCGGGGACCTCAGCCGCAAAGCGTTCGAGAACGTCTGGAGCTATCTTTTGGTTGGATTGGGACGCCAAGAGATGCAGGATCGCTCGCCTCGCGGACCCACTAGGAGGCTTCAAGGAAATGCTGTGCCCACTGCCGATGCGGCTGACCACGGCTGTCGAGAGACCTTGCACTAGCGGTGCCAATTCGCTCGACGTAAGCAACACTAGCTTTCCGTCTGAAACGAGATGGTCAAGTGTATGAACCAATTCCTCTTGAGCGACCGGTTTCCCAACAAGCTCATGAAGGTTGTCGAGTAGCAAGCAATCGCAATCGCGATGGACTTGGCGAAAGCGTTCCATATCATCGGCTTTGATTGCGCGTGTCAAGGAGCGGCTAAACTCGGCGCCGCTGGTCATGGTGATGCGTCGATTGGACCCTTCGTTCATCCACAGGGATGCCACGGTAGCGGCCAAGGAAGTTTTTCCAGTGCCGCTAGGGCCTGTGAACAAGACCGGTGACCGCAGCGTCAATTGGGCGATCGAATCCGGGTTCACGCACTCAAAGGCACCTTGGTTCTCCGGTCCAGCAACAAACGTATCGACGATAGGATTTGGACAAACCAAAAAGCCATAGGATCCCTTTCGCAGCGATGGCTGCATCAAGCCGATGTGGCTCAAGGATAGTTCGGTTTCGATGGTGGTCATTCCAACGTCGTCAGGAAAACAATGTTAAGTGATGTCAAGCAGGAGACCTGCGTAGAACCCGTTCTCTGCACACAAACCGGCACTACGTACCATCTCATGATGGGCGATTCTTACACGCTCATGCCGCGAGGTCACGCGGTAGTTGATGGACGCCCCCAGTGTACTCGGAAGGGCGCGCGGGGATCAGGTTTTGGCCACAAGAATTATGGAGGCGACTATTCGGCTGTGTCCAGGTAGGGGTCTTGCCCCATCTCCCTCTGGATTTTGGTCCGTTCTTTTTCGTGGTACAGCAGAGCCATCCGATCCCGAAAGTGCTTCCGCTCCACTTTGCGCTGGGCTCTGCGGAACAACCGGGAGTACGAGTTGCTGAATTGCTTGGTTTTTCCGAGTTCTTGATAGCGGTCAGCAGCTTTAAGCCCAAAACCATTCCGCAGAATATCGTCGTCGAGGGCCAAGTATTGGCGGTAGGTCCCCGGGTCTCCTTGGCGGCCGCAACGACCGATCAACTGGCGGTCGATTCGAGCCGCGTCGTGAAGTTCGGTGCAGATGACCATCATCCCTCCCAAAGCTCGGATACTATCCTCGAGTTTCACGTCGGTACCTCGTCCCGCCATGTTGGTCGCCACGGTGATTTGGCCTTGTTGTCCGGCCAAACTTACGATTTCCGCTTCGCGTTCGATTTCGTTGGCGTTGAGCACTTGAACCGCTAATCCTTGGTCCCGAAGCATTTGAGCGAGAATGTTGGATTTGTCGATGGATCTGGTCCCGATCAAAACCGGTCGCCCTAACGAGTGGACTTGTTGGACCTCCTCGACGACTCGCTCGAATTTATCCATCATGTCGGCGCACACGACATCGGGGAGGCGTTTGCGCTGCGGAGGACGGTTGGTGGGGACTTGGATGACGGGTGTTTTGTAGATGCGCCGCAGTTCCCCGGCGCTCGTTGCGGCGGTACCAGTCATCCCGGCTAGTGCTTTATAACGAAGGAATAGGTCCTGGACGGTGATACGAGCCGCTTGGCCGGTTGGCACGCTGACTTCAACGCCTGCTTGAGCCTCGACCGCTTGGTGGATCCCATCCCTCCATTTTCGACCTTCGGCAAGGCGTCCGGTGAATTCGTCCACGATGACAACTTCGCCGTCGATGATCACATACTGGCGATCGAGATGGAAGTCCCGGAGCACCTTGACGGATCTTTCGATGTATTCATAGAGATCAACGAGAGCTACCAATCGGATATTCTCTGGGCGAGGAAGGGCTCGAACCCGCTGCCGCCCGCGGGCGGTTAATTCGATCTTGCGGGAATCTTCTTCGATGGTGAAGTCTTCTTTGTAAACAAACTCCGAGGCATGTTCAGCGGCCCATCGAAAGGTCGCGATGACTGCTTCACGAGCCTCGTCTCCCAAGGAACCGATAATGAGAGGCGTTCTCGCTTCGTCGATAAGAATACTGTCGGCCTCATCGACAAGGGCGAAATGCATCCCGCGTTGGACGGGTTGCTCACCAGTCGAGTTCCAGCGTTGATGGGAACCGGCGCCGAGGAAGTCGTCGACGGCTCGACCTTGGGCCCGCATCAAAAGGCGATCTCGAAGAAAGTCGAATCCGAATTCTTTCGCCGTTCCGTAGGTGACATCCGCGCCGTAAGCCTTGCGGCGTTCATCCTGATTGTGGTCGGTAAGGACGATACCGACTTTTAATCCCAGCGCATCGTACAAGGGTTTCATCCATTGGGCATCGCGTTGGGCTAGATAGTCATTGACTGTGGCGAGGTGAGCCCCTTTGCCCTGCAACGAGTGCAGGATCAGCGGCAAGGTCGCTGTCAGCGTTTTGCCTTCCCCAGTTTGCATCTCGGCGATGCAACCATCGAACAAACAGACGCCCCCGAAGATTTGAACGTCGTAATGGCGCATATTAAGTCGCCTGCGTCCAGCCTCGCGAATCAGCGAGTAGGTTTCGGGAAGCAACGCCCCGAGAGGCTCACCACTTTTCGCTCGGTATACCAGCGACAGTGCCTCTTTGCGCAACTGCGGATCGGTCAACTGACGCCGGCCCTCTTCGAGCATGTTCACCGCCCGAGCTTTTTCCATCCATTCATTGATCTTGTAGCGGCCCACGCCGGGAATCTTCCAACCAGCGGCAACGAAAGGGCGGTAGGGAAGCTGAAGGGTCGGTTTCGTAGGCCCCGTGTTCACATTCGTCGTTGTGTCTGAGGTTGGAGCCATGGATTTGCCTGCAAAGTCTTTTTTCGGAAAACTAACCAGCGTTGTCAGCTCGAACGGATTTGGATCGTCGGGCCGACGATCAGCTCATCGAGTCGTTTTGGAAGCGAAGGTTACCACAATGCCCAGCGGGTTACCCCAACAGAACTCTATAGTTCGCTTGATTCTACGCAACAAAACGATTTTCGTCCTGACTTTCTCGAGCAGGCCAGTTCCTCTTTGGGCAAGCGTACAAGCCAACCTCCCAGAGTCCCAAAAGACAGTTTGGGAAAGATAGGAAGAATAATCCTTATGTTCCTTTTTTTTCTTAGCTTAGGCGTGTATCAACCGATCCTAATATGCGAAAGGTAAGCAAGCCAACGCTTAGCGAGAATGTACTATGAGAATGAATCGAAAAACCCTCACCCTCATTGTGGCCTCTCTTTGTGGAGCAGGTACGTCCGCAATGGGTCAAGACGATTCCAGATTCGCGGCGCGTTCCAACGTGGGCCGGATCGGTGACAGCGGGGCGCAAGACGATATTGCAAACGTCGCTGTACCGTCCGTGTCTGATAACGGTTCTGCTGGCCGGCTTACGGATCAATCATCCGCGGGCCAGTTCGCGAGCCCTTCGGATGTGGCTGCTGACTCAGGAGCGGGATACGGTATCGTTGGTTCAGGTAGCGACTTGCCAGTAGCCACGATGAACGGTGAATCCTACTCGGCGAGTACCTTGGGCTCGTCGATGTCCAACTCGGATTGCAATACCTCGTTCACAACGGCCTCGACATCGCGTGGTGGCTTGGGCTGGGCGGACTTCGATACGCTCCTTTGGTGGGGACGAAGTCAAACGAATGCCCCAACGATTCTTGGAGGCAATTCGCCGACGGTTCTACCGACGAATGCCATCGGGGGTGGATTGAATGAGCCGGTCGGAAATGAGCTTTTGGTGGGACTCCGAGCCAACCTTGGTTTCTGGCTAGATGACTGCGAGAACTATGGGTTCGGTGGCCGGGCTTGGGGGATGCTCAGCAATGGCACGACCCAAACATTCACCAACGGCGGTAACTCCACCGGAATAGGGTTCTTCAATACCAGCCTGAACCAACCAGACGCATACATCGTGAACCTCGACCGAGGCGTGTTCGGGGCCAATACCGGAACGATCACCGTAGCGAATGAACTTGACGCTTTCTCCGGTGAACTCTACGGACGAGCTCTCTTGATCGGCGATCGCAACAATCGAACCGACCTAATCGGGGGATACACATTCCTTCGACTCGACTCAGGGTATCGCTTGAGCTCGTCGGTTCTCGATGGATGGACAGATGCTCCGCCTCCAGTGGGGACCGTAACCTCGATCACCGACCAGTTCTCCACGAAAAATACTTTCCACGGTGGACATATCGGATTGATGAACGATATGCGTCGAGGTCGAGTTGGGTTCAGCCTGTTGGGCAAGATCGCTATGGGAGATATGGAGTCGACGAGCATCATCTCGGGTACGTACAGCCAAGTGCCTCCACCCCCAGCAGTTCCCGACAACCAGAACCGCGGTTTGTTCGCTCAGAACAGCAATATCGGGACGATCACACGCAACAGCTTTACATTCATCCCTGAAATGAATGCTCGGATGCGTTACCAACTTGGCCGTGCACAGCTAGGTGTCGGATACTCGTTGATCGTTCTCCCTCAAGTTGCGATGGCGACCAGCCAGATCGATCAGAACATCGATGCTCTCGGGATCCCAACCCAGACAACGACAACACCACTTCCCAACTTCAACCTGGAATCCTACTTCCTGCACGGGTTGGACCTTGGTGTGAGCTTCTCGTTCTAACGAGCTTGCTAAAGAATTCGATCTCAGCAAACTATGGAGTGCACCGCGGCTCTATGCCGCGGTCCTCTCCGTTTGCTGACAGATCACAAACGCCGGGTATGGTCTCATTCGCACTACTCCTACAAAAGATCTCGATATGGTTCCTGTGATCGTTCACGACATCGGAAACTGGTTGGATCAGTTCGCGTCAACCTTGGACCGTTGGGAAAAGCTCTTGTGCGAACTGCGAGCGTCATACTTGCGAGGGGATCAACAAAGCATTCTCCTTCTTTGCGTGACCGGAGAAGAAGTTCAACGGGAGATCGCAAGGGATAAAGAGACCCGCCAGCGATTGCTTGAGCAGGCCCGTGAGCTGGGCTACAACGCGGCTAATTTCAGAGAGCTGTCTCGGCAACTCGACAGCCAATGGCCAGCCCTTTGGACGCATCGGATCCAATCGCTTGAAAATCAACTGAACCGAATCCAGCAGCTCAGCATGAGCTTGTGGGTCAGCGCTTTCCAGTCGCGAGAGTTTGTATCTGAAATGATACGGATACTGGCGACCGGTCGCTCGGCCAACGCCACGTATTCGCCAACGGAATCGAGCTCCCATGAGGGAGGATTCATGGTGAACGAAGCGGCCTGACCTTTCCCCTACGCGGAGATGACGAAACGTGTCACTATTCGGTGCAGTCCAAAGCTCATCCAACGCACTCCGCGTCAATCAAATCGGATTGCAGGTTGTTGGCAACAACATTGCCAACGCTAACACCCCCGGCTACATCCGACAGGAGTTGATACAGACTGCTGCGCAAGGGTACCGTTCGGGGGATGTGATCATCGGCCAGGGGGTACTGGCAATTGGTGTCCAACAGAAGGTGGACAACCTGGTCCTGGATCGGTTGCGCAGTGCGACGAGCGAAGTCTCCTATCAAGAGCAACTGGAGTCGAGCAATCAGCAAACCGAAAGTTTGCTCAACGAGTTGTCGACCCGCGACTTCTCCTCCATGCTCAATCGCTTTTCCAACGCATTTCAGGAGATTTCCAATCAGCCCGGAAATGAGGCGATGCGTGCGATGGCACTGCAACGCGGCCAAGAGCTCTCCAACCAGTTGCGAGGTCTCTCCGAAAGCGTCCTCAGCGCTTCTGAGAAAAACAGGCAAGGCATCTACTCTGCATCCGACGATATCAATCGATTATCGAACAGCATCGCGAAGCTCAACGTTCGGATCATGGAACTTGAAGGTGGCAGAACATTAAAATCGGACGCTGTCGGTCTTCGTGATGAGCGGTTAAAGGCCCTCGACGAACTTGCAACCATCGTCAATATCAACGTTTCGGAGCAAACCAACGGGTCCGTGTCGGTCTTTATCGGTGGGGATTTTTTGCTTTCCGGAGCGAATCGCCGAGATGTGAAGGTCGTCACTTCTCCATTTAATGAAAACCATACCGAAGTCCAGTTCACGGACACGGAAACCGCACTCGATATCAGCGCTGGCCGACTCAAAGGGCTTTACGACACCGCCGCTCCTTGGAAACCAGGCGGTATGAAGTACAACCTGGATAAAATGGCCAAGGACTTAATTAATGTTGTTAATCGACTGCACTCACAAGGCCAAGGCACCGTTGGCTTTCGCGATGTTGTGTCCGAGGCTGCCGTCGGTCCAACGTATCTGCCACTGGAACAATCCAATCCCGACTTCAGTATCGACAACGGAGCGTTTACGATCACCGTAACCGATGCTCGAACCAACGCCGCAAAGACTTATGATATCCCAGTCCGGCAGCTTGGCCTCGCCGACGACACAACCCCAAAGCAATTGGTGGATTCCATCGATGCGATTGATGGGTTAGCTGCGTCCATCACTAACGACGGTCATATCCAAATTAAAAGCGATTCGGAAGCTATCAAGTTTAGCTTTTCGAACGACACTAGCGGTGTGTTGGCCGCTATTGGGATCAATACCTTCTTCCGTGGGAATAATTCGTCGGATATCGAAGTACGCCCCACCCTCGTTCAGAATCCATCCCAAGTTGCAGTGAGCCTGAAGGGGATCGGCAACGGCGGTGACAATGCCATCCGCATTGCGGAGGCCTTTACGAAAGCCAACGACTTGCTCGGTGGTTTGAGCTTGAACGGCGTCTATGACGGGATGATTGCTGACACGACTCGTTCCATCAACGAGCAGAAAGGGATTGCCGATGGGTTGAGGAATTTCAAGCAGTCGCTCGAAGCCCAGCACTTGGGTATTTCGGGGGTAAATCTCGATGAGGAGGCGATCAAGATGATGCTGTTCCAACGGGCCTTTCAAGCCACCAGTCGTGTAATCGCTGCCGCTACGGAAATGCTTCAAACCCTTGTGGAACTCGTGTAGCCGACATTTTTGCAAGCGTGATTTATGCTCAATTCCTTCTATCCCGTTGTTGCAGGTCGTACGAGCGATGCCCAGTCGCGGTATCGTACCCTCTATCAAGTGCAAGCAGGCAAGATCGGCATCTCGCGATTGCAAGATGAGTTAGCCACGGGTCGACGGATCCTCGCGCCAAGCGATGACCCAACCGCAGCGATACGGGTTATCGGATTGCAGCGAGAGCAAGAGTTCCGTGATCAAGCGTTGGTCAACCTCCAATCCTCAACGCAGTTTCTCAATGCAACGGAGGCCAACCTCGCAAATATCCAAAATGTGATCACTGACATGCGAGGGCTCAGCGTTGCCGCGAGCAGCAACGTGATCTCGGAAGAGGAGCGTCAAGGGATGCTCACCGAAATCAACTCGTCGATCAATCGATTGCTATCGACGGCAAACACAAAGTACCAGGACAGATACTTATTCAGTGGTGGCAGTGTTTCTACAAGCACCGTTGCCCTCAATCGTGATCTAGTGCAGTTCCAGGGTAATGACAATAGCCTGCTGAGTATCGCCGATGATGGGCAGTACATGGCTCATAACGTCACAGGTCAAAAAGCACTCGGACTAATGAGCACCAGTGTTGTCTCCACCGCAAATCTATCCCCGGCCGCGGTGGCCTCAACGAGGCTGGCGGATCTGAATCTCGGGAATGGCGTGTCACCGGGTGCAATAGGATTCACCGATGGCGTTGAGACCGTCACCATCGATACGGCAAACGCGGCATCGATCAAGGATATTCTCGACAAGGTCAATGGTAAGGTAAAATTGAGCGGTAGGGATATCACACTCTCACTGCAGACCAATGGCACGCTGCGGGTCGATTATGCCGATGGACTGCCGGGTGTATTGCGAATCTCCGATGTGGGTACCGGCCAAACGGCCACGGAACTCGGTATCGCCACCAACGTTCCAGCCCCCACCTTGCCCATCGATGGTGGAAAACTCAATCCGATTTTGCGTTTGACGACGAAACTGTCCCAGTTGGTCGATGGCGCAGGATTCAACGCTACGGAAGGTTTTCGAATCACTCAAGGAAACCGAACGTACACGATCACGATCGGTACCGCAGAGACGCTCGAGGATGTATTCAATGCAATCCATAGGTCGGGCGCATCGATTCGAGCGGATATCACCCCGGATGGACAGAGTATTCGCTTGCGATCCACCGAAAGCGGTTCCGACTTCTCGATCGGAGAGAATGGAGGACAACTCGCTGAGCGTTTAGGAATACGAACCCTAACAGCGCAGACACGACTGGACCAACTCAACCACGGTCGCGGTGTCAGCATCGGGGACGGTGCAGAAATTGTTCTTACACGCTCCGATGGAACAACATTCTCCGTCGACCTGACCGGATCGTCGACGATTCAGGATGTCATCGACAAAGTCAACTCCAACGTCCAAAACCAAACAGCCACTCTGAAAATCACAATGTCGCTCAACAGCGTTGGGAATGGATTGACCCTATCCAGCCCTCCTGCTCCTGATGGTACCGCGACTCCTGTTCCTATTTCCATTTACGCGTTGCGAGGGAGTCAAGCCGCATGGGATCTCGGATTGATTCCTCCTGGTTTGGATCGCAAGGATGGAGTCCTGTCGCTGAACGGTTCGCAAATCGTCGGTACGGATCCTAATCCTCAAGAAGTACGGGGGGTATTTAATTCGCTGCTGAGACTGCGTGAAGCCCTCACCAAAAGTGATGCAGGACAAATCGCACGAGCCTCCGGGCTCCTCGACGAGGATCTCGATCGACTCTCAGGTAGTCGAGGATCGCTCGGTATTTCCCTCCAGCAAATCGATGACCTTGAGCGCAACCACGAAGATCGACAGAACGAACTCAAAGCAGCTGAATCGGAGAACCTCGATGCCGATATGGCCTCGGTCATCACCGAACTCAACGCCAGACAAGTTGCCTACGAAGCGGGTTTGAAGCTGCTCGCAAATAACTCTAAACTGAGTATCTTCGACTTCATCTAATGCTACACCTCTGTTGCTGACGCTCTGCGCGCGGACTCCTCAAATGCAAAATAGCAAGATCACCATCGTCGGTATCGGAGATGATGGTGCGCCCGGCTTGACCCAACACGCCAACGAGATCATTCGAAACGCGAAACTCCTTGTCGGCCCCGCGTCCCTCTTAGCCAGGTTTCCCGAATACCGCGGCCCTCAAGAAACCATCGGTTCCGATCTCGATCGACTTGCAAACACCATCGATCAATCTGGGCCAGGGACCGTTGTTCTCGCAAGTGGCGACCCTCTTTTTTACGGAACCGCTCGATTCCTCTGCGATCGACTCGGTAAAGACCGATTCGATGTCCTTCCCCACGTCAGCAGCATGCAACTCGCCTTTGCACGGGTCAAGGAAAGTTGGGATGAAGCTTATCTAACCAATCTCGCGACCCAACCGATCGATCGCGTTGTCGAGAGAATCCGTACCGCCGAAAAGGTCGGGGTCTTCACCTCCGAGGATATCCCACCGCAAAAACTAGCCGAAGCACTTCTCGCGAAAGGGGTGACTTACTTTACCGCTTACGTCTGCGAAAACCTCGGCTCGCCCGACGAGCGCGTCACGCGGTCCGCCATTCCGGATATCGTCAACCAACGGTTCTCACCACTCAATGTGATGGTCTTGGTCCGACACCCGGGTACGCCCGACCAGCAACTCGCCACCCATTCGCGTCGATTGTTCGGTAACCCAGATGAGTTATTTCGACAAAGCAAACCCAAACGAGGTCTGTTAACCCCGAGTGAAATCCGCACCGTGGCTCTCAGCGAAATGAACTTGAAACCCACCTCGATCGTTTGGGATATCGGTGCAGGAAGCGGATCGGTTGCGATCGAAGCAGCCCAAATCGCACGCACTGGAAAAGTCTATGCCATCGAAATGGATGCGGAAGACTTCGGGCTCATGACCGAAAATGCAAAACTTTTCGCAGTCGATAATCTCGTCCCTGTTCTTGGGGAAGCACCCATCGCGTGGGCCACGCTCCCCGACCCCGATGCGATTTTCATAGGTGGTACAGGGCGTTCCGTTACCGACCTAGCCGCATCGTCCTGGGAACGCTTGCAAAAGAATGGATGCCTCGTCGCCAATATGATGAGCATGGAATACGTCGTCGAATTGCAGCAGATGATGATCTCGCAATGGAACGTCGAGCCCAAACTTTGGATGATCCAAATCTCTCGAGGTACCTACCAGCTCGAAAAACATCGCTTGGAAACCGCCAATCCAAACTTCCTCGTTAAAGCTATCAAAGAATAAGGCCGCCACTGCCGGTTCCCGCCGAGTGATTTAGACTTGGTGCCTGAAATCCCATCCCCCAAGCATCATCCAGCGGTTTACGCGGCTGACAATTCGATAGCAACCTTTCTCTGGGGCTTGCGTTGGCTCCAGCAGTTTTGGTAGCAATCCTCCATGACCCGCATCGATCGCTACCTGCTATTCCTCTACATTCGCGTCTTCCTGATCTGCTTCATCACGCTTTCAGGACTGCTGATCATTGCGCAGGTTTTTACCAATCTGGACGAGTTTATTCAGTACGGCCGAAACCGGGGTAATTTCTTTCTCGCTCTCGCGGAATACTACAGCCCGTACCTGCTGAGCATCTACGACCGTACTTGTGGACTACTGACGTTGCTATCGACCATGTTCGTCATCGCATGGCTCTACCGCACGAACGAGCTGACCGCCTTGCTCGCCGCAGGAATCAGCAAAAGTAGAATCGTGCGTCCTGTCATTGTCATGTCGGCCATCGCCATCTTAGGAGCCGCATGCTCGAGGGAGCTTTTGATCCCCAAGTGGTCTGCGATGCTGAGCAAGAATCCACAGGACCTCCAAGGGACCGAGCGGCTGGTTCCGATGAGACCGACCGAGGACGTCGACATGGGGATTTTGATCGCGGGCAGAAACCTGATCACCAACACGCAATCGATCCAAAATCCGATCTTCAAGTTCTATGGTCCAGCTTCCGCGGCCACCTCGCAACTCAGCGGTTCGAATGCGACGTTTTTGCCTGCTGATGACAAACACGGCCAAGGCTTCCGTGTCGATGGGGTCGGTACCAATACCGCGATTGCGGGTAAACCATCCGTGCGTCAGGATGGAACCGACTACCTTCTGCTCCCCACGGATACTCCATGGCTCACGGCAGACCAATGCTTTGTAGCTAGCAAGGTCGAGTACGACATGCTGAGAGGTGGAACCGCAAGGCAGTTCGCATCGACACCAGATTTGATTTGGCGGCTCAAGAACCAATCCGATTATTACGGCGAGGACCTCAAACTGATGGTCCACTCACGATTCCTACAACCGCTTCTTGACTTCACGCAACTGCTACTCGGACTGCCGTTGATCCTTTCGACGCGCAACCGAAACGTGGTTCAGTTGATCGTAGCGTGCGTAGCAACCTTCGGCTTATTCTTCGCGGTCTCCATGGCCCTCGGCTCCCTAGGAACCAGCGGGACATTGATCACTCCCGCGATCGCCGCTTGGGCACCACTGCTGATTTTCGGTCCGATCGCCTACGCGAGGACTCGACAATCGATGATGGAGTAATCCGCTCTGCTAAGGAAGAGTCTCGCGGAGGAACGTAATCGTCCAACGGAGGAACTAAGCTGGACGAGTGCATTGGATCTCTGGCTATTGGTGGGTGCGTCGACCAAGTCAACTCACGCGTCGTCATCCGAATCGTCAATGCCGTTGACTATGCTTTTTGGTATCAATCGCAATCGGATGGGACCTTTGATCGATTCGATGTCTCGTTCATCGATATCGACAACCTCATCGCGTTGGACCACCTCGATCATCCCATCGCGGACCATGTCCGCGGCAACCTCGCGTACCAAGGTCATATGCTGACGCCATTTCGATCCGAACGCGCGTGCCGCATCCGAAGGGCAAATGCTTTCCCCCTTCTTCAGGGTCATCAGCAACCTCAAGATCTCGTCCCGAATGTCATTGTTGCTCGGGGCATCGTGATCCATCCATCGAGTCTTCATGGACTCAACCTCGACAATCTTTCTCGACAATCACTGCGGTTCGAACTGTTGTTAAGGGAGTATTTCGGCGGAATTAAGCCACTTGAGGATGCAGTCCAAAGCCGTCGTTGAGATGGATTCCCGGATGCCTTCGTACTCACTTGGGAGACCAGTTTTAGCGGTTTGGAGCAAATGGTTCAAATGGGGCAAAATTGCCAACTCTGCATTCAAGTTGACGTTTCGCTCGATGATTGATTCCAGTCGCTCCATGTTTGGGCCTGGAAGGACTTGGGTGTCGAGTTCCCCCCAAATCGCTAGCGTGGGGCTGTTGTGCAGCACCCAATTCGACGACGGGTCGTACGCCAAAAAGTACCTCATCCACGGGCTGCGGAGTTGCTCGAATTGAAGGGTGACTTGTTCGATGACTCGCTTTTTGATCGCTTCCGCCTCGGGACCAGTTGCCGATCCAGCAGTTCCCGCTGATAGATTTTTCAAAGAATCCCAACGCTGCGAAATCGCTTTGCGAACTTCTCCCAACGCTCGTTCATCATCGGGTGCAAACGCCATCGCGATCCGCTGCAAGTCGGCTTGAAGGAGTCTCGCACCCGCTCGGCTTTCGGCATCCACTCCCTCGATTTCGGAAATGCGGTCGATTTGCGATTTCAGGATTTCCGAACCGGGCAATGACGGGGGAGCGAGCAATACCAAAAATGCAACTTCGCGCTGCCAAGCGGCAACCATCGGTGCGATGATTCCACCTTCGCTGTGCCCGAGCAATCCAACGCGGCTCTTGTCGATACCTTCGATTGTCCGTGCATGTTGCCATACGCTGACGGCATCGTCCGCGAAATCGGCCGTGGTGGATCGAACGAAATCTCCCGTGCTTTGCCCGACGCCACGATCATCATAACGCAACACGGTCATTCCATTTCGGGCAAGGAAGTGTGCAATGTCTCGGAACGGTTTATGCGGTCCGATGGTCTCGTCCCGGTCCTGAGGTCCGCTGCCTGTGATCATCACAACCGCAGGGAGTTTAGATTCCGCGGTTGCTCCTGCGGGCCACGTTATAGTGCCCGATAGTTGGTAGTCGCGATCCACGAGCTTCTTCCCATCGTACTTGGGCTTACGGAGATCCACCCGATCGATCACGAAGGATTCCTCTCGAAGACCGTCTGGGAGTTGTACGATTTGTTGTTGAGATTCTTTTTGCGTGTCGCTCCCCGCCTCGGAATCGTTGTCGTTTTCCCACGGGACTTCGACCACAGGTGGCGCTCCATGCGGCGTCTTTTCCACAAGCTGGACCAAAGCGTCGCTATCGATGGGTTCGGTTTCCAACTCCTCGACCCGATGCATTTCCAAAGGCAGTGGCAAGAAACCTTGTTGGAATTTCCCGATCAAGCCGGTCTTGCCTTCATCCAACTTGGCGATGTACTTCGCTTTGCCTGGTATGGCTGGGATGGAAAACTCGACGGTCGAGTCTTTGCCTGCGGACATGGTAACTTCGAATCCATTGGCTTTCTCCGTCAATGAATCAAACACCACACGAGGCCTCTCTTCCGAACCATAGGGTGGTTTCGAATAAACGCGGAACCGCAGGGGGAGTTTCCGCCCTCCCAGGTCCAAATTCCCAACCCACGCCGAATTTGCTGCCAGTCGCTCCTTGCCTTCCTCGGGAATGCTTGCCGCTTTGTTCAATCGCAACAGCAGCGTCACATCACCTTGCTTTAGTTCTCCTTCGACCGCGTCGCCAACTTGCTTTCCCACAAAGGAGTACCCAGCGTTTGGGTTTGAGGGTGGCGCTACGGAAAACGAAATCACTCCCGCATCGCTAAGCATTGCATCTCGCAATGGCAAAATGTCCGACGACTGGTCTGGACTCGTAATCGATCCCTGGAGAATCGAGTTGCCGTTCACCTTTTCGCTGCTGACCGAATCGATTCGCACCAGGAGACGCAGATGCTGCTTCGGGGTTTCCAACCATCCGACCCAGATTCCTTGCACATCGTCAATCGCCGAAGCGACCTTAGCGAAAGGATCACAAGCCATCAAAGACAGTGCAAATGCAGACGCGGCGAGTAGCCAAGAACTACGGGTGATTAGGTTCATGATGCTGGATTGATTTCGATTCATAGGCATATTTGAATGTTTGCAAGGTATCCGTTTTGGCTGCATCTTTGGCTTCATCGCACGCTTCACGGCGGACATCACCGACGGGCAACGGTTGCGGGGCAACCAGGTTCTGGTTTTTCCTGCTCACACTTTAAATACAAAAACCCAATGCGAAGCGAACGCATTGGGTTTTTTGTCGAGAAAACATCGATTCCTCTGTGGCTCGGAACGACCACCGCGCCGAGCGAATTTCGCGATCTGGATTGCCGAGCGAACTTCGCGATCTGGATTGCCGAGCGAATTTCGCGATCTGGATTGCCGAGCGAATTTCGCTATCTGGATTTTCGATATTGCACGTATTCGTCGATGTCGATTTGACCGTTGCCGTTCTTATCCACGTCTGCAAACTTAGTGCTTTCCGACCATTCGTCCGGCGTCAGGAAGCCGTTCTTGTCTTTATCAGCCTTGTCGATGCGACGTTTCGCAAACGCAAAATTCGGATCCGAGCTAGCTCCCGATGAAGCGGCCGGGGACGAGGGAGCAGCGGCCATCGGCGATCCGGTGCCGTTTGAAGCGGAACCACTCGCATCTCCACCTGCGCTCGCCGAGGCGGTTGAACTGCTGGAACTCGAGGCCCCGGAACTGCTCGAGCCCTTGAGGTAGCCTTTCTTTACGCCAGCCAGGCACTCCTTGGCAGTGATGTAACCATCTTGGTTGGTGTCGAACTTGTAAAAGTCCTCGAGCGTGCCCGCATCCCACTTGCGAGCGAACTCGTTCATCGAAACCTGGTTATCACCGTTCGTATCGTCGCGAATAAACCACTCGGGCACACCTGCCGGCCGGGGTGCGGCGCCGGTACTATCGGTGATCCTGTAGCTGGCTTGCTTTTCAAAGGGTCGGGTGCTTCCCTTCTTTTCTTCGGCTTGGTTGTTTTGTCCACCGCGATTGGCGTCGTTTCCGCCCCGTTTGTCACCTTCTTGGCCCTGGCCTTTGGCATCGCGCAACTCACGGCGACGCGCGTAGCGGGCCGCTACCTCTTCGCGAGTGAGCTTGGCATCTTTATTGCGATCCCATTGCGACAAGGGCTCGCCCCATTTGGATTCTTTGTATTCGCTTTCGTCGATTGCGCCGTCCGAGTTGCGATCGAACCGCCGCATTCTTTCGTCCGCATCGCGCAAGTCTCGCTCTTCCACCTTGACGCTAAAACTCTGAGCAGAGGATCCGAATCCAGGAACTGGGTTTTTTTGAATTTTAACGCCGAAACCTGGGACCAACGTCGCGGACTCGAGGGCCACCGTGTCATCTTCACCGCCGCCGCCGCCCCCCCAAGGAGAACCGCCACTCCATGAGGACCCTCCACCACCGCTTCGCATCTGCTGAAACGCGTCCGTGATCACAGAAATCGGAATCGGTTTGCTAAGATCGATCTTGGGATTGCTCCTCGCCATGCGATCCAACATGAATCGCGCGGGGCCCTGGGCCTCCTCCGGATCAATCGAACCGTTGCCATTGGTATCCATTCGGGTGATGAATTGGGAAGGATCGAAACCGCCCCCTCCGCCAAATCCACCCCCACCCCACGGCGATCCGCTGCCTCGATCCCCACCCCGGCCGCGATCGCCGCCGCGATCCCCGCCGAATCCGCTGCCCCCCATCATCATCATCCCCCCGCCGCCAAAGGACATTCCTGGAGCGCCTCCAGGAAAACCTCCCGGGGGACCACCGAATCCACCCGAAGGTGGTTGGGCTATTGCTGGAGAGCAGATACTTCCGCACAAGGCCAACAGGGCAATGCCTGCTCGTCCGGCTTTTTTCCAGACCCCGCGAACCGTGGTGCTCAAGGAGTTTTCGCGGGAAACCATAGATTTTTGATCCGCACTGCTGCGAACTACCATTGCTTGGGATGCCATTTCTTTCACGATCCTGCAACTCGTGACTTTCTTACCGTCGTAACGCCGGATGGAACGAACCCCTCTATTCTAACCAGACAGTGGGGTCTATCCAGACAGTGGGGCCGGAATCTATGAACACTCCGAAATCCAATAGGTTTTCGCGAGAATCAAAATTCCTCTAAATCCTTTCCTGGACGGGGATTTGTGGCGATGCCGGGAAAGAGTTACAATCCCGGCGTCGTTCAGTGTTGCGGTATCGTCTTGTTGCGGTCCCGCCACACGATGCAGCCGCATGGTGCCGCCTCTTGTCAATCCAACGCAGTCAGGGAGATTATCCGTGCAAGTCAACGTTTCCGCCCGTCATGGCCACCTGAAATCCGAAGATCAGGCCATCATCGTTGAAAAAGTCGAGAAGCTGCGACGCCTATTCGACCGAATCAATGCCATCGAGGTCACTGTCGATTTGGAACATTTGGACAAGCCTTCGGTGGAAATCAACGTTTCGGCGGAGCATTCCCCAGATTTCGTGGCCGCTACCGAGTCGTCGACCGTGATCTCCGCGTTGGACATGACCATCGGCAAGGTGGAGCACCAGATTCGCAAGCACAAAGAACGAGTTACCGAGCACAAAGGACCCAACGCGCGTCATACCTAAGGATTTCCAGGACCAAGTCTCGAGGAAACCCCCGGGATTCCTTGGTTTTTCTGGAAGTAGCCGTGTCCGCCAACCCTACGCCCAAAGGTTTGGTCCATCTGTTGATTCCGATTGAGGATTCAAGTCGAATGATTGAGATTGATGGACTGAGCCGCGAAGTATCGCACATCATTTATTCCATTCCTTTCGCGGAGAAAGCTCTCGCGAAACGCAAAATCTTTGAGGATTTCTAGTTCAATGAAATTTTCCGTTTTTATCGCTCCAAAAGCGATTCGTTCCCAATTGGCATCGTCTTCGAAAGAGGGGGTGGTGGCCGAATTGGTGGAAGCCTTGGTCGCGGCAGGAGAAATCAGTGCAGCGGACCAAGACGACATTATCAAAGCGATCATGAAGCGTGAGGAGCTCGGTAGCACCGGGATTGGTCGCGGGGTTGCGGTTCCACACACCAAGCATTCGAGCGTCGAGAAGCTGGTTGGTACGGTCGGGGTCAGCCCCGATGGCCTCGATTTTGAGTCTCTCGATGGCCAGAAAGCCTCCTTGTTCTTCCTTCTTGTGTCTCCTCCAGATCGGCCCGGTGACCACCTGAGAGCCCTCGAAAACATCTCGCGACAACTCCGAGATGACCAGTTTTGCAAACTGCTTCGTCAGTCCAAAACGGCCGAGGACATTCAGGCATTGCTTGAAGAAGCAGACCGCAGTCAATTCGGTGGCTAACGTGCAAACCAATTCCGCCATCATGCACCGTACGGTGACCGTCCTCAATCCAGAAGGGTTGCACATGCGGCCTGCGGATAAACTCGTGCGCGCCGCGACAGCCTTTCAGTGCCAGATCGAGTTGGAACGTGCAGGTCAAATCGCTGACTGTCGGTCGATGATCAGCTTACTCACCTTGGGTGCGATGCAAGGCTGCCAGCTGGTGCTTCGCGCCCAAGGCCCCGATGCGGATGCGGCGATCGAAGCGATCTCGCATCTGTTCGATTCCCAATTCAATGAACCTTAAACACAAAGCGAACTAGTTGCTCCGCGAAGGGAATGATTCCCGTTCTCTGAGGGATGCAACGAGAAACTACAGCATGCTGGAATTGCAGGGCATCGCGGTTTCCCCGGGTGTTGCGATCGGAAAAGCTCTCGTTTTCGACCGCGAAGGGTATAGCCTTGCGCGCTGCTTGATCGCTCGTGAAGAGACCGAGCGAGAATGGCTGCGATTGGTCGAGGCCGTTGAGAAGGCCAATCAAAAACTCGAAGAGAGCCGCGAACATACGACCGCCACGTGGGGCCAGCACCTCGGCGGTATCTTCTCCGCGCAGCAGCAACTCCTCCTGGACCCTCATGTTCGGTCCGAAACCGAGCATTTGATCCGCGACAAGCAATACTCTGCCGAGTACGCTGTCAGCGAAGTCTTTGCCAAGTACGCCGCCGCATTTCGTCGGGCCAGCTCGTCATTCCTCGCCGATCGCGCTGCCGACGTGCGAGATGTTGAGCGTGTGTTGCTCGAGGCATTATCGGGCAAACCCGCACCGACACTGCGCGAACTGCCTCACGAAGCCATCGTCGTCAGCCATGATTTAACCCCCGGTGAAACCGCCGCCTTCGACCCATCTAAAGTCTTGGGGATCTGCACCGAAGCGGGTGGACCTGGTGGACATACCGCGATCGTCGCTCGCGGGATGGAAATACCCGCAGTTGTCGGTGTCGGGAATTTCCTGCACAACATCCGATCTGGCGATGAAGTCATCGTGGATGGGCATCTCGGTCGCATCATCGTCTCGCCCGACGACGCCACGCGCGAGCGCTATCTGCTGCGCCGTAAAGCCCGCGAATCGATCGCGACCAAGCTTCAGGAACTTCGAGACCTGCCGGCGATCACCAGCGACGGCGTGCGTATCGAACTGATGGCCAATGTCGAGTTTCCGCATGAGACCGAGGCATGCCTCGCTCGCGGTGCCGACGGCGTGGGTCTCTACCGGACCGAGTTCCTCTACTTGGGACACGATTCAGAGCCAACCGAAGAAGAACACTATCAGGCTTACTTGCAAGTCGTCCGCGACATGAAAGACAGACCTGTGGTTATTCGAACGCTCGATTTGGGAGCGGACAAAATGGGGATGGTTCGCCCTGCAGAACCGGAAAACAATCCGTTCCTAGGATTGCGGTCAATCCGGCTCAGCTTGAGAAACCCCGCTTTGTTCCGAGTCCAAGTGCGAGCGATCCTGCGAGCTGCATGCGCAGGTGACTGTCGAATTATGTTTCCGATGGTCACGACTTTAGACGAATTGCGCAGCGCTCGTTTTTTACTCCGAAGCGTTTCGGAGGATTTGTGGGCGGAAGGGAACTACACCCCTTGCGCCGTCCAAGTCGGCATGATGGTCGAGGTGCCGGCTGCTGTTTTGATGTTGGACCGATTTATCGACGAAATTGATTTCGTCAGCATCGGCACCAACGACTTGACGCAATACACGCTTGCAGTGGACCGAAGTAACGATTCGGTTGCTGACCTGTATCAAGCGTGCGATCCAGCTGTGTTACGACTGATCCAACGTACCCATCAGATCGTGTCTGAACATGGCAAATCTACCAGCGTGTGCGGGGAAATGAGCAACAATCCAGCTCATGCACTGCTGCTGGTGGGCATGGGGATTCGAACGCTGAGCCTGACTCCAGCCGCCATCCCTATCATTAAGAAAGCCATCCGCTCTGTCACACTAGGACAATGCGAAGCTATGGCATGGCGAGCGTTGCGACTGAGTACCGCGCGCGAAGTCGAAGCCTTCTTAATGAACCAACTCGCCGGGCTTGTGCCCGAAATCGTGCTTCAAGCATGACAAACTTCAACAGCGCGATGCAACCTCCGCATCCGCTGACACAAAAATGAAATCAATCCAAAGGAAATTAAGCGTACGATGAAGAAGGAAATGCTCATCAACGTCTCCCAAGAAGAAGAGTGTCGAATCGCTCTTCTCGAAGACGGCACCCTCGAGGAACTCTACACCGAACGAACCAGCCAGAGCAATTGGGTTGGAAACATCTACAAAGGCAAGATCGTCAATATCGAACCGAGCATCCAAGCCGCATTCGTGGACTTTGGCGTGGGTCGGAACGGGTTCCTGCACATCAGCGACATCGAACCTCAGTACTTCCGTCAAGCGGGCTACGACCCGGCGGAAATCATGAACGGCCATAACCCTGGCATCGATGATGATGACGAAGAAGACTCCGATTCGGACAAAGGTGGTCGCGGCTCCTCCGGTCGGCATGGACATTCGAGACACCCCAAGGGTGGTCGACTCCGCAGCGGTCGACCTCGTTTCAAGCCACCGATCCAGGAAATCTTTCGCCGCGGTGACGAAGTCCTCGTGCAGGTGATCAAAGAAGGCATCGGGACCAAAGGTCCTACTCTCTCGACCTACATCAGTATCCCCGGTCGCTACCTCGTGCTCATGCCCTCGCTCGGCCGCGTCGGAGTCAGTCGTAAAATCGAAGACGAAGACGAACGACGCAAACTCAAGTCGATGATGCTCGAACTCGATATCCCCAAAGGTGTCGGGTTTATCGTTCGAACCGCCGGCCAAGAACGCTCGCGGAAAGAACTCTCGCGCGACGTTGCGTACTTGCTCCGACTCTGGAAAGGCTTGGTGCGTCGCATCAAGAACCAACCTGGTCCATGCGATGTGTACGAAGAGAGCGATATCATGATTCGCACCATCCGGGATACCTTCACCGAAGATATCGACTCAATCGTGCTCGATCACCCCGATGCGTTCAATCGCGCCAAAGAGTTCATGGAACTGGTAATGCCTCGCTACGCGAACCGCATCCAACTCTACGAGAGCCGCGAACCGCTCTTCCACCACTACAAACTGGAACAGGAAATCGCCAAAATCCATCAGCGTGTGGTTCCGCTCAAGGGTGGTGGATCGATCGTGATCGATCCTACCGAAGCCCTCGTTGCGATCGACGTGAACAGCGGTAACTTCCGCGGCAATGAAGACAACGCCGAAGAAAATGCGTTCCACTTGAATCTCTCCGCGGCTAAAGAAATCGCTCGTCAATTGCGACTCCGAGACCTCGGCGGCGTGATCGTGAATGACTTCATCGACATGCGTAAAGAATCGCACCGACGCAAAGTCGAAAAATCACTACGCGATGCGATGAGACGGGATCGGGCCCGGACGAAAATCCTTCGAACCAGCCCGTTCGGCTTGATCGAAATGACCCGTCAACGGATCCGGCCCAGCTTCAAACGGAGCGTTTACGAAGATTGCCCATGCTGCCGCGGCCGAGCGTTGGTGAAAACCGCCGAAAGCATGTCGATCGAAGTCACCCGACTGCTGATGCTCGCTTGCCAACAACAGGGAGCAGCCAAAGTCGTAGTGAGAGTGAACGAAAATGTCGCGGCGTACTTGAACAATCGAAAACGTCGCGAAATCATCTCCCTCGAAGAGAGCTCCGGCGTTTCAATCCAAATCCTCGGCGGTGACTCCCAATTTCCAGAACATCTCGAAATGGACTGCCGAGACAAGGATGGTGGATTGATCCCACTAAACTTCCTCGCCGATCAGAAGTAACTGATCGCCGCTAATTGACCGCCTATAAAGTGCTCGCCGTCGGCTTGGAGTGACTCCAAATGAATACATTGCTTCTTGTATTTGTTCTGCTCTACCTCGTAGGGACTCTAGCCGTCGGCGCATGGGCAGGCACTCGGATTAAAAATACCGAAGACTTCGCAGTGGCAGGTCATAGCTTGCCCCTGATCATGGTCATCACCACCAGCTTCGCGACCTGGTTCGGGGCCGAAACGGTCATGGGGATCCCTGCCAAGTTCGTCGACGGGGGGCTTAAAGCGGTTATCGAGGACCCCTTCGGGGCGTCGATGTGCCTGGTCCTGGTCGGACTCTTCTTCGCAACCCGACTCTACAAAATGAAACTCCTGACGATCGGCGATTTCTATCGCAAGCGTTTTGGGGTCATCGTCGAAGTCATGTGCTCGATCATGATCATCATCAGCTACCTGGGTTGGGTCGCCGCCCAAATCACCGCCCTCGGATTGGTCTTCTCAATTCTTTCGGCAGATCAAATCAGCCAAGAGGCCGGGATGATCATCGGCACCGTTCTCGTGCTGGTCTACGTGATGATGGGTGGAATGCTCGCCGTCGCCTGGACCGACTTCATCCAAATGATTGTCTTGGTCATCGGTCTGTCCTACATCGCCTGGACCTCCTCCGAAATGGTCGGAGGAGCGAAGAATGTTTTCAGCCTCGCGGATCAAAAGGGTTGGTTTCAAATCCTCCCCGAAACCAATATCAAGGATTGGGCGTTCTTTATCGCAGCTGCAATCACGATGATGTTCGGCTCAATCCCCCAACAAGACGTCTTCCAACGGGTGATGTCGGCCCGGGATGTAAAATCAGCACGACTCGGTGCGATCATCGGTGGCCTGTGCTACCTCGCATTCGCCTTCGTTCCGATGTTCATCGTCTGCGCCGCGCTCCTCAAAATGCCTGAACATGCCGCGGAACTGTTGGAGAACGATCCTCAGAAAGTGCTCCCGACGATGATCTTGGACCACATGCCATTCATCGCCCAAGTCTTCTTCTTTGGGGCATTGGTCTCCGCGATCAAGTCCACGTCGTCGGCAACTTTGCTGGCTCCGTCGACGAGCTTCGTTGAAAACATCTTGCGGCACCTAGTCCCGAGCCTCCGCGATAAACAAGTGTTGCTCGCGATGCGGCTGACGATCCTTGTATTCACTTGCATGGTTTTGACCTACGCGATCCTCGCCAAAGGCACACCGATTTACGAGCTGGTCTCAAGCGCCTACCAAGTCACCTTGGTCGGATCCTTTATTCCACTAACTGCGGGACTTTACTGGAAGAAAGCCACCACCCAAGGAGCCGTATGGTCGATCGTCCTCGGCATCAGCTTGTGGGCGCTCGTATCCTTCTCGAGTTCCATTCCGGGGTTTGCTGGTTTGGACTCGGTGATCCCATCGCAGCTCTCCGGACTCTTCGGCGCGGTGCTTGGTATGGTCGCGGGATCGCTCGGCCCTCAATGGATCGGCAATCGGTGCCATATCAACCTCGAACACATCGGCGATTTGGAACATAAACACGTCTAGGTTTCCATCGATTTACAGTTTCACCTCTCACCATTCCCAGAGCATTCAGCATGGCAAAGAAAAAGGCATCAACTAAATCCTCGAAAAAGAAGAACCCAGGCCGCATCGTGATGCGAACCGGCGAGGCCCTTGTAGAGTCAACCGAAGCGTGGTCGGCCGCGGAACCCGAAGTCATCATCGGGGAACTCGATGGTCCAGTCGGATACGCCATCGCGAACATGATCGGCAATCAATCTAAAGGCCACTCAAAGATCTTCGCAATCCTCAACTGCGATGTCCAAGTTCGACCGGCGACGGTCATGGTCAGCAAAGTGACCGTGAACAACGAAAAGTACACAAACATCCTGATGGGTACTGTTCAAGCAGCCATCGCTCACGGAGTTTTAGACGCGGTGCGCGAGGGGCATATTCCCAAGGCCAAAGCAAATGATCTGGGAATCATCGTCTCGGTATGGCTCGATCCATCGATCACCACCGCCAAGTACGATCCGGAGGTGTTGTTCAAGACCAACCGCGAAGCGACCACGAAGGCGATTGCCAAAGCGATGAACAACGAACCAGGAATCGATTGGTTGCTCAAAAACCAAAACACCGTCCAGCATTTCTTCCACCAACTCGCGGTCGAAGGCAAACTGTAAACAAACGAGACCTTAAACTCGCGACGCGAATCCGCTCCAACCTACTCGGATCAAACTTCGCGCTCTTCGCGTCTTCGCGTGAGACATGGTTCGGATATACGGCACGCGAAGCCGCGAAGGACGCGAAGGGTTGAGTATGTTGGAAGGATCAGGAGATCTTCTTTTTCGTAGAGATTCCCTATCAGTCGTACGGATTGGCCGGTTGGGATTGAGACTACATTTTCGCGATGAGAATCAGCTCGAACCTACTCGGATCAAACTTCGCGCTCTTCGCGTCTTCGCGTGAGGCATGGTTCGGATATACGGCACGCGAAGCCGCGAAGGACGCGAAGGGTCGAGTATGTTGGAAGGATCAGGAAATCTTCTTTTTCGTAGAGATTCCGTATCAACCGTACGGATTGGCCGGTTGGGATTGAGACTACATTTTCGCGATGAGAATGAGCTCGAACCTACTCGGATCAAACTTCGCGCTCTTCGCGTCTTCGCGTGAGACATGGTTCGGATATACGGCACGCGAAGCCGCGAAGGGAACAGGCTTTCCGAAACCTCACGGGTGAATCGTCATCTGCGGTACCAGGAACCATGACGGTTTTCAGGCTTGCCGTACCGCAGATGACGATTGACACCACGTGGAGGAACGTTGGAAACCAAATCACAGATGCACTAACTAGCAACCCAACGTTCCATGAGATACCGACCGAGTCATGCGGTCCCAACCTTATTTTCCATCCTCATGACGGAACTTGAGGCGAACTGCATCGGACGCTTGCCCTTCATGCGAATTCCTGTGTCATTGAGGATATTGAGAAAACTCAACTGGCGTGCGAGATCATCAAACCGAGTCGATGGGCGTGCTGCGGACACGACCATTGGATGTCGACGCAGGTCGGTGTCGCTTTCCGGTGAGACCATCAAAAGGACGGGGACATTTCGGAGCCGTGGGGTCTGCTCCATGGTCGTGAGTATTTGTTCGCTTGCCATACCATCCAATTCGATTCCGATGACCATGACGTCGGGCACCATTTCGCGAAGTGAAAACAAACACGCCAAGCCGTCGGCTGCCAACTCCACGTCGTGCCCGTGGGACCTCAAATACGATTGAAGAGGTCTCATGGCGGGGCCATTCTTGTCCGCAATGACAATGCGCATTTCAAATCCTCCAGTGGTCGTGAATACGACTCGGGGTAACCATCCCCAAGCATCCGATCTTGGTTGCAGCATCCTTGAAGGAAGCTTAATACGTCTAATGATCCAATTTCTAGCGACCGAGCCAATCAGGTAGTTTCTTATTCCCAGATGGTGGATTTCACTATACCGGCATCCGCGAACCCCTAGTTGCACCGCGGAAAGTGAACCTCACGCCCGCTTCGCATACACAACAGCCTTCCGATAGCATGCCAGTCTTACTCTCCAAGGATGATCGCTTGAGAGCTTCGATCACTGAGGGAGTCGAGCAGGGTAATTGGGATTACGTGGAGTCTGCGGTGGCAATGATGAAGACTCTCAAAAGCAGAGAGAATGCCAAAGATCGAGAACTGGAAGCAGCTTTTCTCTTACATGCGAGCGCGAAGCGATTCGAGTTGATTTTGATGGAACTCAAATTTAGAGGTTGGCACGGACGAGCCGGAGAGTTGCTGATACTGTTCGCTGGCGAGCTGCCAATCCACCGTCGCCCCCTCGGTTTCAGCTTGAGACCATTGAAGTTCCACCCGGGCCAACAGCGATTCGATCCAGTTCAAGCGATACTTGGAGTCCTCTGGAAAATCCGTGGCCAACTTCGCAAAGCGATCGACAGCGCGATCCAGCATCGCGGACGCCGACGATGGCTGCCCCGCTCCGATACGTGCTTTCCCATATCCACGCCGAAATGAGCCTCTCCTTGCGCGAAATATTACACTGCCGGCCCATTCGGGCCTGAAGAAGAGTTAGGGCGCTCGGCTACCGGGGGACTTCGTCACCCCGGCATCCATACTACCGGCCCATTCGGGCCTGAAGAAACCATACTGTCGGCCCGTTGGGCCTGAAGAAGAGTTAGGGCGCTCGGCTACCGGGGGACTTCGTCACCCCGGCATCCATACT
>CAITIE010000048.1 GCA_903892355.1 uncultured Pirellula sp. | reverse complement strand
GACGAACGTCGCACCGCGACGAAAAATTCCGAGCCACGCGTGTAAGCAAGTGGCGACTGGACGCTGGAACCCGCATCCCCCGTTGCTAGTCATGATCAAAACCATGTCACGATCGCATCGAGCGGGCCCTCCACCCGGCGCTCACGCTGAGGGCTCCGATGAGTTCGCTCCGCCTCGTAACTTGTTTGCTTCGCGTTGACGATGTGGAACACCATTGTTTCTTCACCCTCATTCCGTTGTGAATGGTTTCTTACCTCGTGTACAATGGGTTCCGATACGATCCATCTCGTCGAATGTTCGGCGAATCTCTTCCCTCCTTGTTTCACTAAGGAACGTTGCCATGGGTAGCTTATCCCGTCTTCTGCTAATTGCTGTGGGTGTTGTTCTGCTCTTAGCCGGTCATCGATTTGTGGGGATGTCATCTACCAACGAACTCACCCAGAAGCCCGTCAATGCTGGCAATCAGTCTCTGCCCGATTCGACATCAACTCGCCTGAGAATGGGCAACTTCGACATGGAGCAGTCCGAAGCGTTCGTGTTGGCACAACCCTTGGGGGGGGGCGGCGGCTTGTCTGGTTTCCCCGCCCCGCCCAGTTCGGACGGCCGAGAGGTGGTGCCTAATGATTGGGTGAAGCCTGACTCGCCTGCGCCGAAGTGGCTCGATGATTCAAGTGATGCCGAAGCTCGTGAACGGGATTTAGCAGTCCACAATGCCCTCAATGAACGGATCGACGTCGACTTCAACAACACTCCTCTATCTAGCGTCACGCAAACGCTTAGCGACACCCTCGGTATCGCGATTATCATCGATGCCAAAGCCCTCGAAGAAGAATCTGTTACACCCGAAGAATCCATATCCGCGACTCGTAAATCCACCCGGGTACGTGACATCCTCAAGCAGATTCTGGAACCCTGCTACCTTACGTTCAAGGTCGAGAGGGAGGCTCTCTACATTACTAGCATGAAGAGTTCTGCTAACGTGGTCCAATGCTACGACCTGAGTTACGTGTTTCCTGACAACACATCCATGCTCGATCTCATTCGAGCCATCGAGATTGTCGTCCGCCCAGATTCTTGGTTCAATGCAGGAGGTACCAGTACCATGGCAACCGTCGGATCGGTGTTGATCGTCAACGCACCACAGGACACACAAGACGACATCGCCGCTCTTCTACGTGAGATTCGAAGGCAAAGCCCCGCGAACATGAAACCACTGCTCATCAAAGAAAAGCCAGCGGAGAAATTGACTGATAAGCCTTGATTGTATTGGCCCAGAGTACAACTCATCGCTCCTCCCGAATCTCTCAGCTGTGGTATGATTGGGATCAGCGTTTGAAAGCTGTGTCGAATGATCGACTATGAACCTATCCGTACACCTCGGGAATCGAAGTTGTCGCCGAGCTGGCTTGTGGTTGTCGCAGAGGCGCAAGATGGCTTTCGATGATTTTGACGATAATCGGTGAGATTCTTGGAGTGAGGTTGCAGACGATGGGTCGACGACGAGGTGCTTGGGCCTGGGGCCTAGGGATGAGTTTGGTCATGCTGGGTTGCGCATTTGACGCTGGCTTCGGAGCCGATTCGCTGGTGCAGGAAGGTGAAAAAGTTCAGAAGCTCGCGGGCGATATGAAGTTCACCGAAGGTCCCGTTTGGGTTCCATCGCGCAAGACACTGATCTTCTCAGATATTCCCAATAGCAAACTAATGCAATGGAAGCCCGGCCAAGGACTTTCGGAATTTCGTGACAGCGAACAAGCCAACGGCAATATTCTAGATCTGCAAGGCCGACTGATCTCTTGCCAGCACGCAGCTCGAAACATGGTACGAACCGAACCCGATGGAACGATTACCGTTCTGGTTGACAAGTTCGAAGGTAAACGACTGAACTCTCCCAATGATGTCGCTGTCCGATCCGATGGCACCCTTTGGTTTACCGATCCACCATGGGGACTCAACGGTCCAGGCGACCTACCGGGGCATTGGGTATTCAAATTCAATCCAAAAACCAGCAAGATCGAGCCCGTGATCAAAGAACTAGCGATGCCGAACGGGATCAATTTTTCCCCAGATGAAAGCCGTATTTATATCGCGGATACCGGCGGCCACCCCAAGCATCCCGAACCAGCGTTTCACAAACTCCCTCCAGGAGTCCATTGCTATGAGGTTTCCAAGGAAGGAGTACTAGGGCAGAAGTTATTCACAATTCCCGAAAGTAGCGACGGAATGACGATCGACGAGAAGGGGAATCTTTACACAACCCACGAAGGGGTCAATGTATTCACTCCCGACGGAGAGCTCATTGAACGCATTGCCGTTCCTGAAGGACCAGCCAATGTCACGTTTGGCGGCGAGGACTACAAGACCTTATTCATCACAGCGCGTACATCCCTCTACAGCGTTCGCATGAAAAACGCCGGCGCTAAACCTCTCGGCGCAAAGTGGTAGGCGTAATCGTCACGGTATGCGGAGTGAATCTTCAGAGACAGTGTCACGAGGTTGAACGGATGTCAACGATGACATTCGAGAGACGGTTTGTCAGCGCGGGTTGCGGTAATTTGCTTGGCTCATCTATTCATTAGCATCATCCACTTCTTCAAAGATCGGAGAGTCATCCTCGATCTCCGAGGTCGACTCCGATGTTCCTAATCCCCATTGTTGCAACTTTCGAAGTAGCCGCGCCCGGGAGATGCCCAGTAGTTGTGCCGCAGACGTTCGGTTGTTTTTCTTGCGCTCCATTGCCTTCAGGATCAAATCCCGCTCGATTTGCTCGAGAACGCGATCCAGTTCAATCGGGTGCTCGATCGGCGGTCGATTCATGTGCGATGGAAAGGTTCGCAATGAAATCGGCAAATGTTTGTCCGTGAGTACAATGGCTCGCTCTTGTTGGACGCGATGATCGCTATCCTTCTCCAGGAGTGCTTGACGCCAAGCATGCTCCAAGGTGTCACCAAGCTCATGGCAGTCGTTGGGCCAGGAATAGGCGAGCATCGCGTCCATGAACTCCTTGGTCCATCTGAACGGGGTGGAGATTTCTCGAGTACGGTGATGATGCTCAAACCACGAGACGATGAGTGGTTCGATATCGGTCAATCGCGAGCCGATCGGTGAAAACGTGATGGTCTGCGTATCAAGGGACGCAATCAATGCGCCCCAGTCTCCCTTGCTAATACCTGAAGCTAGCGATGCGTCCGGGCTTGTGGTTGCAATCACAAGCCATCGATCGGCGCTGATCTTTTTCGCCAACGGCTCCCTGAGCTCTGTCGGGAGTCGATCCAATTGGTGCAGTAGAACGTAGACCCTTGAGTTGCGTCGCATAGCTTCGTCAGCCATCTCGAGGAGATCTGTAAGGAGCTCCTTGTCCATAAGGCGGCACTCGATGGTGATGACCTCAGGCTTCCCGGCATCCTTTGAAGCTATTTGGAGAAGTCGCTCCCGGGCAATCCAAACGCCGCATTGGCTGAGTGGTGAACCATCGGGCCCGATCAGACGACAAGGATGGATTCCTGTTGCGGCCAACCGAATCTGAGATCGGGCTCTCTGAGCATCAATCGATGTTCCGGCTAGGTACCAGTGCGACTGCAATTCAGGATGCTCGACTTTGCCCTGAATCGCAATCGATCGCAACTGAGATTCACGCACAGAATCTAGGATCCCGACGAAGTCCCCGCGATCTACCTTTAACAGGTAAAGAACGGTCGGTGTCTCTAGGTCGTCGAGGGGGATGCTGATACGCACCCAACGTGTCTCTTTCACGGACGATGAGAAAGCACCCTGTTTGGAATCCATATCTGATATGCGACCGGAAATCCAATCCACCAATGCATCTGGCATCGTGTCACAGTGGATCGATACTCGGGATACCGATCCATTGGGTGGCGCCGAAAACCATGAAGTCCACGCAGGGGTAGAACTGTCAACAGGCGCGAGGCGGGAGCAATTGATCCCGATCAATTCATCTGGATCAGTTCGAAGCAACCTACCGAATGCCTCATTCGCAAAGACGATATGCCCCGTCTCCGACAGTACATAACATGGATGATCCGCTCCAGCAACCAATCGAGCAATCTGGCGTTTTGTTACTGTACGAGAGGGATCTTCGGACATCGCGCGATCTGCTTCTGGCGGGCACTGTTGTGATAAACCGTGGAGCGAAGTAGACAAAATGGGAAACAAACAACACCCAACCCGCCGGTAATAACGAAAAAACACCGCATGCTGCGACTGGCAGCACGCGGTGTGCGGGAACGGTGATCTCGATCGAGAAATCTACTCAATTGGCGACGCGCGACTGCAACACATGCCAGCGTAGCCGAATGCGAGCAACCTGTATTCTAACATCGTGCCAGCGTGATTGCTGGCGATTTTGGCTAGAATACGTCGGTCAAGAAATGATGGCCCCAGTGGTACCGACGGTTGGTCGGATAGTAGTTATACCACTGGCGGTTATAAACCGGGATTTGCATTTCCGGTGCGTATCGGTGATAGAGGCTATCGTTGCTGCGATAGTACTCTTGACCGTAGAAATTCTGTGGGTAGTAAACGTATGGGTAGTGGTTGAACCGCGAATAATCTCTGCTGCTAGCACCACCACCCCAGCTGCGGCCGTAAGCCTGCTGGTTCGCTTGCTGTGCTTCAGAAACGGATGCGGTTGACAAACTAGCCACTACCGCGATGGCTGCGACTAGGATAGCCCTTCGCAACATAATCTCACCCCCCGAGAATGTTTGGATGTCTCAAATCGCCGTTGCGATCTAATGGAAGAATCGGCGTATTCGCTACCTGAAGTTGAGTTAATCCAATCCCTCTGAACGGCAAATCCCCCTAACATGGTTTGCTTGCCTTTCCAGGAGTTCGACTCATGCCGGAAAGGGTTTCGCCAGCCACCCATCTTTCCACTGGGACTCATGTCGCCGCGAAGCTCTTGAGCCTGTGGTGCTAGCGTATCGTTGTTGTTCTTGCGTGACTGAGGGAGTAAAATGCGATGGCTGCGCTGGAATGGCCGGTGGATCTGACTTTTACGCGAAGATGGTGTTTTGGGCATGGCGATTCAAATCAAAAAGGGAAAGGCGCTCGATTCCCTCAATTTGACGCCGCTGATTGACGTGGTTTTTCTCTTGTTGATCTTCTTCCTCGTGGCGACCCAATTTTCGCAGGACGATGCCCAGCTACCAATCAAGCTACCTTCGGCAAAGAATGCGGTCCCCATGACCGTGCAACCGCAGGAGTTGGTCGTCAATATCGGGGAGGATGGGACATACATGGTTCGAGGTCAACGGCTGAACTTGGTTGGGTTGGAGCAGATGATTGCTCAAGCAGTTGTAGACAATCCGATCCAGCAAACCGTGATCGTGCGCGGCGATAAACGGGTGGCGTTTCAGTCCGTCGTCTCCGTTCTCGATCTTTGCAATCGGCTCAAAGTGCCTTCGTATCGGATTATCGCGGAGCCTGATGATGTTGCTAAGCCATAAAAGGTCGCGAAACCATATAGGATCCTCATGACGCAACGCAATCGTGCTGTCGCGAGATCGTCTCCTCCAGAAGGCGCGGGCATTTGGCCATTCGACTTGGCCTTGGTAATGCTCGGTGCTTTGGTCTCTATCCTCGTTGTACGGTTTCTTCGTTTCGATGATCCTCGACCGCTTCATAATGCATGGACGTATCTGCTCGGGATTCCAACAGCCTTTATCGCGACATCGATGTTGGCACGGGTCCTCGTCTCGGAGAGGATGGAGAAATCAATTCAAATCGGATTTTTGATTAGCACTGCTCTCCACTTGGTCTTAACCTTTGTCGCGATCAATACGGTACTGTTCTCGGGTGCGTGGCCTGAAGCTTTCGAGAAAGTCGAATTAATAGCTCGCTCGCAATCGCAAGCGGCACAGTTCGTCGACATGCCGTCCAGTCCTAATGAAGCACGACCGGATTATCTTCGTCCTGTCGTCGCGGAATTATCACAACCGACAAACCCGACGATCGCACAAGGTGCCTCGTCAGATGCGCCCTTCGATCCGTCGATGTCCGAGTTGCCGTCGAGCTTGGCTCCCGGTTCCAATGCGCTCGAGCGCCAGCGAGCTATTCCCACGTTGAATGAACCCTCGGTTGTTTCTGAGGTGAAAATACCCGATCGCTCGACGGTACCGCGGTCTGCGGGACCAAAGGGTCGGCAAATCGAATTGCCGGAGCTGGCCCAAGGTCAATCGCCGAATCTAGGGAACGCGACTCCGGAGAACAAGGCCGACGCGCGTCGAGTCGGCGAAGTCCGCGAAGCGGATTTGGCGACATCGCGAGCCGACGAACTGCAACCAGCGATTGCACCCCGCCCGAAGTTGGAAGCCAACTCCCCGAGCGAGTCGATAGTGACTGCCGATTTGGAGAAAACGTTCGAGCAGAACACGGCGGTGGATTTGTCGCTTCCAATTCGACCTACAGCGGATCCGAACATGGTTCCATCTTCTCCCACCCGGATCGACGTTCCTCAGAATGCATCGATCACAAGCGCGAATCCGGATTCGGTCCCTGTCCCTTCGACGTTATCCGAGCGAGCCGATCGGGAGTTCGTTCGGCGTTCGACACCTGGCGATGCACCAACATCCGGTGCTGCGACGACAATTAGTCCTAGTATTTCCAGCATCGCCGCAAACGAATTGGATGCTCGCATTCGGCCAAACCCTATAGCCAGGAACATCGTACCGATACCGGAACGCGTTTCCACAAGCAATCCAGCTGCGGGTGGATTGGAATCCGATCCCAAGTTTGCCGATGCATCGACCCTGCCACGTCGGAGTTCTAGTTCCAAGGTGCGTGGTGGTGTCTCCGGCCAAGTGGTCGTGCCTAGCGATCGCCAGCCCTCCGATGTAGCACCAGGTGCCGAAGGAACTCTCCGCGAGTCTTCGGCGATGGCCAGTCGATCAGGCACAAGCGATTCCGCCAGCGATGCATCGATGCTCGATCCGACTCGGGCGAGTGGTCGAGTCGGATCGCCGGGCCAATCCCCGCGTCGCGATTCCTCGCCTCTGGCAGATGCTCCAAGAAACTCAAGTGCCCTCGCTGACATGGGTAGCACGAATGTTGGACCTGGACTCGGAAACAAATCGACCCCGATGTTAGGAGCGTCGAAATCTCCGGTAGGGATCGGCAGCAAAGGAATTGGTGAACCCGAAATCTCCTCGCCAGAATTGCAACTCGATAGGTTCCGCCGCTCGAACCAAGGCTCTGTTGCTAAGCAAACCGCGCAAGTCCCCATTCCATCCCCCGCATTTAAGCAACGGATGCGCCGGAACGAAGAGGCCAGCAGTGAGGATTTGAAGGC
Source organism: uncultured Pirellula sp. (assembly GCA_903892355.1). GTDB lineage: Bacteria > Planctomycetota > Planctomycetia > Pirellulales > Pirellulaceae > JBKCUI01. The sequence goes on along the minus strand of CAITIE010000048.1, from coordinate 1,485 downwards.
CATGGGCCCGTTAGGCCCCCAGACCGAGGATGCGATCGAGCGAGGATTGGAGTTCTTGTCGAAATACCAACGCAGTGACGGTTCGTGGCGATTGGAGGATTTTGATTCGAAGCCACTGATTCGAAGCAACACGGCTGCAACCGCCTTGGCCTTGCTCGCCTTCCAAGGTGCCGGCTACAGCCATGAACAGTACAAATACCAATCGAATTGCAAGCACGCCTTGGAATGGCTTCGGTCCATCCAGAAGAAGAATGGTGACCTTTACCAAAGCCAAGACGAAGCATCGGATAAGAACGGATGGCTTTACTCCCACGCGATTGCGACCCTGGCTCTCTGCGAAGCTTATGGCATGACTCGCGATGATACATTGCGGGATCCTGCACAGCGTGCGGTTGACTTTTTAGCCTATAGTCAAGATCCTTTGGCGGGTGGATGGCGTTACTCACCTCGCGTGGGAAGCGACACGAGTGTTACCGGCTGGGGGATGATGGCCTTGAAAAGCGCCGAACTCTCAGGGTTGAATGTTCCAAAAGAAACATACGCCGGTATTGCACGCTGGCTCAATAGCTCCGAAGCCAACGCGCGAGAACGGTATCTGTACCGTTACAATTGGCAAGCCAACACGCCACAGACGCAGCACGGACGAATACCGACTCCCGTCATGACGAGTGTGGGGCTCCTGATGCGGTTGTATCTTGGATGGCGTCGCAGCAATCCAGACATGGTTCGCGGCGCTGACTGGTTGCTCGAACGCAAACCGTCTCTGGGTACCAAGGAAAATCCAAAACGGGATACGTATTACTGGTACTACTCCACACAAGTCCTTTTCCACATGGGCGGCGATCGATGGCGTGCATGGTACAGCACGTTGTATCCTATCTTGATCGAGTCCCAGGTCGCCGAAGGACAATATGCTGGCTCCTGGGATCCCCAAGGGGAAGTACCCGATGCATGGGGCGAATATGCCGGTCGGTTGTACGTCACCACCATGAATTTACTTTCGCTCGAGGTCACGTACCGCCACCTCCCCATTTACGAAGCAACAGGTCTTTAGCATAGTACTCTGCCAATCTAAGCTTAGCCGAAGAACTAAGAGGAGGAACTAAACGAAGAACTAAGTGCGGAAGAACTAAGTGCCACCCACGTATAAGAACTAAGTGCCACCCACGCATTGTAAGAGAAGCATGCAAAACCGGGGCCGTCGATGGTTCTGGAATTGAGCTTGGAATCGACAGGAAACACATCCGTCCAAATGGCAATACATCTGAATTACCAACAGTAGAAGATGCTGGGGCCAGAACTGCGCAGGCAAAAGCATCCCGATGCGCAGCGCATTACAGGCCTGATTCGATACCCGTAACTCTCGTCCGCCATCCAGTAACCCAGCACAGGGACCGTAAAGCTCGTTCCGCGAAATGGCATCAGCCTACAGACACAGCCTTCTCACCCGCTGCAAAGATTCCGCGCACGGCCCGCTGGCCACGT
>CAITIE010000047.1 GCA_903892355.1 uncultured Pirellula sp. | reverse complement strand
GTTGCCTACGTAGCGATACAGATTCGTATCCCCAGCATCGAAGCTCTTCGGGTCTTTGGACTGCCAGCGGCCAATCGTCGAGTCGAACACAGCAGATTTCCTAGGGACGGATTGGAAGATGGAGTTGCCGCGGACAGGAATGTAGCATGCATGCCGGTCCGCTGTCAAACATTTTGCGTTGCTACTGGGGCGCGTACTGACCGCAACTGTCTCCATGTCTGCGAACTGGCCGCAAAATGGCCACTTACACGGTCAGATCGGGCAAGAATGGAGCATGAAGTAACGAGTAAATTAGCCATCGAAGTATCGATCCCATTTCCTTGTTTACTCGAATCGAGAGTGCAGGATTAATCTTGCTCATAGCGCCGAGTTCTCGCACACAAAAGTGCCGAATGTTGTGGCTCGGAGCAGCGCGACGGATCCAGGATTCAAGTGACCTGGTTTGGCACTGCACTTACTGAAAAGAAACGCAGTCGACACATCTTACCGATGCTTTCTGCTTGCTCGAGTCAACTCTCTAGCCACCAAGCGGCTCGCCGAGTTCTCGAACACAAAAGCGAAGAATATCGTGACTGGGATCTGTGACTTCAAGCACAGCTCACTAACGTTACATTTCTTCTGACTCAAGTCGTTTTACGCGATCCCAGTCAACTCTCGCTTCGGTAAGCTTTCCGAGTTTTTCGTATGCACTCGCCCTTTGATAGTAGCCATAAGGCTCAAGCGGAGAGATCTCAATAGCTCTAGTGAAGAAATCAATCGCCATTTCAGGTTTTGATTCAAGCAATACGTCTCCCATTCCCAGTAGTGCGAACGGGTTTTCGTCCTCTATCAAAAGTGCCGATCGGAAGTAAGACTCCGCCAATTCAAGTTTGTTTTCCATTAGTGCTACGCGACCGAGCCCAATACGGCAATCGACGTTCCTTGGCATAAGTACCTGAGCTTGTTCGAAGCTATTGCGAGCTTCCTCGGTCAATCCGTTTTCCAATAACCGAGTTGCTATATCGCACATTGCGTAAGAACCTAACATAAATCTGTGTTCAAGTTCTTTTGCAAGCACTTCGGAGATAGCGCGCAGTCGTGTGAGATAAATAATGGCTTCGCTGCATTTTCCAAGTGCGGCTAAGCATTCCGCAATTGAGTAGAGCGCCTCGGCGTTCGAAGGATCAACCTCGAGGACTTTTCTCCATGTGACAACAGCTGCTTTTGCCGGTTCGCTGCGGGCAGCATGGCTCAATCGATCTATAAAACTCATGATCTTCTAGAAACCTGTTTGTTCGTACCAATCGCTCCAGTGCACACCTTCACGATCGATGTAACCTTCGCGAATCTTGAATCCCGACCCAAACTGAATTGCAGGTAATGTCTTTCTTTCCGTTCCGGGGATGAATCGAGGCGACAGACCGAAAATGCCGGGAATATACTCTCCATACGCATCGTGGTACATCTTTTTGTAACTATTGAATTCGGCACTAGACAAGATAACTTCTTCTCCCGACCGACTACCGCTAACGTACTCCGCACGTGGCGCGTAGATCCAATTGCCCTCTCGTACGATAAATGCTGATTCGCTCATACTGTCATAGAATACTGCCAGGTGATTTCCTACCTCTTCATACTTTTCACCGGTTAGCTCCGAAAGATCACGAAGTGTCATGTAAACAGTTAATGCTGCGAACGCTCCATTTGCGGAACGTAACGCCGCTCGAGGTCCCGCCGCTGGCCCTTTATGAGCTACCGCACCATGCTTATCCCGTTCAATTAACTCCATGGTTCGCGATCCCTCACCACCCGCGTGATTCCACGTATAGTTTGGTGGCTTCTTCCAGTCAGGATCCTTTAACAATTTCCGCATTTCCGCATCAGCAGCGGAATCATCTGCGCCGGTCCCAAGTACCTCCGGAATCGTGACAGTGGATGTCGCGCGAGAACCACCATAATGCCAGGATTCAGGAAAGCCGCCGACAGCAATATTATTCTCTGCAAATCGAATCTGCTCTTTTGCAATTCCTTTGGCTCGATTTTGCGGTGTATCCGTGTATTCAAATAAACCATTTCCTGCGGTACCCGAAATCCACTGTCCTCTTGAAGCACTTGGAACCCTTGGCTTCTTGGGTTTATCTTTTTCTTCCAACCCACTCGGATCCGTCGCATAGCTAGGATGGTTACCCACGTAGCGATACAGATTCGTATCCCCAGCATCGAAGCTTTTGGGGTCTTTGGACTGCCAGCGGCCAATCGTCGAGTCGAACACGGTAGATTTCCTCGGGACGGATTGGAAGATGGAGTTGCCGCAGATAGGAATGTAGCATGCATGCCGGCTCGCCGTCAAACATTTTGCGTTGCTCCTTGGGCGCGTACTGACTGCAACTCTCTCCACTTCCGCGCACTGGCCGCAAAATGGCCATTTAGGCGGTCTGATCGTATACGACTCGAGCATCAATAGAGGAGCAAATCAGTGATCGACGCGTCAACACCTGCTCGCTGAACCGTCTGAGTGCGATGACAGGATAAGCGTCGCTGCTAGCGCCGAGTTCTCGCACACAAAAGTGCACAATATTGTGACTCGGAGCAGTGCTTCGCAACAGCCGCGATCGCTTCATCGCTATGCATCATTGCCGGGCTGAGTCGTATTGGTATGTGTCCAAATCGATTTCTTTGATTGTTGAAAAAGACGAATCCCTTGGCATCTTCGGTCAGAGCCCCAAGTCTTGCCGTCAAAGCTCCGCGTCCCGTAAAGATATCGTCGATCGTACCGTAAAACTCGTCTGCTTCACCGACGAAGAACCGAACGTCCTTTGGCACTCGAATTCCAGGGTTCGACAGAACCTGGGCAATTTCGTCTTCGCTTCGAACTAGACCTCCTGCATTCGCTCTCCAGGGGGATACGCCTGGAGCCTCTCCGCGAATCGCTGCACTCCTTGGGGCAGGGCTTTTTCGAACCTACGGGTTACATTTCGTTGGCCCTTTGTTTCGAGACATACGCTTCCATCTTCGGTCGAAGGCGTTGTTCAAGAACGTCCACTGTAATCGCCTTCCCACCACATATAGGCGACGCTTCGATCAGTCTCGCGTCGAGTAGGGTGAGCCCAAAACCTCTCCAGAAGTAGCGTACGACGGAAAAACTATTGCCTTTCTCTAGCCGAAGGCACTGCCAGATGTACTCGCAGATTCGTGCAATGGGCTGTCCATCAGAACACATGGTATGCATGTTGGCGACAATTGTCGCGTCAATGTCATTTTCGCTCGTCATTTTGTGAATATGACCTCAACGCAACTGTAGTTACCCGGCGTTCCTGTGGTGGCTGATCCGATTTGGATCTTCGTGAAACCATGTCTTGCAGCCTGTTCGGCTGTCCAGGCTTTTCTGACGGCTTCTTCAAGCGACATGCCCTGCGCCGTAAGCTTATTGACCAGGCCAAGGTTCTTGTTTGAAGCATCCACCGCAGTATTGACCCACACACCACGTATGCCTTTAACTTGATTCCCAAAGTGGCTCAGCATTTGCGAAAACAGACTATGGCCAGGTGTGTCCGTACCCACGGTGTTGATCTTGAAGCTTACAATCCCCGCATCGTCGATCTCCGCAAGTATTCCCTTTCCACCACCAAGCGGTACTTCGAATGACCCCTTTGGGGCACTCGCCTTGAGGAGTCCCTCACGACTTGGTGTTGTTGTACCCGTTGAAGTAGCTTGCGTCTCTGTTCTGCGTAACAGAATTGCCCCTCGGGACGGAGACATAATTGAATTTGTTGCAGGTCTTGCTCTTAAAACCATCGTGCCTCTTAGTGCTAATGCTGCATCAGTCCACCCGCCTGCATCGAGGTTGGATCGACCAAGGATTAAGAAAAATGGTGTCTCTTGATCACTATTCGCAACTCTTGCCGCATGTAGCCTTTTGTCCAGGGCCTTTAGAATTCGGTGGTCACTCATGAAGTCCTCTCCATATCGACCCGCGTTTGTTGCGATAATGGCAAGTTCACGATCGACTAGCGAGTGATCGCGAAGGTACCGCTTTAATACCACCATTTCTTCGGTTGTGATTTCAATTAGTCTTTCAAGCTCATTAAGCCGAGACGCAGAAAATTCCTCCAACCCACTGGGATCCGTCGCATAGCTCGGATGGTTGCCTACGTAGCGATACAGATTCGTATCCCCAGCATCGAAGCTTTTGGGGTCTTTGGACTGCCAGCGGCCAATCGTCGAGTCGAACACAGCAGATTTCCTAGGGACGGATTGGAAGATGGATTGGCCGCGGACAGGAATGTAGCATGCATGCCGGTCCGCCGTCAAACATTTTGCGTTGCTCCTCGGGCGCGTACTGACTGCAACTGTCTCCATGTCCGCGCACGGGCCACAAAATGGCCATTTCTGCGGTTAGATCAGACCAGAATGGAGCATGAAGTAACGAGTAAATTAGCCATCGAAGTATCTATCCCTGTCTCTTGCTGACTCAAATCGCGAGTGCAGGATTAATCTTGCTCATAGCGCCGAGTTCTCGCACACAAAAGTGCCGAATGTTGTGGCTCGGAGCAGTGCGAATATCTTCTGTCATAGTCTCGTTGTCCTAGTTGAGGATCTCCAGGCCAGAGCGAAGCAACCTACGAACCACTTCAGCTTCAAGAAGATTGTGTTCCGCTCCCGTGAGTTCACGACCGAACCAGCCACGTACCTTAACTTGATGGAAGTGCTGTAGTTCTTTTATGATGGTTCCCTCGACAAGATGCGGATACTTGTCTCGTAAGCCTTTGCTGATCCAGATTTCGCCGGTCAGATTGTTCATGGCGCCATTGCGCCCTTCCAACATGGCGTCATCAACGTAGCGTATACCCTTGCCGCCATTTTTGTTGAAGTAGTCCAACAGGCCATTCTTGACCCGCGTTGCCAGCGCTTCGTTGACGACCTTGTATTCGTTATGCCCAAATAACCTGCTCAGTCCCTTAACTGGGGCATGGAGTTAACGTTCGTTAACAGACCATTCAACACCTCCGAACTTCAACGGAACAGCCCAAGCACCGTCCAATGTGTACGCATCTCCAACTATGAAAGCTTCCGGCTCCATCGTAATCTGAACTTCAAACTCAGTTTCTCTTACGTCCTGTCTTTCATGATCGATTCGCAGGAATCTATCGCTGACAAACCTATACACGTTACAGAAAGCCCGTTCTTGATGGTCGAAGACCAACGCCACTTCATACTGACGTTCGAATGCATCCACTGCTGCATCGTAGGTGGATTGGCAATCGGGAAACAATCTCACTAGCATCTCAAACGCTTGGTCATTACCGTCCGAGTTTGCGAGCAACAGCCCTTTTGCAACGTCATCAAACTTATATTGATGCAACAGACCGCAAAGTTGTATGAACTCGTTGTCCGTCTCGCGACCAGCATTCATTTTGGCAGCGATAGCTGCGATCCTTTCGGCAGCCGCCGGATTTTTTTCCGCAATCACTGAAACATCAACTCCGTTGATACTGGCTGCTGGTATTGGTTTCATGGTTACTTACGCCCAGGGATATGGAGGCGACCTATCGGGTTGTTAGTGCCAAACGCGCCAATGTACCCGCGATCATTCAATTCGTAGATCTGTCCATGCTCGTCTACAACGTACTTATGCCAGTTAGGTCCACCTGCATCGTTCGGATCGAAGTGGATCATATACTTTCTGTTTCCGACCCCGTTGATGTGCTCGACTCGTTCGAATGTGATTCTTCCGCTTTCCTTTGCAGATAACTCGGTAAACCCTGCGTCAAGTAAATCCTTACGCCCCTTCGATAGCTTTACGCCTCGGAGCGGCGTAGTCATGCCAGGTGCATGAATTCGCTGGTTTAGCTCAAACGCTCGCTTAACTGGGGCTTCGTCCGCGATCTTGCGGATCTTTTTCACTCCATTGACACCTACCACTACTGCTACTGTGCCAACGGCGAGGGTCTCACCAGGGTGTTTCCGTGCAGTGTCTAGCATCCATTGCGCGAAGACAACATGATTGTTAAACTTTTCTGTTGCATATTCGACAAGTTCGCCATTAGCGATTTTATAGGTGACGTAAGCACCTTGCCCAAACAAAGGAAAATCTTCCATCGCGGACTTCAGAAGTTCGCTTACTTCCGCCGCTGCTTCTCTATAGGCCTGCCGCCTTGCTTTTGCGAAAACGTCAGGGTTGAACTGGTCTCTTCTTGCTTCTCCAGAGCTTAACGGATCAGACTTGGGATAGTTGCTCTCTGAGGATTGAACCCAATCTAAGATTCCTGATTCGTCACTTAGTATATAGTTGACAACCTTTGTGGCGTCCCATTCTGCGGGAAAGTAGTCATAGCGATGACGGAGCAAGGGAACAGTTGGATCCTTTAGAGGAACAGAACCGGGCGTTTGAAGGTAGTCTGGCATATGGTGCCTGAATACATCCATAATTTCCTCGCCCAACGCTTGTGTCAGCAAAAAATCTACCTCTTCGCGTGTCCAGTCCAATCCGGAAGCGTCGTTGCGAAAACTCGGTGCATTGCCCACATAGCGATACAGATTCGTATCCCCGGCCGCAAAACTCTTCGGGTCTTGGCTGATGAAGCGGGCAAGAACTAGGTCGAGATAACGCGTACGCGTGTACTGCAAGCCTGTTTCCTTGTCGAGTTCCCTGCCCGTGTAGCCATACAGGTGCGCGATCGCAGCATCCGTT
>CAITIE010000046.1 GCA_903892355.1 uncultured Pirellula sp. | reverse complement strand
GGAATGTAGCATGCATGCCGGTCCGCCGTCAAACATTTTGCGTTGCTCCTCGGGCGCGTACTGACTGCAACTGTCTCCACGTCCGCGAACTGGCCGCAAAATGGCCATTTCTGCGGTCAGATCAGACAAGAGTGGAGCATGAAGTAACGAGTAAATCAGCCATCGAAGTATCGATCCCAGTTCCTTGCTGACTCGAATCGAGAGTGCAGAATTAATCTTGCTCATAGCGCCGAGTTCTCGCACACAAAAGTGCCGAATGTTGTGACTCGGAGCACGGAATCGAGCATCACAAGAGGAGCAAATCAGTGATCGAACCGTCAACACCTGCTCGCTGAACCGTCGGAGTGCGAAGACAGGATAAGCGTCGCTGCTAGTGCCGAGTTCTCGAACGCAAAAGTGCACAATGTCGTGACTCGGAGCAAAGTTTATCCCATTCGCGTCAGCGCTATCCAATGCGGATCCCCTCTACTTTCCACTTTCTCGACTCTACTCACTAGCCGCGCCGCGGCTTGCCGAGTTCTCGTACGCAAAAATGCCGAATGTTGTGGCTCGGAGTAAAGCATCCGGCATGCACGTCATCATCGCAAAATTTCGTATCCCGAATCAATCCCAATACGGACAGTAATTGTTTAGCGACTCCTTAACCACGGTGATACTATCTCGTTGCCATTGGTATCAATCACGCCATCTGTTGAAGATTCTAGCTTCGGGTCATAGACCTCCACTCTCGCAAAGCCAAACTGAAAATCATCCATGTCATCGTAAATGGGTTTAACGATCCAATCGCCTGACTTGTCGACAACCCCATATTTATGAAAGCCGTTGTCTCCGAGCATTGCCACACGGGCGACCCCGAAATGAATGCCACTGCAGTATGCAAACTTCGGTTCGATCACCCAGTTCCCATCCAGATCGATCACACCCCAGACATTTGACTTTTTCGCACCGATCGTCCCTTCGTAGATACGCTCTGAAAGACTCGGCCATACAGGCGCAAGCCTCCAGTGCCCCTGCTCATCGACGATTCCGTCGAATGACGTACGCCCATCGTCCATGACAACGACCATTCCACCTTCGTGGAATGTTTCACGCACACCAGGCCAAACAGGTGGGACTACAACCTTTCCAAGTTTATCGACTAAACCCCATTTGGATCGATCGTGCGGTTCTTTCCTACGACCCCATGTCGCCACCGGAGCAACGTTTGACCCATCCGTGAAATCGAGCAATTCCATGAATTCAGGCTCTACAACGTATTCTCCATTGGTGCCGATGAGCCCCCAGTAATTCTTTTCTTTGTCGCAGACCATTACGGCCGCAAATCCACCGTGGAAATCACGTCGGCCCTTAAATCGCACCGGTATGTCAGGTTGTGTCTCTAGCAAGGACAGATAGCCTTTCAGCCGCTCAGATTCTATGCTAAGAAATCCTTCAGACACAGCCGAGTAGCTGACATACCCTTCGACCCGTCGCACCTCACTCCCATTCCAATCGACGATGGACATCCATCGATCGTCGACTAAATAGCCATACTCAACTCCACCCATTGCAAACGCATGTTTTGCCTCGACGATAATGTCTCCCTTGCCGTTTACCAGCCCCCGCAAACCGCCTGAGTCGCAATACTTAAACAGAAGTCTAGTTGGATCATCTATTCTGGTCGATCCCATGAATTTCGTGTCCCCCCAATGTTGTTGCCCATGTCATCCACAACCTTTAGCTCGCGGTATAACTCAAAGAGTTGCTTACGTCCTGCTATGAATCCAGGGCCGAGGATCGTTCCCGCAAAATCTTCTGGATTTCCGACGCCTCGGCCTGCGCGTGCCGCTGTCTCAACAGCTTCGCGATATCGCTTTTCCATCGCGTCCAATTCGGCCTTGCTGATCCCCGGAGGAAGAATCTGTTCAACGGCAGCAAGTCCTGCTGCATCGATGTGCGACGCTCCATTCGCTCGGGCTTCGTTATAGGCCCAGTACGCGAACGCGGGAGCGAGGACGAGACGAACTCCTTTTTGCACGATCGCTTTCCCAGCGAATTTTGCGATCGACAGACTTGCAACGCCTTTGATTGATACGAGCCGCGTAATCGTAGCAGGCTTGGGAAGGCTGTTTCCAGTCGTATCAAGCCACTCTTTCAATCTTCGTCGTCCTCCATCCGTGATAGATTCGTTGAAACCACGGATATACTCATTCTTCGTGTGGTGTTTCAAGTGATTGGCAAAATCCTCAGCGAACCGTTCTTGCTGTTGTATTGAAAGCTTTCCATCAGTGATTTTGTTCCGCTTCATGAACTTATCGAGCTCACTGTTAAGCTCCGCTTTGACGTGTCCCGTGTATCCTGTTTCTCCGTGACCCAAGCGGTTGTGCCTTTTATCACTATCACCTGCAAATTCTTTGCCAACGCGATTATCGTCTCGGTCAAAGATGAGGGCGACCGCAGGATCGAAACCGAAGAGTTTCCATAGCTCAGCCGGAATGATATGATGTCCGACTCTGGTGATTGTGTATCCATCCTTCACCTCCAACCCACTAGGATCGCTCGCGTAGCTAGGATGGTTGCCAACATAGCGATACAGATTCGTATCCCCAGCCGCAAAACTCTTCGGGTCTTGGCTGATGAAGCGGGCAAGAACTAGGTCGAGATAACGCGTACGCGTGTACTGCAAGCCTGTTTCCTTGTCGAGTTCCCTGCCCGTGTAGCCATACAGGTGCGCGATCGCAGCATCCGTT
>CAITIE010000045.1 GCA_903892355.1 uncultured Pirellula sp. | reverse complement strand
GTGTTATCCGTGGTTGGATAATTGCTGCGTGCACGTTCCGTGCAAGATTTTTGACCACGGATTTCACGGATGGCACGGATTTCGGGTCCATCGGTGGTATCTGTGTTATCCGTGGTTGGATAATTGCTGCGTGCACGTTCCGTGCAAGATTTTTGACCACGGATTTCACGGATGGCACGGATTTGTGGTCATCGAGCCACTCGCTTCCATTCCAAGCGAGCGTTCTTGAAATTGAGCAGGAGTGCTAGTTGAAGCTGGGTGATATTCAGGTAGCCTAGCATTTGGGCCATATGCGAATCGTTGAAGGCAGTCACAACCTTCGGGTCAGCGATCACAAGTTCGTCAACAATCAAATCAGGGATCAGCATTCCGATGAGTTGGCCGTCATAATAGACCGGGAATTGTCGCTGTTGTTCGACTTTGTAGCCTTGCTTCCTAAGTTCGATTACCAGGGCATTCTCGTAAAGCTTTTCATCCAGTCCGGGACGAAGTACATTCAGGACGGTCATAGCCGCCCCGATGATTGCTTCGCTCAGTTCTTTGTGGATTAGCTCGCTCATTTTCTCGATCCTGTTTTTCACCACGGATGGCACGTATGGCATGGATTTGGGTCCATCGGTGGTATCCGTGTTATCCGTGGTTGGATAATTGCTGCGTGCATGTTCCGTGCAAGATTTTTGACCACGGATTTCACGGATGGCACGGATTTGGGTCCATCAGTGGTATCTGTGTTATCCGTGGTTCCATCGGCTGTCGGCTTTGGATCTTGTTATCGCAACGTGCACCTAGTTTAGCATCGGTTAGACTCAAAAATACTGGGGTTTTTGCACGTTAGTTTTTGGGCAAGTTGGATTTCATGAGCCCTTGTGAGATGGAGATAAAACTCCTGGTTGAACGCGAGACTGGTGTATAATCTGCGGTATCCATCCTAGCCGGTCCATTGATCCGATCCATCATTGAAAGGGATTCCATTTGTCGAGTTTCATTCGTTGGGCATTGTGCTTTTCGTGCACTGTTGGATTCACGCTGTTTACCGTGGGCTGTGCCGCGCGAAGCACGGCGGATGAGCCGATTCGGGTGCTGGTTTGGGACGAGCAGCAACCGGCCCAGAAGGAGGCCTATGAAAACTTTTTAGGGAATGCGATTGCGGAGCATTTGAAGTCTAAATCTGGACTCCAGATTCGTTCTTCCTCGATCCATGATGGAGAGCAAGGTTTGTCGCCGGCGTTGCTTGATTTCGCCCAAGTCATCGTATGGTGGGGGCATATTCGGCACCCGGAAATCAAATCAGAGATTGGGAAAGATATCGTACGGCGTATTCAACAAGGCCAATGCAATTTGGTCGCGATCCATTCAGCGCATTGGTCCACTCCCTTTATGGAGGCAATGAATGAAGTTACTCGAGGTCGTTTGAGCGCCGAGCTGACGAAGCAAGGAATCGAAAACGCGGATATTCAGGAGATCCCAGCTGATCGTTTCAAAGCCCCTTCACGCGATGCACGAAGGACACCCTACTGGGAAGTCCAATCGGCGGATTCAAGTGGTTCGTCCAAGAAAAGAACGGTGAAGCTGTTTCTTCCGAATTGCTGCTTTCCAGCGTATCGGAACGATGGCAAACCGAGTTTTCTACAGGTGTTGAAACCTGATCACCCTCTCGCCAAAAACCTGCCTGAGAAATTTTCGCTTTCGCGGACGGAAATGTACGATGAACCGTTTCATGTCCCAGAGCCGGATGAAACGATTCTTCATGAGCGCTGGGATGCAGGTGAAGAGTTTCGAAGCGTGATGCTGTGGAAATTGGGGAAAGGGACGGTCATTTACATCCGGCCGGGCCATGAAACGTTTCCGATCTACAAAGATCCCAACATGCTGCAGTTGATCGAGAATGCAGTTAGGTATCCTCTCGCTCGATGATGGGCGAGGGATTGACTCAGATTGCAGCCGATTGGAAACCGCTGATTTAACAGGCTGTTAGCATTTTATAGAAGGTTTGCACCGAAGCATGAGCGAATTTCAAATCCCCCGTGGTAAGCCACCTTTGCCGCGGTGTTATTGGGTGGTCGAAAGCATGTTGTTGGCCGGTTCCTATGTCGGTCGTCCTAAGCCGAAGCCCCATCTTGAGCGGGTTTCCGGACTGTTTGACACTGGCATCCGAACCTTTGTCAATTTGATGGAAGAGGATGAGGTAAACCCTGAAGGAGTGCCGTTCACTCCGTATGAAAAAGATCTTCGAGAGATCGCGGATCGCTGTCAGGAACAAGTCGAGTGCTTGCGTTTCCCGATCAAGGATCGAGATATCACCAGCAACGAAAGGATGAATGAGATTCTTGCCGCGATCGATCGTTCTGTTGCTGATACGCGACCGGTGTACGTCCATTGTTACGGTGGGATAGGGCGAACAGGAACTGTCGTTTCGTGCTGGCTATTGCGACATGGGTATGCGACGGTTGACAACGTTTTCGAAATTCTTCAGCTATTGAGACAAGCGGATGAAGAGAGGTCGTGGCGAGAGGCGCCTGAGAATGACAAGCAGAAATCGTTCGTGCTCCAGTGGGGTTCGGTTCATGGTTGTAAGAGCTAAAGTCGCGAAGGGATAGTGTTCGTTCATGGTTCACCAAGATTGGTTCACGAGGATTACCGGGTTTTCGGAGCGGAGCCCTGAGGGTGTTCGTCAGTCGATTTCGGTAGACGGTGAGATGATGACTTCGAGTGTCAATCACGCGACCTACCGGTGTGGACGCCTGGAGGTTCCATCTCTCGAGGAGTTGCGAAAACGCGCTCTGACCGGGAGTCAAAGCGAGCGTGGAATATCGGTGTCGGGTGTGGTCGGAGATGCCAGGGCGCTGCATGCCGATGCGTCGAATGCGGGAGCGGTCTTTCAAGTTGCATCGCAATTCAATTTGTTGGAGATGGTGTCGCCGAATGTAACCCCGGAGCGCGGGGTCGGCATTTATGAGCATGACGGCACCCAAGGCCCCGCGTGCGCGATCGCTTGCGGTGCAGGAACCATCTATCGCAATTACTTTGTAGAGTTGGACGGGCAAACCGGTCAGTCGGAGTCCAAGCAAATCGATTGCTTGTTCGATCTTGGCGAGGCACTCGGAAACAATAATCAGCGACTTTGGAAAATGCAGAACGGGTACGCCTTGCCCACAGCGCGTGGTCTAGAAGAAGTTGTTGGCAAACTGCGATCCAAGTCGGACGAGGAATTGGATGCTCTCCGCGGACAACTCCGGATAGGCGTCCAGTGGGATACGCAGGTAACACTGGAGGGGAGTGAGCATAGCGTAACGCAAGCGTACTGTTCGGCGCTGCCCGTTGCATACAGCGGTCTTCCGCGACCGCTGTGGGAGCCGTTTGCCAAGTTAATTTTAGAAGCGACCTACGAGGCAACATTTGCGGTCGCCATCGCGAATGCCGCAACGACTGGAAATCGAGCACTCTACCTAACCAGCGTTGGTGGTGGAGCCTTTGGAAACGATCGGCGTTGGATAGAAAGCGCCATTCAGAGGGCTTGTCAGATTTTTCGGTATCATGAATTGGATGTGAAGATAGTTTGTTATCGGTCGCTAGATCCCGGTGTTGAAGAGCTAGTCCGTTCCTTTCAATTGATTGGGCGTTCGAAGCCGATTTAAGTGTTGAGAAAGGCTATCAGCAAATCCGAAAGGGGGCGATTGGAAAATAGAGAACTCAAAGCCGACCCGCCGCTGTTGGGGAGCTTAGCCATGTTCGTGCAGCTTTCCAGCTAAAAACGATTTGTAAATTCAAGAATTGAGTGTTGCCGACGAAGACAGCTGTGTCAAATACCAAGGAAATTGTACCTTGGTGCTATTGCTTTTGGTTACGTAAGAAGGGAACCGAAGATCTTGCGACGAGAGATGAAGAAGTTGGCTGTCATGGAATATTTTGCTTTGGGACTCAGGCTAGAAAATCTCGGCTGTATCCTATCTCGAGCAATGCTAGGATTCGCGATTTTCTCCGGATCATGCTTGTACGGGCAAGAGGTAGCGGAACCTGCGGTGCCTGGATCGGTGGTTGCAGAGTTGCAGCAGGAGATCGAAAAGGTCCGGCCCGTTGTGCAAGGCACGTGGACAAAGTCATGGATGGACGAAGTGGGACGACTGGGAAAGGTGGAGCCGAAAAAAATCAAATTGGGGGAGCGAGAGATACTGGTCGATGAATCTTTGTTTTACTCCGGACGCTACGGATCCCCGCTGACCTATGCTCGAGCATTGGACCTCGCCGAGAAACATGGTTTTGCCCCGTCGAAGGGGGCCAAGGTGTTTGACTTTGGCTATGGAAGTATCGGGCATTTACGAATGTTTGCACAAATGGGGTTGAACGCGACCGGTGTTGATGTGGAGCCATTATTGCCAGTGATGTATGAAGGCTGTTCAGGTCCACTGGGTGAAGGAAGTGTGCAGCTGCTCAATGGGCGTTTTCCGGCCGAGGAAAAATTGGTCGAAGCGGCAGGGGATGGGTACGATCTTTTCTTGTCGAAGAATACTTTGAAACGCGGCTACATCCATCCGTCGCGAGAGCCTGCGAGTCCTCGGCATATTATTCAACTGGGAGTGACGGACGAAAAGTATCTCGAGCGAGTTGCCAGCATGCTCAAACCTGGTGGGCTTTTCGTGATCTATAACTTTTGCCCTCCAAAAGCGGCCATGGATAAACCTTACATTCCGTGGGCGGAGGGTGAGTGTCCGTTCACGCGTGAGGAACTAGCCAATGCTGGTTTTGAGGTTCTCGAATATGATGTGGTGGACGACAAAGAGGCGAGAGAGCTGGGGCATCGGCTAGGCTGGGACGCGCCGGGTGGGATGAAGCTCGAAACAGATTTGTTCGCGTGGTACACCGTTGCCAGAAAAAAGTAATCTTCGTTTAGAAAGATTCCCGGATCATGCATTGGTTTTATTTGGTTTTGGCCATTCTTTCGGAAGTTGCTGGCACGGTATGTATGAAGCTGTCAGCGGGCTTTACCAAAACTCTACCCTCTGTATTGATGTGGGTTTTTTATGCAGTCTGTTTTGCATTCTTGGCCTTAACGCTGAAGAAAATCGACGTCGGGGTGGCGTATGCGATTTGGAGTGGCGTAGGCACAGCGATCATCGCTGCCGTTGGTATCATTTACTTTCGTGAGCCATTGACAATGATGCGAGCGATTGGATTGATCACGATCATCGCAGGCGTGGTTGTCTTGAATTTATCGGGAGGCAGCCATTAACCGATGTTTCGTATTTTCCGGACGGATGCTTTTTTTGTGCAGCTTCTTTGTCGTGTGGAATGTGCATGACTACATCGACTCGAATTTCGACGCGATCTCTGATGGTGAGAGCCAAGAATTGTTTTCGACATCGTGGATCGAAGGCTGCTCGTACCAAGCGTCGGAGAGAAGTCGGCCGTTTTGATCCAGGAATAAATTAAGGCAGAGCGCATCCCACATCGAGCGACAAGCGGTCCCTTTGAGTTCTACGTATTCGATTGCGCCATCTCGATCGTAGATCATGCCATCGAGTTGATAGCGATTTTCTGCGGTAGGGATTACCCATACGAACGAACCGTCCGGCTCGGCGAACATACCGGGCCATGGTTGTATCGATTCAGAGAATGCCTCGAAGGTGACCACGGCATCGGAGTGTTTTCGAGGGTAGATTCGAACAAACATAGATCGTTTCGATTAGCTTTCTGGCGGGATCTGCTTGCCGTGTGGATCGATCGACGGGGAGCCGCTGGTCCGATCGAGTTGGCTGCGAAGTTCGCTCGACGTGTAGTGTTCGAGCGATTCCGCTTGGGAGTGCAGCCGGTGATCGCCCAACCCGGTTTCCATGCTTAGGAATTGCTCCCAGAGACGGTGAGAACGTATCAAGTTTTGGGCGTGCCGGTAACCGTCGGGGGTTAACGCCCAACCATCATTCGTCGAGGTCAAGTAACCGCTGCGCATCATGTCGCGGCCCGCATTCGACAGTGGAGATAATGAGATCTTCAGGCGATCTGCAATTGCCTGAATGGATACCGTGGCCAATGCGGGTGCAGACACTTCTGACTCGCGGTAAAGGAAAGCGAGGATATCTTCTCCGAGGATCCGTCGCGAGAGTTTTCGTTGTGCCAACCATCGAACCAGGACGCCACTTTTTGGGCTGAATATGGCCGCAAGTAAAAGGAGCAGGCCCGCGACAACGGCGATCATCGCAGCCGAATTGGCCGATTTAAATCCGATAGTGTGCGGCAAGCTAATTGCGGATAGATGGCCGAAGATAGCAGCGATGCCTGCAAAGAGCGCGCTGATCCAGATCATGGGTGCGAGTCGATTGCAAAGCAGGTATGCAGTCGCCGGGGGAACGATGAGCATGGCGACTACGAGGATATTCCCGACCGCACGAAACGAGATGATGCAGGTCACTGCGACCATGGCAGCGAGTGCGTAATGAAAAACACCAACCGGGATTCCTTGGGCCTGCGCCATGGTTGGATCGAACGTGCTCAGTGTCCATTGGCGGTAGAACATGGCCAAGACTGCAGCATTGAAGCAACAGATGCATGCGAGTTCGACAACGACTAGCGGCATTTTCCCAAGGGGAGTTGGGACCATTTCTAAAATGATGGTTTCCAAGTTCCCGTAAAGCACGCAGGATGGATCCAGATCAACATGCTCAGCACGGGAAACCATCATGATGCCGAGGGCAAAAAGCGCGGTAAAGACAACACCGATCGCAGCGCTTTCCTCAACGCTACCGAATCGGCGGATCAACTCGGTTAGCCACACCGTAATCATGCCGACGGCGACCGCGCCTAGGAGAGCGACGAATTGGCTGCGGGAGCCGCTCCAAAGAAACGCAGCAGCAATCCCTGGGAGGACGGCATGGCTGATAGCGTCACCGATCAAACTCAGTCGACGAAGTACGAGGAAGTTCCCTACCAGAGCACATGCGATGGCGCACAGAGTGCCTGCGAGTGCAATCCAACCGTCCACCTGCCAATACCAAAACATCAATTACCTTCCCTGAAATTACCTTCCTTGATCAGACCACAGCGAATGCGTCATCCCCGCAGGCAAATGCAACCCTTGCTCCTTGGCGGTTTCTCCTGAACATTGGTAACCAAACCCGATGGTTCGCTACTTGTTTTCGATTCCTGCGAGTTCATCTCCGAAATCGAGGACGGGTTCTGGGTTCTCAATAGCCCCTTCGACGAGCTCACCGTCAGCAGATTTCACCTTGGGTTGTCGTTTGGGTCGATTCATCAGTCCTACGATGGTTGGAAAGAGAATCACTGCCAACATGAAGGCCATCCAAAGGTAGGGCAGCAGGTTAAACATGATGTCACGGACCGTCTGGTGGACTGGAATGGAAGAACTAGGGAGATTCCGCGGTTGGAATCCACGCGAACCCGATCAAGGGTAATTCGCGAATGGGGCTTCGGCAAGCCTTAGAGGGGTTGGAGGGCTTGAGAAGGGTAGTCGGAGGCCAGTAAAAACGTTGCTTTCCAACGAGCCGATACGTTTTTTCGCGAAAAAAGGGGGGGCCATACCCACACCGATCGCTCATTCATGCTTGTTTGGAGTGGTCCCGGACGCATTTTCGGCATCTTCGATCTGTCGGGCTTTCGCGAGCGCCGATGCGACTAAGCCTGCGGGAACGGAAATGAAGCCCAATCCGATCAAAAGGATGATAAAGGTAAAAATTTTCCCACCGACGGTGATCGGGTAGATGTCGCCATAACCCACGGTACTGAGGGTTGAGATTGCCCACCAAAGGCAATGGAATACGGACCCAAATACTTTTGGTTGAGCTTCGTTTTCGCAGTAGTAGATCCCTACCGCAGCCAGGTAGATCAGGATCAAGGTGACACACAAGAACAGGATGAGTTCTTCGCGTGCGATATCGAGTGCGATGTGGAATCTGCGTATCGCGCGGCTATATCGAGCGAATTTTAGGATCCGAAAGACCCGAAGAACCCGAACGATTCGAATGGACCGAAGGTCGAGCGCGAGGCCCAGAAAGAAGGGAAGGATCGCCAGCAAGTCGATCATTCCAAAAACACTGAAGACGTATTCTCTTTTAGGTTTGGCAAAATAGAGTCGGATCAAGTACTCGCATGAAAAGACGATGACTGAGAAGAGTTCAAACCAACTCAGAAAGTTGATCGTCGCAGGATCGAGATCCGGGAGCGTTTCGACTGAGAAAGCGACCAAGGACAGAATGACCATGGTCTGGATAAAAACATCGGAGCAGAACTCAACTCTTGTGGTTCTATCGGTGTTAAGGTTCTTGAACTGCATGCCAGGGTCGCCCGTGCAAGCGGGGATTATCGATTAGTTTTTACGACGATCTTCCGCTTGATAGAGAGCCAATGTCGACTCAAACAATTCGCTTGAAATGTGAAAACTCGGCGATTCCGATCGAAACCGTTTGCAGTGTTCCGCGATGAGTTGGTATAGGAATCGGAATACATTCCGAGGTGTTCGTAACGATTGAAGGGCCGCGATAAAACGGGAATCCGAAATCTCGGTGCTGAAGAACTTTTGTGGTGAAGGAGATGTTCCAGGCATGGCGCACGCCTTCATGCGCGACCCGAGCAGGTCGTAAAGAGCTTCACCGGTCCAGTCAAAGGAGGCGACTACATTTTGTTTGTCGAGCCGTGCCCGCTCATGAAACTCTCGCGTTTCGCGTTCGGCAAAGGGCTGCAGATCGCTGGGTAGGAGCATCTTGATCCCAAAGCTCTCGTGCTTGAGCAATTTGTTGTCCATCAGTGGCCAGACCAGTTGCTTCATCCGTTCGGCTTGACCGTTGACCAAGTCGGGTTCATCGACGCGATCGATGATGACAATCAATCCGGGATATCCGAGGGTTCTTAAAATGAGTTGTAGTTTTTCGAGGAGGGCATAACGATCGTCGGATCGTTGCGACTGAGGCGCGGGCTGTTCATCGATTTCTTTGGAAGTGAACTCGAGCAATAATGGTCGAAGTTGGCCAGAATCCCGGTTGAGAATGCGGAGGTTTTTGCAAATTCGCGAAGCGAGTCGATGGCGGCGAAACCAGAGAGCGCCGTACCATCCCCAGGCTACCAAAGCCGCGATGGGGGCTGCGATGAGCGCTGATTTTAAGGAGATGGTTTCGTTCCTGACCAAACTGATCAGCGCCCAAGTTGCGAAAATGGACAACAACCAACCGGTGATGGATGGGATCCACGTCGACCAAGACCAGAATCGAAGTTTCCGGCGCAACGAATGGACACGATCCTGCAGGTTCCCAGATTTGGAGCGGTCATACATGGCAGCGAGCAAGGCGAGATCTCGTTTTTGGCCGCGATCGAGCCGCTCGATGGGTAACGGAGCATTTGTGGATTCGTTGGTTAAGCTATTGGTTGGTAGGTCAGCGGCCAGGATTTGGTCGAGCAATTGCGTGACACCTTCGCTGAGCATGGCGTCCATGTGGTCCCATAGACGGAGGGAGTTGAGGACCCGGTCGGGATGATTACGAGAGCGGCGAGGAAGATGCTCCTCGAATGGGCCTAGGTACGCATTGAAGTCGTCGTAGCAGATCAAAAACGCTTTTTGGTCCGGATGGGACTGGTTATGGGACTCGATATGATTGATTAGCTGCAGACGCATTGCAGTCTTCCCAGAGCCTTTAGCGCCGAAGACGATCGCGGTGGCAGGTTGCTTTGCATCACCGACGACTTTGCTCCAAGACGGGTGAAAGGTACCTGAGATGCAGAAGTCTCGGAACACCGTATCGGTTTGTGCGTCTTCATCGACGAATGGGTTTCGGATCAGTTGATGATGCTGTAGGAATTCCTGTTCGGTCATCGATGAAGCTCTTCGGTGGCAGGGGGGGAGGATGATGTTGCGGAGAGGTCGTTCTGGGGAAAAGGCTTACCGAGCAATCGCTCAAAAATCGCGCGGACTGTACGACGGTAGTGATCGCAGGTTTCCTGCAATTGAGTTGGATCTGGGATGTGGAGACCGTATGCGAGGCGGGCCAGTTCAAGCGGTTCCTTGGGAAGGTCGTGCCTGGCCTTTGAGTTCATCAACCGCAAGCCTGATTCGACACCTCTCAGGAAATTGTAAGCATCCTTTAATTGCAGTGCATCTTCGGGAGGGATTGCTCCAACCTTGCGCAGCAATTCGAGAGAATCGATGGTGCCTGGAACAGGAAACGCCGCATGGGTGCTGGATTGCTGCATTGAAAGGATTTGAGCTAATGTCTCGACATCCATGGTGCCGCCAACACCTCGTTTAAGATTTTCCGGCCTTGCGGTTCGCTCCAAGAGACTGCGAGCACTTAGAGCCTCATCGGTGTCGGATTGCGTCCAAGGGATCTCGCGAAGAACTTGATGGATCGTATCGCGAATACCTCCTTCAAAGGATGGGTCACCAGCGATGATGCGCGAGGTGCTGAGTAACATGCGTTGCGTTGCGGCTACGTTTCCGTGGAGAAACTGATCGAGGAACGATAGGACCGGCCAAGCGAGGTTGGATTGTCTTTCGCGGAGGAATTGCCAATGGTGCAGTTCGTAAAGGCGACCATGCCGCGTAACTCGATTGACGCCTTGGGCAACGCGTTGGGCCAATTGATGGAAAAAGAAATCATTACCGATCGCTTGGTGATGGCGTGCAGGGCCCACGGGGCGCGTGGATCCCGATCCTTCGAATAGAAAAAGCACAGTGACATCGCTGTGGTAATTCGGTTCGCGACTTCCGAGTTTACCCATCGCGATCACACCGAATCGGCAAAGGTCTCCCGAATCCAACGTCGGAATTCCATACCTTTTCACGAGGGTGTTGAAATGGTGATGAATAGTTTGTTGCAAGCAAACATCGGCGACATCGGCTAACGTTCGGTGAGTTTCGGACACGTTTTCCTTGCCGAGGATATCGCGAACTCCGATGCTGAGGTGCACCGTGTTTTTGAAGGATTGGACGATGGCATCGATGTCTTCCGCACCGCGGCAAAGTTCATCGAGCGTCAGGCTCAAGTGAGACTGGGTAGGTAGCCTCCCAAGCATGAGAGAATCAAGAAGTTCATCGATCATCCCCGGGTGGCTGTTGAGGATGCTCACCAGATAGGGGCTGGCCCCGCAAAGACGAACATAGAGATCCATTGAGGGTTCGTGGAGGCTGAACAGTTCCCAGAGTACACCTTTGGCACCGATCGATCGGCATGTTGAAACTAAATTGTTTAGCGTCAGGTCAGGGGACGGCGTGCGGCCAACCCGTTCTAGCAGTTTGGGTGCAATGACAGCCAGAAAGTATCGGCATCGTTGCGTAGAGAGAACGCGCACGTCTTCTACCGCGAGGGCCTTTAGATTCTGATGGGCGAGTTCGACATCGTGAAAATGGAATCGCTCGAGAACCCGTCGGACCCATTCCGGATCGGGATTCGGATCGAGAATGAGATCCGACTCATCGACAGTGAGCTGGTCATCGGCCGAGAAGACCTGGCCCCGTAGATGGTTCGCCATTTGCCGAATTCTGGGGATTGCCTCGAGCAATTTCACGCGCGCGTTCCCATCGCAGTCGCTCAGCGACAACAGCGAGTTCTCAAGAGCGAGTTGGGAATTGTTTTGGGTGTCGGTTGCAAGTGGTGCTGGGAAGGTGCGTATCTGGAACTGGAGCCAGCACCGTTGCGCCAAGGTGTAGGTCGATGCGAGCAGCGAGTGTTCTTGGCTCGTCAAACATCCATGTCGCAGCAACGCGTCGATCGCCACCAAGGTCGATCGGGAGCGGACTTCGTCAAGTTCTGATCCATGGATCAATTGGAGAAACAGAACCAACGAGTTGATTTCCGATAGCATTCCATGCAAGTCGTTCGCCGAGAGGGATTCAGGAATTGCAGTCATCAATTCGGATTTCGAAGTCCGCTCAATTTTGCGAAGGTATGCCGCTAGGGAAGCGATTTCGGAGCGACTCAAGTACTTCGGAAAAACGAAATTAGCGGCTTCGTCGATAAATCGTTGGGCCATGCGAAGATCGCCAGCGATAGGCCTCGCCTTTAGCAATTCAGTGCGATGCAACGCACTGCCGATGGAAGCCGCTATTTCGAGCCAATGGTGCCATTCAAAAATGGCAGGCGATGAATCATCCACGGAACGGGATGCAACCGCGTCAGCTTGCAATGGAAAGCGAATATTCAATCCGCCAGCACTTGGTGTGCTCGGCTCAAGAGCCTTCAGGAAACCGACAAGTCGTTGGAGTTTGCGCTGCCAAAGATCCACTTTGGATTGCTTCTGGTCCCGGTGGCGAAGGGAGGTAGATTCCTCCTCGTAGATGCACAGGAGATCGCAGGGACTGTTGAAGTCGCATTCCGCTCCTCCCAGGCGTCCGGTGGCGACCAACGCGACTGGAATTGGTGACAACAATGATGTATCCGCCGAGATGTCGCGAATGACGACTTCAAAGATACCTCGGACAAGATCCTCGACGATTTTGCTCAACTGTTCTTCGACCGACTGGGCGGAGCGATCCTGGAGCGTCATCGCGAACATAGCGCGAAGCAGTTCACGTCGTCGAAAACGCTGCATTGCAGAAATGATTTGAGTATCGTCCTCGAGGCATTTGAGCTCTGCCAAGAGAAGTTTGCGAGGGAATGATTCTCCTTCGCTGGATGTCTCGACAACACGGAACCAATCCACGGCATCAGGGTCTGCGATGAGCCACTCAACCATTGGACTATCGACATCCAGTTGTCTTAGGAGCGCACCGAGAAGATCCGGTTCTCGTTCCCATTGATTGAGTTGATTTCTCGGGAGTCGGCAAGCCTCTACAAAACGCCGGAGTCGATCCAGGCATCGCGTCGGATTGTTAAGCGTTTGAAGCTGCGAGCGCAGCAATCGATCCAAGAACTGCCTTAGTGCAGGATCAGGCGTGAGGGCCAGGATGGATTCAATGAATGAGCTGACCTGTTCGGAATCGTTGTTCGGGGCCATGTCGCAAGTTTACTTGGCCTAACTGCGGAGAGTGTAGGTACCTAGATGGTTTTCTTTGTTTCGTCGCATCCGAACCAGCGTTGCTATAACGAACATGCTGACCGAAATCCTGGATTTCGACAACACCCGGAGGGCATTTTCGAGAGGGTAGGGATAAAAACGAAGTTCTCAGACGTAGATCGGGCCAAAATCACCCCGAAAGGGAATTACTTGAGAAACCTGCCCGAACCCAATGCTGGAACAAAAAGGGGCTAACGAGGTCGTACCGGCATGTTGGAGTTCGCGATGGCATTGGCATCCATCGAGTCGACTTTATGCACTTCGAGCTCTGCTGGAAATCCGGCTCCTTTTTCGAGCCAGAGAGGACCGTCGCAATCGAATTGCACAGCGATGAGGCCATGGTAGCGAGTCATCTCAAGCGTTGCGAGGAACATGGCCACCAAAGCGCTTTTGTGCATCCCTGGAACGAAGAGATCCTGCAGTTCTACCCGCTCGCATTCCTGAACGCGAGCATGGATGCGCTGCATGTGAACATGAATTGGGGTGTCGTCGTAACGAATTTCTTGGGTGGGAGGTGTTTGCCGAGCTTTGAGAATTCGACCAAAAGCACTGACCAAATCCCAGATCTCGATCTTCGCGATAGGCTGCTCGTCTGCAGGGACGCGGCGCTTCGGGATTTCGACGGATTGGCGAGGATACCGGAGTTGCCACAATCGGCTCTGTTCGTCGAGGACGCTCGCGATGTCTCGAAATCGCTTGTATTGAATCAAACGCTCAATCAAGTGCGGAGACTGGGCGTCTTCTTCTCGCCCAAGCGGGTCTGATTCGTCCGGAGTCGTGGGCAGTACCCGTTCCGCCTTCCATTCGATCAATTGGCTGATAATGTCAACGAACTCACTGATGTTGTCGAGATCGAGCTGGCTGAGGACTTCGATGAATTGGCTGTACTGCTTGGTGACCTTAGCGAGGGAAATACTTTCGATTTCCAATTCCTCGCGGCGGATCAGATAAAGGAGTAGATCGAGTGGGCCGTGATAGCCTGGCAGATCCACATCGAAGGCAATCATTATCGCGTCAAGCCTGCTGAGAATGAGAATACCTGTCGAGTGTCCGTATCGGCGTAAGCCACTGGAACGGCGAAGTCGAAAGCGAGAGGTGCCGGGCCGAGGGCTGGAACAGCAACGCGGAAACCGAGACCAGGCGCGACGCGGAATTGATCCCAATTGATCTCGATGTCTTGTTCGACAGTACCGTAATCGACGAACGCAACCATTCTAAGCATGTCATCCGCAGTGATCGGGAACATGTATTCGAAGGTTCCGAGGAATTGGAACGTACCACCGACCTGCACGTCATTTTGTACGGGGCTCGCCCCCCGAAATTGGAAGCCTCGAAAGGTCGAAAAACCCCCAGCAAAAAAGTTTTCAAAGATCGGCTGGTCGTCACCGGCAAACCCTGTTCGGAACGCTGTCGTAAAAGTGTGACGCCCGGTGCCGTCGGCTCTTTCGCGTACTAGGAAGTACTTGCTATAGTTGATTTGCGCCCGCGGGAAATCGAATTCCCCGAAGACTTGGTCGTAGATCAGCTCCAGCAGATGGCCTTCGGTGGGAATGAACGGGCTGTCGCGTGTGTTGTGGGCCAGTCGGAATCGACTCGTGTACAAGTCATTGCTACCCAGAACGGCATTGAGCTCTTCGGACCCCGTGGTACTAGGATTGAAGATCTTGACATCCTCGCCTCGAAGTTCCGTGGACAAGGACAAGTCGGGGGTGATGTCGTAGCCCAAAGCCATGCGTCCCCCCAAGCGTTGTTCCGACCAGTCACTATAAAAACGGGTGAAGTAAAAACCACCTACCGACAAGCTAAATGGAGAGTAACCGAATAGGCTCGGTTCGGTCCAGTTGACGGTGTAACGTTGGACTTGGTTACCGGGAACCAATTCCAAACGAAAGTTCTGGCCGGCACCGCGGAAGGCACCATTGAACATATCGCTCGGGCGACCTGGGAGCCGGAAGATGTCGAAATTACGCTCTTCCAGAATGATATTCCCTGTCACACCCAAATCGCTGTTGACCGCTCCGCCAACGGAAAATCGACCTGTTTGGCCTTCGGCAACATTAACATTGACGGGGACATCGCGGATCCTGGGGTTATAACCAAAGGGTGGGGGGCTCATGAAGCCAATATTGGGATCGATGGTCCATGGCTGATTCAAAGGTGGCGCGGGTTGATTCATCGGGCCAGGAACCAATGGTGGATATGCCGGGCCTTGAGGATACCCCGCCATCGGTTGCGAAACTGGGTAGCCGGGCGGTTGCACGCCCGGTCCATAGACGGTTGTGGATGGTGCGCCGACCGGTTGTCCAAAGTTGGTGGCCGCGGGAGCGGGATTGACCGCGGGGTATCCGGGTTGCGGGTTTGCCGCGGAAGGAATTGTTCCGTAACCGTAGGGAGTTGCTGCCGATACAGGAGGCGGTGCCGGCGCTGGTGCTCCGAATTGACCGTGAGCATTGCGAGCATTCAACAACATCGCGATCGAGCACACTGCAAGCACTGCCAGACATCGTTTATGCCCAAGCATCGATGCATGCTCTGCGATTGCGATCGAATTGGTTGGATGAAGTGGCTGCATAGATAAAAGCTCGGTTTGGCAGTTTGTCGAGTACGTCTGATGGATCCAACAGGCTGATTTTTGGGGTCGCGATTCGAGGATCAGAAACTATCGTCTTCCATTCGTTCAGGGGGTTGTACCGAAACGCTCGGCAAGTCACCGCGCGATGGGTCTGTGTTGAATATGGTTGAATAACGAAGTCGGCGTTCTCCGTTTTCGAGTTCGCGAGAATCGATGGTTTGCCCGGGTCGCAGATTTCGCAGTGGCTGCAGGACGACTCGACGCTGCGTGTGATCACCGTCGATGTTGACTCGAATGTCGCTGGCTCGATAGACGTCACCTTCACGGACGTGGTAGACGATGTCGACTCGATTGTTGTTCGGTTGGTAGACGACTTCACCTTCGACGTCGCAGAAGATGTGCCCTTGTGCTCCAAACAGATCGCGAAGGAATTTTTCATCCTTCATCTTGTTGACCTGCAGGAAGGCCGCGTCAGACTTCATCGTCATGTGTGGAATCAGCTCACTCGGTTGGTAACGTTTGGTCCCAATGATCGAAACCGAATTGATGTAGTAGCGTTTCCCTTCCGAAATGACGAAGGTGACATCCACGAAGTCACCAGCTTCGCTGTAGGCCTTTTGATAATCGACGCGAGCGTCAAAGTAGCCCAGGGACCGGTAATAGCCCAGGAGACCGTCGCGGTCATCGGCGAGCTTGGCATCCGAGCACTTGTTGCCGGCGAATGAGGTCAGCCCCATGCGAGAGTCGCGACTTTTGATGCGAGCTTTCAAAAGGTCTTCCTTGAACTCAACGTTTCCGATCATACGGATGGTGTTGATCCGTTCGACCGGTCCCTCATTGATCAGGAATTGGACCTCGCGTTCGCCAGGTTTTAGCCCCTTGATGATTTGGATGTCGACTTGGTTCATCCCTTGGTCTTGATAGTATTCGATAAGCCGTCCACGGGCTGAGTTGAGGGAGAATGGATCGAGAGGGTCACCTTTTTGGAGGCCGGAGTGCTTTTTGAGTGGGCCTTCATCGACCCTTTCATTTCCCAGAAAATCGACGGACTTAATGATCGGTCTCTCGGAAACGATCAATCGTATATGAACTCCTTCGGGAGTCTCCGTCGGGTAGGAGTCGATCTTTCGAAACAGGTTAGTTCGATACAGGGCCGCGATGTCGCGATTGAAAGTCTCCTTGTCAAACGCGCGATCTTCGCGCGATTGCATTTGCGACAAGATAAAGTTTTCCGAGACCGATTGGTTGCCTTCGACCTTGACCGATAGGATGACTGCCCCTTCGCGAACCTCACGAACGGGTAAACCGCCAGCTTCGTACATTCGCTCTTTGAAGGTTGGTTCATTGAACGCAGGCATACCCGCTTGGCCCCCACCAGCACCTCCTTGACCATAACTGCAAGGCACAACAGCATTGGGGCCAAAGGCACTCGAACTGACGAGTGTGATGAACCCGAGTGCAATACCTCGGCCGATCGAGTTGCGTCTTTTCAGCCGTGTGTTAGTCATGAACATCAGAGCCATTGGCTTGACCTCCTAAACGTGGGCGAACGTGCGTACACGTGAGGCGGTTTCCCAAAGGGGACCGCTCCCGATAGGGACTCGCTAAGAGTGAATACAAGAAGAGAAAATCCGAAGCAATGTCAGCCGTTAAAGACGTTAGGATTTTCGAAAGATTTGCTAGGTGCCGAAACAATTTGGGGAGACTGCGTCGCCCAGGCTGACTGCTCAGTTTGGACCCTGGCGGAATCGTTCCGCGGGTGGCACAGGACTTTCACCAAATCGACTTGTACACGGGAGCGAAGCATTGAGCGAGGAAATGATGATTCGCTAGCATTTATCGATGGGTAAAACGAAAGGAAAGAGAGGGCGCCAATCTGACGGATCTTGGCTTAAACGCGGTCTTGCCGGCGGCCTAAAGAGCGTTTTTTGGCGCACTCGTCGCAAACACCCTGGATGATGAAACGGTGGTCTCGCACGCGAAACCGGTGGGCTCGAGCGACTTCATCGCGGATTTTGACGATCTCTTCGCAGGTGAACTCGATCAACTTCCGGCACTTGGAACAGTACAAATGATCGTGTTCGGGATATCCATAATTGAGCTCATACATACTTCGGCCGTCGAGTTCGAAGCGGTGAAGCAACCCGGCGTCGACGAACTCACGAAGGGTTCGATAAACGGTGGGACGGGACACATAATTCGGGCTTCCCTTGGAGGGAAGTTGATCGATCAATTGATCGGCATCGAAGTGCTCGTGCCGATTGAAGACTTGTTCTAGCAAATACTTTTTCTGATTGGTGTTCCGTAGTCCACGCGACTGCAGAAACTCCTCGTAGCGAGCCAAAGGGGTCATGGAGACAGAGACCGAAGCCAGCGGTTCGGTTTTTGCCATTGGTTCGGTTTTCGGAGATGGCGAATCAGGCATGGCGAGAGTCAAATTTGAAAAAGCAACGTCAAGGGTGGCGTAGCCACGCGATGGAGTTTGGGCCGGTGGAAATCGAACGCGACACCCGGCCACCCTGCCATACTATATCCTGCCGGCAATTTTTCCGGCGGGGAGTGAACGATTTGCTGCCAACAAATCCCATGAGTTACAGGATTTCTAAGTCAATCGATCGAAATACGAGTCAAGAGTTCCTGGGGTTCTACGAACCGTTTTTACCGAGGATCATTGTGGAAAAGATGGTTCTCAGCAAAACTCGTTCTTCGAAGAATGGAGTAGTCGCTACGATCATTGTGGTTCGAATGGCGACCTTTGGAACGATTTGGAAAGTCGGTGTGAGAAAAGATTTCTAACCATTCATTTTCTGGGCCGGGAATTGGATGGCTAGGTAGTTGTCCTAGGGCATACACGAGCGCGAGGTGTTGTTGTGGGGTTTGAAATGCAAATTGCGATTCAGCGATTGCTGGTTCCTGGGGTAATCGCATTGATCGGTGCTTGGTTGCTGGTGCGACACCAGGAACCGGAAGCAACCTCGCGAGGGGTATCCACTAGGACTGGATTGATTGGAGCGATGTTCGTGGGCGCTGCCTTCATCGTGTCCGACTTTATGCAACGGGGGATTTTGCTGTCTCCCAGGAAGTGGTTGGAATGGGAGGCACGCGAGCCATGGATGTTGATGGTTTGGCTCGTGCCTGCAGTCATCTTGGCATTGGCCCTCGTGCGATTCTTTTTGGGATCTTCGGAACGCTTTCAGCGATGGAGCGTTCCTTGTTTGTTGACGTTTTGGATCGGGGCTAGTTACTTGCTTTTCCCGATGGGGGAGGGGTATCAGGACAAACTTCCCACCTTGGGACGATTGGCTGTATCGAGCGCTGTTGCCGCGGTGTGGAATGCGTATGCGATGGATTGGATTGCGAATGGATCAGGAGGAAGATGGTATCCCTTGGTTTTGCTCGCGCAATTTGGTTGTATTGTTGCGATGGTATTGTCATCGTATGCGTCGTTGAGTGAGTGGGTGCTGGTAGGTGTCGGTGTTTCTAGTGGGGTCAGTGCGGTCCAGTTATTCCGGCCTACTCGTTCCCATGAAGTACCATTTTCTTGGCCTCTAGCGCCCGTCGTAGTGGGGCTGAGCTGGATGGGGGTGGCATGCTTGGTGGTTTCAACATTTTACGTGAGCGAGGCATTGCGGAGTCAATGGTTTTGGCCTGTTCTATTTCTGCCGTCGATGGTGGGAATTGTCGATTTATACGCTCGACGTTTGAACCCGTGGTTACGAGCTACCGTGGCTGCAGGTATTTGTTGTGCGATGCTGATTCCGCTGATTTATTTCTTGGTAACTGCGGAGCCCGAATGGTGATCGGATACTGGACGATGGTCGAGAGCCCGCATCCAGATGGTAATGGAGTATTTCACTCTTGAACGCACTCGATTTGATGGTCCGTTCGAGGGCGAAGGCGTAACGTTTCAGAAGAGCGTACGGGAAAGATTGTGCGTTGTGCCGTGTGGAGCGAGAGAAACGCACCTGCACCTGGCGACGAGACTTGGATCGCGACGAGAATTGGATTGCGGGAGGCCGTCTGTGCAGGGGTTGTGAAGGCGGGGGTTGTGAAGGCCGGGGGGGATTGTCGTGGAAGGAGTCCCTGCTGGAACTCGAAAAAAAATCGAAGAAGGTGTAGAATCAAGCCGCCTATGAATCTACTAATCAAGCTTCGAAATTTATTTTCCTTCAAGCTAACCTACTACTACCTAATCCACTTGTTCCTGCTGATCTTGTTCGGCTGGATGGCGATGGGGGTAGTTGGCTTGATGATTGCGTTTTGGGTGGTCGTCTTGTGGTTTTCTGCGTGGCAGAGGCCTTTGCGAGCAGAATTTTTTCTGGTGGCAGCAATCGGCTTGCTGGCAGCCGCCACCATGCTACCGTCTGAGCTTTGGGATAACCTACCGTGGTTATGGGGGTTCTTGCTGACCGCAGGCTCCCCGCTGATGGACTTTGTCGTTCCGATGTTCCGAATTCGTTAGAATGAATTTCAGGTGGTCTTATGGTGGATGCGACGGAGGCTGCGCTACGACCCAACAGTCGCCGGATGCCCAGTATCGACATCTATCGTGGTATGGTCATGTTCCTCATGCTGGCGGAGGTGCTTCATTGGAGTCAACTGCGCGAGTTTAAAGAGGGCTTCTCCCCGTGGATCCAATCGGTATTTGAGTGGGTGTCGTTTCATACGTCCCACGTTGAATGGCGAGGCTGTTCGCTGCATGACATGATTCAGCCGAGCTTTTCCTTTTTAGTAGGAACATCGTTGGCCTTCTCGTATGCCAAACGAGTTGCATCCGGGCAGGCGTGGGGGTGGATGTTTCTGCACGCGTGTTGGCGCAGCGTGATTTTGATATCCCTCGGTATCTTTCTGCGCAGTTTGGGCAAGTCTCAAACCAATTTTACGTTTGACGACACCCTCACCCAGATTGGACTTGGGTACTGGATTCTTTTTATGGTTGCGTCGTTAGGTACGCGCTGGTGGATCGCAACGGTAGTGGTGATCCTGGGGTTGGTCTGGGGAGCGTTTGCCGCTTTTCCATTGCCGACGTCCGAATTTGATTACGCGGCTGTCGGAGTACCATCGACCTGGCCTCATCATGTGGACGGCTTTGGGGCACATTGGAACAAGAATAGCAATTTGGCCTGGGCGTTTGATACCTGGTGGATGAACCAGTTCCCTCGCGAGAAGCCGTTTTTGTTTTCCGGCGGAGGTTATTGCACGCTGAGCTTTGTGCCTACGTTAGCGACGATGACTCTGGGGCTGATCGCCGGGGGTTGGTTACGGCTGGAGATTACTGAATCCGAGCGGAGTCGTTTTTTTCTCCTCGCAGCAGCAGTCTGTTTGGCGATGGCTTGGGGATTGGACTATTTCGGCGTATGCCCAATTGTAAAACGGATTTGGACGCCCTCCTGGACCCTTTGGAGCGGCGGTCTTTGCTTCGTTTGGTTGCTCGCTTTGCACTGGATCTGCGATGTGGGTGGATTTACCAGATGGGCGTATTTTTGGACCGTGATCGGTGCCAATTCGATTGCCGCCTACGTGATGAGTTGGACGCTAGAGAAACCGACCCATGACGCGATTGAACGGCACCTTGGCGCTCTACTGGATCAGGTCGCAAGCGATGCCGTGCAGCCGATGCTCATTGGTGCCATGACTTTGCTCCTGTTTTGGTGCATCCTGAGGTGGATGTACCGCCAAGGCATCTTCGTACGCATTTAGCAACACCAATTTAGCAACACCAACGGCTCAGCGGATTCCCGCGGTTATCCGAGATGAACGCGATACCCGACCAGCATCGTTCGGCGGAGCCACGATCAGTTGCCTGAGTCTTGCGGAGCCGCTGACGTTTGCGCTGACGGAGCGTTGATGCCACTGAAGGCAGGCAAGCGAGGAACTGGGGTCGAGTTGGCGATCGCCCGATGCACGAAAGTTTGGTAGGATCCGGACGAGGTGCTCGGAGGAATGTTCGTTACGACGACGTCAGGAAGTGGTCCGGTAGGTACCATTTCCGAAATTGCGACTTGAACGCTTTGGATGCGAGCTTCTGTTTCCTTGACCGTCGGAGCGGCCTGAATATAAACAACGCGTCGACTCGGGGGTGGAACAGTCAGGATCTGAGCGATCTTAAGACGCCCTGCTTCTGAGATATCGCCATCCTTAAACATCAGATTACCGACGGTGTTGTTGTCGCGCCATCCGTTATTCTTCATGACTTCGAAAGGAGCGATTACCGATCGCGCGTCTTGGCCTCGAAAGGGCTGCGGCCATGAGTTATTGCGTGCGAAATCCACATGGCAATGATGCTTCGCCTCTGACCATTGTGCTTGAGCGGACTCTGTAGCCATAGAAAGCGATCCCAATACCAAACCACCAATCCATAGGCGACGCATAGGTAAATCCTTTTACGAATGAAATCCTGCTGGGGGCATCCTCCCCACTCTTCCATATCGACGCTCTCGGCCTGCCTGGGTGATGATCCATGGAAGAAGCGATAGAGCCGTTACGATCAGGAGATTGCCCCACGAGCTTTGGTGATGGATGCTTTGGGCTACGCTAGCATTGCCGCCGCAAAAACGAACGCAGCCGTCAAAATCTTCCAGGTTTGCTCAATCTTCTCAGGCGGAATAGCCGATGCACGAGGAAGAGTTTTCCAAAAAGGCCTTTCCAGAAGCTTTCCTGCGCAGCGAGTCCTCTCGGAGAACCGGTCCTAAGTGATGCGGCGATGCCTGCGATTGCAAGCATTCGACGTTTCAGGGGGACCAAGAAGCCTGAACCAAGAAAATGGTGGAATCCAAGATGAGAATCGCTCGAAACAGCGCGGAACGCGCCCGAAGCATCGCCAAGCTGGTAGCCGCCTTTGCGGTCGCCTCGCCGCTATTCATGGCTTCGGACGCGGTCGCTCAATTACGAACAGGCCGTCAATCGAGTCGTGATTTTTACGGAACATCGATCTCGCCACAGATCACCGATGTGCAATCCACAAAGTCCGTAACGCCCGGGGTTTCGAGCGGGGCTTCGCTCGAGATTTCCAGCCCGGTAAACGAACGGTTCGACTGGACGGCCGACGATAGGGACTCGGATCGCTCGAACGGGCAAGCCCCTGGAAATACGTCCGAAGGTACACGAGTAAGTCGCGCGAGCTATGTCGAACGACTGCAGCAACAATCTGCTGAGAATGCGAAGTCATTGAACGATGCTTCCAGTTCCCGCGAACAAGCAACTCGCACTCCTGCGGTTGCCGGAACCATGGTTTCCGCTTCAGGAACCAAGAAGGTGGCGCCGAAATCGGTGTTGGCGGCACCAGCCCCCACTCAACCGTTGCCCCCTGCGACCCAAGCAGTCCAGCGTCCGCCTCAACTGGTTCAGCAAAATCGACCGGCACGCGGAGTTGTAGCAGCGGGTTCGTCGAAGTTGGTCCCAGCGAAGAGCAACCCCGCTCAATCCACGGCCTCACAAGCTAGAGTTGGCCAGTCCGCCGGTACGAAACCCACTGTTACGAAACCCGCTGCAGCGACGACTGTTTCCGCCCAGCCGACTACCGCCCAGCCGATTGCCGCCCGGTCAGCGCCGAGCATTGCGGCATCACAGAGCATTACGGTATCACCGAGCACGGTTCAGCTTGCATCATGCCCCAGTTGCAACAAAGGTATTTCCCATACGCATGCCCAAGAAGTCATTGCAGATTCCAACGGAGGTACCGTCTCCGAAGGGGAAATGGTTGTCGGCGAGGGCACGATCGAAGGTGAGACCGAAACCAGCAGCGGTGGATGTACTGGCTGCGGCGGTTATCTAGGGCAATGCGGCTGTGGAGAAGTACCCACACTGAATATCCAATTAGCGTTCCCGTATGGGTTTGTCTTGAATCGATTCTCGGCTCGGTTGGAGGCGGCGACCTTTTGGCCAAGCGACTCGACAATTCCAGGTTTGGTGCGAACGGGAGCGGTAGGCAGTGCAGGTTCTTCGGACTTGTTCGGAGGTACGGTACCGATGGATGAAACCGTGCAGGGACTGCGAGGGGAATTCGGCTGGTTGTTTCGAAACGATCTTTGTTCCAGCATGCAATTGCGATTCTTTGATTCCGGAGCACAGGCTCTGACTTTTGATAGCACGCAGTCTAATGCGACGTCGATTGTGCGACCCTATTTAGATCCGACGACAAACACACAGCAATCGATCTCCGTGGTCGAGCCAGGGGTCTCTTCCGGGTCGTTGCTCGCCCATGCAACCTCCGATGTTTACGGAGGAGATTTGCTCCTCAAGAGCATCATCCGAAACAATTACATGGGTCGGACGGAGTTTCTGGCGGGAGCTCAAGCGGCACGGTTGTCCGATAGCATCTCGGTCAGTTCGACGACTTCGGCTATCCCTTCAGGAAACCTCCTGCAACTCAACGATACATTCATCACCAACAACCGGTTTTACGGTGGTACGTTGGGCGTGTCGAGCATCACCTACGGCCGCAGTTGGAGCCTGTCCGGGATGTTCAAGCTCGGGCTTGGAAACATGGAACGAAACGTCACCATCAACGGTACGCAGACGATCACAGTGCCAGGCACGCCACCGTCGGTGACCAGTTCCAACAACGGGTTGCAAGCTCGCAGCACGAACAATGGGTTTTACTCCAACGATACTTTCGTCGTTTCGCCTGAGTTGAATGTAACGCTAGGTTATCGTTTGACTCGGAATCTCGAAGCAACCGTTGGGTATTCGTTCTTGGAGCTTCCCAAAGTGGTCAGGGCTGCGGATCAATTCGACCCGCAACTCGCATCGAACCTCAGCAGTCCATTGGTAGGTGCGGCACGTCCGAGCTTCTCGCTGACCGAAAGCAATTTCACTCTCCACAGCGTGAACTACGGTTTGCAGTACCGTTACTAAACGGCCGTTAAGACTCGCTGGGAATCGGTACTAGGAGGATGCTCCGATCGCATCCATGGTCAGAGCGCCCTGGCTGAAAGGTTTTCTTTTTGGCTCAATCGGGGGGTTACGGCAACGAGACAGGAGATTACACATATCCCTTCAATGCCGTTTTCCCCAGCAAATCCCGCCTTTTCGTCCATGAGAGGGCTGGTCAGGCAAGGATGCTTGCATTAACCGGCAAAGCTACCCGAGAAGTAATTTCCTTCCAGTTGGAGTCTACAGGATGGGAGTTTCGCGGGTTTCGTTTATAATGGAGGTTTGCCGCTTGGAAACGTATCCCACCCGGGTTGCCTCCTTCCTTCCCTTTGTAACCCAAGGCGTTGCATCCACGCGGATTTTACTTTTTTTGCTTTCTTCTCATTCAGTTTGGAGCCTAATCATGGCAAGCGTTGCGAAAGCTCAACGTACGAAGAAGGCCGCCACGGAAGTCGACCAGAATCCAGTCGCAGTCGAAGCGAAACCAAAGCGAACGCGTAAAGCGGCCGCGGAACCACGGATTAAGTTGTATTGGGGTGTGTTTAACCAGCACCTCAAGCGTGTAGCGGTTTTTGAGTACCAAGATGTCAAAAAGGCAGAACGTCATGCCAAGGAATTGAGCAAAGACGGTAATGACCACTTCTTGCAAAAGATCAAGGAAGTGGTGACTTGATCCTCGGGTGTGGATTCTTCCGCGTTCGCTAACTCTAAAACGATGGAATCCACCGTGGTGACAGCCCGGTGGATTTTTTTTGCACTCACTGGAGTAAAAAACCGTAACAACCGTGAGGTTGGATGAGGGCAGATTCTCCGTCCCCTTCTCATGGCCCAGTGATGGACCTAGCCAATGCTTCCTCAATTTTTGAGTTCGCGAACATCAGCGGCTTGTTCCAGAGATCGGTTCCGCCCGCGTCGTAGTGTTATTTCACACCTGATGCGATATGGTAACGTCGCGACGGGAATACTTCTGTGTCATGGAACCAACGCACCAGGTTTTCCTCGTACCACGCTGGTTGCTTGGTCACCAATACCAAGCGTCCACCGGGCCTCAGGGAACGGTGTGCTGCCTCAATGAACTTCTCCGCGATCTGGAAATCGCCGAAGTAGGGTGGATTGGCCAAGGCCATATCAAACGTACCGGGGGCGTCATACATGCCGGTAGCGTTGAGTTCGGTGGTGATGTTGGAGAGTTTATTTAGCTGTTTTCCTTGTTCCACACACCAGATGGCTCTGGCATTGGAGTCGACCGCGTGCACCCTCGCAGATGGATCTCGCATGGCGAGTCCGAGAGCAACGGATCCGCTTCCGCAACCGATATCGATGAGCCTTGATTGGGGGTAGACGTCTACGGCATCCAGCAATTGCCTAGCCCCGTTGTCGAGTTGCCGGTGCGAAAAGACCCCTGGGCGCGTGATCAGCTGAATCAATTCATCGCAGTCTCGGTACGCGAGTGAGCAGCTGAAGTCCTTGAGCTTTTTCAAGGTTTTGGTTTTTTCGACGAGATACACCATCGCGTCCTCGAACGGTCGAACCTTGACACTCTTTTCGTAACCCTTCAATTGGTCATGCAACCATCGGTCCTTAGGGTTGTCGACGGAGGCTATAAGTGTTCCACCGACACGAAGCCGATCGTAACACTGTTGCAGAAAATCCCGTGCGAGTTCTTGTTCACCGCTGGTTTGAAGAGGCAGCAGTGCGAGATCGAACTCCTTTTCAGGGAGGTCTGCGATACAACGGATCTCGAGATTGGTTGGGCTCTCTACGCTTACCACTCCGGCATCGGTTGCTTCGGGATCGATCGCAGGTGCTTCTTGGAGTTGCGAGTGTGCAATCGCTCGGAGCGAGTGGTATTGGTCGATGTACCAAAGAATCACATGCGCATGTTCGTGTTGGCGTGCGATCGATTCGGCGGTTTGTCCTCGTCCGGTGGACATGGCGATAACCTCGAGTCTCTGGGGAACACCGATCGGCTTTCGGGGGTTCTCCAGAAAATCGCAAGCGATCTCGGCGAGGCGTTTTTCTTCGACTTTGGGAGAAAGCCGATAGGCGGTTGCGCGGTCCGAGGCGTTTTTGTCCGATATCGGGGGAGTTGCCGAGATCCGCATTTCGCTGCCGAGTTCCATCGAATCGGCAGAGTGGTCGCTGGTAGGTTCGTCGCTCATGGAGCCCCCAGCAAATGTTTCTTGATGAACAGGATGGTGGCGTAGAACTGATAGTCCGCGTTGTTCTTTTTGCGGAATCCGTGCCCTTCGTCGGTTGCCATCAGGTACCAGACCGCTCCTTGATTGCCTTTCACTTTGGCCACAATCTGGTCAGCTTCGCTGAGTGGAACTCGTGGATCGTTACCACCTTGGACGACGAAGAGAGGTTTGGTTATTTTCTGAGCGTTGTTCAGCGGGGCCATTTTCTCGAAGAACTCTGCCATGTCTGGATTGCGTTCATCGCCGTATTCAACGCGGCGCAGATCGCGGCGGTAGCTTTCGGTGTTCTTCAAGAAGGTACCGAAGTGCGAGATGCCGACGACATCGAGCGAGCATGCGATTTTTGAATTGTATTCGACGGCACATGCCAAGGTCATGTAGCCCCCGTAGCTACCGCCAGTGATCATGATTCGTTCTTTGTCGAAACGAGGATCATTTCCGATCCAATCCAAAAGTGCGCCGATATCCTTTACAGAATCCAAGCGTTTGAAGCCGTTGTCGAGTTTCGTAAACGACTTGCCATAGCCTACGCTACCTC
This sequence comes from uncultured Pirellula sp., assembly GCA_903892355.1. Taxonomy (GTDB): domain Bacteria; phylum Planctomycetota; class Planctomycetia; order Pirellulales; family Pirellulaceae; genus JBKCUI01. The sequence goes on along the minus strand of CAITIE010000045.1, from coordinate 14,222 downwards.
GCACATTTGGATAGATGATTGAGCAACCGAGTTCGTTGATGAAATAATTGCTTCGTCCGAGGAAGTTTGGTCGGGACTGCCCTTCCGGCCCACCATGGATATTGATGATTACTGGGCGTGGGCCGGCGAATGAGGGTGGAGGTTCATAGAGGAACCCGCTGATTGCGGTATTGTCGAACGATTTCCATTCGATCAACTTGGGAGTGACAAGCGAATCAGGCTTGAGTCCCCCCATTTCGCTTTCCGTCCATCGTGCTACCTCGAGGGAGTCTGTTCGAACGCTGTACACATCCGAAGAGCTTTGCGCTGATGTGATCGTAATCGCGAACTCGGAGTTGTCGTTTCGCCATGGGCCGAGACTGATCACACCGGTGGGAAGTTTTTCGACACGGCGTCGGGTGCCTGTCGTTGTGTCGTAAACGTAAAGTTCAGAGATGCCCGCGCGATTCACGACCAAGGCAATTTGCTTTCGGTCTTCGGATAGTCCCCAGTTCTCGACATCCCACGGGATATCGCCGGTGATCGACTCGAATTTACCTGTTTCGAGATCCATCTTGGAGAGTTGTTGAAACTCACTACCGCGGTCGGATGTAACATAAATCGCGCGGCCATCGGCGGTGAATGCGGCTTCGCCAAACGACACTTCTTCGTCTTGAGGGGTGATAGGACGGAGTCGTCCATGAGCAATTTCGCCAAGATAGAGATTGGATTTATTGATGGATAATGTTTCTCGGATCAGGACGTGGACGTTGTTTTCCGACCAGTCTTGGGCGGACCATCCGCCTCCTTTGAGTTCAAAAAGGATACGGTTGCTGGTGGGGTCTTTCGGGTTCATTCCCCAGATATCCCGATCGGCACCATTGCGTCGTGTCGAGGCATAGCAGACCATCGACTTGGAACGATCCCAGACCCAACCGCCGTTTTGTGAGCGTCCACCATCGCTCAGTAGCGTTGACTTGCCGGAATCCAAGTCGAAGCGGTAAAGTTGCGCGAACTCGTTACCTCCAACATCACGGGTGTAGAGAAAGTACGAGTCATCGTTGGGTGGATAGGCTGCGGAACCTACTGGCTCATTGAAGAATGTGAGTTGGTACCGAGCGCCACCGGGCATCGACACGCGGTGAACTTGGTTTGAGTTCGCGAATCGTGTTGAGATGAGCATTCCTCGTTCTTTAGGATGCCACGAAAACATTGATGCGCCGCGAGCTTCGGTGTACAAGCGGACGGAATCGGCCAGTTCGTTGGGTACGTCTGGAAGCCCATCGGTCTTGAGGTTATCGCCAGGCCGGATCACCGACGGCGCGTTTGCAGCTTTACTGGTTCCCGCATTACTGGCCGACTGCGCGAATAGCGGTACGCTGATGGTTGTTAGTGAGAATGCAGAGGCAAGTCCGAGGGCGGCAATCGAGTTTAAGCAATTCATAGGTGGAAGTACCATGGATTCGAAAAAGATCATATTCTCAGGAGATCAACGGGCTACGCTTCGAATCCATTCGAAGAAAAAACCGACTGAGAGAGCGGAAAATCGCTCCCTCAGTCGGTGTTCAGTCATGTTCGCCGGAGGACTGTCCGGCATTGGTCCAAGTGGCTTCTGGTGGCACTAGTTTACTACCACCGCGTGCACTTAGCGACGGTCACCGCGATCGCCGCCGCGTCCGCCGCGAGAGCGTCCGCCGCCACCACCACCGCCTCCGCTACCGCCACGGCCGCCGCGACGTCGGAAACCACCGCCACCACCACCGCCACCGCCGCTTCCGCCGCGATCGTCGCCACCTCGAGGACGTCGTTCGCCGCGATCGCCACCTCGGTCACCGCCACCTCGCTCGGAGCGTTCGCCACCTTCTTCATCACCAACAAACTCATCATCGAGTGGTGCTTCTTCGTCGGTCGCTAGATCATCTTCGATTCCAAGTTCTTCGAGGGCTCGGCGTCGCGAGAGTTTGACGCGGTCATGATCATCGATATCGATGACGAGAACCTTCATTGGATCCCCGACGCGGCAAACCGCATCGACACTGGCCACATAACCGTTGGACAGTTCGCTGATGTGGCAGAGGCCATCTTTGCCAGGAAGAATTTCGACGAATGCGCCGAAGTCACGAATGCTCGTAACGACACCGTCGTAGATCTTGCCGATTTGAACTGTTGCTGTGCATGCTTCCACGCGGCTGAGAGCGGCGCGAGCTGCATCGGCATCGGAACTAGCTACGGTTACATTGCCTTCGTCATCCACATCGATCGTAGCTCCGGTGTCCTCTTGGATCGAACGGATGTTCTTTCCACCAGGACCGATGAGCAAACCGATCTTGTCCGGATCGATCTTGGTACGGAGCAATCGTGGAGCGTAACGGCTGATCTCACTGCGGGGGCGAGGGATGCAGGTGAGCATCTTACGCAGGATTTCCATCCGTGCTTCACGAGCTTGTTTGAGCGATGCTCGAATGATTTCTTCGCTGATCCCGTCGATCTTGAGATCGAGCTGGATCCCGGTGATTCCGTTTTGGGTACCGGCGATCTTGAAGTCCATATCGCCGTGATGGTCTTCGTCACCGAGGATGTCGGTGAGGAGCACAAAGCGATCCTCTTTATCGCGAACCAATCCGATGCTGATACCAGCAACCGGGTTGGTGATAGGAACGCCAGCAGCCATCAATCCCAGGCAGCCACCGCAAACGCTGGCCATCGAGGAGGATCCATTGCTCTCGAGGATGTCGCTGATCAAGCGGATGGTGTACGGGAAATCGTCTGGGTCTGGGAGAATGGGTTCGAGCGATCGCTCGGCCAGCATTCCGTGTCCGATTTCACGACGTCCAGGCCCGCGGTTCGGTTTGCACTCACCGACGGAGAATGGAGGAAAGTTGTAATCGAGCATAAACTTTTTGCTGTACTCATCCATCAAGCCATCAACCCGCTGCTCGTCACGGTTGGTACCGAGCGTCACGGTGATGAAGGCTTGGGTCTCACCCCGTTGGAACAAGGCTGTTCCGTGGGTACGTGGAAGCAAGTCGGTTTCACAATGAATATTTCGAAGGCTGGTTGTGTCTCGACCATCGCTTCGAGTTCCCGCCATGATCAAGTCGCGAACAACCCGATTCTCGAGGGTGTGCCATGCGCGACCGAATACATTCGGACACAGAGCACCCTGAGCCGCAGGATCGGGAATCATTTCTGATTTTGCGAGATCTCGCAGGGCTGCACAAGCTTCGTTGCGAGCCTGTTTGCCTTCGGTTTGCTTGGCCGCGCGGAACCGATCGTAGTACTTATCCTTCATTTGCGCGATCAATGCGGAATCGTCTGGCGAGGCAAACTGGACCTTGACCGGCTTGATCTTCTCAAGCAGTTCCTTTTGCAAGTCGATCACTTCACGGCAAATCCCGTGAGCGAACTTGATCGCCTCCACCATATCCGATTCGGAAATCTCATGGCAGAAGCCTTCGATCATGACGACTTCTCGCTCGTTGGCGGAGACGATCATGTCGAGATCACTTTCATCCAACTGGTTAACCGTTGGGAACGCCAGCAGCTTTCCTTCGACACGTCCGATTCGCACCGACGCGATCGGGCCTTGGAAGGGCAGGGTACTCACTAGCAACGCGCACGCCGCACCGTTCATCGCAAGAACGTCTGCGTCGTTTTGGGCGTCGCTGCTGAGCACCATCGACTGGATTTGGACTTCGTCGATGAAGCCTTCTGGGAACAATGGACGGATAGGACGATCGACCAACCGACTGGTCAGCGTCTCCTTGGTCGTCGGGCGACCTTCTCGCTTCAGGAACCCACCTGGGAATTTACCCGCCGCCGCAAATCGCTCGCGGTAATCGCAGGTCAACGGGAAAAAATCAGTACCAGGCCGAGATGGGCCTGACGTCGCAGCATTGAGGACCACAGTCTCCCCATACTGGCATAGCACGGCACTCGTCGCCTGCTTGGCCAATTGGCCGGTTTCAAAAGACAATACAGAGTCACCAATTTGTTTTTCAACGCGAATCTTCACGACAATTTCAATCCTTAATCACAACGACACAACAAAAAGAGAACCACTAGAAAGGATCGGCTATTCCCAAAAGCCAAAAAAGAGAAAAGGAATGGCAGCGACGGTCAAACGAGGGTCGCCTGCCCGCAATCCAAAAAACCAATAAACAACAACTCGATTCAATTCACCAACCACAAGCTACGCAACAAGCCGCAGCAGCAATCTCGGCCAAGTCTGGCGAGCTTCGGGCATCATGCCGACTTCAGAAATCCAAACTCCAGCAATCCAACAAAACGCCAAACCACGTTCAGCCACACTACCTACCACAAAACCTAATACGTCCTAACCACCTAGCACGCTCTGGCTCAAACCACAGTCAGGTCGCGAGCTAAGCCAAACCCGCTCGCTGCGTCTAGCTCACCACGACTCCATCAGCGATCTCGCTGAGCGACTCCATCAGCACTCCCGCTGAGCGAAAGTGATCCCAACACCAAATTTAGATCCTGCATACCGCACCTGGATCCCAAAACCGACGGAGGCCATCGAGTTCCCCCAAAGGCCAAGCTCGTTCAAGGCGCCTGTCAAAACATGCTGCCGGTAAGCGAGTCAACACTCTCGCTTGCCACTAAACCTAAGCAACGCGAGTTCTTGGTTCAGGTTCGGGCAGCAACAAAACAGGGCTGGCACCCACGCAACAGCCCTTGTATTACAACGAAACTACTTACGAATGTTCAATTTCGTGATCAGCTCGAGATACCGCTGCGGCTCATGCTTTCGCACGTAGTCCAACAAACTTCGCCGCTTGCTGACCATCTTCAATAGACCTCGGCGGCTCGAATAATCTCGAACCGCAGACCGCATGTGCTCGGTCATGCTATTGATGCGTTCAGTGAGCACCGCAATTTGAACGTCAGCAGAACCGCTGTCGTTCTCGTGCTTACTAAACTCTTTAACGATTTCTTGCTTACGCTCTTTCGTAACGGTCATGAAGAGAACAACTCACAAACAACAGACAACCAATGCTTAAGGCCGTTCACTACACGCTCGACTCGGCCAACTACAGTCTTCGAAGCACGGAATGGTAACGACTTTTCCCCACAACGCAACTCCAATCCTGCTGATCCTTGCAACTGACCGATCCCGCCTATCCAGACCAACCTGGCGACCAAAGGCGACTTTCCGACCATTATATGCCGCAATCGCGGTTTTTGGGGCCGGCACTGGTTCGAACTCGCACTGGTTCGAACTCGCACCGGTTCGAACTCGCACTGGTTCGAACTCATCAAGGAGGATCCTTTAAGCGTGTAACGGCTTGGCGGTTCTCGCGATATATTGGGGTATCCCCGTTCTTTGCAATGGGCATGCTCGAGCGAAGGCTCTGGTGTTCTTCCCTACACATTTGCTGATTACCCACGCTGGCTTGGTAGCGGCGAGGGTTCCATTGAAAGGTCCTGCCATGTCGCAAATCCCTTGTGAGTTGAGGCTCCGTAGCGAAAGGTTTTCCGAAACGTTTGCATCTATGGGTAAGCGATTTCTAACGCGCCTGCCCCGAGGTTACTTGTTGTCGTTTGGGATTTTGGTGGTGGGTATGCCGATGGTGCTTGCAGCTGAGGAGACTGAGAAATTGCCTGAGGGGGAAAAAATCCGGGTCGGATTGATTGGTTTGGACACGTCGCACGCGGGTGCCTTTGCCAAGATTATTCGGGAGGCGGCAGCTGGCAGCCCGGTTTCCAGGTTGCAAGTTGTGGCGGCGTTTCCTGGAGGAAGCCCAGATATTCCATCGAGTGCTGACCGTGTGGAAGGGTACACCCAAGAGCTGAAAGCTTCCGGTGTCGAGATGGTAGGAAGCGTCGAAGCGTTGCTACCGAAGGTTGATGCGGTGATCTTGCATAGCCTCGATGGTCGGACACACCTTCGTCAAGCTGCCCCCGTTTTGGCCTCGGGGAAGCGGCTTTTCATCGACAAACCGCTGGCGGCCGACCTGGCGGATGCCATCGCGATTGCAGAGTTGGGTGCAAAGACCAAAACACCGTGGTTCACCTCGTCGAGCTTGCGATTTACACCGACCATCTACCGCTACCGCGAGCGAGCGGATCGGAAGATCCTCGGTGCGAGCGCATGGAGTCCGTGCGCTTTGGAGCCTCATCATGTCGATTTGTCATGGTATGGGATTCACGGCGTGGAAGCGCTTTACACGGCGATGGGGACGGGGTGCGAGCAGGTCACGCGAACCAAATCGGAAGGTACCGATGTCGTGGTTGGGAATTGGGAGGGAGGACGCATCGGCGTTTTCCGAGGGATCCGGAACGGAACGGCTGGATACGGGCTGACCGTTTTCGGAGCCGATTTCATCGAGAACGACGCCAAGTACGAAGGTTACGAACCGTTAGTGCGGCGGGTTGCCGAGTTTTTTGCTGGCGGTGTTCCTCCGGTGTCGCCGGAAGAATCGGTCGAGATCATGGCTTTTATCCAAGCGGCACAAAAGTCGTCTGACGGTGGGGGGACCCCTGTTCTCGTCAAAGACGTTATGGCCGAATCAAAAGCCATCGCCGCGGAGCGATTGAAGGGTATTGGCAACTAAGGCCGACACTGGAATCCATGGGCACTGTTCCTCCTGCATGCCTGGTTGGTGTCAGGTTCGGTTGATGGCGTCCGCAGGACGCATCGTTCGCCGCGATGGGGCGTTCCAGCAATTTGAAGTTCCAGCAATTTGCCGGTTCAGCAATTTGCCGGTTCAGCAATGGGACGAGTATTTCAACGCGTGCCCAGGGTATTTTCCCAGTGTATTTTCCCGTGTATTTTCACAGGGTATTTTCCCAGTGTACGTTACCAGCGGATTTGCCCGCTGGATTTCTTGGATGGGCTTGTATGACTCGAAAAGCAGTTTCGACCTCCGCAAAAGCGACAGCTAACGCAAAAGCGACAGCTAACGGAAAAGCGACACCTAGCGCAAAAGCGACACCTAGCGCAAAACCGACACCTAGCGCAAAAGCGACACCTAGCGCAAAAGCGACACCGAGCAACGTGTATCAACCGGGGCCATCGGAACGAACGGTTCGGGGAGCGTCGGGCAAGATCGTGGACGTTCCGGCCGGTTGGGTGTTGTTGCTTCCTGGGGATCCCATGTGGACTCGCAGGGTGAAGGCTCGGGCGGAGCACTGGTTGGTGCAAGAGAAAGTTGGGCGCAAGCTTTTTTCCAAGGGGCTGTGGGCCCCATCGGAGGTGATTTCTGCCGTCAAGCGTGAGATTGACGAAGAGCGTTCCAAGGTTAGCTATGCGGTCAAACTTGAAAAGGCTGCCGAGCGTCGTGCGGAACAGCAGAGTGACTATGTGCTCGAGTTTGAGGCCGAAGTGGCGAGATTCCTGAAGTTCGCGCCTTCCTATGCCGGGCTCGAAAAACAAATGGCGACGGCAATCGCCGCGCATGCGACACCGGTCGGGAGCGGGACCGTGGCCCGAACGCAGCGGATACCGGTGGAGCAGCGAGCCGAGTCCGCGGTGATCGCTTGGATGCGGCATCAGACGACTGCTTACGATGGCATGAAAATCCCTCGCCAACGTGGTGCTCGTCGCGAGGTTCGTCGCGAATTGGCCGCAAAATCACGCTTTTTGCTCGATCGCTATCGGGCTGGTAAACCGTTGATGGAGGATTGCCCACTTCGCAAAGCGTTGGAGAAACTCACCCGCGAAACGGTGCCCCTGGAAACGCCCCCCCGCGAAAAACCCCTCCCCAGCGGGAGACCCCATTTGATGAGTGAAGCTCCATCGGGCAAGGCCGGAGTCGGCATGACCGAGCGACGACGAGGCTAGCCTCGTTCTTCGTCCAGGGTGGCGACGTCCAGGATGGCGACTTATGCATGTTAAGCCCCAGGGTAAGCAAGCCCCAGAGTAAGCAAGCCCCAGAGTAAGCCTGGGAATTGTTTCCTGTGAGCGTTGTCGGATGCGATGTTCGGGGAGTTGCGCCACCCCTGATTCCTATGGATTTTGTTCATCCGTGCGTAAGCGACGAGGCTTCTGATCAGCGGGAGGTTTCGGGATATTGGCCCCTCCTGGGCCTTCGAAACCGTTTGTAGAACCTTGACTTAAGAAATTTCGAACCGACAGGCTTACTCTTTGAAAACTTGTCAGCGGCGTCTCAAGGAGTTGAGTACAATTAAATATCGGTGTTCTCTAGAGATGTGGACATTCGCTACCTCCTATCGGTCTTCAATGTTTTTTCAGTCAGGGAAGCTCTTCATGCGATCGATTCATCGTATGCAACGAACCATGTTCGCCCGAACGATCCGAACGATCCGAGTGGTGTTGGGTGCGGCGGTTTTGGGTTGGTTGGGTCTGGCGTCAACCGTGTGTGCGTTCCAGGCGACGGAAGGGGCTTCGGCATCCGCTGGTCGCGCGAGCAAGCGGGCGGTGCTTCCGCCTCAGGTCGAAAAGATCGACAAGGCAATGGAGTCGGCGTGGGCGGATGCCAAAATCAAGCCATCGGCGGTGGAGGATGAGATCAAGTGGTGCCGTCGGGTCTATTTGGATTTGATCGGACGCATCCCTAGTTTTGAGGAGTTCTCCGAGTTCGCGAAGGACAAGTCGCCGGACAAACGGTATACGCTGGTGAACAAACTCCTCAACGACGACCAGTACACGGAGGAATATGCAGCCCATTGGTCGACGATCTGGACCAATACCTTGATCGGTCGCAACGGTGGCATGGAAGAGCGATCGTTGATAGATCGTCAAGGGATGAACAAGTATCTGCGAGATTCGTTCGCGAACAACAAGCCTTACAACACGATGGTTTACGAGTTAGTCACCGCCACGGGGACGACCAAGCCTGGGACGGAAGGTTTCAACGGTGCGACCAATTTCTTAGCGATGAAGGTCAACGAAGAGAATGGCGTCCAAGCCACGGCTGCGGTCTCGAAGATTTTCTTGGGCCTCCAGGTCCAGTGCACGCAATGCCACAACCATCCATTCAATCAGTGGAAGCAACAGAAGTTCTGGGAGTTCAACGCGTTCTTCCGTCAATCGCGTGCACTGCGTCGGTTTACCAAGGGGACCAACGATATCAACTTCGTGGAACTGGTAAACGAAGACTTTGCGGGTGAAGGGTCGCATCCTGATAAGGCGGAGATCTACTACCAGTTACGAAATGGTGTGACCAAGGTTGCTTATCCTGTTTTTATCGATGGAACTGCGATCGGCAAGAGCGGGTACGTGAGCGAAGTGAACCGTCGCGACGAGCTCGGAAAAATGATGATGGAGAGCGACTTCCTCGATAAGGCAATTGTGAACCGAGTTTGGTCCCATTTCTTGGGGTATGGCTTCACAAAGCCGATCGACGATTTAGGGCCGCACAGCCCAGTATCGCACATTGAGCTATTCGAGCAATTGGCAAAGGATTTTAGGAACTCGAGCTACGACTTGAAGCAGTTGATGGTATGGATTGCTATGTCCAAGCCGTATCAGTTGACATCGAAGATTGGCAAGGAGAACGAGAGCGACGATCCGAGTGTTGGCGAGTTGCCGAAGTTCTCTCATTTCTACACGCGTCAAATGTCTGCGGAGCAGTTGTACACCTCGTTGGCTGTTGCGACACAAGCCAACCGCAAGGGAAATTTGGAGGAGCAACAACGTCGGCGCGAGGATTGGATGCGTCAGTTTATTGTCGCGTTTGGTACTGACGAGGGGGATGAAACGACGACGTTCAACGGCTCGATTCCGCAGAGCTTGATGATGTTCAATGGGGAGCTGATACGAGAGGCAATATCGCTCGAACCAGGCACTTGGTTGCATCAACTGAGCCAGAATCGCGCAGCACCGCAGGATAAAGTCCAGTATCTGTTCATCGCGGGGTTAGGGCGCAAGCCCAAGCCTGAGGAGTTGACGGTTGCGACTCAGATTTTGGCAGCGAGGAAAGGTGAGGTCGGCGGCATGTTGCAAGACATGTGGTGGGCGATCTTGAACAGCAACGAGTTTATTTTTAATCATTAACAGCACTCGCCGGGAAGTGTCCTGCGTGCACCTTGTAGGTGGACATCGGGTGACTGGCGATCCTTTGATTCAAGGTTTTTTAGGCGGCCGTTTTTGGCAGATCAAGCGAGATTGAACTATGTGGAATCGATATGTAACACCAAGTGGAATGACACGACGGCACTTCATGTCTCACGCCGCAGGGGCTGGGGCAATGATGGGAGCCTCCCTGTCGTTCGGTCACTCGCTCCGCGTGCATGCCGACGAGTTGAAGAAGAGCCGGAAGTCCTGCATTCTGTTATGGATGGGTGGCGGCCCTTCGAGCATGGACATCTGGGATTTGAAGCCGGGAACCGATAACGGTGGCGAGTTCAAGCAGATCAGTACGTCTGGAGATGTTCTCATCAGTGAGCATATGCCGATGATGGCGCAGCAAATGCACCACATGGCGATCATTCGATCGATGAGCACTCGCGAGGCCGATCACAATCGCGGTCGCTACTACATGCATACCGGCTATGTTCCCGATGCAAACGTCGATTACCCGAGTTATGGTTCGGTGATTTCGCACGAAGTGATTTCGCAACGACCCGAATTGGAAATCCCTCCCTTCGTTTCGGTCGGGGGAGCCAGCGAAGGACCAGGGTTCTTGGGGATGGCATGGGCGCCCTTCAACGTCACCAGCAATGGACGTGTTCGCAACTTGGAAATGAGCGTCGACAACGATCGATTGATGCAACGCCGGGTTGCTCTCGAAACGATCGAGAACTCGTTCATCGCTCAGAAGCGAGGAAGCGTACTCGAAGATCACCGAAAGGTTCTCGGGAAGACGTTTGATTTGCTCACTAGCAAGCAAATGGAAGCGTTCCAAGTCGATAAAGAGCCAGAGGAGATGAAAGAGATGTATGGCAAGAATGGCTTCGGCCAAGGTTGCTTGTTGGCTCGCCGCTTGGTGGAAGCTGGAGTGCCGTTCGTCGAGGTTGATCTAGGTGGTTGGGACAATCACCAAAACATCTTCCGTACGCTTCAGAACGATCGATTGCCTGTATTGGACAAGGCCATGGCTGCGCTGACATCCGACCTTTCCGACAGGGGCTTGCTCGAAGATACCTGCATCATTTGGATGGGTGAGTTCAGCCGCACGCCTCGAATCAATGCAGATGCAGGCCGTGATCACTGGGCACGAGCTTGGAGCGTCGTGGTCGGTGGGGCCGGAATCAAGGGTGGCCAAGCGGTTGGTGCGACCAATGAAGATGGTACCGAAGTTGTCGGCGAGCCATACTCGTCGGAAGATTTGATGGCTTCGGTATGTCACGCTCTCGGGATTTCCCTCGAAACAACCTTCACGAGCAAAAACGGTCGCCCGATGAAGATTGCTAACAGCGGTAAATTGATCAAGGATCTGTTCGCGTAGCGTGCTTGATGAATTGACCAACACTCCAGAGGCTGACGGAAATAGGTTCGATGCAACGGTGCTAGTCGCCGAGCATCAAGCCGGGGTGTGGAGGTACCTCCGCGCGATCGGTTGTGACCCTAGTTTGGCCGATGATCTGACTCAGGAAACGTTCGTCGCCGTATTGCGGCGTCCCTTTCAGGATTTCAGCCACGCATCGACCGCATCCTACCTCCGCCGAGTTGCGTTTCATTTGTTGGTCACCCTGCGTCGTCGAGAGGATCGCGTTGCAGTAACGGACGACATGGAGGTTCTCGACAGCCATTGGGTCCGGTGGGCTGGAGCGGATTCGTCAGGCAATGAGGTTGCCGATGCGCTCACGGATTGCTTCTCCCGATTATCCCCAAGAGCGCAGCAGTCGCTACGCTTGAGGTTCTCCGAGAATGCATCGCGAGAAAAGATCGCCGAGGAACTGGGTATCTCCGAGCATGGTGCTAAGAACTTAATGCAGCGAGCAAAAACCCAATTAAAGTTGTGCCTCGATGAAAAACGGATCGTCACTACACGAGACAAAGACACGCCCGAATCGAAATGAGTTCCATGAATCCCTCAACACCCGACGAAAACGAGAATCCGTTGCTGATGCAACCTATTGAGCACGGTGCGGAGATGGCGCTCGATGCGTTGCTTTTCGAAATGCTTCGTGGGGATCGACCTGAGGATCCCCTTTCGCAAGCCAAAAAGATCGCGGATCGAGTTGAATTCGATAACGTTGATTCCGAAACCGATCACGGTTTCTTTACCGTAGAAGAATTGGACATGGCTGCCCGAGCCGCCCAAGGTGATCTGAAACTGTTTGAGCGAGTTCCAAGCTTTGTAGTTGCACCCCCGATCCAAGTGTCCGTCGACTCGCCGTTGTCCCATGTTCGTTGTGCGGCGGATTCGGGTAGCCCGAGGAACTCTCAATCGGCGGTAGCCCCCTCGGCAGTAGCGAGCGAGGGACGCGGTGAGTTAGGACGATGGGTGTTTCTCGCCGTGGCGGCATCATTGGTTGGTACGCTGCTAGGGATTTCATGGTGGCAGCGTTCGGAGGAGAGTAAGCTCGCCAACGAATCTGTCAACGAATCTGTAGCGGGGCCACCGACGGCGAACCGGGAACCGATCCATGCGGAAAAGATCGTTGCGAACACCCCAGTCCTCGATGGGGGATCCGTTTCCACGATCCCGCGAAATGATGGAGTGGTAGCCAGTAAGAGCGTGCATCCAAGCAATGTTGCTGGCGGGGTCAGCAATCGCCCGCTCGGCCAAAACGACGCTCGCGATCACATGCGGATTCCTGATGCTGAATTGGACAGTGATCGGTCTGATGTTGTTGTCGCAGGGGATCTTCCCAAGGAACCTATGACTGAGGTTGAATCGAAGGATGCGGCCTCGAGCACCGAGGTTACGTCGATCGCGGCGGGGGCAAAGCCGTTCACGCTAGGGGCGAGTGAAGACACGGAGACGATCGGCGTTATTGACGATCAGTTCCAGCATTTATGGAAACGATTGGATATTGAAACGCAAGTCGTCACGGAGCGAGAACATCTTGAAGATCGAATAGGGCAGATAGTCATCGGACGAGCTCCGACCTCAGCAGAAAGAGAGTCTGTCCGAAAAAGCGCAAAGAACGCATCAGATGCAATCGAGCAACTTGCGAATAAGTGGATAGCCAGCGAAGAGTTTGATCAGTATTGGGCTGATGTACTCGCAGGTTATTACGTTGGAGTGAGCGCCAAGCCGACCGCTGATTCAGACCGTCAAGCGTTTGTTTCTTGGTTGCGTCAGGCGATTCACCGCAATGAGTCGATTGGTGGTATCGAACGCTCGATGGTGACGGCAGATCCCAACGAGATTTCATCACACCCCGAAGCATACTGGGTCAAGCATTGGCTGGAATCAGGGAAGGGTAGTGAACGCGTACTTCTAGATTCTGGTTCGCGCAAGGCGGTTGGGCTGAACCGGAATCAGCTGGGGTCCCTTGAGTCTCTCGCATTGCAAAGTTTCAAGCTGGCGGGCAAGTCTACTGCTGCATGCAGTCATTGTCATACTGAGGACTCAAAAAGTATGAGCGATCGCGCTGAGTGGTCAAAAAATCTCTCTCAAGTTGATGGGAAGCGAGAATCGGGTCTCTTTGCGGGATTAGCCGCGGTATGGTCGACGGTCGCTGGCGCTTCCAAACCCGATTTTTTCCTGGCCGATTCAGAGGATCGATTAGCGATCGTTGCGCCGGTATTTCCGGATGGCAAACGATTGATCAGCAAGCAAGATCGTCGAGAGGCGCTGGGTGAGTGGTTTGAAGGGGCAATTAGCGCTAGGCAATCGCTCGTTGATTTGGTTTGGACTCAATCGTTCGGCCAGCCTTTGGTCCCGCCTTTAGGTTTGACGGATGAGGAAGGAGCCGATGAACGCCGAGATCTATTGCAATTTTTGGGTTCCAAGCTTCAGCGGGATTCTATTGGCTTGAGACGTTTAGTCTATTGGGTTGCGATGTCAGCTCCGGCATCTGTAATGGAATCGTCGCTCGACGGTGGAGATTATCTCATGCTGGACGCAGCGACACTTGCAAAGCAACGACGCAGTAGCCAGTTGTTCGCGACCTACTCTGGCGAATTGAAGCGAGCGACTGCAACCAACGAATTGGCCTCCTTGATCAAGTACTTTGGACCTAATTATGCGACGTCTACGGTTCGAGCTGCATTGGCGCAGCCATCCGTCGTGGCACAGCCAACTGCGTCTGGCAAGCAATTGCCAACCATGGATGAGTTGGATCGATGGCCAGCTCAGCGAGTGGCCTATGAATTAGAAAATGAAATCCCCTATGCAAAGGCGGACGCCCTGGCAAAGCAGTTG
>CAITIE010000044.1 GCA_903892355.1 uncultured Pirellula sp. | reverse complement strand
TGACCATGGTTGGTCGAAATACGACTGCAATTCAGCCAATCAGCACCTGGTCCCACGAGAGTCGACTCGGCCCGTGACATCGTATTGGTCCGCTCCAAAATTCGCAACAATTCGGCCATTACACCGAAAAAAGGTCTAAATCTCTACCGTCTCAATTCGGCCAAAAATACGACCACAATTCGGCCCGTAACATGTAGCATCAACGGAATTGGCGATTGCGAGTTTATTGCAACCGGAGCAAGTCAATCGCTGCTTGCAAGACTCTACAACTTGGGATTTGGTGGGGCGAGGTGAAACGGAAGGTATTACTCACTTGGAAGACTTCTCTATCCAAGAATTGCTTCGAGAGCGAAGACCTTCGTCAGTTGTAGATTTGGCGAAAGTGATGTTTTGCAGACAATAATCAGACGAGGATGACATGCGAGTTGAGTTTCAGGAGGAACTCATGTCGCAGTTGCATCGCGACTTCGGCTTACCGTTGCGAATCGCATATGAGACCATCCGTAGAGTGGTTTCAAGTAATCCGAACCGCCTGGAAAGTACCAAACAGGAATTGTGGATCCAGGGGAAAGAAAACGGATTGAATGACGATATCTTGGTTAAGATTTGGAAAGCGATTTTAGAGAAGAGCCCACATGCGATATGCAAGGCACATGCATTGAGCGTCGCACATTTGGCGTTACAAACAGCCTATCTCAAAGCTCATCGCAATGAGGTTTTTTGGACGGCGACTACAAACAAGTTATGACTGGCAATAACAGCATGTCTTTGCGACAACTGGCTTGAGTAATCTCACTTTGAAGCCGGATCGACCTCGTTCAAGGCCTAAGGATCCATCATGTTGTCTGCGAACAAAATGTCGTGAGCGGCGGATTTACCGTTCACTCCCCGGTCGGCTTTTCGCAACTTTTTCTCGGGGTTCGAGAGCAACCGGGTTGTTAAGCAATAACGCTTGTTAACCAGAGAGTCAGAGAGTTCGAAAGGGTTGCTCCCGGGGTCCGAGCCCAACCTCCATGGTTGCTTCCGGACCCCGAGAGCAACCGGTTCGGAACTAAAACGCGCGCCGCGACGCCCGAATCGTCGCAAACCCTTGGAAATCCAGGAGTTTAACACAGAAAGCCGAGAGCGTTCACTCTCTGCTTTCTGTGTTAACAGGTTAACAGGCTCTTTCCGAGCCAAAAATCTTAGCTCCCCTGACTGACCCTGATACCGAACCATCTCGGAGGGCCCATTTCCGCAAGTCTCGGTACGACGGTGAGTTGTAGTTTCCAAGCCCGGTCAGGTGGGTCATTCAGAGTGTGCCGCGTTACGGAAAATCTGCTTAACAGTCAGGAACCTCGTTGGGCTTGAAGCTGGTTTACCCCATTCGAGTCAGCGCTGTCCAATCCGGATCTCCTCCACTTTCCACTATCTAGCCGCCGAGCGGCTCGCCAAGTTCTCGAACGCAAAAGTGCACAATGTTGTGGCTCGGAGCAGCGCAACGCATCAACGCGCTTCGAGCATCACACGTTGCAACATCTACTGAGGTTCCGCCGGACTTAAAGCATCTCTACTTCGGTCACGTTCACTCTCCGGCGGTGTCAGACTCCCGCTCACCGATAGATTCATCGGTCTGTTTACCAACGCAAACAATCTGTTTACCGACAATCACCGTGATGTCGAAGTCTGGTTTCTCGACGATGAAAATTCGCTCCGCTTTCAATCGACCGTCGTCGTCGTACACCGGTCGCCCCGAACGAAAAACCAGCTTCTTGTCTGGTTCGCCAACAACGGAAAAAACTTGAGAATCACCGAATTCATTCCCAGTACGGTCAACTTCCTCAACTCGCATGATGCCGCTCTCCCGAACCGTACTTGCATGTAACACATTGAATGTCATTTTCGTCACCTATCGAATCGAGTCCACCATCTGCCGAACCGTTTGACCACTACCGCTATTGTTCAGCCTTTTGTAGATATCGAGCGCACGGGCTCGAACTGCCGCTCGCTCAACCTCGGTCAAGCCATACGAAGACGCATTCTTCAAGAGCTTGCGTTGAACCTCAAACTCTAAGACATCAATCGCTACGCCTGGCTTGGTGTAAAGCGAATTCGCGTTTGCTACCCTGCCATTTCGGAACTGCGCCGTGTGAATCATTTCGTCGAAAAATGTCGAGGCGGTTGGATTGGGACGCATCAGAACATCATCGGCACTTAGTGTTAATCCGGTTTGCCCTCGACCACCCAGCTCAAACATTTGCATTTGAGCCTCAGGGCTTGTATCAATCGACCGCTTTCCGCTTCGCTCAAACGCTGCACGCATCCTAGCGAATCTGTCAGCTTCCATTGCTGGGCCATCTGCTGTGCTTGCCAGTCCTCTAACTGGGGCTCGGCGAAGCAATCCGAGGCCATTGTCGGCAGGAGATAGTAGCGATTGCACCTTCGCAGGTGCCGATCCCTGCGACACCAACAGCTCCAATACAATTAGCGAC
The DNA here is from genome assembly GCA_903892355.1 of uncultured Pirellula sp. GTDB lineage: Bacteria > Planctomycetota > Planctomycetia > Pirellulales > Pirellulaceae > JBKCUI01. The sequence goes on along the minus strand of CAITIE010000044.1, from coordinate 832 downwards.
ATATCCAGTTCGAATTCAGCTGCATCTCGTTGCGCCATGTTGCCTTGACGTGGCAAAAACTCACGACCGCGTTCATACAGGCCAGGAGCGATTTCGATTAAGTAATCCTGTTCTACGTACTCCTTGTGCTGAGCTATGAGCCACAAGTCGATCGCAATCTCTTTACCTTCCGTCGCTGCGTCGATCAATTTTCCGGCAGTTGTGCCATGTCGAAATACCCGAAGTTCATTGTTCTTTCCCATGAATCGGTCTTGATCTGGGTGTAGCCCAAGCTTCAAGGCGGCGTAATGGCGTGCAGAATCCAAGATCATCTCGGCTTCTTCCTTTTTGCCGGCGTCACTTGCTTCATTGTAATGTGACTCCAATATTCTCATTTGTGGGTTGGAAACTTTTCCGAGAATTCCCTTCCGGAATGGACCATTCTCGACGAGCCCACTCGGATCCGTCGCATAGCTCGGATGGTTGCCCACATAGCGATACAGATTCGTATCCCCAGCATCGAAGCTCTTCGGGTCTTTGGACTGCCAGCGGCCAATCGTCGAGTCGAACACAGCAGATTTCCTTGCATTTAGGACATTACGTAAAATCAGTATACGAGCTGAACACGTCGTCGTGTTCTTGCTGAATCGTTGATTGATACCTATTTCGCAAAATCCGCCGTAGATTCTTGATTGCGGCACTGCTGCAAGGACGTGAGCGTACACGACTCTCCGGCGGATTTACTGGACGGCCGCGTTGCGATGCCGCGAGAGATTTGCTAGGTCAGCTTTTTCAACTGCTGGCGAGCCCGGCGCTTGGCGGCGCTCAGTGTGGCCGTGTCGGCTTTGTCCCG
>CAITIE010000043.1 GCA_903892355.1 uncultured Pirellula sp. | reverse complement strand
CGAGCATCTCCGAGAGAACTCCTTGAGCGCTTTTGAATTGCACCAGGGCATCATCGAACTTCGCATCCGAGAACATAGACTCTCCCAGCAGGAAGTGGCCTCGATACGCCTCGGTTTTGACTCCCGCGTTTTCCGGATTCTTCGACGCAAGTATTAGCCTCAGATCGAGCGCCCGTCGATAATGCTTTGTCGCCTCATCAAATTGCGCTTGCATGGACATGACTCCGCCGAGTTTCAAGTGGCCGTACCCGACGTCGCTCTGAGCTTGCGTGTTGTTGGGATCCGCCACAGCGAGGCTCTCGCTGATTTCCAAGGCAGTTTTGTAGTATGGAAGTGCGTCGCTCGGGCGACCTAACGCCATGAGTATGTCGCCCAGTTTCTCAGTGCTGATACTCAAATCGCGTTGTGCTTCAGAGCTACCGATTACCAAGTTGGCCAGCGCTTGGCTGATTGCCAAGCCTTTTTCGTAATTATCGAGGGCTTTCGAGGCGTCATTTAATCCCAGGGCAGTATCCCCCAGCCGTAAGCGTTCATCACAGACAGGTCGTGACGAGTTGGTTCTGTCGATTTTCATGGTTTTCTTCGTTTGGCGGCCACGATTCTGCGGGCTCGGTCGAGTTTCTTCCGGTCTGATTTGTAGCGGGCTTCTTCTTCGCGGTATACGCGGATGGCATGTGGATTCTCTCGCTTCCACTGATCGGGAACCAACTTCGAATAATCGGTCTCGCCAGCCAGGAGGCGATCGAGGATATCCTTCACGTAGAGCCCTACATCCAAATGGTGACGTTTAGCGCTACTCACGATGCTCATCAATCGTGCGCTCCGCTCGCCACCCTCGACGTTTCCGACGAACAGCCAGTTCTTACGGCCCAAAGCTACTTCACGCATCAATTGCTCGACACGATTGTTGTCAATCGGGATGCGACCGTCTGTTGCGTAAAGCGTCAATGCGTTCCAATGGTTTCGAAGATACCGAAGTGCATCGGCCAAGTCAGACTTGGGTAACACAACTTGATCATTCAAACTATCGATGTACTTCTTAATCGCCGCCAATACCGGTAACGAAGCCGCTTGACGATGCGTTGTGCGCGCCGCCGCGTCCATTCCTTGCTCCCGCGCGTTGGCATCGTAAAGCAACTGGATCATATCCAGTAGCATTGCGCGATGCTTGTTTTCTTTGTTGACTTCATAGACATAACGACGCGCGTACCGCAACAAGTACGACTCGGTGATCGACAAATCGAAACTCGCATGGATCAACTCGCGAGCCCGACGGATGGGATTCCGTCGCCAGGACCTCGATGATGTTCAGCAACAAGTGTCGATCGCGCTCTTGCAGTTCACCTTCGACCCATCGAAGTCCAACGGAGCATCGGAGCGCACCGCCATCACCGCAGTGATCGATCGCCAGCTCCGTAAGATCCGCAGAACACGCACGCGACATGTCGATCGCCTTGGCTGTAGCGAAGACCTACCGACCGATCTACAAGATGACTACGGACAAGCCGGGGTGCATCAAGCGCGTCATGCGACCGATATCGGGGTCGCCATGAATAAGCTCTGCCCAACGGCCAGAGCGATCTGTGAGCAGCTCTCCGAAGGCCAATCCATCAACGAAATCGCTAATCGAATGGGTGTCAGCTGGCACACCGTCAATAAGCATTTGGCCACGATCCGCGAATGTTTCGCGTCCGTTGGTCTAAGCGAACTAGCGACCTGATCGAAACACCCCATCAAAGCTGAGAAAGCTCTCGAAATGCTGCCGAGAGCGGCTGGACTTTACCGGGTAAGTGAGCCTCCTGTGTGCATCGGACATTGGCGACTCACACCCTTTCGAAAT
>CAITIE010000042.1 GCA_903892355.1 uncultured Pirellula sp. | reverse complement strand
CCACCATCAAGCTTGCCACCCTTCGCCCAAACCGATCGCAGCCAGGATCTTTCGCAAGATCCACTACATACTCTTCGCGTCTTCGCGTCTTCGCGTGAGGTTTAATCGAGGATCATGGGCCAGCTATCGCGCAGCCTTTCACGACAGGGACTGTCGTGCCACGATGGGGCCGCAATGTAGAGCAGTTGTCCCCAACTGCTCTCGCCAGGAGCTAAGAACGATTGAGACAATCGTTCTACAATAGGTCGGTCGCTACGCTCGAGCAGGATAGCGGTCAGGATCTTTAGCAAGATCCACTACTCTTCTTTGCGGCTTCGCGCCTTTGCGTGAAATCCATAACGACAGGGACTGTCGTGCCACGATGGGGATACATTGGAGAGCCAATGGGCCTACTCATCGACCAGTGCGTAAACGATCGTCAGGGCAAGTGTCGCGATTAGCTCGTTCGGATTCGCTGACACGATGCGACGCTCGCCAGATTCCTTGTTTTCGCCTACGCTCACTGGCGCAGTGTTTTGGGATGGAGACTGGTTCACCGTTATGGTGGATGACAAGTGCCGAACGTCCGAGAGCTTTTTTCCCGCAGCCCTCGCTAGACGGCTAGACTGCTTCTCCGCTCGCTCGACAGCCCGTTTCATCGCCGCTTCTTCTTGCTCTTCATTAAGAATCGCCACGAATTGAATCGGCGACTCCACCGGCGTATTGGACATCGAAACTCCATAATAAACCGACGCGGCGATCAAAGGCTGCACGACATCCATTTCCTCTTCGGTTAATGGGACGCGTTTCTGCTGCAGTTGGAACAGTTTATTCTGCGTTCCAGCCTTGAGCTTAGCGGTCAGCAACACCGCATCGTCATCCATTCCGTTTGGCAGCTTCCACTCCGCTGTCAGTTTGGAGGAGGCCGTGTAGAAGAATGGTAGTTCCCCTTCTTCATCCTCTTCGGTACCCTCTTCTTCATCTCCCATCAGCATCGATCGCAGTTTGCCTCGCATGTTGGGATTGTTCGCCTGCATCTGGGCCGCCTGACGTTTCATGGCTTGTTTGGCCATCTCGAGATTATCGACCCCAGGTGTTAACGTACCGATCACCGGTGCAGTGAATCGAATCGATTCCTTCTCTGCCCCCAGTCGCACGCACTCCTGCTCAACCTTGCCAAGATGCTCTTTCAGCTTGGCGAGTGCATCCTCTGCGTCGCGGCTCTCAACCTTGAACGGTAACTTCAACTGGATCAACTTGGGCTGCATCGCGATCGGCTCTTGGACCGTGATGGAAATACCAGGCGTTCGGCTGACCTCGACCGACTGCACCGATCCGGGCAACTGTGCATGGCCCACCGTCGAGTTCAACCCACCCGCAATACCGACCCATGCAATCATCGCGGAAAGGCAACGAAGCTCGATGGAACCGAAAGAAGGTAAACGGTGCGAAAAGCGGATGACGGTGCGATGGATCATCAAAAAACCCCGTGAGGAAGCCCGTTGTTAACAAAGCGGTGGACACTTTAGATCCATGGATCATACACACGGATTCCCCAGGTTCCAAATCGGGGCCTCCAGCCGGTCAAACCAAGCCCGATCCAGATCGTAGCGGCCGTGGTACTCGGCCAAAAAGTCGAGCAACTGGACATAATGCCCCCTCAAATCCCGCTCCCGGGGGATTCCCATGCTACGCTTAAAATTCGGTGGGACCGCACTTGTAGAGATTTCGCTAATGCTATAATGTTGCTTAGATTCTCTTTCTGTGGTGCTTAATGATGGAATAGCCACTATTGAACCTTGTGCTTGGACCAAAGTGGTTCCAGTCGGGGCGATGGGAGTCGAAGCGAAAAATGCGTTGAATTCGGCTACAGCGGCCGCCGCAGCGCTCGGGATCATGGGCCAGTCATTACCCGCCCCTGCCCCATGCAAACGATGAATCTGGATTCCAGAGCAACACCGACCTCCGAGGTTCGGGGCAGGAGGACCGTCCCCCGCTCCTCCGAAGTTCTCGGTGACAAAGAAACTCAACCTGTTACCAATCAAGCTGTTAGGGAACAATCCATGAGCCAACATCGCTCCCGCGCAATCTATAACAAACTCGAGTTGCTCAAGCTCATGTACTTGAGCCGCGAAGGGGACCGTCGCGAAGGGGTTTTGCTTCGCCAAGGCAAGGGCTGGTTCCAAGTGGCCGGCATGGGGCATGAGTCCTTGGCGATCATCGCGATGCTGCTCAAGGAGCAGGATTACCTGTTTCCCTACTACCGAGACAGAGCCATGATGCTGGCTAAAGGGATGAGCAACTACGATTTAGCCAAGGCTTACTTTGCCAAGCGGGACACGAGCAGTGGTGGCCGTCAAATGCCCGGCCATCCCAGCTCGCGCGCTAAAAACATTTGGAGCGTGCCAACCCCGACCGCGAGCAACTTGCTCCCTGCGTGCGGAGCCGCGTGGGCCATGACATTGGAAGGGAAATCCAATGTCGCCGTGGCAACCACCGGCGATGCGGCAAGCCGCCAAGGAGAGTTCTACGAAGCGGTATCGTTCGCGACCGAACGCAAACTGCCGGTGGTATTTGTCGTCGAAGACAACCGGTATGGGATCAGTACCAACACCGACAAATTCAACCCGTTCAAGCTCGGAATATTCAGCGACAGCATCGGTGTCGTCCATGTCGACGGCCGGCACCCGGACAACGTCTACGATGCCGCGTCGACGGCGATCGATCGCGCCCGTGGTGGCGGTGGGCCGTCGATCCTCGTTTGCGAAGTCGACCGACTCTGCAGTCATACCAGCAGCGATGATCATCGCGTCTATCGGCCACCCGCAGAGATCTCGGAGATGATGGAACGCGATCCGATCAACACGGTGGTTGAAGAGTTGATCGAAGCAGGAGAACTCACCTGGGATGGTTGGGAGGAGATCCGTCATCAAATCGATCAACAGGTCGACGCTGATTACCAACGGGCTGAAACGCTCGCCGATCCGAAGGCCTCTGAGGTGCTCGACGAGCTTTTTGGCAAGCCACCGCATGCCACCCATCCACCGCTTGAAGGTGGTCGCAAATGGCGCATGGTCGACGCGGTCAATCAGGTCTTTCGGACCGGACTCCAAGAGAATCCGAAATACATTTTCTTTGGCGAAGACATCGAGGACCCGAAAGGGGGCGTGTTCCGATTGACGGCTGGATTATCCTCCGAGTTCCATGATCGCGTGTTCAACGCTCCGCTCGCCGAAGCCACCATCGCGGGGGTCGCGATCGGCATGGCATGCTACGGCATGCGACCCGTATTCGAACTCCAATTCGTCGACTTCGTCGGTCCCGCGTGGTCTCAGATCTCGCAGAACATGGCCACCATCCGTTGGAGAACATTTGGGGATTGGAATTGCCCAGCGGTGATTTACTCCCCTTATGGTGCTTATTTACCAGGCGGATCCATTTGGCATAGCCAAGCCAACGAGAGCAGTTTCGCCCACGTACCCGGATTGCGCGTCGTCGTCCCCAGTACCCCCGAGGATGCAGCCGGTCTGATGTGGACCGCAATGCATGCGGAGGATCCAACGGTTTACTTGATTCCCAAGCACCTGTTCCGCCAGCAAATGGATGTGCCTCAACAACTGGACCCCGTTCCCTTCGGCTCGGCCAAGATCCGGCGCCCAGGCCGCGATGTGACGCTCGTTTCATGGGGAAACTGCATGGAACCGGCCATGCAAGCCGCCCTCGAAGTGGAGCACGATGTTTCGGTCGAAGTCATCGACCTCCGTTCGATCGTCCCATGGGATGAGCAAACGATCGCCAAGTCGTTGGCAAAGACTGGGCGTCTGGTGGTCGTTCAAGAGGATGCCGAGTCCTGTAGCGTGGGCCAAATGATCATCTCGCACATGACAAGTACGCCCGAGACCTTCTGCCACTTCATCAGCCCACCGCAACTGGTTTCTCGCCCCGATGTTCATATCGGATACAACCCGATCTACGAATATGCGGCACTGCCGGACATCTCCCGTGTCGTCGCCGCGATTCGATTAACGATGGAAGAGTAACTGCCATGACTACCGTCTCGGTTCGCATCCCGCAAATGGGTGAAGGATTGCAAGAAGCGTTGTTGGTGGAGTTCATCAAGCAGCCTGGCGATTTCGTCAAACGGGACGAAGCGATCTATGTGATGGAGACCGACAAAGCCACGACCGATGTGGAATCCCCGTATACCGGACGATTGGTCGAATGGAAAGTCAAACCGGGGACGGTGTTACCGATCGGCACCGAAGTGGCCATCATGGAAGTCGACTCGCCGACTCCATCCGGCACCACGAATCCCACCCCGACCCACGCACCAATGGCCGTTTCTGGGACTTCATCCCCACGCCCGAACGTTGATACACCACCCGCCGCGGACCAAGACGAGGAAACCGAATCCAACGTCAACATCCCGCCGCGCACCAGGAAATACCTCAAGGACAAAGGCCTCCTGAGCATCGCGCATACGATCCCGCATCGAGGCAGCAAACTCACGCCCGATGACGTGGATGCTTATTTGGCATCGCACGCGACCCGCTCTTCAGAAACCGGCCATTCGGGAATCGAAACTCAGGGAGCCCACGCTGGCCATGCCATCGATACTGACACGGTCGCCGATGCTGAGTTCGATGAGTCCCCGGTCTCCAAGCAACAGATTACCCTGAATTACCGATTGGTCCGCAGCGTCCAAACCACGGTCCCTGTGACGGTGATGACCGAGGTCGATTGGACCGCGCTCAACCAGGCACGCCAAGCCGTCAAGGAATCGGGGGGTAAAGAGACGGGCTTCTCGATGATGCTGTGGTGTGTTGCGCAATCGCTCAAGCGTCATCCGCAGTTTCGGACCAGCCTCAGCGCCGACGGTACGGTTTTTCGAACCTACCGCCATGTCAACTTTGGGGTCGCAGTCGCACTCCCCGGTGACGCGCTCGTAACCGCGGTGGTCCGAGCCGCCGATACGTTGACGCGCAGCCAGTTCTTCGAAGAGCTCAACGCAAAGATCGAGTTGGCGAGACAGGGGATCGATCAAGCGGCCCCGTCGATCACGATCAGCGTGTCGAACATCGGATCGGCTAGCATGCGGTTCGGGATCCCGGCCATCGTCGCTCCGGCCGCCTCCACTCTGGCGCTCGGCGAGGTGTTCGATGCACCCATTCCGACATCGACAGGTTTCGCATTCCAAAAGCGAGCCCAACTGACACTCGCGTTCGATCACCGGATCATCAACGGTGCCGGTGCCGCCGCCTTCATGAACGATCTGAAGAGCGAAATCCAATCGTTCCACTGGTGAGATAGGACCGTTGGATAGGTTGTTTAGCGGATGGGTTTTGTGAACGACTTAGTGTGCATCATCGCAACTTGTCTTCGGCAGCACTGCTGCGATAATACCTGGGCAGGAAACCGAAAACATCTTCTGTTTGGCCCTGGAGAATCCAACGGTCCCAACCCAGTTTCGCGACGGTGTCGGCCATTGGGATCGAAACACTATCCGACATCCATTCGATGCGATCGACACCCAACACCAGTGTCTCCTGAATCCCCTGCCAACTCTTTTTTAACTTTTCAACGCCAGGACCAGCAACGACAAAACGCTGCGATGCGCTACCACTCCAGCCTTCAGCTACCATCCAATCCGAAACCTGATTGGCGATTGCTTGATGATCCTCGACATAAGTTGATCGAACGCAACGCACGCCGCAGTCGTCGATGAAGTACAGCGCCACAAATGCTTGGCCTCGATAAGCATCGACAACGGCCAATAAAGGAAAAGGCTGAGATGAACTGCGTGATTCGGCGATCTGAAGGGCGATCGTGTCGAGGCCGTCGACGGCAACGATCGGTATGCGGAGTGCATATGCCATGGCTTTGGCGGTGGCGACACCGACACGCAGCCCCGTGAACGACCCCGGGCCTTGGATGAGAGCGATGCAATCAAGCGATGACGGGCGGAGTTCCAGTCGACACAGGAGTCTATCGATGGCTGGGGTCAACGTACGAGCCGATCCCCATTGTGGATCGAGCAGCTCTGTCGTGATTGAAATCGCAGGACCAGAAATCGCCGTACTGGAGGT
>CAITIE010000041.1 GCA_903892355.1 uncultured Pirellula sp. | reverse complement strand
GCACGAGCACCGCTCCGCTGAGCACGAGCAGGAGTACGATGGGGAAAGATCAGCTGCGATGCTTGGGTTTTATTTCGTACTCAGTCCGCTTCTGCGGACGGTACTCGTACTCGTACTCGCTGCTCCTCCGATACCTCGATGATGCTCAGCGCTAAGATCACGATTGGTGGTCCTCGCTTTCCGCCGGGTTCACCCCGGTGGAAGCAACAACTGACAGCTACCTTGTAGCATCCAGTCGTGGCTCCACCGGCACGAGGCCGGATGGCAGCCGGACATTGCGCGGAGGGGGCGTTGGTATTCCACAGGATTATTTTTTAGTAAGCCTTTGCAAAAATCGCTTGGGTGGTCGATGGTTTGCCGGTGAGGAAGCAGGTGCCGGAGCCTTTGGGTGCATCGAGGGGGATGCATCGGATGGTGACTTTGAGTTCATCGAGCAGCGGCTGGACATCTTGTTCGCTGGCGAACCAGCACTTGGCAAACCCGCCGCCGCTGGAGCGGCCTTGTTCGTCATCCGGTTTGAAGTAATCGCGAAACTCGGCTTCGCTGTTGAGTTCCACCGTGTTGGCTTCGCGCATGGCGAGGGCTTTTTGGAATAGGCTGCTTTGAATATTAGCCAGTAACTCGGGCAAGGTGGCAATGAGTTCGGCCAATGGAGTCGATTTGCTCTCACCGGTATCGCGTCGGGCGACAAAGGCAGCGTTGTTGGCCATATCTTTCGGGCCGACCTCGATGCGAACAGGAACCCCGCGTTTGACGTGGTACCATTTCTTTTCCCCGCCGCGCAGATCGCGAGCATCGATCTCGATTCGGAGCGATTCTCCTGCGTACGAAAGTACGCCGAGTTGTTTTCGGAGAGTGTCGCAGTAGGCCAGCACTTCGGCTTTTTGGTTTTCATCACGATAGATCGGCATGATCACGACTTGGGTGGGCGCCAAGCGAGGAGGCAGGACCAGGCCATCATCGTCGGAGTGGGTCATAATGAGCGCACCGATCAGGCGTGTTGAGACTCCCCACGACGTTGTCCATGCGTATTCGATTTGTCCGGCTTGGCTCTGGAACTTGATCTCTTGAGCCTTGGAAAAATTCTGTCCCAGGAAGTGGGACGTGCCTGCTTGGAGCGCTTTTCGGTCTTGCATCATGGCTTCGATCGACAAGGTGGTCACGGCACCGGGGAATCGTTCGCCTGGTGTTTTCTCGCCGCGGATGACCGGCATGGCCATGTAGTTTTCCGCAAAGTCCGTGTAGACATCGAGCATCTTCCGTGTTTCTTCCATGGCTTCGTCGGCGGTGGCGTGAACCGTGTGTCCTTCCTGCCATAGGAACTCGGCCGTTCTAAGGAAGAGGCGGGTTCGCATCTCCCAGCGCACGACGTTTGCCCATTGGTTGATCAAGATCGGGAGATCGCGGTAGGACTGAACCCATTTGGCGTAGGTGGCACCGATGATGGTTTCGCTCGTTGGGCGAACGATCAGTGGTTCTTCGAGGGGGCCCGCGGGGCGGAGTCCCCCCTTGCCGTCTGGCTCAAGTCGATGGTGGGTGACGACAGCGCATTCCTTAGCGAACCCTTCGACGTGCTCGGCTTCTTTCTCCAAGAAGCTCATCGGGATGAAGAGTGGAAAATAAGCGTTTTGGTGGCCGGTTTCTTTGAACATGCGATCGAGTCCTTTTTGCATGTTCTCCCAGAGCGAGTACCCCCAAGGCTTGATCACCATGCAGCCTCGCACGGCGCTATTTTCAGCGAGGTCCGCTCCCTTGATGACCTGCTGGTACCATTCTGGATAGTCCTCGGCACGGGTCGGAGAAATCGCGGTTTTTGCAGCAGCCATGGGTAGATTTCGGTAATGTTCGGTAGTAGAGGTGTTCAACCCGTTGCGGCGGTGAGAGCGAGCCCAAATCAGTGAGCCTGAACCGGGGAAACGAGTCGGGGTAAGCAAGACAGCGAAGCAAGCAGTTTAGCCCAAGCGTTCGAGTCGGCCAGACCCGAACGATCGGATCTCGGTAATCCTCGGGTCTGTCGCGCCGCGTTCCGATCGCTTCGGCGGTATTGACGATCGGTTGGTGATGGCTCCGAAATCATCCCCAAAAACACGGGTGCATCAGGTTCGTTGGATAGGGTACAATGCAGGATTGGAGCGAGCAGAGCTCCCTGCCGAGAGCGTTCCCTGTAAAGAGTTTCTCGTACTGGGAGGTCCCGCGGGCGTGCCGGGGTGGATGCTGGGAGTGAAGGCTGGGGAGATCCTCGCTAGAGAGCGCGAATGACAAAAATTCTGGATTGGAGACGGTCGGATGATCCGCGAGACGTGATCCATTTGGCCGTACAAGCGATAGCAGAAGGGCATGTGGTCGCCGTCCCCACGGAGACCTGTTATGTACTGGTCGCGAGCGCATTGAATCCCATCGCGGTCGATCAGCTTCACCGCATCGGAGCGGTGAACCAAGATTTGCCATTGACGGTGATCTCGCGTTCTCCAGACGAAGTGCTCGACATGGTCCCCGACCTTAAGAGTGCTGCGAGGCGTCTGATCCGCAAAGCGTGGCCTGGACCGTTGGTCCTGCAGCACGGCAGTTCGCATCCGTTCAGCTCCCTTCGATGTCTTCCGAAATCTGTGGTTGAGAAATTGATGTCGACTGAAGGGGAGTACCGACTATGGCTCCCATCGCATGATGTTTTGCATCACATCACGAGGCTGGTTTCCGGTCCGCTGGTCTGTGCGATCGCACCATCAAGCAAAACCACTCGAGAAATCGATGCAGCCTACTCCATTGGGGATTTGATACCCGGCCAATCGGTGTTGGCGATCGATGCAGGGATGGTGGAGTCGCCGGGTATTCCGACGGTCGTTGGCATCGAAGGCAATCGAGGCCGCGTGGTACGTTCGGGAATCGTCACTCGCGAGCATTTAGATGCGCTCTCCCAGCTCGTGATATTGTTCGTCTGTACCGGGAACACATGTCGCTCACCGATGGCATCCGCATTGATGAGAAAGAAGATCGCTGAGCAGTTTCCCGAATTGGCCTCTCAAAAATCATCTCCCATTGTTGCCATCTCCGCCGGCGTGTCCGCCTTTGGCGGGGACCCCGCATCGCATGGTGCTTTGCAAGCGATCCGCGCCTACCAGACGTCGCTCGACGATCACCAAAGCACCCAACTCAACTCGCATTTGGTCGAACAAGCCGACTTGATCCTGGCCATGGGGCAACGGCATCGAAACGTCATCGTTTCGCAATGGCCAGAAACCGCCTTCAAAGTGCACTTGATCGCAGAGGATGGCGGGGAGATCAGCGACCCTTTTGGCGGTCCGCTGGAAGTCTATCAAAAATGCGCCGAACAACTGGATCGGCACACAAGCTACTGGATTCAGTCCCTCGATACGTCGAGCTTGATTCGGTGGGACACGACTTCATAACCAGTTCTCCTCGTTTCTTGGAAACACCTTTTTCTTTCAAACATGTTTCTTCCACGCAGAGCGGAGTATTCAAATGCGAATCGCGGTTGGCAGTGATCATCGCGGTTATCAGATCAAAGGCAAACTCGTTACGCTTCTAACTGCCGATGGCCATGAGATCATCGACTTTGGAACCGATAGCGACCAAGCCGTCGACTACCCTGACTATGCCGTCTCCGTGGCGAAAACGGTCGCGGAAGGCAAGGCGGAGCGAGGCATTTTGATCTGCGGCAATGGATTTGGTATGGCGATTGCCGCCAACAAATTCCGGGGAGTCCGCGCCGCGGCGTGCGCCGACGAAGTCATGGCCGAAATGTGCCGTCGCCACAACGATGTCAACGTCCTGTGTCTTCCCGGCGATCTGATCGGCGATCGTCCCGTGGGTGATTTGGTTCGGGTATGGCTGGCCACCGAGTTCGAAGGTGGCCGCCATCTGCGACGACTAGAAAAGATCCAGCACATCGAAGACGAAAGAATAGCACCATGATACGTGTCGACAGCCACCACCATTTTTGGGTCTACTCCGAGAAGGAATATGGTTGGATCAGTCCACAGATGCAAATCCTCCGGCGCGACTTTGTGCCCAAGGATCTGCTGCGGGAGACACAAGCCACGCACATCGATTACGTCGTGAGTGTTCAAGCGCGTCAGGAAATGAAAGAAACCGAGTTTCTTTTGGACCAAGCCAAAGACAATCCATGGATCCGAGGCGTTGTCGGTTGGGTACCGTTGGCCGACCCAAAGATCGGCACGATCCTTGAAGGACTGCGTGGCCAATCAAAACTCAAAGGGGTCCGGCATGTGGTTCAAGACGAACCGGACGAGCGATTCCTCGATCGCGACGACTTCAATGCTGGTGTGAAGCTGTTGAAGGAGTTCGACTGGACCTACGACGTATTGATTTTTGGCAGGCAGCTTCCGATGGCCATCCGGTTCGTCGATCGGCATCCGGAACAACGCTTTGTGTTAGATCACATCGCCAAACCGGTCATCCAGTCCGGAGGCGTCGACAAGCAGTGGGAAAAGGATTTTCGGGAGTTGGCCAAGCGTCCTCATGTCGCTTGCAAGTTTTCCGCATTGATGACGGAAGTTAGAGACCCGAATTGGACGGTGGAGATGCTGCGTCCCTACTGGGATGTCGCCCTCGACGCGTTTGGGGCTGACCGATTGATGTTCGGCAGCGATTGGCCAGTCTGCTTGCTCCGAGCCACCTACGCCGACTGGGTCGCGACGGTCAGCATGTTTGCCGCCGAGTTGAATCGGGACGAAGAAGCCAAGTTCTGGGGTGGAAATGCAAATCGAGCGTACAAGCTGGGAATCCAGTAGCTAAACTGGAGTCGCATGAGACCACAGTCGACCCCCATCATCGTTGCTCAGACGCTGGCTGAAAGCAGTTCGACCGCTGAAAAGCTAGTTTCCCAGCAATCCCTCACGTTCAGCACGAGCCCGTGGCTCGTCGCGTTATCGATCACCCTATGCGCTATCGCGCTGATCCTGTCGTGGCTTGCCATTCGCAGGAGCGGTTATGCCCGCTCGGTCATCTGGCTTGAGCTACTTCGCTGCGCAGCGATCATCCTGGGCGCGATTCTTTTGAACCAACCCGAGTGGACCGAAGATTTCCGGTCAGCCGAAAAACCGATTCTCGCGGTTCTGATCGATCGCTCCCCGAGCATGCAAACCCAAGACGTGATCCAATCCGCGTCGACCGATCCCAACGGAACCGGCGCTAGCATCGGCGCTTCGGCGATCACACGTGCCGAAGCCGTGGATGCGTTATCTGCGAAAGAGCGATGGGGCGAAATCGATTCGATCGCTCGAGTCACGATCAGCAGCTTTCCACCGGCGAATGTTAGCGATGGTACTGATCTCGCAGCGCCCCTCAACACGGCCCTTGATACAGCATCCGGCTTGCTCGGAGTACTCCTGGTGTCGGACGGAGATTGGAATAGTGGCGAACCACCTGTCAGCGTCGTTTCGCGTTACAGGACGTTGGGTGTACCAATCTTCACGATCCCGGTAGGTTCCCCGACCAGGCTGCCTGATTTGGAATTGATCAGTGTCGACACACCGACCTTCGGGATCGTCAACAAGGGAGTGCGCATCCCTTTCACCGTTGAATCCTCGCTTCCTCGTGACACGGTTGTGCAAGTCGTCGTCAATGCGTCCGATGGTGAGCGGTTGACCAAAGAGGTTCGAGTCCGAGCGATGTCGCGCACCTCCGAAGCGGTCGTGTGGACCCCGAAGGCCGAAGGAGATTTTACCATCGCGGTCGAAGTACCGCCTCATGCCGATGAGACGATCCCCAATAACAACACCCTTACCACTCCGATCGCGATCCGACAGGAAAAGTTAAAGGTCCTCGTCATCGACTCATTCCCACGTTGGGAATACAGGTACTTGAGAAATGCCCTCTCGCGCGATCCCGGCGTCGATGTCTCGTGCTTGCTCTTCCATCCCGACCTCGGCAAAGTGGGTGGCGGCAACCGCGATTACATCAAAGAGTTCCCCGCGACTCTCGATGAACTCTCCAAGTTCGATGTTGTCTTTCTCGGTGATGTCGGCATGCAAGCGGGCCAGTTGACTGCGGAACAGTGCACGCTTCTCAAGGGTCTGGTCGAGTACCAAGCGAGCGGATTGGTCTTTATCCCCGGCCCGCGAGGGAATATGAACACCCTCGCTCAAAGCGATCTCGAACCGCTTCTGCCGGTCGTGCTCGACGATTCCAAACCGGATGGATTCGGCACTCGAAACGCGATGCGTATGGAACTCACCGAATCGGGACGGCGCAGTCTGCTCACCAAGCTGGCCGACACCCAAGACGACAACGTCGACGTTTGGATGAATCTGCCCGGCTTTCAATGGCACTCCGCGGTGTCCAGAGCCAAAGCAGGCACCGAAGTCCTCGCCGTCCACGAATCAGCCAGCGGCGAACAAGGCCGCATGCCATTGCTTGCGACTAAGACCTTTGGCACAGGCAAGGTACTCTTCATGGGAACCGACGGCGTCTGGCGTTGGCGACGCGGTGTTGAAGATAAATACCATTATCGTTTCTGGGGACAAGTCGTCCGTTGGATGGCGTACCAACGGAACATGGCCAAGGGTGAATCGATGCGGTTCTATTTCTCGCCCGACTCACCGAGCATCGGCCAAACACTCACGCTTCGAGCCAATGTTATGCAAGCCAGCGGCGAGCCATTGTCGACTGGAGACGTTACCGCCAAAATCGAAGCTCCTTCAGGAAAGACCCAAGTCGTTAAGTTGGCCAGCGGTGGTTCGGAGAGTTGGGGATCGTTCGAAGGTCGCTATGAAGCGAACGAACCAGGCTCGCATCGAGTGACGTTAGCATGCAAGCAAACGGGTGAAACCCTGGAGACCAGTTTCTTTGTGCAAGGTGCAACGCGGGAACGGATCGGGCAAGCAGCCCGGCCCAAGGTTTTGGAAGAATTGTCTCGATTGACTGGTGGCAAGGCGTTGTCGTTATCCGATCGAGAGCAATGGTTTGAATCGCTCCGCGCCATCCCAAAACCACCATCGACCATTCGGCGCATCCCGCTATGGTCCCACCCTGCGCTTGTGGCATTGATGATCGCATTGCTGACCGCATTCTGGATCGGTCGCAAAGTCGCTGGTCTTATCTAATTCTGATGCGACCCCCCCGCTGGGTTCAGGCGGGGAATTGGGGAAATGGTATGATGAAGCGTGTCGCGGGAATCCGCGCCGTCGCTCCTATTGCCATCTCGCTCACCCATCCTTCACCAACCACTACCGTGTCCAACGCAACCAATCCAGGCGGCAAACCCGTCAAAAGCATCGGCGATTTGCTCCGCGAATTTCGAGAACATCGCGACCAGATGAAGATGGAGTTGGCTAAGTGCATCGTAGGTCAGGACGACGTGATCGAGCAGCTATTCGCGGCGGTTTTTACGCGCGGGCATTGCTTGCTAGAAGGAGTACCCGGTCTAGCGAAAACGCTGATGGTCTCCTCGCTCGCAAGAATCCTCGACGTCAATTTCAAACGGATCCAATTCACCCCCGACTTGATGCCCTCGGACATCACCGGCACCAACGTCCTCGAGGAGGATGCCCAAGGCCGACGGGAGTTTCGGTTCGTCGAAGGTCCTATCTTCACCAACATCCTGCTCGCCGACGAAATCAACCGTACGCCTCCTAAAACCCAAGCGGCCCTGCTGCAGGCCATGCAGGAACGAGAAATCAGCGTCGGACGGCAGACCTACGCACTGCCAGATCCATTCTTTACCATTGCGACCCAAAACCCGATCGAACAGGAAGGAACCTATCCTCTCCCCGAGGCGCAATTGGACCGATTCATGTTCAACATCAAGGTCGGTTACCCGTCTGCGGATGAAGAGGAAAAGATCCTGCTCTCCACCACGCGCGGCGATCGTCCAGAGATTGCAAAGGTCCTATCGGCTCGCGCGATTCTGAATATCCAAAAGCTGGTGACGAGCGTCGCAGTGAGCCCCTTCATCGTGAAGTATGTTGTGGCGTTGGTTCGAGCCACCAGGCCGGGCGAATCGGATGCGCCCGAGGTGGTCAAGGAGCTTCTCGATTATGGCGCAGGGCCACGAGCCGGCCAGTTTCTGATCCAGGGAGGCAAGGCGATGGCGGCGATGGATGGACGATTCAATGTCGCCATCGAAGACATTCGGCGGGTCGCAGTTCCGGTCCTGCGACATCGTCTCAGCACGAACTTTCAAGCGCAAGCGGAGGGGATGACAACCGACAAAATTATCTTGCGGCTACTCAAAGAAATCAAAGAGCCTGCAGTTCCCAAGTATACGGGGATCGATGCAGCAGCAGCCCAACCACCGGCAGCCAGCGCAGCCCGCGGTGGTAAATCTTCGCCTCCTCCGATCCAATAGGACTTAGATCCAACAGGACTTAGATCCAACAGGACTTATGGGGGCGATGGGACTTACGGGTTCTGGACGTCCTGTCTCGCTCAGCCTCAGCACTGAGTCATTCGGAGAGTGCCGGTTCACTTAGAAATCTTAGTCGCGTTTCGCTGCATCGCAGCCATCAGTTCATCGCATCCCGAGCTCGTTCGAGATCGGTTTTGAGTGACCGCATGTATTCGTGCCACTCGACTTGAAGGGCCTTGAGATCACCGAAGATCTCCTCGAAGTACTTCACCAAATCGCGGCGAGGGATCGAACCCGATTCGCTTTCAAGCTGTGATATCTTTTGGTAGTACTGCACCGTTTTTTGGAAATGCCGCTCCATCAAGAAGTGCGTCAGCGCCCACGCTTGACCATAGGCATCGGCGACTTGCCGCGTATCCTGAGCCACATCGAATAGCAGATCGCTGATGAGCAATTCAATCGGTGCGCGATTGGGATCGCTGGAGACCCGGTAATAGCTTTTCAGCCGACCTTCGTTCACGGCACCGATCCCGCCCCAACCCGCATCGCTGGATGTTTCAAAGTACGTCGCGAAGCCCTCGTGGGCCCATCGCAGAGCGATTTTTCCGCGCGGCATCAATCCGGTGTTGCCAGCCAATTGGTGCGTAGCTTCGTGCGATACGACTTCGATGTCATCTTCTTCGCGGGTCAGTTTCACCAATAGCTCGACAGTATTTGCAACGTGCGCTATATCTTTGGAGAGGGGTGTACCGCGAGCTCGCATTTTTTCCTGCTGAAGTTCTTTGCTTCGTTTCTCCAGGACCTTCATCCGATCCGTGGTGCCTTGATCGAAGAAAACCGCAACGTTGTCGGTGGGAGACCAGAATCCGAGAGCCGATCGGAGTTTGGGATCGAGCTGCGTGGAATATCGAAGGTAGTCTCTTTCCTCACCGAAGAGAACTACCTTCATCCGTTCTTGAGGCGGTTCGAGGAGCACGCCATCGAGAGCGAACTTCATGAAGTAAGACTCGTAGACCATTTCGAGTAGCTCCAGTCGCTGTTCCGCTCGCGACTTGCGCCGTCGGCCTTGTTTGGCGTCTCCCGTATCATGGAGCAGCACATAATGATCGCTCAGCGCGATCTTCATCGATGGCAACTTGACGATCTCACGAAGTGCGTCCGCGGCGGATACTTGATCGGTCAGCGGACGTTTGATTCTTCGTCGGGCTTCGACCAAACGAACGACGGTCGGATCGTTGGGATTTAGTTTGTAAGCCTCGGAACAGCACTCGCGAAATTCGGGGAGCAATCCATGGCGTAAGGCTAGGTTGGCTGCTGTCAGATAATCGGAAACTTCTTTGCTCTGACGCGCTTTCGCAAAAACTTTCTTGAACTCTTCCTGCCTGGTGGGGGCTTTGATCACCAGTGCCGTGTCGCGGCTAAAGGCCAAACTTCCAAGATTGGGATGAGTGTATTCGATCACCCCTTGCCCGAGATTTTTCGCCTTACCCTCGAGCAGGATCGTTTTGTCCGAGCCGGGGAGGCGATAGACGATAAAATCCGCGGAGCAGCAATGGATCCACGAAAAAAAAATTACCGACGACACAGCGAGGATGGCAGACGGATTTCGTGGTCGTTGGGTCAGGGGCATCGGAAGGGATTCGTCAGGACAACCATCGAAGGTTCGAGTAGTGGCACGCTGTTGTTAAGTCTGTCCCATCGCGAATCTCTACGCAAGGATTTTGGAGAGAGTGTGCGAAAAAAGCGATGGTATCGGCAAGCTAGCGCTCACTCCGCGTTCCCCGCGTGAAATGGAATGAATTATGGTCCACTGCGCAATGGAAACAGCAGGGATCTTTCGCAAAATCCACTACCGCAGGATTACGAATCGGAGCAAAGCCCCAGGGCTTTTCCGTAGGTCAAGCGATTTGCTACTGCGTCGCGGGTTGCGAGCGACTTGTTTCAGTGGATGCTAGCAATCGATACAGAAGATTGAAGTCGATTTGACGATGGCGTAGTCGTCGGGAAAGGTGTGGAAGGCTTGGATGGTCAACTGCCGTTCGCGGGTTTCGACGTGGACGAAGCTGATGGCGCCGAAAGGGATACGGCCGCTGGAATCGAAGGCGTGGATCATTTCATTGCTGGAGCCGCAGCTTTGCAATTGGTTTTGCAGCATCCAGAACATATCAGCGGCGACATGTTCCAATTCAAAGCTCGAAGTGTACTTCAGTCCTCGTTTTCCGTGGAGCTCTTCAGCGTATTTTCCTCGCAAATTGAGGGCGAGCAGTCGCCGTTGTTGCGGCAGTGGTTGCTGGATCGATCCGACCACTTCGGAGATGGTAGCCCCTCGACTGCCGGTGAAGTTGATCACATGCCCATCGCTGGTGATATCGACTCGAGCTCGGTAGTTTTTTCTTTCGAGCGACCGCGTGCGATGCGATTTGAAAAGCTCGGGGTGGATCGATCGTCCGAAGACACTGAAGACATGGTCTGTAACGGTAGGTCGGATCGAAAGCACGAGTCGTCTCTTCCGTGGGAGTGTTGGGGATAAGGTGTAGTCGAGGCCGGATTATAGCGGGTTGTTTTGATCGGCACCAAGGTCAACTTGAGGATCCTCAAAACTCTTTCAGAATTGTACAAAATGCTCTGGATGGGTGTTGACAAGGCTTCGTCATGGTTCACCACGTCCTCAATCGAGCGCATCTCGATTACATTGGTGGAGTCGCCTGTTTCAACCTCACGGAGTGAAAGCTGATTCATCATGCATATCATCATGGCAGCGTCGGAAGCGATCCCCTTTGCAAAAACGGGGGGACTCGCTGACGTCTGTGGAACATTGCCCAGAGAGTTAGCCAAACTCGGGCACCACTGTAGTTTGTTCATGCCTGGTTATCGCAAGGCAAAGAGGAACTGCGCCGAGATCCACGACACGCACATCTCGTTTGTGATCGACATGGCTGGAAAGCCGATGACGGCGCATCTACTGAGAACGCAATTGCCGAGTGTAGACGCTGGCGGAGCTGCCGCAGGATCGTCCGTCGATGTCTACTTCATCGATCAACCGTTTTACTTCGATCGCGAAGAGCTCTATGGCGACTCGCATGGCGATTACCGGGACAATTGCGAGCGGTTTTCGTTCTTTTCGAGAGCTGTGGTGGAAGCCATCGAAAGGCTTCGATTGCCGATCGACATTCTCCATTGCCACGATTGGCAAACGGGGCTGATCCCCGCATTCCATCGGACTCTTTATCGCGGATATGGGTGGTATCGCCATTGCGCATCGATCATGACGATTCACAATTTGGCGTATCAAGGTCGATTCTGGGGGGCGGATATGCCGTTGACCGATATGGACTGGCAGTACTTCAATTGGCAACAGATGGAGTTTTTTGGGGATTTGAACCTTCTCAAGACCGGAATAGCCTTTGCCGACATGATCACCACAGTGAGTCCTTCGTACGCTCGCGAGATCCAGCAGCCCATGCATGGCTGCGGGCTTGACGGGTTGCTCCGATCCAAAGCCAATCGGATCCAAGGTATCGTCAATGGGGTCGATTACAACGTATGGGATCCTGGCCACGATAACATGATCGCAAGCCGTTACACCTCTTCGAACTGGAAGGACGGAAAGCTCGCCTGCAAACGCCATCTGCAGCAAAAGGTTGGCTTGCCTGTTCGCGACGACGTCCCATTGATCGGGTTGATCGGTCGACTTGCGGAGCAGAAGGGGTGGGATTTGGTGGTTCCGTTGATGCATCGTTGGATCGATTCGCGCGATGTTCAATGGGTCGTCTTGGGAAATGGCGAAGCCCGCTTTGCGCAAGCCCTTTCGGAATTGGCCCATCGTCGGCCGGATCGCGTCGCGGTTCGATTGGAGTTTTCGGATGGGCTAGCGCATGAGATTGAGGCTGGTTGCGACCTCTTTCTGATGCCCAGTCGCTACGAGCCATGTGGCCTAAACCAGCTTTACAGCCTGCGGTATGGCTCTATTCCCGTCGTTCACGCCACAGGAGGCTTGATCGACACTGTCAACAACGCGACCACGGAATCGATCGACGGGGGTACTGGAACAGGATTTGTGTTCGACCAATACGACGTCGATGCGTTGGAAAATTGTTGCTCGAGAGCGTTAGAAACATATTCGCGAACACCCGAGGTTTGGAGTAAACTTGTCCTCGCCGGCATGGACCAAGACTGGTCTTGGTCGAAAAGTGCCACCAGCTATTTGAACGCCTACGCACGGGCGCGAGAGTTGGCGGCATGTGAGGGCCGGCTTTAGTACCGATCGCGCGTGATAGTATCCCCGGGACGTGCTCCCCGTATTCGTACCCGTCGTGCTGCAGCGGCCAACGCTGCGGTATCGATTCCTCAGGACGCTGAAACTCAAGACGCAATATGTCTCGGCTCGATGGGCTGCGACAAGGTGTAGCTCATCGATGAACGAGATGCGATACGATTGGTTGAGTGACCGCTGGGTGATTTTCGCCCCCAATCGATTGATGCGGCCCGACGATTACGATCGTTCCCCGCGATGCGAACAGGATTCCAGCAGCCACTGCCCGTTTTGCAGTGGATCGGAGCACGAAACCCCCGACCCTACGTTGATCTTGCCCGATTCTGACACCGATGCGACCACCAGCAATCGCGCCGTCGATCTTCAGCGGCTACGCAAGAAATCATGGCTCGTCCGAGTCGTACCCAACAAATTCCCGGCGGTCCACGCATCCGTACCTTTCGACGATAGCCCCTCCAGTGAATCGCGGAATCCTGATTCCCTAACCCAGCACCAGGAACACACACCGAGCGAGCTTTTCCAGAAACGTCAAACGCAGGGGGCTCACGAAGTCATCATCGAGTCGCCCGATCATATCAGCAGTATTACCGGGTTGACGCCACAGCATGCGGTGTTGGTGTTCGAGGCGTACCGCAAGCGATTGAATCACTGGCGGGCCCACTCCAACATGCGTTATGCGGTGGTTTTCAAGAATTACGGCGCGGACGCGGGAGCGTCCCTGATCCATTCCCATAGCCAGTTGATCTGCACCGATTTTGTCCCCAACGACGTTCAGCGAATCGAAAACCGGATGGCTCAATACCATCGCACCCACCAGCGATGCTATGTGTGCGATGTGCTCGAACAAGAGATTCAATCCGGCCAACGCGTCGTCTCCGAATCGGAGCATTTTGTAGCGATCTGTCCCTTTGCGTCGCGATTTCCGTTCAGCGTATCGATCCTTCCGCGGCGGCATCGAAGCATGTACGAAGCGTGCAGCGATGATGAAATCCAGGATCTTTCTAGAATGGCACAGCTCGTTCTCCTCGCCCTCGAACAGGAGCACCCTCGAGCTGCGTACAACTATGTCATCCAGTCGTGCTCGTTCGAATCCGCAAGCCCTGAATCGTTCCATTGGCGACTAAAAATCATTCCGCGAATGTGCAAGGTAGCCGGTTTTGAATGGGGCTCCGATTGCTTCATCAATACGGTAACCCCGGAAGAGGCGGCGCTCTCCATGCGAAAACGATGTCACCCCGCATCGACTCCTAGAGCTCCGGTCGGGAGTTTCTCAATGCCTCATTCAGCACTGCACAGCAATTCTTCCGGCTCCCAATTCCGGATCTGCTCAGGCAATCCCTCAGCCCCCTCCCAACCGACAGCGGCACCCCACCCAGAAACGTCGCCGCACGCCAGCCCCAGTGGTCCGGTAAGCCGATGGCAATCGAGGGAGTGAGCCGACCGTGGGTCAAAATTGTACCGGCGGATGGGTGTTGGACCGACCGGAGCGCATCTCAAACCGGGATTGCAGCTGCGTCACGTTCTTGGCGAATTGCTGACGGGCGTGTATAAAACGTGGTCCAAAGCCTGACTGATAGGTAATTAATCGCATCTGTGAAAGGCCGCGAAATGGCGGAATCGAACAAAAAACCAGACGACGTGTTTGACATTGACCGCATCAGGAAACTGATCGAATTGATGAAAGAGCACGAATTAGGCGAAATCGACCTTCGCCAGGAAAACCAGCGGATCCGATTGTGCGGTGCTGGGCATGGGCAAACGATCATGACCAGTCCCATGCTGGCCGCATCCCACGCGGCACCCTCTGCCGCCCCGGCTCCTGCAGCGCCAGCGGCGACGTCTGCGGAGAGCAATTCCGACGGTCCACACATTGCGATTATCAAATCCCCGATGGTTGGTACGTTCTACTCGAAACCCAACCCTACGAGCAAAGACTTTGTGGAGGTAGGCTCCACCCTCCAAAACGACACGGTCATCTGCATCATTGAAGCGATGAAAGTATTCAATGAAATTCCTGCGGAAATGCGAGGCAAGGTCGTTCAGGTATTGGTCCGGAACGAAGAAGCCGTCGATTTCGGGAAACCGCTCTTTAAAATTGATACCCGGGGTTAATCCAAACAATGTTTTCTCGCGTCTTGATCGCCAACCGAGGCGAAATCGCGCTGCGCGTTATTCGAGCTTGTAAAGAACTCGGTATCGAGACTGTCGCGATCTACAGCGAAGCCGACCGCGGTGCACAGTATCTGGAGCTGGCCGACCAAGCGTTTTGCGTTGGCTCAGCCAAGTCCATCGATAGCTACTTGCGGATCGATCGAGTGATCGCTGCTGCCGAGCTCGGCAAAGCCGATGCGATCCACCCCGGTTATGGATTCCTCGCGGAGAACGCTCACTTCAACGAAGTCTGCCGCAGTTGCAATTTCGACTTCATCGGACCCTCTCCAGATGCGATGGAGAAGCTCGGTGACAAGAACACAGCTCGCGAAATGGCGATCGCTGCAGGTGTCCCCGTCGTTCCCGGCAGCGATGGCTTGATCGAAAGCGAAGCGGATGCCCTAGCAGCCGCCCGCAAGATCGGCTTTCCTGTTCTGATCAAAGCGACCGCAGGTGGTGGTGGCAAAGGCATGCGAGTCGCAGCCGATGAAGCGTCGTTGCAGTCCGCTGTCTCCCAAGCCCAAACCGAAGCCAAAGCAGCTTTTGGTAACCCCGGCGTCTACCTTGAGAAATACATCGATCGCCCGAGGCACGTCGAAGTCCAAATCATCGCGGACCAGCATGGCAATGTCGTGCATTTGCACGAACGCGATTGCTCTGTCCAACGACGACACCAAAAACTAATCGAAGAAAGCCCATCCCCAAGGCTTCCAGAGTCGACTCGCAAGGCGATGTGCGATGCGGCGGTACGTATGGTGAAACAAGCCAATTATTACAACGCTGCCACCGTCGAGTTTATCGTTGACCAACAAGACCAGTTCTACTTCATCGAAGTCAACGCGCGGATTCAGGTGGAACACCCCGTGAGCGAAATGATTTCCGGAGTCGATTTGATCAAAACACAGATCCTCGTTGCCGCCGGGCAAAAGCTCCCCTTCGCCCAAGCGGACATTCTGCCGCGAGGAGCTTCGATCGAATGCCGTATCAATGCTGAAGACCCCGATCGGAACTTCCAGCCCTGCCCCGGTCGCATTGAAAAAATGTATATCCCGGGAGGACTCGGTGTGCGCGTCGATTCCCACGCGCACCCTGGCTACACCGTTCCACCCCACTACGATTCGATGATCGCCAAACTGATCGTGCATCGACCGACGCGCGAAGAAGCCATTGAAACGATGCTTCGCTCCCTCTCCGAATTGCGGATCAGTGGGATCAAGACTACCGCGGACTTTCACAAGATTGTCCTCAAGCAACCCGAGTTCGTATCCGGAACCGTCGACACCAAATGGGTCGAGCGGGTTCTCCTTCCCCGGCTCAAGGGCTAGCAACACCCTCGGGGCATGGTACGAATCGGCGGAAAATCTCCGATCCAGCGAGCTGACTTGTGCCTCTCCATGAATCCCTTTGGTGGTTGTGCCTCGGCGTCGCATTGGTGGCGTGGCTCTACGCCTCGGTAGGGCACGCGGGCGCATCGGGCTACATCGCGGTGATGTCTTTGTTCGGGATCGCCGCGACAGAGATCAAGCCCATGGCGTTGGTCCTCAACGTCCTCGTCGCCTCGGTCGCTTCGATCCAATTCTATCGGGCTGGACATTTTTCGTGGAAGCTTTTTTGGCCGTTCGCCCTAACCGCTGCCCCGATGGCGTTCTTGGGGGGACGGCTCAACCTACCATCCCAATTTCTCCAAACATTGCTGGGGCTCGTCCTGGGTTCTTCAGCCCTGTGGTTCCTGCGCCCGGCTACCGAAATAGAAACCGCCAAAACTCCATCGACCTCTGTCGCACTTCTGGTCGGAGCAGCGATCGGACTCCTCGCGGGCCTGACAGGAACCGGAGGAGGAATCTACCTAACTCCGGTGCTGCTGATGATGCATTGGTCCAAGACCAAAACGGCTTCAGCGGTTTCCGCGGTTTTTATCCTGCTCAACTCGATTTCCGGACTGGCTGGGCTTTGGAGCGGCGGCGGTGGGATACCGTTCCGCGTGTGGCCCTTGTTGATCGCGGTTTTCCTCGGTGGAAGCATCGGAGCCACGTTGGGCAGCTACCGACTGCCGGTGCGCACGGTCCGATTCCTACTGGCGGTCGTTCTCCTGGTTGCAGCCACAAAACTGCTATTCACTTGACGGATCGCCACAAACTGAGACAAAGATCCTTTATGCTATCGCTGCACTACCTGCAATCCCCACGTTGAAGTCGTTTATAAGCCTTTTGTCGCGACGCTGAGCGCACAACCGCGAGTGATTTTCATGGAACTAGCCGCCGCCTATTGCTTCTGTCCCGCGTGCGGCACAAAACGTTCCGAGTTTGAGCCCATTCGCCCATTCCGCTGTGATGGATGCGGGCATACAACGTTCTTTGGTCCTGTCGCCGCGGTCGGTGCGATCGTCACCAACAACGATGGCGAGGTATTGCTGATCCGCCGAGCCCATGATCCTGCAAGAGGCAAATTAGGGATGCCTGGGGGCTTCATCGATCCAGGCGAAACGGCCGAAGAGGCACTCCGACGCGAAGTGCTCGAAGAGGTTGGACTCCAGATCCGGAACATGAAGTACTTGATGTCAGCGCCGAACTGCTATGCGTATCGAGGTATCGATATCCCTGTCCTCGATATGTTTTACACTGCCCAAGTCGAAGAAGGGGAAATTCGCACGGAAGATGGAGAGGTCACCGAGTGGTACTGGACTCGGTTGAATGATGAGGTTCTCGCCGAGATGGCGTTCCCATCCAACCGAGGCGCGCTCGCGTACTATCGAGGTTTGATCAACGCGTCCGGTGTCTCTTCATAACCGCTCAACTCGCGAAGATTGAGAGGTCGAAAGGCGATCACGCTGATATCGTCAGGCTTGCTCGGCTCGCCATCCACCCCGTGCATGCGAGCGATCGCAGTGTCGACCAATGAGCCGACAGCGTTTTGCAAGCTCCCTTTTCGAAGCCGATCGACGACTCCAGGGATGGTGACATTATCAAAGAGCCCATCGCTTCCAATCACCACGGTGTCCAACGCCCCCAAACGTAATGAGGGGCCTATCTCGATACGCATCGAATCGCAACCAACCACATTCGAAACCAAATGACGGTCTTCGTGGTGCATGGCATCCTCTTCCTGTAGCCATCCCGCCTCGACCGCAAAACCGACCGGGGAATGGCATATCGATTGGTACCGAATACGTCCTCGAACTCCCATCACGAGGACTTGGGTGTCTCCAACATGGTAGGCGCGTATCGTCCCGCGATGGTACTCCACCACAGCCAAGGTGCAGGCAGCACCGATTCGAAGCGCGCGGATCGATTCGTTGGCCTCTTCGATCCCGTCGAGAATTGCGGCCCGCAACCGATTCGGTCGATCGCGATTGGTATCGATCGAGGCTCCCAATGCTTCCAAAGCCAATCGGGAGGCTTGCTCGCCACCACGCATTCCGCCACACCCATCGGCAACCGCAAATACAGCCGTGGTGTCGTCGACCCGATACCACGCCAAACAATCTTCATTCGCCGTATCCTTTAATGGATTCCGCTTGCTGACAAATGATGCCGACCAACCGCGATCGCGGCACTGCGACGTGACGCCATCGGTCTGCTCGAACAGGATTTGACTGCCGTTGACGGTGATCATGCGGATAGGGTTTCAGGGATGATTCAAATTCGAATGCGAAAGAGGCTCCCCAGAGGCAAACGCGGGTGCCGACCGAGCACAAGAGTATGGGGTACCCGATCCCGAGTGAATCACCCGCCCGATCAATCGATGAAAAATGGGGGTGGATCCGTGATCACAGGTTGGTACAGAACGGGTTTTAACGGTCAAAAGGGCCCGTTCACAGCCGACTTATCAGGGCATTTTCGGTGCTAGATGGTTCGAACTCTACGCTGCCAGACAGCGAGTTTAACGATTGTCCCGATTCTCCTAACCGTAAGCCCTGCGAATGTCCGATGCTAACGGCCAAGGTGTCCCGTCGTTGAACCCTCGGAAATGCTAGCATGACTGCAGAACAAACATCGCATCAATTTGTTATTCCTTCGATTGGTTTTCATGCATCGCGCCGTCAATGGCTGAAGTCATTGATCGCATGTGGCGTTTGCGGGACCCTCGGGGTATCCGGGTACCCAAAAAGTGCCGCAGCCATGGGGCCTCCCCCAGCGGAGGACGTCACAGGCATCTCTTCGCTCGAAACCTATCGCATTCGAAGTGTATTGGAACTCACGGGCGAAGTCCGACTCAAAGCTCAGGGAGCAGTTGCGACTCGAAAAGATGGCAAGCAACTCGTGGCACGCACAGCCAAAGTAAACTCGACTTCGACCCTGGATTACGACGAGCAGTATCGATTGGGAGTGGGTGACACCGAGAGTGCTGGCACGCAGTACTACCACGAAGCGACATCGGAAATCACCGTTGATCAGCACACGACAAAAACGGTATTGCGAGAGCCATGCCGCGAAATCGTGAGATTCGGCACCGCAAGTGGTTTCGTGACTGCCGCACCGGCAAATCCACTTTTTGCCGCGGAACGGGATCTTATCGAAGGATCCTTGACCACGATGTATCTGGATCAACTCTTGACCGACCAAGAGGTTTCCATTGCCGATAAATGGACCGTTGACGATGCGATGGCATGCAGATTGCTGAATCTGGATGCGATCCATCAAGGCAAATTGACGGTTTGCTTGGTCGATATGGACAAGGAAAAAGCCCAGCTCGAGGTAAAAGGGGAACTGACCGCCTCGGTTCGTAATGTGGCAACCGAATTGGTCATTGATGGCAAGGCTGTCATGGACCGGCAAGCGGGTTACGTTTCGTGGTTAGCGATACAGATCGATGAGACGAGGGAGATCGGCGAAGCGGAACCGGGTTTCAAGATTCAGGCGCAACTGCGTGTCTTGCGTGCACCGATCGAATCGATGACATCCAATCGAGGTCTCGTTGAAGTCCTCCGCGATGTACCGAGCGTCGAAGCAGCCAGCCTATTGCAATTCCAATCGGATCTGGGCTTTTATCGTTTCCTAGCAGATCGTCGTTGGTCGACCTATCGGGATAATGGCGAGGAAGCAACGTTGCGATTCATCGTTAAAAACCGACTGGTTGCGCAGTGCAATGTCAACAACTTGGTGGATATGGAACCCGGTAGCCAACTGAGCTTGGAGGGGTATCAAGCAGACATTCGGCGATTGATGGCGAGTACCGGAGGCGAGATTTTGGAAGTCTCCGAGAAACTAACCAGCACATCGCATCGGATGTTGCGAATTGTGGCCACAGGTCGCGTTGAGGGTGTTCCAATTCGGTGGGTCCATTACCACCTTAGCAATGACCAAGGCCGAAGGTTGGCGATGGCATTCACCTTCGACGAGGACTCGCTCGAAGGTTTCGGTGATCAGGACATGCAGATCGTAAACTCGCTTGAGTTGATGGCTTGGCCAAGCAAATTGGATGCGAATGCGTTGGAGGAATCGACGGTGGTTGCGGAACCTAAAAAGTCTGCTTCCACCGGGTCGACTTCATCTACGAAGAAGTAAAGGCCAGGGCATCTCGGCAAAGAGGCTTGCCGTCTACCGCTTGGTCGAGCGGAGCATGACAATGCCGACGATCACTGACAGAGACCCGAGAATCATCCAATGGGTGATGCTCATGTGCTCCACGCTATATGCAATCGAGGACCAGAATCGCCGCAGGTAGACTTGGAAATAATATTGAAGGTACTGTTGCATAGTGCGGACACGGATCCTTGGCATAGTGCATTATGGGCGTGCGTGAAACCATAGGTTTTGATTTTCGGCACCATGGATCGCGAACCGGTTCGGCTTGAAAAAAGCCCTACGGCTCTTGAAACCTGTTGGATTGTCCGGAACGACCGTTAAAAACGGTTCGCGTCTTGGATGGAAACGCCTGTGGACGCCCGCGACGAACGGTTCCCCACTTCGGGCTCTAGCGGAGCGTAAAACCAGAAAAACACGACGAAATAGCGGTTTTAGCCTCCTCGAAAAGTCTCTCAGCGGCAAAAAATTTGCATCTTGCGAACCCCGCTTTGGCGGCTATACTTCTACGTCCCTCGATCGCTTGAGAACTCTCGATGCGATCGAAGGAAATCCTATGAGGGGTCGTAGCTCAATTGGTTAGAGCACCGGACTGTCGATCCGGAGGTTGCGGGTTCGAGACCCGTCGACCTCGCCTCATGAAACCCTTGGATGGCAAGTGCTTCCAAGGGTTTTTTCGTTTCCTGACCGCTTGGCGAAGCGCCGTCAAAATTGTCACAAATTGACCTGCGTCGCACCGAATTGGCACTTTTTGGTCCAGCGCTCGAACGACCCGTTTCGGTGCCCGAAACACTAAGCTTTTCTTCGCTCGGTTATCTGGCGATCCTTTCTCTCGGGCCAAGCGGTTTTCAAGAGGTCCGGCACCTTGCCTTTCAGAACATGATCCCCCGAGCGTACGCCCCTTTCGCATCGCCCTAACATCTTATCGATTGTTTGTTCTGGCTCTTCTTCGTGCTCGTGCACAGCATCGCGGTGCTCGTGCTCGTAATCGACTGAATGATCGTACTCGCTCGATGATTCCGACACACCGGCGATGAAGTCCCTCCAACGATTGCGAAGTATCCAATGCATTGGCGACGACTCACTCCTACGCTACCCGAGTTCCTTTTGCTTGAATATATCGATGGGACGAAAATAGGCTCCCAAGGTTCCGCCACAAAGTATGAACCAGTTTGATATTGATTGACTAGTACCGTATGGAAATGGACCTCCGAAGCAAATCTCACAAATAATAAAACCCACAACTCCGCCAAGTATTGCAAATAGGATCGCACCGTATGCTCCTGTCCGCAAGGCTGCCCCGATTCCGATACAAACCAGCGTCGCGATTAGAAAAACAAGCGTGTGAAGTCCGGGCGGTTCCAGGAATGCTAGACACGCGAATGCCACGGTAGTGGTAAGTATCAGAAGGTCCCGAAGTCCGAATCGCGACGAACGTTGGCTCGAAAGGTCTTTGGAGTTCATCTCGGAGCCTTGCATGTACGACCCGCATCACCGAGTTGCGGCAAGTGATGCAACCATTGCGAAACCGGACCGCAACTTCGGCGCAGGCGAATGTTCGTCATGTACCGTTTTTGGGACTTGGAAGCCTTTTGAATTTCACGATCTAAATGCGATCCTCGACTCCCACCAGGATAGCCTTCCAACGGGTGCTCGTCATGGAAGTCTAGTATGGCCTTCTTCTCCCAATCTTCGAGCCACCAATCGCGCGGGATCTTGCCGTTATGTTCGTTGGCCTTTCCATAGCGTTTGAGCCATGTGTGGTACTTGCTGTTTGGGAGCTTGGCCCACGTGAGTAACACTTTGCATGGAATGTCCGATCGCTCGGTCCAGTACTTCATGTAGTCGACAATCTTGTCTCGGATGTCGTGGGGGACCCAAACGCCTTCTAGAGGTCCCCATTGGCATTTTTTGCCTTGACGTTCTCCTCCATCAGTTCAGCGATCACTTCGTTCTTGTGAATCAACTTCACTTCAAGCTTCTTGATTCGTTGCTCTTTGAGCTGGTTGATCGTGGCCTCGGCCAACTTGGATGCCTTCTCGGACTTGGCAGTTTTTTCGAAAGCACGTTCGACTTGATCGAGTGCCGTAGCAACCCATTGATGGATCTGCGTTGGCTGGATTGAGAGTTCCTCTGCAATGGAGGAAATGGACTCTTTGCCTTTGACGTGCCTTCGAACGATCGCGGCCTTCTGCTCGGCAGTGAATTTTCTACGTGATTTGGTCATCGAAATCTCAAGGAATCAGGTTATGTTAACCTATTCAACGGCAGATCCAATTCCTAGAGAGGCAAGACAAAGCGATACATCTCGAGTCGTTCGTGGTCGAAGGATTGCGCGATCAACAGGGCTGGTTCCGATTACGATTACGAGCACCGTCGCTATGCGAATGAGCACGACGGCTTACAGCCAGAACATTTAGTATGTGGAATTTACCATAATCCACGAGGCGGTAAATTTACTTTAGCGTTAGGATCGCCGCAAACAAGTTGCATTCCTCAACTCAGTTTTTTGCGGGCGATCCATCGAGGTACTTGCCAAACGATGAAGGTTCGGTTGCATGCGAAGTACCCGTGGGAGGGGTCCGAATCATTCGATTGAAATAATGGTTGATACTCTCACCTCCAATCGGGAGCGTCGAAACCGAATTCATGGAATGAATGATTCCCCGGAATAGGACTGCTCCAGAGTGTCCATCGCAGCTGCAACGTTTTTTTAAATCGCACTTGGTCCTTGGTGTGCCGACAGTTGCGCACGCTCTCGTCCTACCGTCCTCTGGACTCTCAAGTGCCAGCTCCCAATCCTTGCGGGACTTGAGACCAAGGCAAAGCCTCCGCCCCCTCGAATGGGGATTATCGACAATCGCGTCTTACAACCAGCGCTGATTGTTGTGGCTGGTCATCGGACGAGAATATTTTTCAGCTGCGAAGGATCGAAGGAACATGGTAGAGGAACTCGTCGACACACCGACCACAGAGAATGCGGTGGAACCGCGACCCTACCAGGCCCGTATCCTGGCGTTGGCTCGGAAGTACTTCATCGATGACCAACTCCGATCCCTTTTGATCGATAGCCCGACTGGGAGTGGCAAGACGATCATGGGGCTCTTGATCGCGAAGCAGATGCAAGACCGACTCGGCCTTTCAGTCGGCTGGGTTGCGATGCGACGTCACTTGCTCGCGCAAGCCTCCGAGGAAAACGATCGAAAAAAGATAGGCCTTCGAGCCTCGTGGATCTCGATGTTCGATAAAGCCCCTCCGGCGTCCCTCGATCTGCTGGTCGTGGACGAAGCCCAGCACGATGCGGCTCAGAGCATGGCGCATCTCCACAACGTAATCCAACCCCGTTACATCTTGGGACTCTCTGCGACTCCGTTCCGAACCGATCGGATCAAACTTTGTTTCGACAAAGTCATCAAAGAAGCGGGTATTCATCGTTTGATCCAAGACGGATACCTATCCCCATTTCATCACTACACCATCCCTCGGTACACCCCCGAACACGTCGCTCATGCGTATGCGGACGAACCCGAACGCTGGGGCAAATCGATCCTGTATTTCCATACGCTCGGACAATGCCAAACCGCGAGTGAAACACTGGCTCTGCGAGGGATCCCCCACGAAGTGGTCACCGGCTCGAGCGATCGGGAATCCCAAATCGATGCGTTCCGCTCTGGCAAGACGAACCTCCTAATCAACTGCATGGTACTGGCCGAAGGCTTTGATTGCCCCGAACTGAAGACGGTTTTCTGCCGGCCCTCAGGGTGCGGCATCACCGTTCAGATGTGTGGCCGTGTATTCCGCAAGCATCCGGATCATCCCGTCAAACAGATCGTTCAGTGCCAGCAAACCCGATGGCCATTCCATCGCACCGCCGAGCCGATCGAGCAGTATTCGTGGATGGAAGGTCGCTGGAAAACGCTCAAGCTGAACCGGCAAATCCAAGAAATCAGCCTCCGCACGGTGCATGCCTTGGCCCAATGCAAAACGGAACTCCCTCCGTTCCTCACCAAACAAGCCAAGCGGCGATCACGACCGTTTCGCGGTCAAAACGCCGATTTTACGGAAATGGATTTCGAATGAAAACTCGTCGCAATGAACGATGCGCGATCCCTCGATGACAAGCCCCCCATCGCTTCCAAGCCATCCAATCTAGACCACAACCTAACAACCCATCAGCAGCAGCCCCCTCATTTTTTGGAGTAGATCTTCCCATGGTAGCGCTCTTTGAATATGGCACCTCCCGCATCCAAGACATGGTCGTGAGGGCATCATCGGATCCCAACGGGAACAAGCGAGTCCAGAGTATCGAACTGTCAGGTCGCCCTGTGCAACCGACCAAACGATTCTGGAAAAGCTTGCACTTGAGATTCGGTTTCACCGAAAACATCTTTCGGTATTTCAGCCATGACGAGGTCTTTGAACGGATCAGTCGCGTTGCACCCAACGATCGAATTCGGTGGTGCATTCAAAAGGATGAGAACGGCGATGAAAGCTTGCTCGGGGTCAGCAATCCGACCTCGCCACTGATCCCCTATGACGAGGTGACGGATTTGCTTCGCCGATACGATGCGGAGGAAGTGAAGTACGCCAATGGCATGATCACCAGTCGGCATGCGACCCGCGCAGGGGATGCGTTCATGATCGCCGGTGATGATTACAGGAACAAATACATGTTTGAAATCCCGATCGATGGGTTCGGTAAGCCAGCCATTTTTCTATCGCTTCTTCGTTTGATCTGCAGCAATGGGGCGGTCGGGTACAACCCAGCATTTCGGAGTGAGCTCAATGTTGGACGAGGCAATGATCGGATCGATTTTGCGATCATTCGCGCCCTGGAAGGGTTCAACAACGAAGAAGGATTCAGCGCGATGCGTCAACGCTTTGAAGCCGCCGCGAACAGTTGGGCATCGGTGTACGAGGTGCAGCGTTTCTACCATGTCTTGGTCAATCTCCACAACCAAGGCCTATTGCGTTCGACCAAGACGGTGCGATCGAACGATCGCGTCGTCACCGCGTCGGATTTGATCGCATCCCTAAATCGGCTCGCCGGGGATTTCTCGGAAATCTACGGGCTCGCCAACCTCGACGCACTAACGCACAAACGGCAACGGACACTTCCATCGAAATGCAAAGTGTACGAGCTGATCAACTTTGCCAGCGAAACCGCAACGCATCACGTCGACCCGACGGCGCAGCGACGCATCCAAGCCTACATCGGTGAACTTGTGGCCAACGAATATGACTTGGAAGGGACCGCAGACCGCTTCAGCGACTGGTCCGATTTTTTTATCGGCCATGCCGAGACCACAAACACCCTCGCCTCTCTCCACCGGCGCCGAGGATAGTGCGTCTTTGCGTCTTTGCGGCTTAGCGGATCACCGATGGATCGTCGAGGACCCGCCCCATACGTGTTGGCGCGGCCGGTGAATCCTCAGCGTCATTACCCTCATCGACCTGAGGGTTTGCGGTGATCGATTGCGTCGTGCGAACTCTCGGTGTGCTCGCTTGCGCAGTGCGTTCGTACAAAGCTTCCTCCTCGGAATGGGCATCCTGGGGAGAACCATCCTCCATGACGCGGTTTTTAGCGGCGCGGGCACCAGACTTGAGAGCAGCGATGCTTCGTTTTTCCAGACTACTTGAAACCAACCGGCCTGCACTGTAACCCGTCGCATTCCCTGCAATTCGGAAAAGTGTTCTAGTGGCCACGCCAGGCGCGTTCCCAATCTCAGGAGCGACTGTCGCTCCACCGGCCATGACCGAACTAGCGATCTGTGAGTAGGTGAGCGGGTACATCGCTTTTTCAAGCTCCCAATCCTCTTTGGCGCGCGCATAAGTCAACGCATCGCTGGTGATCTTGATCTGCTGCTGCATTGGAACCACCGGCAAATAGCGAGACACTGCATAAGCACCTGGCGATTTCGCCCCAGCAAAGTCTTTCGCCTTGGCCGCTTCATAAACCGCCGAAGCACGGCTTTTCGAATTGATCGATAGCGTATTGGTATACGGGTTGTAAGCGTCATCTCGATACAGTCGCGATGGAAACATCGTGTACGCCCAAACTCGCATGGAGCCATCCGTATACTTCCAAAATGGATGTATATGCGGGTTTGCTTGTAATCGGTTCCACTGTTCCTTCGGATCGTAATGTCGGCCCTCGACGATCACCTCGTGCAAGTTATTGTCTTCGAGGTACTGCACTGCTGCTAGCAATGCATCGTTTTGAGTTTCTTCGGCTTGCCCCCCTCTCGGCATCGATAGGCTCGAGGGCAAACGTTTCCTCACGTTACTGACTGCCTCCTTGGGCCAATGGATCGTCCGTTCCATTTTGTCCATCGATTCCACCGGCCCACCGATGAGGACTGGTGGACTGATCACCGTATCTCGCGGCAAAAGTGAATCCGCATTACGCCCGTACCAATAGTGAGGTTGAACGCAGCCACTGATCGCCGAGAGCGCGATCGCCATGAGTGAGGCTGTCGGCGACCCGCACCATTGGTGCGATTTCGCAAGCATTGAATTCGTTGGGATGTCTTCCATCCTGTGGATCACACCAAAACGAGGCTGGAAAGTCCAGAGAGAGTCCGGGCTGAAGAAAGCGTTCTCAGGCCTCCAAAACATGCTAGCAATCGGTTCTTGCACAAGCTCGCGAGGCTGGGAGGACTGCGTAATATTCGAAAGAGCTCCTACGGCAAGAAATTTTGTTGCGACCGGAAAAACCCGCAAGTTTTAACTCTGGCATTGCCGAAAACTGTTTCATCCGACGAGTCCATCGTCTCCGTACTAAAAGGGTTTTATCGATGTCCTGTAAGCGTCTTTACTCAGCTCTTTGGCTCATCCTGATCGCAACAGCCTCGACGCAGACTGGCTGCATTGGCTTATCCAACATGGGGTTGGGACCATACGGCATTCCTATTCCGATCTCGCCCTATTTACAGGACAGCGAGGAAATCCAGTTTCACGTTCACGAGCGATACGCACGTGTTCCGATCATGGGTCCTTTGACTCGTGGCGGTTCTGTGGCTGCGATCGATCCACCTAGCGATGACGAAGTCGTCCACGCTCTCGAGCGTGCTCGTCCGATCCGCGGTGGAATTCCCTTGCTCTACGAAAAGCAACGGAACAAGGTCCGCATCGTCAAAGAGAAGATTGCTGACTACATTGACGATCCACGGTTCGTTCCGCTGATTGGGTTCGCTCAGTTGCACCATGCTCACTACAAGTGCACCATTTACTTCGAAGAGCGTACGATCAACGGTTGGCCAGTTCCATACACCTTGGAAGATAAAGAATGTGTGGAAGTCATCTACATCGACCATAACCACTTCCACATGTGCGGTGATCTAGACACCGGGGCATCGAGCCCTTACTAAGCTGCTCTTCCCGAGCCGCATCCAACAAAAAAACAAGAGCCGAGGAACCCCTCGGCTCTTTTCGTTTTCAGGTGCGAAATCGATCGCATTCCAGTTCCTGCGATCAGTCGCGAGACTCACCGGGAAAGAGTTTTCCATTCACGACGACACCAACGCAATGGCTGGTGTACTCGAGGGGATCTCCATCGTAGAGTGCCAGATCGGCATCCTTTCCTACCTCGATCGATCCCACCTTGTCTTGGATGCCTAGAATCTTTGCGGGTGAGAGGGTAATCGCTTCGATCGCAGCTTCTTTGGAAAGCTCATGCGCCGCCGCGATGGCTGCTTCGAACAGGACCACGCGGGCTTTCGGGACATACGGCTCGTACCCACCTTGGATGGCGAACGGTATGTTGTGCTTCTTGAGGAGAGCCGCGTTCCGGAACGTGATATTTTCTTTCTCACCACTCGCCCGAGCCATGGAGGGGTGCAGCAGTACCGGCACTTTGGCTGCCGCGATTTGAGGAAGCATTGCATGAGCTTCCGCGGCGCTGTCGAGCCAAATCGAAATCTTGAACTCGTCGGCCAATCGCAAGGCGCTGGCGATGTCCTGTGCCCGATCGGCGGTGATCAACAGCGCCTTCTTTCCTTCGAGCACGTCAACGATCGCTTCGAGTTTTAAATTGCGAACAACCACAGCGGCATCTGCAGCCTTGCCACCTTGATCGTTCTCGTCGCCCGTATTCTTTCCATCTTCCTTCGAAGGGGACTTGGCCAATTTACTCCGATGCTCGATCGCTTCGAGCACCAGGGTTCGCAGCATAGCCATTTGCTTTCCGCGTGTGCCGGGACTTTGCTTGCCCGATTTCTGTGAGGATTCCGCGAGGGTAGCGCAAATCGCTCGACCATCCACGACAACCGCGGCTTCTACGGAGTTGCCTGTCGTTTTAGCGATCAATGTCTGGCCGGAGATCAACTCGCCGGGAGCATGACCGGTATGCACGGTGGTCACCCCGAACGACCTCAAGTACTCGACGAGTTCTTCCCGGGGGTTGTACGCATCGATGGCCCTCAATTCGGGTTGGAGCGGCGATGAGGACTCGAGATGATCCGAGTCGTGATCGACGTTCAGTATCCCCGACAATCCAACGCACGTGCGAACATCGATCAATCCAGGGAGGACGACTTCGGCATCCCGCACAACGGCTCCTTCGGGGATCGCTACCGAACCAGCGTCACCAATGGTTGCGATTTTGCCATCGACGCAAACAACAACCCCGTTTTCGATCGTTTTTCCGGAGACCGTATGGATCTGCTTGCCTCGTATCGCAATCACATCAGCCGCATAGGTGGTCGAGCCATCAAGCCCTAGCATTAGGGCGAAGCACCACGTAGGTGCACCAACTCCGAGCCAACGACTCAATTTGAAAATATTCATCTTCACTTGGCCCCTCCAACTTGCCATGCCTGAGCGTAGCAGCAAAGAAACGGATCGAGATCACTTCCGGCACCTTGGCCACCCTCGGCGAACAACGCATCGCTGGGCTCGCTTAGATCGAAGGCCTTTTCACCTTCGACCCATGTTTGTAAAACCCGGGAATAGACGCTCAATGGGTCCCCGCTGAGAATGGCAAAGTCTGCATCTTTACCGGGGCTCAGAGACCCAATTCGACTCTCGAGGCCCAGCATCTCGGCCCCGGCCAAGGTCAACGCGCTGACCGCTTGGTCGCGGTCCATCCCGGCCCGCACGGCCAATGCGGCAGATCTCGCAAAGAGGCGAGAGTCCGTGATCCAATCGTCGGTATGAAAAGCGACCGTGACCCCTGCCTTGGAGAGGACTCGACCGTTCTTCAGCGCCATATCGCGAGCCTCCAGCTTTCCTCCAGGAGAGTCGAGGACGATGATCGAGCATGGAACTTTTGCGGCTGCGATTTCGTCGGCAACCTTCCAACCCTCGCTCACATGGTGCAGCACGACACGAAGATTGAACTCTTGAGCCAATCTCAGCACCGTGATGATGTCATCATGGCGATGGGTGTGATGGTGCACGATCCGCGAACCCTGCATGGCTTCGACGAGCGACTCCAAATGCAAATCCCGCGGAGGTCGTTTCTCCAGATCCTCTTTTGCCGCCACAACCTTGGCGTGGTACTCGCGGGCTTTGATGTACTGCTCACGCACTAAGAAAGCCGATTTGCCTCGTGTTCCAGGGAACGGCGAGTCCCCTTGGGAGTTGGTTCCGTTGGCCATCTTCAAGCCCCCCAGCGATTTTCCTTGCTCGTCTCGAATCAAGATATCATCGATGGTTGTCGGCCCTTTGCCCGCATACCGCAGTTTGCAATACAACGTTTGTCCGCTGACCAAATGCCCGGAGCCTGGCATGATGTTCAGCGTGGTCAATCCGCCTGCCAAGGCTCGCTTAAAGCCCGAGTCTCTCACATTGATCGAATCGAGAATCCGGACTCCGGGTTGGATGGGCGCGCTTCCGTCGGCAGCAGCACCACCACCGATGTGGCTATGGGTGCATACCAAACCCGGCATGATCCATTTACCACCGGCGTCGATCGTTTTTGTTCCTTCGGGGATTGCAACCTCTCCGGTGCGACCGACCGCAATGATCTTGCTTCCTCGAACCACGAGGGTACCGCGGTCGATCACCGCAGGTCCAGCCTTCGAATCCCCCGTCAGGAGCTTTGCATCCAACCACGCAGTCGTCTCCCCGGAGACGCCCTCCGCACGGCTTCGATGCGAGCAGACGTCGCCAACCGCCATGCACGCGATCGACGAAGCCCCCAACTGCAACAACCTTCGACGATCCATTTCCATCGATCGAATACCCCCCCACGTAAGCACTACGCAAATGATAAGCACTTCGCAAATGACCGGTTTACAACGCGCGATGCGTCGCTGCACGCAACGGTCAGAACGATTTCGAGGTTAATCGCTGGGGAGAGAAAAGTCCAATTGAAACAGAGTCCAATTGAAACAACATGCAGCACCGAACCCTGACGTCAATTCGGTCTCAATCAATGCACGGGCGCAATGCCGATGTTTCGGAGTCGTCGTCAGATCCGGTTACGGTTGGACCGTACGGTATTCCCAATCCTTGATGAGGACTTTCGATTGAAAGACGCAGTAGCCGAGTGGCCGAGATCGCATGACCTCAGCTCGTACGGAGAATTTGCGATTCTCTCTCTCGATTTCTAGGATCTGCTCGTCGTTGATCCAGACGGTAATATTCTTTGCGTCGACTCGGATCTTGAATCGGTACCACTCACCATTCTTGAAGTTTCGATAGCTAGCGGTCTCATTCTCACTGGCATCGTTTCCGTTGATGCTGCTGAGACCGACGAGTCCACCACCCCATCCGCCGCAGATGAACGAACAGTGTTCTTTGCCGACTGGAAAGGTGACTCCGGCAAAGAAATCGGACCCATCGGCTCGCTGGGCCGACCATCGCAACTCATAGTTCTCGAGCGGAAAATCCTTTCCGAGACGAGTGATCCCGGTGAGGGGCTCCCCGCGTCCGAGCATCAACGATCCGGCTTTGTTTTCGACATCCCCTTCACCGCCAAAGTTGGTGACTTCCCATCCTTCGATGCCATCCTTGGGGAGCAAAGACTTCCAACCCTCTTTCGCATCCGCATCGGATGGCTTGGACGGAGACGCCGCAGGCTTCTCTGTGGTTGTAGGGGTGTCTTGAGCGAACGCGACGATGGAAGAAAGTGCCGTGACGAATGCAGTGCCACAGCACAGCAGCGAGAGGGAGCGAATCATAGTGTCTATCAACGTGAAGGAAGGATGGAATCGGGCACCAGAAGCAAGGGTGCCCCGTTCATCCTACACCAAATCAAACGTCGGTGGGTGGATCGACGAACTCAGGTTCCACCAACTTGGTAATCACCCCTGATTCATAACCTCGTTTTAACAATTGGCGCACCGCCTCGCGCCCGCGGTCACCGAAGTCGAGGGTCCAATCGTTCACATACATTCCGACGAAGGTATCGGCTTTGTCCCGCTCGAGGCCTCGTCCCCATCCGAGGGCGTAATCGAGGGCCGACTTGCGGTGCTCTAACCCATGCTTGATGCTGAGGTAGAGATACTTGTTCACATCCCGAATCACATCAGGCCCGAGATCTTTGCGGATGCCGTTGGCACCCAGCGGCAAAGGCAAACCTGTTTGTTCCATCCACCATTTACCTAGATCGACGACGAGGTGTAGGTTTTGAGATTGGTAGGTCAATTGGCCTTCGTGGATGACCAACCCGGCATCGATCTTCTTTCCTTCGTAGGTCCCGTGCTCTACCACGTCGAGAACCTGATCGAATGGAACAACCACATGTTCGAAATCCTTGAGCCACATCCGGCAGGAAAGGTACGCTGTCGTCAACGTTCCGGGAATGGCGATGGTTTTGCCGGCGAGTTGCTCACGCGTTACGTTACCACGCGCGACGACCATCGGGCCGTAATTGTCCCCCATGCTGGCGCCGCATGAACAGATCATGTAGCGATCGCTCAGGTAGGCGTATGCGTGGAGACTGAGAGCGGTCAATTCAAGTTCACCCTTGAACGCTCGTCGGTTCAAGGTTTCGATGTCGACCAATTCATGTTCGAAGCGGTA
Organism: uncultured Pirellula sp.; assembly: GCA_903892355.1. Lineage (GTDB taxonomy): Bacteria > Planctomycetota > Planctomycetia > Pirellulales > Pirellulaceae > JBKCUI01. The sequence continues at coordinate 26,137 of CAITIE010000041.1, read as the reverse complement.
GGGTCCCACGTCGAAGCAATCCTTTGCCAATCCGTAAAACATGAATGCATCGTCCGCGTCTGGGCTGTGCCCTACTCGAATGCGGATGTTTCCTTGGGTGGCTGTGTCGGTCATGATTTGCTTCGCAACGCCCTTTTTGGGGAGCTGAAATCTAAAATTTGTGGGGATCAGGAGGAAAAATCTACTTCTCTTCTGTGACAACCGCAATCCAAAAGGGGTAGCAACCACGGATTCCGTTACCCGCGGGGAAGAAATCCCTGGATTCTGAAAAACTTCCGCCTAATGCAGGATTGGTAGCTCGATCAAACTCGGGGCATTGGGGCGCCGCAGGATCGAATGGACAGCAGGTTGAAAATCCTCGTCTGCGGCCTCGAAAATGTTTGGCACGAACTTCTGTGGGTTTCGGTCAATGAACGGAAACCAGCTGCTTTGGACTTGGATCATGATCCTGTGTCCGGGCTGAAACGTGTGAAAAATATCGCTCAATTCAAATGCAATACGGGTCGGTTTCGAGGGCTCCATCGGAATCGGTTTTGCAAAGCTCTCACGGAATCGGCCTCGAAGCACCCCCGCTCGCACCAGTTCTTGCCGGCCGCTGTTGATGTTCTCCTTGGGTTCCTTGCCCCGCCCGCCACCGGAAACCCCGGGGAACTCATCGATGATTTTTACGATCCAGTCGGCATCGGTACCGGTAGTTGTGACCCACAGGTCTACAGGAATCGGGCCAGCCACTGTCATGGCTTCGGTCAACACCTCGCTACGATACACCAGAACGTCGGGTCGCCAGGATGCAAAGCGTTGATCCTCGGTGACGTAATCGCGAGCCCATGCGTTGGTGATCTCCATCGTGTAGGGAACAGGTTTGCGAGGATCGCTGGGAAAGATGTCTTGCCCTTCACCGACCAATTCCTTGATCGGACTGAGCGCACCGTTGGCCGCGAGATAGAACCGTGCTTTCTCTGCTTGCTTTGGAGGCCATGTGTCGAACTGCCTCCATCGATTGGCACCTGTTTCGAACGCGGTCATTTCGGCCGGAAGCACATGATCGGTTCCGCGAAGATGGTGTTCGAAGAAAGGGAGCAAAATATTCTGTTGGTACCATGTCGACGTGGCGAAGCCGAAATCGGCTTGGCCTAATTTACGCCCTTCATCTCCGGCCCATTGCCCGTGATACCACGGTCCCATCACCAACGCATTGGAGGTCGCTGGGTTCTGCTTTTCGATGGCGGCGTACGTTGCGAGCGGACCGTAGAGATCCTCGGTGTCGTACCAACCACCAACAGTCAGCACGGCCGCTTTGATGTTCTGCAGGTTTGGCAAGATATTCCGCGCCTTCCAGAACTCGTCGTAGTTGGGATGGGATTCGAGATCGTTCCAGAAACCGATCTCATCCTTGAAGTACTTTGCATCGACATTTTTCAAGGGGCCTAGATCCAGGAAGAACTGATACCCATCGCGTGTCGGGAATTCGAAACCAGGGTTGTTTTCCGTTGTCGGCTTCGGTCGAGCTTTGCCGAATGACGCAAAGAAATTGAATCCCATCGGGAGAACAAAAGCACCATTGCGATGGAAATCGTCGAAGAACCAATCGGCGATCGGTGCTTGGGGCGAGACCGCGACGAGCGCAGGGTGCGAATCAATCGCTCCGGCCGACGTGTAAAAGCCTGGGTACGAGATTCCCCATTGGCCCACACGTCCATTGTTACGGGGGATATTCCGCACTATCCAGTCGATCGTATCGTACGTGTCGCTGCTCTCATCCACCTGCTCTTTGCCATTTTTCGATCGCAGATGGGGACGCATGTTGAGGAACTCCCCCTCACTCATGTACCGGCCTCGCACATCCTGAAATACAAAGATGTACTTGTTCTTCTCGAACTCTGGGCTAGGTCCCAACCGAGTTTTGTAATTGCTCAGACCGTACGGGCCGACACTGTACGGGGTCCGTGTCATCAGGACGGGATAAACTTTGGATGGATCGATATCGTTCGGAGCATAGATTGCGGTGAACAGCGTCACTCCATCTCGCATCGGAATCTTGACTTCACTTTTGGTGTAATTCGCTCGGATGTATTCTGCACGCTCATCGGTTTGTTGCCCTTTGGCGTCGTGGAGCGACCCCAAAAACACCCCCAAAAACGCCCCAAAAAACATCGCTGCGGCAAACGGAGGCATTCCCCAGCGAGCCACTTCCAACCCACGAATCGCAATCCTTATAACCATGTTGTCACCCGTGTAGAACGTAGTTGTCACCCGTGTAGAACGTATCTATCATCCCATCGATGCCAGCACCCCTGGCCCTGAAGCAGTTGGCCCTGAAGCAGTGTACATGAAGGATTCTGTCGGTTAACCTCATTTGGCACCGAAACCCTGCAAACTCGAAGAATCCATGAAGCCCCGACCAACTAGAGCCAAACGCACGCTCGCCGATTTCATTCGGGGCAATCCCATTCCGGAGGAGGGAACTCTCACCGATGGACCGGGATCCGATGGCGGGATGTCCAATTCTCCCGAGGACTCTCCGGAAACGTACGATTTGGCCAGCGCGGAATCGCTGATCGCGATGGCCGAACAAGACGCGGCCCGTCGTTCGAGTGCGAAGGATAAATCCAAATCGGTCACGCCCAAAGCGTCCAAGAAAAAGAGTTCGGATACCAGCGGCGATGTTGCCTCGCCCGAACCAGTTCCGGAGCCCGCCGAACCTGCCGAACCGAGCCCCGCTCCGGCGCTTCTCGCTGCGATTGGCGAATTACCTCTCTTCCAACAAGCGGTCGGGACCTGGGCTAACCATCAAACCATCTGCTGGGAGGGAGCGTGGCTCGGCGCGGTGGCACCTCTGGTGGCTGCAGCGGTCTCCAAACTCCATCGGCCGATCTTGCTCCTGGTAGCCCACCATCAAGATGCCGAAACGGTCGCGCGCGATCTTGAGTTCTTCCTCGGTTACGACTGCGACGTCTTTCCACCCGCGTCCGACGATACCGATGTCGATTCTCTTCAGCAGCAAGAAGTCATTCAGCGGTTGCAAGTCCTCTCGCGACTCGATCGTTATGCGACGAAAACCGGTGAGAAGCAAACACCGGTCATCGTATCGACCTTGCCAGCATTGATGCACAGTGTTCCCAGTCCCGATCAGATGCGCAAGGATCGGCGGGTGATTCAGGTCGGAAAGAAAGCGGACCTCGGGGAGCTCAAGGCGTGGCTTTCCGCCTCCGGCTATCGGACCACCACCAGCGTCCAGTTGCCAGGCGAGTTTACAGCTCGTGGCGGTATCCTCGATGTCTTTCCCCCCGATGCGTCCGAACCTCGCCGCATCGAATGGTTCGATGATGAAATCGAATCGATTCGCACTTTTGATACGGTTACCCAGCGTTCCATCACCCGCATGGATCGCATCGATTTGCTCGCAGCCAACGAAGCCACGCGCGAAGAGGCAACACTGATTGATTTTTTGACGCAGGAGACGATGGTACTGGTCAGCGAGCCTGTTGCTGCATTGCATGGCGCGCACGCTTTTCAGGCGAGAGTTCCTTTTCCAGAACGATTCCAAGATCCTATCGAATTGATGCAACGACTCCAATCGTTTGCCTATGCCCAAGTCTCGCAACTCGCGGCCGAAGGGTTCCTCGGCGAACTGATTCGAATCCCCGTCGGGGACGTTCAACGGATCGGAGGCGAATTGGAAAGCCTCTCCAAGGAGATCGATCAAGCGCTCGGGGATCAACGCGTGGCTGCTGTGGTCTGCATCAACGATGGCGAGAAAGCGCGGCTCAACGACATTTTGAAATCGAGCCAAGCCTACACGTCAGGGCGGCTGCGACTGATCGTCGGGATTTTGAGCAGCGGCTTTGAAATTCCCGGTCAAGGTGCCTACATCCTGACCGTCAATCAATTGCTACGTCGATCCACCCTCAAGCGATCGAGCAAGAAACTCGCATCGCGAGCCATCGATAGCTTCCTCGATCTCCGAGAAGGGGATTTGGTCGTCCATCTCTCACACGGGATCGGTATCTATCTCGGCATGGAAATGATCGAGAAGGAAGGACAGAAGCACGAGCACTTGATGCTCGAGTTCGATGGCGGGACCAAACTCTATGTCCCTGCGAGCAAAATCGATTTGGTCCAGCGTTACGTGGGGGGGACCAAGACCCGCCCGAAATTGGCAAAGATCGGTGGTCAAGCCTGGGCGAAACAGAAGAAAGCGGCCGAGCACGCCGTGGCCGATATGGCGGCGGAACTGCTGCAACTGCAAGCCCAACGCCGCGGTCAAGTCGGCATACAATTCAAACCGGATTCCGTGTGGCAGCAGCAATTCGAAGGCTCGTTCCCTTATGAAGAAACCCCGGATCAGTTGACGGCGATCGCTGCATTCAAAAAGGACATGATCTCAACTCGTCCGATGGAGCGACTGATTTGTGGCGATGTGGGGTTCGGAAAAACCGAAGTCGCCATGCGAGCCGCCTTCAAAGCCGTCGAAAGTGGCTATCAAGTCGGCGTGCTGGTACCCACGACGGTCCTCGCTGAGCAGCACTTCAAAACGTTCCGCCAACGGATGGCTGAGTTTCCGTTCGAAATCGCCAAGCTCAATCGTTTTGAATCCCACGCCGAACAAAAAGAAACCATCCGAAGGATCGCCCAAGGCCAAATCGATATCGTCGTCGGTACTCATCGACTCGCGTCCAAAGATGTCCAGTTCTTCAACCTCGGATTGCTCATCATCGACGAAGAGCAAAAGTTTGGCGTGGAACTCAAAGAACGGATCAAAAAAGCCGACACCCAAGTCGACGTGCTCACGTTATCGGCGACTCCGATTCCGCGGACGCTCCATATGTCCTTGGTTGGAATACGCGATATCTCGAACCTGGAAACAGCGCCGGAAGAACGGATGGCGGTGGAAACCCGCGTTGTGCGTTGGAATGATGCACTGATTCGAAATGCCATCCTTCGGGAACTCAACCGCGATGGCCAGATCTTCTTTGTCCATAACCGTATCGAGGACATGCATCATGTCGCCGCACGACTCCAACGGATTGTCCCCGAAGCCCGCATCGTCATGGGGCACGGGCAAATGCCAGAGGATGGGCTAGAACAAGTCATGTTGGATTTTATCGAGCATCGCGCTGACATTCTCCTCGCAACCACGATCATCGAGAGCGGACTCGATATCCCCAACGCAAATACCATCTTCATCGATGATGCCGATCGCTACGGTTTGTCCGAGCTCCATCAACTCCGCGGACGCGTCGGCCGATACCGACACCAAGCCCACTGCTATCTGCTCGTCGATAGAAACAAACATCTCAATCCGGATGCCGCTCGGAGACTCCACGCGATCGAAGAGTTCTCACAACTCGGCGCAGGGTTCGGCATCGCGATGCGCGATTTGGAAATACGCGGGGCAGGAAATCTCCTCGGTACACAGCAGAGTGGCCACATCGCTGCCGTCGGCTATGAACTCTATTGCCAATTGCTCGACGCAGCAGTGCGCCAATTGACGCGGCAACCGCCGAAACTGAGCCTCGACGTCGAAGTCCATTTACCTATCGAAGCATACCTGCCCTCCGATTATGTCGTCGACATGCGTCAAAAAATCGACGTGTATCGACGGGTCAGCCGTCTCCGCGATATCCAATCGGTGGCCGATATGCGCCAAGAACTCCTCGATCGTTTCGGCGATCTTCCCAAGCCAGTCGAACGCATGCTCGACATCGCTGAATTGAAGATGGATGCAACCCTTTGGTCCATCCGTTCGATTTCCATTCAAGACAATTATCTTTGCTTTGGATACACCGACGCGCGACGCATCGCTCAGCTCGCGGAAAAGCATGGCAACCAATTGCGGGTCGTCGACCGCGAACAAGCCTTCTGGCCTCTTTGGACCCCAAAACCCCTCAGCGAACCCAAGCCGACCTACCCCTACCACAAGAACCCGCTTTCGCGAAAAGAGCCTGCGACGAAAGAACCGGAACTCACCGATGCCGAGCGTTTGGCCAAGATCGATTTGCTAGCAACCCTGCAACAGGTCTTGCGTTGGTAACCTCGAATCGAGTATCGAGACGAAACGCGGAGGACCGTAGACGATCGCTGATCAAGGAAGGCGACTCGACGACGGTCCGGACCCCCGATCGATCGGATACCTGCCCATGGGAACCTATTGGGCGAGATTTCTCTGATCGCTGTCAGTAGATTCGAAGATCCATATGGTACGGATGCTCATTCGCATGAACGCTTATTCGCTCAACCGCAAAATGCCTAAAATGTATTCGGTATGGGATTTAGCGAGCCGCATCGTAGCAGTTGTACTGGCAATGCTCCCATCGATGAGTTTTGCACAGTTCCCGCTCCCACAGACACCCGAACCAACGCGCATCGCCGCACGAACGATTCCTAATGCTGGGGATACCATCCCCTTGATTTCCGAAAACGAAGCCTCGGATTCATTCGAAACTAGTGCGGTCACAACAGATTCGGAACCCACGACTTCTCCAACTCCACCCAAGGAAGAAGAGCTTTTCGTGGCCGCGCGAGTGATCGCAGTGGTGGGCGAAGAACGTGTTCTTCTAGGGGACATGGTACCGCCCAGCGTACTGAACAAAATGTCGATCTCAAATCCGGCCTTTGAAGCAAATCTCCGCAAGGGTTTGGCATCTTCGATCGAGCAAAAGTGTTTGGCTCAGCATTTCATCAATATGCAGACCGCTGGCAAGCCATCGAAGGAACGAAACGAGATCCGGTCCAAAATCAATGCGAAGACCGCTGAGATATTCAGGACCAAAGTTCTCCCTGAACAGATGGTTCGCGCGAAGTGCGAAACCGAACTCGAGTTTATCGAGGGCCTTGAGAAGAGCGGCCGCAGCCTGGAATGGCTCAAACGCTCGTTCGCCGAGCAGATGTGGGCCGACCAAGCATTACGCGAACACGTTCAGGACAAACCCACGGTCGAACTCCATGAAATGCAGGACTATTACGACGCGCATCCAGATCTCTGGAACAAGCCTTCTCGGGCCCGCTTCCGGATTTTGTCCGCGACTTTCAAAGCGACTCCCAACCGTGATGCCGCCTACGCAGAAATCGTGAACATGGGAAACCAAGTCTACTTCGGTGGTTCGTTCGAAGCAGTTGCCAAAACTCTTTCCAAAGGATTCGGAGCGAGTGACGGTGGGAATGTCGATTGGGTTTCCCCGGGGTCACTCAAGAGCAAAGTGATCGAGGAAGCCGCGTTTTCGATCGAATTGAAAGCCTTGAGCCAAATCCTGGAAGACACCGAAGGCTTTCATATCATCGAAGTCCTCGAGCGCGAAGACGCCTACACGATGACGTTCCCTCAGGCCCAAGCCGAGATTCGCAAGCAACTCATCAAAGACAAACGAGAGAAGCAGCGTGAAGATCAAATCCGAAAGATCCGGGAAATCACGCCGGTCTGGACCATGTGGCCAGAAGACATTCCAGGCTCCAAGGATCTGAAAGAGATCCAATAGTTTCGATTCATGCTCGCGAGTGGAAAATCCTCTCTTAGGAGCTCGCGAGAAGCTCGGGAATCACTCGACCGTGGACATCGGTCAATCGTCGTTGGATTCCGTTGTGATAAAACGTCAGTCGCTCGTGGTCGATTCCGAGCAGATGCAATGCGGTCGCGTGAAGGTCATAGCAGTACGTCGGATTCTCCGCGGCCTTGAACCCGATATCATCGCTGCTTCCATATCGTACGCCGCCGCGCACACCACCCCCTGCCATCCATGCGGTGAAGGCTCCTGGGTTATGGTCGCGTCCCTTTTGTTCGCCTTGCATGAAGGGCTGCCTTCCAAACTCGCTCGTGCAGATGACCAACGTCGATTCCAACAATCCTCGTTGCTTGAGATCTTCGATCAACGCCGAGGCGCCGGTATCTAAGACTCTTCCCCAATATCCGTGGTCTCGGACGATGTCCTCGTGCGAGTCCCAGTTCGGCCGGATGGCTTTCTTCGATGTGTTTTCCGCACCGCAGTAGATTTGAACGAAACGAACGCCCCGTTCAACCAATCGCCGCGCCAGCAGGCATTGTCGGCCGAAAGGACCGATATCGGGATCGTCCAATCCGTACATCGCATGAATGGGTTGCGATTCTCGACTTAGATCGACCGCCTCGGGAGCGCTCAATTGCAATTTCCCTGCGAGCTCAAACGAAGCAATTCGAGCTTCGAGCAACGAGTCCCCAGGCCGCGCGCTCGCATGCTGACGATTCCACTGCTGCAGGAGCGATAACCCGTCCACTTCGGCAACGCGGTCAACCTCCCTCGCAGGGAACAAATCGCGGATCACCTCAGCACCCCCTCCGATCTCCATGACGGTACCTTGATGGACCGCGGGCAGAAAACCCGCCCCCCAATTGATAATCCCACCAGGAGGCAACCCACGTGGATCGGGCAACACCACAAACTCTGGAAGATTGTCCGATTCGCTCCCGAGCGCGTAGGTCACCCATGAACCCATCGATGGAAACCCGGGCTGGATGAAACCGCTATTCATCATGAACATTGCCGGACCATGCAGTGCCGATTTGCTCTGCATGGAGTTGATCAACGCCATATCATCCGCGCACTGTGACAACTTTGGAAAAAGGTCCGAGATCCACAACCCAGACTCGCCCCGCTGACGAAAGCTCCAAAAACTCTTGGCGTGCTTGCCTGCAACTCCCGCAAACGTTTGCTTTCCCAGTTCGGAGTCAAAAGGAGTTCCGTGCAGGCGTTCCAGCTCAGGCTTGTAGTCCCATGTGTCGACGTGGCTCAACCCACCCGGGCAAAAGATCTCGATCACATGCTTGGCACGCGAGGGATGGTGCAGCCCATCAGCGTTGGATGAATTTGTTACCCTCGCAAAGCCTTCCCGCTGCAACATCGCTGCGCAAGCGATCGCACCCAATCCTGTTCCCATCCGTGCAAGCCAATCGCGGCGAGCGCTGTGAAGAGTAGATTCCATACCGTTCCTTCGGTTCGAGTTCTGCTCATCCATCGACGGTCTTTCAATCGACATAAACAAACTCGTTGGTGTTAAAAAGGATTCGGCACAACTGAAACAAACCCGCAGATTGGATCAATCGCGCGGCATTGGCTATCTCCGTTTGGGTTGGCTTTCTTCCAAACGCCAACCGAATCGCCCGTTCGGCTTGAGCCTCAGCCCGATCCCCAACCTCCTGTTGCAAACGCATCGCGAATCGATCACTTTGCTGAAGGACAAAGGCGTTGTTGAGGGTCGCCAAGGATTGAATGGCTGTGGTTGTCGTGTTCCTGACTGGCGTCATGGTCGCCGGATTGGGGCAGTCGAGACTGGTCAAGAATGGATGCGGGGTTGTGCGAACCACGAAACGATAAACGCTGCGCCGAAATACATCAGGCGTTTCCAGGACACGGTGTTGGTACACGGGAGCGTATTCTTCTTGGTAGTCGAAATCGCGGTATCCTGGACCATGCATCAAACGGACTATCGAACCCGACACCGACAACATCGTATCGCGCAGCGACTCGGCATCCAATCGTCTTGGGTTCTGCCGCCAGACGAATCGATTGCCAGCATCGAGAACCACTGCGGAGTGCACCGCCGTAGAACTTTCCGGACGGACCGAACTCCGCTGGTAGGCATCCGAAACGAGAATCATCCGGTGCATGCGTTTTACGGACCACCCACCTCGATGCAATTCGTTGGCCAGCCAATCGAGCAATTCCGGATGTGATGGCAATGCACCACCAAGGCCGAAATCGCTCGGTGTTGCGACCAAACCAGTTCCAAAATGGTGATGCCACAATCGATTCACCAAGACTCGCGCTGGCAATGGATTCTCTGGAGAACATATCCAGTTGGCCAATGCGATACGACGCTGTGCGTCGGTCGATTGGCTGCTTAGCGCTGCCATCGATTCCATGCGAGGCCCCACGCAGGCGACCGTTCCTGGCAGCACCACATCGCGAGCATCCTCGGTATTGCCGCGGTGCAGCAGCCGAATCTCGGATGGAGTCTCGGGAACAACGCCGTAGACTCGCCTCGCTTCCGGCAACGATGCCAACTCGGCTTGAAGTTCATCGGACACTTTGCGAAGTTCGCTGGCTCGCAACGCTTCCTGATCGGATTCCACTCGATGGCTCGGCGCTAACGATGCATCGATAAAACAGATTTGATCATGTCCGATTCCATTTCCGCCATCGGTTGCAATCAGCGTCAGCGTTGAAGCCCCCCCGGGGAGTTCGTGCCGTATACCCTGAAGCCCATCATTGCGGCCTAATCCGACGTACCGAAAAACCAGCTGGTCATCGATCAGCACATAGACATCGGCACCCTTGCTCGCTGTCTCGCCAAAATATCCGACCATCGCCGTGAAGACGATGCCCCCGCCGTCGGTACTACCATCGTTGGATTTCTGAAGCTCCTCGAGAGGTTCTTTTTGCAAACGAAACGTGATCCCAGCGTTGGCATGAAGCGACAGCATGCTGCGGCCCGGCGGAGCGCACTCGATCCCGTCAAGACTCGTCGAGAATTGGGAGTTGACCGGACCATTCCGGATCGCATCCCACACCTTCGAGTCGGTGGATGGGATGCCCTGCGCCACAGCGCCGGCTTGGGAGATCGCCAAGCGTGCCATCGTTCCACCATCGGGAACGAAGACCGAATCGATCCAAGGGTAGGTGGTGGTATTCAATCGATTAGCCACAACACCATCCAGAAATCCTTTTTTGTCGTTGGGATTTCGAATCGCTCCGGTGCTGGCATCGATGCCAGCACCCAACGTTCCGGTCCCGAACCCATTCCCGCCTCCAACGATATCGGCCAGCGATATACCCACGCGAGTGCGATGGAGCTCTTGGTCGATGGCTAGCTTGCGTCCTCTCAGCTCGTTTCGCTTCGAGTCGATCCGCTGCGACTCTTCCGTCGAGACGAGTCGATCTCCTCGTTTTACCCCCGAGAAGATCGCGGTCAGCGCAAAGTATTCTTCTTGCTGGATCGGATCCAATTTATGGTGGTGGCACCGAGCGCAGTGGATCGTGATTCCGCACGTGCTGGTCATCACCTGAGCCACCATGTCGTCCAAATCGTCGGCTCTCGCCAATCGCTTGATCACCGGACTCGGCGTTTCGACTTGACCGACATAATCCCAAGGCCCCACCGCCAGGAAGCTAGCGGCGATCGTTGCGTCGGTGGTGCTGTTGGCCTGTGGGTTCTCTTCCGCGAGAACATCCCCTGCGATCTGTTGTTCCAAAAACGAGTTGTAGGGCAAATCCGCATTCAATGCATCGATGACCCAATCGCGATAACGCCATGCATGATCGCGCCTCTGGTCTCTCTCGAAGCCATGGGTATCCGCATAATGGGCGATATCCAGCCAATGCCTAGCCCATCGCTCGCCGTACTGCGGCGCAGCGAGCATTCGATCGACCAATCGCTCCCACGCATCGGGGGCTCCATCGGCAACGAAGTCATCCACCTCTTCAGGAGTTGGCGGGATGCCGAGCAAATCAAAACTCAGGCGTCGGACCAATGCCTCGCGCGAAGCCCTCGGGAGAGGCTGAATGTTGTGCTTGGACATTTCCACAGCTAAGAAACGATCGATCGGGCTGTCTCCAGCGAGGGCTGCACTAACATCACCATTGGCGGGCACAGCAACTGACCGCAATCCTTTCCAAGCCCAATGGTCCAGCCGAGGGTCCTTCAGCGATTCCTCACCCCATGGGGCCCCCAGATCGATGAAGCGGCTCAACGTCGCGATCTGCTCGTCGCTGAGCGGAGTCCCTTTGGGTGGCATGCGGGATTCATCGCGAGCGGTGACACGCTCGATGAGCAAACTATCGTGGCTGCGCCCTACGGCGATCGCGTTGCCCGAATCACCGCCTGCCATCAATCCTTCGCTACGATCGAGCCGCAGGTTCCCTTCCTGTACCGAGTCCCCATGACATGCGATGCAACGATCTCGAAAAATCTCGCGAGCGGACACGCCAATTTCGGTCGCCGATGCAAGGGCTTGAGGTTCCTGCGCGAATCCATCCGGCGCGAGAAGGATAGCAAGCATCATTATTGCGATCGAACGCTTTGGAATTCTTGCAGATAGGTAGGTGGAGAACATGCAAGAGGGATCGATTCGGAGAGGTTTAGAATTGCTATCAATGCGACTTGGTAATCTGAGTTGAGTATACAGTGCGGGTTAGGCGGATTGAATTCTTCGTACCGTTTATTTCGATCTTAGAGTCGCCGAGACGAATTCAGATTCGTTGGATCCGGCATGTCATTACAAGGATCAAGTCATGAAACGCGGTATTCAGTCAATTGCATTAGTCGCCTTGTCCATCGTTGGATCCACAGGCTGCAACATTTTGCATCATCACGGTCAGTGCAGTTCCTGCAACGGACCGATCGGATGCCGTCCATGCCGAATCGGCTGGCAACGTGGGGGTACCGACTACGGAGCTCACTTGTCGCACAGCGAGCACCGCCGTGACGATCAAGTCGCCTCGGGTGTTCCTGGACCGACGGTTGCTTATCCGTACTACACCACGCGTGGACCTCGGGACTTTTTGGCGAGCAACCCACCGAGCATCGGCCGCTAAGCTACCTAGCGTCAAGCGGTCTGGTGCTACGCGATTCCGTGCACCATCTTTTTAAACTCAGCGATCAATCGTGTGGTGACAGGTCCAACCGTGCCATCACCGATGGTTCGGCTGTCGATGGATACCACCGGGATGACCTCTGCGGCGCTACCGGTGAGGAAGCATTCGTCGGCCACCAAGAGATCGTGGCGGGTCATGGTTTGTTCGTGCGCTGGGATATTGAGCTTCCCGGCCAACTCAAGGATCGCGTTGCGCGTGATCCCTTCGAGGATCCCGGCGTCTTTGGGCGGGGTTAGCAAAATACCTCGTTTGATGATAAAGATATTGTCGCCGGTGCACTCGGCGACTTCGCCTTTGTGGTTGAGCATGACGGCCTCCACGCATCCGGCTTGCAGGCCCTCAATCTTCGCCATGATGTTGTTGAGGTAGTTCAGCGATTTGATGCGAGGGCTGAGGGCGGCGGGGTGGTTTCGTATCGTCGAAGCCGTAATGATTTTGAGCCCCTTCTCATAGAACTCGGCCGGATAGAGGGCGATATGGTCCGCGATGATGATGACTTGCGGATCCGAGGTTCGATTGGGGTCGAGTCCGAGTGAGCCAGCGCCGCGAGTTACTACCAACCGGATGTAGGCATCGGTGAGGGCGTTTTTCTGCAACGTAGCGTTGACATCGTCCTCCAGTTGGGACTTGGAAATGGGGATTTGCAAGCAGATCGTGCGAGCGGACTCATAGAGCCGGTCCATGTGCTCGCGGAGCTTGAACACCTTGCCAGAATAAGCCCGCATCCCTTCAAAGACACCATCGCCATAGAGCAATCCGTGGTCGTAAACGCTGATCTTCGCGTTCTCTTTGTCGTAGTAGGTGCCGTTGATGTAAATCTGAAGCGACATACGCTCGTTCCTCGGATGGAAAACTCGATCTCGATTGGGTAAGCAGGCTCTCGATCGGAAAAAACCAATCGATCTCCAACGTAGACCAATTCCTGAACCGATGGTTCGCAAAAACCAACGGTTTGATGGCCTGTGCCTTTAGGTTAACACACCGAATGGAATTACCAAGGCGTAGGCCTCGTTGAGCGGACGAAATATGGCTATGATGAAGGCTCACTTTTCACCAAAAATCCACAGGCTATCGATCCTATGACCGAAGACAATTCGTCGGAAAAAACCAGACCTTTTTACCGCCGCGTCATCCTCAAGCTCAGCGGGGAGAGCTTGGCCCATACCGGCGAACGCGGAATCAGTATGGATGAAGTTACCGCGATCGCTCGGCAAATCAAAAACGCTCACGATCTCGGTTGCCAAGTCGCCGTGGTTGTCGGTGGCGGAAACATCCTGCGGGGGGCCCAATTCAAGGGTTCGAGCGGGGAGCTGATCCAAGAAGCCACCGCGCACTACATGGGTATGCTCGCGACGGTGATCAACGCACTGGCGTTGCAAGACGCCCTCGAAGCGATCGGGGTTACGACGCGCGTGATGTCTGCGATCAAGATGGATGGGGTTGCCGAACCCTTCATCCGCCGCCGCGCGATCCGTCATCTTGAAAAACGAAGGATCGTCATTCTGGCCGCCGGAACGGGGGCGCCGTTCGTGACCACCGACACGTGCGCCGCCAACCGAGGCCTGGAACTCGACGCGGACATCGTGCTCAAAGCCACACGAGTCGACGGCGTTTACAGCGATGATCCAGAAAAGAACCCGCATGCAGTCCTCTATCGCGAGCTCGACTACGACACCGTGATCGAGAAAAACCTCAAGGTCATGGACTCCACGGCCATTGCCCAGTGCCGCACCCACAAACTGCCGATCTTGGTCTTCAACTTCAAAAAGGAAGGGAACATTGTGAAGGCAGTCAGCGGCCAAAAGGTCGGCACTCGGATCAGCCCTAGGAACGAATCCGGTGAACGGATCTTGATCAACGCCAACTGATCACCGGCGAAAAATCACTGTCGAAAAATCACTGTCGAAAAATCACCGCGATACGCCAACAGCATTCTGTCCAATCCACTATCCAACTCAACCTATTGAAATAACACATTAACCACTACGGAGACTCATCATGTCGGTCGAAGATATCCTGCTCGATGCCGAAGAGCGTATGGACAAAGCCCTCAACCATTTGAAAACCAACCTCGCCGGGATCCGAACCGGCCGCGCCGCCCCAGGCTTGCTCGACTCGGTCAAAGTCACGGTCTACGGATCGCAGACTCCGCTCAAGCAGCTCGCCAGCGTCGGTGCACCGGAGCCTCAGCAATTGGTTATCCGACCTTTTGACCCGAGCGTTATCAAGGATATTGAAAAAGCGATTGTCGCCAGCGAACTTGGGCTCAACCCACAAAACGATGGTCGTATCATCCGCATCAACATTCCGCCCTTGAGCACCGACACCCGCAAAAAGCTCGTGGCTCGGATCAAGGAACTCGCCGAGGAAACCCGCGTTTCCATCCGAAACGTCCGACGCGATGCCAACAAGGCCATCGAGACCGCTGAAAAAGACAAAGTCATCAGCGAAGATGATCGGGACACCGCCAAGGAAGAAGTCCAAGAGCTGACCAAGAAGTATGAGGAATCCGTCGGCGAAGTCGCAAAGGCTCGCGAAGCGGACGTCATGGAGCAGTAGCTCGCCGCTTTTGAACTTGTCAGTTTTTGCTGAAATCGGTTTTTGCTGAAATCGACAGAATCAACCGGAGTGCACCACCATGAACCTGAAACCAAAGCATGGCGGCAATCGCCGCAGTTTTCTGTCGTTGGCAACGAAGAGCTCCGCGCTCTGCATGGCGGCATCTCACGTCCGGCCGATGCTCGCCTCCACCACCCATCCCGCCTCCACCACCCATCCCGTCTCCGCCAACGAGCGGATTCGGGTCGGAGCGATCGGCGTGGGTGGTCGTGGGTCGCTTCTGCTCGAACAACTCCCCGAGTCTGCGCAGATCGTTGCGCTGGCCGATTGCAATGAATCGCGAGCGACCGCGTTTCGAGACAAAGCCAAAGGGGATTGGCCGATTTATACGGATTACCGCAAGATTCTCGACCGCAAAGACATCGATGCGGTGATCGTCGCTACTGGCGAATTCCAACGCATCAAGCCATGCATCGAAGCCTGTGCGGCCGGTAAAGACGTGTACGCGGAGAAACCTCTCTCGCTGTACATTCAAGAAGGCCGAGCCCTCGTCAGCGCTGCTCGAAAGACCAAACGGATCGTGCAGGTAGGAACCCAGCAGCGTTCCATGGAGATGAATCGCATCGCCTGCGAGCTGTTGCGAAACGGCGGACTCGGAAAGATCCTCGAAGTCCGCGCAATCGCGTACCGAGGCCCTTCAGCATCCCCGGCGCAACCCTTCCCCGCCGAATCCGTTCCCGCCGGACTCGATTGGAACATGTGGCTCAACCAAGCCGCCCAGCGTCCTTTCAATCCCAAGTGGATGGGATGGATGCAATGGCGTGATTTCGCAGGCGGCGAGATGACCAACTGGGGAGCGCACGGTGTCGACCAAATCCAATGGGCACTCGGCATGGACAGCACCGGCCCCGTCGAACTGGAACCTTTGACCACTGGTCCTGACGGTCATCTACGAATGAAGTACGGGAATGGTGTCGTGGTTAACTTCACGATTGAACCCGGGAAAGGCCCTATGGGTGGCGCCGTCTTTATCTGCGAAAAAGGGAAGCTTGAGATCAACCGCAACAAGTTCACCTCAAACCCGCCGGAGATCGCGCAGGAACTCCTCAAACAACTCGACATCGTCGAGGAAGAACGCAAATGGAGCGATAACCTGGCGCTCTGGCAAGCGCGATGGCACATGCAGAATTGGCTGGACTGCATCAAGTCACGTGAACTTCCTGTCGCCGATGTTGAAATCGGTCATCGATCGGTTTCGGTATGCCATCTGGCGAACATCACCCGCGAAGTGGGTCGAGCTCTGCGATGGGATCCCGCCAAAGAATCGTTCGTCGACGACTCTGATGCGAATCAACTATTGGTACGCGCACGCCGCAAAGAGTTCGAGCTTCCCAGCATCGCGTAGCATCCAACAAGCATACCGTCCAATCCAATGGACAACCCGTCGGAGCCCTAAGCGTCAGCGCCGGGTGGAGGTGCGATGAAACTGCCAGTACCGCTATTTTGATCATGGCTAGCAACGGGGGATGGCGGGCTTATGCGTCCAGTCGCCACTTGCTTACACGCGTGGCTCGGATTCGATTCGCGAAGCGAATCCCATCGGAGCCCTAAGCGTCAGCGCCGGGTGGAGGTGCGATGAAACTGTCAGTACCGCTATTTTGATCATGGCTAGCAACGGGGGATATCGGGTTCATGCGTCCATTCGCCACTTGCTTACACGCGTGGCTCGGAATTTGTCTACCACTCATCCCGATCTACTTCGGACGCCGGGCCCAATTGGCCGGCCACGGTTTGCAGCAGCTCTGCCGAGCGGTGCAATCGCCCCGCCGTCGATACGAATCGCACATTGCGCGTGTTGCGAATATTCTCAAGCGGATCACCTTCGACGATAAAGAAATCCGCAACCTTTCCCTTCTCGATCGATCCATAATCACGATCGATTCGAAGGGCTCGCGCACCGTTGATGGTACCTATACGAATTGCATCGGCAACCGGGATTCCAGCTCGGACAAACGCATCCAGTTCGCGATGCGCGCCAAAGCCCGGTAAATGATTCCCGTCGCTCACATGATCAGTACCCAACGTGATCGTACCGCCGGCTTCATGGAACGACGCAATGGTCGCGATTTTGGCATGATAAATGGTTGCGAATTGCTCGTTCGCCTTCTCCTTTTCACGCCCTTTCACATCGGCTTGCACATAGGGCGTGAATAGCGACCGCTCGTCGAACCAATATCCGAACTCTTCCCCCTCGTATCCGAAATATCCATATGCCGTGAGCGTTGCATCGAACACCGTCCCACGCTCGATAAACTTGCGCACAATCGATCGGTATTCCGGCAAGTCGGCGGTGATGCCGCCAAGGGAATCGTATGCCGGTTTGGTCGATGGCATGGCGTCTCCGCCTAAGAAGTGTTCGACGCGATCGATCCCCATATCGATTGCATCGCGGGGGTTGACCGAATCGCGAAATCCCGAGTCGAGGTGCCCCGTCACGGTCAGCCCATGCTGGTGGGCTTGGTCGATCAAAATCGCCAATTCGCGGGGTGCAATTTGCTTGGCCTTGAATCCTCCCACGCCGCGAGCGGCCCAGTGATCAACTTCGGCACGGATCTCCGACTCCTCTTTATCTCGACGCCAGCCGGGTCGAGCTCGGCCAAAGTAAGGCCCACTGTTGATCAATTTTGGTCCGATCTGCTCGCCCCTCTCGATCCGCTTGCGCAACGCTTCCATGGTCTCCGGATCAAATTCACCGCAGGAGAAGGTAACCGTTGTTCCGTTGGCGAGGTAAACCACCGGCATGACCCGATACTCCTCGCGCCGTCGTTTGAAAAGCTTCACGTTGTAGTGCGCGTGGCAGTCCACCAAACCGGGCAAGATGAACTGGGAGTCGTCGAGTTGCGTGATACGATCCTCTGGTACCGATACGACTACCTGATGGCGCGTAATCCGGCCCTTGTTTGATCCTGCATCGAGCGATTCAAATCGACCATCGACGATCCCGATACCTTGATTACGTCGAAAGCTCCCAGCCGCAGTATCAAACACCCAGCCACCGATCACTACCGAATCATAAGCGACAGGTTGCGCGCGCTCAGGGGTTGATTGACCGAAGACCAGCATACTATCCAACATCGCGATCACCGCGAGCGATCCCAGTGCGACGACTCCCGGGAACCATTTTCCGCAACGCGATTCGCGATCGAAGCCGATCATATGCTTTCTCGTTTCTCTGGAATGAAGAATGCTTTAGGGTTGGGTCGCTGACCGCAGAGTTGGATGGCTCTCAGCGGTCTGAATCGACTTGATCGCATCTCGAACCGCATTGACGCGTCGGTCGTTCAGTTCTCCTGCGGGAAACTCGCCACGATCGCATTGATCATTGAACATTTGGATCAATTCTTCGAGCTGTGGGATCGCTTCGCGAGCAGAAGACCCGTAGCTTTCAATCTCCTTCATGATCAATCCCGTGCGGCTTTCGCTACCGTGACCTCCTTGGGTTTTGGCCAGGAGCACGCCAGCTTCGATCCCTTCTTGGAAGTGGTATTTCGTCAGCGCTTTAAAACCGCCCATGCGGATTTCGTTGCTGAACATGGTGTCGGCTGGGCTGGTCGATCGAACCGCTTCGAGGATATCGGTGGCGAGCGCCTGCACATCCTCGGCGGTCAACCGTTTGTCGAAGAATCCCTTGAGCGTGGCTCGCGCCATCCCATCCGCATTTTTCGAGACCGCGCGAACGGCAGGGTAAAGAAGTTTGGGGTCCGCTTTTTGAACATCGTCTGCGAGCGGACCAGAGAACAAAGCCGCTGCGAGCTGACCTTGTGTCAATTGAATGGGGTCTTGCCAAACGATCGGCTTCAATGGTTCTGCTGTTTCGGCAACCGCTTTGAGAATGTCGGGTAGCGCGGGCTTGGCACCATCGCCAAGCGCGCGGATCGCCTTGGCCGCTTTAAATCGCAACCAACGATCCGGGTGGTAAAGCAGCTTCACAAAGATCGGTAATGCCTCCTGGCTCTTGAGCAAACCGAGCGTTTCGCAGGCTCCTTGGGCCACTGGGATGTTGTCCCCTGAGAGCAAAGCGATCAATTCAGAGATCATGTCACGCGATTCAGGGCGACGAGCCAATTCTTCAGCGGCCCAATCGCGAACGATGGGGGACCAATCGGAAAACGCCCCCACCAATTCCCTTGCCGTTTTCTCTTTGCGATCCAAATCGAATCGGCCCGACGCCACCGCGAGTTTGACTTGTTCGGAGGTAAGCCAATTCGAACGATCAGCGTCTCGCCCCGTGATCAGTAACTTCTTGCGTGGAATTGAATACGACAGCACATAGCATGCGGTCGGGCTGAGTCCGTAGTAGCTGCTCCGACCGTAATAGGTATCGTTGTGCGTTTTGCCTCCACCATACTGTTCGTCGCCATCGTAGGTAAACGACCCATCGCTGCGACGCACCAAATCGAGATGCCATGAAGACTCCGCAAAGAAAGCCGCAGCCGCCTCTGGCCCTCCGGTATTCGCGCCGAGCACCCCCCACAGATAACTGAATCCTTGACCGGTATGACCGTATTCGCGATTGCGATAGGCAGCCGTGCACATCTTGGCGAAGCCTTGGGCTTGCGATGTCCGCTGGTCGATCAGCGAGAACATCACCGCCCCCATGGCATTCTTGCCGTTGTTCTCGTGGTAAGGCCACGGTTCATGCTCACCGTAGGGGATCCCCCCTTTGTCCGCGAAGAACCCGAAAAAATTAGCAGCGCGCTCGATCGCAGGATCGATCTCGGGATGCGATACACCGCATCGCTTGCCCAAGACAATCGACAAGTTCGAGATCAAGCCGGTCGCGTTGACGGGTCCGTAGGGTGGAATCGAACCATGCAATTCGCCATCAGCGTTTGTCGGAGCAACGCCGTGGCCAAAGGTCCCATAGAGACTTTGGCCTTTGGCGAGCGAGATCGTGTACTCGCGAATGGCGGGGAGGACTTCGTCGTCCCCCGTGAGCAAATAGTACTCACAAAGAAACAGATTTTTGTAGCCCCACTCCCACGTCACCATCCCCGGTTTCAATGACAGTTTAAGATCCTTCGGCGCATGCTTGCGAGCATACTCTCGAACTTTAGGGAGGTACTCTTCGTTTCCAGTGGACATCAGGGCCAAACAGTTCACGGCCCCCCATAGGTCGTCTTGCAATCGTTCCTTCTCGAGAACGCGGCACGCCTCGTTGAAAATCCTTTCCGATTTGGAACAGTCGAACGGAGCAGAGGGGCTATACGTTCCCAGTACCTGCAGTTGAATCTGCGCATCTTGTTTCTGACCATCCCGCCAGAGAACCAGGTTCAATATCCCTTGCTTAGATTCGGTTTCGGCCTTTTGGATGGCTATGGCCAAACTTTTGCGAGCGTCGGCGGTAAAGAGACCGCCATCGACCCCGAGGATAATATCGTCGACGTACACGATTCCGTCGGCAGGGGATTTTTTACCGACATGGGTCACCAAAATCTGACGGCTCACGTCGGTGGTTCGACCTTGGACGCTGTCGAGGAAGTTAGCAGGCTTGGTATAGATCCAACCTCGCATGCCGGTCGCACCCAAATTGTAAGTGCGATCGCGGTCTACTTCTTTGGCAACATCTTTGGTATCTGCTCGCGTCAAATCTGGTGGCGTCGGCATCTGCGCACAGACCGTTGTCGGCTGAGGGGTGACAATCGATAGACCAGCGACGATAAGGTAACCGGCAACAAAGTACTTCATGAAAGCTCGAACTCAGGTTGTTTTAGTGAGAAAGTGTTTTAGTGAAAAAATAATGAACGGAGACTGTACCGGCTGTAGCTACGGGAATCAGCGGTCTCGAAGCGTGCTGTGATGGTAGCTGTAAAAGGCATAGACGAGCAAACCAATGGCGCACCATATCCCGAATCGGGCCCAATTGGCGGCACCGAGCCCCGCGATCAAATATAGGTTCACCACGATTCCCAAGACGGGGATTGCAGACCAACGGTAGCGAATCGAGGCCACGGTCAAACTAGCGAACACCGCATAAAAGACGAGGTAGGGGATACGATCGTAATGAAACCCGTCCGGAGTCCACCAGCTACCGAATAGGAAGTGATTGGCAGGGAGTCGAGGCAGATACAGCGAATAAACCACAAAGCAGATAGGGATCACCCATCGTCCATCGATGTACGGGACGAAAAATCCTCCGCGAGAACTATCGCGATCGGTTCTATTGCCGCGACCGACGACCAGAATGCCGGCAGACACAAGCATGAAGGCGAATAGTGTTCCGATCGCTGCGAGGTCAGTAACAAATTGTGCACTGAAGAAGATAGTGGGGAGCGCCACCATCAGCCCAGTGATCAATGTCGAAAACGCTGGAGTCTTAAAGCGGGGATGAACCTCCGAGAATTTCTTGGGCAATAATCCGTCGCGGGCCATGCTCATGAAGATCCGCGGTTGCCCCAATTGAAAGACGAGGAATACACTTGCGGTCGCC
Source organism: uncultured Pirellula sp. (assembly GCA_903892355.1). Taxonomy (GTDB): domain Bacteria; phylum Planctomycetota; class Planctomycetia; order Pirellulales; family Pirellulaceae; genus JBKCUI01. Next base: position 4,465 of record CAITIE010000041.1, on the reverse strand, counting down.
ACCACAGCGCTGAGCGAGACGATTCCTACCATCGACTGCACACCGTATTTGCTAAATACAAACGCGAGTGGATCTTGGACATTGAGCTCGGTGTAAGAAACCATCCCTGTGAGCACGAACGCGAGGATGATGTAAATCACCGTGCACAAGACCAACGTCAGCAAGGTCGCTCGAGGGATATCGCGCTGTGGGTTGCGGCACTCCTCCGCCGTGGTCGAGATGGCATCGAAACCGATATATGCAAAGAACACCGCCGCGATCCCCTTGAAAACTCCTTCGAGCCCGTTCGGCGCAAACGGAGACCAGTTCTTCGGCTGGACGTAGTTGGCACCGACAACGACCACCAGCAAAATCACACCCAGCTTCAAAAAGACCATGGCGTTACTGACAATCTTTGACTCTTGGATCCCGAGGATGACCAGCGTGGTGATGATGACATTGATCATCAGGGCTGGGATATCGATCAGGAACCGAGTCCCCATGAACCGGGGAGCTCCTTCCCAAACCTCCACGAGCTTCTTGAGCGACTCACTCGGTACGCCACCCTCTTGGGTGATCTTGGCCAACTCTGCAGGTGCTCGAGAACAACTGAAGTGATCGTGGTAGAGCCACTCCGGAATCTTGAAATTCATCCCGTAACCAGCAAGCCAGGTTTGCATGCCGTCGACCAGATTCATGAAGTACTCGCTCCATGCGAATGCCAGCACACTGTTTCCGATCGAGTACTCCATCAAAAGGTTCCAGCCGATCAGCCATGCGATCAGTTCACCGAATGCTGTGAACGAGTAGGTGTAGGCACTGCCGCTGACGGGAATGGTGGATGCAAACTCGGCGTAGCAAAGGGCGGAGAACAAGCACGCGAAACCGGTGATGACAAACAGGATCGAGATCGCCGGCCCACCGTCAAAGGATGCGGTGCCAATCGTCGAGAAGATTCCGGCCCCAATCACCGCCGCAATTCCAAAGCAGGTCAAATCCAACAGCGTTAGACTTTTAACCAATGTTTCATGCTCACCCGCGTCCAAGTCCTGTTGGATCTGAGCAATGGTTTTCTTGCGAAACAACCTCTCAAAAAGCGTGGATTTAGCCATGCTGGTCGTAGTCCTGCTATCCTTTTTTTCACCAAAATATCGTCACTTCCGCTAGCGCCGAGCGTCCTTCGCAGCACTGAACCCCTCGGAATTGCTTGATATCGTAATCCCAGGCGGAGAGTCTCGGGCTACGCGTCTTGGGAGTTTGACGGTAAATTCTAGGGAAGTCTGCTGTTACGATGTGCCGATACCACACGTCGGTGCGAGAGACCATCCGCTCGCCGCAGCCCCACGAGTTTTATCCCAATCAGTTCCTTTCAGAGCCAACCTAGTCATGAAAACGGACGAGCTACGCGAAAAATACCTGTCGTTTTTCCAATCCAAAGGCCATCATCGCCAGGCCAGCGACGTCCTCGTACCGACTTGGGACCCATCGGTTCTTTTTACCCCTGCGGGAATGAACCAGTTCAAGGACCACTTTTTGGGCAAAGTGAAACTCGACTTTACCCGAGCGACCACTTGCCAAAAGTGCCTTCGCACAGGCGATATCGACAACGTCGGACGAACCGCGTATCACCACACCTTCTTTGAAATGCTCGGGAATTTTAGCTTTGGCGATTACTTCAAGAACGAAGCGATCGCGTGGGCATGGGAGTTTTTGACCGACAAAAAGTGGCTCGGTATTCCACCGGAACGGCTCACGATCACCGTCTACAAGGATGACGATGAGGCGGCCGCGATTTGGAACGAAAAAATTGGGGTCCCCATGACCCGAATCACCCGGATGGACGAGGCGGATAACTTTTGGCCGGCGAGCGCACCTAGCCAAGGCCCCGATGGTGTCTGCGGACCATGTTCCGAAATCTACTACACCCTCGAAAATGGGAATAACGTTGAGATCTGGAATTTGGTCTTCACCCAATTCAACAGGGTTGGCGACCCACCCGATAATCTCCGTCCACTGCCGAGCAAGAACATTGACACCGGAATGGGTTTGGAGCGGACCGCAAGCGTCCTCCAAGGCGTACCGACCAACTTCCACATCGATATCCTATTCCCGATCGTGCAAGCTGCCTCAGAGGTTTGCAGTACGAAATATGAATATGAAAGCGACGATGGTCGCCGCCTCCGCCGCATCACCGACCACGTCCGTGCATGCACGTTTGCGATCCATGAAAACGTTTATCCAGGGCCGAAGAAAGCCCGTTACGTGATCAAGCGATTGCTGCGACGAGCAGTGCTCGATGGCCACCAACTCGGAATGCGCGAACCATTCCTCCATCAATTGGTACCCGTGGTCGCTCAGATGATGAAGTCCACCTATCCTGAACTTTCAGAAACCATCGAGCGTGTTTCGCAAGTCATGAAGCGCGAGGAGTCGGATTTCTTCTCGACGATCGACTCGGGGCTCGATCGGATCAATCGCGTATTCGCCGACATGTCGAGCCATGGCCGACTGATGGTCGATGGGAACGAAGCTGCGAGCTTGTACCAAACCCACGGGGTCCCACCCGAACTGTTCCAGCAAATCGCCGCTGAGAAGAACTTCACTTTTGATTGGGATGGATACCGTCAAGCGATGGCTCGCCATGGTGACATCAGCGGCGGTGGCGGGATCGAGCTCTTCGAAACAGGCCCCATCGAAACCCTCAAAGAAGCCCTTCACCACACGGATTTCCTTGGGTATGCGACTACCAAAGACTCCGCGCAAATCAAAGGCATCATCGTCGGAAAACCGAAAGATGATCGGTTGGTCAGCTCCATCAGCGCAAACACCGAAGGGGACATGTTCCGAATCGTCCTGGACCGGACCCCTTTCTACGGCGAAAGCGGTGGCCAAGTGGGAGACTCCGGAAGGATTGAGACGACTAACGGTGTCTTCGAAGTTACCGACTCGCAGCGAAGCGGCGATCTCGTTGTTCATTATGGTAGGATGGTATCGGGGTCGCTGAAAGAAGGAGAATCCGTACAAGCCATCGTCGATGAAACTCGACGCGACGCGATCCGACGCGCCCACTCCGCAACCCACATCCTGCACCATGCCTTGCAGACGGAACTGGGCAAGCATGCTCAGCAGCAAGGTAGCAAGGTCGACTCCGATTGGTTGCGTTTCGATTTTAGCCACCAAGATTCCATCTCGGACGAACAGCTCAAAGCCATCGAAGCACTCGCGAACGCAAAAGTCACCGAGGGAGCGTCGATCTCTTGGCAAAACGTTCCGCTCGCTACCGCCCGCGAAGCTGGAGCGATGATGCTCTTTGGAGAAAAATACCCGGATCCGGTGCGCATGGTCAGCATGGGAGGTTTCTCCAAGGAACTCTGTGGTGGTACGCATGCCAGCAACACCGCCGAGATCAACACCATCGAATTGCTCGGAGAAGAAAGCGTTTCATCCGGTGTTCGTCGGATCACCGCATTGACCGGCGAACGAGCTCAAGAGCAACGTCGCAAAACCGAAGCACTCGCTCAACGCGCCGCTGAAAAACTTGGCTGCTCCATCGACACGCTCGGATCCAAGACCGTGGATCTCGTGACCGCAATCCGAAAACTTAAAAAGATGGCCACCGGTTCTGCCAGCGGCGAATCGGCTCCCGAACGTATTGCAGGTACCGCGAAAACTCAATCCGGAACGCGACCAGACTACGGTGTCATTCGGTCGGCATACAAACAAGCCGCCCGCGCATTGAATGTCGCCCTCGATGAAGTCGCCGACCGTATTGAAACACTCCTCAGCGAAGAAAAACAATTGCACGATCAATTGGCACAACTCGCCAGCGGCAACAGCGTGGATGTCGATCAACTCCTCGCTTCCGCAGAAATCGTGGGTGGAACCCGAATGATCGTGTGCGACGTCCCCAACGCAAACGCCGCCATGATGCGTCAATGGGTCGACCAGATCCGCAAGAAGTCCTCGGAACCGGTCGCAGTCCTTTTCGCCAATGCCAGCGATGGCAAGGTTACCCTCATCGCAGGGATCAGCAACTCTCTCGTCGAGAAAGGTCTGAGCGCAGGCAAGTGGATCGGACCTGTGGCCAACGAAGTCGGCGGTAGCGGGGGAGGCAAACCCGATCTTGCACAAGCGGGTGGAAAAACCCCTGAAAAGATCGCCGATGCACTGCGTGTCGCTAAGGATACCTGGCGATCGATGCTAGGCTAAGCCCAGCCTTCGTGCTTGAACTGCACTCCACCGAACTATGCGCAAAACGTTATTGGCTTTGGAAACAAGCGGTCGCAGTGGTTCGGTCGCCATCCTGCGCGCAGAGTCCACAGTGACGGCTACCTCCAGTACAGCTACCTCCAGTACGGCGATTTCTGGTCCTGCGATTTCAATCACGACAGAGCTGCTCGATCCACAATGGGGATCGGCTCGTACGTTGACCCCAGCCATCGATAGACTCCTGTGTCGACTGGAACTCCGCCCGTCATCGCTTGAT